>NZ_JAKILD010000011.1 GCF_023283825.1 Shewanella olleyana | reverse complement strand
ACGTTGTTGCGCTAATTTATAAGGTACCTACATTACCGCATTAACGCGCCTAGTATTGAAAACACGGTGAAGCTCTGAAACACGTATCTTCAAGTTGTTTGGGTATATAAGCCAATGAGCTTGTAATCAGCAAGTTTAAAACTCAACTACCTTCAAAGTCATTTAGCTTACAACGTAATTCTCCTTTAATTCCTTTAATTCCTTTAACTTATAGCAAGCCAACATCTTATTTCACAGCATTATTTGCATTTCGCAAAATGCGAAATTGTCTATTGGCTCACTTTCTTCTTTTGCAAACAGCAATAATTGGCTTCGCAAACAGCAAACCTATTTCCATTCAACATAAACAAAACAATCTAAACAACTGAATTATAACAACTTAAAAGTTGGCACGCTAACTGCTACCTATAGATTATCAATAAAGCGTAAGCAGAGAATTATCTAGGAGCAGGTTATGAAATTTGAATTAAAAGTCGCACAACATGCAAGTGTCGTCACGCTTCCAATCAGAATGTTTATGGCGCACACACCAACTTACAGAGCGGCCCTTGTTGATTATATCGATAGAGGACATACCCGTTTAGTGATTGATATGCAGCATCTTGAATATATTGATTCAAGCGGTCTGTCAGTACTCATCTCAGCACGTAATCAAGCACTGAATTATCAAGGCAATATCGTGTTGTTATCGCCATCACCAGCAGTGAGATCGTTAATTGAATTGACACGCTTGCACCACATTTTTGAAATTTTTGAAACTGAAGCGCTGGCATTAGATTTTCTGCGTCATAGCAGCATTGTTGAAGAGTCAGACTTTGATAAACGTGTCATCGCAGATTTAGCAAGTTAGCCAAACCATAAATAGATTCAACAGTTAGATTTATCTAAATCACTAATAGGGAATAACGCAATGAAAACGATTAATACTCTAGTTTCAATCGCAATGATCGCAGGCTTAACCGCTTGCGTGACCCCTTCGCAACCTGCACAACAGGATGTCTGTGATTTAGAAAAACAGTTAACCAGCTGTCACTACTTCGGTCAGCAAACACCCTATAACCGAAAAGTCAGTGCGGTAACGTCAAATCACACCACATTCCCTACCGCGCCTATATTTGGCAATAAAGCCATGATTGTCGATACTGAACAAGCACTATCATTGTCAGTCGGAGATAAAATCTCGATTAAGATATTGAATGGCGAAGAATTTAGTAAAGATGTTGAGGTGGATGCCGATGGTAATATTTATCTACCTTACTTGCCTGCTATTGCAGCAAAGGGCTTAACGCTTGCGCAATTAAACCAATTAATTAATGACTTATTAATTGATGAAAACTTAATGTTATCCCATGCGGTTCGCATCAGTATTTTGCCTATTAGCTGGGCACCGATTGAAATCACCACCTCAGGTGCAGTGTTCGAGCCTGGACAGCACATGATAAACAAAAAACTACCAATAGAATTAAAAGATGATGGTAGTAACTTTGCAGGTGACCAAGCGATTAAACGTAGTGTGGGATCGGCTGTAAAATCTTCTGGTGGCGTGCGCCCAGATGCCGACATTTCAGCCATAAAAGTGATCCGTGATGGACAGGTTTTCAATATGGATTTACGTGGTATGCTAACGGGTGAGAAAGTACCCAGTATGACCTTAATGGCGGGTGATCATATCCATGTTCCATCAACACATTCTTTTAATGATCAATTAGCTAGACCATCACAACTGACAGCACCAGGGATTAGGGTTTTTATGTCAAACTTAACACAACCAGCAAGCTCGAACAGTCAATCTGCGGTTGACCGTGAAGCCACTCGCTTCCCTTATGGCACTCGACTATTAAATGGTGCTATTGCTGCAAACTGTGTTGGTGGCGCCCAAACAACCAATGCCAGTCGTTACGTGATTTTAGTGACTAAAAACCCACTTTCAAATCAAATTGACATCGTTGAACGTTCAATTGATGGCTTAATACAAAGTGCATGGAACGACCAATCAAACCCAGTGTTATTACCTGGTGATGGATTAGCTTGTTATGACTCTCGTGTAACCAATATGCGTGAAATTGCCAGAACAGTGACTGAGCTAGTAGTACCAACCACCCTTATTGGATGGTTGTAAGGAGCAAGCAATGAGCCGAATTCATGATGAAGATAAGACTCAACAGAGCACGGATAGCCAACAAAGCGGCGAAAGCACTAATCAAGTGACCTCCCAATCAAACTCTGTTAATAAAGCCGCCTCTGTGCAAGAACAGCTTGAGCAAGAAGCAATTGAAAGAGCAATGACTGAAAGTCACTCTCAAAATCAGAATAAAGATAAAACAAGTAGCCAGGAACAATCTACTTCTATAGATGAAGAATATGTTGAGCAAACAAGCTTTTCTGAATTGGCTTACTTATATTGGATAAAACGTGCAACCCTAGAGGGCAGTAAACTAACCCCTAAGTTACGTAAACGCCTTTACCTTAAAACCGCTTTTGGTGCCTTGTTTATTATCTG
This sequence comes from Shewanella olleyana, assembly GCF_023283825.1. Lineage (GTDB taxonomy): Bacteria > Pseudomonadota > Gammaproteobacteria > Enterobacterales > Shewanellaceae > Shewanella > Shewanella olleyana. Next base: position 153,480 of record NZ_JAKILD010000011.1, on the reverse strand, counting down.
GGCTTTCGCGGCATTATTTATTTATCTTGCTCCCACTCAGTATGTCAGTAAATGGGTATTAATTTTGCCTGGTGCGGCGGCGGGGTCATCACTGAGTCTTGACAGTTTAGGTCAAGCTAGCACCTCGAGTATTTCGCCTTATATGAGCTCAGCTATTGATCCACGAGAAAACTATAAAGCGATTTCAATGAGCACATTACTGATGCAAAGTGCTGCTCATTATCTTGATGTGCCAACTTCAGCAATTAATAAGCCTAAGCTTAAACTGCCTAGCCAAACTGGTTTGATGGAATACAGTGTAAAAGCCGCAAGTCCAGAGGCTGCACAAGAGCGAGGTTGGGCTATGTATCGTTCACTGCAAAATATATTGACTGACTTACGTGCAGATGAAATCGGCCTGCGTGAAATAGGGATCAGAAGAGGCCTTAAAAGTTACTCGACACGGGTCAAAGAAACTCAAAAGCAATTACTTGATTTCCAATCTGAACGCGGTCTAGTCACCCTTGATCAGTTTAAAGAGTTAGCCATTACCATTGAACGACTAAGGCACAGTAAAGTCACTATACTCGCCGAACTTCAAGGGCTGAATGCCAGTTACTTTTTATATGAAAAGCATCTAGGTATAACAGATGGCCAAGCTGCGATTCTACTTAAACTGAATAACGATAAATTATTTCAACAACTAGTAGAAAAACATAATACTGCCAATACTCAATATATTGAAAATGCGGGCCGTTTAGGCACTAGGCATCCTGTACTGGTCTCATTACAGGCCGAATTAGACAGTATTTTAAAAAGCATGAAACAACGCTTTAAAATCATCATAGGTTTTCAAGATGATGAGTTACTTAACATGCTAACCGTCAATGATTTAGATGGTCGCGCGGAAATGATGCAAGAATTTATTACCCTTGCTTCAAACCGTAAGGCAACCCAATCTGAAGTTGATTCTTTAACGTCTCAAATCAATACGTGGGAGCAACGCCTTCAGCACAGTAATGACGATGCAGCTAAGCTAGCCGACTTACAACGAGAGCACCAACTGGCATCAGCAGTATTAACTTCTGCGATGGCAAAAATGGATGTGGGTAAATCAGATATATACACTGCTTACCCTATGTTACAGCTTCTGTCAGCACCAAGCTTACCTTCGACTTCCGATAAGCTTGCCATTATTCTCATTGCGTTCGGTGGGTTGTGCGCCTCATTCATGTCACTAGTAGGATTAAGCATTTTATGGATTCGCAAACCATTACTGCGGAAAATGTTGACGAAAAAATCATCTACAACTGCATAAGTTTTAGTTACTTATTTTGGTTGTTAGGTGCGTTATATGTCATTGCACCAGTGATTGCTTGGATTCTATTTTTACGCCTGTTATATAAAAAGCTGGCTCGACAACCTGCTGCACGTATAAGTATCAGCCACTACGTTTGGGCTCTAGGTATGTGGGTGATGTTAATTGCTCTTGTCGTTGGCCACCTTCAATATGGCTTGGGCACAGGTAAATTAATTAAGTCCTCAATTGGCTGGGCAAAAGGTTGGGCTTTATTAGCCATTTTCCCCATCATTGGCTGCTTACCCATTAGGCCTGAAATCATCTATCGCGCTTGCTGCAGAGTATGTAAACATACCGTCTTACTGTTTCCATTTTTCGTATTTGCTTGGATAGTAGGCTTACCCAGTACATTGTACGTTTCGCCATTAAGCATTATTGGTGGGCCGGGCCCTGAGTTTTTTAGTGTCAGCCTTTATGAAATTGATCCTGGAAGCGGTGTCCCCCGTTGGCGATTATTCACCCCTTGGGCTCCGGCTCTAGGGATGCTGGGTAACTTATACTTCATCTTTGCCCTACAAGAGAAAAACCAAGCATGGAAAAGATGGGGATTTGCAGGCAGCTTGTTAATGATTTTAATGTCTCAGTCTCGGCTTGCTATTGTGTGCTATTTAGCTCTAATTGGTTTCTTTTCTACACTACGTTTTGTGCGTTCCCCTTGGCTGTACCTATTATTGAGTCCAGTCATGTTATTTGTTGGCATTATTGGCGAGTCGACAATTACCAAGATTGAGCAAAGTATTTCAGCTGTAAAAGCGGCCCGTGCAGATTCGACTCGGGTTAGGCAAGCGTTAGCTGATATAGCCGTTGAAAGATGGCTCAATGAAGCCGTGGTATTTGGTCATGGTATTGTTGAACGCGGTCCACACATGGTGGAATATATGCCCATTGGTTCCCATCACACTTGGTATGGATTGTTATTTGTAAAAGGCGTTGTCGGTGCAATAGCGTTGGCTATTCCAATGTTAGTTACCTTCATTTTTTTACTAATTAGACTATTCAGCAATCCTTTAGCTAAAGTAGGCATGGCGATTTTAATGATGCTGGGCTTATATACCTTTGGTGAGAACTTAGAGATTTTGGCTTACTTGTTTTGGCCAGGTTTGATTGTGCTAGGAATGGCATTGAAAGCTGAAGAACCTGAAGCTGTATTTAATAAAGCTAAAGCGCTTGATGAAGTCTAATCAGATGAAAAATAATGTTAGGGACGAAAGTTAAAACTGAAACTGAAACTAAAACTAAAACTAAAAAAGCTATCTTCGAGATAGCTTTCATTTAAATACTGTTTTAAACAATGGTCAGCACTTGCTCTTTTGCTAAGCGAGATTTAGGTAAGTTTGCATTATAATCTTCTGAGCTATGGTGATAACCAATCGCTAAAGCCACTTCACATTTAAATCCGCCTAACTCTTCAGCAAAAATGTCACCAATTAAATCACCATCAACACCTTCCATTGTGGTTGAATCAATACCAAGACGCGCTAAAACATGCAATGTATTACCCAGTGCTAGGTAAGTTTGTGACTTTGTCCAAGCAGCATTATTGCCTTTTTCGTCAGTATTTAAATCAACAAAAGCGAAAGCTCCGAATGCAGCTTCTCTGTCTTCAACTTTAGTGCGTTTGTCTTCAATCCCTTTATCGACGACTTTGGCGTAATCTTCACGGGTATAATTCGGGTTATGTGCAAATAAAATCACCTGAGAACAAGCCTTAATATGCGGCTGATTAAACTGAAACTTATTAGCAAAAGTGTCATGCATTCTCTGTTTCGCTTCATCACTTTCAATCACAATAAATTTCCAAGGTTGTGAGTTTATTGATGATGCCGATAATCTCATCGCTTCATATAGAACTTCGAGATCCTCTGCTGAAACTCGTTTGGTTGGATCGTAACGTTTAGTTGTGTAACGACCATTTAAATCTGAAATAATTGGATGGGTCATGCTCTACTCCATATGTCACTTGGTGTTTGGTTTGTATGTTAATAGCTAATGTTTAGATTTAAATATGAGTGTTTGGAACAAATAAGTCTTTTGGGTGCTTTTAGTGATATCGGCATCCATCACCGCCATTTGATTGAACAACCCATACTGGCAGACTGTTGCTGTGGCCCTTTGCCGGTTTCAGCTATCATTTTCATGGCATTAACTAACTCCGGGATGCGACTACTGTCATCAGCCATTTTGGCATCATCTAATCTGCCTCGATATTGTAATTCCCCGTCTTTGTTAAATCCGAAAAAGTCAGGGGTACAAACAGCATCATAACGTTTTCCGATACTTTGCTGTTCATCCACTAAATAAGGGAATTCAAAGCCATACTGTTTGATAAAGGCTTTCATATTTTCAGGCGAATCAGCAGGAACAGCTTGATAATCATTAGACATCACGGCTAACACATTGATGCCCTGCGACATTAACAGCTTAGTGTCCTCTGCAAGTCGGTTCCCGATGCGTTTTACATAAGGGCAGTGATTACAAATAAACATCACCAATAGCCCCTTATTGCCAAGGTGTTGGCTCATGGTAAATGACTCGCCAAATGGGTCTTTCAAAGTAAATTCGGGCGCTTTCCAGCCAAAGTCACAAATTGGGGTATCAAGTAACACTAGATCATCTCCTAAACCATCTGCTAAACCCAGAATGTCGCTGAGCTTAGTTTACATTTCCAGCCCTTATTCTAAGTTTTAAGTTCTAAGTTCTAAGTTCTAAGTTCTAGGTTTTAAATTCTAAATTCTAGGCGTAAAAGCTGAAATCTGATTAAACAGTATTATTTTAAATTAGCCTGTTAACTATGTCGGGTAAACAGCTTAAAGATTGAAAGAGAATCTCATTATTTTTGATAATCAGATAACACAGCGATTAATAGCTCGTCTCTATTTTAGACTTTATATATTCACACCACACTGGCGTATCTCTTGCCGGTACTTCAGCTTTCCCGCGAACACCTAGCTTAAACTCGATAACTGACTTCCATTCTTCTGAACCTAAATCTGGCCCGTGCCCTTGGCCATCGCCTGAGGAAATTAGACTCTCAATTTCAGAAAAATAGGTCATGTCACACTGAATCTTTTTACTATTTACGGGCTTGATATTATCTACTTCCTTTACAGCGCTCACTTCCGCTGCGTCTTCTTTACTAGCATTTTCGGATTGCTCACTGCATCCAGCTAATACTAGTAAGCCAAGTATCAAGATGGCCAAAACCGTTATGTTAGAACTTTTCATATGACCTCAGTAATCAATTGGTTTATCACTTCGTTAATCCATTTTTTATCATTAGTGAAACTTAACAAACCTTTCTTGTTTCAATATTAATCTAATTTTTCACTCGTTTTTGTGACTAAAGCTCTTGCGAAGCAATTTGGGGGAACAAACTTACTGTAAACAACATCTGCACTATTAGCTTACTAAACCTCAAAAAATACCACTAACTCTTGTTTCTAATAGGCTCGCATTCTGCAAAACAGCTATCCCAAATTGCTAAACCCTATTTAGAATAATTATCAAAAATACAAAATAAACAATTAAAACAAAAACTTAAAACTTGGCACGATAACTGTAATACCTATGTATCGACGCAACTTGCTTTCAGTTTCAATCAGCAAATTGCAATTCATTTATAAGGGTAGCGGTTATGCAAAACATCACCAAGCTTCAAGTTGAACAGAAGCCATCGCTGAACCAAAAGCTAGCGCTTAATGAAATGCTAAGTCATGGCATTCGCTCATTAGGTAAAAACCTTTTGTGGTTAGCGAGCGCGCAGTTCAGTGGTCGCGTGGTGAGATTAGGCGCCAGTGTTATTACCGCACGTTTATTAACCCCAGAAATATTTGGTCAAATAGCAATCGTCTTAACCTTATTTGAATTAATTTGTACTCCAACAAGACGCGTGACCTCAGCTGCACTAATCCGTATGAATGATGCTGAGTTTACCGACAATTTAGCCAGTGCCAATGCAATTAACTTTGCCTCTTGCATCAGCGCTTTCGTGTTAATGAGCTTAATCAGTTTCCCGCTAGCTTATTACTACCAAGATACCCAATTAATATTGCCAATCCTCTTTGTCGCGAGCAGCTACTTATTACTCCCATTTGGCATGATGTACGCCACGGTTAATTTACGTAATAACAATATGCGTAAAGTGGCCAGTGCAAACCTTTGGCAGACTGTCGGCGACGGCGTGTTAACCGCCATCTTAGCCCTAAGCGGCTTTGGAATTTGGGCAATCATTATTCCTAAAGTTGTTATGGTATTTGTGTGGATTGTCATCCATAAGCAATCAACGCCTTTACCACGTTTTACCCAAGCGGTTTCGTTAGCACGTATTAAAGCGTTACTTAGCTTCAGCATACCAGTGAGCTTAAGCGACTTAATCAACACCTTGAGACAGAGTATTGATTACCTCGTTATCGGTTACTTCATGGGCGTTGAAGCATTAGGTGTTTACTTTTTTGCTTACAACGTGAGTTTAGGAGTCAGCTTAGGGTTAGTGCAAAGCTTCGGCACCGCTTTTTATTCACATCTTTGCAGTAACAAAGATGAAGAAAATAGCCAATCAACAATTCAGTCAGCACAACAAAAGTACCGTAACAGCGTTATTGCGATTACCGCTATCGCTGCCCCAATCATCATCTTACAAACCAGCTTAGCGCCACTGTACGTTCCTTTTGTATACGGTGAGCAATGGTTAAGCACTGATGCATTATCGGTTTTCGTTTTCTTATGTTTAAGCGGCTTAGTTCGACCAATGGCGGAGGCTGCAAGCCAGTCACTACTCGCCAATGGCCACAGTCGTTTGAATTTCAATTTAAATATCGCCATCACCGCATTGCTAACCCTGGTTATCAGTATTGCAAGCCAGTTCGACTTAGCCACAGTCGCAATGAGCGTGATGGTCACTTATTTAATCACTATGCCTTGGCTTTGCTGGTACAGCAGCCGCATCTCATTCAGTCAATCAACTGTTAAACACAGTTAAGGAAAACATTATGACTCCAAGAATCTCTGTAGTAATGCCTGTATATAACGTTGAAAAGTTTGTTAAATCGGCAATCGAGTCTGTACTAAACCAGACATTTGATAACTTTGAATTACTCATTATTGATGATCGTGGTGATGATCGCAGTATTCAAATTTGTAAGCAGTTTATTGGCGACCCACGCGTTCATATTATTCGTCATGTTAAAAATAAAGGCTTAGCCGCTGCACGTAATACCGGTATTCGTCATGCATTAGGGGAGTTTGTTGCTTTTATCGATTCAGACGATTTATGGCACTCAGAAAAACTTGCTCGCCATGTAGAACACTTAGATAGCGACAGCCAAATTGGCTTAAGCTTTTCTCGTTCAAGTTTTATCGATTACGACGGTAAATTTATTGATTTTTATCAAATGCCTAAACTGAATGATATCGATGCAGCTCACTTACTTTGTCGTAACCCTGTTGGCAATGGTAGTGCTCCAGTTATTCGCCGTACTACATTAAACGACATCCGTTACCAATCAATGAGCACTGCTGAACGCTATAGCTGTTATTTCGATGAAACTTTCCGTCAATCGGAAGACATTGAATGTTGGTTACGTATTGCAGCAACCACATCTTGGAAAATCGAAGGTTTACCTGAGCCTCTTACCTATTACCGCTTAAATCACGGTGGTCTATCTGCAAACTTGATGAAGCAGTATGCTTCATGGGAAAAGATGATTGAAAAAGCCCGTGATTTTGCGCCTATTTTGCTTGGCCGTCATGAAAAAGCCGCTCGCGCTTATCAATTACGTTACCTTTCAAGACAAGCGATTCGCTTAGGGGATGGTAAAGCAGCGGTTGAGTTAGTTAATAAAGCCATTTCTACTTCTCCAAGTATTTTACAGGCTGAGACAGGTCGTACATTGACCACTCTAATTGCAGCTTATGCTCAATGGATAATGCCATCTTGGGGTTACATCGTCATCGAAGGTGTTGGCCAAAAATGTATTGGGCTTATGCAAAAAATGCGTATTGCACGTGATGGTGTCACCAGTGAGTTTATGCAAGATAACAAGCTTTAACTAACGATGATACGCCACTTAGATTAACTGAGGCTTGCGCCTTACTAACAAGGATTCAACCAGCATTAAATGAGAACAACTTCCCTATTCTGACTTTGCAGTGTCGTTCGCAGTCTGCAAAGTCAGCTTTTTATCTGCAGATAACCCCAACAGTAAAACCTTACCAAATACCATCAAAGTACTATAAAACAACACCTTATAAAACTGGAACAGTTCGTGCTTATACAAGGTATCAGACTTATTTAAATCGTCCTTGTGAGGCAATACATGAAAACAACCCACTTTGAAAATACTCACGATAACACTCCACTTTCTATCATGATGTTGGATTGGATAATCGCGTTTTACGTGATGATAATTACCAGCCCAATTTTCATCTTTAAAGTGATCACTTTAGCTTGCTCAAAGCACGCTGTGTTCGAAACCCTGTATATACACGCAGATGAAAAACAAATAGCTATTCGTCTTTTCTCTCAAGGACGCTTTAAGTCATTACCTCTGTTTTATAGCGTACTGAAAGGTGATATTGGTTTATTGGGCAGTGCATTTGAATATGCCGTGTTTGATGCGACTCAAGATAATAGCCGTCCTGGAATATTATCTGTTGAACAGATGCAGCGCCGCATGGGGATTCAACATATAAAGGGCACTTCAGATAATCCAACACGTTTGATAACTTACATAGTCAACATTATTAAATGCCTATTCAGTAAGCTCGTCGTTGTCTCTACTCAACTGAACTACCCAAATCAATTTAACTTGTTAGGGGTAAATATTGATAACAACACCATGAGCGAAAGTGTTGATTTGCTAATCCGTTCATCTCAGTCAGCGACAACCAAACAGTTTGCTTTTGTGAATGCTGATTGCCTTAACCTTGCTGCAACCAATAGCAATTATCGCAATACCGTCAATCAGTGTGACCAAGTTTTTGCTGATGGTAGCGGAATACGTATCGCATGTCAGTTACATAAAATTGGCCTTAAAGATAATGTAAACGGGACTGATATGTTACCGCTATTGTGTGAGCAAGCAGCTGAACAAGGCATTTCACTTTACTTTTTAGGCGGTAAAGAAGGCACCGCTGCAGAAGCTGCTGCAAATCTTAAAAAACAATTTCCCACTTTAAATATTGTCGGTTGTCATCACGGCTTTTTAAACCAAGCCAATGCTCCCAAAGAGAGTGAGCAGCAAGTGATTGAACAAATCAACCAATCTGGCGCACAGATACTGCTGGTTGGTATGGGCGCGCCAAAACAAGAGCAATGGATTAGTGCGCATAAAGCTGAGCTAAATGTTGGCGTCGCTGTTGGTGTCGGTGGATTGTTTGATTTCTTTGCCAATAACGTATCAAGAGCACCTGTCGCGGTGAGACAAGTCGGCATGGAATGGGTCTGGAGACTCGCCCAAGAGCCTAAAAGAATGTGGAAACGTTATGTTGTGGGTAATCCGTTATTTCTTGCTCGTATATTAAAGCAAAAACGTTCAAGTAATATGTCTGTGTCCCCTACAAATACTAGCGCCGCTAAAACAAACAACTCGGCCTCAGTAAAACAACCACAGCCTTCGCTATCAAGCTTAGGGCAAAGTACACAGAATAAACGTCGTTGGTACTTCTTTGGCATCAAATGTGGTCAATTTGCAAAACGCACATTTGATATTGTCGCCGCTAGCATTTTGCTAATGCTACTGGCACCACTATTCGTCTTTACAGCCTTGAGTATTCGTATTGAATCAAAAGGAGCCATCTTTTTTTCTCAAACTCGCAGCGGCCGTAATAACCAACCTTTTACCATGTGGAAGTTTCGCTCAATGTATATCGATGCTGAAGCAAGACTTGAAAAAATCAAACAAAACAATGAAATGCAAGGTGGTGTGTTATTCAAAATGAAAAAAGATCCGCGCATTACTAACGTAGGAAAACTGATCCGCAAAGCTTCTATCGATGAGTTACCACAACTTTGGAACGTATTAATCGGTGATATGTCACTAGTTGGCCCAAGACCTGCACTACCTAGTGAAGTAAGCCAATATCAGTTAAGTGATCGTCGCAGATTGGGAGTTAAACCTGGTATTACTTGCATTTGGCAAGTAAGCGGACGTTCAGATATTCCTTTTGATAAGCAAGTAGAACTAGACATAGATTACATCTACCAGCAATCACTAAAAGAAGATATCGCTCTGTTACTGAAAACGATTCCAGCAGTACTTTTGGCGCGTGGCGCCTACTAGGAGATGTTATGCAAGCTATCGTATTTGCAAACCGAAACGGAAATGAATTAGCCCCTTTAAATCAACACTATTGCCCTGCTTTATTGCCTGTCGCTAATAAAGCACTCGTGGAATATACCTTAGAGGATTTAGCTGCTGCAGGCATCACTGACGTAAAAATGGTTGTTTGTCATGAAGCCCAAAATATTGAGTCAAAAATGGGTAATGGCGAACAGTGGGGCTTAACTATCAACTACTTTTTAAGTAAGCCAGAAGAGCAAGTTAACAGCGTTCTGTCGCGTATGAACATCGATAAAACTGCGCAAGCATTAGTTGTTCGTGGCGATATGCTTCGTAGCCCTTGCTTAGCACGTTTCATTGAGTTTTCACGTTTAATGCCATCGAAATTTGTCCATGCAAAAATGGATCAACGTAACCCTGCCATGATGATGCTGCCTGCAGGTTGGAAGCATAATCAATTATTAAATTGGCCTTTAGAAACCACAGAAGTTGACCATAACAACAGCGTTGCTCAGGTTCTTCATGGCGAGTGTTTTTACATTGACAGCTTAGCCGCTTATGTAAAAGCATCTGAGTATGTCATCAATAGCCAAGATTTTTGTGTTAAAGGGCGAGTTATCAATACCAATAACGCACACCAAAGTTTAGTGGTAGAAGCCCAATGTCAGCTACCTGATTTATCAGAAACTCAAGCATATGGCGCAATTGGGGAGTACACAAAAGTGTCTAATAAAGCGAAGTTATCCCAAGGAGTTGTTGTTGGCGAATATTGTTTCATTGAAGACAGTCAAATCCAAGACAGTATTATTTTACCTAACACTTATGTGGGTCCACAGCTATGCGTCGAAAATAAAATCATTTCTCAGGATTTAATTATCGATCCAGTAACTAACAGCTGGACCAAAGTCGAAGACCAAAGCTTAATTGCAAAATCGACTCAAGAGACGACTAACTATAACGGCATTTTTCAGCGCGCTGTTTTGTTAACACTATATGTATTGTTATCTCCGCTATTGCTAGCTCTTTTTCTAGGTTCGTTAATGTTAAAACCAAGAAAACCTATCGTAACTGAGTCGGTGATTAATAACGAACAGCAGCCCGTTAAAGCACATAAATTTAATATAAAAAGTCCAAGCTTTGCATTACTACCACAGGTTTGGTTAGTGATTAAAGGTGACCTTAATTTATTCGGCGCCTCAACTAAATATCAAAATAAACAGGACGGAAATTCAACTTATGGTGTTTATGGCCCCGTACAGCTAAATTTTGATGAGAATACCCCAATCGAAGAAATCCAAATGGTGGAAATGGAATTTGAGCAATCTCAAAAACCCTTATACCTGATGAGCATGCTGCAAAAGCAATTTGATAAAACCAATGCCGCCATCGAGTTTAAAAGCTAACAAGTAAAAGAATTTATTGAGTAACAACACCAAGCCGAGCACTTTATTAAAGGAATACTATTATGAAAACCATCATCACTTACGGAACATTTGATCTATTTCATTTTGGCCACGTTAGATTACTTGAGCGTTTAAGCAATATGTGTGACCAACTCATTGTTGGTGTTTCAACGGACGAGTTTAATGCCCTCAAAGGTAAAGCAGCATTCTTTAGCTATGAGCAACGAAGCGAGATCATCGCCGCCTGCAAATATGTCACTAAGGTCATCCCTGAGCAAAATTGGCAGCAAAAATCGTCAGATATTGAACGTTATAACGTAGACGTATTTGCCATTGGGGATGATTGGGCTGGTGAATTTGATCACCTAAATAGCCAGTGTGAAGTATTGTATCTCACCAGAACAGATGACATCTCAACCACTGAAATAAAAAATAACCTTGCTGTTGGTGTGTAGGACTAAATCTTTAGTATTTTTTAACGCTTTAATTAAAGCTGGTCGCGTAAGTTAAAAATCATGCTATCTTTGTATTTAAAGGATTTTTTATATCACGGAGGCGAAATATGAGCCAATTTATTTTTAATTGCATTAAATATGTTGTGACTCAAACCCTGTATTTTATTGCAGGTTTCAGCCCTCGCTCCCGTAAAGCTGTAATGGGGTGTTATAAAAACAAATTTGCCGATAACAGTAAGTATCTATTTTTACATTGGCAACGCGCGATGACCATAAGAGCTATTTGGCTCAGTGGTGATAAAAACTTGGTTACAACATTAAACCATCAAGGGTTTGAAGCATATTATCGCTGGAGTGTAAAAGGCATTTATCACGCTTTAACGGCTAAATATTATGTATATAACAGTTATATTGGCGATGTGAATCAATATTTTGCTCGCGGCGCGATTAAAATTAACCTGTGGCACGGCTCGCCACTAAAAAGAATCGAATATGATATTAACAACGGCCCACTTCTTAAGGTATACCACCCAAAAACACTTCGAGATAAGTTTGTTTCCAGCACCCAATTTCATCAACAAAAAATTCGCCCAGATCATATGGTTGCGCCAAGTGATCTAGTTGCTCAGTTATTTGCAGGGGCGTTCAGAATAAACCAGCAACAGATGATATTAAGTGGTAACCCACGAACAGATTACTTCAAGCGTTATCCGCAGCAATCTAAGCGTATTAAAAGCGATCTAAAGCTGTCACTCATCGATGAATTGAAACAAATCAATCAAGTAAAGCAAGTTATACTGTATGCCCCTTCGTGGCGTGACAATTCAGCCTTGGCTAAAAGTAGCAAGCCTGCTGATAGTAATCAGTACACCAAAGCAATTGATTTTGAGGCTCTGTCGGCATCCTTAGTCAAAAATCAGCAATTGCTTTTACTTAGGCTACACCCTAACGAAGCGGAACTTGCTGAGGCAATGAAAAATCATCCAAACATACTGAATATTTCAGACTGGCAAGACACCTACGAAATCATCAATGACATCGATTTACTAATTACTGATTATTCATCCTTGTACATAGACATGCTGCAAACCAAAGCTGATATTGTATTCTTTCAGTTCGACCAACAAGAATATCAATCTGATAGCAGACAATGTTATCCCTATGCCGATGATCTACCCATGGCAGGAGAAGTGTTAACAGAGTACCACCAGCTGGCTGATTACCTTGAAAACTTAAGTCAAAATCCGAATATCATTTCTTTAGCTAATAAAAAAAATAGAGCTGAGTTAGCTCAGCTCTATTGGCAATATCAACATAATGAATGTTTCAATCAATTGGATAAACTCGTCAGCGCATAACCTCACAGCGTTACAATGATTATAACGTTTGATTATTTTTCAACTCACTTGTGGACATATATGAGTTTGTAATTAGCCTTGGCTCATGAGCTATTTGATTGAAAAATAATTAAGTTTACTCTGGTCCCACTTGTTGTTGAGGCTTACGAGCCTATTGCAGATTTACAAACTGGACAGCTTCGGAACCTGCTATTTACGCGGTTTGTCATACTTTTATTGCGTTTTGAATCCCAGCAACCTGTGCAATATAAACCCGAGTCATCAGGGAATTGATAGCAACCCCATTTAGTGCCAGTAGGTTTTTCGTCTGGCGCAGGAGCTGTTGATTTTAATACTCTTACTTCATCCTTAAGAGCCGCCAACTCTTCTTTTAGAGATGCAGATTCTAATTTTACATCGGCTAATTCCATAGAAAGATCATCTAATAAATTACTAAACTCAGCATCAGAAATGTTTTTCGATATTTCTCTTAAGCGCTTCACAAGATTGATCGAATTATTGACAGTAGAAATTATATCCATTGATACTCCGTGTAAGCCTAACGCCGCTTTAAGTGGTGAGCAACGCAACCACCTTACGTAAACCATTGTGCCGTAAACACTAAAGCTGAATCAAACCGAAAATGCCAAGCGTTGGGAATCCATCTTGAACGCTTTGTTAAATAAACGATTGCACCCAAGCCCATACTTTATCAAGATTTACACAATAAGATGTTTTTATAATACCCGCTTGGAAACCTGTAAATATTGCTAAAATTATAGTTAAAACAACTATCGCCCGCTGATTATTCAAATCAGATTTAGCCCTAGCTATTTCAATTTGATATTGCTCAAGTGTCGCTATAGCTTTACCAGTAACTTTATAATCAAAACTACTTGGACTACTTAGTTCTCCTGAAGCAACAAACGACTCTAAATAGAGTTCCATTTTTTGTTTAACTTCGGTTTTCTTAGGGTGTAAATACCAACGCATGCCATACACATAAGTCATAATATCTAATGAGCTAAATGTTTTGTGTGGTTTCACAGATTGCTTTGCAATTACCTTTTCTAAAATTATCATTCTGCTTGGTAACTGAAGCGGTTTCTTATTAAAGAAAAATTGTGGAACTTGATGTTTCATTGAAGACAGAAATGATTGAACCTTATAAAAACCAGTCCATTCATGCCAACAGTAATCAAAAACCCCCTGATAAACATGAGTATATAATCCGTGATAATGCTCAATTCTAATTGTCACACCATACATTAAAGTAAAAGGTAGACTAGCTCTTGGATTAAAACGATTACTTTCAAAATATGAACCAACGAACCCATCATTATTAACTTCGTCAACTAGTAATAATGGAGTGTCCCCTGCATACAAGCTTATTGAATAACAATTTACGACTTTACCATCATCTCCTGTTCTAGGTATTCTTACTGGGCACGGTTTTCGTAACAACTTTTGTATAATATTAATTTGATAACTATTCATAAACTCTACCTAGTTCATTTAACAGCTTATTAGCGAGAATTCCGATACCCCCTAGGCCACTTACCAAAAACCAACTATCCTACATCTTTATTTATTAATTTTTTCAACAACTTAACACCAACCAAGATTTAAATCAATCGACTAAATAGTGGGTAAAAACGAGAGTTTAGATAACCGAGAATTATGTTGGGTCGTTATGTAAATTCTTTCAAGTATAAAACATATGCATTTCAATAACATAAAGTCGTTAGCTTAGTGAAACCGAGAATGCTTTCATTTACATAACAAGAAGAAATACTCTCAATTACTGCATTTTAATTATGTCTGTATATTTATACAGTTATGCGTAACATAATCAAAAGCAATGCTGGATTTCAATGACGAGATAAATAGATGTAGAGGATAACAAGCTTCGGGGCACAATAAGTAGGGCCAGAGGTGAGCTAGCTCTTAAATTTGTAAAACGCATTCTTGATTATGATCGTCTGCCCCAAAATTCATTTCCAAACTTCGTTTGAATTAGGATCAAAGTCGTGGCGCTTCGCCCACACCAGACCAAAAGGGAGTGAACGGCAACTCCCTCTTGGAACACCCACCCGCCCCTACGAAATTTTCTGAAAAGCGAAAGATTTCAATGGGGACTTTCATAGTGTTAAACTTTATCTGTAGCCCGCTTCGACAAGCTGCAAAAATCACTAACGCTTACGATGGGGCGTCCCTTCCCCTCGAAAGCTAGCCAGACATCCCTGTCTGGACTCACGTAATTTTCTTGCTTACCTCAATTCAAATTGAACATTTAAGCTTTAAATAGAATTTATTTAGCTATGACAAATGAACCAGCGGGCTCAATAGTCTCCGTTGGAAGTGTCCGAATGCGTTGAGCTAATTTGCGTGATGGAGGCAGGACGCCGACATAGCCTCAGTTGAGCCATGGATGGCGAATCTGAGGCGGTAGCAAATTCGCTCTATAGCATAAGGAACAACACTTCGTCGGAGCGGCAAGGGATATCGAAAAGGGAAATGCTGTTATTTCCCTTTCGTCTGGTGTGGGCGAAGCGCCACGACTTTGATCTTGAGATTGCTTTTAACTACAAATAACAAACAGCAGCTAACTAACGCAATAATGACAATAAATCATCAGCATTACCTTGCCATTGACTCTTAGCGCTACCCGCTAAAATGCTGTCGGCTAAGCTTTGTTTATGCTGCTGCATTTCTTGAATTTTCTCTTCCACAGTCCCTTGGGCAATCAGCTTGTACACAAACACCGGATTTAGCTGACCTATGCGGTGCGCTCTATCAGTTGCCTGCTTTTCTGCTGCTGGATTCCACCAAGGGTCGAAATGAATCACTGTATCTGCCGCGGTTAAGTTAAGCCCTGTACCACCTGCTTTTAAGCTGATCAAAAACACGGGTACTTCACCTTCTTGGAAAGCGTCAATTTCAACCTGACGATTGCGGGTTTGGCCAGTAAGCTTACTGTAGCTTATGCCCATATCGATAAACTCTTTTTCGATAAGTGCCAGCATGCCGGTAAACTGACTGAATATGAGTATCTTACGCCCCTCTTCCACCATTTCAGGCACGTTTTCAGTCAGCCATGTCAGTTTGGCATTGTTTTCAACATATTGAGCTTGTTCAAGCTTCACTAAACGTGGATCACAACAAGCTTGGCGCAGTTTAAGCAATGCATCTAAAAATTCGATATGACTACTTGAAACACCTTGCTTAGCAAACAGTTCACGCAGTTTTTTCTCCATCACCAATCGAATACTTTCGTATAAATTACGCTGATCTTTTTCAAGCTCTAACGTCTGCACAATAATGGTTTTTTCAGGTAGCTCCGACATCACTTCAATTTTAGTTCGGCGCAATAAAAATGGAGCGATACGGTTAAGCAATATTGCTGACTTTTCAGTGTCAGCTTGCTTTTCAATCGGGCCTCGAAACTCTTTATTGAAATAAGCATGTTGCCCTAAAAGCCCTGGTAAACAAAAATCCATCAAAGACTTAAGTTCACCTAAATGGTTTTCTAACGGCGTACCCGAAAGACATAATCTGAACTGGCCTTTAAAGGTTTTTAGTGCTTGTGTGACTTTGGCTTGGGCATTTTTAATTTGCTGAGCTTCATCCAAAATGATGTGTTCAAAGCTGTATTCACTGTAAACAATCTCATCGCGCAAAATCAGCGGATAAGTGGTTACGATGACGTCAAAGTCTTCAATTTGATCGAGTAAGGCTTGACGCTTATTACCATGAACCACCAGCACTTTTAAGTCTGGGGTAAATTTCTGCGCTTCTTTATACCAGTTGCCTACCAAACTGGTTGGACAAACAATAAGGCTCGGTCTGGTTTTTCCAGAAGTTGCCCTTGCTGCGCCGGTTAAGGTAGAAGTCACTGCCGCCGCTTTCATTTGTTTTGCTTTAAGTAAAAATGCCAATGTTTGCAGGGTTTTACCTAAGCCCATATCATCAGCCAGAATACCGCCTAATTGGTATTCTTTTAAGAAACAAAGCCAATCGTAACCTTGCTTTTGATAATCACGCAAAGTGGCATTCAAGCCTGTTGGTAACTCTACAGGTTGAATGCCTTTAAACTCTGACAGTTTAGTTGCAAGGTGTCTTACTCGTTCACCGTTGAGTAAACGAATATCGCTTTCAGATAACTCATTAAGTAAATCAGCACGATTACGTGGCACTTCTAATAAGTCACCGCCGCCTCGTTGGAACAATTCCTGGATAACAGAAATTAACGGTTTAATGGTTTTAGCTTTAATTTTAACAAAGCGACCATTAGGGCCTGGCAGAATAAGCTCTTGCTCATCATCAGGCTCACCATTTTGTTGTAACCAGCGAGCCACTAGACTTAACAGCGGCACGCTTTGGCCTTCAATATCGGCATTAAGCGACAACGAAAACCAGCCACTATCTTCGTCGTCATCTAAGTCAACTTCGATGTCCGCTTCGATAATGTTTAAATCAAACTCAGGGGCAAACTCAACGTTATAACCTAAGTCTTCAAGGGTCATTATGCCAAACGTAGTTAATTGCGCCCATTCATTGACCATTTCAGGCATGAGGCCAAGGCTGTAGTAACTGACGGCATTATTGGTGTAAGTCAGCAAACCGTTATCAATGGCTTGAAGTTGCAGGCTTTGCAAACATTCAATAGCTTGTGCTTCACAGTCTAATTCGCGGTGAATTTGATACTGAGTTTTACCTTGTTTAATTAAGCTGATTTTCTCACGGCTTAACTTACCTGGAATTGTGATATCACCATACGCAAACTCAAGTTGTAATACGGGCTGAATGACTGCACTGTCGTTAAGCTGCACCATAGTAAAGGTTAACTTTACTTTCAGCGGATCTTCGATTTCATAAAACTCAATTTCGCTGGGAACAGGCACACTTTTAGGCGAAAAGTGACGCAGCATTTTATCGCTAATACTATCTACTTTATCCAGCGGCACAGGTGGCATTTGCTGCAGTAGCTTGAGTTTTTCAACGGTTAAATCCGTTGCTACTGCACCTATTTTTAAATAATCCAAATCGACAAACATAGGTGGGCAAGTGGCGATGAACTCCCAGTTATCAAGCTCTGGCATGCTCATACTAATTTGAGTGTGTCGGGCATCGGTTTCTTGCCACATGAAGTCTGGAACAACAGGCGTAGTGATAGTGAGCGGAGTGCGGCTTTCTTCCCAAAAGCAGGTGCCAAGTTCGAGCATTTTATTTAATGCTAATGCACAAATCTCACCTTCTAAATAGATTTTTGATGCACTTTTAGACGAGGATAATAACAGGCTTATAATTTGACTATCTTCAGGGTTAATCCACCAAGGGAGATGATACTTAACATCGTTTAAAGCAACTTTACTGCCCTTGTTATAGAGGCCTTTCTTATTCAATTTACTGCGTTTGAAGTCAACAAAAATACCATGATGATCGCTAGACAAAGTGAAGATGATACGATCTTTTTCTTCATCCTCTTCTTCAACAGGATTAATTAAGTCTTGTTTCTCAAGCTGCATTAACCACTGGCTTAAGCGCTGCTCTTCCACTGGTTTTTTATCGATTAATGCTAACAGAGCGGCGGCTACATGCTTACAGTTAGAGCCAACAGGACAGGAGCAATGAGATTTCATCATTATTTTATGGTTGACGTTAACCAAGGTAATATCTTGGCGATAAGGCTCAATAGCAGAGCCCACCACATAAGATTCGATATTATGGTTTTCTTGGCTTGCATGTACTTCAAGTACACGCCCTTCAATTAGGTAGTTCTGCGCTTTTTGCAGCTGAACAGAAGAAAATAACTTAGTAATGAGATCTAAGCTAATTTTAATTGGAAGATTAAACAATTTGGCCGACATGCACTATTCCATACAAGCTGTAGCAAGAAAAATTGGCTACACAACAACGAACGTAACCATCCATTGTATGGAAGAAGATGGCAAAATTCTACTGTATTTAGCCATCTTCAAAAAAAACCATCACCCTTGAAGTAAATACTCTTCAGCTGTTTCAATTTCGCGAGGTTTCCCAACGAGCATAATAATGTCTTTTCGCTGAAACACCCATTCTTCAGGCGGCGGACTCAGCTCCTCTCCTTTACGCCTAACGGCGCGAATTTCAACACCTAACTCTGACCAAGGGATCGCTGTTAATGTTTTGCCCACAGCGTTTGAACCAGTATCTAGCGATACAGCGTGCAATAGTTCAAGGGTAAAATCGGTTTCTGCACCAGTAAAGAAACCGTGTAAATATTGGTAGTGGTTACGCCTTTCTGATTCAAGTCGTTTAATAATCCGTGGTAAAGGGACTCCGCACTTATAGAGCACTTGCGAGACTAGCATCAAGCTTCCTTCTAATTTTTCAGGGATCACTTGAGTCGCCCCCATTTCTTTAAGGCTATCGAGTTCTGCATCATCGGTAGTGCGAACAAGGATTTTAGTCTCTGGTGCGAGTTTACGAGACAAGGCTAAACAGTCTTCCACCTGCCTTGACTCACCAAAGGTAATAACCACCATACTTGCACGGCGAATACCTATTTGTTTAAGTAAGCCCATTTTACATGCATCACCAAAGAATACGGGTTCACCGGCAATCTTGGCTTCTGATACACGCTTTGGATCTAAATCCAATACCACAAAAGGCACCGCTTCTGTTTTCAAAAATCGAGCAATCGTTTGCCCAACACGTCCGTAACCGAGAATAAGGACCAAATCTCCATCTTCAGGTGGCGGTAACGTAAACTCATCTTCTAGTTGTGATTTTTTCGAGGTCCTGCCTTCAATCTTTTGCGCTATTTCAAGGCTATTTCTTACCAACCACGGGGCTATAGACATAGAAAGCACGGCAACCATAACGAATATGGTGCTCATTTGTGTTTCAAGCAATTCGTAATTAACCGCCAAAGCCAGCACCACAAAACTAAACTCGCCAACCTGTGCCAGGCTAATCGCTGTACTTAACGCCACCTTGAATTGCTCACCACCTAATTTGAGAATACCAAACACAACAATTGTTTTCGTCAGCAGTACGGCAATAAGGATCAGTAAGATTTGCCACCAAAATTCAGCGACTATCGAGAAATCGAGCAACATGCCAATCGAGATAAAGAACAATCCCATTAGCAAGTCACGAAACGGCCTTATATCAGCCTCAAGCTGTCTTCGATATTGGCTTTCGCCCAATAGCATGCCAGCAATAAATGCCCCTAATGCCATCGATAGACCAAGCCACTGAGTGAAGGCTCCAGTAACCAAAACCACCACTAATGTTGAAAGAACAAATAATTCATTGGAGCGAGAGCGAGCAACTTCATCAAAAATGCGCGGTAATATCCACTTGCCAAAAGACATTAAACCAATAAAAGCAAGGATCCCCGTTAGCATCCCCCAAGCAATATCGAGAAAGCCCATTGGCTCCCCATTGGTGGATAACAAGGGTAAAATAATCAATAAAGGTACTACGGCAATGTCTTGAAATAACAATACACTGACTGAGAGCTCACCATGGCGCCTTCGCATCCAGCCTTGCTCATTAACAAGCTTAAGGACAATCGCAGTAGAAGAGAGCGCCACAGCAGAGCCAATCACCACCGCAGCAACCATATTTTGGCCAAACATTAAGGCAACTAAGCCGGCAATGAGAGCGGTGAAAGTAACTTGGGCGCTGCCTAAACCAAATACAGTCCGGCGCATTGACCAAAGCTTAGGGACTGAGAATTCGAGCCCTAAACTGAACATCAGCAATACCACCCCTAGTTCAGCCACTGAGTGCATTTGCTGCTGAGTGAACCAATGAAAACCACTTGGGCCACTGACAACACCCGTTAACAAGTAAGCTAAAATTGGCGGCAAACCAAATCGTCGAAGTAAAGCAATCGCTACAATAGCAATCACCAACATTGAGAGAATATGGATGAAAATGCTGTGCTCCATAAATACGTGTTCTCCGAGTCAAAAAACCAACGATGAAAGAAACAGTCTATTAACAAAGTCGTTCATTAACAATAACCATCTGAAAATAAGCAATAAAAAAAGTTCGGCATGTTTTTTGCTTTTAATTAATACAACTCAATAACAAACATCTCGTTATTGTACGAAAGAATTATTAAATGAGGTAAGCCAGATGGATTACGCAATTGCTTCACAGCCATATCCTGAACAAAATTGGAATAAATCAGCACCTTATGAAAATGGTCATGCTGATAGCCAACAAAGTACTTTGGTAAAAATTCTTCAGCAAATGCATTCGAGTTTAGATCCAAGAACGGTATTTGCCAGCTACGGCAAGACGCTTGGCCAATTATTGCCGATTCAAGGAATACAGCTAAATCACCAATTGAAACTCAATTGGGGTCGTTGCCATGGCTTAAACCAGCAGCGGGTTATTAGCGGCTTTGGCGAACCATATAGCATTAAATATTTCCTTAATGCACCGCTAACACCTAATCAATTATTGCAACTCAACGAGCTTGAGACCTTATTCTGCCAGCCATTTTTTAATGCTGTGAAATTCGATCAAATGTCTACCCAAGCGATGTTCGATGCGCTGACGGGGTTGGGAAATCGTTATTACTATCGCAAAAGTATTAAAAATGCCTTAGCAAGATCAAGCCGCAAACAAGGCGATATCTCATTGTTAGTATTAGATTTAGACAACTTCAAAGGTCTAAATGATCAACATGGTCATAAACTCGGCGACACTATTTTGTCTGAGTTTGCTGAATTGATTAATGAAGCGATTCGTAATACCGACCAAGCTTTCCGTATTGGTGGCGATGAATTTATAATTATAGCCCAAGGAAATGAACTCGAAATGACACCTTTGTGTCAGCGAATTATCAAGGCGATGGCTGAGCACCCGTTAATGAGTGCATTTAAGGTGCAGTGTAGTTTGGGGGTAGCAGATTCTGCGATGACAACAACTCAAGATAAGCTTTATGAACGTGCAGACACAGCATTGTATGCGGCAAAAGCGTCAGGTCGAAATTGCTTTAAGTTAAGCAGTGAAACAGCTGCCTAAGTTTATAAAATAAACCTAGAACAGAGTCGGAAGGCTTATATAGCAGTTATGAGTGTATAGCTGTGATGAGTTTACAGCTTAAAACCTAGATTTTGACCCTGAGCTAAAAAACGTTTATCTACCCAAAGCCCCAATGCTGCTACTAGATTATCATTATAAAAAACCAAAGGGGTTTGATTTCTCTGCCAAGGAGGCACGGCAAGCTCTTGCCATATTTTTTTAAGTTCACGTCCTTTATCTCTAAAATGAGGCTGACAACGAGTACTCCCCTTCGCGCCAAAAACAACACTCACTTTCTCAGTATTGGGTAAACGTAATCTAACCCCATCATGACTCAATGTTACTTGGTACTCTTGCACACCCAGGCTGTTAGCCCCTTCAGAGCCACTTCCTGTAATGAAAGCGGATAATTCGTCAATAGTATTAGTCTGTTGCGCTTTTAAGCTGTTCTCGTTAGCGACAGGAACAATATATGCCCGTCCCGCAAAACGCTTTATCGAATAGTCACCGCAGTGAACATCGACTTTAGCGTCATCTGCCGCATTCAGCACTTGATCAAGAATTTGTTCGAGTTGTGAGTGCGATGGTAAAGGGAGTTTTTGGCTTTGAATATAGCCTCTTAATAACAAGCTTTGCCATTGCGGTGACTCGCTCTTTAATTCCAATAACTTAAAGGCAGGATACTTGCCACCAACGGTGATATCGATAAAAGCAGGTAAGCGATTATTCACTTCCTGTTCTATGACTATTTGCTGCTGAGCACATAAATTTGCACTTCGCGATGCGGTTACTGCAATACTCGGCCAGCGCTGCTTTAATCGGGGAATGATATCTTGGCGTAAAAAATTACGATCAAACTGTTCATCCTGATTACTTTCATCTTCGATATGCTTAAGCTCTACTGAAGTAGCAAAGGACTCGATTTGCGCTCTAGAGATATCAAGTAACGGTCTGACAATCCACGAATGCTGATTAAAAGGTTGAATGGCGCCCATGGCTGCTAAGCCTTTGGGGCCTTGACCGCGTTTTAATGCAAGCAGAACGGTTTCTAGTTGGTCATCCTGATGGTGAGCGGTTAATAAAATATCTCCTTGATTGAGATACTTCTTAAATACGTTATAACGGGCATCTCGCGCTATGGCTTCCAAGCTTTGTCGAGGCGATTTGGTTAAATTGACTCGTTCAATCTGGATCGGAAGTTGATACTTATTTGCCTGTGCTAAACAGTGGTCTACCCAAGTGTCAGCGTTATCACTCAAGCCATGATGAACATGCACTAATAGACATGGAATATGCGGATGCTGTTGAGCAAAAGCACTTAATCCATATGCCAAACACTCAGAATCAACACCGCCGCTGTAAGCTAATACTAACTTAGGCTGATTTGGGCTTACTGAACTAGACTGCAGATTAGATGACAGCAATGCTAAAGTATATTGTTCAATAGCTTTACTTATTTCATTCACTGTCATCGTTTATACCTATGTTTACTACACTAGTTATTGCACTATTTACTAATTTAGCTCTTGTTTTAACCTTGATTTAGCTCAGTTAATTATTGCTTACCTTTTTACTTATGAAAGGTTAACTAAAAGACTATCTTAACGTTTTTCGAACCAACAAGGCTTTCAATCGCGAGCATTAGCTCATCCGTTGGATTAACGCGCCATTCATCCCCAAGGTTTAATTGCCCAGCCGCTTCTTGCTGTTGGTAATGAATCACAACTGGAACGCTGCCATTTTTCCAAGGTGTTAAAGCTTGTTCAAATTTCTCAAGCCACGCTTGATCAATATCATCAGCAGTGACGTTAATTTCAACCGCATTGGCAAAGTGACTGCGGGCTTCACCGATTTCAATAATATTACGTGCCGTCATACGATTGCCGCCAGCAAAGTCATCAAAGCTGACCTCACCTTCACAAATCAAAATACGATCTTTTTCTAATAAGTGATTGAACTTCTCAAACGCTTCAGTAAACAACATCACTTCTAAACGAGCACTTTTATCATCTAAGGTCACTAAGCCCATTTTAGAGCCACGCTTAGTGATCATCACACGCGTCGCAATTACTAAACCTGCCGCCTTCATGGTTTTACCACGATCAGTAGGATGCACATCTTTAAGGCGACCTGAGGTGTATTGCTTTAACTCTTTTAAATACTGGTTGATTGGATGACCAGTCAGGTATAACCCTAAGGTATCTCGCTCACCTTCAAGCCAGACTTTATCAGGCCAAGTCGCACATTCAACAAAGCTCTGTTTGTTATCTTCAGGCTCGGAATTAAGTAGGCCAAACATATCATTTTGACCAGTCGCCTCAGCTTTTGCATGCTGAGCTGCAGCTAAAATAGCCTCAGGAAGTGTCGCTATCATAGCGGCGCGATGCGGGCCTAAATTGTCCAGCGCACCAGCACAAATGAGTTTTTCAATAACGCGTTTATTAAGCTTTTTCAAATCGATTCGAGCACAAAAGTCGAATAAATCGGTAAACGGCCCATCTTTACGCGCATTGAGAATCGATTCAACAGGGCCATCACCGACACCTTTAATCGCGCCAATTCCGTATACGATGTTTAAGTCATCATCAACAGTGAACTTGAACAAGCCCTTATTCACATCAGGCGGAATAATCGGTATGCCCATACGTTCACATTCATCAACTAAGATAACAATTTTATCGGTGTTATCCATATCCGCAGACATTACAGCAGCCATAAACTCAGCTGGGTAATGGGTTTTTAACCATAGCGTTTGATAAGAAACTAATGCGTATGCTGCTGAGTGAGATTTGTTGAAACCATAACCGGCGAATTTTTCCACCAAATCGAAGATTTTCATCGACAGTGGGCCATCAACACCGTTTTTAATCGCCCCTTCTTCGAAAGTACCGCGCTGCTTAGCCATTTCTTCTGGTTTTTTCTTACCCATTGCACGGCGGAGCATATCCGCGCCACCAAGGGTATAGCCAGCAAGTACCTGCGCAATTTGCATCACTTGTTCTTGGTACAAAATAATGCCGTAAGTGGGCTCAAGTAGTTCTTTTAACGACTCATGCTGATATTCAGCATCTGGATACGAGACTTCTTCACGACCATGCTTACGTTCAATGAAGTTATCTACCATGCCCGATTGCAGTGGGCCTGGTCGGAAAAGTGCCACCAGTGCAATCATGTCCTCGAAACAATCGGGCTGAAGACGTTTAATCAAATCTTTCATACCACGGGATTCCAATTGGAATACCGCTGTAGTCTCGTAGCGTTGTAGTAACCTGAATGATTTAGGGTCGTCTAAAGGAATGGCTTCGATACGCACCGGATCTTTCCCTTGCTTAGCTAAGCGAGGGTTAATCATTTGCAGCGCCCAATCGATAATAGTCAGGGTTCTTAACCCCAAGAAATCGAATTTAACTAGGCCCGCAGTTTCTACATCATTCTTATCGAACTGAGTGACTGGGTTTAAGCCTTCAGCATCACAGTATAAAGGAGAGAAATCTGTAATTACGGTAGGTGAAATAACCACACCACCGGCATGTTTACCCGCGTTACGTGTGACACCTTCTAAACGGCGACACATATCAATAAGCTCACGAACATCTTCATCAGCATTATAGGCTTCAGGAAGTGATGGCTCTACTTCAAATGCTTTTGTTAATGTCATCCCAGGCTCTGCTGGGATCATTTTAGTTAGGCGCTCAACAAAGCCATAAGGATGGCCTAAAGCACGCCCAACGTCGCGCACAACCGCTTTTGCAGCCATGGTACCGAAAGTAATAATTTGCGATACCGCATCTCGGCCATATAACTCAGCAACATGGTCAATAACTTCATCACGGCGATCCATACAGAAATCGACATCAAAATCAGGCATTGATACACGTTCAGGGTTCAAGAAACGCTCGAATAATAAATCATATTCTAACGGGTCTAGGTCGGTAATTTTTAGTGCATAAGCGACAAGTGAACCCGCACCAGAACCACGACCTGGCCCCACTGGAATATCATTATCTTTACCCCACTGGATAAACTCCATAACGATCAAGAAGTAACCAGGGAACCCCATCTGGTTAATCACTTTGAGTTCGATATCTAAGCGTTCATCATATTCAGGTCTTTTCTCTGCTCGTTCTTTTTCGTCTGGAAATAAAAACTCTAAACGCTCTTCTAAACCCTTCTCTGAGACTTCAACCAGAAAGTCTTCAATGGTTAAATCACCCGTTGGAAAATTTGGCAGGAAGTATTCGTTTAAACGTATAGTGACATTACAACGTTTGGCAATTTCAACACTGTTAGATAAGGCAGATGGAATGTCAGCAAACAATTCACACATTTCTTCTTCTGAACGAAGATATTGCTGATCACTATATTTCTTAGGGCGACGCGGATCAGCTAAGGTGAATCCATCATGAATCGCAACGCGGATTTCATGGGATTCGAAATCATCGGCTTTTAAAAAAACCACTTGGTTAGTGGCAACAACAGGTAAGTCTTTTTCTGAAGCAAGCTTAACCGCCAAGTGCAAATAGCGTTCTTCATCAGGACGACCTGTTCGAATTAGCTCAAGAAAATATCGGTCTTCAAAATGAGTCTTATAGAACTCAACCAATTCATCAACTTGAGTCTGATTGTCTTTTAATAACGCTTTACCGACATCCCCATCTTTTGCCCCTGAGATCAATAAAATACCGTTATTGAATTTCACTAGCCATTCTTGGTCAATCACGACTCTGCCGTTAATTTGTCCACGTAAATATGCTTCGCTAATTAACTGAGTCAAACTCTGATAACCATCATTATTCAACGCAATGATGGTGATGGCACAAAAATCGTTTTCAAACCCAGGGACTTTCATCCAAAAATCTGCACCAACAATGGGCTTTATTCCTGCGCCATGAGCACCGCCGTAGTACTTCACTAAGCCGCAAAAGTTATTTTGGTCTGTTATGGCTAATGCGCCCATCCCAAGTTCAGCTGCTTTTGCTAGGATAGGTTTTACTTTTGCCACGCCATCAGACATGGAAAAATCACTGTGAACACGAAGATGGACAAAACGAGGATCGGACATAGATTATGGTATCTTTGGAATGCTTGATTAAAAGGAAAAACCGCTGACCAGATTAGCAAAATAAGCCAATTTTTAATAGCGAATAATGAATTTCACAGTGTTATAGATAATATTGAATTTAGGCGCATAACGTTAAAATTCGCTACCTTATCTAACTGTTATCAATAAAGTAACGTTTTATGAAGGCCAGATATTTAATTGTCTATCAAGGCTTATTTAACCGTTCAAAAACCGGTTTAAAACTTTTACGATGTTCATCTAAAACACCATGGGCCTCTAGGGCTTCAAAATGAGCTTTTGTCGGGTAGCCTTTATGTTTAGCAAAACCGTATTGAGGATATCGACTATCAAGCTCTGCCATTTCTCTATCACGGGTAACTTTGGCGATAATAGAGGCGGCACTAATTGCAGCAACTAAACCATCACCTTTTACTATCGCATGACTTTGTATTCCGAAATCAGGGGAACGGTTTCCATCGACTAATACTCGCTCAGGCAAGATAGATAAACCACTGACAGCACGTTGCATCGCTAGCATCGTGGCATGCAAAATATTAATCTCATCAATTTCAATAGGCGTTGCGCGGCCAACACTGATCGCTAATGCTTTATCCATAATTTCGACATACAAGGCTTCACGGCGCTTCTCTGTAAGCTTTTTAGAATCATTTAGGCCTGTAATAGGATTATTTGGATCTAAAATAACTGCAGCAGTTACAACATCACCCACTAATGGGCCACGGCCAACTTCATCGACCCCAGCGACTACACCACGGCTTATATATTCAACCTGTTCGTGAGTGATGCCTTTTATTACTGCAGGAATTCGGCTCATTAGTTAGTCTCTTGTGATTGAGGGTCGTTTATCACTTTGATCACTGCATCAGCCGCTCTATCACTAGCATTACAACGCAGTGTTAGATGTAATTTTTCAAACTCTGCTTTCAAAGGCGCAAAATCGATATTCAGCTGCTCAATAACGGCTGCAGCAATATTGTGTTCATTACACTCATCTTGCACAATCTCAGGAATTAACGCTCTATCTGCTAATAAATTAGGTAAAGAGTAATGCTCAAGACTCATCAACCTTTTAGCTATGCTGTAAGTCAGTCCATTCACTCGATAAGACATGACAGTTGGGCGCTTAATTAACATCGCCTCTAAAGCTGCGGTTCCTGATGCGAGTAATATTGCATCCGATGCCGCCATGACTTCACGAGATTGGCCTTCTACCAGTTCAATCTCAAGATCAGGTGCAAATGCTTTAAGCGCTGCAACAAACTGCTCTCTTCGAGTCTGATTCACTAACGGAGTGACAAATTTAATATCGGGATACTTTTGTTTAACGAGGACGATAGCTTTGATAAATGGCTCAGCGAGTTGCTTAAGCTCACTACCTCGAGAACCCGGTAGTACTGCTAAGTATTCTGCTGTTGGATCTAGCCCAAGTAATTTTCGCGCAGCAAATTTGTCACTTTCCATGGGGATATCATCAGCCAGAGTGTGACCAACAAAAGTGCAAGGAACTTGATATTTATCGTAAAAGGCTTTTTCAAAAGGCAGTAACGACAATACCATGTTAGTGGCTTTCGCTATTTTAAAGATACGCTTTGGACGCCAAGCCCAAACTGATGGACTGACATAATGAACTGTTTTAATGCCTTTATTCTTAAGCTTTAACTCAAGACCAATATTAAAATCAGGAGCATCAATACCAATAAAGCAGTCAGGTTTCGCTTGGCATATTTTTTCAATGAGCGTAGCTCTAACCTTCAGTAATCTTGGTAATCGTCCAAGGACTTCAACAATTCCCATCACCGCAAGCTCTTCATAAGAAAAAAAGCTTTCAAAGCCAAGCGCTTCCATCTGAGGACCGCCAATGCCAATAAATCTGGCATCAGGATAGTGCTTTTGCAGAGACTTAATTAATCCTGCACCTAAAATATCGCCTGAGATTTCTCCGGCGACCATTGCAAATATACGAGGGGTATTATTTGTCATTGTTTATTCTATCGAATGATCCCACGGGAAGAGCCATTAATAAAATCAACCATACCTTTAACGTACTCATCAGATTCAGCATCTTCAGTAATTTCAGCCAATGCTTCTTCGATAGTTAAGTTTTTACGGTACAGAGATTTATAAGTACGACGGATCGCATGTTGCGTCTCTTTAGTAAAACCACGGCGTTTAAGCCCTTCTACATTTAACCCGCGAGGGATAGCAGGACTACCAGCGGCCATGACAAACGGCGGCACATCTTGGAAAATAGTTGACGAGCCAGCTGTAAAGGCGTGAGCACCAATATGCACAAACTGATGTACACCAGTCATACCACCTAAAATAGCCCAGTCACCAACATGTACATGACCTGCAATAGATGCATTATTTGCCATGATGATGTTATCGCCTAGGACACAATCATGGGCAATATGAACGTAGGCCATTAATAGATTATTAGAGCCAATGTGGGTTTCGCTATTATCTTGAATCGTGCCACGATGAATGGTCACGTTTTCACGGACAATATTATTATCGCCCATGATCAATGTGGTTGGCTCACCCGCATACTTTTTATCCTGGCATTCTTCACCAATCGATGAGAACTGGAAAAAACGGTTGCCTTTACCAATAATACTTGGTCCTTTGATAACAACATGTGAGCTTACCCAAGTGTCGTCGCCAATTTCAACATCAGCGCCGATATAACTCCAAGGGCCAATAGTGACGTTGTTACCAATTTTTGCGTCTGGATGTACGAATGCTAACTTATCAATCACTTGTTGATCTCTCTACGTGCACACATAATTTCGGCAGAACACGCTAACTCGCCATCGACGAAAGCTTGCCCTTCAAATACACCAATCCCTCGGCGTTCTTTAATCATTTTGACATGGAAATGAACTTGGTCACCAGGAGAAACAACGCGTTTAAAACGCGCCTTATCGACACCAGCAAGTAGGTATAAAACATCTGGTGAAGGATCTGGGCTCATGGTCTTAAATGCTAATAAACCTGTTGCTTGTGCCATAGCTTCAATGATTAATACGCCTGGCATTACAGGTTTTACAGGGAAATGACCTTGGAAAAATGGTTCATTAAACGTCACGTTTTTAATCGCATGTAAAGATTCACCAACGGTATAATCTAATACACGGTCAACTAACAAAAATGGATATCTATGAGGAAGATACTGAAGGATTTCTTCAATATCCATTGTATTTAATTGGTTTGACACGCTTAAGTCCTCGCAATGGCTACTTTGAGCCATGACTTCTAATCTTTGATTTTCTTTTCAATCGTTTTAACACGATTAAATAATTCGTCTAAATGACGGAAACGAACGGTATTACGTCGCCACGTCTTGTTATCCATAGCAATTGTAGCAGATGAATACAGACCCGGTTTACGTATTTCACTGGTAACATTAGTACTGCCAGAGACATGAGTGCCATCAACTACATTCAAATGGCCAGCAATACCACTGCCTCCACCGATGATGCAATACTTACCAATAGTGGCACTGCCTGCAAGGAAAGACGTCCCCGCTATAGCACTATTGAGTCCAACAACGCAGTTGTGTGCGATCTGAACTTGATTATCAATTATCACACCGTCATGAATTTCAGTGTGTGACAACGCACCTCGGTCAATTGTCGTTCCCGCACCAACTTCGACTCTATCACCGATTCTAACACCACCTGTTTGCGGTATTTTAATCCAGTTGCCTTTTTCATTGGCATAACCAAAGCCGTCAGAGCCTATGACACTTCCAGAATGAAATATACAATCCTGTCCAACGACAACATCATGATAAAACGTCACATTGGCTTTTAAACAACTACCAGAACCAATAATGGACTGCTCGCCAATCACACTCCCCGGACCAACTTGGACATTATTTCCAATAATAACATTGGCACCCACGACGACATTAGCAGCAATGGCGACATCCTCACCCAATTGCGCAGAAGGATCGATTTGAGCAGAAGGATGAATACCTAAAGTCACTTTAGGTGTAGTATCAAGAAGTTGGGCAATTCGGGCAAAACCGACATAAGGATCTTTCAAAACCAAAGCATTACCTTGGTAATCTTCAGCATCTTTTTCACTCAATAACACCGCGCCAGCTTGAGTTTTATCAAGCTGTGCACGGTACTTACTATTGGCTAAAAAAGAAAGTTGATCTTGGGTAGCATCTTCTAAAGTGGCCACACTGGTAATTTCCAATGATTCGTCACCTTTAATAGACGCTCCCAATAGCTGACCAAGCTCTTTTAAAGTCACAGTTTTCATTAGTTGCCTTTACTTAACGCTTGAACAACTTGATTGCTGATGTCTGCATCAGGCTTAACGAAAATAACAGCACCACGTTGAAGAACGATATCGTAAGACTCTTTTGCAGCGATAGTGTTGATCGCTTCTTGCACTTTTACTAAAAGTTTATTTTGCTCTTCGCCTTGACGACGACGCATATCTTCATCAAGTGCTTTGCCTTTTAGTTGGAAGTCTGATTTAAGTGACTCCATTTTACGTACAAGATCCGTTTTTTGACTATCGCTCATCAACGCACCATCGCGCTGCTGCTTCTCAACCATACCTTGCATTTCTTCTTGCATCTTTTGTACTTCAGCGACTCGATCACCAAACTCAGTTTTAAGAGATTGAGAGATTTGTTCACGTTGTGGTAGCTGCTCAAATACTTCGCCCATATCAACCACAGCAATTTTTTCAGCATGTGCCATCATAGGTGCACTTAAAAATGCCATTGTTACTAACGCGCGATTTACCATCTTTTTCAAAATAGACTCCTTATTATTATCAGCAAAACTTGCCGAGTTTATTTGTTTTAGAACGTTTTGCCAATATTGAACGAAAAGATCTCTGTTTCATCATCTTCGTATTCTTTAATCGGCCAAGCCAAGCTAAACACCATAGGTCCCATCGGTGATAACCACTGAACACTCATACCCCAAGAGGCACGAATTCGACTTGGGTCACTATAATCTTCCAACTTATCAAACTCATCAGCTGGAAGATATCTGTACGAGTCATAATCAAACTCGGTATCCCATACGTTACCAGCATCAACAAAGAAACTAGTACGTACTGAATTAGAATAAGCCTCATCCAAGAATGGAGTTGGAACAATCACTTCCATACTCGCAGTCGCGATGGCATTACCACCAATTGAGCGACCTGAACTCACTTGAATTTGGTTTGGTTCACCAGGTAATGAGCAAGTGTCGCCAGAAGGGTCTGGTGCACATGGTTCGCTACCACGGTATAAATAGAATGAACGTGGGCCAACAGAGTTAGATTTAAAACCACGCAATGAACTGCTACCACCTGAATAGTAGTTCTCCCAGAAAGGAAGAATTTGGTCGTTATCATTAAACTGACCATAACCATTCGCATAACCTAATCGAGCACGCGTTAATAATACGAAGCCATGATTACGCGATAAAGGCAGATAGAAGTTAGTGTCTAAATCGGTCTTAAAGTACTGCAAGTGTGAACCAGGTATTGTCGCTTTAGCACTGAAACGTTGTGATGAACCATCTGTTGGGAAGGTACCACGGTTTAATGTACTGCGAGACCAACCACCATTTAGCTCAAAGTTATCAAAACTTAAGTCGGCATTTGGATCATCTGATTCACGATATACATTATAAAAACGTAAGGCTTGCTCATAAGCCGATATCTCAGAAATTGAGTTATGACGATAACCAATACCACCGTTTAAACGGTTGTATTCGTTAATTGGGAAACCGGAGTTTAAGGCAATACCGTAAGATTTGTTTTTATAGCGCTCAAGGTTAGCCTCGTTCGCATCAAATTCATTCCAGTAAATGCTACCACCTAAACTCACGCCATCTTTAGTAAAATATGGGTCAGTATAAGAGAAGTTAACGTTCTTAGAATATTTGTTGGTATTTAAACTCACACCAGCTTGGTTACCTGTACCTAAGAAGTTGCTTTGCTGAACGCCAAACTGAAGACTCAACCCTGATTCAGTACCGTAACCCACACCAGCATTAAATGAACCTGAAGGTTGCTCTTTTACATTAAATGCAACATCAACAAGATCATCACTTCCCGGTACTTGAACGGTCTCTGTATCAACGGTTTCGAAATAGCCTAAGCGATTCAAACGTGATTTAGATTGTTCAACTTGCGCTGAGTTTAACCAAGCCCCTTCCATCTGACGTAATTCACGACGCATCACTTCATCTTTAGTAACTGTGTTACCACTGAAGTTAATAGAACGCACGTAAACACGTTTTCCCGGATTAATATTGATATTTAACGCAACTTCTTTAGTTTCGTCATTAATTTCTGGGAAAGTTTTCACTTCAGGATAAGCATAACCAAAGCGACCTAGATACTTGCTGTACATTTCTTCGGTGAAGGTTACATCACCGCCGTTGTACATATCGCCTTCTTTAATCGGCAAAATCGCTTTCATCAACTTGTCACGGCCCATTAGCTCGCCAGTTAAGTTAACTTCAGAGACTTTATATTTTTCACCTTCATCAACATTGATGGTGATATATAGACCTTTTCTGTCAGGCGTCATCGCAACTTGAGTCGAAGTAACTTCAAATCGTATATAACCCTGATTGTGGTAGTAAGTTTTAACCGTTTCTAAATCAGCTTGTAGCTTTTGTTTCTGATAGCGACGCTCACCAAAAAGATCCCACCAAGCGACATAGTCTTTAAGTTCTAATAAACCAATTAACTCTTCATCAGAAAATACCGTATTGCCAACAACGTTAATTTGGCGAATTTCAGCAGCTAAACCTTCAGTGAAGTTGAACTTAAGCTCAACACGGTTACGAGGTAAGTTGATCACTTCAGCTTCTACCTTCGCGCCGTACTTACCTACGCCGTAATAGAAGTCTTGCAGACCTTTCTCAATCCCAGATAGCATGGTTCTATCGAGTGATTCACCGATTTTAATGCCAGAGCCATCCAAACTTTCTTGAAGCTGCTCGTCTTTAATATCTTTGTTACCTTCAAAGGTAACAGCACTGATAGTCGCACGCTCTTTAACTTTAACAATCAGCACACCATCTTCACGGGCGACACTGATTGTTTCAAAGTTAGTTGAGGCATATAAGCTTTTTATCGCTTGTTGTAATTTAACTTGGTCAACAGTATCACCCACTTTTACGGGGAGACTTAACAAGGCAGCACCAAGTGCAACTCGTTGTAAACCATCAATCTGGATGTCGGTCACTTCAAATGGTTGGAAAGGTTCAGCCACACCATTGCCTGAAAATGACGCGCCGACTAAAATCATCGAGGCAAAAAGTTTATTCAATCTCATAGAGCACTTCTAATTATTTGTGTTCCCTGCTCAGAGTCTGGAGAAATCGTTAAAGAGTGCAATACTCATCAACAATAACAGCATAGCTGCACCAAACCTGAATCCTATGTCCTGTACCTTCTCTGGCACAGGCTTACCCGTAATCACTTCGATAAAGTAATACAGCAAGTGTCCCCCATCGAGTACTGGCAAAGGCATTAAATTAATGATGCCTAAGTTCACACTGATGAGTGCGATAAACCCAAGAAAATACACCAATCCATAGTCAGCACTGGTACCAGCACCTTGAGCTATAGAAATCGGACCGCTCAGATTTTTCACCGACACATCGCCGGTAAATAATTTTCCAATCATCTTAAAGCTGACAACCACAAGTTGCCATGTTTTATCTGCTGCTGCAGCAAAGGAATCTACTATGCCATACTCAAGCTGGAAGCGCATACTTTCAGGCCAATCAATTTGAGTTGGGCTAACACCTACCACACCGATTGTTTCTCCATTGGCATTTTTTTGTGCTTGAGGAGTCACCACCAATGTCTTTTGTTGGTTATTTCGAAGAACAGTTAGCTCTACATCCTTTTCTGCAGACGTTTGTATCACATCTACAAAACCATTCCAATCTTGATAAGGCTGACGATTGACCTTGATAATTTCATCACCTAACTCTAAACCTGCTATCTCAGCAGCACTGCCTTTTGATATAAGTCCAATAACGGGTTCAATTCCTGGGCGGTATATTCCTAGCCCCATGGCCGTTATTGGCGACTCTTTATCAGGATCGAATTGCCAATTGCGAATATCGAGGGTGTAAGTTTGTAAAGGAGTCTGGTCTGTCGCTGAAGCAGATAAGGGTTTAAGGCTGATATCAAGCTCTCGGCCACCAATATGACTCACTAATGCAAGATTAACTTCTTCCCAGTTTCTGACTTTTTGGCCAGAGACTGACACGATTTGCATTGGTTGTTGAAGTTCAATTTGGGCTGCGGGTGTATTTTCTTTTGTGGTATCGATAACCGGTTTAAGCGATGGTACGCCTATCAAATACATTAAATACAAGGCAACGATAGCAAAAATAAAGTTTGCAATTGGGCCTGCTGAAACCACAGCGATACGCTGCCAAACAGTTTTACGATTAAATGCTTGATCTTTTAGTTCTTCAGGAACGTCTTCTACGCGTTCGTCGAGCATTTTGACATAGCCCCCCAGCGGGATCATCGCGACGACATATTCAGTGCCATCTTTGCCAACTTTACGCCAAATAGCTTTACCAAAACCAATAGAAAAACGTTCTACTTTGATACCGCAACGACGTGCGACCCAAAAATGTCCGTATTCATGTGCAGTAATCAAAATACCCAGTGCGACAATAAATGACCCCAGGTTCCATAAAAAATCGAACATCGTTCTCCTACGAACTAGTTAATTGCTTTGATTGCTTCTTTTGCGATATCTCGAGCTTGAGCATCTAAATTCATAATATCTTCAATGGTACTTAATGAAGATTGAGGTACCTTGTCTAAACAGGTCTCATTCACTCGTGCAATATCGGTAAATTTTATGTGTTGATTTAAAAATGCATCAACAGCTATTTCGTTAGCGGCATTCAGTACCGTTGTCGCTTCCTGTCCTTTTTCACACGCTTGCATTGCAAGTGCTAAACAAGGGAAACGATTATAGTCAGGTTCACAGAAGCTTAATTCTCGGACTTTGAAAAAATCCAAAGGTTCAACTCCAGCGTAAATTCTTTCAGGAAAAGACATACAATGTGCAATTGGTGTGCGCATATCAGGGTTCCCCATTTGCGCAATAACAGAACCGTCTAAATATTGCACCATGGAATGAATAACACTTTGAGGGTGGATAACAACTTTAAGTTGCTCTGCGTTGGTATTAAATAACCAGCGAGCTTCAATAAACTCAAGGCCTTTATTCATCATCGTCGCTGAGTCAACGGATATTTTAGGTCCCATAGACCAATTAGGATGATTACAGGCTTGAGCAGGTGTCATCGCATCTAACGTAGCAAGATCTGCAGTTAAAAACGGGCCACCAGAACCTGTCAGTAAAATATGCGATATACCTGATGCAGTTAAATCACATTCACCAAGATTTGATTGAACTTCAGTCGGTAGGCATTGAAAAATGGCATTATGCTCACTGTCGACAGGCAGCAAGGTTGCGCCGCTGTCACGGGTGGCATTCATAAACAGCTCACCAGACATTACCAGTGCTTCTTTATTGGCTAATAGGACTCTCTTGCCTGACTTAACGGCTGCAAAAGTCGATCTTAAACCTGCAGCGCCAACAATGGCTGCCATTACGGTATCGACTGCTGATGCTGATACTAAATCAATAAGCTCATCTTCACCCGTTATCACTTCTGTTGATAGATTTACTGGCAATTTAGCTTTAAGGGCTTTAGCGGCGTTTGCATCAACCATGTGAGCATAACGAGGTTTATGCTCAATACAAAGAGCAAGCATTTTATCTACGCTTGAATTGGCAACGAGTCCATAAACATTATATTGCTCTGGATTATGACCAATAACACTTAATGTGCTACTACCAATAGAGCCTGTCGCTCCGAGAATAACCATATTTTGCATGGTAAATTAAATCCAGAATGCAAGGTAAATAAAGGTAAACACTGGTAGTGCAGCAGTAAGACTGTCCATTCTATCTAGCACTCCACCGTGTCCAGGTAAAATTTTACCTGAATCTTTAATATTGGCTGCACGTTTAAACATGCTTTCAGATAAATCTCCAAAAGCCGATGCTATAGCCGTAATCAGCGTCACAGCTATCACTAAACCTAATTCTTGTTCTGGTGAGTAATACATAACACCAATAACAACAGCCATGGTTGCAACTAAGCCACCGCCTAACCCTTCTAAGGTTTTATTTGGGCTCACATTAGGCATCAGTTTATGTTTACCTAATGAACGACCTGCAAAGTATGCACCTGTATCTGCAGCCCAAACGACTAGCATAACGAGGAAGACTAATGAACCGCCAAAGTATGGTTCAACATTGCTACTAATAGATTTAAGTGTAATAAGCGATACAAAACATGGAATGAGCGTTAACTGACCAAACATCGACTTTAACATCGGACTGTTTTTCCAGGTCTCGCCACTCTTTGGAAAAGTAAAAATCAGTAAAGTACTAATGATCCACCAAAATAAACCAATGGTAATGATGGCTAAAAAGATTGGATGGACTTGGCCTTTAAGCCATAAAGCCTCGACTGGCACAAAGATATTCAATGACAACAGAATTAATGTCACGGTTGCAGTAAAGGTCCATTGCGTTGCTGTACATTGTGGGTCAATGAAACTTCCCCACTCTTTAGCACCAATCATAAAGACAGGAATAAGTGCCCAAGCAAAATACTCAGCAGGTAAGAAGAATATGGCACCTATCACTAATGGAAGTAACCATAAAACTGTTATAATTCGTTGTTTTAACAAAGCAAAAGCCTCTTAAATATTTTTAAATAGCACGTATTTCTTCAATCTGACTACCCGTCAAACCAAATCTACGTTGCCTACTGGCAAAAACAGCAAGTGCACCTTTAAATGCTTGCTCATTAAAATCTGGCCACAAAGTCTCAGTAAAGACCAATTCAGCGTATGCAGCCTGCCATAAAATAAAATTACTAATGCGGTAATCACCGCCTGTACGTATCATTAAATCAACTTCATTTTGCTCGTTCATACAAAGCTGTTGATTTAACGCTTCTTCAGTTAATTCGCTAGACTCTAGTTCACCTTGAGCGACTTTATCAGCTAACTTTTGCGCAGCTTGTAAAATATCCCAACGGCCACCATAGTTTGCTGCAACATTTAGAACCAGCCCAGTATTATCTGCAGTTTGTTGTTGTGCTTTTTGGATCTGTTTTTGTAAACGAGCAGAAAAACGACTGATATCACCAATGATATTTAATCGAACTTGATTATTGTGCAATAGCTTTATTTCTCTTTGTAAAACTGAGAAAAATAATTCCATCAATAAGCTGACTTCTTTATCAGGTCTACGCCAGTTTTCACTTGAAAAAGCAAATAAAGTTAATGACTCAATACCTAATTGACTAGCGACACTCACAGCACGACGTACTGCTTTCACACCCGCCTTATGACCAAACACTCTTGGCTTTCCTTGTTGCTGAGCCCAGCGACCATTACCATCCATAATAATAGCGACATGCTTAGGTAGCGACTGCTTAACAACATCAGAAAGTTGGCCTGGCAAAATTTCCGAAGTTTCTATATCAGCATTCGATTGTGTTTCTGGCTCATATCCAACAGTGGATGACATCTATTACAACCCTTTCAAATAGACAAACGCCGTGTAGTATAACCTTACACGGCGCTTTAACTCTAGCTTTGCTAGGACGAGAATTAGACTTCCATCAATTCTTTTTCTTTAGCAGCTAAAATTCCATCAATATTCTTGATACTAGCGTCGGTGAACTTCTGAACTTCATCTTCACTACGACGAACATCATCTTCAGTACACTCTTTTGCTTTTTCAAGTTTTTTAACTTCGCTGATCGCGTCACGGCGAACGTTACGGACCGCAACACGGCCATTTTCAGCTTCAGCGCGTACAACTTTAATGAAATCTTTACGACGTTCTTCAGTTAACGCAGGTAATGGAATACGCATTGAACTACCAGCAGTCATTGGGTTAAGACCTAAATCTGAACTCATGATTGCTTTTTCAACAGCTTGAACCATAGTAGCATCAAATACTGTTACGTTTAAGGTACGTGAATCTTCGATACCAATGTTAGCAACTTGCTTAAGTGGCGTCATAGCGCCGTAATATGACACTTGAATAGAATCAAGTAAGCTTGGGTGAGCACGACCAGTACGTACTTTTGCCATTTGGTTTTTAGTAGCTTCAACACACTTAGTCATGCGCTCTTGAGCATCTTCTTTAATTGTATCAATCACGATAAATATCCTTTTGGTCACAAAGACTTATTACTTGAACGATTATCTGAGAATGGCACATAGAATTTTCTATGTCGATACTCGTTCAAATGAAAATTTTCAGCTAAAAAACAAACTAACCAATAAAAGGGTTAATTAATTTTTGATATGTGTGCCTTCTTCTTCACCCATGATAACACGACGTAAAGCACCAGGTTTATTCATGTTGAACACTAAGATAGGCATGTCATGGTCACGGGCTAGCGTGAATGCCGCTAAATCCATCACCTTAAATTCATTTTCTAATACTTCATCATAAGTTAATGAGTCGTATTTTACCGCTTCAGGGTCTTTCATAGGATCGGCTGAGAAAACACCGTCAACCTTAGTTCCTTTTAAAACCACTTCAGCTTCGATTTCAATACCACGTAAACACGCAGCAGAATCAGTTGTACAAAATGGGTTACCAGTACCAGCAGCAAAAATAACTACTCGACCAGATTTTAATAAACTAATTGCCTCAGCCCAGTTGTAATCGTCACACACACCTTTCAATGGAATTGCAGACATTAAACGAGCATTTACATAGGCGCGGTGCAGTGCATCACGCATCGCTAGGCCATTCATCACAGTTGCAAGCATACCCATATGGTCACCAACAACACGATTCATACCAGCTTCAGCTAAGCCTTCACCACGGAATAGATTACCACCACCAATTACAACCCCAACTTGAATGCCAAGTTCCACTAACTCTTTTACTTCTTGCGCCATACGGTCAAGAACTTTAGGGTCAATACCGAAGCCTTCTTCGCCCATTAACGCTTCGCCACTTAACTTTAAAAGAACGCGTCTATATGCAGGTTTTGGATTGGTGCTCATAATTTTTTCCTAGTTATAACAAAACCGCAGCGGTTGCTGCGGCTTTAGGGTATGAAGAGATGTTTAATTACGCTTTTTTAGTAGCAGCAATTTGTGCAGCAACTTCTGCAGCAAAATCTTCTTCTTTCTTCTCGATACCTTCACCAACTTCTAAACGAATGAAGTTAGTTACTGTAGCGCCTTTCTCTTTAAGGATATCGCCAACAGTTTTCTTTGGTTCCATGATGTAAGCTTGGCCAGTAAGAGAGATCTCACCAGTAAACTTCTTCATACGACCGATAACCATTTTCTCAGCGATTTCTTGAGGCTTACCTTCGTTCATCGCGATTTCTACTTGAAGCGCTTGCTCACGAGCAACAACATCAGCAGGAACGTCAGTTGGGTTAACGAATTCAGGCTTAGAAGCAGCAACATGCATAGCAATGTGCTTCAGAGTTTCAGCGTCAGCTTCACCAGTTACAACAACACCGATACGGTCGCCGTGACGGTAAGAAGCTTGGTCAGCACCATCGATGTATTCAACGCGACGAACGTTGATGTTTTCACCGATTTTAGCAACTAGCGCAACACGAGTTTCTTCGAATTGTGCTTTTAAATCTTCAATCGTCACTTTAGAAGCTGCAGCTACTTTTAGTACTTCGTTAGCAAATGCTAGGAAGTTACTATCTTTAGCAACGAAGTCAGTTTGACAGTTAACTTCTAACAATGCTGTGAAACCTTCACCGCTTTGAATAAGGATAGTACCTTCAGCAGCAATGTTACCTGCTTTTTTAGCAGCTTTAGCAGCACCACTTTTACGCATGTTATCGATAGCAAGCTCGATATCACCGTTAGTTTCAGTCAATGCTTTTTTACAGTCCATCATGCCAGCGCCAGTGCGGTCACGAAGTTCTTTAACTTGGGCAGCAGTAATTGCCATTGTTAAATCCTCTATTTAAATTCGTCTAATTTTGCATTTAAAAACAGGGGCCATAAGGCCCCTGCTCACCAATTTCTTATTGGTCAATAAGGGAGATGGAAACCATCACACCTTATTAAACAGTTTCTACGAAACCGTCTTGCTCAGCTTGAACAGCTAAATCTTGACCGCGGCCTGAGTTAGCAGCTGCAGCAACAGAAGAAGTGTACAAACGGATAGAACGCATAGCATCATCGTTACCAGGAACGATGTAGTTAACGCCGTCTGGAGCAGAGTTAGTATCAACAACAGCAACAACTGGGATACCTAAGTTGTTAGCTTCTTTAATAGCAATATGCTCATGGTCAGCACCGATAACGAATAATACGTCAGGTAAACCGCCCATGTTTTTGATACCGCCTAAAGATTTTTCTAACTTCTCTAGTTCGCGAGTACGCATTAATGCTTCTTTCTTAGTAAGCTTGTCGAAAGTACCGTCAACTGACTGGCTTTCAAGCTCTTTAAGACGTTTGATTGACTGACGAACAGTTTTCCAGTTAGTTAACATGCCGCCTAACCAGCGGTGATCAACGTAGTACTGGTCACAAGAAATTGCAGATTCTTTGATAGCTTCGCCAGCAGCGCGCTTAGTACCAACAAAAAGGATTTTACCTTTTTTAGAAGCAACGTTGCTGATGAACGCTAATGCTTCGTTGAACATTGGCACAGTGTGCTCAAGGTTGATAATGTGAACACCATTACGAGCACCGAAGATGAAAGGCTTCATCTTAGGATTCCAGTAACGAGTTTGGTGACCGAAGTGAACACCAGCTTGAAGCATGTCGCGCATTGAAACAGTAGTCATTGTATATACCTTAATTTGGGGGGTTAGACCTCCACGGATCCCATACCTTCGACTCTTGCTTGCTAAAATAGCGCACTAAGAGCACCCCGAAGAATGTGTCGATACGTGTGTGATTTAGTATTTAGTTAAATTGCCATCTATAACATGTATAATGGCCGCCATATTTTACGCTTAGTGGAACAGTAAGTGAAGAAAGTATTTATACTTTATTCAAATTACAGCTTCATTAAGACTTAAACACAACGGCGCGCTTTATACCATAACTAGGTAAAAAGCACAAATTTTGTCAAATTTATTTGCGCCTTTTTTGACTGATACAAGGGTAAGAGAATATTCATGAGCATAGTCATCAAGACAGCAGAACAAATCGAAAAAATGCGTGCAGCGGGCAAATTAGCTGCTGTAGTACTAGAAATGATCGCACCTCATGTCAAGGTCGGCGTAACCACAGATGAGCTAAATGACATTTGTGCAAAATTTACCGAAGAACATGACGCGATTTCAGCGCCGCTAAATTACCATGGCTTCCCAAAATCAATTTGTACTTCGGTAAATGAAGTGGTTTGTCACGGCATTCCGTGTGGTTACAAATTGAAAGACGGCGATATTTTAAATATCGACATCACAGTAATTAAAGATGGTTTCCACGGTGACACATCTAAGATGTTTTTAATTGGCGATGTCAGTCCTAAAGACAGAAGACTGGCTAGAATTGCCCAAGAAAGCCTTTATCTTGCGATTAAAAAAGTACGTCCAGGTGTTAAATTAGGTGAAATCGGCACTGCAATTGAAAAGTTCATTAAAGCCAGCAAATCTGGTTTAGATAAATATTCCATCGTGAAAGATTACTGTGGTCACGGTATTGGCGAAGGCTTCCACGAAGAGCCACAAGTGGTGCATTACAAAAATAATGACAACACAGTATTAAAAGCTGGCATGTGTTTCACCATTGAGCCAATGATTAATGCAGGACGTTATACAACTGTTTTAGATAAAGAAGATAACTGGACAGTCACCACTTCAGATGGTAAAAAATCAGCTCAGTGGGAACACACATTATTAGTCACTGAAACGGGTGTTGAAGTACTGACATTACGTGAC
Organism: Shewanella olleyana; assembly: GCF_023283825.1. Classification (GTDB taxonomy): domain Bacteria; phylum Pseudomonadota; class Gammaproteobacteria; order Enterobacterales; family Shewanellaceae; genus Shewanella; species Shewanella olleyana. The sequence continues at coordinate 110,559 of NZ_JAKILD010000011.1, read as the reverse complement.
GAAGAAGACTTTCCTAGATCAATATAAATAATTACGTAAAATAAAACTTCGTAAATAAGGACATCAATGAACACTGCGCTGGTAGCTAAAAACACGCTTATAGAGTTTAACCAGCGTTTATTGGAGCAGTTCACTGCGAATAAACCAATAACGGAACTTGTTCAGCAGCGCTGTCAATTTGTTGATGACCTTTTAAAAGAAAGCTGGCTTAAATTTGATTTAAACAATCATCACATTAGCCTTATTGCCGTGGGCGGTTATGGTCGCGGCGAACTTCACCCTCACTCAGATATTGACCTGCTACTTTTATCCCAATCTGATATTGCAAGTCAGCAAGCTAAAGATGCCATTAGCCAATTTATCACATACTTATGGGATTCAGGTCTAGAGTTGGGTCATAGTGTCCGTACTATTGAAGAAACATTAGTTCAAGGTGAGCAAGATATCACCACAGCCACCAACCTGCTTGAAGCAAGGCTGCTCATTGGACATGAATCCTTATTCGATGAACTTTACAATGCGATTAGACAAGAAGGTTTTTGGCCGTCAGATACTTTTTTCCTCGGAAAAATAGAAGAACAACACCAACGCCACCTTAAAGCAAACGCTTTTGACTTAGAGCCGAATCTCAAGTCTTGTCCTGGCGGACTTCGTGATATCCAAACTGTCGCTTGGGTGGCAATGCGCCATTTTGATGCTGCCTCGTTGTCTGAACTCGTCGACCATGACTTTCTTGAGCCTGTTGAGTTAAAAGAGCTATTAGAGTGTCAGGACTTCTTGTGGCAATTACGATTCAGTTTGCACATGATTTCAGGCCGCAACGAAAACCGCTTGTTATTTGATTTACAAAGACAAGTGGCTAGCATGATGGGCTACCAGGATGATACTCAACTTGCAGTAGAACAAATGATGAAGCGCTACTACCGCACAGTGCGACGTGTGATGGAGCTTAATGAAATGCTGTTGCAGCTATTTAAGCGTGCCACATTAAGCTTGTCTTCATCGTTAACCATTTACCCTATCAATGATAATTACCAACGCCGTGGTCGTTACATTGAAGTCTTAGATGATCAACTTTTTGAGCAACACCCTGAACAAATTCTTAATTTATTTTTCTTGGTCGCTAAAAACTCAAATGTTAGGCGTATTTATGCCCCTACTTTACGTTTACTGAGACAAGCTAGAAGACGTTTAAAAGCGCCACTGCAAGATAGCCCTGAATGCCGAAAGTATTTTATGGCAATTTTAAAACATCCTCGTGGCATAGCTGCTTTATCATTAATGCATAAGCATGGCATTTTATCTTCATACTTACCGGCATGGCGTAATATCGAAGGTCAGATGCAGTTTGATCTATTTCATGCGTACACAGTTGATGAACATACCCACCGTTTATTGCTTAATATCGAGCGCTTTGCTCAGCCCGATCAAAAAGATGAATTTCCACTGGGTGCGATTATAATTAATCAGTTGCCGAAAAAAGGCTTGTTAGTTCTCGGGGCTATTTTCCATGATATTGCTAAAGGTAGAGGCGGCGATCACAGCAAGTTAGGTGCCACCGATGCTTTGGATTTTTGTAAACTCCATGGATTAAGCGATCATGATGGACGACTTGTGGCGTGGTTAGTTGAAAACCACCTGGTTATGTCTGTTACCGCTCAGCGCCGCGACATATCTGACCCAGAAGTTGTGGCAACTTTTGCAGACCGAGTACAAGATGCGGTGCATTTAAGCTATTTATACTGCCTGACTGTTGCCGATATTTGTGCAACGAACCACAAAGCATGGAATAACTGGAAAGGCTCACTGTTAAGGGATTTATATTTCTCCACCCAGCGCGTGTTATCTCGTGGCAAAGAAAAGCCAATCGATGTCGCTGACAGAGTACTTGAAACTCAACAGAAAGCCCAAAAAGAGCTATTAAGACGTGGAGTGAAACAAAAAGCGATAAATGAGCTTTGGAGTAGATTTAAAGATGACTACTTCTTACGTCATCAACCTAACCAAGTTTCTTGGCACACTGAGGCGCTACTCAAACACGATAAACAAAAACCATTAGTACTTATTTCCAAGCACACTACCCGTGGAGGCAGTGAGTTATTTGTTTACGCCAAAGATAAACCCAAATTGTTCGCGACTGTTATGACAGTGTTGGATAGCAAAAACATTAACGTTCATGATGCTAACATCATGACATCAAATGACGACTACGCATTAGATACATTCGTTATTTTAGAGCAAGACGGCGAACCAATCAGCCAACTTTCTCGCATTCAGTCGATAAAAAAATCACTAGAAAAGCAATTGGCAGCACAAAAACCTAAACCTTCAAAGTTTAGAAAGATGTCACGAATCATGAAACCTTTTAACGTTCGCACTCATGTGAGTTTCTTACCGGGTGCGAAGCATGATACAAGTATGATGGAGCTTATTGCATTAGACAGCCCAGGGTTGTTAGCAAAAGTAGGTGACGTACTTTACCGCTGCGATATCACATTATTATCAGCCAAAATTACCACCATTGGAGAGCGAGCTGAAGATTTCTTTATTTTACAAACTGCTCTCGGCCAAGCACTCAGCGAAGCACAACAAACACAATTATCTGAAGCGCTTTCTGAAGCGCTGACTCAACCTTTACATCAATAAATACAATTTGGGAGAAAGTAATGGAGGCATTACGCCAACGCATAGAAGCTGCATTTGAGGCTCGTCAGGACATCACACCTAGCACGGTAGAGCCAAGTGTTCGTGCAGATATCGAAACTGTTATTAGCATGCTTGATAAAGGTCAAGCTCGCGTAGCAGAGAAGATTGATGGCGAATGGCATGTACATCAGTGGTTAAAGAAAGCAGTTTTACTTTCTTTTCGTATTTTCGACAACGAAGTTGTTGATGGTGGTGACACTAAGTACTTTGATAAAGTGCCACAAAAATTCTCAGACTACACTGCTGAGCGCTTTAAAGAAGAAGCCATTCGTGTGGTTCCACCAGCAACCGTTCGTAAAGGTTCATTTATCGGTAAGAACACCGTATTAATGCCTTCGTACGTTAACCTTGGCGCATTCGTTGATGAAGGCACTATGGTTGATACTTGGGCAACAGTTGGGTCTTGTGCTCAAATCGGTAAAAACGTTCATTTATCTGGTGGTGTTGGCATTGGTGGCGTACTTGAGCCATTACAAGCTGGCCCAACCATCATTGAAGATAACTGTTTCATTGGCGCACGTAGTGAAATTGTAGAAGGCGTTGTTGTTGAAGAAGGCAGCGTAATCTCAATGGGCGTATACATTGGCCAAAGCACACGTATTTTTGACCGTGAAACTGGCGAAGTTCATTACGGCCGTGTACCTGCAGGTTCAGTGGTTGTATCCGGTAACTTACCTTCTAAATGTGGAACTTACAGCCTATACGCTGCAATCATCGTTAAGAAAGTAGATGCTAAAACTCGTGGTAAAGTGGGTATTAACGAAGTTTTACGTATCGTTGATTAAATCACTTTATTAAGAATGTGTAGGTGTTAACTTACTTATTCTAAAAATGAAAAGGCCCAGTATTCGTACTGAGCCTTTTTTATTAATGTTTTGTCGGTATTGACGGTATTATTGTCAATATCGATAGAATCGTCTTAGCTTCAGAATACGACTGTTTTATTGCCGTAAACCACCACTTGCTCTTCAAGCACTAACTGCAACGCCTTACTCAATACGCTTTTTTCCACATCCCGGCCGTTATGGGCCATTTCTTCAGCGCTAAAACTATGATCGACATTAATCACATCTTGTTTAATGATCGGCCCTTCATCTAAGCAGTTATTCACAAAATGCGCCGTCGCGCCGATGATCTTAACTCCCCTCTCCCATGCTTGGCGATAAGGAGAAGCGCCGATAAAGGCAGGCAAAAATGAGTGATGAATATTAATAATTTTATTAGGAAACTCAGCGACAAAATCAGGAGTTAAAATACGCATAAACTTCGCAAGAACAATATAGTCTGGCGAGTATAAGTTTATTTTTTCAAGTATCGCCTGCTCATGTGCTTGTCTATCTAACCCTTGATGACTGACATAATGAAACGGAGTATCAAACTTTTCCGTTAAGCCAGCTAGCGTATCGTAATTACCGATTACCGCTGCAATCTCTACATCTAAACCGCCATAATAGGATTTCATCAAAATATCACCTAGGCAGTGCGCTTCTTTAGTCACTAATACTACAATGCGTTTTTTACCAGCATCAGTTAATTTCATATGGTTTTGTTCAGGCAAAACTTTACGTAAGTCAGCGAGTAATATTTCATCGTTAATTTCACCTTCAAGCACTGTGCGCATAAAGAAGCGGCCTTGCTGATGATCGACAAATTCGGTGTTCTTGATAATATTAAGCTGATGAGCAAAACACACACCAGTGATTTTAGCGATTAACCCTTGGGCATCTTCACAATCTGTGATTAAAATTTTGCGAGGCAATGATGTGAATTCGGTATCACTTTGTTGGCTAATCTGTGTTTTATTCATAAATAAATTACTCATATAGATAAAATAAACGCTGGTACAAAATCATTAATACCACAGCTTTTAAAAAAGTAACGGACACTGGGCTTTTTATTTTGATAGGAAGTGAATAAAGTGGCTTTCTTTAAGGCATTAATAAAAATAAATGCCTTAAGGTGATAATTCTATAATTTAGGAGGCGGTTAACTTAATGCTTATAAGGTTTGATGGGTCAATAAGAGCAAACTAAGAGTGCAACGTTGGATTAATCAAACTCGAGTATCTAAATACTTTTGTAATAGTTTACGCAGACTTTCAGCTTTGGTACCAAATACCACTTGTACGCCCTTACCGACCTTTATGACTCCTTTAGCACCTAAACGCATCAATCTAGGTTTATCTACCTGTTTAGGGTCAACAACTGCGATTCTTAATCGGGTGAGACAGGCATTTAACTCAACAATATTATCTGGCCCACCTAACGCACTGATCATCGACCTTAGGCTTTCTTTATTACCATCATCTTCTATCGCTAAACGACCTGGCGTTTTCAAATTAAACGCTATGATACTGACTCTAAAAATAAGGTAATACACAAAAGCAGTTAACGGCCCTAAGAACCAAAACCAGCTAGTATTAGAGGACTGAGCAAACAATAAACTGAAATCAATTAACCCATGAGAAAACACCACGCTATGGTTAACATCAAGCAAAATACAGACGGTATAAGCAAGCCCAGTTAATATGGCATGAATAACAAACAATACCGGTGCCACAAACATAAAAGCAAACTCAATCGGTTCAGTAATACCCGTTAACCAACTCGTGGCAGCAGCTGAAAGCATAATACCTGCAACACGATTACGTTCAGCTTTATCGGCGCAGCGCCATATCGCCAGTGCTGCCGCGGGGAGCCCCCACATTTTTATTAAATAACCTCCCGCTAAATTGCCTGCTAATGGGTCGCCAGCAAGGTATCTGGCAATTTCACCACGCACTAATTTCCCTTCATGAAAATATTGCCCTACTTCAAGATAAAAAGGCGCGTTCCAGATATGGTGTAAACCTAATGGGATTAAAAAACGCTCAATGGTGCCATATACCCCAAAGGCAATCGCAGGATCTTGATATACTGCCCAAAGTGATAATGAATCAATATAATAAGCAAGTGTTGGCCAAATATGTGCTAATACAAACGCCAATGCCATTGAAAATGGAATAATCAGTAAAGCCGCACTGCGTTGACCTTCAAAAAACGAAAACATGGCAGGTAGTTTTACATCTTGGCTTAATCGCACGATAAAACAAGTTAGTGCGCCGACCAATATCCCACCCACAATCCCCGTATCTATGGTTTCAATTCCCCATATCGGTCGAGAATTTAAATCATAAATAGCAGTAAATGCGCCAAGACTTGAAATAAACACCCCATAACCAAAAACAGCGACAAAAGCAGCAATACCCTGATCTTTGCAAAAACCAATCGCAATCGCGATGGCAAACAATAAAGGCATCATGGTGAAAATAAGATTGCCTACAGCAGAGAAAACCGTTGCAAGTTCAGGGGGAATAAATGGTAAAGGATTAAATGAAAGTCCGAGCATAACGCCCGCAGCTGGTAAAATGGCAATAGGGATAAGCAGCGCCTGACTCAGGCGCTGGGCAAACTTAAACCATTGCAGGCTAAGCCTTCTTAACTGGCGCGAGATTGAACCGCGGCCTGCCAAGTTGGTATCCATTGTGTCGCTTCTGTTTCCGGTTCCATGGTTTCACATGCATCGATTTCTAATGTTTCTGTTAAACTGGTTGCACCAAGCTCAATGAGTAATTCATCAAATTGCTTCGCAGCACCACAAAAAGTTTCGTAGCTTGAATCACCAAGGCCGATAATGCTGTATTGCAGTTTAGGTAAATAAGGAGCAACAGTTTTCAATTCTCCAAACCATAGTGCGATATCATCGGGTAAATCACCTTGGCCGGTTGTTGAAGTCACGATAATCAGTAGTTCATCTTCGCTGGGCACATAGCCTGCTAAATCGCTAGGTTGCAGTAAATTAGTTTTAAAATCGAGTTCTGCAATTTTATCGGTGAGTGTTTCAGCAACAAATTGAGCACTACCATATACCGTACCGAACACTAAATTAACTTTTTCCATGATATACTTCTCTTTAAGTTAACTGACTTCTATAATTCACTAAGCAGTGCGCTGCTCTATGAGGTTAATAACTTCACCATACTGTATTCTAATACTAGGCTGCAAGTATGAAATACAAACAAAAGTAATAACTTACCCAATCGTTAAGGTTACTGTTATGCGTCAGGCCAACAGGCACAGATTGTTCAAACTGCAACACAAATCAGCTCACATAAGACGTAACTTCTATTTTCGTTGTGAACAACAAGACACCAGTAAGCCATTAGAAAAAATTGAAGAGTTTGAAAAACTTAAGTCTGTGTTGCTAGCACATACTAAAGTGCCGCTAAAAGCCAGCTAAAAGCCAATACAGGTTTTGCAGATATATTTAGCTGACAGAAAGAAGCAAAAAGAGATACCTACCGGTGGTATCTCTTATATTATTTAATCTCTATTCTTTCTGTACTTTGATTACACGATTACACTTGATTAGGTTTCTTACCCTGCCTCAAGCACCAAATTAAGCGATATCAAAAGGGCTTGTATTATCAAGTTGCTCTTGCCAGCCAAACTGTTCAAATATCGTTAGCCATTCTTGTTCAAGCTCGGTCTCAATATGCATAAGCTCATTGGTTACTGGATGAGTGAATCGAAGTGATTTAGCAATTAACCACAAGCGATTAATCTCAAAGTGCGATCTAAAAAATTTATTCTGCTTGCCATCACCGTGTGTCGTGTCGCCAATGATTGGATGACGTAGGTGAGCCATATGACGACGCAGCTGATGTTTACGTCCAGTTTGTGGGCTTAATTTAATTAAACAAAAGCGACTGCTTGGGTAGCGACCAGAGCTAAAAGGGATTTCAGTATTTAATAATGGCGCATAGTCGGTTACGGCATCTTGAGGCGGTTTATCTTTGCGCGCTTTTTTATCAGCCACATCATCAAGCTCAACTTTAAGAGCATAATCAAGCCTTGCACCTTCATGCATGTTGCCGCGAACCAAAGCGAGATAGGTTTTCTCAATTTGGTGCTGCTCGAATTGCTCACATAATGCGCGAGCCACTTCGCTGCTTTTAGCAAACACCAACACTCCTGATGTGGGTCTATCTAAACGGTGGACAGGAAATACATGACAGCCCACTAAATCTCGTGTTAGCTGCATAGCAAAAAAACGCTCTTTTCTTGCAAGATAAGAGCGATGAACTAACAAACCAGCAGGTTTGTGAATCGCAACAATATGCTCATCTTCAAATAAAATTTCAAGTTCTGGAGCGACTTCATCACTGTCTTCAATATCAGTAGAATCTATTTCAGCATTACTATCAAAATATTCGTCATCAGCAAATGGGCTAATGTATTTATCTTCAGTCATTTATATACCTATTACTGACGCGTTAAAAAGTCGTCGATCTGCCCTAATAGTGCAGTCAGTCTCGATAAATCTTGATGATTTACCCAAGCTTGCTCAGCCATAGGCGTAAGTGAAATTTGCGTTGGCAATGGAAGGCCCTGGTCTATCAATTGGTTCATTTTTGGAATAAATATAAACTGCAGCCATTGTTCAAAGCGCAACGAGTCACAAGCAAATGGCGCAGTACTGGCAAGGGCCTCTTCAGAAGGCGCAGTTTGCGACCATAAAGCACTTTGAATGAGTTGTTGTTCTAACTGTTTTAAAAATTGAGCGGTTTGAATATGAGGCATAACGGCAAGTTTTCGCTTAAACGGTTTGAATAATCACAGTTGTTTGTGTGACTAATTATATCATCAGGCGCCTATTATCCCTATAATAGCGGCAAAGTTAATCGCGATAAATAAGCTCCCATGACACAACTCGAAACCTTAAGCCAATTCCTAGACACCGCTAACACTCAATTTCAGGTTTATGATTTAGGCCGCAGAGTTGAAAACATTGATCCAGTGTTATTCAACCAAATTGAAGCATTGAATACTCCTTATCCTTTTCCAATTCAAGGCCATGCTCAATTCGCCATCGTGTTTTGGCGAGAAGATGAGATACCGTTTATTTGGTTTTTAAAGCTCCCACTTGATGAACAAGGATTATTGTCTCCAGCTCAACGTAGCCAATTTATCAAAATGATCCTCGAAGCCTTGGGGCGAGATCCTACCAAAGCGCTTTCTGATGAAGAACAAGAGCGTTATGCCAATCATCCGTTTAGCTTCAAACCGAGTCAGGAAAAGCTAGCCTTATTTAACGCATTAGTAAAAAAACAGTTAAGCCAACAAGCGTCGGCGCAGTACGAATATGCTGCTCAGTACTTTGCAAATTTGAATGAAAAAAACGCCCAAGATGACAGCTGGCAGCAACTGGGTTTACAAGGCATCGCCGATGTCTGTGTCCGCTTAGATAAGTTTGACCATGATAAGCATATTAATACGGCAATGAAGCTTGCGCCTCTAGAAGTGCAAGCCGCAATTTGCCAATGCTTAGAACATGTTACGGTTTCAAATACCTTAGCTGAAACCTTATACGATAATTTGTCATCTGCTGAAGTAGAACATAAACATATCTACCTTCGCGCTCTTGCTTCACAGCCTGAATTGACTCAAAAAGCGATTCAACAATTGGTTAATTTACAGCAACTCGATGAGAATTTATTAATCACTATTGCAGCAAGAAGTTGGACGGCTTTAAAAGATGATGCAACTCGCAAACTTTATCTTGAAGTCTTAGCTAACCAACCACAAAACTTCTTTAATCAAGTTTTTGCTGATATCGTAGCTATTCCAAGTCTACGAAACTCACTGCTACTTGATTTAAGAAGTGCTGATCGTAGTGAAAAACTTTCTTCCGCTATCGGCGGATTATTTAGGGCCGTTAGCCAATGATGTCAGACTTTATTTTAATCGTTGCTGTTGTGGTTGTTGCTGCATTCTTTTGGCAGTTACGCCAGATGGCTGAAATCAGTCGCCGATACGCTGAGAGATCTTGTGCTAATCAAAAAGTACAATTACTCGCTATTGCGATGGAATCAGCGAGACCTAGTATTGGCGGTTCAACAGGTTTATGTTGGCGAGCAAAATTTATGTTTGAATTCAGCACCGATGGTATTAACCAATACCGCGGTCATATCAACATGCACAGCAAAAAAATAGAGAAAATTAATTGGCCTATTTTCCCTGAGCCCGAATGGATGGATGCGCCAATGGCAAAAGGAAAATTCGGTGGTTGTGGCGGCGCATCGAGCTGTAACTCAGATAAGTGTCGTTAAGCCTCAACAACTGCCTAATCAGCGAGTCATTGTAGAGTTAATGTCACTCGTATTTACTCAAAATATAGTGGCAGCAAATACTGATTTTTAACGCTTTAAATTAAACGCTATTAGGAGAATTGCTCTCTTAATGGCGTTTTTTATTGGCTAAGTGATTTTATTGCGCGGTTGTTGGAAAACACACAAGTCAAAATATACTTCACTTAGGGTTATTATATTTAGCCCAAAAGAAAGACCGCGGCAATAAATTGTCGCGGCCTCTTGTACTTTTGTTAAGCCATCCAGCTATATCTGTGCTCCCTGCACCATCCATGCGTCTAACTTGCTCCGTGCGCTATCCGTATTCGATCCTTGATGTTCCATGTACATTTAAGTACTGTCCTTCTTACTCGATTATCCTTTGACCGAGCCTGCTCAAATCCTTAAGCGTGTCCTTTAATTCGTCCGTGGTTTTCTTCCATGACATCCTTGATTCAATTTACTGCATCCATTGCAATCACTGTTTTCCGTAACAGCTCAAATCCATTCTATTGATGTCCAAATTATAAAAATCCATTTAACCATAAAGTCTTTCATCATCTTCGATGTCAGTGTCATCCATGAACACTGTCGTTTTCCTTAACGACGCTTTATCGTCCGCTTAATTAATGTGCTTTAGTCATCATCCTGATGAGCAACAACAACAATAACTAAGGTTCATCCTGAGCAAGTCATCACAACAATCTATTGTAACGTTTTGTTGTAACAATCTTATGTTACAACCACCTGCGAAAATCCTATTCAGCTGCAGTCTATATTCAAACTGCTAAACACTTCCTGTGCTTATTTGATTCCTTGTGATTAATTCTAATCGATATGTGAGCAAATAAATATGCACAAAACACACAGTTAACATCGCACCAACAAACAACCTTCACACCATGGAAAATAAAAACATAAAATACAGCAACTTAAATAAAAACACTTCCATATCGTTATGGTTAAAGCGTTTAATCTCACAACTCTTGTGAGATATATCTCACAAAGAGTATGGAAAAGATAGAAGGTAAGACTTTTGACCGATTCACATATTTAACATTTGTTAGGTGAAAGTGCATAAATATTGATTTGAACTGAACATAAAAAAGCCCGACCTTATAAATAAGGTCAGGCTCATTTTACTCTTTGTTAGCTATCCTGCTAAATTGTGCTCCCTGCTCCATCCATGCGACTATATGTGCTTCCTGCTCCATTTATCCATTTCAACTCAATTTCCTTGTATTGCCCTAAATAGAACATTACATGAGTTTTCATTCCTTTGAATCAGTCTATCCATTTGACTGAAAGTCTTGCTCCTAGATATACCATCCTGGTATTTGCTTCCTGTAATCCTTCATCTTCCTGATGAGGGTCATCCTTGTTTCAGTTAATCATTAACTGAGCTTATGCCCATTCCTTGAGCGTGTCCTAACTTCATCCTGAATTGGTTGTTACTCACCCAGTATTTACTCGATAAATAACTAAATTCACTTAAGCAGCAATATTCACTTAAACCAAATAGTTAATTAACTGTTCTTGCGGCTACTTCCTGTAACTCACTAAGTTAATACATTGATTGCTTAATGAGTTCATTGTAATAAATGGATGAAATAGAGATAGGTAAAAAACTAGCAGAAACAAAAACTTCACAAACCTGAAATTCAGACCAGAAACTCAAGCACTTGTTTTATATCCATAAATTAATAAAAAGGTAAGATATTGAGTATTTGGGCTAAACGAATACCTACATCAATGTGAGATAAGTCTCACAAACGGAAGTAACAGTTAGCTTGAATAATTTCCCAACTTAAACTGTTTTTTTAACATTTGTGCAAACATCACCCAATCAGCTAATAGACTATAAAACGGGTACTCGAACGTTGCAGGTCGGTTTTTCTCAAACACAAAATGGCCAACCCACGCAAAACCATAGCCAATCACGGGTAAAAGCCACAATTGCCACCACTGCTGATTAATGAGCGTTAGAACAATCAATATTATGATTAATCCACTTCCAACATAATGCAGCCTTCTACAAGTGGCATCTTGATGTTGTGATAAATAGAAAGGGTAAAACGATTTAAAGTCTTGGTATTTTTTTTCGCTCATCTTATCGTCTCCACTTATATATTATTGTTTTTGAGAAAGATGCTAAACAGAACTGTAGACAAAATATTGTTCACAACAATGACAGTTTTATTTACTTGGATAAATGAGAATTTCACCATCGACACTGCCAATTGTTAATTCAGACAAATGATTAAAGCCTTCACGAGCAAATAATTCTGCATGCTTAGGGTTATTCACGAAAACACCGATACCATCAAGTTCTGGCTGCTCATCACACCAACTTAACACTGCCTGGATCAGCTTAGCGCCATTACCTTTACTTTGCTCAATTGGCGATAAAGCAATAAATTGCAAAATACCATACTGCTTACTCGGCAAGCTTTCTAAGATAATGTGCTCTTTTTTCATGAGTGCTTGGGTCGAGTTCCAACCGGTACCTAACACCATTTTCAAACGCCAATGCCAATAACGGCTCTCACCTAATGGCACTTGATGAGTTATGACACAGGCGACTCCAATGAGCCTTTCACCATCGAACCAGCCAATTAAAGGTTGTTCTTGTTGCCAAAGCTCCGTTAATTCCTCGCGAATAGAGGCACGTAGTTTTTGCTCGTAACTAGCTTGGTTAGTAGTAGCAAGAGCTTCAATAAAGAAAGGATCATCATGGTAAGCGTTATAAATAATTGATGCAGCTACGCGTAAGTCTTCTGCCGTTAAATAAACAGCTCTGTGTTCTGCTAACGTGTTTTGTTCCATGTTTACACTCTTTACTAAACCAAGTTAATAGTTACAACTTAACAAGTTTAAAACATATTGCAATTTTAATGCTGTCACCTAGGCTTAAAGATATTTCAATAGCCAAGTACACGATAAATTGGGGATGAAAATGGATACAACTTCGGCAACACTTGTTCACTTGTTTGAACAGCTAGGATTGGATTCATCAGATGCTGGAATAAGCGTTTTTCTATCGCAACATACCATCAATGCAAATACGAATTTAACTGAGGCTGACTTTTGGAATAATGCCCAAAGAGCATTTTTAGAAGAGAGTTTAAAAGATGACGCCCAGTGGTCAGAACTGGTAGACCAACTGGACGTTTTATTAAGGCAATAGCTAAAGCTTTTAATACGGCAATGACCAAAATCTAAGGCCACTCTTTAACAGATTAAAAAGTGACAGTGCTTAATCGCTTTTTAAATCTTTTGATACGCAGTGTCACCCCAACCCACTAGCTTATTGTCACTAATGACAACTGGCGTACACTCATCTTTCGTGGTTTTACCGTCACCTTTACTCCATTGAGTACGATAAAACAGTACGTTTACTTCTTTTTTCGGGCTTTCGGCGCCTGCCTGAGTAACGTATGCCTCACTAAAATCTGCAGTTCCCATTAGTATAGTGACTTGATCTCTCGCCATACCCATAGTGAGTTTGGATAAATTGGCTCTGTTAGTTTGTTGCTGTGTTTCCCAATAAGAATCACTATGGTTACCTTCGCTGCCACCAACATGAAATACACAACCACTTAATGTAAGGCTACTTGCAGCCATTAAAAATGCTAAACCCAATTTTGCTTTCATGATACTTCCTTATTATTAAAATGATTCTCACGTAATTTCTACTCAAACTGCTTTTGAGATACGTTATAATGTTGTCTATTATCATTAAGCTAAAAACATGCCAAAGTTTATACTTCTGATTTTATTGAATATTATTTAATGATTATTAATAAGTAAGTATTTTCACTAATCCATATTGAGGGTTTTCACCAATTATGAGTCCAATCGAACAAGTCCTCGCGGCAGCGAAAACCATTGCATTGAATGGCCGTACACCGACGATGGCATTAGTTAAAGGTAAGCTCGGTGGCAAAGTGCCCATGCCTTTGCTTATCCAAGGGTTACAACAATTTAAAGCTATTCCAAAGGATCAATGGCAGACCTTGCCAGATTTAGGCAACGCACTTGAATCAACCAAACCCTCAGCCAATTCAGAATCACAGCTCATCGAACAAAAGTTGCTTGCTCAGATGCAACAAATGAAAAACGAATTTGAGGCTAAGATTGATTTACTAAAGCAACGAATTAGCCAGTTAGAAAACCAATAGCATTGTTTAAGTGTAATAAGCGAATAAATAGCAATCAGTTAAAAACTAGATGTAAGAAGTTAATCGCTTGCAATAAAGTAAGCCACGCTAATTCATCTCATGAACCACCCAAAAGTTAAACGGAACCCCATGTTTGTCACAGAGCTAAGATTTGAATGTTTTGCGGATACCACAATCACCGCAGCCGAAAAAGCCATTAACCATTATCTCGAATCTTTGCGAGCAAACGGCCAAGTATTGGGAAGAGAGTTCGCCGTCGCATTTAATGAAGGTGAGTTTAAAGTTCGGTTATTAATGCCAGAAAAAACCAGTCTATCGACTCGTCATAATAGTCCTTGGACGAAACAAGCGTTGAACCAGCTCACCGAAGCTAAGTTACTTGCCCCTCGTGAAAAGTTTATTGGCCAAGATATCAACTCTGAAGTCAGTAATTCAGAAACACCTAGCTGGCAGGTGCTTTATACTAGCTACGTTCATATGTGCTCGCCTATAAGAAGTGGCGATAACTTGTTGCCTATTCCGCTTTATCAGATCCCAGCCAGCTTTAATGGCGATCATAAACGGGTTATCCGCTGGCAAACAGAATGGCAAGCTTGTGATGAATTACAAATGGCTGCAGCCACAAAAGCCGAGTTTGCCGCTTTAGAAGAGATCACCAGCCATAAAAGTGACTTATTCAGACGAGGTTGGGATATACGCGGTAGAGTTGAGTTCATCACTAAGATCCCGACTTACTATTATCTATACCGAGTAGGCGGCGAAAGCTTAGCCAGTGAAAAAGAGCGCGCCTGCCCTCGGTGTGGTTCTAAAGAATGGCGTTTAGATGAACCATTACTCGATATGTTCCATTTCAGATGTGAGCCTTGCCGCATAGTATCTAACATCTCTTGGGATCATCAGTAAGTTGTTATGAAATCCAAATAATAAAGCCAGACATTTGTCTGGCTTTATTATAATTAATCATTCATCAACTGATTAGATTAAGGCTTCTTACCTTTAATCAAATCAGCCCACATCATTTTCATACGTTGCCAAATGCCTGGGTGCGCGACATAGTTATCTTCAACAATAGGTTCAACAGGTGGCATCACGCGCGGGGTTAATCCATCAATAAATTCAGCTAAACTGTCAGCGAGTTTATCTTTAGGCTTATCACCAGGAATTTCAATCCACACACTGCCATCTTCATTATCAACAGTAATCATTTGATCGCCATCACCTAATACGCCAACAAACCAAGTGGGTGCTTGTTTGAGCTTTTTCTTCATCATCAAATGACCAATCACATTTTGTTGCAAAGATTCAAAGTCTTGCTGATTCCAAACTTGCAGTAGCTCACCTTCGCCCCAAGTTGAATCGAAATACAAAGGCGCAGAAAAATATTCGCCATAAAACGCATTGATATCTTGGTGCAACTTAAGCTCTAAAGCATGTTCTACATTACTGAAATCTGAGCTATTTTTACGTTTAATCGCTTTCCAAAAAACTGCATCATCTGATTCAAGATCATACTTACCTTCAATACAGGCGGATCCTTGCCCAAGTGGGAAATAACGGGGGAACTCGCCTAATACATCCTGATAAGCTTGAATATAACGGCTAGAAAAATGATCCAATGAAGTTGAACAAGACACTTAAGATGCTCCAATTTTGGGTTATAATATAAGTCTATTTTGACACGGAAACAGACTAGATGACACACAATCACGATCCCTATAGTGATGCAGATGCACTTAAAGGACTGACTTTAGGTCAAACGACGCAATATCAAGCAGAATATGACGCTTCACTGCTACAAGGGGTTCCTCGTAAACTCAATCGTGATGCCATAGCATTAACTGATTCGCTCCCTTTTCAGGGCGCAGATATCTGGACAGGTTATGAATTGTCTTGGCTAAATGCCAAAGGCAAACCAATGGTTGCCATTATTGAAGTTTACCTCGCTATCGAAAGTGATAATTTAATCGAATCTAAATCGTTTAAACTGTATCTCAACAGCTTTAACCAAACACGTTTTGAATCGGTTGAGCAGGTACAGCAAACATTAGTCACTGACTTAAGCCAATGTGCTAATGGCGAAGTGACAGTTAAAGTGATTGAACCTAAACATTTTAATACTCAACGCATTGTCGAATTACCAGGTAATTGTATCGACGAACTTGATATTGAGGTGGATGACTACGAGTTTAATCCTGACTATCTACAAGACAGTACCGAAGATAAAAACGTTGTCGAAACACTCACATCTAACTTATTGAAATCAAACTGCCTTATTACCTCTCAGCCAGATTGGGGTAGTGTCATGATCCGTTATCAAGGGCCAAAAATTAATCATGAGAAGCTGCTTCGCTACTTGATTTCTTTCCGCCAGCATAACGAATTCCATGAGCAGTGTGTTGAACGTATATTTACTGACTTAAAGCGCTACTGTAACTGCACTAAACTCACAGTTTATGCCCGTTATACTCGACGTGGAGGTTTAGATATAAATCCTTTCAGAAGTGATTTTGAACAACCACCTGAAACCCATCGTTTAGCAAGACAGTAATGGGGTTCTAACAATAAAAAAGCCTGCAGTTGCAGGCTTTTTATTGTTCAAAGTCGGGACTAAAATTTTTACGCGTAATGCCCAATAATAGCCGCTAAATCTTCTACCGTATTGGCAATATGATCAGGTTTAACATCCCAGCTTTCTGGCTCTGATTGGCTATAAGCTGCTGCAACAGAAATGACCTTGGCATCGCTGCCTAATTCTAATTGCAAATTACGGGCAAATTGTGCATCCGCTTCATGATCCCCGATGTACATCAGTAAGTTACTATTTGCGTGACCCAGTATTGATTCAACACATTTTAGGCCGCCGAATGGATGTGGTTTTTGATTACCGTTAGGTACATCGTCATAGCCAATAATCGCTTTAAAAGGTGCACCAATTTCATTGTTATTGAGTACACGGCGAATATTATTTTGCGAATTTTGCGAACAGATCCCGTGATCAAAATGAGAAAACTGTTCAACAACCCCCTTAATCCCGTCAAATAGCATGACTTCTGTTTCATTCTTTTCTTGAAACTCAGCCCACATGCTTCCAGCTTGAAGCATTTCATTTTCAGTTAACCCATAGAAATCAACATAGAGTTGCTGCCAATTTTTAGCACCATGATTAGCTTCATGGTAATTAGCTTCGCTTAGTAAGTACTTAGGCAAGTTTTCGCCAGTTAAATGCGGTGCAACGATAGACAGTATTGCTTTGGTGATATCAATATTTTTCGGTACAGAATTGACTAGAGTTCCATCATAATCCCAAAGTATTGCGTCTAATTTCATTGCATCATCTCATTGTTTAATAAACGGTATTAAGCAGTACACTGTTGGTGTAAAAAAGTGGCTCAGATGAATCTCGTTAAATACCTTTAAATTATGTAACGAGAAATCTGGCGATTAAAATAAACTTCATCGTGTTAAAAAACAACTGTTATCACCTCAGTCTGAGCTACCTGTTAAGTTTTTACTGCTCGCGTCATCATCTTAAAAAATTGGTTAAAACTGACTTCATGAGGGTTCAGTGCATCTCCTGCAAATGGACCATATAATAAGGAACCGTATAATATAGCCTCATTGAGGTTTATAGATTAAGAGCAATAACACTACTCATGCCAAAACCAACCTGTTTAACGGAATTAAATCAAGAGTCGCTCAATGACTCTCAAGAGCATCAGCACTTTAAAATATTTAAACCCTATGGATTTTTGAGCCAGTTTGTTCCTGAAACACGAAAGAAAAAGCACTTACTTGCAGAGCTCTCAAACTTCCCTGAAAAAACCATGGCGATTGGTCGCTTAGATCACGATTCCGAAGGTTTACTGTTACTGACAACAGATGGCATGATGAGTCATAAAGTAAGAAGCAAAGGCATCGAAAAAGAGTATTACGTGCAAGTGGATGGCGATATTAACGATGAGGCTGTATCTCTGTTACAAAATGGGGTTGAAATTGGCATCAATGGCACAAAATATCTTACCCTGCCGTGTAAAGCCTTTAAATTGGCACAAGAGCCACAACTTCCCTGCCGAGGTCGTAAAATTCGCGATCCAAGACATGGGCCAACCAGTTGGGTATCAATCACCTTATGCGAAGGTAAAAATCGTCAAATAAGAAAGATGACAGCAGCAGTAGGTTTTGCCACATTACGGTTAGTTAGAGTCAGAATTGGCGATATTCATATTGATGCCATGCAAGCAGGCGATGTTATTTCTCTGAGCAATTTTGACGCGGCTATTAATAGCGATAATTAACGGTCACTTTCTAGCAGATACACCTTTTCCATTGCAGTTTCAACTAACTCACGTAACCACTTCGTTGCCGGATCTTGTTGATTACGGGTCGGCCAAATGCTGTAAATTGAAATCAATTGGCTTTCGAACGGCAAATCCATCAAGGTTAAATTGAAAGTAGATTGATAGTTTTTAGCATAGGTATATGGCGCAATGCAGATTGCATCAGATTTACTGACTCCCGATAACATAGTAAGCAAAGATGATTTTTCGCCATACATATGTCGTTCAGGCAAATGCTCAGTAGAAATAATCTCTGCTACCCGCTGGTTATGCCGATGAAATCGATAAAACAAATGTTTAGCAGCAAAATACGACTGTTCATCAATACCGCTTTTAAATTGAGGATGATTCGCCCTCGCGACACAAACGAGCTTTTCGGTAGCAATTTGTTTGCTGGAAAATGATGCTTCGCTCGGCGCCACAATATCTAACGCTAAATCAATATGCTGTTTTTGAAGCGCTTGATATAAATTACCTTCATCAATAATCGCTTCAGTAAAGATGATTTCAACGCCTTTATCAGCCACCGATTTTTCAATATCTGCCTCAATCAAATCAATAATTGATTCATTTGCACTGACATGAAAAATACGTTTTGATTGCTGCGGGTCAAACACTTTAACGCTATTAATACATTGCTCTATATCGATTAAAGAAGGTCCTAAGGTTTGGTGTAAATGTTGACCTATTGCGGTAAGAGCAATACCTCGACCTTGCCTGACAAATAACTCAGCCCCAACAAGGGTTTTAAAGCGGTTAATTGCATTGCTGACAGAGGATTGGGTTAGTGAAAGGTGCTCTGCTGCAAGTGTAATTGATTGATAATCACATACACTACAAAATACCCTAACAAGATTAAGATCGAGCTTATGCAGCTCTTGTTGGCTCTTTTCTTGTTGCAGCTTTTCTAATTGTAATTGCCCTAAACCTTGCTTCACTTTTACCACCTTAATACCTCATTTGAACAAATAGACTTCCAACATAAATGCACATTCAATCCATTCATTCGCACCTTATACATTCACACAGTAAATGTATTAACCATTCTTAGCCATAGTTATCTTTAGCATTTTTGTTGTTAACTTATATTCAACAACAATACATCCTCGAGGCTTACATGAGAAAAACATTACTTGGTTTAGCAATCACCTTAACGTTTACCACCCAGGCTATGGCTGCTCAGCATGAACATGACCACATCACTGTTGATTACCATGGCAAGCCCGCAACCCCTATCACTGCTGAACATAATAAATCAGTAGCAAAAACCTTAAACTTTGATGATAAAGCCGCTTTTGAGCGATTTAGCAAAAACAAAATCGCCTCATTTGATGAAGCTACAGCCAAAATTCTACGAGCAGAATTTAGCTTTATTAGTGAAGAATTACCGGACTCTGTAAACCCGTCATTATATCGTCAAGCACAGCTAAATATGGTGCCAAACGGACTATATAAAGTCACAGATGGTATCTACCAAGTCCGTGGTACAGACTTATCTAACCTAACCCTTATCCGAGGCAAAACTGGCTGGATTGCTTATGATGTTTTGCTTACTAAAGAAGCTGCGCAGCAATCGTTAAAGTTTGCTTTTGCTAATTTACCAGAAGGTCAGGATTTACCTGTTGTCGCGATGATTTACTCTCATAGCCATGCCGACCACTTTGGCGGTGCCCGTGGAGTGCAAGAGCTATATCCTGATGTCAAAGTCTACGGCTCAAACAATATCACCTCGGAAATTGTTGATGAGAATGTTCTTGCTGGTAATGTGATGAGCCGCCGCGCAGCATATCAATATGGTGCAACATTAGGTAAACACGACCACGGTATTGTGGATGCAGCACTTGCCAAAGGTTTATCAAAAGGTGAAATCACCTACGTTAAACCCGACTATGAACTTAACCATAAAGGTAAATGGGAAACCTTAACCATTGATGGTCTTGAAATGGTATTTATGGATGCCTCTGGCACTGAAGCCGCCAGTGAAATGATCACCTACATTCCGTCAATGAAAGCACTATGGTCAGGTGAATTAACTTATGATGGCATGCACAATGTGTACACCTTAAGAGGAGCGAAAGTACGCGACTCTTTAAAATGGTCTAAAGACATTAATGAAATGATTAACGCCTTTGGTGAAGACGTAAACGTATTATTTGCCTCTCATTCAGCGCCAGTTTGGGGCAATAAAGAGGTTAATCATTACCTTCGCATGCAGCGTGATAACTATGGTTTAGTTCATAACCAGTCAATGCGTTTAGCCAATGACGGCGTAGTTATTCAAGATATTGGCGACGCTATCATGGAGACCATACCTCAAAACGTTCAAGACGAATGGTACACCAATGGTTATCACGGCACCTATAGTCATAATGCCAAAGCTGTATACAACATGTACTTAGGCTACTTTGACATGAATCCAGCCAATTTAAATCCATTAACCACTAAAGCAGAAGCAACAAAATTTGTTGAATATATGGGCGGTGCAGATAACGTGGTGAAAAAATCAAAACATGATTTTAGCCAAGGAGAGTATCGCTTTGTTGCCACAGCACTTAATAAAGTCGTTATGGCAGATCCACAACACGATGCAGCCCGAGAGTTACTTGCAGACACCTACGAACAGCTAGGTTATCAAGCTGAGGGGGCTGGGTGGCGTAATATTTATCTCACTGGTGCTCAAGAGTTACGAGTGGGTATTAAGCCTGGCGCGCCAAAGTCGGCCTCTGCTGATGTGATTAGCGAAATGGACATGTCGACCTTATTTGATTTCTTAGCAGTAAAAGTCGACAGCATTAAAGCTGCGGCACTTGGCAACATTACCTTGAATGTAGTGACACAAGATGGAAGCCAAACCAACACCTTATTTGTTGAGTTAAGTAACGGTAACTTAAGCAATATTGCTGTCGAGTCTCCAAAACAAGCTGATGCAACTCTGACTGTAAATAAAGCTGATGTGGTTGGCATACTATTAGGCAAGACGAATATGAAAGCGCTGATGCAATCAGGTGCGGCGACAATGGAAGGTGACAAACAGGCTTTCGCTAAAATCGCTTCGACTCTAGTGCAATTTAATCCAGACTTTGAAATCGTTCCATTAAAACATGCTCATTAATTAGGGCTTGTTAAATGATGAGAGTCTAGTGGCTCAGAATAAACAGTTTTAAAACGAAACAGTTTTACCTATCAGTTGGTTTGAAGGCGTGATTTACAACTTCAAGCCAACTGATTTTTTTTGCTTTCAGTTCCGGAGGTAACTCGTCTAAAAATGAAGATGCACCACCTATACTCACGGCAAAACGATACAAATCATCAAGCTTTCCTAAATAACAATGCCACTGCGGGGCAATGACAAAATCCTCTAATAAACCATCAGAGTCACTCGCCTTTAGTAAGCTTAACGGGACACCTTGTTGGATGGTAATTGTCTCATCGTTAACTTGTAGTTCGCCCAAACTTGCGGCAGATAAATCAAACGCAAAAGATTTTAGCGATAAAGCTAAGCCTAAGCCTTTCGCTTTTATATAGGACTCTTTAAGCGCCCATAAATCAAAAAAGCGTTCTCTGTGTTTATCTTCAGTTAGAGCGAGTAATGCACTCTCTTCTGGTTTCGAAAAATAGTGATTTAGAATCGAATGAATATTCGTCGTTTCACGGCGGCGCTCAATGTCTACACCAAGTTCTATTTCTGTATGTTGTTGAGCTGTTCCATAAGTGTTTGCCACACCGATTAACAACCAGTCACCACTGTGACTCAGATTAAACTGCAAACCGGTTTCCGCAAACTGTTCAGCCGTTAATCTCGGCTTGCCCTTCTCACCATATTCAAATTGCCATTGCTGCGGTTCAACACTAGCAAAGCGCGATAACACACTGCGTAAATAGCCTCGCACCATTAAGCCTTGGTCTCTAGATGATTGCTGAATAAAACGATCAACCTTTTTGACCTCATCTTCAGGCAGCCACGAACGCACAATAGACGCAGTCGATTCATCTAATAAATCAGTATTAAGGGGACAGAAAAATAATTGAATGGCGGTTGGCGACTTCAAACTAGGCTCAGGCTAAATTGGCAATGTACCATTGTCGCTTGTTTTAGGAAGCGATTTCAACAAGCAAGGTCACTTATCAATGTCGTTGTAGAGATAACATGCTGATGTGTAAATACCAAAGCGCATGCTGACTGAGCTACCTTTTGAAAAAAAGGGTTGAGCAATGCTCAACCCTCTATGGCTTTTATCCTATAACAGGCATTTAAAAATTACTCTGCCACTGCTTTTGCCGCCTTTTGAGGAAGCACATCGTAGTGACTAAAGTGCATCGAGAATTGCCCTTCGCCACCTGTCATCGATTTAAGGCGAGTGGAATAATTACTCACGTTAGCCAGTGGCGCTTCAACACTCACTTCCACTAAGCCATTGCTACTTGCTTGGGTACCGCAAACAATACCTCTTGAAGAGCTAATATCCCCCGTAATTTCACCCACATGGTTTTGAGCCACATGTATTTGCATATCAACGATAGGTTCTAAAATAACCGGCTGAGCCAGTTTTACCGCTTCCATAAAGGCTTTTTTGCCCGCCATCACAAAAGCAATCTCCTTTGAATCGACACTGTGATGCTTGCCATCAAGCAAAGTGACTTTCACATCCTGTAATGGGTATCCACCCACTTCGCCCGCTAACATGGCTTCGCGTACACCTTTCTCAACCGCCGGAATGTACTGGGTTGGCACAGATCCACCCACCACTTTGGAGACAAACTCAAAACCTTGTCCACGCGCTAACGGTTCAACTTTTAATTCAACTTCGCCAAATTGGCCAGAACCACCAGACTGCTTTTTATGACGATATCGATACTCTGCCTCAGCCATAATGGTTTCACGGTAAGCCACAGCCGGCGTATCAGTTTCCATATCGACATTAAATAAATTTTGCGCTTTCTCTAAGGCAATTTGAAGGTGTAAGTCACCTTGTCCTTGCAACACGGTTTGACCTTCAGCTTCGTTGCGACTGATTTGTAAACTTGGATCTTCGGCCACCAGCTTATTTAATACTTCCGATATTTTCTGTTCATCACCACGGCGTTTAGCAGATACTGCCAAGCCAAAAATAGGTTGCGGGAATTTAAGCTCGGGTAAATGGAATTCGTCTTCATCATGACTATCGTGAAGCACAGCTCCAACAGATAACTCTTCAAGCTTAGCAATGGCGCAAATATCACCAGGTAAAGCTTGATTGACATTAATTTGTTTGTCGCCTTGAAGTTTCATTAAGTGAGACACTTTAAACGGCTTGCGTCCGCTACCAATAAACAATTTCATTCCCACAGAAATCGTACCTTGATACAAGCGGAAAA
The DNA here is from genome assembly GCF_023283825.1 of Shewanella olleyana. Lineage (GTDB taxonomy): Bacteria > Pseudomonadota > Gammaproteobacteria > Enterobacterales > Shewanellaceae > Shewanella > Shewanella olleyana. The sequence continues at coordinate 86,812 of NZ_JAKILD010000011.1, read as the reverse complement.
CCCCCATACGTCCAAAGAACGGATCTATCGCCACCCTAAATACATGTGCTAAAACATGATCAGAGGCTTTTTGAGTGACATCAATCGGCTTAGCTTCATCGCCGTAGCCTTTAATAAATTGCGGCGGATTCGCTTCAAGTGGATTGGGCATTAACTTAACCAGTATCTCTAATAACGAACTGATGCCAATATCTTGCTCTGCGCTAGTAAAACAAACTGGCACCAAGTGCCCCATTCTTAACGCTGTTTCCAATGGAGCATGCAGTTGCTCTGGCGTAAGTGATTCGCCTTGCTCTAAATAAAGCTCCATTAAAGCTTCATCTTCTTCAAGTACAGTATCAACCAACTCATCTCTTGCAGTAGCGGCATTACTAAACAAAGTATTGAAAGTTTCATCACAATGTAAGTAGCAGTCAACCACATCATCGACCAAACCATCAGCTGTAACATTGGGTAAATTAACCGGTAAGCATCTGTGGCCAAATTGATGTTGAATATCCATCATCACATCAGATACCTTAGCTTCATTTCCATCCATGTGATTTATCGCAATGATGACTGCTTTACCTTGGCTTCGAGCAGCTTCAAATGCTCGCTTAGTGACGGATTCAATGCCAACACTTGCATTCACCACCAATAATACTGATTCAACACCAGGTAATGGTAATAGTGCACGTCCAAAGAAGTCAGGTAATCCGGGAGTGTCGATGAAATTGATGTGGTGAGATTGATAATCAAGATTTAAAAATGAAGGTTCTAAACTATGTCGATGAGATTTTTCTTGGGCAGTGAAATCAGCATGATTTGTACCCTTATCGACCCTGCCTTTTAAACTTATAGCATCAGCGCTAAAGAGTAACGCCTCAAGTAACGAGGATTTACCTGCGCCTGTGTGTCCGAGCACTGCCAGATTGCGGATTTGCTCAGTGGTAAACTCAGCCATGATGGCCTCCTTTGTTCACATTATTAAACTATCCATATCTTTGTCTTACTATTATTTGTCTTACTATGTTTACATTTGGCGATAAAATACCCATAAATTCAGTATAGATCGGTAACATTGTTGAATAATTGACACAGATCACTCTTTACACCCGCAACGTTTTTTATAACAAAATCACCCATTCAGCTTACAAGTGTTAGCTCTTTCTGGTCGTATCAGTAATTAATTAGTTTCGGGTGATTGTATCGACCTGAAACCTCAGGTACTCTGCATGCTCGATTGTGATAAAACGCTAATAATGAAGATGAACAAACGTTAATCTTCAGTATTTTTTAGAGAGTCCCAATAGATTGTACGGAGTGTTCATTCTGCTATGGCCGTCCTTAAATGACTGCAAACCGACAAGCTAAATCCACCACTAAAACAGTGGTAAAAAAAACCTCTTCCGATTGTGATGTTGCGAGCACACCTGTGCGCCATCGTAATGCGACAACGACCCCCGAAATGCGTCAATTTATCCAAACTTCCGACTTTAGTGTCAGCCAGTTGGCTAAAATTCTTAACATATCAGAAGCCACGGTAAGAAAATGGCGCAAACGTGACTCCATCAGCGATACACCCAATACGCCACATCACTTAAAAACCACCCTTTCACCTATGGAAGAGTATGTGGTTGTTGGCTTGCGTTATCAGCTGAAAATGCCGTTAGACAGATTGCTAAAAGTCACCCAACAGTTCATCAATAAAGACGTTTCTCGTTCAGGACTTGCCCGCTGCTTAAAACGCTACGGTGTATCGAAACTCGATGAGTTCGAAAGCCCGTATGTGCCAGAACGCTATTTCAACCAATTACCGATTGTTCAGGGTACAGATGTAGCGACTTATACACTGAACCCTGAAACTCTTGCTAAAACCCTGTCATTGCCTGAAGCAACACCAGACAATGTGGTGCAAGTGGTATCCCTAACGATTCCACCTCAACTGACTCAAGCAGACAGCTATTCCATTTTACTCGGTGTCGACTTTGCAACCGACTGGGTGTATCTCGACATTTATCAAGACAACCACACACAAGCAACCAATCGCTATATCGCTTATGTGTTAAAGCACGGACCGTTCCATTTACGTAAATTACTCGTCAAAAATTACCATACTTTTTTAGCCCGTTTTCCTGGTGCAACAGTGTTGCACTCTGTGGAAGCGGCGAACCAAAAAAATAAATCAGCTAAGGATCAGCTGAACACTGGAGACTCAAAATGAGCCAAGCCCCTACAAATCCTGAGACCTCATCTCAAGATAACAACGAGTCGCAAGATACAAGACTGAACAAACGTCTTAAAGACATGCCTATTGCCATCGTCGGCATGGCAAGTATCTTTGCTAATTCTCGTTACCTGAATAAGTTTTGGGACTTAATCAGCGAAAAAATTGATGCCATCACAGAAGTGCCTGATACTCATTGGCGCGCTGAAGATTACTTTGATGCCGATAAAAGCACCCCAGATAAAAGCTACTGTAAACGTGGTGGATTTATCCCAGAAGTTGATTTCAACCCAATGGAATTCGGCCTGCCACCAAATATTTTAGAACTAACTGATACTTCGCAATTGCTATCATTAGTGATTGCCAAAGAAGTGCTTGCAGATGCGGGCGTTACCTCTGAGTACGATACCGATAAAATTGGTATTACGCTGGGTGTGGGTGGCGGTCAAAAGATCAATGCAAGCTTAACCGCACGCCTACAATACCCAGTACTTAAGAAAGTATTTAAGAGCAGTGGTCTAAGTGATGCTGACAGCGATATGCTGATCAAAAAGTTCCAAGACCAATACATTCACTGGGAAGAAAATTCATTCCCAGGCTCACTAGGTAATGTTATTGCTGGTCGTATTGCTAACCGCTTCGATTTGGGCGGCATGAACTGTGTAGTAGATGCTGCATGTGCGGGCTCTCTTGCTGCAATGCGTATGGCGTTAACTGAGCTAGTTGAAGGCCGCAGTGAAATGATGATCACAGGTGGTGTGTGTACCGATAACTCACCATCGATGTATATGAGTTTTTCAAAAACCCCTGCCTTCACCACCAATGAAACCATTCAGCCATTTGATATTGACTCAAAAGGCATGATGATTGGTGAAGGTATCGGCATGGTAGCCCTTAAGCGCCTTGAAGATGCTGAACGTGACGGCGACCGTATATACTCAGTCATTAAAGGTGTTGGCGCTTCATCAGATGGTAAGTTCAAAAGTATTTATGCTCCACGCCCAGAAGGTCAAGCTAAAGCATTAAAGCGTGCTTATGATGATGCAGGTTTTGCCCCTGAAACAGTTGGGCTAATCGAAGCTCACGGCACAGGTACTGCTGCAGGTGATGTTGCCGAATTTAACGGCCTTAAATCTGTATTTGGTGAAAACGATCCAACTAAGCAACACATCGCTTTGGGTTCAGTGAAATCACAAGTGGGTCACACTAAATCAACTGCGGGTACTGCTGGCGTGATTAAAGCAGCCCTTGCACTGCACCACAAAGTGCTGCCGCCAACCATTAACGTCTCTAAGCCAAACCCTAAGCTTAATGTTGAAGATTCACCATTTTTCGTTAATACCGAAACACGCCCATGGATGCCTCGTCCTGATGGTACGCCGCGTCGAGCAGGTATTAGTTCATTTGGTTTTGGTGGAACTAACTTCCACTTAGTATTAGAAGAATACACCCCTGAGCACAGCCGTGATGAGAAATACCGTCAACGCCAAGTGGCTCAAAGCTTATTAGTTAGTGCAGATAACAAAGCAGCCTTGATTGCAGAAGTGAATAAGCTAACTGCAGACACCAGCGCGCTTAAAGGCACAGATAACAGTAGCATTGAACAAGCTGAACTTGCTCGCATTGCTAAACTATATGCTGTTCGCACCTTAGATACTTCTGCAGCCCGTTTGGGTCTAGTGGTATCAAGCCTTAATGAATTAACCACTCAGCTTGGTTTAGCGTTAAAGCAGTTAAGTAATGACACTGATGCATGGCAACTGCCATCAGGTACTAGCTACCGCTCTTCAGCACTCATCACGATCAATGCAAACCAAAAGGCGACTAAAGGTAAAAAAGCGGCTAACACACCGAAAGTTGCAGCATTGTTTGCAGGTCAAGGTTCTCAGTACGTCAACATGGGGATTGAAGTCGCTTGTCACTTCCCTGAAATGCGTCAGCAATTAATCAAGGCCGATAAAGTATTCGCAAGCTTTGATAAAACCCCGCTGTCTCAGGTGATGTTCCCAATTCCAGCCTTTGAAAAAGCAGATAAAGATGCACAAGCTGCTTTACTCACCAGCACTGATAACGCGCAAAGCGCCATTGGTGTAATGAGCATGAGCCAATACCAATTGTTTACTCAGTCTGGTTTCAGCGCGGATATGTTTGCAGGTCACAGCTTTGGTGAACTGTCGGCTTTATGTGCTGCTGGCGTTATCGCTAATGACGATTACTACCAGTTATCATTTGCTCGTGGTGCAGCTATGGCTTCATCAGCAGTTGATAAAGATGGCAATGAGCTAGATAAAGGCACTATGTATGCCATTATCTTGCCAGCCAATGAAGCTGATGCAGCTAATAGCGATAACATCGCTAAGTTAGAAACCTGCATCAGTGAATTTGATGGTGTAAAAGTCGCTAACTACAACTCTGCGACTCAATTAGTAATTGCTGGCCCAACTGACTCTTGTGCAGCTGCAGCCAAAGCCATTAGCGCTTTAGGCTTTAAAGCCATTGCATTACCAGTATCTGGAGCTTTCCACACTCCACTTGTGGGACATGCGCAAAAGCCATTCGCTAAAGCCATCGATAAAGCCAAATTTACCGCTAGCAAAGTTGATTTATTCTCTAATGCGACAGGTGAAAAGCATCCTGCTGATGCTAAATCAATTAAAGCGGCGTTCAAACAACACATGTTGCAATCAGTGCGTTTCACTGACCAATTAAACAATATGTATGATGCTGGTGCCCGTGTATTTGTTGAGTTCGGACCTAAGAATATTTTACAAAAACTGGTTGAAGCAACGCTAGGTAATAAAGCTGAAGCTGTATCTGTGATTAGCATTAACCCTAATCCTAAAGGCAATAGCGATGTGCAATTACGTGTCGCTGCTATGCAACTTAGCGTATTAGGCGCTCCGCTTACTGAAGTTGACCCTTACCAAGCTGAAATCGCAGCCCCTGCTGTACCAAAAGGTATGAACGTCAAGTTAACTGCGTCAAACCACATCAGCGCACCAACTCGTGCCAAGATGGAAAAATCATTAGCAACAGGCCAAGTCACTTCGCAAATCGTTGAAACGATTGTAGAGAAAGTTATCGAAATGCCAGTTGAAAAAGTAGTAGAGAAAATCGTGGAAAAAGAAGTGATTAAAACTGAATATGTTGAAGTTGCCACATCTGGCGCAGCAACAGTACCTAACGCCGCTGCACCAGTGACTCAAGCTTCTCAAGTAATAGCACCTCAAATGCAAGTTCAGGCAACGCCTGTTGCTGGCAGCTTAGAAGCGTTCTTTAATGCACAACAGCAAGCCGCTGATTTGCATCAGCAATTCTTAGCTATTCCGCAGCAATATGGTGATACCTTTACACACTTAATGGCCGAGCAAAGTAAAATGGCCGCTGCAGGACATGCTATTCCTGAGAGCCTACAACGCTCAATGGAGCTATTCCACCAACATCAAGCTCAAACACTACAAAGTCATACTTTGTTCCTTGAGCAGCAAGCACAATCAAGCCAAAACGCATTAAGCATGCTGACAGGTCAAGCACCAGTTGTTAATCCCCCTGTAGCCGCCAAACCTGTCGTTACGACTCCAGTGATTGCTGCGCCAGTAGTTGAAGCGGTGAAAGTAACGGCTCCTGTGCAAGCTCCGACGGCACAAGCTCCAGCTGTTCAAGCGTCAATTACTCAAACTGCTGCCAAACCAGCCGCTATGGCCGCTCCAGCGCCACGTATTGAACCAGTAAAAGCACCTGCCCCAGTTGCCGCTCCTGTCGTTGCGCCAGCAGTTGCAGCACCTACAGGCTTAAGCGCAGAAACAGTTCTGAATACTATGTTAGAAGTGGTTGCAGAAAAAACAGGTTACCCAACTGAAATGCTTGAATTAAGCATGGATATGGAAGCTGATCTTGGTATCGACTCCATCAAACGTGTTGAAATTCTAGGTACGGTTCAAGACGAACTACCAACATTGCCAGAGCTAAGCCCTGAAGATTTAGCTGAGTGTCGTACCCTGGGCGAAATCGTATCTTATATGGGAAGTAAACTCCCCGCCGCAGGCGCTATGAACAATAAACTTCCTACAAGTGCCGCAGCAGGTTCTGCCTCAGTTGCATCACCAGTTCAGTCTGCAGCTCCTGCATCTGGTCTTAGCGCAGAGACAGTTCTGAATACTATGCTAGAAGTCGTTGCTGAAAAGACAGGTTACCCAACTGAAATGCTTGAATTAAGCATGGATATGGAAGCAGACCTTGGTATCGACTCAATCAAACGTGTTGAAATATTAGGTACTGTTCAAGACGAACTGCCAACACTGCCTGAACTAAGTCCTGAAGATTTAGCTGAGTGTCGTACCCTTGGTGAAATCGTATCTTATATGGGTAGTAAACTACCCGCCGCAGGCGCTATGAACAGCAATACTGCAAATGTGACTCACACAGCCGCAGCAGCTCCAGTTACTCAAGCTTCTGGTTTAAGTGCTGAGACAGCCCTGAGCGCGCAAGAAGTTCAAAGCACAATGATGACAGTAGTTGCTGAAAAGACTGGTTACCCAACTGAAATGCTTGAATTAAGCATGGATATGGAAGCAGACCTTGGTATCGACTCAATCAAACGTGTTGAAATATTAGGTACTGTTCAAGACGAACTGCCAACACTGCCTGAGCTTAGCCCTGAAGATTTAGCTGAGTGTCGTACTCTTGGTGAAATCGTTGACTACATGAACTCTAAGCTTCCTGCAAGTTCAGCCGCAGGCGCTAATACACAGGCTGTAGCTCCAGTTGCTCAAGCATCAGGTTTAAGTGCTGAAACAGCCTTGAGCGCGCAAGAAGTACAAAGCACTATGATGACTGTAGTTGCTGAAAAAACTGGTTACCCAACTGAAATGCTTGAATTAAGCATGGATATGGAAGCCGATTTAGGCATCGATTCAATCAAGCGAGTTGAAATTCTAGGTACAGTTCAAGACGAATTACCAACACTGCCAGAGCTAAGTCCTGAAGATTTAGCTGAATGTCGTACCCTTGGCGAAATCGTATCTTATATGAACTCTAAGTTACCAGCTGAAGGCTCTAAACTACCCGCCGCAGGCGCTATGAACAGCACAGCCGTTGTAGCTCCAGTTGCTCAAGCTTCTGGTTTAAGTGCTGAGAAAGCCTTGAGCGCACAAGAAGTTCAAAGCACTATGATGAATGTGGTTGCTGAAAAAACCGGTTACCCAACTGAAATGCTTGAGCTAAGCATGGATATGGAAGCTGATTTAGGCATCGATTCAATCAAACGTGTTGAGATTCTAGGTACAGTTCAAGATGAACTCCCAACGCTACCAGAGCTTAACCCTGAAGATTTAGCTGAGTGTCGTACGCTAGGTGAAATCGTGAGCTACATGAACAGCAAGCTTCCTGCTGTTAGTGCGACAACTGCCGCAGGGACTCAAACACAAGCAGCCGCAGGCGCTACTCAAGCTTCTGGTTTAAGTGCTGAGCAAGTGCAAAGCACTATGATGACTGTGGTTGCAGAAAAAACCGGTTACCCAACTGAAATGCTTGAGCTAAGCATGGATATGGAAGCAGATTTAGGCATCGATTCAATCAAACGTGTTGAAATTTTAGGGACGGTTCAAGACGAACTTCCGGGCTTACCTGAATTAAACCCTGAAGATTTAGCAGAGTGTCGCACCCTAGGCGAAATCGTTTCTTATATGGGTAGTAAACTCCCAGCCGCAGGCGCTATGAACAGCAAACTTTCAACAAGTGCAGCTGAAGGCTCTCAGCCAACGCTAAGCTCAACTGACACTTCACCTGCAACAGCCACAGCAGAGTTAGCAACAGACTTACCTCCTCATCAGGAAGTTGCTCTAAAAAAGCTACCAGCGGCGGATAAGTTAGTTGACGGTTTTTCAAAAGACGCATGTATCGTTATCAATGATGACGGCCATAACGCAGGTGTTTTAGCTGAAAAATTAGTAGCAACAGGCCTAACCGTCGCCGTTATTCGTAGCCCAGAGTCTGTGACATCTGCGCAATCACCGCTTAGCAGTGATATTGCCAGCTTCACTTTATCTGCGGTCAATGACGACGCGATTAGCGATGTCATTGCTCAAATTAGCAAGCAACATAAGATCGCCGGCTTTGTTCACCTGCAACCTCAACTAACAGCACAAGGTCCTTTGCCATTAAGTGATGCAGGTTTTGTAGCAGTAGAGCAAGCTTTCTTGATGGCTAAACACCTACAGAAACCATTTGCTGAACTAGCAAAAACTGAGCGTGTTAGCTTTATGACTGTTAGCCGTATCGATGGTGGCTTTGGTTACTTAAACAGTAACGAACTTGCAAAGGCTGAGCTAAACCAAGCTGCATTATCTGGTTTATCTAAAACATTAGGTCATGAGTGGCCAACTGTGTTCTGTAGAGCATTGGATATTACCCCAAGCTTTGAGGCAGTTGAGTTAGCACAAGCCGTTATTGAAGAGTTATTTGATCTTGATACTGCAACTGCTGAAGTGGGTATTAGCGACCAAGGTCGTCATACTTTATCTGCTACGACAACTGCTCAAACCCGTTACCAAACCACCTCATTAAACAATGAAGATACAGTGCTGGTGACTGGCGGAGCCAAAGGCGTCACATTTGAATGTGCCTTAACTCTTGCTAAGCAAACCCAGTCGCACTTTATCCTAGCGGGTCGCAGTGAGCATTTAGCCGGTAATTTACCGACTTGGGCTAAGAGTGTCATAGCGGCTGCGCCTAACGTTAGTGAAGTAAACACAAGTCAGTTGAAAGCTGCTGCAATTGGATTTATTCAATCTCAAGGTAATAAGCCAACACCAAAGCAAATTGATGCCTTAGTTTGGCCGATTACCAGCAGTTTAGAAATTGATCGCTCATTAGCAGCATTTAAAGCTGTCGGTGCAAGTGCTGAATACATCAGCATGGATGTCAGCTCAGACGCAGCCATCAAGCAATCACTTGCTGGCCTTAAACCGATTACAGGCATCATTCATGGTGCGGGTGTACTCGCCGATAAACACATTCAAGACAAAACATTAGCTGAGTTAGGCCGTGTATATGGCACTAAAGTCTCGGGCTTTGCCGGCATCATTAATGCGATTGACGCAAGTAAATTGAAGCTAGTTGCTATGTTCTCATCAGCAGCGGGTTTCTATGGCAACACTGGTCAAAGTGATTACTCAATGTCGAATGAGATCCTAAACAAGACAGCACTACAACTTGCAGCTAACTACCCGCAAGCAAAAGTGATGAGCTTTAACTGGGGACCTTGGGACGGCGGTATGGTCAGTTCAGCGTTAAAGAAAATGTTTGTTGAGCGCGGCGTATACGTTATTCCACTTGATAAAGGCGCAAACTTGTTTGCTCACAGCCTATTGTCTGAATCTGGCGTACAGCTATTAATCGGTTCAAGTATGCAGGGCTCAAGTTCAGCAGCTAAAACAGGCGCTGCTGTAAAAAAGCTTAATGCGGACTCTTCGCTTAATGCCGAGGGTTCGCTGATTCTTTCTTTTACTGCTCCAGATAACCGTGTTGTTAACAACGCGGTTACTGTTGAACGAGTACTAAACCCTGTTGCAATGCCCTTCCTTGAAGATCATTGCATCGCGGGTAATCCAGTACTGCCGACAGTGTGCGCTATACAATGGATGCGTGAAACTGCGCAAAAACTGTGTGGCCTACCTGTTACGGTTCAAGATTATAAATTGCTGAAAGGCATTATTTTCGAGACTAAAGAGCCACAAGTATTAACGCTGACATTGACGCAAACAGAATCAGGCTTAAAAGCACTGATTGCGAGTCGAATGCAAAATGATGCCGTTGATAGCTTGCTTAGACCTCAGTATCAAGCAAACCTGATTGTTAACGAGAAGATTGTTAACGAGAAGGTTGCTAAAGAAGCGGTTTCAACCACGCTACCAACTGCAGCAAAAAATGCGCAGCAATTAGCAAGCTCAGGTAAAGTCATTAGCACTGATAGCGAGCTATATAGCAATGGCAGCTTATTCCATGGCCCTCGCCTTCAAGGAATGAAGCAGCTGTTAATTGCCAACGATGAGCAATTGGTTTGTTCAGTTGAATTACCTCAAATTGATGCCAAAGATTGTGCAAGCTTTACCCCGCAAACAGGTTTAGGTGGTAGTCAGGCTTTTGCTGAAGATTTACTTTTACAAGCCATGTTAGTGTGGGCGCGTATCAAACACGATGCAGCGAGCTTACCGTCAACCATTGGTGAATTAACCACTTATGCGCCGTTCACTTCAGGTGATAAAGGTTACTTAGTGTTGAATGTGCTTAAAAGTACTAGCCGCTCGTTAACGGCTGATATTACACTTTATCACCAAGATGGCCGCTTAAGCTGCACTATGCTAAGCGCAAAAACGACCATCAGCAAAAGCTTGAATGAGGCATTTTTAGCCCCAGCCAAAGCATTAGCTGATTTGCAGGAGTCTGTGTGAGTAATCTACTGCCTCCTTCAACGTCTGCCATTAAAAGCATGCGAATAGCCTTAAAGCTGGTTGCGAATGAGCAAGTCTCATTCGCAACATCTTCAGGCAATGATTTTAGTGCCAATAGCTTTGCAGCGATTAAGCCTTGTTCATTAGCTGAGGCCATTGGCGCTTCAGCAATTGATCTTGAAATTGATGTTTCAAGCCTAGATGCGAGCTTGAGTGAGCATGTTGTTAGCGAAAGTGCTGTTAGCAAAAGTGCTGTTAATACAGCACATAGCTTTAATGACTATTTCGCTCAAGCCATCACCCATATTGATCAGCAACATACGGTATTACTCAGTCACCCTGAATTACCGTATCGTTTATTAATGATGCCTGCGATTGTAGCAGCTAAACATCGCTGTCACCCTCATGCCTACTTAACCGGTTTGGGTGAAGCTGATGATATGCAAAGTGCAATAAATGCGGCTTTAGTTCAAGCCAAGCGTGCACATATTCAGCCTACTCATGTCGATGCGACTCAATTAACTTGTTATAAAGATAAATTTGCCCAGTTGGTTATGATGATAGGCAGCATTGCCACTCGCAGTGTGCCAAATGCAGTTTCAGACAATCAGTCAGCTGATGCTCAATACTGGTTTACTGAAATGCACCAAAATCGCGTTGCCAGCTTTAATTTTAGTGAAGGCAACAAGCAACACAGTGCCGTCTTTGTTCAAGGCACTGAGCTTGCTCAAGCAAGTTCTTTGGTAGATGACAATCGACTATTTTTGCCTGTATCAGCCAATGACCTATGGTCGATGAAACAGCAGCTGCAAGAATTAAGCACTCAATTGGCAGCGCTGCCTGAACAAAATGACAAGAGTGGCAGCACAGCTATCTCCTTCATGCTTAGCCAGCTAAAGCAATTTGATCAGACCCAGCCTTTATCGGCAGTTGTTATGGCAAATTCAGTGACTAATGCAGTAAGTGAAATCAATGTCATGCTTAGCACGATTGGTAAAGCTGAAGCCACTGCGGCAAATGAAGTTCAAGCTAAAAGCAACTTAAGCATTGAACACAAAACCCCGTCAGGAAGCTGCTTTCATCTCACTTCAGATAAAGTACTTGGCAATAATGGCCTGTGTTTTGTTTACCCTGGCGTGGGCACGGTATACCCGCAAATGTTTGCTCAACTGCCGCGCTACTTTCCAGCATTATTTGCCCAGCTAGAGCGCGATGGTGATGTCAAAGCCATGCTGCAAGCTGATAGTATTTATGCTGAAAATGCTAAAACCGCTGACATGAGCTTAGGTGAACTGGCTATTGCAGGTGTAGGCGCAAGTTACATTCTAACCAAAGTGCTCACTGAGCATTTCGGCATTAAACCTAACTTTGCCATGGGTTACTCAATGGGCGAAGCATCAATGTGGGCCAGTCTTGATGTGTGGAAAACACCCCACAATATGATTGAAGCAACGCAAACCAACAGCATTTTCACCACTGATATTTCGGGCCGCTTAGACTGCGTTCGTCAAGCATGGCAGCTAGAACATGGCGAAGACATTGTATGGAATAGCTTTGTGGTTCGTGCAGCGCCTGCTGATATCGAAAAAGTATTAGCTGATTTCCCACGTGCTTACCTTGCTATCATCCAAGGTGATACTTGTGTGCTTGCAGGCTGTGAGGAAAGCTGTAAAGCATTGCTAAAACAAATCGGAAAACGTGGCATAGCAGCGAATCGAGTAACCGCAATGCACACCAAACCTGCGATGCTTATTCGAGACAACGTACAAGCCTTTTATCAGCAGCCTTTGCATGATCAAGATGTTATTACATCTTTCGCAAGCCAAATTAAATTTATTAGCGCAGCTAGCCAATCGCCGATTAATTTAACCAGTGAATCGATAGCAGCATCCATTGCCGATACCTTTTGTCAGCCGTTAGATTTTACCCAATTAGTCAATAATGCACGTCAACTGGGCGCCTCGCTTTTTGTCGAAATCGGCGCTGACAGACAAACGACAACACTGATTGACAAAATCTCTCGCACCTCTGAAATGGCGCAAACATGCCAAGCCATTTCAGTGAATGCAAAAGGCGATGACCAAACTGCGCTACTTAAATGTATTGCTCAACTGATTACTCATAAAACCCCAATTTCGCTCGATTATCTTACTGAGACCTTGTCGAGTTTACTGACGACAACATTGGCGGCAGAAAAACGAAGTAGTCACCACACAGACAATATGTTGGCCCCTCAATTAGAAGGAGAACAATCTTGAGTTCTCAATCAACTAATCTAAATACAACAGTCCCAAAGATTGCCATTGTAGGTTTAGCGACTCAATATCCCGATGCGGATACGCCCGCTAAATTCTGGCAAAACTTATTAGACAAAAAAGATTCTCGCAGCACGATTAGCAGCCAAAAGCTCAATGCAAACCCAGCTGACTATCAAGGTGTGCAAGGTGAGTCAGACCGTTTTTATTGTGATAAAGGCGGCTACATTCAAAACTTCAGTTTTGATGCAAATGGCTACCGTATTCCTGCCGAGCAATTTAGCGGCCTTGATGACAGTTTTTTATGGGCAACCGATACAGCGCGTAAAGCATTGAATGATGCTGGTGTTGATATTACAAACCCACAAAACAATGGCGCATTAAACCGCACCGGTATTGTCATGGGAACACTATCGTTTCCAACGGCTAAATCCAATGAACTGTTTGTACCGATTTATCACAGCGCAGTAGAAAAAGCGTTGCAAGATAAACTGCAACAACCAAGTTTCACATTGCAGCCATTTGATAGTGAAGGATATAGTCAACAAACAACGTCAGCTTCTTTGTCTAATGGCGCCATTGCTCATAACGCATCTAAACTAGTAGCTGATGCGCTAGGCCTAGGTGCGGCGCAATTAAGCCTTGATGCAGCTTGTGCAAGCTCAGTTTATTCATTAAAGCTTGCCTGTGATTACTTACATACTGGCAAAGCTGACATGATGCTTGCTGGCGCTGTCTCTGGCGCTGATCCATTCTTTATTAACATGGGTTTCTCCATTTTCCACGCCTACCCTGACCACGGTATTTCAGCGCCTTTTGATAGCAATTCAAAAGGGCTATTTGCAGGAGAAGGTGCTGGTGTTTTAGTCCTTAAACGCCTTGAAGATGCTGAGCGCGATGGCGACCATATTTATGCACTCGTTAGCGGTATCGGTTTATCGAATGACGGTAAAGGCCAATTTGTACTGAGCCCAAACAGTGACGGCCAAGTTAAAGCATTTGAACGTGCTTATGCTGATGCTGCTATGCATGATGAAAACTTTGGCCCAGACAACATAGAAGTGCTTGAATGTCACGCCACTGGCACTCCTTTGGGAGATAAAGTAGAGCTGACTTCAATGGAGCGCTTTTTTAGCAACAAACTCAAAGGCAGTAACACGCCGTTAATTGGTTCAGCTAAATCCAACTTAGGTCATTTGCTCACTGCTGCTGGTATGCCAGGGATCATGAAAATGATTTTTGCGATGCGCCAAGGTGTTCTACCGCCAAGTATTAATATCAGCGCACCGATTGCATCACCATCAGAAATGTTTGGCCCTGCAACCTTGCCTAATGATGTTCTCCCTTGGCCTGATAAAGCTGGCAATACTGCTCGTCATGCTGGTGTGTCAGTATTTGGTTTTGGTGGTTGTAATGCCCATTTATTGGTGGAGTCATACTTTGCGAAGAGTCCTGATGCAGCGCTCAGCACGCCCAACAATGCAAGTGTAACGCCTGCAACAACCATCAATGCGCAAATGCCGATGCACATTACCGGTATGGCATCGCACTTTGGTTCATTGTCGACGGTTAATGCGTTTTCCGATGCGGTAAATAACAATCAAAGTGCATTTACGACTTTACCAGCTAAACGTTGGAAAGGCTTAGATAAGCACCCAGAGTTATTACAAAAATTTGGACTGAGTCAAACAGCGCCAACAGGTGCTTATATTGATCAATTTGATTTCGACTTCTTACGCTTCAAAGTGCCACCTAATGAAGATGATCGTTTAATCTCACAGCAATTGTTATTAATGAAAGTTGCTGATGAAGCGATTCATGACGCCAAGCTTGAGTCTGGTAGCAAAGTGGCTGTTCTGGTTGCGATGGAGACTGAGCTTGAATTACATCAGTTCCGTGGCCGCGTTAATCTGCATACTCAAATTGCAGCAAGCCTAAATGCCCATGGCGTAAGCTTGTCAGAGAGTGAATATCAAGCACTTGAAACCATTGCGATGGACAGTGTGTTAGATGCCGCCAAGCTTAACCAATACACCAGCTTTATTGGTAATATTATGGCGTCGCGCATCTCATCATTATGGGATTTTAATGGCCCTGCCTTCACCATTTCAGCAGGCGAGCAATCAGTTAACCGCTGTATTGATGTGGCGCAAAACTTACTGGCGATGGAGTCTCGTCAAGAGCCTTTAGATGCAGTGATTATTGCCGCAGTGGATTTATCTGGCAGTATTGAAAATATCGTGCTTAAAACGGCAAGCATTGATAAAACAGGCTCAACTGAAGCACTCAATATTGGTGAAGGGGCTGGCGCAATAGTGTTGCAAGCAGCTGCTATTGATAGCGAGCACTGCGACCTAATACATCAAGGTTTAGGCGCGTTAGATACTCTAGATTCAGCAAGCACCCATAGTTATGGCACCATCGACAGTTTGGCGTTTGGTCATACAGACCAGCTTTCAACCATTAGCGATGACGTGTTAACTCCTGTTGGATTGGCTGCAACTGATATTGATTTATTAGAGCTAAACCAAGCACCTGATTTGCGCAGTATCGATAGTGCTCAAATGTTGTCTCAAGTATTTAGTCACTCAGCGACTAGCAAAGCGCAATCTTGTATCGGACATACTTTTGCCGCTTCAGGTATTGCTAGCTTATTGCATGGCTTATTGAAAACTCGATTGAATGCTTCTGTACAGAACGCTCACTCGGATAGCAAACTGAGTAATAAGCCCAACCAAAAGGCCATTATCGCTACTTTGAGCGAAAACCAGTGTTCGCAGCTTCTTATCAGCCAAAACGCTGAACAAGCAAGCGCGATGAGCACTCGTATTAACACTGATATACAAGCGCAAACGGCCAAGAAATTGAGCCTAGTTAAGCAAGTCAGTTTAGGTGGTCGTGACATCTACCAGCATATTGTTGATGCGCCACTGGCTAACATTGACAGTATTCGAGCGAAAGTTGCCAAGCTTAACCCTGTTGCACCTACAACTGTGATGAACTTACATGACCGCGGCCAATTTATCGCGCCAGCTCATGCCAATTCAGCGCCTATGTCCGCTAACAATAATTCAATGACTACAGAGACTTCTATGCCGTTTTCTGATCGTTCAACCCAGTTTAACCCTACACCTAAAGTGGCTACGCCTACTGCCCAAGCAGCTCAGGCAACTCAGTCAGCTCAAACGTCTTCAGTGACGAGCTCTGTCTCAGCAATTAGCCAAGTGCCACCTGCACATTTAAGCGCTTTTGAGCAAAATCAATGGTTAGCACATCAAGCGCAATTAGCATTTTTAAAGAGCCGTGAGCAAGGCTTAAAAGTCGCTGATGCCCTTTTAAAACAAGAGTTAAAACAGCAGGTAGCACAAGCAAATGGTCAGCCTTATGTTGCACAATCATTTTCACAAGCTGTTGCACCAGTTCAAGCGACAAACGTGTTAGCTCAGCCTGTTGCATCTGCGCCAATCTTGCGTCCAGATCATGCCAATGTGCCGCCGTACACAGCGCCTATCCCAGCGGATAAGCCATGTATTTGGAACTACGCTGATTTAGTAGAATATGCAGAAGGTGATATTGCCAAAGTATTTGGCCCAGATTACGCCGTGATCGATAACTACTCTCGCCGCGTACGCCTTCCTACAACCGATTACTTATTGGTATCTCGTGTCACTAAACTCGATGCAACGATGAACCAATATAAGCCTTGTAGCATGACCACTGAGTATGACATCCCTGAAGATGCACCTTACTTAGTCGATGGCCAAATTCCTTGGGCGGTTGCCGTTGAGTCAGGCCAGTGTGATTTAATGCTGATCAGTTATTTAGGCATTGATTTTGAAAACAAAGGTGAGCGTGTTTACCGTTTACTTGATTGTACGCTGACCTTCTTAGGCGACTTACCTCGTGGCGGCGACACATTGCGTTACGACATTAAAATCAACAACTTCGCTAAGAATGGCGAGACACTATTATTCTTCTTCTCTTACGAATGTTTCGTCGGCGATAAGATGGTATTAAAAATGGATGGCGGCTGCGCTGGCTTCTTTACCGACCAAGAATTAGATGATGGTAAAGGGGTTATTTACACCGAAGATGAAATTAAAACTCGTGAAGCTGCGTTAAATACGCCAAACAAACCGCGTTTTGAGCCGCTATTACATTGTGCTCAGACCCAGTTTGACTATGGCCAAATCCATCATTTATTAAATGCAGATATTGGCAGCTGTTTTGCTGGCGAACATCATAACCATCAACAAGCATCAGGTAAGCAAGACTCGTTATGTTTTGCCTCTGAAAAATTCTTGATGATTGAGCAAGTGGGCAATTTAGATGTCCATGGCGGCGCTTGGGGCTTAGGCTTTATTGAAGGTCATAAACAATTAGCACCTGATCATTGGTACTTCCCTTGTCACTTCCAAGGTGACCAAGTAATGGCTGGCTCATTAATGGCTGAAGGTTGTGGTCAATTGTTGCAGTTCTTCATGCTGCACATTGGTATGCACACCTTAGTTGAAAACGGTCGTTTCCAGCCACTTGAAAATGCTTCACAAAAAGTCCGTTGTCGTGGTCAAGTATTGCCACAACATGGTGAACTGACTTACCGCATGGAAGTCACTGAAATTGGTACTCACCCTCGCCCATACGCCAAAGCCAATATTGAAATATTGCTTAATGGTAAAGCAGTTGTAGACTTCCAAAATCTTGGTGTGATGATTAAAGAAGAAAGTGAATGTACTCGTTACACTGCCGACTCTACTGAAGCAAGTGCTATTACTTCAGGTGCTAATACTTCAGAAGCAATGACAAAAAACAACAGCCACAACACGCCTGCATCATTAAATGCACCGTTAATGACGCAAGTGCCAGACTTAAGCGCACCAACCAATAAAGGCGTTATTCCGCTGCAACATGTTGAAGCGCCTGTATTACCTGATTATCCAAATCGTACTCCTGATACACTTCCGTTCACTGCGTACCATATGTTTGAGTTTGCAACTGGTGACATTGAAAACTGTTTTGGCCCTGACTTTAGTATTTACCGTGGCTTTATCCCGCCGCGCACACCTTGTGGTGATTTACAGCTAACAACTCGTGTTGTTGATATTCAAGGTAAGCGTGGCGAACTTAAAAAGCCGTCATCGTGTATTGCTGAATATGAAGTGCCAACCGATGCTTGGTATTTTGCTAAAAATAGCCATGCTTCAGTGATGCCTTACTCGGTATTGATGGAAATATCACTGCAACCAAACGGATTTATCTCTGGTTACATGGGCACAACCCTTGGCTTCCCAGGGCAAGAGTTATTTTTCCGTAACCTTGATGGTAGTGGTGAATTATTGCGTGATGTTGATTTACGCGGCAAAACCATTGTTAATGATTCTAAGCTGTTATCTACCGTTATTGCTGGCAGTAACATCATCCAAAGTTTCAGCTTTGATTTAAGTGTAGATGGCGAGCCTTTCTATACTGGTAGCGCTGTATTTGGTTACTTTAAAGGTGATGCACTTAAAAACCAGCTAGGTATTGATAATGGCCGTATTACTCAGCCTTGGCATGTTGAAAATAACGTCGCGGCTGATATCACCGTCGATTTGCTTGATAAGCAGTCCCGTGTATTCCATGCTCCAGCAAACCAGCCACATTATCGTTTAGCTGGCGGTCAACTTAACTTTATCGACAAAGCTGAAATCGTTGATAAAGGTGGTAAAAATGGTTTAGGTTACTTGTCCGCCTCACGCACCATTGACCCAAGTGATTGGTTCTTCCAATTCCACTTCCATCAAGATCCTGTAATGCCAGGTTCATTAGGCGTTGAAGCAATTATCGAGTTAATGCAAACTTACGCCATCAGTAAAGACCTAGGTAAAGGTTTCACTAACCCGAAATTTGGTCAGATTTTGTCTGACATCAAATGGAAGTACCGTGGCCAAATCAACCCACTGAATAAGCAAATGTCGCTGGATGTGCACATCAGTGCAGTCAAAGATGAAAACGGCAAACGTATCATTGTCGGTGACGCAAACCTCAGCAAAGACGGTTTACGTATTTACGAAGTAAAAGACATCGCTATCTGTATCGAAGAGGCATAAAGGAATAATAATGACTATTAGCACTCAAAACGAAAAGCTTTCTCCATGGCCTTGGCAAGTAGCCCCAAGTGATGCCAGCTTTGAACATGCCGCTATCGGTAAAAAACTAAAAGAACTGACTCAGGCTTGTTATTTAATTAACCACCCTGAAAAAGGCTTAGGTGTATCTCAACACGCCCAAGTAGTGACTGAAAGCATTAACAGTCAGCAAGACTTACCTGTTAGCGCATTTGCGCCAGCACTAGGCACTCAAAGCTTAGGCGACAGTAACTTCCGCCGCGTTCACGGTGTAAAATACGCCTACTATGCTGGGGCGATGGCCAATGGTATTTCATCTGAAGAGCTGGTAATTGCACTAGGTCAAGCCGGTATTTTATGTTCATTTGGTGCAGCTGGATTAATTCCATCACGTGTTGAACAAGCCATTAACCGCATTCAAACCGCACTGCCAAATGGCCCATACATGTTTAACTTAATCCATAGCCCAAGTGAGCCAGCATTAGAACGTGGCAGTGTTGAGTTATTTTTAAAACATAAAGTGCGCACGGTTGAAGCTTCTGCATTTTTAGGCTTAACCCCGCAAATTGTCTATTACCGCGCTGCAGGTTTGAGCCGTGATGCCCAAGGTGAAGTGGTTATTTCCAACAAGGTTATTGCTAAAGTGAGCCGCACCGAAGTGGCTAGTAAGTTCATGCAACCAGCTCCCGCTAAAATGCTACAAAAGCTGGTTGATGAAGGGCTGATTACCCCTGAACAAATGGAACTGGCACAATTAGTACCAATGGCAGATGATGTGACAGCAGAGGCTGATTCTGGTGGTCATACTGATAACCGTCCATTAGTGACGCTATTGCCAACAATTTTGGCGCTTAAAGACAAAATTCAAGCCGAGTACCAATACAAAACCCCTATTCGAGTTGGTTGTGGCGGCGGTGTCGGCACCCCTGATGCAGCATTAGCGACCTTTAACATGGGCGCAGCGTATATCGTTACCGGTTCAATCAACCAAGCGTGTGTTGAAGCTGGCGCCAGTGAACATACCCGTAAGTTACTTGCCACGACAGAAATGGCCGATGTCACCATGGCACCTGCTGCTGATATGTTTGAAATGGGCGTTAAACTTCAAGTCGTTAAGCGCGGTACACTATTCCCAATGCGTGCTAACAAGCTTTATGAGATTTACACCCGTTATGAATCAATTGAAGCGATTCCAGCTGAAGAACGTGAAAAACTAGAGAAACAAGTTTTCCGTTCAACCCTTGATGATATTTGGGCAGGCACTGTGGCGCACTTTAACGAGCGCGACCCTAAGCAAATCGAACGTGCAGAAGGTAACCCTAAACGTAAAATGGCACTGATTTTCCGTTGGTACTTAGGTTTATCAAGCCGCTGGTCAAATTCGGGTGAAGTCGGCCGTGAAATGGACTATCAAATTTGGGCAGGTCCAGCACTTGGTGCGTTCAATGAATGGGCAAAAGGCAGCTATTTAGATGATTATACCCAGCGAAATGCGGTAGACTTAGCCAAACACTTGATGCATGGCGCAGCTTATCAAGCCCGCGTTAACTTATTAACTGCTCAAGGCGTGGCACTGCCGGTAGAATTACAACGCTGGAGCCCGCTAGATCAGGTTAAGTAACTGAGCGGTTAGTTTTGGCATAAGCTGTAATTCTTGCCATATTGCGATCAAGTTAACCATTACTATTGTGCCACTCACTCAACATGAGTGGCACATTGATATTTAGTTTGCAGTTAGGTAACAGTATGAGCGAAACCCAAAAGTTAGATTTTTCAGCGGTAAATGGCACAACACTAGCCTCGTTTAATCAGCATAAAAACTTGATCAAACGTATGCTAAAAGGCAACAGCGCTGAATGTAGCGAGTGTAAAAAACCACTCACTTTGCAATTGCCGCCAAACTCAAACAAAGCTAAATCAAGTGATAAAGCACCAGGCATATATTGTGCAAAAGGCTGCACTGATATCGAACTAGATATAGAAGCTGTGGCGTTAATGAAATAACACCATAATAAGGCATTGTAAAATGCCTTATTTAAATCACTCCATACCGCTCAAAAGACATGGCTTACCCTACCCACACGGTTACCTTAAAGCTTAACCACTCATTAGCTTCCATAACTAACAGTTTTTTGCTTAGCAATATCCTTAAACAATAAAGCATCTACCACCCGATCAGATCCCCCTGCATAAAAGCCACACTCATCTACAAAACCAACTGGATTTTTAAAAGTACCAAACATGATGTCAAAAATCGGCAAGTCAGAATAATTATAGGCGTGCACCCCTTTCTCATGATGAACCGAATGGCTTTCAGGGCGTTGTATAAAGTAGCCAACCCATTGCGGAGTATTTATATTGGTGTGCTGAAATACAACTAAAAACATCGTGATATATAAAAACCAACTAATGGCTTGTGGCGAAAGTCCAATGACTAATGCCAGCGTTAAAGAACCAACAAAAGTAAACCCAATCATATCAAGTGGACTCAAATAAAAAGCACCGATACTATCTAACCGCTCGGCACTATGATGCATTTGATGAAACGAACGCCATAGAAAATTCACCTTGTGCATAGTTCTATGCCAAATATAAATAAGCAGTTCAAATACAAAGATCGCGATAATGGTACTAATATAAGGGTTCATGTGTTGTAAATCGAACAATTGAAATGGCAGTAAATATTGATCCCATATAAGGGGTAAGTAGCTTGATAGATAGAAATAAAAAATAAAACATAAAAGTGATTTAGCTAACCAGCCTTTGACTTTTGGCAAAGGTCTAGCTGGCGATAAAAATTCAACAAGTGCTAACGAACACAAAATTAGCAATAGGATGATTGATATCGGATCAATCAGGATTTCAAGTGGAGTAGGCATTTAAATTTCCTTTCAAAATGAACTCAGCTTTATTTGTAGCCAATATTCCAATGCTCTACTTGAAGGTTTGATAACGATTGCATCACCATTTGATAATGTATTACTCATCAACAATGTTTAACTGCAGTTAAACATTAGGTTACACGCGATAAGGGATTGAGTGTGATTTACCAATGTAATGATTTACAAATAGATTTAGTTCAATATCAAATACGGCGAACTGGAAAGTTATTATCAGTTGAGCCCAAAGTGTTTGATCTCATCATTTACCTTATTCAACACAGAGAGCGATTGATTTCTCGAGAAGAATTACTCGAAAACATTTGGCATGGGCGAAATGTAACTGATACAACATTAAGTAACCATATAAAAAGTGCTCGAAAACTTTTTGGAGATAACGGTGAACAACAAAATGTAATTAAAACTATTCGCACACGAGGCTATCAATTTATAGCAGTAGTCACAATTGTAAATTCAGCTAGCAACCAACCTATTATACACAAAGAAAACATAGAGTTACAGAATAACGTCACAACAAAAAAAACTGAACATGAATTTGATTCAATGACACTTTCTTCTCCCGTCATCGACTCAACCGGCTCAACCGTCACTAGCTATGTAAATTTAAAAGTAATGTTGATTGCTTTCACCTGTATTTGTTTACTCGCCATATTTTGGAAAATAGCCCAGCCAAAACCAATATTAACCCAACCATATTTATTGATACTACCCATTTCCGTCTCTAGCCGAACTCCAGAAAAATGGGAGCCTTTTGCTGAACAAATAACGCGTGAGCTTATTCAGGGTTTAAGAAAAGTGCCTCATATAAGCACAGTCCCGCCACCAACAGCCTTCACATTTAAAAACAATAAAACACGCTCCTTTATTAAAGAACAACTTCCGAATACACAATTTGTACTCGACGGTATGATCAAGGAAGGCATTAACGGACAATTTCAAATTTCTGTAGAGCTCGAAAATCTAACGGATAGTAAGCTGATATGGGATGGAAGCTTTGATATTAAACTAAATAATCAAAACCAGTTTTCGATTCAAAATAATATTGCGTCTTCAGTGTCTAACTCCTTACAAAAAGTGTTAACGTCTAAAAAAATTAATACTTTAGTCAGTGCCCCGACCTCAAATATGCAAGCCTATAAATTATATGTCCAGGGGCAACATCAACAATCATTAATGACTGGTAAAGCGACTCATAAAGCCATCGAATTTTTCAATGCTGCAATTCAATTAGACCCTAATTTTACAGATGCATACATAGCTAAAGCTAATGCATATCGGATTGCCATGGTCACATTTGATATTCCAAGGGATGTATTACCAGAGGTCATCTCTTCAGCCACTGAGGTCATCACAATAACGCCTAATGCATCTGAAGCCATATCGTCATTAGGGCTTGCTTATGTCCATGCTTGGCAATGGCCACAAGCTTGGAAAATGTTAATTGCAGCTCAAGAGAAAGACCCTGACTTAGCTTTAACTGAACTAGGTTTTACCCTTTACCATTCAGCAATGGGCAATATTGAGGGATTAAAAAAATCATTATTGCGAGCCGATGAATTAGACCCATTAAATATGGAGATAGCAGATTGGGGAATGTGGGCATTACTTATGAATAATCAAATAGATTTAGCTAAATCTTGGGGGAGAAAGAAGTCATATCTTTTACCAGATTTTGCTTATTTATTTTTAAGTTTATCCGTAGCTGAATACCTTTCAGAGAATTATGAACAGAGTTTAAACATGGCTCAAAAAGGCGTTTCTATAAGTAATCGATCGCCATACTCTTTAATTATCCTTGCTCAAGCTTATGCCGCTTCAGGTAAAGCAACTAGAGCAAAAGAGCTGATTGTCGAAGCCGAAGCACTTGTACAATATACCTGCCCTTACGAAACAGCCATTGTATATGCGCTACTTAATGAGACTGATAAAGTCTTTTCACTGTTAAATGAAGCAGTTGAATACCACTCGAATTGTTTAATTTTCACACGCCAAGATCCAAGACTTTCTCAATACAAATTAGATAAGAGATTTCAAACTTTACTACAAAAAATCAAACTTGATGACGAGAGCATAAAAAAATACCATCGATAAACACATATTTAAAGTGAGCCACTTTAATCAACAACTAACAATAAAAACCGGTAAGCAAGTCTCAGTTTTACCAACAAAAATAATACGTTAACATTTTTTGACCTATATCAATAATGAGTCTTATTAGCTAAGGCACTATGCCTCATTATTTTTAATGTGGTTATATTTTTTATGAGTCAAATCAAGGCTAACAACAATATTGAACAAGCGCTAACTGACGATTGTATTCTTTTGTCGACCACAGTTCTAAATGGCAACATAAAATACGCCAATAAAGCATTTGCCGATATCTCAGAATACAGCACCGAAGAGCTACATGGACAGCCACATAATATTGTTCGCCACCCAGATATGCCTAAAGTTGCATTTAAAGCCCTTTGGGATCGTGTAAAAGGTGGCAACCCATGGTGTGGCATTGTTAAAAATAAAACCAAAACGGGTAAATATTACTGGGTGAATGCGTATATTTCACCAGTTTTTGAAAATGGCCGTTTACATGAACTTCAATCCGTCAGACGTAAACCATGTCCGGCACATATCAAATCAGCAGAAAGCATCTACCAACAACTTAATGAAGGTAAAGAGCCTGCAGCGATAACACCACCACTATTTAGCTTTACGGGTGCACTCTGCCTATGGGCAGTGTTTATCTCGTTAATTGGCGTTATTTCTTCGTTATTAATGCCAACGCTAGTTGCAGCATTTTTTATCCCGTTACTAGCAGGTTTTGGGATTTATTTTCTAACAAGACCCCTTAAAGATCTTGAAACTAAAGCCACCAATATTATTGATGATCCTATTGCTTGCGGCATTTTCTCATCCAGTCAAAATGAAATCGGCAAAATTGATTTGGCATTAAATTACCTTGTCACTGAAATGGGCGGTGTCGTTGGACGTATGGCTGATTCAGCCACATCAATTAGTGAAGAAAGCCAGCAGCTAAATGAAACGATTGCTAACACCCGTGAAAGAGTTCAGGAACAAACACAACAAACTAGCCAAGCAGCAACGGCAATGGAAGAGATGACCACCAGCTTTGCCGAAGTTAACGAGAACACTCGACAAACCGCCCAAGAAATCACCACAAGTCAGACCGCAGCTAATTTAGGCCATAACAGTATGGTTAAAGTGGTGTGCTCAATTGGCGAGCTACGAAAAGAAGTCGTTCACTTTTCTACAGTGGTTAACACGATTGAACGTGATAGTAAGTCAATTGTAGGCGTGTTAGGCGAAATCAAAGGTATCGCAGAGCAAACCAACTTACTTGCCTTAAATGCCGCTATTGAGGCTGCAAGAGCTGGTGAAAGCGGCAGAGGGTTTGCTGTAGTTGCCGACGAAGTGAGACAGTTATCAAAAAGAACCAGCGACTCAACGGCAGAAATTGAGAATATCGTGTCTAATTTTCAGCAAAGCACTAAAAAAACCACTGAAGCCATGGAAGCGGGTCAACGACAAGCTGACACTTCAGTCGCCCTTGCTGAAGAAGCTGATGGCGCTTTCGATAAACTACTCGTATCTATCAATCGCATTCAAGAAATGGCTGAGTTAAATGCTGCAGCAATGAGCCAGCAAACCACTGTTGCAGGAGAAATTAGTCGCTCCATTTTACAAATTGATGAGCTTTCAAATCAAAGCCTGACGCAAACAGAAAATACACAAGTGAAGTGCGAGCAAATGAATAGACTGTCGAATAAAACCAGTCACCTGTCTAAACAGTTTTGGAAACAAACGATAGAAAGGGCAAGGTAAATCATCACTCTAATACATCTTCGGCCAAGATTTCCCCCAAGCTAGCCTGCTGTTTAGGGCTAGCTTTCTTAACTCTTAACTCTTAACTCTTAACTCTTAACTCTTAACTCTTAACTTTTAACTTTTAACTCTTAACTCTTAACTCCCAAAAGTAAAATAGATAATTTCAAATTATCCTTTAAGCTGGCTCCATTGTGGCACCTTATCTCTTTAAGCTTATTTGACTTATTCTTTAAAAACGTTAGCAATAACTAAAGCAACTAAACGATTTTATTATTAAGGCTTTTATACTTAATATTTGCCCTAATATTGTTTTTATAGCGTTATGCTAGCGTAAACAGCACCGTCCCATGATATTCGATATATAAATTTTACTAGTTTCATATTAATGAGGTTTTACAATGACTAATAAGTTCACTCCACCAAAAGTGTGGCAAATGGAAGATGAAAATGGCGGTAAGTGGGCAAGTATCAATCGCCCTGATTCTGGTGCTCGCTTTAATAAAGATTTACCGGTTGGCAAGCATGCACTTCAGCTTTATTCAATGGGCACACCTAACGGCCAAAAGGTCACCATAATGCTTGAAGAGTTGCTTGCAGCTGGAATTACTGAGGCAGAATATGATGCCCATATGATCAATATCGGTGACAGCGATCAGTTCTCCTCAGGGTTTGTTGCCGTAAACCCAAATTCTAAGATCCCTGCATTATTGGATAACAGCACAGATTCGCCAATTAATGTATTCGAGTCTGGCGCCATTTTAGTTTACTTAGCTGAAAAGTTTGGTCACTTTTTACCAACTGAGTTAGCCGCTAAAACACAGGTGATGAATTGGTTGTTTTGGTTACAAGGCGCTGCACCTTATTTAGGTGGCGGTTTTGGTCATTTCTACGCGTACGCCCCTGAAAAGTTTGAATATCCAATTAATCGTTTTTCAATGGAAGCTAAGCGTCAGTTGGATGTGTTAGACAAACAGCTTGCTAATAATCAATATCTTGCAGGTGACGAATATAGTATCGCTGATATTGCAACTTGGCCTTGGTACGGCAATTTAGTATTAGGAAATTTATACGATGCTGCCGAGTTTTTAGATGTTGAAAGCTACCCGAACTTACTACGGTGGGCAAAACAAATCGAGCAACGCCCAGCAGTTGAACGAGGAAGAATCGTAAATCGCTCATGGGGAGAAGAGTGGGAGCAGCTCGCTAATCGATATAGTGCGCAAGATATTGATAATGCATTAAGTCTTAAACCTAAAACTTAAAAATCGCCAAGATAAATGTTCATATTCTGATATTTAAATCGCCATCAGTACGAAGACGACAAAGTCATATTTACTTGTCGTCTTTTTTATTACTTCTCCAATCTCTGTCACACCAAGATATATACCCAAACAACTTGAAGATATGTGTTTCAGAGCTTCACCGTGTTTTCAATACTAGGCGCGTTAATTCGGTAATGTAGGTACCTTATAAATTAGCGCAACAACGTAGTGGGAACAAGGTGAAACTCCCTGAGGGCAAGTTTTACACGCGTTTATGCTGCGTTATTGATTTTGAAAAGGGAATAACCATTACCCGCAATCAATGCCTTGCCTATACGCGTGTAAATTCTTGCTGAAATCGAGCATCTTCAGGTTGTTTGGGTATACATCTATGTTTAGTAAACTGACTATTTAACAGCATTTAACTTGGTCTCTTTAAAAAAACTATTTCTCGGCTAATAACGCCAAGTGAACAATTTTTTCAATTTGCGCTTCTTGCTCACTGATAAACTGGCACCCTAACTCAACACCTTGATCAGAAACTTTTGCATTACAAATTCTGGCTTCTAACGATATCTGGGCTTCATCTTCCCCATTGACTGTAATGTTAATGGTTTCACCTTCAATCAGTTCGTCTTCAGCCCCTCCACTCGCCTCTAAGTGACAACCTGTCAATGAAACATCAGTTAACATTGCTTGCAAAGGCTGATCTCTGGCTTTAACTATTGCATCAAGTTCCGTTAATACCCGCTTAGTTGATCGTAAGTTATGAATGACCATTTTTTCAGGGAAATTAAGTGCCATCATTCTGGTGGGAGTACTTAAGGTTTGCTTTATGGTGGTAGAAAAAGCAATCACAGATGCCTCATGGCCTTCTACTAATCCACGAACAATAACCTCATTCCCTTGTACAATATATTGGCCAAAGTTACCTAACTTATTGTTTTCAGGAAATTGAATTAATATGAATTGTTCTGGTAAATAGCCAATAAAAATCGTTCTAAAGCGTCCTTTTTGTCCTGCAGGGGTCAAAATATCAATGTTAATAGGCGTACCTGCTAGCAAAAATTTGAACTCCTTCGACAAACCTTCTTTTGTATCGACTTGTTTAGTTGTCATTAAACTTCCTTATTAAGACTATTAACCAATGAAAGGTTAGCACAAAATTTAACAATAACAGCAATAACTTAACCTAAATTAAATGTTATTCATCTACTTGCATCAGTTGCCTTTACAGGTCTATGGTGTGTATTCAAGGTTAAGGTTTTATTGATGCAATAATTAAGTCAAGCACCAGTAGTCATACCGATAAGGTTATATTTTTATTTTGCGTTGTCGGTAGCAAGTTTAACCAAAGCTATGTTCAGTGCCCTGAGCTATTTAATACTGTAACGGAGTTTTCCCCATGAGAAATTTAGAACTATTTAGTACTGCATCTATCGATCATCTTTTATGGTCATCAAAACCAGCCACACCAAGTTTAGATTCATCTGCTTTAGATATTTTTACTGATTTTGATGTATCTAGACCCATTATTGTTGACGCATCAACCAGTGCAGTTGGTACAGCTAAAATCATGGAAATGACCCATGCGTATATGCGTTTAGTCGTTGATAAAAATGATAGATTCCTTGGTATTATTACCCAGAAAGAATTATCACACTACAACCTAATGCTTACCGCTAAGCGGTTAATGTTGACTATTGATGAGTTATTAGTCACAGAGGTTATGGTGCCTAGAGAAGAGTTACAAGCATTCGATTACAATCAAATTGCGACCGCTAAAGTCAGTGATATAGTACGATTATTGCAAGAAAATAATTTACACCACATGTTAGTCATTGATCAGGATTTACATCATATCAGAGGGTTAATTGCTGCAAGTGACTTAGCAAGAAAGCTAAACCAACCAATTGAAATAAACAAACGCCCTTCTTTTAGCCAGGTATTTTCCCAAGCTCATTAAGCTAAAGATTAAGGTTTAGTATATTGGTTAAATCACCGGCAATAATGATACAACCGATGTTATGGCAAAACGCTATACATCGGTTTTTATTTTGTATTACCTCATAAGGGCCTAAAAAAACTTTTTAAACACTAAAACTAGATTGACCTTAGACGTCAGACTTCGTATCAAATTTGCCCTCAAAGATAGATCTTGTGGCGACTTTTAACCGCTTTATCACGAATCACGAATCATTAAGGTTTAAACTTTTGCCATAAAAGGCTAATTATTCAGCAAGCCAAGATTGAGTCAATAAAGGGGTAGCAGCTTTTGTGGCTGATAATATTTGCTCAAAAGACTCATATTCTATTTCTGCCCATAGTTTGACTTCAAACTTTGCCCCTTTAGCTATTAAGCCCACGCCTTTGGGGGTTCCGGTCATCACAATGTCACCCTCTTCTAGTGTTAAAAACTCGGTAATGGAACTTTGTATGTCAGTCTCCGAATACATCATCAAATCGCTATGACCTAATTGCGCTAACTCGCCATCAATCGTCAATTGAAAACAAAACTTGTCACTTGAGTTACCAGATGGCAATTCAATAAACTCGCTAAACACTGCTGAGCCATTAAAAGCTTTTGCCCGCTCCCAAGGTAACTGTTTGGTTTTAAGCTTTGATTGAAGTTCACGCTTAGTTAAATCAAGCCCAATACCTACAGCCGAAAATTGGTTATTTTCAACTTTAAAACACAACTCAGTTTCAAAATGGATCGGCTCCTGATGAAATGAGGTCAAGGTCTCAGAAATAGCAGAGTTTGGCTTAATAAACACCACCATATCATCTGGTAATTCATTGCCAAGTTCATGAATATGATCAACGTAATTTCTGCCGATACAAACAATTTTTGAAGGAGTGATGTTTCCAATGTATCCGCGCTGGTTAATGGTTTTTAATGCCACAATAAATCCTTAACTAAGCTTATTTTTCAATTAAATATATGTCGAATAACTAATCGCTTTCTGAACTAAGTCTTTTGCATGAAACCTACTACACTTTACTAATAGTTATCAATCACTTTGGTGTCACTTTGGTTAAGCCTACCTTATTGATGGCTGAAGATAGAACAAAAAATAATTAATAATATAATCAGCTTTGCGTGGGGAAATATGGTTCAGCTCACTATAAAACAAAAAATCGCTTTGGGTTTTGGTTCCATCGGCATACTTTTAGTCATTGGCAGTAGTTTCTTTTATCGCTCGCTTGCGCATATACAAACTGCAAATACCAATATTGCTACGGTTGCCGTACCTGTTCAAAATTACTCAAATGAATTACAAGTCACACTATTACAACTGGCTAAAACTGGAAGTTTAGCTTTTTCCTTATCGGACCTAAACCAGATCCAAACTAGTTACCAACAATTTAAAGCGTTGGATAAAACATATCAGCAACTTAATCTTCAACTCACCGATAAAGTCAGTCATCGACCTCAAATGAAGGCCAGTTTAGCCGCAGCTAATAATGCTTATCAGCAATACTCTCAGCAATCTAACGCTTTATTTAACGCAAAACTTGCCATTGAAACCACAAAAGCTGCATTTAACACGTTAGAGAATGAGTTTATTACCGCAAGAAACAATGCCAGTAATAACACTATCGATTTGGAAATGCTGCAAGTTCCTAATGAAGACTTACAGTTATTAGAGGAAGTGACAGGCACAGGTATTAGAATTGACGATGCACTCTATACACTAGGTAATACTATGTTGGAGTTACCAAGACTGACATCGTTAGCTGAGCTTAAAAGTCACCAGCAGGATGTCGCCATTATATTAAGTAATATCAGCACTTATTCTGTTTATATTAAACAGCAGGCTGCGACTTTACCTGCCAAGGCGTTACTTGAAGATTTAGACAGCAATTTAACAAAAATAAATACCTTACTTGCCGAGCCAGCAACACTTTATCGCGCTCAAGAAGCAGTAATCAACCAGCAACAGCTAGCTCAAACCAATTATCTCGCTGCTAACAAATCCCTCGAAATCAGCAATCAAGCACTTGAACAAATAGTGATAATGGCGAATGGGCGTTTTACCGAGTTAATGCAATTAGCCGACGATGAGGTGCTTACAGCGCAAACATTAGCCGTTTCAATGGCGGTTATATTTATCGTGATGGCTTGTCTAATTTACTTTTTCACATCAAAAGCCATGCTTGGACCACTCACAGCGGTCAACCGAGCATTATCTCGCATTGCCAGTGGCGATCTTTCTAAACGCCTAACTAAACGAAATGAAGATGAGTTTGGTTTGCTGATGGATAACATTAATAAACTCTCTGATGATTTAGCGTTATTACTTAAAAATATTCATAAAGATGCCATTTTACTTGATAAGTCTGCCACTCAGTCACAAAAGCAAGGTCAGCAAATTGCCCGATCAGCAGACAACCAAATACAGCAAATTGAGCAAGCTAAACAACTTGCTGAACATATTCACCACAGTTCAGACACTGTAAACAGCCAAGTTTTTGATGCTGAAGAACAAATTAAACGCGCTTCAGAACAAAGCGGTCAAGTTAAAGTCATTGCTAACACCAATCGTGAGCGTATCGAAACCTTATCGACAAGTCTTTATGATTCGGTGGGTATTATGTCTTCACTAAGCAATCACAGCGATAATATTGGCGGGATCCTAGTGACCATTAGTGCTATTGCTGAGCAAACTAACCTTCTGGCGCTAAATGCAGCTATTGAAGCTGCAAGAGCTGGTGAGCATGGGCGAGGGTTTGCTGTGGTTGCTGATGAAGTTCGCTCCTTAGCTTCACGCACTCAATCATCTACATCAGAAATTCAAACTATGATTAGCGCTCTGCAGCACGAAACCCAGAATGCAGTCAGCGCCATTTCCCAAGGACAGCAACAAGCAAAAGATTGTGTCTCACAAAGCCAAAGTTTGAATGATGCAATTGAGCAAATCGAGCAAGCCTTAACAACCATCAGTAGTATGAGCCAACGCATAAGCCAAGCATCAAATGAGCAGCTTAATTATAGTGAAAAAATTGAGGCAACGATGGCAGAAACCACAGAAACAGCGCAGCAAAATGCAACTGAATCAAGTGAGATGGCAATGCGCAGTGAAGAGCTAAATCAACTAGCCCACTCGTTAAGTACATCAGTAGAAAGGTTTAAGTTATAGCAATAAAAAAGTCACAGGTTGAAAAACTAATCTGTTCAGCCTGTGACTTTCTGTGTTTGATCCGTGCTTGTTTTTGTGTTTGTTTTTGCTAACGCTTAACTATACAAATGCCATATATGAATGTCATATGTTAATGCTATTTGTTAATGCAATATATAAAAACCATCATTAAGCATAAGTAGAGATAAACTCATCTAAATGCTCATTGGCAATTTCAATGTCATCACCAACAAACTGCGCAATATGAAATAGCGCTTCACCCTCATTTGCCACAGGAATATTACTCAAGCCAATAATAATACCATCGGTCGGCGATTTAAGTTGTGACAACTCACCCCCTAATGGATTGACGACATTGGCTAATACGCAACCTTTGCTCACTCTAGAGCCAATTTTACGCTTTATATTCACTAAACCATCTGACTCACTTCGTAGCCAATAGCTACGACTCGCATTGATTGAGGCCGTAGGTTTGAGTTTACTGCTAAGCATTCCTAAATGACGCATCACATTAAGTACGCCAGTTAGTCCTGATTTTATGGCAAGCTCACTAAACCTAAGTGCCTCGCCTGCTTCATATAAAATACAAGCAATACCAAGCTCATTCGCATAGCCACGCATCGAACCTTCGCGCGCTTTTGAGTCCATAATCACTGGCGCACCAAAAGCTGTGGCCATTGCCATCATGGCTTCATCATCTGTATCACAGCGTATTTGCGGGAAATTATCCCGATGAATAGCGCCAGTATGTAAATCAACAATATGGGTCGCTTGCTTTAATAATTCATTTGAAAACAAGTTTGCTAAGCGGCTAGCCAATGCCCCTTTAGCACTGCCAGGGAAGCAACGATTTAAGTCGCGTCTGTCAGGTAAATAACGTGATTGGTGAATAAAACCGAACACATTGACTACTGGCACAACCACTAGCGTGCCAGTTAAGGTCTTAATATTCACTTTATCGATCAATCGTCGACATATTTCGATGCCATTTAATTCATCACCGTGAATAGCCGCACATACCAACAAAACAGGGCCAGGCTTTTTGCTGTGAAAAACTTCAACATGCAGATCTAAAGGCGTGTCGTTATACAGCTTTGCTGCGGGCAGTTTAATGCTAGCACGACTGCCAGCATCAATACTGAACTCACCAATTGTAAACGCTTCACGCTTAGGTGCCATTAACCCACCCCTTTAGTTTTTGTACCGCTTGGTTTATCATTTTTTTCAATAAACTGAATAATCTTTTCAGCCACATCAATACCGGTAGATTGCTCAATACCTTCAAGACCCGGAGATGAGTTCACTTCCATCACTAAAGGTCCATGTTTTGAGCGAAGTAAATCAACACCAGCTACATTTAACCCCATGGTTTTCGCAGCTCGTATCGCTGTAGATCGCTCCTCAGGGCTAAGTTTGACAACTTTAGCACTCCCACCACGATGTAAGTTAGAGCGAAACTCACCTTCAGCGCCTTGACGTTTCATTGCCGCAATCACCTTGTCGCCAATCACAAAACAACGAATATCTGCGCCACCAGCCTCAGCAATGTATTCTTGCACCATGATATTCGCTTTTAAGCCCATAAATGCTTCAATAACACTTTCTGCAGCTTTACGTGTTTCAGCAAGCACCACACCAATCCCTTGGGTACCTTCAAGTAACTTAATAACACACGGTGCACCGCCTACCATGTCCAAAAGATCTGGTACATCAGCAGGTTTATTAGCAAAACCAGTCACAGGCAAACCTATGCTTTTACGAGACAATAACTGCAATGAGCGTAACTTATCGCGAGAGCGAGAGATTGCTACTGACTCATTTAAAGGTCGAACTCCCATCATCTCAAACTGGCGTAGTACAGCCGTACCATAAAATGTAACTGAAGCGCCAATACGAGGAATAACAGCATCAAACTTAGGTAACTCTTCACCACGCATGTGAATACTAGGCGCCATCATATTAATGTTCATGTAACACGCTAATGGGTCAATAATCTGTACTTCGTGACCACGAGAAATGGCAGCCTCTTTAAGGCGACGAGTTGAATATAAATTAGGACCTCGAGACATAATTGCAATATTCATTTTTAATGAACTCCTGTTAAATGTGCTGCTGATGAATCAACTAAATAGCGCCCAGCTAACGCTCTACGTCCAAGTAACATTCTAAATTGCATGTTGTCGCGTTGAGTAAGTGTCACTTCAATATCAAATTGGTCCTCGCCAATGATAATCGGCGTTTTAACCACGTAACGGTTAGTAATATGTCCACCTGAATCTTTTACATGACGGCGATCAAATACTTCAAATTCACAAACTAACTCTCTTTCACTGTCTTGTTCTGGATGCATCCATACTTTAATCCAGTCTTCGTCACCTTTAATGAATGGCTTAATCCTGAAAGCATGTAAACATGACGTTTTAGCACCGGTGTCGATTTTCATATTAATCCGTTCATTGCCAAGTTCAGGAAACCTTGCCCATTCACACCAACCAACAACTTTTAATGTATTCTTTGTCATGTTTAAGCCTTTACAAAACCTTAGTTAATTTTTAAAGCGTTATACCCAAACAACCTGAAGATGCTCGATTTCAGCAAGAATTTACACGCGTTTAGGCAAGGCATTGATTGCGGGTAATGGTTATTCCCTTTTCAAAATCAATAACGCAGCATAAACGCGTGTAAAACTTGCCCTCAGGGAGTTTCACCGTGTTCCCACTACGTTGTTGCGCTAATTTATAAGGTACCTACATTACCGCATTAACGCGCCTAGTATTGAAAACACGGTGAAGCTCTGAAACACGTATCTTCAAGTTGTTTGGGTATAAATATTGAGATATGAACAAACTTTATATGGATACCTAGACAGTATCATAGCCATATAAAGTATCAAATTTAACCAAACTGACGAATTTTTAGGTTAGCAACAAGTTAATAACCTAACCTCAGTCAATTTGGAAGCGCATAATACTCCTAAAGTTTAAAAATACTACAAAAAAAACATCCGATATAAAAAAAAACCATTCACAACAGTAAGCAAGCTGAGATTAGATATATTTCGAAACACCTAAAAACAACAAACAACTTGAGACATAACAGGCAAAAACATCAAAGTAAATTAATATTGACGTTTTAACACACAGTATCATATGACATTAGTAGAAGTATTAATGCAGAATATAATTCAACCACTGAAGCTTGTAATACTTTTAAAGTCAGACGCGTTTTAGCGCGGTTAAATTCAGCGTATCGCTGACGCCTCAACATCATCACAGGTCAAGCTTTGCTTAAATAGACTTGATTAACAAAGAACTGTATTCCTAAAAATATCGTAAATTAGTGACTTTTTATGGCACACTTTAACTTCATCTTTTTTAGGATTTGTTATGTACTCTCAGCAAAGCTTTGACTTTTTAACCCTACTTGCCAATAACAATGATCGAGAATGGTTTAAGGCCAATCAGCAAGATTATGAAGATAAAGTCAGAACCCCGACTTTGAAATTTATTGAGGCCATGCAAGGGCCTATTCTAAATTTATCCCCTCGCCTAACTGCCGTTCCTAAAAAAGTGGGTGGTAGCATGATGCGACCACAACGCGACAGCCGTTTCAGTAAAGATAAAAGCCCTTACAAATTAAACGTTGGTATTCAGTTTAGACATTTTCAAGGGAAAGATGTCCACGCTCCTGGGCTATACTTACACTTAGCCAATGATAGCTGTTTTCTTGCTGCGGGGATCTGGCACCCTGAATCTAAAGCCTTAAATGCCATTCGACACTGTATTGATGAAAACCCAAACGGCTACAAAAAAGCATTATTAGCATTAGATAAAGCGGGATTTGAATTATCAGGCGATAGTCTTATTCGACCTCCACGGGGCTTTGATAAAGACCATCCGCTGATTGATGAATTAAAGCGCAAAGATTTTATTGCTATAAAACCCATTAGTATTGAACAAGTCTGTGATAATGGCTTTGTTGATTACTGCGCTAAAGAATTTGAGAAAACGTCTCTGTTAATGGGTTATCTTTGTTTTGCGCTAGATTTAGATTTTTAATCATTTTTTGTCTTTGATTACTCCTCAAATACCATTTAACAAACTGATAAAACGCTAACTCGATAGTTAGCGTTTCCAACAGCTCATTTCAAAGTTCTTCAGTCACTGTTCTATAGGCACGAAATTCATTTAATACCTGTACCTTTTCGCACTAACAATCTATATTATTTAATAAAACACAAACAAATCAACAACAAACCTTTCCTTTGAACCCCATGTAATAACAGGGATCGCTAATGATGAATAAACGCCACTGCACTCGTTTTGTAAAATCAATAAATGGTTCGAATACATTAGCCAACGCCTTATCAGTCATAGTCGTGTCAGCTGCTTTATTACTATTTAGTCATTCTTCTATAGCCGCTTCAGCTAATGTAAAGTCTGCCGTTAATCGCTCAGAGACTCCTGATACGGGTGCAGAGAAGCTCCTGCTACCTTACATTTTCAGCACAGACTCTATGGGAGTTAACTTAGGCTTAGGCGCAATGGCCAGTGGTTATTACCAAGATCAAATGACAGTGGGTGGAACTGTCTATGGTGGAGATGTCAGTTATGGCGCAGGAGGCGGTATTTGGAATTACCAGCTTCCGTCAACCGAGAGATTCTTTGTCAGTTTAGTTGGATTCATGGGCTATTATCCACAGCAAAAAGCTTATGCATCAGGCGGGGATTATATCCCTCAAGGCACGCCGAGACCTGGCAGTAATTACTCCTCAAATGAGCAGTTTCTTCAAGCTGATGGCTCATCAAATTGGTGGGATATTAAACTCGAATACGCTTTACCCATTGGAGCCACAAGAGATAAAGGCCGAGTCAACTATGAACTAACCGCAGGTTTACTAACCTCAGAGCCATCTGGTGGCAAAGTATGGAACCCACTTGAGTCCGGCGCAACCGTTGCAGTCTTGAAACAATTTAACCGTTATGAAAGCTACGAATTTGATGATGAAGAACTCGATGGCGCAGTGCATGCCATCGAATTAGGGCTTCTGTACGATAATACAGACTTTTCCATTAACCCAAGCTATGGCAGTAAACAGTATATCTCAGTCTCACACGATGCTGGTTGGCTTGAGTCTGATCATTCTTGGACATTTTTCGAATTTGAAGCCAGCAAGTACTTCTCATTTGGTGAATCAACCTATGCTTCACAACGTATTTTAGCGGTAAACTTTTGGACGGGTTATTCGCCCTCTTGGGAATTAGAGTACGATGACCAAGGTGGGAGCAAGGCTAATAATAATCCACCTCATAGTGAAGGGGCAAATTTAGGTGGCTTCTACCGTATGCGAGGATTTGATAGTCATCGCTTCCACGATAAAGCTGCAATTTACGGCACTGCGGAGTATCGCTATACGCTAAAATATAATCCCATAGCAGATGTAAACTGGCTTAAATTCTTACGCCTTGATTGGTTCCAATTAGTCGGCTTTGTTGAAGCAGGTAGAGTTGGTGAGTCATATACGGCAGAGGAGTTACTCACGGATATGAAATACGATTATGGGGTATCACTTAGAGCATTAACAGCAGGGATTGTGGTGCGTTTTGATGTGGCTCAGTCTGATGAGAATACCAATGCTTGGGTTATGGTCGACCATCCTTTTTAATCAAACTTTAACTAGCCACTTTAAACAGATCTCTTTAAAGCAAAGCATGTTTAGTAGAAGAGTTCATACGAGCGGTGATACTTATTCAACCCCATTTAAAGACATGGTAAACTGCAGCTCAATTAATTTCGCGTTACCAAAAGCTTTCAATACGCTTTGGTAACCACAGTTAGAGTCAAAGATGCAGCCAGTAAATCATTCCCAAATACAAGCTACAACACCCGCAGAAAAAAGAGCTCTGAGCTATTCGAGTACCATTAAAAAACTCTTTGATGAAGTGTTAGACACTAAAATGCCTGCGGACAGAATTGTAGCTAATTACTTTAGGGAACATAAAAAGCATGGCTCGAAAGACCGCCGCGTAATTCGCGAAACCTTATTTGGATTATTTCGTTGGTGGGGCTGGTTTAAGCAGTTAGGTTCGCAACATGACGAACAAACTTGGTTTAAAATGCTAAGTAGTTGCGCCCTATTAGAGCAACATAACTGGCAGCAATTTGCTGAAGCTTGGCAAGGTTTTGCGGGTTTTCGCAATGAGCAACTTCAAACCATTGCAGATTTCATTGCTCAAGCTAATCCTACTATAGAAGAAACAAAGACGTTATCTGTCTGCAATAGAAATCAGCTAATGAATCAACTATTTGCTGATATTGAATTTAAAGAACAGCAACTAGTACCAGATTGGTTCTGGGATGTTTGCCCGATTGAAGATATCGCTCAACAAATTGAGCTAATCGAAGCGATGAGTTCACGTCCACCGATTTGGGCGCGTGTGCAAAAGTACGATACCCACAAAGCGATTAACGAGTTACAACAAGCGCAAATTGACGCAAGTGTAAGTGGTTACTTCGACGATGCGATAAGCCTTGGCAGTAAAAGTATCAATTTAAATGAAGTAAAACTTTATAAAAATGGTCAACTTGAGATCCAAGATTTAGCTTCACAAGTGATTGGTAATGTCTGTCAGCCCAAAGCGGATGAAAATTGGTGGGATACCTGTAGCGGTGCAG
The DNA here is from genome assembly GCF_023283825.1 of Shewanella olleyana. Lineage (GTDB taxonomy): Bacteria > Pseudomonadota > Gammaproteobacteria > Enterobacterales > Shewanellaceae > Shewanella > Shewanella olleyana. Next base: position 47,970 of record NZ_JAKILD010000011.1, on the reverse strand, counting down.
GCGGTAAAACCTTACAGCTTCGCTCAAAACAATTTCAAGACGCTAAAGGCTCAAAGTCAGCTGGTAGCATCATCTCATCAGATATTCGCTCGAAAGCTCTTGAAGAGTTAAATAAGCGTGCTAAAAGAGCTGGCTTTGACAACATCTCAATTGCACGCTGGAAAAGTGATGAACTGCCAGTTGATAAAAATAGCTTTGATGGCGTATTAGTCGATGCACCTTGCAGCTGTACCGGCACATGGCGCAGAAACCCAGATATGCGCTGGATTGATGACAGAAGCTGTGTCGATGACAAACCAGCGCTTCAGTTAGATATCCTCACCCGAAGTGCCAAAGCAGTTAAATCGGGAGCAACGCTTGTTTATGCAACCTGCTCATTATCACCTCTTGAAAATGAAGAGGTCGTTACGCAATTTTTAGCAACTAATACTGAATTTGAACTTGTAGTGAGCACTCACCCTTTTACCAAAGAGCAAAGCAAGCACATCACTGTTTGGCCTTATGAAGCCAACAGCGATGGAATGTATGTTGCGAGAATGGTAAAGCGCTAGAGCTAAATTTAGAGTTAAAAGTTCAAATTAGAGCTTTTGAACAAGTCGCTTTAAAGAACCTGACCAATTGGGGGATTTAATTCCCCAAGTGTCATTGATTTTTTGACAATTCAATACTGAGTATTTAGGTCTTACCGCTTGATTTTCAATTGTTATTTTAGCTTGGTCTTGATTGGGTATTTTAGCTTGACTTGTTATTTGAACTTGATTGCGAGCAGCAAATTCTTCTGAAGAAATAGCAACTACTTTAGGTTTTAACGTAATTTTAGAATGAACAACGGCTTCATCTAAAATTTGATGAGTTAATTCATACCAAGTCATTGCTGTATCACCACAGTAATGAAATGTCCCCCACTCTTTTTGCCCTTTAGCTATAGATATTATTAAGCTGCAAATTGCTTCAGCTAAATCACTGGCATAAGTAGGACAACCAACTTGATCATCTATAATGGTTAGCTGCGGGTGCTGCTTGGATAATCGTAGAACTGTATTGAAAAAGTTATGTCCACGCTCACTAATAAGCCAGGAAGTACGGATAATAAGATACTTAGCTAACGTTTTTCTGATTAATTCCTCGCCCTGGAGTTTTGACTGTCCATAAGTATTGATTGCATCAGTTTTATCATCTTCTAAATAAGGCACACTAGCCTGACCATCAAACACGTAATCCGTTGAAATATGGATAAGTGGAATATCTGCCTCACTGGCAACTATCGCTAAATTAGCCGCGCCGTGTGCATTTACCTGCATACACAAAGCAGTTTCTGTTTGAGCAAGCTCAACGTTCGTGTAGGCAGCAGCATTTACAATAATGTCGGGGTGGTTTTTATTAACAAACTCTGAAATTGATGCCAACTGGCATATATCAACATCTGACTTTGTTGTGGCAATAAAATTAAGCAACTGCCCTTTTGGTGCAAGTTCATTATCATTGAACTCAATGATACTCTTACCTAGCTGACCAGCGGCTCCAACTAACCAAACCTTCACTGTTCGGACTCTCGATTATTTATATTGCTTATATTTATATGACTAATATCTTTATGACGAACCTGTAACTCCTCAAGCTTTAAATCCTTTAATTTCAAACCCAGCTGGTCTTTTTCAGATAAAATCGGAGATTTAACTGGCCAACCAATCGCCAAGTCAGAATCATTCCAAAGTAAGGATGCTTCGTGTTGAGGCGCGTAATAATCAGTGCATTTATATTCCACGTCAGCAAGCTCAGATAATGTAACAAAGCCATGAGCAAAGCCTTCAGGTATCCAAACTTGGCGCTTATTTTCTGCTGATAACTCAACTCCAATCCACTTGCCAAAGTTTTCTGAGTCCCTGCGTAGATCTACTGCGACATCAAAGATACTTCCACTAATGATGCTGATGAGTTTTCCTTGAGGTTGTTGTCTTTGAAAGTGAAGTCCTCTTAAAACCCCTTGTTTAGATTGAGATACATTACTTTGCACAAAAGGCTTTGGGATATTTAACGCTTTTTGGTAGCGTTCAGCTTGGAAGCTTTCATAGAAAAAACCTCTGTCATCATTAAATACTTGCGGCTCAATAATTTTGACATCTGCCAGTGATGTTTCAATGATTTTCATGCTGTTACTGGTTTTATGGCTTTTCATATGAATGACTTTGTTCTTGTGCGATTAGCATTAGATAATCTCCATAAGCCGTTTGTTTATGGCGCTGAGCTTGCAGCTTAAGTTGCGTCACATCAATCCATTGATTGATAAATGCAATTTCCTCTAAACAGGCTACTTTAAGACCTTGGCGCTTCTCAACTGTTTGCACAAAGTGACTTGCCTCTAATAATGAGTCATGGGTACCCGTATCTAACCAAGCAAAACCTCGGCCCAGTATCTCAACATTCAGCTGCTTTCGATTAAGATATGCCAAATTCACATCAGTTATTTCTAACTCACCTCTTATAGAAGGTTTCAGGGATTTAGCGATATCAATCACTTCATTATCGTAAAAGTATAATCCAGTGACAACATGGTTTGATTTAGGCTTTAAGGGCTTTTCTTCGATATCGATGACTTGTCCATCATTATTAAAATCGATTACCCCAAAATGTTCAGGTTCACTCACTCTGTATCCGAATATGGTGGCACCAGACTGTTTCGACACCGCCTTTTTGAGTTGTTCACTAAAGCTTTGTCCGTAGAAAACATTATCTCCAAGCACAAGCGCAACATTACTATCACCGATAAATGATTCACCAATTAAGAATGCTTGAGCCAGACCATCGGGTGAGGCTTGTTTTTCATAACTAATCTTAATCCCAAATTGCTCGCCATTACCCAGTAAGCGTTTAAAATTTGCAAGATCTTCAGGGCTTGAAATGATTAATACATCCTGAATACCCGCTAACATCAGAACTGATAACGGATAGTAAATCATTGGTTTATCATAAACAGGTAACAGCTGTTTAGAGGTGCCAAAAGTAATAGGATAAAGTCGGCTACCACTGCCACCAGCGAGAATAATACCTTTATATAGCGATGATTTAGCTTGTGTCATTACTCTGGGTTCACTCTGTCAAATGGCTTCAATTGATAACCGTTATCTATGATATTTTGACACCAGTCTAGATTAGCTAAATACCATTGCACAGTTTTTCGTAAGCCCGATTTAAAGGACTCTGTAGGTTGCCAACCAAGCTCTGTTTGTATTTTAGTGATATCAATTGCATAACGAACATCATGCCCAGGTCTATCGGTCACAAAAGTAATCAACTCGGTATATGATTTATGCTTCCCTTTACTTGGCGCCAATTCATCTAATAACTTGCAAACTTGGCGGACGACATCAAGGTTTGTTACCTGATTCTGCCCACCAATATTATACACTTCGCCAACTTTCCCATGAGTGAGAAGCTTAACTAATCCACGCGCATGATCTTCCACATGTAACCAATCTCTAATTTGTAAGCCATCACCATAAACAGGCAAAGGTTTACCAGCCAGGGCATTTAAAATCATATGTGGTATGAGCTTTTCAGGGAATTGAAACTGGCCATAATTATTCGAGCAATGACTCATCACAACGGGTAAACCATAGGTTCGATGCCATGCATTGACTAAGTGGTCAGAGGAAGCTTTTGAAGCTGAATAAGGTGAACTTGGCTTATAGGGAGTTAACTCATTAAATGCCGGTTCACCTTGGCCTAAATCACCATACACTTCATCAGTGGAGATATGAATAAACCGGAATTTGGGTTTATTCTCTGCATCTAAAGAAAGCCAATAGTCTTTTGCAACTTCGAGTAACTTAAATGTTCCTACGATATTAGTTTCAATAAAATCAGCAGGACCTTCAATAGAACGGTCAACATGACTTTCAGCCGCTAAATGCATCACTGCTGTTGGCTTATATTCCGAAAAAATACGCTGCAGAGTATCCGAATCACAAATACTGCCATGAACAAAATGGTAGCGAGGATTTGCTTCAACACTTGTTAAAGATGCTTGATTACCTGAATAGGTTAATGCATCTAAATTCACCACAGATTCATTGGTATTGTTTAAAATATAATGAATCAAATTAGCGCCAATGAAACCTGCACCGCCGGTGATTAAAAGCATAGTTGTCCTATTTGAAAGGGAATGACTGAATATCTGAACAAAGAATTATATCAAAGAAAACAACAATGCCAGCGTATATTACGCTGGCATTGATAATTTGATTTAGGATTAATTTTTAACTTAGTTTAAGCTCAGTTTAAACTGATTTTTAAACCTAGCTTTAACCTAACGATTAACCCGCAAGTTTTACAGCATCTGCGATGCTTTGCGCCTGAGTTTGAGTCATCTCTGCACAAGTTGATTCAACCATCACGCGAATTAATGGCTCAGTCCCAGACTTACGTAATAAAACTCGGCCTCTATCACCCATAAATTCTTCTGCAGCCACAACCGCTTGCTGAACAGAATCAGAAGCAATAATGTTATCGGCATTGTCAGCATTTAAGCGAACATTGATCAGTACCTGAGGCAGTTTTGTCATACCAGATTTAACATCTGCTAAGCTTTTACCTGACTCAATTACCGCATCAAGCACTTGCAGTGATGCAACAACACCATCGCCTGTAGTGGTGTGTTTTAAGCTTAAAATATGGCCTGAACCTTCGCCGCCCAACTGCCAGCCTGTCTCTTTTAATTGTTCAACCACATATCGATCACCGACTTTAGCGCGAACAAAAGGGATATCCATCTCTTTAAGGGCTAATTCAAGGCCTAAATTAGACATCAGTGTACCTACCACGCCACCTTGTAACTCACCTTTAGCTTGTGCAGCTTGAGCCAAAATAAATAGGATTTCATCACCATCAACGGCATGACCGTTATGATCAACAAACAATACTCTATCGGCATCACCGTCTAAGGCAATACCAAGGTCTGCTTCGTGAACCATAACAGCAGTTTGCAGGCTGTCTAAGTGGGTCGCACCACAACGTTCGTTAATATTCAGCCCATCAGGCTTGTCATTAATGCTAATCACTTCAGCACCAAGCTCAGCATAAACGTCTTTAGCGATGTGATAAGCCGCGCCATTGGCTGAATCAACCACAATTTTAAGGCCTGTCAATGACTTATATTTATCAAATGTGCCTTTACAAAACTCAATGTAACGACCTGCGGCATCAGATATACGGCGCACCTTGCCCAATTTATCAGAATCAACACATGTCATCGCACCATGGTTAATTGCTTGATCAAGTAGATGCTCAATCTCTAACTCTTGAGCATCATTTAATTTAGTGCCCGAGTTTGAAAATAACTTAATACCATTATCATAATAAGGATTATGAGAAGCACTGATCACCACGCCTGCATCAGCTCTAAACGTCGATGTTAAATAGGCAATAGCAGGTGTAGGCATAGGGCCAACAAGCGCACAGTTAATACCTGCCGCAGAAAAGCCTGCTTGCATCGCAGTTTCAAGCATATAACCACTAATACGAGTATCTTTACCAATAATCACTTCTTTAGTACCTGCTGATGCTAAAACGGTTCCAGCAGCCCAACCTAATTTCATTGCGAAAGACGGATTAATAGGGAAGTCACCTACTTTACCGCGCACACCATCGGTGCCAAAATACTTACGAGACATTACTACTCCATTAATTAAACCTATTTAACAAACAATACGTATTTCTAGCTCAAATTATACTGAAATCAGCTTTTAAAATTTATTTAGTTAAATTAATTAAAAACTATCATTTTAAAGTTAAAATAAACACTAGTCTTAACTAAAAAACAAATAAGTTGATTAAAAAATCTTAGGGGATGTTTAGCTATAACCATGTGGATTCATAGATTGCCACTTCCAGCTACTATTGACCATATCTTCTAGATTATGAGTAGCAGCCCAACCTAATTCAGCTTTCGCTTTTGACGGATCTGCATAACAAGCACCAATATCACCAGCTCGGCGAGCAACAATCTCGTAATTTATATTTCTCAGTGAGGCTTGTTCAAACGCTTGTACCATATCTAAAACACTATAACCTACTCCGGTACCTAAGTTATAAGTGACAAAACCACTGTTTAACTTTAGCTTCTCTAGCGCTTTTAGATGCCCTAAAGCCAGATCTACCACATGGATGTAATCTCTTACACCCGTGCCATCTTTGGTTTCATAATCATTACCAAATACCATTAACTTTTCTCTTTTGCCAATAGCAACTTGAGAAATAAACGGCATTAAATTATTTGGAATATCGTTGGGGTCTTCACCAATTAAGCCACTTTCATGTGCGCCGACCGGATTAAAATACCTCAAACAAGCAATATTCCAGTTAGGATCAGACTGCGACAAATCAGCAAGTATATGCTCAACTATTAGCTTCGACTGACCATAAGGGTTTGTGGCTGAAGTAGGGAATGATTCAACAATAGGTAAGCTGGCCGGGTCACCGTAAACCGAAGCAGAAGAGCTAAATACCAGATTTTTTTACCGCAAACTGTGCCATGACTTCACAAAGCAAAATCGTACCTGTGACATTATTCGTGTAATAAGTCAGTGGCTGTATAACTGACTCACCAACAGCTTTTAAACCAGCAAAGTGAATAACTGAATCAATATTATTTTCGGTAAACAATTTAACCAACAAAGCTTTATCTAAAATATCACCTTTATAAAACTTAACCGCCTTACCTGTGATATTTTTTACTCTATTTAAACTTTCAAGACTTGAATTGGAGAGATTATCTAGAACAATCACATTCGCAGCAGAATTCAAAAGTTCTACGATAGTGTGGCTACCTATATAACCAGCCCCTCCAGTAACCAAAACAGTCATTATTATTCCTTAACTAATTGTTAAATGCTTTTACTTATAAAGCATTAATTAACAGCATCAAAAATAGACTTTATTTAACTAGCCAAGTTTAATCACATTTTTAAAATCAGAGTCTAAAGAGTTTTTTTGCTGATAAACTAAGTCACAAATACCATCTGTAGGGTTAAATCCAGTTGGCGTTTTTAATAAAATCTCACGGATTTCTTCATGATTAAACTCATGACAAGCTGTATCTAAGCAGTCAAGGATAATTGAATATTCAGACCAGTCTAGATTGATCTCATTCGCAGTCATAATCCTTTCATGTTCTGTACCAGTCACATCATCACCAATCAATAACTCTTCATAAAGCTTTTCTCCTGGACGTAGGCCAGAGAAGTCGATTGAAATATCACCATCTAAATTTGTACTATTTTTGATTTCTAAACCACTCAAATGAATCATTTTGGTGGCTAAATCAACTATTTTTACAGGTTCGCCCATATCTAAAACAAACACATCTCCACCTTTACCCATAGCTCCAGCTTGAATAACTAACTGAGAAGCTTCCGGAATCGTCATAAAAAAACGAGTGATATCTGGGTGAGTAACAGTCAGAGGACCACCATTGGCAATTTGATTTCTGAACAGTGGTACAACAGATCCAGAGGAGCCTAAAACATTACCAAACCTAACCATACAAAAACGCGTATCATGTTTTTCTTTAGCAAAGGCCTGAAGCACTAACTCAGCCATTCTCTTGGTTGTGCCCATTACGTTTGTAGGGCGCACTGCTTTATCTGTCGAAATTAATACAAAAGTTTCAACTTTTGCATTAATAGCCGCTCTCGCGGTGTATAGGGTACCAAAGACGTTATTACGAACTCCCTCTACTACATTATGTTCAACTAAAGGGACATGTTTATAGGCGGCCGCATGGTAAACCGTCTGCACCTTAAAAGCTTCCATTATGGCTGTAACTCTATTTTCTTTTTGAACTGAGCCAATCATAGGGATAACTTCAACTTCAATTCCTAGTGAAGTTTTTAACGCTAAAAGTTCACGTTCAATTGTGTATAAACCATATTCAGATAATTCAAAAAGGACTAACTTTTTAGGAGATTGTTTAAAAATTTGTCTACACAATTCTGAACCTATAGAGCCACCAGCACCAGTAACCATTACAACTTTATCTTTGATATTAGCTTTTAAGAGATCATCACGAGGAGCAACCGAATCACGACCAAGTAAGTCATCAATTCCTACCTCTTTTATATCACTGAATAATTTTTTTCCATTGACTAGATCTGCCATAGCAGGAATTGTCATCACTTGAACTGCTAAAGGCTCTAATGTTGACAGTATTTCATGCCTACGAGAGCGACTAGCACTAGGTAACGCTAAAAGCACTTTTGTGGCTGACTTTTGTTGTACTAACTTTCGAATTATGGAAGGCGAATGAACATGGATTCCTGAAATAACAGTGCCATGTAAAGACTCATCGTCATCTACATAGGCATAAGGGTAATATTCATGACTTTGCATTAAAGATGTCATCAATTGTCTACCGCTGACACCTGCTCCATAAATTATGACTGGCTCACCTTGTTTTTTAGTACCCGTTCCAATCGCTGAACGAAATAAAGACCGAGTTCCACCCGTCAATACTAAAATAAATGAAAAGTAGATTATTGGAACAGTTCTAGGCAAGTCTGTATTGGTAAAATAAGCAAGAATAACCAATGAAAAAGTCGATATAGCTGCACCTAGTAAAACGGCTGTAAGTGCCTGTATACCTAGGTATCTTAAAACAGCCCTATAAAGTCCTAATTTGATAAATGTTATAAGAGTTATTGGAGTTATTAAACTAATTAATAACCAGTTATTCAAGTTAGAAAAAATACTAACATCATCAACCCTGACAAAAAAAGCAGCCCAAAAAGCAACTAAGATGAAAGAGCAATCAATAGCCAAGCTAATCAGACGCTTTTGAAACCTAGGAAGCCTAAATATATTGTTTAAAAAGTCCATTTACTGGCTCCGAAATAATACTTAGTTGAAATAAATACAAAGTTGAAATATTACTTAAAATATATAAATAAATGCTATTCAAGAAAACTTAACATGTTGTGATGAAATTTTTATGAATAATATAATTCTACAGCTTTGATAAAGTCTTTTATGTGACCCTTAGGGAGTTTATTCACACCTGCTGCAGCAGACCGCCCTCCACCTGTTGCAAACTGACTGCAAATATCACCCGCCCCTTGTTTATTATTTAAAGGAGCCCGTAATGAAACAGTGTAAGAACCATCATTATTATCGGTTAGTACTGCATGCGCCCGACTTGGTGCTTCATTGGCTAGGTAATTACCATATACACCGCTGATCCTTTTAGCCCAAGTGGTGTTTGGCAATTCAAATACTGCTATTTTGTTATCGTCTACACTTGCGTCAATAGCTTTAGCATTTTCAAAATCTTTGTCATATGCAGACTTTAAAACATAATAAGGTGAGTTAAGATCCTTGATAACTTCAAATGGGCAAGGATATTTTAAAAGAGCCCTATATAAATCTGCCGGATGAAAATGTAAATCAGTGACATTGGCACCATAGCCATTGTAATTGATAAGGGTTCCTAGCTCTTTTAACTGCTCAGATTGCTGCGAAGATAAGCCTTCAAGCTCACACAATTCATTTGCTTTAGCAAAAAGGTTGTCGCCAAATGCAGCCGTTATTGCCCAATTGCGAAATTTCCCTTTGAGTACTTCGTCAACAATTAATGAGGTGCAGCAGTTAGCATCAAGGTTTATATGCGCATCTAAATTGGTGTGACGGGGAATATCACCGCTTCGATGATGATCTGCATAGAAAATATTAACACCATTTTCTAGCAATGCTTGTAAAGGTTCAATGTTCTTCTCCATAGAGATATCAAGCACAGTAACATTATCCCCTTTGTTAGCCTCAACTTGCTTTAAAAGTTCAATATCACGTTTAACCCCGGTGATTAAAGTACTCGACTTGTTGTCCGCTAAACGCAACTGAATTAAAGCAATAATACCATCAGCGTCGCCATTAAATACATCAAAGTTCATCTGATTATTGTCCTTCAACAATATATTGGTTAGCGATTAAATAGTCGATGACTTGCTTAGCGCAAGCTTCTATATCCTTTTCAGCAGTTTTAACATGCACCTCTGGATTTAAAGGAACATCATATGAAGAGTCGATTCCGGTAAAGTTTTTTATCTCGCCAGCACGGGCTTTCTTGTATAAACCTTTAGGGTCCCGTTGCTCACATACCGCTATTGGAGTATCAATAAATACTTCAATAAACTGACCTTTAGTTAACTGCGTGCGAACCATCTCTCTATCTTTGTGGAAAGGAGATATAAATGCAGTGCTCACAATTAGTCCTGCATCAACGAATAATTTAGAGACTTCACCAATTCTACGAATATTTTCAATTCTATCCGCATCTGAAAAGCTTAAATCACCATTCAAACCGTGGCGAACATTGTCACCGTCGAGCACGTAAGTTTTACAGTTTAAATCATGAAGCATTTTATCAACGGCATTGGCTACAGTTGATTTACCAGAACCGCTTAAGCCTGTGAACCATAAAACAGCAGGCTTATGGCCATTTTTATTTATTCTATCCGAAGCACTCACACTAGCGTTATGCCAAACAACATCAGATGATTTCTCACCTTGAACATCGACTTCTTTATACGGGGTATGAGACATGAGAATCCTTTATAAAGCCTATTTAAAATGGAAAAAAGATCGGCACTGTAATAATAACAATTGCGCCATACGTCAAACTGACTGGCAAGCCAACCTTCACAAAATCTTTTAATTTATATTGACCAGCGTTAAAAACCATCAAGTTAGTTTGATACCCATAAGGACTAATAAAGCTGCCACTCGCTGCAAAAGCCACAGTCATCACAAAAGGTAATATATCGACACCAAACCCTAAGGCTAAACTATATGCAATTGGAAACATTAACGCAGCTGCTGCGTTATTAGTAACAAGCTCAGTCATTAGCCAGGTTAAAAGATATATTAGAATTAAAGCAATATAGGCATGTTCTTTATCAACACTGTGGTTAACAAAATCCCCCATGTACTCCACTACTCCAGCATTAACCAAAGCATGAGAAAGTAAAATTGCAGATGATACAATTAACCATATATCTACAGGAAACCGCCGCATAATTTCATTGACATTAACTGAACGACTAAAAAGCAAACCACCAAGTAATATAACAAGACCTTCCAACAAGTCGATCATACCGAAGGCAGCTAAAGCTATCGTAAGTATAAATCCACCTACTGATAACCAAGCTTTCCAACCATTAAGGCGCTTCTCAGTTTCAACCCCTGTCAAAACAATAAAGTTTTTACTAATATTTCGTCGTGACTTAAAGTCATCACCAGCAGCCAAAACCAAAAAGTCACCAGCCTTGATCTCAATATCACCCAACTTACCAGAAACTTGCTCACCATCTCTTCTAATAGCAACAACAGCAGCATCAAAGAGTGCTCTGAAACCAACATTTTTTAATGTTTTTCTCACTAAAATACTTTCTTGTCGGACAACAACTTCGGTTAAATTTGAATCTTTTAAGTCATTGGTATGGGCAAACGTCTCTAAACCAGAAAATTGACTCAATTGCCCAACTTTGGTGATATCTCCACTAAAAATCAGTCGGTCGTTTTGCTGAAGAATTTCAGTGGGAGATACGGGGCTGATTAAGTGGCCGTCTCTTACAACTTCTACAAGAAATAACGACTCTAAGTGGCGTAAACCGTTATCTTCTACAGAACGGTGTATTAGTTCAGAGTTTTCAACAATTTTGGCATCGATAAAGTAACCTTCTCTACCATCCACTTGATGCTCGTTTTCAGGTAAAAATCTTACAGAAAGTGCTAATACCAAACCACAACCAACAACCAATATGATGCCTATTGCGGAGAATGAAAAGAACTCTAGAGAATGGCCTTCTGCATCAATGAATAAGCTATTTACTATTAAGTTCGTCGAAGTACCAATAAGAGTCAGGGTTCCCCCTAAAATGGCAGCATAAGAAAGGGGTAATAGTAATTTGCTAGCAAAATGATGAGGGTTATTACGTATAGGCGATAAAAGAGTGGCAACGACAGCAGTATTATTTAGCAATGCTGAGCACGCTGTTGTCACAGCAAATAAACGTAAAAAAGTTGCTTTATAGCCAACAAGAATGACTTTTGATGCAATTATTCGCAGCAATTTAGTTTTTTCTAAAGCAAAGGAACAAACGATGAGCAAAATAAGTGTAATAAGGCCTGGGTTAGCGATACTTGATAATAACTGAGACTTAGTCACTAACCCACTTGCTACTAGCGATAACAAGGTCACACCAAAAACAGCAGCTGGCCTATTTTGAAACTTTAACAGCCCTATAATAGTGAATAAGAAAATCGTTATCGTTAAATACGCGTCTATGGACATAAAATCTTCAAAATAAATTGATGGAAACAAAAAGGCTGCAAGCATCATTAATTGCATAGCAGCCCTTTGAAGTGAACACCTTAGATTGGTTAACCTATCACTTTAGCGCCCCAATGTGGGAAGTGTTTTCTTACTAATGCATTAAATTCCACTTCAAATTCTGAATACTCAGAACCCTTCGTTGACTCTTTACCAGAAATCTCATTTCTTATCATGCCGGCGCCAACAGTGACATTAGTTAAACGGTCTATAATGATAAAAGCACCAGTTGAACGATTAGTACCATAAGCATCAAATTGAACAGGTTCATTGACAGCAAAATTACAGCTACCCATCTCGTTTAACTCAAGCTGAGTTGCAGCTGAAACTTCAAGGGTATTCACATCAACGCGATGGTTTACAGCCTCAACATAACCGTAAACAGATTTGCTACCCACTTTAATCGCATATTCACGATCAACGTGTAGTGCTTCTTCTGTCATCCATACAACGTCAGCTTCAAAATGGCTAGCTGAAGATGTTAGCTCATGAGGTCTAACTAGCATATCGCCGCGGCTGATATCAATTTCATCTTCAAGAGTGATAGTAATTGCCATACCAGCTGAAGCTTTTTCGATATTACCGTCAAAGGTCACAATAGACTTAACCCTGCTTTCTTTACCTGATGGTAAGGTTTTTACGGTATCACCGACGCGAATGTCACCTGAAGCGATCGTGCCGCAGAAGCCTCTGAAATCAAGGTTAGGACGATTCACATACTGAACTTGCATTCTAAATGCACTCGATACATCACGGTTAATGGTAACCGTGTTCAGTAACTTCATCATGGTAGAACCGGGATACCAAGTCATATTTTCACTTTCGTTTACGACATTATCACCTTTTAACGCGGAGATAGGGACAAAACGAACATCTTCAAAAGACAAATCTTCTGCAAATTCACGGTATTCTTTTTTAATATTTTGATAAACACTTTGCTCGTAATCAACAGCATCCATTTTGTTAATTGCAATAATTACGTGCTTAATACCTAGCTGAGAACAAATGAAACTATGACGGCGAGTTTGAACTTGAACACCGTGACGAGCATCAATCAGGATAATGGCTAAATCAGCAGTTGAAGCACCAGTTGCCATGTTACGCGTATATTGTTCATGACCAGGAGTATCAGCGATAATGAACTTGCGTTGCTCCGTTGCAAAATAACGATAAGCAACATCAATGGTAATACCTTGCTCACGTTCTGACTGCAAGCCATCTACTAATAAAGCTAAGTCAAAAGAGTCGTCAGTGGTATTAAATCGTTTAGAGTCTTTTTCAATTGCAGCCATCTGATCTTCAAAAATCATTTTGCTATCAAACAACAATCTACCAATTAACGTTGATTTACCATCGTCCACACTGCCGCAGGTTAAGATACGGAGCATGTCTTTATTTTCATGAACTTTTAAATATGCTTCAATGTCAGAAGCAATAAGAGACGTACTGTTAGACATCAATCTTTCCTTAAATTTTGATCGTTTTTCGCAACTATAGTTGCTTAAAAGTAGTTAAAGCTTTTATTACTAAGCAAGGGAAGTATGGATTTAAGATTAAAAGTAACCTTCCATCTTTTTCTTCTCCATCGAACCTGCTGAGTCGTTATCAATAACTCGACCTTGACGCTCTGATGTTGTACATAAAAGCATTTCTTGAATAATTTCAGGTAAGGTTTGTGCAACAGAGTCGACAGCACCAGTTAGTGGGTAACAGCCAAGTGTTCTAAAACGAACCATTTTTTGTTCTGCTGTTTCGCCTTCTTTCAGCTCCATACGATCGTCATCTACCATGATTAACGTACCATCTCTTTCTACTACAGGACGCTCTTTAGCAAAATATAGTGAAGGAATTTCTATACCCTCAAGGTAAATATACTGCCAGATATCTAACTCAGTCCAATTCGATAACGGGAACACACGAATACTTTCACCTTTATCTACTTTACTGTTGTATATATTCCAAAGCTCAGGACGTTGGTTTTTAGGATCCCAGCGATGCTTATTGTCACGGAATGAATAAACACGTTCTTTAGCACGCGACTTTTCTTCGTCACGGCGTGCACCACCAAAAGCGGCATCAAAACCATGCATATCCAAAGCTTGCTTCAAGCCTTCCGTTTTCATGATATCGGTGTGCTTAGCGCTACCATGTGTGAAAGGGCTGATATTCATCTCCATTCCACGTGGGTTTTTATGCACAATTAAGTCAAAATCGTATTTCTCAGCCATTTGATCTCTAAACTGGATCATTTCTTGAAATTTCCAGTTTGTATCTACATGCATAAGTGGGAAAGGAATTTTACCTGGGTAAAAGGCTTTACGCGCTAAATGCAGTAATACTGACGAATCTTTACCAACAGAGTAAAGCATTACAGGATTATCAAATTCTGCAGCAACTTCACGCATGATATGAATTGACTCAGCCTCGAGTGCTCTTAAGTGCGTTAATCTATCTTCTTTCATGAAAATCTAATCCTATTAATTTAGAGCCATTTCAAATACTGTATTTAAATACAAGCAACTTCCAAATATATAAACATTATACGTAACAATGTTTAAATCGACTTATATTTATAATTAATAAATAAGAACAAAATTTAATCTTTTGAAAATAAGTCTCTTGTGTAAACCTTATCTTTAACATCCAAAATCTCATCAACTAACCTATTTGATATAATAACATCAGATTGTTGTTTAAAATCAGCTAAAGACTCTATCACTTTAGAGTTGTAAAAAGACTTCTCTTTAAGCACTGGCTCATACACAACGACTTTTATTCCTTTAGCCTTAATTCTTTTCATTATACCTTGAATAGAGGATGCACGAAAATTATCTGAACCCGTTTTCATAATGAGTCTGTATACACCAACACAGTTGGGATTTTTTTTCAAAATAGACTCTGCGATGAAATCTTTTCGTGTGGTATTAGAATCAACTATTGCACTAATTATATTATTAGGTACGTCTTTATAATTTGCTCTAAGTTGTTTGGTATCTTTAGGCAAACAATAGCCACCATAACCAAAAGAAGGGTTATTATAATGTTCACCAATTCTTGGGTCTAAGCATACACCTTCGATGATTTGACGAGAATTTAAACCATGAGACTCTGCGTAAGAATCAAGTTCATTAAAATAAGCTACACGAAGGGCTAAATATGTATTTGAAAATAATTTAATCCCTTCAGCTTCAGTACTATCAGTATATAAAACTTTAATATTTTCTTTTAATGCACCTTGTGTTAACAGCTCTGCAAATATTCGTGCTCTTTCACTTTGCTCTCCGACAATAATTCTAGAAGGATATAAATTGTCATATAATGCACTCCCTTCACGTAAAAACTCAGGAGAAAAAATTAAATTGCTGCATTTTAACTCTTCGCTTATTCTAGCCGTAAAGCCAACCGGTACCGTTGATTTAATGATCATTACAGCATTCTTGTTGATACTCATTACTTCTTTAATGACACTCTCAACTGACGAGGTATTAAAGTAATTAGTTTGCGGATCATAATCAGTAGGTGTAGCGATAATCACATATTCAGCATTAACATAAGCTTCATTCTTATCTAATGTAGCCCGGAATGAAATGTCATCTCTTTTTAAAAAGTCCGAAATCCCACTATCTACTATTGGTGAAATACGATTATTCAACAAACTGACTTTTTCTTCCAAAATATCGACAGCAATAACGTCATTATTTTGAGCTAATAACATTGAATTTGATAAACCTACGTATCCAGTTCCTGCAATTGCTATTTTCATAATATCTACTTCTGTGCCGCTAATAAAACTTTTCTGATGACAGAACAACTCTTATTAATTTCGATTTCAGTTAAAGTGGGATGGACTAAAAACATTAAACTAGTTTCACCAAGTAATTTTGCATTTTCTAAACGCTTATTTGGTCTCCAGCCTGTATCATCGAAAGCTTTTTCAAGATAAACTTCAGAACAACTGCCCTGATAAACTGGCACCCCAAGAGAAATAATTTCATTTACAATTCGATCTCGAGACCACCCATCAGCCAAATACTCAGGTTTTATAAACATGTAATGTTTGTAATGTGCATGATTGATGTGATCAGGTATATTAATAGCACGGACAACTTTAATATCACTAATTGATTTATTTATCGCTTCGGAATTTCTTTGACGCTGCTCAGTCCAGTGTCTCATTCGTTTTAACTGAATTCTACCAACTGCAGCTTGTATTTCAGTCATTCTCCAGTTAGTTCCAAAGCTGTCATGTAACCATCTAAATCCAGGAGGGTGATCGCTGTTATAAACAGAGTCAAAATTTTTACCATGGTCTTTATAAGACCACATAAAATTCCAGAGGGCCTTATCATTAGTAGTTACCATGCCACCTTCTCCAGCGGTGGACATGATTTTATCCTGACAGAATGACCAAGCTCCAATGTGCCCAATACTGCCGACACTACGACCTTTATATTTTGCCCCATGAGCTTGAGCACAATCTTCAATGACTTTAAAGCCGTGCTTTTTAGATAAAGCCATAATATCGTCCATTTCAGCAGGCATTCCAGCTAGGTGGACAACAATTACCGCTTTAGTATTATCAGTTAAAACAGCTTCAATTGTATCAGCAGTAATATTTTGACTATTCAAATCAACATCAGCGAATACTGGATTAGCACCAGCAGTAACGATACTTGATGCTGATGCTAAAAAAGTTCTAGGTGTTGTTATAACATCGTCACCATTACCAATCTTTAAAGCTTTTAATGCAATATCTAAAGCTAAAGTACCATTAGCTAGAGCAACAGAATAGTTGCATCCAGTCCAAGAAGAAAACTCATCCTCAAAGCTTCTCCCTTCATTACCAGTCCAATAATTGACTTTGTTCGAGAGTAAAACACGACTAATAGCATCTGACTCTTCCTTTGTGAAAGAAGGCCAAGTTGAAAAAGGGGTATTAAGCATTTTGAATTCCTAGTTTAGAAACACAATCATCAGGCTGTTCAAATGGGGTAACGATAGTTCCAAATAACGAGCGTCCGATTACCGTTATTAGAATTAAGTCAATATCTAATTTCATTGTATGCTCTTGAAGGTAGTTTAAATTAATCTTTGTTTTTAATGGAAATATTACAGAGTCATTAAATGTTTTAGGATCTTCTACCTTAAGTAGTATTTCTTCTTCATTTTTAAAGTGAAGTGTTGCCAAACCGGTAATTCCTGGTCTTAAACTTAGTATTGCCCTGTCATCTCCAATTAAACAATCTGCATAACCTGGTACGTCAGGCCTAGGCCCAACAAGACTCATCTGCCCCAACAATACATTGAAAAGTTGTGGGAGCTCATCAATTTTATACTTGCGAAGTATTTGGCCAGTTTTAGTAATACGAGATTCATTTAGAGCTGTTATTGATGAAGTATTTTCAGAAACTGAAACCATGGTTTTTAATTTGTATACATAAAAAATAGAACCATTTAAACCAACTCTTTTTTGTACAAAAAATCCGTTAGACTTTGTACTAAAAGTTGCAAAAAGCCAACCTATACAAATAACAGGAGAAAAAAATACAATACCAAAAAAGGAAACAAAAAAATCAAAAAACCTCTTCATTTCAAATCCTTTTTTTACACGCATTAAATGCATAATTAATAAAAAACCAAAAGCTCTTTAAATAGTTGAATTTAAAATATTCTGTGTAGACTTTCCAAACATCATGAGCAGCTTTACCTTTTTTAGCCGTATTAGATGTACTAACTAAACGATAATTAGCTAGCACATCTGGTATGCCATGCGCATTTATATAGTTAATTTTAAGTATATCGCCCCATAATGCCATATCATGACTAGATTTTAGGTTTGGCATTGTAAAAGGTTTTACTTTACTCGCATCAATAACAACCGTTAAACAACCAATAATTGTATTTTTCATATAACCATTAAAATCAATTTTACTAACCGAGTGAATGACTTTACCGGTTCTTTTACCATCCTCGAATAAAGTATTATATGAACTAAAAGTAAAAGCCGCATCCGAAGACTTCATATAATTAATATGGGTCATAAGTTTACTTGGCTCCCAAGTATCATCACTATCTAGAAAAGCAACATATTGTCCCTTAGCTTCTCTTAAAGCAACATTACGAGCTTCAGCTGCACCCACATTCTTATCGAGTTTGAATAACTTGAATCGTTTGTCAGGCAAAATTGATTCTATGAAATCAGCACTTCCATCAGGTGAAAAATCATCAACTATTAACATTTCAAAATTACTATAACTTTGACTCATTACACTATCGATTGTTTCTTGTATAAAACGTTTAGATTTGTAACTCGGTGTGATGATAGATACTAAATCTTTATCTCGGGAATTCATTATTCATCTTATCCATTGTTGAAATAAAACTTTTTGTATGAGCTTTGTAACTATTTCTATTACTTAACTTATCAGAACTAGAAAACTTAAGATGAAAAACTACACTATTCTGTTTCGCTCCAATAAAACTAGCTAACGACTTTTCCACCGTTGACCTATCATTTATGATGTCGTCAAACAAAATGTTAAAAGAATTAGAGTTTTTGAGGTCTTTAGTTGATCTACAACATGATGCTACCCATTGTAGTTCTGCGTACTCATGTAAATTATTTATTCTCGACTTCGTAAACCTCGGCCCCCAATAAAACTTAGTTCTATAACCAAAAAGACCGAGTACTAATGAAGTATAGTATTTATAGTTTTTCGCGAAATAACTAAAACTAAAAGTGGGACTTTGCAATTTATCTAGTATACGCCGATACAGAAAAACAATTTTATTCTTTATGGGCTCTTTCTTACTACTAGTTACTGTAACTTTTCTTGAATCACCTAGGTTCTTTTTGATTACAGAATTTACCACATCCCTACCATCACGATAGACATATACAAATTTGGCATCTGGAAATAATTTTACTAAAAAATCAGTTCGCAACGAATTTGCTGCTGTTTTTTCAATAACAAAGTCTGCATCAAGATCTATTAAATCTAAAAAATCAGCTCTAGCCTTTTCTAATATAGAATCTGGAAATTCATTTACACACCTAAAAGTATCTATCGAGCTATCTAAATTGTACTTGTTCCAAAACTCATTTATTTCTGCAAGATACTGAGTATTATTTGAAATTTTAGAGAGTGTACTCCCGACAAGATGAGTTCCTGAGCGGGCAGCTCCGATCACAAATATCAACTGAGCTTTCATTGGCTATAACCTAACATAGTCAATTCATCTTGTAATGTCTCAGTAATGAATTCTATTTCTGTTGTCGAAAACTGAGTTTGCCAGCGACCAGAGTTTGATCGAGTTAAATCAAACTTTGAAAATTCTTCGACATAATCTATTCCACAAAATATAGATAGTTTATTTAAAACATGCTTAGGTTCCTTACATAGGTCTTCTAGCTTTATCCGAATAAAACTATCACAATTAAGTTTCCTTTCGTTTTTGATTGAACTATTAATTAGGTTTTTATAAAAATAAATAACATCAGCTAAATCTGTAGGTGTCCACCTTTGGCCGATATATGACGCAATTACATCTCTTGGATCTCTCACCATATGGATAAACTTTGCATTCGGACATAAATGAAGAAGTTTATCAATGAATAAGCTATTGTAAGTATTGTCTTCTACATATATTTTTTTATTATTTCTATAAAGAAAGTCAGAATATAAAGTATTTATAAATTCCGAAAACTCAAATTCTATAGTTGAAGCATCAGTTGAATGATACATCAAACTATTGTTACTTAACGCACCAGGCCATTTTGCTGTGTAAGTAAAATGGCTAACCCCTTTAATCAATTTATCAACCAATTCATCATAATTATGAAAATGCTTACTTAACTCCCAGTCAGCATAATAACTTTTATCTATCAGAGAGGCTGAATTTTTGGTTGATAATTGTTTTAAAAAGCTTTTTAACCGTTTAATTTTCAGGTCTGCAATAAAAGGGCTTGAAGCTTGAGTGATACCAGTCAAAGAATCAATTAATCCATCTGGGTCAATTGTAAATCTAGTTTCAAATGGTAAAGAACCAACGTCTTGATTAAGGCTTAAAATATCTTTTATTACATTCGTTCCGCAGCGACCTGTCCCACCTATAAATACTATATTAGGCTGATTCATTTTTAATAACCCATCTGATAACTTCATATACTTCTGAAAAACCTAAGCCAGTATTACTTCCCTGTTGTTGACACATATTTCTCATATAACCCTCTTGTGCATAAAAGCGATGAGACTGGCTTTTATAACAGGCAATGGAATTCTCTTTAGCTTTGACATC
Organism: Shewanella olleyana; assembly: GCF_023283825.1. GTDB lineage: Bacteria > Pseudomonadota > Gammaproteobacteria > Enterobacterales > Shewanellaceae > Shewanella > Shewanella olleyana. Next base: position 27,293 of record NZ_JAKILD010000011.1, on the reverse strand, counting down.
ATCAGCACTGACTTCTACGACTAAATCTGCTGAAAAATTTATGCAATTCCAAGGAAAAAAATAACCTATAAGAGTGGTATTTTTAAAAGCTCTTTGGCCTTCATTGAAAATAACGCTATGATCTTGATGTATATCACTTGAAGAAGGAACAATAACTAAGTCTGGCTGAAATTTTGCTCTCACTTTAATGAGTTTTTCTAATATAGATTGTCTATGCTCGTTAAACTTTCTAACTGGATAATCCAAAATTTCAATATTCGATATTCCAAGAGTTGCTGTAGCTAATTGACATTCCTTGACTAGAGTATCAGGCTCAAAACCATCTCGTAATGATTCTTTACAACTAGAAAAAGCTATATATTTAACTTCCGCTCCCGATTGGATTAACTTATTTATAAAAGCACCTGCTCCTATCTCACCATCGTCAGTATGTGGAGATAAAACTAGGATTCGACTAAACTTATACATCATTATATAAAATATCCTTATAGAGGCTACTTAAACTTAGAAATTCTGATTCCCATGACATTTGTTTTGCAGCATTTTTTCCATTGCCAGAGAGTTCAAGATTTAAATCAAAATCAGTCAATAAAGAATCTATAGATTCACAAATCGAAACGGGATCATTAGAGGAGCAAGATAAACCAAACTTATATTTATCATTCAAATCAGTCCAAAGTTTGAAGTTTGAAAAAACCACAGGCAAACCAGCCGACATATATTCGAATAATTTATTCGGTAATGCGTTTTGATAGTTAAATATATTTTGATTACAAACAACCCCAACAGAACTGGTTTTCATGTGATAGACAATCTGTTCAAAAGGGATCTCACCAAGATAGCTTATTCGTTCATGACTTAAATAAGACTCAACTCTTTTTAATACACTTGGGTTGGCTTTACCCGCGATAACTAATCTAACATTATCATTTTTAGAACATATAACAGCTTTAATAACCTGTTCTATACCGCGGTTAGGTGTTAACCCTCCCGAATAAAACACCTTATTAGGTTTCCTTTCCTCTTCTACTTCAATAGATTTGATAAAAGATAAATCAGGGAAATTCCTAACTAATACTAATGGACAAGACTTAATATTAATGGTGCTGCCAATAGACTCTTCGGCAACAATGACAGCAGAAAATTTATTCATTAAGTTTTTCAAAATAAACTTATAAAAAGCAATAAATAACTTCGACAAATATTTATTAAGCCAAGGCCTAGCTTCAATCTTTCCAATAAAGTTTTCGTGTATATCAAAAATGACATTTTTACCTAACAATCGTAGAACTAAACCTACAAAAATTAGCTCAGGATCATGAATATGATAAAGATCAGCATTTAATTTTTTTGATACAAAAAAAGACTTTATCATAGTAAAAGACATTCTTTTAATTCTACTTGTAACATCATCAAAAGCGTTAATTTGAACACCATCGAAGTTTTCATTAACTCCTTTGGCATTTAATAAAATGACTTCATAGCCCTCTTCTGACAAGGATTTACATTGCCGCCTGAGAATACGAGTATCATAAGGATTATGCACGGTAGTTAAATGTACTAATTTCTTTGTAGATCTGGTCATATTGTTAAATCTTTAAAGGTGGTATAAAGTAAGCGTTTATTGAAATTCAATCTACATTTCTTGCTTTGTCTCTAATTCCATAAGCAAGGATAGCAAGTACTCCAAGGAATGCCCTTAAATCTTCATAAGAATAACTTTTCATGAGATTCAAAGTGAAAAAAACTAGAATGACATAGAATGATATTTTTTGATTAGCTGAGGTGATAAAAATAGTTATAAAGGAGATAAACAAGATTAAACCAATTAATCCTGTTTCAGCTAAGAGTTCCAGAATAATATTATGTGGATATAGTCTTCCATCAACGCCTGTCACATAAATAGAAAAACTTCCGAAACCATGCCCCAACATAGGTTTTTCAAAAAACATTTCAAGAGCTATATTAAAATAATCTGCCCTTGCAGTAATTGAGTTACCCATATCATCATTCAAAAACCTTAACAACCTATCTACAGTCCTATCAACTTGTAAAAGCGCATTAGTTACATCGAAGTTTTGTAAAATAAAAAAGACAAAAAAAGGAATTAGAATAAATGACAACACAGTATAAATAATTTTTTTCTTATCAATTTTAAATCTTACCTTAGTTATTGGATATAATTCTTTAAACTGAAAAATGAAAAGGGTCATTATACAGAAAATTAATGGTCCACGAGCGCCCAACATTATTAATAAAATCAATGTAACAATTCTAAAAAAAAGTTTCCCAGTAAAATTTTCATAAAAAGTTAGTAAAAAGACCATACCTATAAACAAGCCACTATTAAGGTAAAGCCCTAGTATACTTTCAGGAATATTACCATAAGAAACATTCATCCTAAAATAAACTGATACGATGCCGCTAAGAACGGCAAAACAAGAAATAAAAAACAATGTATGCTTCACACGAACTAATATAATTATAGGAAACAAAATAACAAAGACATGTGAAAAGCTAGCGAGTAATTTTCTGTAAGAGTAATCTTCTGACAAAGAAAAAATAACACTTATTGACAAATACATATAAAACAATAGCAAAATAAAAATCATCAAAAATTGCTTTCCACTAATTCTAATTTTCTTAGAAATTAAAGATAATAAAATTATAGAAACCACAGCTAAAGCAAACACAACAGTAAAATCAAAATTAGTAAACCAACTTAAGCTTGCTTTTATTAACCCTGAAGATATAAAGCCTGCAATAATAAGACTAAATATAAATTGTTTAATCATTTATAACCCATATTATTAGAATATGTACACTTCTTTACTCATTTCACAATCAATACTTAACAACGCTTTACAACTACTGAAATGATTGTCAAATATATACCATACAATAAAAAACCAACCACTGATAATAAGACTACATATTCAAAAAAGCTTAAAAAATATACTTTAGAGACATAGTATGTCGCTGAAATTAATATGACTAACAAAGAATCATAAATCAGCTTTACCTTTTGAGCTCTTAAAACGATTAGTGTTCTACTCAAAGCACCTGCAACAAAACTGCCATATAACCATGGTGAAATAAGAACACAAACTGTCGCCATATCGACCCATTCGTCGCCAAAAATAATTGGAACCATTGGTTTTGCTAATATCATTATTGCTATATAAACAATTCCACCATATATAGCTAACTTCTTTAGATTTTCAAAAAACAAGCTTTTTAGCTTTAAATTGTCTCGATTATAAAGTTTGGCTATTTCAATCTGATAAACGTCAGAAAAAGATTTACCTATTTGCGAACTCGGAATTGCAACTAATAGCTTTGCAAAAGCAAAATATCCTGCTTGTTTAGCGCCAAATAGGCTAGATATACAAATTATAGGTAAAGCGAGTCCGATTTGATTTAAAAGAATTGAAGGCAACTCAAATTTTTGAAAATCAATATATTTTTTGATGAAAGTTTTATAATATTTTATGGATAAAACTTTAGATAAAATTGATAGGTTCACATAACGAAGTAACTGCCCCATAGACGCTACTGTTCTTATTATTTCAGATATAATCAAACCTACTAGATGCAATCCACTAAAACCTAAAACTATTCGAGATAATGCATAGTATATTGACCGTGATAAAGTTGCATTCCTGATAGGTTTAACGTTTTCATTACTTAACAATATTGATCTAAGTAATAAAAATATAGCTTCAAATAAAATACATACACCGATAGCAATACATGCCCACAATGGAAATACACCAAAACCACCGTATCCATTTTGTATAACAAAAAAGGTAACTACAGTTGTTAATATAGAGGTCAAAATTGTAAAAAACACACCACATTGCAGTGCCAGCATTTTTTCCGATTTTTTATTAGCTACAATAATAACTGAGTCATACCTAAGTGCAGCAACAGAAGATACCAAACTAAAAACTGTGATTAATAATGAAATGGCACCTATATCTTCAGGGCTGTAAATCCTAGAAATTACAGGCATAGCTAATATAGTAATCACTTGTGCGGACATTACACCAGATACTAGTGTTAGAACTTTTCTTTTCATTCTATGCCTTTATAACTGCTTTACTGCTTTACTGCTTTAGATATAGTTCAAATCGTCAGGCAAATAACCGTGCATTGGTAAACTTAATACATTTCGCGACAGGTTCTCAGCAATAGGAAAATCGCCTTCTTTATAGTTCAAATAAGCAAACGCAGTTTGTAGATGCATACACGTACCGTAATAAACCATTGTCGGTACATTTATGTCTTTTAACTCCATACTTAAGAGTTCCCTTTCTTCAGACTGTACAGTATATTGCGCCCAAGAACTGAAATATCCATCTGGAACTGTGGGAGTTATAACTTTTTTAGATAGCTTGTCTTGGTATTTACTGGCAGTGTTATTTCTATTAACTAATTCGATTGGGAACTCTTCTAATTTTTCTAAAAGAATTGCTGCCTGTATTGTATCTAAACGACTGTTCATACCAATTCTTACATTGTCGTATTTATTAGAGCCTTTACCATGCACGCGGTATGATTTAACTAATTCTGCATATTCATCATTATCTGTGAAAATAGCCCCTCCATCACCGTAACAGCCTAGTGGCTTAGCTGGGAAAAAACTAGTAGTTGCAATGTCCCCAAAACTTCCCGCTCGCTTACGTTCAATTGAGCCACCAAACCCTTGCGCTGCATCTTCGATTAGTCTTAAATTATATTTTTTTGCAATAGCTTCCAGTTGTGGATAATTTGCAGGTAAGCCAAAAAGATCAACTGCAATTATAGCCTTAGGCACAATTTGACCTTCTGCGATTGTTTTTTGTATTTGTTTTTCAAGATGCTTTGGACAAATATTAAATGTAACTGGATCCGAGTCGACAAATACAGGAGTCGCTTTTGCAAAAGCAACAACTTCAGCTGTAGCGAAAAAAGTAAAGGTAGGGCAAAATACTGCATCACCATCTTTAATATTCAAAACCATCAACGCTAAACTCAAAGCATCGGTTCCATTTGCACATGTAATCGCATGCTTAACACCTACAAATTCGGCCAGTTTTTGTTCTAATTCAAAAACTTCAGGTCCCATGATGTATTTTCCATGGTTAAGAACTTCCTGAATGCGCTTATCAATTCGAGTTTTAAGATGTTCATATTGGGCTTTCAAGTCAATAAACTGTATATTTTTATTCATTTTACACTTTCTTCTCTTATCACTATTCCTTCCGCCAACTTATAAAGGTCGCCAGTATGCTCACAAATAGTGCTAACAGAATTCCCCGTTAAAGGTAGATTCAATTTCTCACCATACGCACTCATCCAACCAATTTGCTTTGCTGGAACTCCAACAACTAAAGCATATGGTTTCACGTCCTTATTAACGACTGAACCTGCACCAACAAAAGCATATTCCCCAATTGTTACACCGCAAACGATTGTACAGTTAGCCCCCAGTGACGCACCTTTTTTTACTAAAGTATCTAAATATTCATCTTTACGTTCTATAAGCGAACGGGGGTTATATACATTAGTAAAAACCATACTAGGTCCACAGAATACACCTTCTTCAAGGTGTACATTATCGTAAACTGACACATTGTTTTGAATTTTACACTTATTACCGATAGTTACTTTATTGCCTACAAAAACATTTTGACCTAATGACACTCTTTCACCAATTATTGCACCAGCGCAAATGTGAGCCCAATGCCAGACTCTAGAGTCACAACCAATAACTGCACCTTCATCAACTATTGCTGTTTCGTGTTTCATATAATTCATTTTTTGTAGGCCTTTAAAGTCTTTCTAGATTAATTTCGACATAAGCGGATGATAGTGCTCAACATTATCAACAATTGGTTGTTCACGAATTTTCTCAACAGTTTCAATTGCTGTTCGATTATCTTCTAATCCGTAACCATTTCCATTGAGTACATTTTCGTAGCTCTGTGTGTGCAAATCAGTAAACCCACCAGAAAATTCCAATTCTTCTTCACCAATCATAATGCTTCGATACGTTTTCTTCTCACCTTGAACAGCATTTTCAGGCAAGTTATTGGCATCAATAGATAAGAACCATTTAACTCGTGCTCGTTCATACTCTAAATAACCTGAGACAGTTTGTTCATCTTTATAATGTATTTCATTGAACTTGATATCACCGAAAATAAAATGGAGCATATCGAAAAAATGAACGCCTACATTTGTCGCAACACCACCAGACTTCTCATCAGCTCCTTTCCAGGACTTTAAATACCATTTCCCACGAGATGTCATATAAGTTAACTCAACATCGAATACTTCATCAGAGGAGCTGTTCTGAACTTTATTACGAAGAGCTATAATTGAAGGGTGTAAACGCAATTGAAGAATACTGTTCACTTTGGCATCATATTTTTCTTCATAAATTTTTAATGTATCAATTTCTGAAGAACTCAGTACTAATGGCTTTTCACAAATAACATCAATCCCATGCTTTAGGGCAAACTTCATATGTGGAGCATGTAGATAGTTTGGTGAACAAATTGCTACGAAATCTAATTTATTTCCTTTTAGCATTTCATCTTCAACATAAGCTTCAAAGTGTTCAAATTCAGTAAAAAATTCAGCATCTGGGAAATGGCTATCCATAATCCCAACTGAGTCATTAACATCCATAGCTACAACTAGTTCATTACCAGTGGCTTTTATTGCATTCAAATGTCTAGGAGCTATGTAACCACCAGCTCCAATTAGCGCAAATTTCTTCATGAAAAAATTCCTTTATAGACGAATATCAGCGTCTTCAGTCCCAAATACGTATTTTACATCGTATACAACATGATTAGGGCGACAAAGCTTTCGAACTTCCTCTATCCCTTTATTTTTTAACTCACTATGATCTACGGCTAATATCACACCATCGTAATGCTCTTGTTTCAATTCACTTATGAGTTCAACTCCGTACTCATGCTTGACTTCTGCTGGGTCAGCCCAATTATCATATATATCAACATTTATATTAAAGCTCTCAAGTTCTTTGACAATTTCGATAACTTTAGTATTTCTCACATCTGGGCAATCACCTTTAAACGTAAAGCCCATAATGAGAACTTTTGCTTCATCAATATGAATTTTCTTGCTTGAAATCTTTTTAACCATTTGCGTTGCAACGTAGCTGCCCATCCCGTCATTAATCCTTCGTCCAGCAAGGATTACTTCAGGTTGATAGCCAACCTCTTTAGCTTTATAAGTTAAGTAATAAGGATCTACGCTAATGCAGTGTCCACCAACAAGCCCTGGTTTAAATGGTAGAAAATTCCATTTGGTTCCAGCAGCTTTTAGTACTTCTTCAGTATCAATATTTAATTTATTAAATATCTTCGCAAACTCATTAATGATAGCGATATTCAAATCACGTTGTGTGTTTTCAATAACTTTTGCAGCCTCAGCTACTTTGATAGATGATGCTTTATGTGTTCCAGCTGTAACAATCGACTTATATACAGAATCTACAAAGTTTGCAGTCTCTGAGTTTGAACCAGATGTAATTTTTATAATAGTTGTTAAACGGTTAACTTTATCGCCTGGATTAATTCTCTCAGGGCTGTAACCAGCAAAAAAATCTTGATTAAAAATCAGTCCAGAACCTTTTTCTATAATAGGGATGCAAACTTCTTCTGTAGCCCCTGGGTATACCGTCGACTCAAATACAACGATGTCACCTTTAGAAATAATCGAACTCAATGCTTCAGAGGCTTTTTGAAGCGGAGTCAAGTCTGGGGCATTGTTATCATCGATTGGAGTCGGGACAGTTACAATGTAAAAGTTACACTGCTTTATATCACTAAGTGAAGAAGAGAACTTCAAATTATGTGCTTCTCTGAGCTCTTCTGGAGAACATTCTAGAGTTGAATCTTTTCCACTAATTAACTCTTGTACTCTCGGCTGATTGATATCAAAACCTGTGGTGCGGTATTTTTTACCAAATTCAACAGCTAAAGGTAAGCCAACATATCCTAAGCCGATTACACCCACATCCAGGGTGTCTAATGAAAAGCTCATAGTATTTTCCATATAAAGTTTTAATGATTTGTTTCAGAATTGAACTAGTAATTATCTATCTTGGTCGAACATCTATTTTGAGAGTATTTTTTAATTAAGAGGCAGTGCTTTACACTGCCTCTTAATTATATTGGTTTATAAGCTTCCCCATATTTGTTAATAAGTTTTAAACTAATTAACAGTTATAAATATAGGGTTAACTTTTATAACTATAATTATAATAGCCATAATTATAACTTGAGCCTGATTGTTCAACCATATTCAAAATAGTCCCAGCGACTTTAATTCCTGACTGTTCAAACCTGCTATTGGCAACATCGATTTCTTTAGCTGCATTTTGATCATACTTTACGACCATTAAAGTCGTTCCTGATTGACGAGCAATAATTGATGCATCGGTTACAGCTAAAACAGGAGGCGTATCTATTACGATAAAATCATAATTTTTATTTGCCCAATCCATAAATTCAGTAAATCTTTCATGCATTAATAATTCGGCAGGATTCGGCGGCACAATACCACGGGTTAAAACATCTAGGTTTTCAATAACATTTTTATCTATTACTTGTTCTAGGGCCAATTTTCCAGATAGGTATTCAGATAAGCCATTTTCATAAACTAATCCAAAGTGACGTTGCATATAACCTTTACGCATATCAGCATCTACGACTAACACCTTTTGACCAGACTGGGCGATGATTGTTGCAAGGTTTGCTGATACAAATGATTTACCAATTCCTGGTGATGGACCAGAAATTGAAATGATATTATTTTTTGCTTCCATCATGGCAAAGTGAAGACTGGTTCTAAGTCCTCGTAGAGCTTCTATTGATAAATCTTCAGGGTTAGAGTATGCCAATAAATTTTCTTCTAACCCAGTTCGTGAACGTTTTTTAGACTTGCCGAAAATTAAATCCCGCTTATTTTGAACCTCAGATTTAGGTACAGTTGCATATACAGCTAACCCTAAAGCCTCAATCTCGTCTGGAGACTTTACACCGCGATTAAAAGCAGCCTGAATTAATACTCCAGCAATAGCTATCATTGCCCCTAGCATTGTGGCTAAAACTACAATCAAGGGCTTTTTAGGTTTAATGGGTAATAGAGCCGATTGCGCATTATCTAAAATACGTACATTACCTACAGTACCCGCTTTGAGTATGTTTAATTCTTGTACTTTATTGAGTAATTGAATGTATATTTGTTGATTTACTTCTACATCACGAGTCATCCGCAACACTTCACGTTGCGTTTTGGGTAGTTTTTGAATTTGACGGTTCAGCCTATCTCTCTCACCCTCAAGCGTGGTCCGTTTATCTAACAGTGAAATATAGGCGGGATGTTCTTTAGTAAAGCGTTGGCTGATTTCTGTTTCTTTGAACGTTAATTCGTTCATTTGAGCTTCTAGCTCAACCATAACCTTTAGAATTGACTGTGCTTCTAAACCTAAGTCAATTGATTCATTCTTTTGCCTGAAACCATTTAAAGTATCTTCTGCTACTGATAGCTCTCCTTTGATTCCAGGTAAATGTTCGTTTAAAAAAGCTAAACTTTTTTCAGCTTCTGCTGAATTACGCGCGATATTCTGTAAAAAATAATTTTGGCTTATGTCATTTAAAACTGCTTCTATTTTTGAGCGCCTCTCACCTGTATAAGAAAGTTCTAAAATCCCACTTTGTTTTCCACGCTCAGAAATGCCTAAATTTGATTTGATATCTTGAATAGCTCTTAACTTATTCTGAAGAGACAATGTAAATTCATCTCCCTCATGTGCTGATAAGCTCCTAACAAATAACTTAAAGTCACCATTTTCTGATAACTCATCAACTTTACCTGAAAGAATTGTATCGCCTACTTCATCAATTAGATTATATTGACCTTCAGCATCAGTAACTTCAAGAGTAAATGTTGTATCCTCATGACTAATTGCGATCTCAAACCGAGCAATATCTATTGAGTGCTGATTGCTAGTAAGACGAGCAATGCCTTTACCGACGACCGGAAAGTAATTAGGTTCTACAACAATGTCCAAGTTTAATTTATTAACAGTTTCTCCAAGGATCATTCTTGATTTTATGATTTCAATTTCCGTTGTAGCAGATGATTCCGAGCTGAACATGTCACCCATTTCGCCCACTAAAGCAGACATTCCACTTTGTTTCTGCTCAACTTGTAACAGTGCATCAGCTTTATAAATCGGAGTAGCTAATAACGCATAGGCTACGCCAATAACTGAAAAAAGGAATGTAATACAGGCAATAGTCCATTTTGCCGAAAGAAGTATATGCAATAACTTCCCTAAATCTATTTCGTCATTCTCTTGTGGTTTACGGCTTTCGTTTGAACTCATTATATGACCCTAAAATTACACTCAACCTATTACTAAAACATTTCTCTAAGCTTCTAAAATTAGTTTAAAAATGAATACTAATTATTTAGATAGAAGTATTTTCTATAGCTTTTTAGCCCAAGAAATTGCAGATTCATTTATTTTTTTATATACAATTTCAAACATTTCTCTACTTTGACGATAAGGATCTGGAATATCTTTTTGACCTTCCCAATGTCCAAATAGCATCGTTTTACCACGAGCTTCGGGTACCATTTCCGTTACAGCACTAAGATGTCCTTTTTCCATGACCAAGATTAGATCATATTGTTGTGCTAGCTCACGTGTTAATTGCTGTGATTTGTGTTGAGTAATATCTAAACCATTCTCAGCAGCAACCTCTACTGCATTTGAATCTGCAGGTTTACCCACTAAACCACTTTTTTCTGATGCGATACCCGCTGAGGCAATGTGCTTGTTAGGCAGCAACTGTTTAAGTGCAGCCTCTCCTGAAGGTGAACGGCAGATATTACCAACACAAACGACTAATACTTTATTGAACATAAGAAATGCTTTCTTCCGAATTAATTATCACTATAAATATTATTTGTACGCTCAACACCCTGAGCTAACTGATTGAACCCAGAAATTGTAGGCAGTAATTGGTACATAATACGATTCCAGCGACTTAATGGCGCGGCAGTGACGTAAACTACATCATACGGTTGAAGTTCAAACTCTGTACCTAAGGCTAATGACGTTGCTTCACTTACATCAAGCTGATATACATCAACCTCTTTATTTTCTGAGGTACTCCGAATAACAAACACGCCAGTTGCATCAGCTTGATACTCATTAATTCCACCAACACCACTTAACGCTTCAGTAAGGCTCATCCCAACGCGGTCAATCTTAAGCATTTTAGGTTCGTTTACTTCACCTAAAACAAATACCTTTTGATTGTCATTACGTGGAACATGCAAAATATCGCCTCTTTGTAATAATCTATTTTGTGTTAAGTCACCTTTTTGCATTAATCCATACAGTGAGACTTGTTCGGTTACCCCATTTCGTGTCAATGTTGCTTCTTTCCAAGCTGCATCTTCAGTTATACCACCAGATTGATTAACCGCATCTAACAAAGTAAGCGGAATATTACTTATCGGTAAAACACCTGATTTACTCACTTCACCTGTAACATATACTTTTTGGGAACGAAACGATGCAAGGTTAACATCGACTTGAGGAGATTCAATAAATTGGCTTAACTTTGCTGAAATATCACTTCTGATTTCTCTTACAGATTTACCAGCGACATGGACAACACCGATATAAGGATAGAAAATGGTTCCGTCTGAGTGAACCCAATTACCTGATTCTGCTGAGCTACGATAAGAACCCGCAGGAATGGTTAATTCTGGATGGTCCCAAATAGTAATATTAAGGACATCACCTACACCTACATGATATTCATAGTTCTGAATTTGAAGCTCTAAAGAAGGGTTTGCTGTAGAAGAAATCTCATTTTGCTTAAATGTGTAGATATTAGCCGGCGTTATTGGATGAACGTTAATTTTAGTGTTTACTGCTTCACTTTCTGATGTTGTTTGCTCATCATCAACAGTTAAATGACTGCCTGGAACGGCACAGCCAGAAATTAAGGCCGCTGTTAAGACTATCATTACTTTATTTTTAATTATTAAATTCATTTAATTATCTTGCTAATGTTGGGAGTTGTTATGATGAATACGGTAAGAGTTTAGCATTACAATGCTTGTCTATAACACATCTATTTATTCTATTTTAGACACGCTACCGCCCTTAGATTACAGCCTCTAAAGTGCTAAGGTTTCCAAATTTTGAAGCGTAATGACAAATTAATTTAAACAATAAAAGCGTCATAAAAACGTAATAAACATAAAATCAGCATCACATTAAGCGTATAAAAATGTAAATGCAACTGAACTTTATAAAAATCACTTAAAATGCGACAAACACTATGTTTACAGCAAATAAACGCTAATAAATGATTGAAATTCAATCTGGAAGCTCGGGAAATTTAGATGAAATACTCTATGAACTTTAGATTACAAAATACCAAACCAATGTTACAAAAAATTGACGCTTTCTCAGAAAGATATGAAAATCTATATTTTCGTCAGCAAGAGGGAGGGAATAAAAAAAGGGAAAAGTAGTGGAAAATTATAGCGTCTCATATAACTCTAACGCTTCATTTAGGTCTGAATAAAATGTTAATTTTCCGTCGTGTAGGATGATAGCACTGTCACAAAACTCTTTTATTTCTTTCATATCGTGACTGACCATGATTACATTGGCTGTTTTACTTCTTTGTAATAACGCCGATTTGGCTTTTTTACGGAATTTCTGGTCACCTACTGAAGTAGCCTCATCAATCAAGTAGATATCAAAATCTATTGCAATGCAGCACCCGAAAGCTAATCTTGAACGCATACCACTAGAGTAATTTTTTACAGGCAAATCGTACTTAACACCTAACGCGGCAAATTTTTTAACTTTTTCTTCGTAATCGGATAAGTCACCCACTCCATTAACACGGCCAATAAAACGAGTATTCTCACGACCTGTCATTTCTTTGTGTATGCCAGTTGCAAGTGCAACCGGCCAAGAAAGCTTTTGATTTGTGATGACTTTGCCTGAGTTAGGGTACTCACTACCAGCAAGTATTCTAAACAAGGTTGACTTACCCGCACCATTAGAACCTAGTAAGGCAATGTTATGGCCTGAAGGTATGGTGAAATCAACATCTTCAAATATATATTGATTACCTAATTCTGATGGGTAGTACTTGGTTAACTTTTCAAGCTTAATCATAAATTTCTCAAATTAGTTAATACTGGCGTTTTCTTACAGGCAAACTCTGTTGATTATATCCAAGTAATGCTTTGATATTTTCAAATGACAAAACTCAGTTTCCGCTTTTTTCCTACCCAGCATCCCCATATCAACTCTTTGTTGATGACCCGATTCAACGATTGCAACCATAGCGCTTACTAACTCATCCTGGCTTTTAGGTTTCACCAAAATTCCATTAACGCCATCATCTACGGCATCTCTGCAACCAACATTATGGGTTGTTATTATGGGTTTCCCCATAGAGCAAGCTTCAATAAGGCATTGAGGTAAACCTTCGCGATAGAATGAAGGTAACACAACACAATCTTGATCTTTTACAATCGAAAATACATCATCAGTTTCGCCTAAATAGTTTACACCTGAATTCGCATCCCATTCCATTAACTGTTCATAAGTAATTCGTTGAGGGTTTTGCTCATCTACAAAGCCTAATAAAGAGAATTCAACATTCACTTTTTTCACATTTATGGCATTTTTTAAATTGTAGTGTTGGGTCACTTTTTTTGCAGCTTCAACAAAGTCGATAACACCTTTATTTTTAAGCATACGAGCTACAAGGATAAAACGCGTACAATTATCATCAATTGAATGGTGTACAGGAAAAGACGCTAAGTCTAAACCGATACCGTGTACTCTTGAACACTTTTCAGAAACAACCAATCTATTAGCGAGATATATTTCCTTATCTTCATTATTTTGAAAAACAACATGATGTGCAAGTGGTTGGGTTAGCTTTAAAAGCACTTTCCCAAGCTTTGACTTCAAACCTTTTTCAGTAAAAATTGACCCCAAGCCCGCCACACTGTTAATAACCTTTACACCTAAAACTCTTGAGACAAGTGTCGAGTAGATGTTCATTTTTGGGGTGAAGTTTAAAACTACATCAGGTTTTATTTGAGAGATATGCTTATAAAGAGAATAAAGCGTTGAAACTTCGCTGGATATTCGTGCACCTGAACGATCAACCCCGACAGCGCTATAACTACAGCCTAAATCTTCAAGTTGAGATGAATATTTATCTAGAGGGGCTAAAACATATACTTTGTGTCCAGCATTCAGGAACTCTATAATACTGGCTTTAAAGAAATTGTGAATGAACCAAGAGGTGTTAGAGGTTATGATGATTTTTTTCATTATTATTCAAGAGTTCACATATAAAAAGGAAAGTTGTGTCTTTTTTAAAAAACAGTAAATTCAGATTGATTTTTCAAATATCAAGATTGCTTGCTTTATACCCTGTCAATCTGTTGTCGTCATTGCTTCCTTCTTCATCTAACATCTGGGTGTTTGGTCATGTGCATGGATATACGGATAATTCAAAAATTTTATTTGAATTTATCCAAAAAAATAATCCTGAAATAAATGCAGTTTGGTTAACTCAGACTAGAGGTGCTATTGATAGCTTAACTGATGGCAAATTTTACTATAAATTTAGCCTTAAAGGTATTTATTATACTTTTATAGCTAAAAATTTCATTTACGCTACGGGCTCCTCTGATATATCTCCACTAGTGCCTCTCTATGGTAGACACCTCTATCAGCTTTGGCATGGCTGGCCAATAAAAAAGCTCGGCGTAACCTCCCCGGAGACTTACCCTTCTCCAGCCCCTTTAGCTAAAATGTTAATGACTAAGTTGTTGGCCAAAAAATTCAAACAATATAAATTAGTCTTCTGCCATGACAGCATAACAAAAGACATACTCACAGAAGCATTTTTACTCAATGCTGAGCAGTGTTCAGTTACAGGTTGGCCAAGGTTTGACCACAAACGTAAAATTGAACTCGAATCAAAAACTAATAATAAGAACTGCCTTACAATTCTTTATGCGCCTACTTGGCATACGGACGAGACAACATCTAAAAATTTACAAGACTTAACCAGTCCTAAATTTATTACTTTTTTAGAGAAGCATAATTATCAGCTGTTAATAAAGTTACATCCGCTAGAAAAAGTAACGAACACGTTCAAATCAAAGAATATTAAACTAATAAAAGATGGTGAAGCTATCGAGCAATATTTAGCTCAATCAACTATTTTTATCAGTGACTTTTCTAGTTTACTCGTCGACGCTTCTATAACTAAACCAGTTTATCTTTTCGGCACTAATTTAGATGATTACAAACTTAATAGAGGGATCAACAGTCAATATATTCAAGTTTATAATGACAGTTTTAACCATAACGCAGAGCAATTAATTAACGCTATCGAAAGCAATAGCGTCGCCGATTTTTCCGTTAGTCTCGAAACCAACACCTGTTCAAGAATTATAGATAAAATAAAATTGATTTAAATTACTATAATCCAATATGAGAGTTAATTTTATTTTCTATCGATAAAATGGTTTCGTTTGCATTAGAGTTCATATGGTAACGATTGTATAATCTTTCAAAGTCACTAGATAGAACTTCAATGTCTTCTTGCTTTAATAAATCTAAAACTGCCATAAAATCAATTACCATTTTTGACGGTATAGATGTCTGAAAATCATGAATAAAGCCATGGTTCAATTCGTAGCTATCTAAATCCGCACAGTAAAAAACAATAGGCCTTCTTAACAACATATAGTCTATCCAAATACTTGAATAATCGGTAATAAGGACGTCTACTTCCCTCAGTAGAATGTTCTGATTCTTTATATTGCTAACATCTCTTATATTGTCATGTAAGAAAAAAGAGCTTTTACTGCATGATGAAAATTTATGATATCTCACTAAAAGCAAGCTATTTGACTCTTCAAGATAACGATGAAGAAGCTGTTCTTCATGTTGAGATAGATTGAGAGGATCATTGAATTGGTGGCTATCTCCTCTATATGTCGGTGCCCAAAGTATTACCTTGCTATAGCCACTAGAAATATTCTTAACAAGATCATATTCATCATAAATATCGATTTCACTTAATTGTTCATTTGTGCATGTTAAGTAAGCGTTTCTTGGTAAACCTGAAGATAACATTTTCTCTTCGGTGACATTAAAACAGCTTTGCATTTGAACTGAGTCAAAAGGTGAATTTGAAATTAGTAGATTGGTAACAGTCGATTGATAATCGAGGAATTGTTGTGTAAAGCATTCTTTAAGTAAGCAACGAATTCTTTTTATCGGACTTCCATGCCATACATTGATGCATAAATGCTTACCTTCAACTAACCCGATTGGTAAACTATGATCGAAAATAATCACTTTAGAGCGGTATATTTTATAGAAGCACTTTAGCGTCTTGTAAGGACTTGATCGTGAGACATCATTTCCGTCTATCACGATCACTTCAAACTTAGACTTGAATTTTGCAAATAGAACTTGTTGGTTTGGGTCCCAGCTTGTTCTAGCTGTTATGAAGAAACAAACAACATTCTTCTTAGGAAGGACTAAATCTAAAATACTTAGAACCTTCCTTAAAATAGATTTATACATTAACTAAACTTATTAACAATTTCGTTCTTTCTATCGGTAGTTGAAACCCCATCCGTTCTTGGTAAATACACGACTTCACAATACTCTTTTAAAAAGTCAAACTTACCAGCCCAATCATCGCCAATAACAAATACATCGATATTGTTTTCGACAACATCTTTTATTTTTTGATCCCAGTTTGTTTCTGCAATAACTTCATCAACATATTTAATACTGCCGACAATTTCTGCTCTTTCGTAGTATGGCTGTGCACAAACTTTACTCTTTGACTCAAGATTGAACTCGTCAGTTGAAATAGCAACGGTTAAATGATTGCCTAACGCTTTTGAGCGTCTTAATAAGTTCAAGTGGCCAATATGAAATAAATCAAAAGTGCCATAAGTTAAAATTTTCATCTCACATCCTATTTAATAAAGTTCTTAGCTTTATTTAAAGTATTAATCTCTTTTCTCAAATCTAAAAGTTCAATGTAATCCACGACCCAATCTAAATGTCCATTAGATATTAAACTGTATAGCTTTCGATACTCTGAGTTACATTTACTATTAATTAAATCAATATTTTTTTCTACATACTGTTTTATTATTTTGAAAGCATACAGGGACTGCTCATCATTCGTTTCAAGTTCTCTAATATGCCTTACTAACCGATGTTGAAAGTTTAGCTTCACCTCATCTCTTGTTAGTAAATGCTTACCTTTCTCAGTCTGAGAAAGCTTATAAGTTTCATCCATTTGAATGAATCTACTATTTAAATTGAATTCACTTAACCTTTCTTGAGTGATAGATTTAGTCACTCCACTTCTTCTCCTATAGTAATAAACTTCATTACCTCTAAAAGTTGAAAAGTTATCAGTAAGCAAAGCGACTTGATAAGAAAAAATAAAATCTTCTGAACTAATACCTTCTTTAAAAAGCAAGTTATTGTCATGAAGAAACTTAGTGCGGTAAAGCTTTGAATGTACAGCAATTACATTTAACAATGCAGGGTATTCATAAACATTGCAATTAGTAATATCTTTATTAAATAACTTTGTGTCTAAGTCTGGATTAGGCTCATATTGGTCGTCAATTATCCAGCCTCTACGACCAATAACAACATCACTCTCTGCTTCTGTAATTCTATTGTACAAATCGTATAGTGCTGCTGAAGTTAAGATATCATCAGAATCCACAAAGCAGATAAAATCACCGGTAGCTTTACTAATACCAACATTTCTCGCTGCGCTTGCCCCAGCGTTTTCTTGTTCAATTAATATAAAGTTTAGGTCGGCACAATGGTGTTTTATTAACTCTACAGAATTATCTGTAGAGCCATCATCAATGACTATAAGTTCAAAGTCTTTTTCAGTTTGAGCTTTTATAGAGTCAATGCACTCAACAAGGTACTCTGAGGCATTGTACATCGGAATTATTATACTAATTTTCATTTCACCGCCTAGCGTTCAAGCTTATTATTGAGAGCTAATTTCTTCATTTAGCTCTACAAGCTTTGCAATCATTGTTGTCGTTGCTGAGCCGATATTGCTTAAATAATAATCCCTTATCGTTTGACGAGCTTCGCTAAGGTTATCATCACTAATTTGTGAGTAAATTATAGTATCAATTGATTGATAATCCTTATCTTCCAATAAGTAGCCCCCTTCAACGAACTTAGGAATACCTGCATTGAAAAAATCTGTGACTAGGAATGGCTTATCATATGATAGGTAATCGATAGCAACAGAAGTGTTATCAAAAATGGCAATATCAACAATATTGAAAAAGGACTCTGTAGTTTCGGTCGTATCATATATTGCAAATTCATTTTCTTCTATTTGCTCAATGATATTAAGATGCGCTTGCCTCTCTTTAGAGCAAGTAGTACCCACTGCAGGATGTGGTTTGTATACTAATTGATATCGTTCATCATTCAGTATCTTAGCAACGAGTTCTTCACCATACTTCGCAATTGATGAGTAATTCATTGATTCATGCGTCGCTGCCCAGGTAGGAGCATACATAACCTTAATTCTATCTTGTTCAAGTTCTGTTTGAGAGTCAGTAATGAACTCAATCTGAGGTCTGCCTATTTCGATGAAATTATCTACAGGGCAGCGTAACAAATGTTTTTTGTATCTATCGGTACCAGCTGTACCTGCTGTAAACACAAAGTCATATGCTTTGGCTTGGTTTGAATACATACATGACTTCTCACTTTCGCCATGGTTGATATGGACATGGTAAGCTTTGTTGTAAATAAGAGATTGGAAGTTTTTATAACCATTATTCACATATAAAACAGATTTAATATTCTTCTTCTCATAGAAGGCCATTAAATCGTCGATTGTATGTATATACCGAATATCTAATGGTATTTCCTCAGAGAGTAATAACTCATAAACCTTGTAGCTACGAACTAAAATCGTAAAGTTCACACTATGACTAATCACTTCTACAGTAGAAAGCCATTGCTTTAACTGGTAGATCTTTTCAATTCCATCTGAAAAATATATTACAGAATCAATACTTTCTTTAGAAAACATATTCATTGAAATTCTGGTAATCAAGCTATATTGAGGGGCACTAGAAACCTTGCTAGAGTGTGACTTTATTGCTCCGCTTGAAACAACTCTTTTATTAGTTTTAAAAACCTTATAATAAATACGCTTAGTTACATCAAATAACCCCAAAGTTCTTAATAATTTTTTAAACATGCACTTAACTCTTTTATTTCAATTCATTGAAGGTAGAAAATATTATTCTTGCAACACCATAAAGCAAAAATAGAATCACACTTAATAAGGTAATATTATAAATAACCTTAGGATATAAATTATCTTCAGGTTCAGTCGGGGTTTCTATTAAAATTAGATACTTTAACTGCCTATAGGCTTCTACTCTCGATTTTTCCATAGAAATAGTCGAAGAAGCAAAACCTTTTATTGCCAGTTCTAACTCAATTTTTAAGTCAGAAAACCTTGCTAAAACTTGACTCACAGACAGATCTGATTCGTTCAAACCTTCACTTTGCTGTGTTAGCCTATTTTTTTCGAATAACAATTGCTCTTGAAAAGCCTTAATTTGATTTTCTATATTGATGACTTGAGGCGCTTCATCACTCATCACTGCTCGTAATGTCGTTAACTCTGTATTTTTAGCTGCTATTTGCGCTTCAATACCATAAGCAATTTGCGCCAACGCTTTCCCTTCATCCTCTGGATTTAACAGGTTATACTTTTGCTGAAATGTCAGTAAATCTGTTTGTGCTTTTACCAATCTTTCCTCAACTGATAAATGCTCTTGTTTAACAAATTTCAGCTGCGCATTGGCTAGCTGGTGACTTATATCATTTATATACCACTCAGCTTTAGTCGCAATTTCGGAAGCTAAGAGCGTAGAAAATTCAGAACTAAAAGCTTGTACCTTAACTGTTATTACTGAAGACTTTTCATCAATAGCCACGTCAACCATTGAGTTATAAAATTGACTAAATGATTCCTTTGATTGCCAGCTATATAATCTGCTGAACATATCAACATCATTACTTTCAAAATGCTCCCTTATAGCAAGACTGCTATCCAAGTATTGGAGCATATCATTCGAGAATATATATGCCTGAACTATTTGAGTATCGGTATTAACTGGTGTCCCGCCTAAACCGGTTAACAGCGCCATACTAGGATCTAAAGTTGACATGCCATCTGGTTGCTGAACAATCATTTGTGTACGGCTTTCATATCTAGGGCTTGCCCACACAATTTGATAAAATGAAAAAAGTAGGATTGGCAAGAAAACAAAGAGGCCCAAGGGAGTATAGAGATACTTTAAGAATCGATGCTCACTTGATTTCTCTTTCATTTGTTTTAATTTCGTTATAAAGCTGGCAGAAGACACTTTCTCTCCAGAATCATCTGCTTTTACTTCATCATTAATATTCACTTAAAAATCTCATATTCGTTTTGATTACCGACAAAAGAACAATTAACGACTAATTGCTTGCTTCCAGCTCAAGGTGTAACAACACAATGAAAAAAAGCTAATTCCAATTGTAAAAAGAAATAAATACAGTTCACTAACGCCTACTGCTCCATATGCAGGATAAGCAGCTAACCTTGACAGCTCAATAGCATGTAATATTGGGTTCCACTGCAGAAACTTCCATAGACTTTCTGGAAGGTCTTGTAGGCTGAAAAAAACACCTGAAATAAAAAACAAAGGCCTTTGTAGCATTGTTCTTACTTTATCAACCTCAGGAATAAAGGCTCTAGCCAAGGCAAATAGCATTCCTGTACTTAAAGCAATAAACCATATTAAAACCAGATAAAGCAATATTCGAAGTGGATCATAGATACTAATTTCGATTTGCAAAAGGTACATAATCATTGCCAGCACACTGATAACAGCAATCTTGTTAATTAACTCAAATAAACCCACAGCGATAATCGAAGCTATAGGTTGCACTTGTCTGAAAGAAAATAGTTGCTTGTTCTTTTTTATACTTCCAGCTGTTGAAGTCAGAGTGGTTAAAAACAATTGAATACAAACCATGCCGTAAACCATAAATACAAACGTAGGCATAGAGTGTGTCTCTCCGCCCTCAATAGAGCCTCGTATATATGACAACACAAAAATAAACGAAACAGGTTGGGCTACAGCCCAACTTATTCCGAGTTTATCGCTAAATTTACTTTTAATCTCTCTTAAAAAAATAGCAAAAATAACGTCTAACCATACTTGAACAACTGACCGATTTTTAACAAATGCCATGGATTAACCACTCAACTTTTTGAGCGAAAAATACAGAGTCACTCTAATTAATAGCATTTGCAGCAACCGCGATTTGGTAAATAATTTGTGTCACATCTTTAACAGACTGCATTATTTTCGCGTCTACTTTCGGCAAGACAAGTATTTGATCTCCTGCTTTCAAATTATCAGTGGCATTCATTTCAATCATGCCATTTTGGCGAATAACCATAATTTGTTCATAGTTGGCTCTTTCTGAAAAGCCGCCAGCCCAAGCAATATAATCAGTAACCAAGGCTTCATCATTATAAACAACCGCTTGTGGCATTATGACCTCACCACCTATGTGTATTAAGTCCGTTTTAGGCGGGATAAAAACAACATCACCAGTTTCTAATAATACATTTGCGACTTTACCTGAATCAGAAACAATCACTTTACCGAGAGGCTGAACGAGCCTTGCTCTTTTAGTAAACTCTAATACCATTCTTGCTTCTTCTGCACGTATCCTTGCCTCACCATCAGATGAAGCTGGTGCAGTAAAAATACTTCTCTCTAATCGGTTTAAAGAGTCATCAATCATTTGTTTTTGCTTCAATGCAACACTTTGTCTTTGAATATATACATTGCCAAAGTTCGTTTGATTTTGCTCTATTGGGATATTTGCGAGCAAATCATGTAATCTCGTATTTTTTCTCACAGCAAAGTAAGAAGGACCGAGATAACTACCTGACACTTGTATATCAATGACCTGTGCTCTAAGGTCATCATTAAAGAACAATTTGTCTCCATCACTTAAATCAAAATTTTCAAACTCTGAAAAAGTCATATACCTAGAAAATGGACCTGTAGCCCTGTCTCCCATCACTCCAACATGGCTCACTTTCGCTAATGGTCTAGCATAATTGATTACTTCACTACCAATAGCTGTTTTATCCTTAAGCTCAAAGCGGAATGGGTACCTAACACTCCCAGCAACAACAACTGATGCTCTTTGTTTAGAGACTAAAATAACGTCCCTATCTTTAAAGTTAAATGTAGGTAAAAAGCCCCTAACCATAAAATCATATAAATCAATGGTATGAATTATCTTGTTATTTCTAAGAACTTGGACATCCCTATAGCTACCACGGTCAGGATCAATACCGCCAGCTCGCTTTAAAAAATAAAGTAAACTATCTGATGCCAAACCAGCATATTGACCAGGCCTAACAATATTGCCAGTGATAAATACACTTACAGGAGTGGAGGTTAATAAGTTAACGTAGATTTGAACTGAATCTTTATAGGTTGCACGAATCCTTTGAGTAACTACTTGATTAAGATTACTCGCTTTAACATCTTGAACCGCTACAGGTCCAATATTAGTGATAAATATATTTCCCTGAGAATCAACAGTTAGCACTTCAGAGATTGAAACCGCTCCCCAAAGCTTAATAGAAACTTTGTCTCCTGGTGCAATTAAATAATCTTCATTAAGACCATCTAACCTTTCTGTCTCGAATCCACCAGCAAAAATATTAGAGCCAAAAGGAGGAGGTAATCCATTCTCACTTACAGGTAATAATGAAGACACATCACTCTCACCAGGTAACAACACCCCTTGCCTTGAGCTTTGTTGATAACTGCCTAAACTATTTTGATTAGTTGCGTCTGATTGAGATTGAAGAGATTCAAAAGTATTTGCTGTTTCTGCTGTTGGAAACTGATTTTCTAGAGTCGAATCCGCTGCAAATATGTTTGTTGCAAACAACATTAAAAGAATAAAAAACGAACGTTTATAAAACAAAAGGGCATTCATATCTTCAATTACCTAGCTCAATTTTATTATTATTATCGATAACATTTGAGATTAAATACCAGCTTTTACCACTATTAGATTTGCAACTTACTCTTTCAAATCTGTTTGTATTTTTACTCGGTACTTTTGAAATATATATCTTTCTACACTGTAATCCTAGAGCAGAAAAATATGACTCTCTAAACGTAATTTCTACATCATTATATGGAGTGACGTCATTTACATTTTTTTGTTCAAGATGCACCCAAAGTGGTTCAGGTACCAACTGAGCCGACTCTAAAACTTGGTCATATTTAATCATACTTCTTGATGCTTCTACTCTCGGTGGTGAAGATGAACAGGCACTGAGTAAAATAGCGAGCAAAAACGTTACAGTTAAAACTTTCATATTTTTTCTTATATAATCAACTAGTAATATCTAATTTAAGAGAGTTTATAAAAGCCCAATAATGGTCAATTATGACTTTCTGAAGAATTTAAGGATACTCCATACATTTTGTAGAGCAAAGTTATATACAACAAATACTGAAATGAAACCTAAGAACATAATCCATTCAGGAACATTGTTGACTTCAGCCCAACAACCTATGATTGCAAACCCAGCACTAATAGAGCTTATCAAAACCAATGTTTGCTCTCTAGAGAAACCTGCCCGTTCAAAAATATGGTGTAAATGTTCGCGATCAGCCTTAAATGGCGACTGCCCTTTCTTAAATCTTCTATACATAATGGCTGCCATATCCATTAGCGGTATAGCAAATAAATACAATGCTGTTACAGGTCTGAAGGCTTGCTCAAGATCATTAGTACCTATCACCATCAACCAGACTAAGGTAAGGCCAATAAACATATTGCCTGCATCACCCATGAATACTTTAGTGAGAGAGGTATGTGAACTTAAATTAAAAATCAAATATGCAATTAGAGCTGGTATAAATAATATTGGTAAAAGAACCCACTCACTTTCAGCCCGATGAAGTAGAAAGGCTATACTTGTGAATGCAATTAAACTTACAGAACCAGCTAAACCATCGATACCATCCATCATATTAACTGCATTAATACCGCCAATTATTGCGACTATCGTAAATGAAGCTCCTAAAAAGCCTAACTCAACATTAGTAAACCCAGTAATACTACCTAGCGATGTAAAATGCTGCTCGGTTCCAAAAATCATCAAAGAAGCAATTATAACTTGCGCAACTAAGCGAATTTTTACACTCAAATCATAACGGTCATCCAAGCTACCGACAAACAGTACCATTGCTGCAGCAACTAGATAGACATTTAAAACTTGACTGTGCTCAAAAAACAACATCGATGCCGTTAGAATCGATATATATATGCCAATCCCGCCAACAAGTGGGATTTCTCCGTCATGTAATTTTCTACTTTCGTTTGGTAGGTCAACTAAACCAGCTTTAATCGCGATCGGTCTTGAAAGAACGATGGTAATTAATGACAAAACAAAACTAATTAACAACGGGAGCAAATAATCCATTATTTAATCTCCATAATTTAAATTGTAATCATTCGGTAACATGTGTAGGTTAATATAACTTAATTGAAACACTACTTTCATGCCCTTTCGGGTTGGGATTTAAAAATACTGTTCCTCAGCAAAACAAAACGCCCCAACTCACAGAACAGGCATAATAGCCTTGCAAAATACTATTATACGTCGAATAAAGCTTATTCGAATGTCCAAAAATGCTCAAAATATTAAAATCGCTCAAAAACCCCTCCAACTGTATCTATTGTAAGTTTTTATATTCAGAGTTTAAAATCTAAGTCATTGTTTAATAGAAACATATTTAATTTGCTTAATATAAATACAATAAGCAGTATGGGGGATGTCTCACAAAAACATATGACTATTTCCTTCAAGAACGTTTAATTCTTCAATTAGCAAAGCTCAATATCTTGAATTTTTACTGACATTCTCTTTTGCTGCCCCATAATATCAAACAAAACAAAACAACGCTTTTCGGCATTTTTCTCTTCAAAAATAGCTTCAATATCTACGAAAGGCCCTTCTGTAAATTTCACCTTATCACCTGGTTGTAAACCTTTATCTATTTCAGGTTTATGTTGCATCACACGCTGCTTTATCTGCTGAATGATCCGCTCATCAATGGGAGTCATCGCCTCTTTACAACCAATAATGCGAGAAGCACCACGAGTTGAATGAATGCGACTAACACTCACTTCTGCCGGGTCAAAATAGATAAAAAGGTAACAAGGGAAAAGGGGGACATCGACTAATTTAGTCTTTCCTTGAGAGGTCTTCTCTTCTTGAATAATAGGTAAATAACTGTCTATCTGTTGCATTGCTAAATTTTGTTGAGCTCGTAATTCACTACGCGGCTTACAATATAACAAATACCATGATTTCATCGTTAATTACTCTTTTATTATCCTACGGTGGCTTCCTTTGTCACCAATATTTAAATTTTAGCAAAGCTAATTTTGTAAAGAAATCTCTTTTAGAGTTTATGCCGCTATTTGATGAATTTTGGTACAAACCAATATTAAAAAGTTGACTAAAGAACCATAAAAGTCCTTTGTTTTATTAATATTGTTAATTATAAAAACAAAAAACCACCTTAAAAGTAAGGTGGTTTTAATCTTGTTGTCACAGTTTTTCACGTTTAAGTAATGTAAACGGTGTAAATTGACATCACAAATCAATTAGAATTACTCAACTTCCGGCTTTGGTGGGAAGTTCATCATGACTTCACCAATTGCATTATTAATGATTTCCACTCGCTCTTCTGGAGTGCTTTGGTCACGAATAGTATCTGCTACACTACCTCGCCATACTAAGTTACCTGACGCTTTATCCACCAAATCAACAATTAGTGTACCTACTTCGTATTCACGTACGGTTGTTTGTGTATTCATACCTACTCCACCCCAGCCACGGCGACCATAGTATGGGTAGTAACCATAGCTTGTATTGAACGTATCGACGTTAATTTTTTTGTCGACTTTAGTTAAGTAGTTAACCAGTAAATCTGCTTGCTCAACGTCTACTTTTGATAAACCTTTTTGGGTGAGTTGCGAATTAACAGCTTCTCTAACACGTTGATCCATCAAACCATCTAAGTGGTAAGTACTATCTTCATTTTTCTTTTCTACCCAAGCAAAACTCTTGTACTGTTCAAATGAAACAGCTGGATCGTAATCACTGCTGGTTTTTAATGAACTACAAGCACTCAATGCTAACACTGCGGCGGCTACAAAAAGCTTTTTCATATTAACTCCAAACGGTAACAAGCAAACTGCTTGTTTCATATATGATTCAATCGGTTTTACTCTCATAATTATCAGCTTACAGAGGGGCTGTTGATCTTTCAAGGTTCTTTTTGTAGTGAATTGTTGGCCATTTGTACAAGACAGAGGCTTTATGGTGTAGTTATTCTACACAAAAAGAAGAAAACGCAGTAAAAGTGGCCAACAAACACTACCCAAAGGGTTCGGTTAAAAACGTTTTTAACTCGAACAAAATCCAACCAGCAAAGTTCAACGATGGAATGGTCTCCTCCTCTTATCGGCATCACAATGTGCCAAACTTAGGTTGAAACGTTAAGTTAACAGAGCGAGGAGACCAATATGAACATTACTACAGTTGGATTGGATTTAGCAAAAAATGTCAGTCATTTTGTTGGGTGTAATCAAGCAGGAAAAATTGTTAAGAAAAAAATGTTGCACAGGAAGGACATACTGGCTTTTTTTGCTCAATTACCTAAATGTTTAGTGGGTATGGAATCGTGTGCAAGTGCGCATTACTGGGCAAGAGAAATTAAAAAACTGGGACATGAAGTGAAACAAATCGCCCCTCAGTTTGTAAAAGCATATGTTCGAGGTAACAAAAATGACTACAACGATGCCTTAGCTATTGCAGAAGCCGTTGTTCGGCCAGAAATGCGCTTCATCCGAACCAAAACGCAAACTCAACAAGACATTCAGGCAATACATGTCATGCGCAAGAAATGCGAACGAGATAGAACGGCAAACACAAATGAAATAAGAGGACTACTTGCAGAGTATGGGGTGATTATTC
>NZ_JAKILD010000010.1 GCF_023283825.1 Shewanella olleyana | reverse complement strand
TGAGATGAAAGCAACCGACGTCGTCAAAGCGTTAGACATGACAATAAACAATCGGCAATATCGACATTGCGCGATACATCATTCTGACCGAGGATTGCAGTACTGCTCTGCAGTATATCAAGCAGCATTGCAAAAAGGTGACATCCGAGCCTCAATGACAGATGGCTATGATTGTTATCAAAATGCACTGGCAGAACGTATAAATGGGATTTTAAAACAGGAGTTTTTGTTATCTGCGTGCAGTACTCTAAATGAATTAAAGCAGCTCGTTGAAGAGTCGATTTTTATATACAATGAATTGAGGCCACACTTGAGCTTAGGAATGAAAACGCCAAATCAAGTGCATAAAAAAGACCAGCAGCAAACGCTACTGGTCTAATATAAACCGTCAACCTATTTCAGGACGGGACAATAAGTTTAAGAGCCCTGCTATTTCTTTGCGTTAGTATAACCCGCAATTTAAAGAACATTAATTTGATGCTGCTTAAGTAATTTTATTAACTTTATTAATGGTAACCCAATTAACGTATTGGGATCGTCTCCTTCAAGTTTTTCAAATAACGCAATCCCCAATCCTTCTGCTTTAAAACTGCCAGCACAATATAAAGGCTGTTCTAATTCAACGTAGTGGCTAATTTCAGCCAAGGTTAAATGTCTAAAATGAACGGTAAAGGGTTCAACTAGACTAAATGCTTGCATGGTTTGGTTATGGACGACACTCAGACCAGTATAAAAGGTAATGGCTTTTCCTGAGGCTTGCTGCAATTGCTTAATTGCTTTTTCAGTTGTGTGTGGCTTGCCAATGATGTTTCCATCAATAACAGCGACTTGATCAGAACCAATAACCACAGCTGACCGTTCTTTAGTATTAGTAGTATTAGTAGTATTAGTATTAGTAGTATTAATATTAGTAGTAGAGTTCTCTGCAGCTTGGTTATTATATAACGCTACGCCGGCGCGGGCTTTTTGTTCAGCTAGTCGCAATACTAATGCTGATGCGGTTTCATCTGCTAACGGCGTTTCGTCGATATCGGGTGATAAACAATCGAAGGGAAGTTGTAATTTTTCTAGAATTTGTTTGCGATAAACAGAGGTAGAAGCCAAGATGATTTTACTATTCATGTTACGTCTTTCATGTATTTAGATATTTACGACTATAATAAGTCAAAATTGGGTTCAAATGCAGTAAATTTAGTCGGATCGCGCTTGTGATCGCAGGCTGTCACAGGTAATATTTCGCTTCGATCAATTTTAATGTTGGCGTTTTAGCAAATTGTTCATTTTGTTTGGTTAAGCAATTAACCACAATTTGGATAAATTTCCTTTGACTCTAGCGTTTTCAAACTATAATATGCGCGCCTTATGCAAACAGTAAAGATACCAGTATCAATTGATCCTATTCGAACTGCTGCCAGCGGTCTTCGTTATGAAGGTGTTGTGCCAGGCAAACAGAATAAGCGATTAAACGAATTAAGTGCTGGCGATTGTTCCGATGTGACAGTGTCGTTAGAATGTGGCGTCGATATTCAGGGGATAGTCTACCTTCGCGGGAAGGCTGTGACGGAGCTCACTCTGCTATGTCAACGTTGTATGACACCATATACCACAGAGGTTACGGTCGACTTCTCCTTTGGTCTTTGTAAGACACAAGAAGAAATCGATGAGCTCCCGGATGCGTATGAGCCGATTGAGTGCAATGAAATTGGTGAAGTTCGTCTGCATCAATTGGTCGAAGATGAATTGATAATCGCTATGCCAATTATTCCTATGCATCAGAATGCTGATTGCAACTTAGGAACAAGTGACATAGCTGTAGGCGAAATCGAGCCCTCTCAAGAGGAGCGTCCAAATCCGTTTGCAGTGTTAGAAAAACTGAAGAGCAAGTAATCTAGGAGACAAGTCAAATGGCTGTACAACAGAATAAAAAATCACGTTCAAAGCGCGGCATGCGCCGTTCACACGATGCATTGAGCACTGCTCAATTATCTGTAGACGCTACTAGCGGTGAATTACATCTACGTCACAACGTGACTGCTGATGGTTTCTACCGCGGTAAAAAGGTTATCAACAAGTAATTTGTTGCTAATCTTATGACGGATCTGACGCTCG
The DNA here is from genome assembly GCF_023283825.1 of Shewanella olleyana. Classification (GTDB taxonomy): domain Bacteria; phylum Pseudomonadota; class Gammaproteobacteria; order Enterobacterales; family Shewanellaceae; genus Shewanella; species Shewanella olleyana. The sequence continues at coordinate 157,131 of NZ_JAKILD010000010.1, read as the reverse complement.
CGTTAGATGTGATGGGGGGCGATAATGGCCCCCTCGTCACAGTGCCTGCAGCCTTGCAGGCACTGAAATTCAATTCTCAACTATCCATTATTCTAGTCGGCAATCAAGCTGAAATAGATCCTTTTCTAGTTGATATTGACAGTGCCATTCGTGCACGCATTCAAATTATTCATACCACTGAAGTTATCACCATGTGTGATAGACCTATCCAAGCTATTCGTTCTCGCAAACAAAGTTCAATGCGTTTGGCGTTAGAATTAGTTAAAGATGGTAAAGCGCAAGCGTGTGTTAGTGCCGGTAATACGGGTGCGCTAATGGCATTAGCTAAGATTTTGCTTAAAACGCTTCCTGGCGTTGATAGGCCCGCTTTGGTGAGTAGGTTACCTGCTATTACAGGTAAACCTGTTTATTTATTAGATCTAGGCGCTAACGTTTCCTGTGACTCTGAAACCTTATTTCAGTTTGCTGTCATGGGCTCAGTTTTATGTGAAGCTGTCCATAAACGCGCTAGACCTAAAGTTGCATTATTGAACGTCGGTATTGAAGACGTTAAGGGCAACGATCAAGTCCAACAAGCTGCGCAGTATCTAATGGATACTGAACAAGTCAATTACACAGGGTTTGTTGAAGGTGATGAAATATTCACTGGAACAGTCGATGTAATTGTCTGCGATGGCTTTGTTGGCAACATCACTTTAAAAACATCTGAAGGCATTGCTAAGCTGTTAGTGCACCAATTAAAACGTGGTCTGACGCAAGGTTTGTTCATTCGGATGTTGTCTAAACTCCTCGCTCCACGTATACAATCAGTGCTCAGTAAGATGAACCCCGACCACTACAATGGCGCAAGTCTGATAGGATTGCGCGGAATAGTAGTAAAGAGTCATGGAAACGCTGATGAAGCGGCTTACTTACAAGCAATCAATTTAGCTGCAACAGAAGCAAAACGTCGTCTTCCGGAAATGATTAAAGATCGTCTGGAGACGATTCTTTTAGACATCAATAGCTGATCTCATTATATGCAAACAAAAATTCTCGGAACTGGTAGTTATCTACCGGTGCAAGTTCGTAGTAACCACGATCTAGAAAAAATGGTCGAAACTTCAGATCAATGGATTGTGGAGCGTACAGGTATTTCTGAACGTCGCATTGCTGCAGAAGACGAAACCGTTACCACAATGGGTTATCAAGCAGCGTTAAAAGCATTAGAAATGGCAGGTATTGAAGCCGGTGACCTAGACATGATTGTCTGTGGTACTACTAGTGCCAGTAATGCTTTCCCTGCTGCAGCTTGTGAAATTCAAAAACTACTCGGCATTCATACTATTCCAGCTTTTGATATTGCGGCGGCCTGTTCGGGCTTTGTTTACGCTTTGTCAGTTGCTGATCAGTTTGTCAAAACTGGGGCAGCCAAAAAAGTCTTAGTTATTGGCGCTGATGTGCTTTCGCGCCTGTGTGACCCTGATGACCGTACAACAGTGATTTTATTTGGTGATGGCGCAGGTGCCGCTGTTATTGGCGCAAGCGAGCAGCCAGGTATTATTTCTACCCACATTTATGCTGATGGTCGCCAAGGCGATTTATTAAAGTGTTCATTTCCTCCTCGTGCTGCTGAGTCATCTGAAGCTGTTAGCTTTATGACGATGAAAGGTAATGATGTATTTAAGTTTGCCGTTACCCAGCTTTCTCATGTGGTGACTGAAACCCTGCGCATTAATCATATCGATAAGTCAGAAATTGATTGGTTAGTTCCACATCAAGCGAACTTTAGAATCATTAAAGCGACTGCTAAGAAGCTTGATATGAGTTTAGACAAAGTGGTGTTAACCCTTGCTAAGCATGGTAATACTTCAGCTGCATCTGTGCCTATTGCATTAGATGAAGCGGTAAGAGATGGTCGCATTCAACGTGGTCAACTGATTTTATTAGAAGCATTTGGCGGCGGTTTTGCTTGGGGCAGCGCACTTGTGCGTTTTTAGTTTTAGTGCACGGGTAAGATTCTAGATTTATTGTAAAAACGTCAGTAGTATATTTTTAGTTTTTGAACAGAGTCATCTTTAACTAACTGTTCTCAAAGTTTAGCGTATTTATAACTGACGAAAATTTCATTTTTTATGAACGAATAAAGGTAATTAATATAATGGAAAATATGGCTTTTGTTTTTCCTGGACAAGGCTCGCAAGCCGTTGGCATGTTAGCTGACTTAGCTACAGACTTTCCGATAGTGACTGAAACGTTTGCTGAAGCAAGCGCAGTGTTGGGTTATGACCTATGGGCATTAACCCAGGATGGACCAGCAGAAAAGCTAAATGAAACTGATAAAACGCAACCTGCATTATTAACAGCAAGTGTTGCTATTTTCCGCGCTTATCAAGCAAGTGGAGCATCGCAGCCAGCTTTATTGGCTGGGCACAGTTTAGGTGAATATTCAGCATTAGTGTGTGCAGGAGTTATTGAATTTGCTGATGCGGTTAAATTAGTTGAATTACGTGGTCAACTTATGCAACAAGCAGTACCTGCAGGTACTGGCGCGATGTTTGCTATTATTGGTTTAGACAATGATGCCATTGCTAAAGCATGTGAAGAGTCTGCAAATGGCGCTATTGTCAGCCCTGTTAACTTTAATAGTCCTGGTCAAGTTGTCATTGCAGGTGAAAAAGAAGCCACCGAAAATGCTGCAGCAGCGTGTAAAGCTGCTGGCGCTAAAATGGCTGTAGCATTGCCAGTTAGTGTGCCATCTCACTGTGCATTAATGAAACCTGCTGCTGATAAATTAGCGTTAGCATTAGATGCTCTGACTTTTAATGAGCCAAAAATCAATGTGATTAATAATGTCGATGTTGCTATGCCAACTGCAGCAAGCGACATTAAAGACGCATTAGTTCGTCAACTTTATTGCCCAGTACGCTGGAGTGAAACTGTTGAATTAATGGCAACCAAAGATATTACAGATTTAGTAGAAATGGGCCCAGGTAAAGTATTGACGGGTTTAACAAAAAGAATTAATAAATCATTAAAGGGGCAGGCGGTAAACAACGCTGCGTCTTTATCTGCTTTAATCCAATAAGGAATTGTCATGAGCATTAGCTTTAATTTAACCGGTAAAGTAGCATTAGTTACTGGTGCAAGTCGCGGTATTGGTCGCGCAATTACTGAAACCTTAGTAGAAGCCGGCGCAGTGGTTATTGGTACTGCAACGAGTGAGAAAGGCGCTGCAGCTATTCAAGACTACCTCGGCGATAAAGGTCATGGTTTAGTGTTAAACGTGACTGATAAAGAATCAGTTGCGCAATTATTCGCTCAGATCAAAGAAAAAGCCGGTGATGTTGATATTCTAGTTAACAGTGCAGGTATCACGCGTGATAATTTATTAATGCGTATGAAAGACGATGAGTGGCAAGATATTCTTGATACCAACCTAACGTCGCTATTTAGATTATCAAAACCTGTTATGCGCTCTATGATGAAAAAACGTAATGGTCGTATCATCAATATTGGTTCAGTTGTAGGAACCATGGGCAATGCAGGCCAAGTGAATTACTCAGCTGCTAAAGCTGGTTTGATCGGATTTACAAAATCTCTTGCAAGAGAGGTTGCATCTCGTCAAATAACAGTGAATGCTATTGCACCAGGTTTCATTCAAACTGACATGACAGATGAGCTAAATGAAGAACAACAGCAAGCTATCATGTCACAAGTGCCAATGGAGCGTTTAGGGCAAGCACAAGAGATTGCTAACGCTGTTTTATTCTTAGCATCTGATTCTGCAGCATACATAACAGGTGAGACCCTGCATGTAAATGGCGGAATGTACATGGTTTAATCGCCTCCAAAGGCAACGACTTTTATTGAATCTGGTTTGATATCAAAGTATGATAATTTTCGTGGTTAGACCACGAAAACTAAGCTTGCATTGTCAGCTGGATCGAATAAACTACTCGCAATCTTACGCAAGTGTGTAATTTGAATAGGAAAGAAAACTAATGAGCAACATCGAAGAACGTGTAAAGAAAATCATCATTGAGCAACTTGGCGTTAAAGAAGAAGACGTTAAATCAGCTGCATCATTCGTAGACGATTTAGGTGCAGATTCTCTGGACACTGTTGAATTGGTTATGGCTCTAGAAGAAGAGTTTGATACCGAAATCCCTGATGAAGAAGCTGAAAAGATCACTACTGTTCAAGCAGCGATCGATTACGTTTCAAAAAATCAGTAATCCCAGATTCACAAAAACAGGTGGCATTTATGCCGCCTGTTTTTGTTTCTGAAGTCGATACTTTTCGACTAGACTTAATTTCCAAAGCGTTAATCCTTCAGTTCGAACCTTATCTGCCCAATGCAACTAGCCATTGGTGATGGATTAACCCTATTCTTTATTTTTGGCTTATGCCTATCTATTTCAAAGGTGAATGCTGTGTCTAAACGTCGTGTTGTGATTACAGGCCTAGGACTAGTTACTCCAGTGGGTAACGATGTTGATTCTTCTTGGCAGTCTTTATTAGCTGGTAAAAGTGGTATCGCACCCATTACTAAATTTGATGCAACTGAATTCGGTACACGTTTCAGTGGCTCTGTTAAAGATTTTGACGTCGAGCAGTACTTATCTCGCAAAGATGCTCGTAAGATGGATTTATTTATCCAATACGGCATGGCAGCTGGTATTCAAGCTATGAATGATTCAGGCTTGGATATGGAACATGAAAATCCTTCACGTGTTGGCACCGCGATTGGTGCAGGCATGGGTGGTATGCCTTTGATTGAGCAAAATCATTCGGCTTTAATAAAAGGTGGCCCTCGCAAAGTGTCTCCGTTTTTTGTTCCTAGTACCATTATTAATATGATTTCTGGTCATTTATCCATTAAATACGGTATGACGGGGCCTAACTTTGCCGTTACTACCGCGTGTACTACTGGCGTACATAATATTGGTTTTGCAGCACGTACAATCGCTTATGGTGATGCAGATGTGATGGTTGCTGGCGGCGCAGAAGATGTGACTTGCCCTCTAGCTGTTGCAGGTTTTGGTTCGGCTAAAGCCTTATCAACTCGCAATGACGACCCTGTTGCTGCAAGTCGCCCATGGGATAAAGACCGCGATGGTTTTGTTATTGGTGACGGTGCAGGGGTGATGGTCATGGAAGAATACGAGCATGCTAAAGCACGTGGCGCCAAGATTTATGCTGAATTGGTTGGCTTTGGTATGAGTGGTGATGCATTCCATATGACATCGCCTCCAGCTGATGGCGCAGGCGCTGCAGCAGCAATGGTGAATGCCATTAATGATGCTCAAATTGCCAATGAAAAAGTGGGCTATATTAATGCTCATGGCACATCTACGCCAGCAGGTGATAAAGCAGAAGCTGCGGCGGTTAAATCTGTATTTGGCGCTCATGCTTATGATTTATTAGTGAGTTCAACAAAATCGATGACTGGTCATTTGTTAGGCGCAGCAGGCTCAGTCGAAGCGATTGTGACGATATTGGCTTTACGTGATCAAATTGTACCTCCTACTATCAACTTAGATAATCCTGATGAAGGTTGCGATTTAGATTTTGTAGCTCATAAAGCAAAAGAACATACGTTCGATTACGCTTTGTGTAATTCATTTGGCTTTGGTGGCACAAATGGCTCGCTTTTATTTAAGAAAGGCGATGCATAGTCATTGCTCTAGCAATGCGTCTTAAAAGTTGAAATCAGCATTTACATGCGTTTCACAATGCTTAAGCAGTAACTTAGGTTACTGCTTTTTTTATGTTTAAATATTGACGTATTCTAGTGTTTAATTTTAATTATTGCTCAATAGTAAATTGTCGATACTGCGATATATTCTAATATAAATAGATATTCGCTAATGTTATGACTAATTTATTACAAAGCTGATGTTTTTAACGTTTTAAGTTTAAAAATACCGTAAACTGAGGCGATATAAGTCATTTAGGAGGCATTATGGCCGGTGTAGATAGAGAGATTACGTTACGTTTTTTGGCTGAACCTGCAGATGTTAATTTTGGCGGTAAGGTCCATGGCGGCGCGGTAATGAAGTGGATCGATTTAGCGGCATATGCTGGTGCAGCAGGATGGAGCGGCAAATATTGTATTACGGTTTACGCTGGCGGTATTCGTTTTGTTAAGCCTATCCATGTGGGTAATATTGTCGAAGTGAGTGCCAAAGTCATTTATACCGGTACTTCGTCAATGCATTTAGGCATTGATGTAAAAGCTGGCGATCCTAAAGAACCAGAGCGTCATTTAACAACCCATTGTATTGTGATCATGGTTGCAGTGGATGACGATGGCAAGCCTACTTCAGTACCTGAATGGATCCCTCAAAATGAAGATGATGTTCGTTTAAGAGATTCTGCATTGAGATTAATGGACATGCGTAAGCGTATTGGCGCTGAAATGGAAGCCCATGTTAAACCAGCACTTTAATTTGTAGCTAACGTATTTTTAGGGCGTAAATTTTCAGAGTGCTAATTTTTGAGAGTTAAATCGCATTTAATGAAGGCCTGCTAATTTTCAAGCATTTTTAGCAAAGCTCAACAGGCCTTAAAATAATAAGAAGGAAATTATGGCGAAGGTAGCATTTATCGGACTTGGCGTGATGGGATACCCTATGGCGGGACATCTTGTAAAACAAGGTCATCAAGTTACTGTTTTCAATCGCACCACTGCAAAAGCAGAACAATGGGCAAAAGATTACCAAGGAGAGTTCGCGTTAACACCTGCGTTAGCCGCACAAGGACAAGATATTGTGTTTACCTGTGTCGGCAATGATGATGATTTACGACAAGTCATTCTTGGTGATAACGGTGTTATCCACGGAATTAAATCGGGTGCGGTTTTAGTTGACCATACTACGGCATCAGCTGATGTTGCCCGTGAAGTTGCTGCAATACTTGCTGATAAAGACATTGAGTTTATGGATGCGCCAGTATCTGGTGGCCAAGCTGGTGCTGAAAATGGCGTGTTGACTGTGATGATGGGCGGTAAAGAGAGTGTATTTAATCAAGTAAAACCTGTTATTGAATCATACAGTCGCTGCGCAGAGTTATTAGGTGATGTTGGCGCTGGTCAGTTAACTAAAATGGTTAATCAAATTTGCATTGCAGGTGTTGTGCAAGGTTTAGCTGAAGGACTACATTTTGCTAAAAGTGCAGGACTTGATGGCTTAAAAGTCGTTGAAGTGATCAGCAAAGGGGCTGCACAAAGCTGGCAAATGGAGAATCGTTATCAAACTATGTGGCAAGGCGAGTATGACTTTGGTTTTGCGATAGATTGGATGCGTAAAGATTTAGGTATCGCTTTAGAAGAGGGCAGACGTAACGGTAGCCATTTGCCTGTCACCGCGTTAGTCGATCAATTCTACTCAGAAGTGCAAGCGATGAAGGGTAATCGTTGGGATACCTCTAGTTTATTGGCGCGACTTGAAAAGAATCGTTAATAATTGCGTTATTAGTTGTACTTTTGCTATGAATTAAAAATGCTCGTCACATCAGTGACGAGCTTTTTAGTATTAACTTTTAGCTTTTTTAATACTAGATTTTAAGATCAGAATTAACGTGAAACTCAAATTAGTATTTGACTATATTTTTAATCCAATCATTAACTTATCAAGTTCTTCAGCAGTGCTATTGAGCTCATTACAACCCGACACAGATAGATTAGCCGCTTCTTCAACATTGTGAGATTGATTTCTAATTTCCATTAAATTAGAAGCGATTTCGTTAGCCACTGCTGACTGTTCTTCTGCCGATGTGGCAATTAACACACTCATTTCAAACACTTTGCCACTGTGATGGGCAATGCTAGCTAAATCTTCGCCGGTTTGCAGTACATGTTTCTTGCCTTCCTCAGCTTGATCAACTGTACGTGACATGACTTGGGTAAGATTTTGAGTGCCTGATTGTAATGCTTCAATCATGGTTTTAATCTCAACGGTTGCTGATTGAGTGCGTCCAGCAAGGGTTCTAACTTCGTCTGCCACAACAGCGAAACCACGGCCTTGTTCACCAGCGCGCGCAGCCTCAATAGCCGCGTTGAGTGCTAATAAGTTAGTTTGTTCAGAAATAGCATTAATGGTCGTTACCACAGCATCAATTTTACTGGCATTATCATTGAGTTCATTGACTGCATCAGATGCGCCAGCAATTTCAGTTGAGAGTAAATCAATTGCTTGAACAGTGGTTTCAATATCATTAGAGCCTGCTGTCACTTGATTGTTAGCTTCTTGAGTTTCTGATGATGATTGTTCCGCGTTGCGAGCAACTTCTTTCACAGCTGCTGTCATTTCTTCCATTGCGGTAGCTAGTGAGTCTAAATGCTGACGTTGATTCACTGCGACGGTTTGTCCATCTTCAGCAGTGGCTCTAAAGCCTTGCACAACATGCCTGATTTGTTCAGTTGCTTGAGTCATTTGCAAGACAAGTTTGTGCTGCCTATCTACTAATTCATCAACACTAATGGCAAGTAAACTGAACTCGTCAGGCACTTCGAAGAAATTTAAACGACTGGTCAAGTCACCGCTGGTTGCTCTACGAAGGGCCATTACAGTGGTATAAAGTGCGCCACCGATAAAAGTAGAAATGTAATAAGAAAATAATAAGATAATCAGAATGATAATAACCATCAGCAAATAAGCGTTATTGTTATCACTGCTGGTTTTGTCATCAATCAATTGGTGTGGGATTTTAGTTGTTATAACAATGTCGTGAGCATTAACTGAACTGAGTACAGTATAGCCTGAGTTTGACTCGATGGAGCCACCACCTTGGCGAGCAATTTGTTGTTCTTGTCGACTAAGCGAGTTGATATTGACAACTCGACTTGAGCCATCTAAATCTGAAAGAAAGGCTTGCTTTTTATCCTCTTCTAACAGATTAAATGCGACTTCAACCGCATGGTTGTAGGTGTTATTTAGCGAGACAGCTTCTTCTACCTCAGCTTTGGCTAAGGTAGTTTTAAAACTTGATGTTAACGAAAATGTAAGTAATAAAATCAGTGTAATAGGAACAATTGCTAGGATGGTAAACTTTGCTTTAATGGATAACTTAATCAAATACTGATCAACCCACCTAAATTTTACTTCTTTCATTTTTGCCTCATATTTTATTCTTGCTTTAAGCCTGTATCGGATATAAATCGATAAACTTTAGATTGATTTGTATCAGTTCTGATACAAGTTCTGACTTACTTTCAAACTGAGCCATTTCCGCTTAATCACTGATGATGGGTGTTGAATATCGTTTGAATATTTTAATGTTTTAACAAAATGAAGCTAACTCATGATAATGCAGGAGTTTACTGGCTTTAATTGCAATAAATGCTAGTAAAATTAGCCTAGGTCACGTAAAATCCCATCTTTTGTTTTAACCCCAAGCTTTAGGTGTAATCTAACATTAACACCTAAACTAATATGTCGTCTGAATCTAGACGCCCAAACGCATTTGATATGCAAGAATGCAGTGGAAGATATAATGCAGCAGTTAACTGAGATCGTAGAACAAGCCTTAGAAGTAATCGCTAAGGCCAGTGATCTAAAGACATTGGATGATATCCGTGTCGACTACCTTGGTAAGAAAGGTAAGATCACTGACATGATGAAATTGATGGGTAGCTTAAGTCCAGCAGAAAAACCTGCTTTCGGACAAGCAGTCAACAAAGCTAAACAAGCGGTTCAGAAAGAACTTTCTGAGCGTATTGAAGGCTTAAAGTCTGCTGAATTAGAAGCACAACTTATCGCTGAACAAATCGATGTGACCTTACCTGGTCGTACAATTGAATTGGGTGGTTTACATCCAGTGACGCGTACTATCGAACGTATTGAAACTTTCTTTGGTGAATTAGGCTTTTCTGTTAAGAACGGCCCTGAAATTGAAGATGATTTTCATAACTTTGATGCATTAAACATTTCAGAGCATCATCCGGCTCGTGCTGATCATGACACTTTCTATTTTAACCCTAAAGTGATGCTTCGTACGCAAACTTCAGGTGTTCAAATTCGTACTATGGAACACGAAAAACCGCCTTTACGCATTATTTCTCCTGGCCGTGTTTACCGTAATGATTATGATCAAACTCATACACCTATGTTCCACCAAGTGGAAGGGTTATTAGTTGATGAGAAAGTTAACTTTGCTGAGTTAAAAGGCATTTTGCATGACTTTTTACGTAACTTCTTCGAAGAAGATTTAGAAGTCCGTTTCCGTCCATCTTACTTCCCGTTTACAGAACCTTCTGCCGAAGTTGATGTAATGGGCAAAAACGGTAAGTGGTTAGAAGTATTAGGTTGCGGCATGGTGCACCCTAATGTACTTCGCAGTGTCGGTATCGACCCTGAAAAATACTCTGGTTTTGCTTTTGGTATGGGTGTTGAGCGTCTAACAATGCTGCGTTATGGCGTGAATGACTTACGTGCCTTCTTCGAAAACGATTTACGTTTTCTTAAGCAATTCAAATAACGGAGCAATATAAAGATGAAATTCAGTGAATCTTGGCTTCGCGAGTGGGTTAATCCTTCAGTAAGCCGTGACGAGTTATCTCACCAAATTACTATGGCTGGTCTTGAAGTAGACGGCGTAGACGCAGTAGCGGGTGAATTTAGCGGTGTGATTGTGGGTGAAGTGGTTGAATGTGGCCAGCACCCAGATGCAGACAAATTACGTGTTACTAAAATCAATGTTGGCGCTGATGAGCTCATCGATATTGTTTGTGGTGCGCCAAATTGTCGTTTAGGCCTTAAAGTTGCAGTTGCTATGGTTGGCGCAGTCCTTCCTGGTGACTTTAAAATTAAGAAAGCCAAACTACGTGGTCAACCATCATTCGGTATGTTGTGTTCATACGGTGAGCTAGGTATCGACATCGAAAGCGATGGCATCATCGAATTACCTACTGACGCACCAATTGGCAAAGATGTTCGTGAATATCTAGACCTAAATGATGCAGTTATCGATGTTGATTTAACTGCAAACCGCGCGGATTGTCTTGGTATGGCAGGTCTTGCTCGTGAAGTTGGTGTGTTAAACCGCGAAGCGGTGACTGAGCCAACTTGGGATGCCGTGACAGCAACCATCGACGATAAAGTTGCGATTAATGTTATCGATGCACAAGCTTGTCCTCGTTACTTAGGCCGAGTAGTTAAAAACGTTAACCTTGCTGCGCCAACGCCATTATGGATGCAAGAAAAACTACGTCGTAGCGGTATTCGTTCAATTGACCCAATCGTTGATATCACGAACTACGTATTAATTGAATACGGTCAGCCTATGCATGCATTTGACTTAGCCACCTTAACCGGTGCTATTCAAGTTCGTTTGAGCGATGGCGTTGAAAAGCTAACCTTATTAGACGGTAACGAAGTTACTGTGCCTGATGACACTTTAGTTATCGCTGATGACAGTGGTTCTATTGCGCTTGCGGGTGTGTTTGGCGGCGAAAAAACAGGTGTGACTGAGAAGACTCAAGATATTTTGTTAGAGTGTGCGTTCTTTGCTCCTCTTGCGATTATGGGTAAATCACGTCGTTTAGGCCTACATACAGACGCTTCACACCGTTTTGAGCGTGGTGTTGACCCTGAATTACAACACAAGGTAATGGATCGCGCTACTCGCCTTGTATTAGATATTTGTGGCGGCGAAGCAGGCCCTGTAGAAGAAGCTGTAACTGAAGCTAATTTACCTAAGCCAGTTAACTTAACGCTTCGTCGTAGTAAACTAGATAAGATTTTAGGTCATCATATTCCTGATACTGATGTGACTGAAATCCTTGAACGTTTAGGTTTTGCTGTAACTGCCAATGCAGAAACATGGGACGTTGTGACTGCAACTTACCGTTTCGATATGGCGATTGAAGAAGATTTGATTGAAGAAGTAGCACGTATATACGGATACAACAATATCCCAAATATCGCTCCTGTTGCTTCGTTAACCATGTCTGATCATAAAGAAGCTGATATTTCGTTACGTAAAGTACGTAATGTGCTAGTTGCTCGTGGTTTTCAAGAAGCTGTCACTTATAGCTTTGTTGATCCTAAGCAACAAAATCTTATTCACCCAGATGCGCCAGCAATGATTTTACCAAATCCAATTTCGGTAGAAATGTCAGCTATGCGCCTTTCTATGTTCACTGGATTATTGACGTCGGTAGGTTATAACCAAAGCCGTCAGCAAGGTCGTGTACGTTTATTTGAGACTGGTTTACGCTTTGTACCTGATGCAAAAGCAGATTCTGGTGTTAGACAAGAAGCGATGATTGGTGCGGTGATTTCTGGTGTTCAAAATGATGAACATTGGTCAATGGATTCAAAAACTGTCGACTTCTTTGATTTAAAAGGCGATTTAGAATCAATTATCGGCTTGACAGTTTCGACTTCTGAATTTACTTTTAGAAGTGCAACACATTCAGCTCTTCATCCGGGGCAATGTGCTGAAATATTAAGAAATAATCAGGTCATTGGTATCATTGGTGCTGTCCATCCTAGTTTGGAAAAGCCTTTTGGACTGAATGGTAAAACAATTATTTTTGAGTTAGAACTGGACGCTTTACTGCATGCCAGTTTGCCGCTAGCCCAGACTGTATCTAAGTTTCCTGCAAATCGACGTGATATTGCTGTTGTTGTCGAAGAAGAAGTTTCTGCAACTAATGTTATGAATTTGATAAGAAAAGTTGGCGAAAATCAGTTGGTTGGCTTAAACTTGTTCGACGTATACCGAGGTAAAGGTGTTGAAGCAGGCAAAAAGAGCCTAGCAATAGCACTTACATTACAAGACATTACTCGTACGCTTGAAGAAAAGGACATAACTGAAACTGTTGATTCAGTTGTATCTGCACTTAAGACCGAGTTCAACGCATCGTTGAGGGACTAAAAGTATGGCACTTACCAAAGCCGAAATGGCAGAACATCTTTTTGAAACGCTAGGCATTAACAAACGTGTTGCCAAAGAGATGGTTGAGTCTTTCTTTGAAGAAATTAGAGAAGCACTTGAAAGTGGTGAGCAGGTCAAGTTATCTGGCTTTGGAAACTTTGATCTGCGCGACAAGAATCAAAGACCGGGAAGGAACCCAAAAACTGGTGAAGATATTCCAATTTCAGCTCGCCGTGTTGTGACGTTCCGTCCAGGACAAAAGTTGAAAACTCGAGTCGAAGAATCAAACTCGGCTAAGAAATAGTTTCGCTTTATTTAAAAAGCCACTCAATTGAGTGGCTTTTTTGTTTTCTAAGGTTAATTAATCCATGCCCATTCTACAGGGCGGGTTAAAAATATCGTGCTGTGAGTAGCAGAAAATTGTTATTATATCTCTTTGGCACCGCTATTCATTTCACTACGCTGATGTAATTTTGAGGTTTCTTTTGGCTAGACAAGCAAAACATTTCGATCGTCGATTTACTCTTTCTTTGTTACACCCTAGATATTGGGGCACTTGGTTTGTCATTCTGATTTTATTTTCATTTGGTATTATGCCAGCTTGGCTGCGCGACCCCATCTCGCGGCTGCTTGCCAAGCTTGTTATGTCGATTGCTAAAAAACCAATTAATATCGCACGAATTAATATGCGTACTTGTTTCCCAGATAAGTCGGAAGCTGACATTGATGCCTTGATTAAAGACAATGTCGACATGTTTGTTCTAACATTAATGTCGCAAGCCGAGTTGTTATTGCGATCTAACGAACATATTAAACGCCGCGTTTCCATCGACGGGTTTGAGCATGTCGAAGCTGTAAGACAAGCAGGGCAGCCGATGATATTCATTATGCCTCATGTGTGGCCGATTGATTATGCTGGGATCAGACTTAATATCGAACTGCCAATGGTTACCATGGCTAAAGCTCACAGGAATGGTCTGTTTAACTGGTTTAGTAATCGATTACGTAGTAGTCAAAACGGCCGTGTTTACATGCGAGAGGCCGGTATACGCGCTCTAATCAGTGAATTACGACAAGATAACAGTTTTTTTTACTTACCAGATGAAGATTTAGGCCCTGAGCAAAGTGTGTTCGCGCCATTGCTTGGGACGGTTAAAGCCACTTTGCCAGTGGTTGGCCGTTTGGCTCAAGCTGGAAAGGCGAGGGTTTTACCGGTAAAGATTGGATATGATAAACAGGCTCGCCAGTTTAAGTTGACGATTATGGAAGCGGTAGCACCTGAAGATATGCAGGGAAAAGATAACGAAGCCATTGCACTTAACAAAATGGTTGAGCAAGTTATTAACGCATATCCTGAGCAATACATGTGGTTTTTGAAATTTTTAAAAACGCGTCCAGCAGGTGAGCCTAAACTCTATTAATTTTTAATGAATGAAATGGTTTTGTTCACAGTGACAAAAAGGCACTAAAGTTAAGAAGAGATAACCTTAGTGCCTTAATACTTAATATAATTGCCTTTATTTATATTAGTTTCTTTATATTAGTCCCTTTATATTAATACCTTTTGTTTAGGGTCACTTCAATGAAGACTTACTCAGAAAAATAATACCACCCTTGATTGATAAACTGAGTTAACAATGTCATTAGAGCAGGTTGTTGACGCCAAGTTGATAAAATCGCTTGTTCAATAAAATGTTCATTAGCAATCATTGCAACAATTTCAGCATCGATACCTTCGACACTGACAACCTCACCATTAACATACAATTGTGCCTGATTGTCTGCTTCTAGTTTCAGTACTTTCAAACCACCAATACGCTGAATATTCGCGCCATCTTCAATGGCTTCAATAATATCAGTTTCTGAAATGGCTTGTTCAAAGGGATTAAGGTCTAATTCGAAGCGATTTTGGCTGAGAAGTTTGCCTAATACTGTTTGGTATTGAGCAGGATCTTGTGCTAATTGTGATAGCAACTCCATCATGCCTTGTTGCTGTTGTTGGCTAACTAAACCTTTATTGGCCACTTCTTCAGTGGATGTGAAACGTTGCTTACCGAGGTTGTTATCAATCAGTGAGTCAGCCATTTCTGTTAATAGCTCTTGCTGACTAGGCGCTCTAAAACCAATTGAATAACTTAACGCAAGTGTTAACGTTTCGCCGCAATGTGGGTAACCCGGCGGGATATACAGCACATCGCCCTTAGTTAATACCACATCAATAATGGGTTCAAAATCATCGACTAATGGGCTGCTTTTATCGCCGCCTCGTTGTTGGTGATTGCCAATATCACCTACTTGCCAGCGACGCTCGCCTTCGCCTTGAATGATAAACACATCATAATTATCAATATGAGGCCCAACACCACCTTTAGGCGTTGCAAATGACACCATCAAATCGTCAAAACGCCAGTCTGGTAAGAAGCGAAATGCTTCAACTAATGGCTGAGAATCAGGGTACCAATGGTTAACGGCTTGAACTAACAGTTGCCAGCCATCTTCACCGTATTCATCAAAATCTTCGAATGGTCCTTGAACCACATTCCAACCCTGAGATTGTGTTTGCACAATACGTGAAGAAATATCTTCTTCCATTGCTAAACCCGCAAGCTCATCGGCGGAAATCGGATCTTCAAATTCATTAAAGGCATTTTTAATGACTATTGGTTTCTTTTGCCAATATTCACGGGTGAATTTTACGGTATCAAAATTTAATGTATACATAGTATTAAAAAAGGCGACAGCTCATACGAGGTGTCGCCATTCCTTATTCAGTGAGCAAGTATGTAAGTTACTGCTCTAAAGTGATTGTTGAATTACTTTAATTCGTCAACAAACGCTTCAGCACGGCCAATGTAGTTAGCTGGTGTCATTGTTTTAAGTTCAGCTTTAACACTATCCGGAAGCGCTAAACCATCGATGAATAAAGCAAGTTGCTCACCATCAATACGCTTACCACGGGTCAGTTCTTTTAACTTCTCATATGGCTTTTCGATACCGTAACGACGCATAACGGTTTGTACTGGCTCAGCCAATACTTCCCAGTTTTTGTCTAATTCAGCTAAAAGGTTCGCTTCGTTAACTTCTAGTTTGCTGATGCCTTTCATTGTCGCTTGATAAGCAATCAATGAGTGAGCCATACCAACACCTAGGTTACGTAAAACGGTTGAATCCGTTAAATCACGCTGCCATCTTGAAACCGGTAATTTAGCGGCCAAATGCTGCATAAGTGCATTCGCAATGCCCAAGTTACCTTCAGAGTTTTCAAAATCGATAGGGTTTACTTTATGCGGCATGGTAGAAGAACCAATTTCGCCAGCAATAGTACGCTGCTTGAAGTGACCCATTGCGATGTAACCCCAAATATCACGATCGAAATCGATTAGGATGGTGTTAAAACGTGCTACAGCATCAAAAAGTTCAGCAATGTAATCATGCGGCTCAATTTGAGTTGTATAAGGGTTCCAGTTAATGCCAAGACTTGTCACAAAGCGTTGTGACAACTCATGCCAGTTAACTTCTGGGTAAGCAGAGATGTGTGCGTTGTAGTTACCTACTGCACCATTGATTTTACCCATGATTTCAACAGCGTTGATTTGGTTTAGTTGACGTTCTAAACGAACTGCAACGTTTGCCATCTCTTTACCCAAGGTAGTCGGTGAAGCAGGTTGACCGTGAGTACGAGACATTAGCGGTACTGATTTGTTATCAGCAGCTAACTTTTTAATAGCATCAACAATTTCTAAGCACTGTGGTGCTAACACTAATTCACGCGCTTCTTTAAGCATTAGTGCGTGAGATAAGTTGTTAATGTCTTCTGAAGTACAAGCAAAGTGAACAAATTCGTCGATCGCAACTAATTCAGCGTTATCGGCAATTTGTTCTTTAATGAAATACTCAACCGCTTTAACGTCGTGGTTGGTGGTTCTTTCAATTGTTTTAACGCGTAATGCGTCTTCTTCGCTGAAGTTATCCTTGATGCTATCCAGTAAGATTAATGCTTCTTCACTGAATGGCGGAACTTCTTCAATCTCTGGGCAGCTTGAAAGTAGTTTTAACCAGTTAATTTCAACTTGAACACGGTATTTAGTTAAACCGAATTCGCTGAAAATACCTCGTAAAGAGGTGGTTTTGCTACCATAACGACCGTCTATCGGAGAGATAGCAGTCAGTGCAGAAAGATCCATTTGAAGCTCCTTGATGAACTTTTGTTGTAGGGTGATACGATTAATTATTTTTACGGCTGCTAATAGCAGTATCCACAATGGCTTTACGGGCAAAAACCAGATGACGACGTTTGCCACCTAATTGACGCCATAAAACAGCACTGCGCATAGCTGATAGAAGTAAAGCACGGATTTTTTGTTGTACTTGCGGTTGTTGCAAGCAAGCTGGATTACCAGAAATTTGTAGTTTAGGGCCAAGCTCACTGATCACATCGCTATAGATGCTTGCTAAGCTCGCAACGATTTGCTCATCAGTAATGGCAAAATGATGCAATTGTCGGTGAACTTGGTTAATACGCTCAGCTAGCATGCCTAGGCCGTTGGCAGAACGTGCTAGTTTACGTTCTAGTGCGAGCATGCCAACCAAATAACGTGTTGTTTCAACGTCTTTGCTATTACCGTCGCCTAATTGATTTTCAATTAGCTGGTAGCCTTTATTGAGCGCTTGTTTATCTTGATAGATATCAGAAATTGATTCTGGATCTGTCACCATGATGGTGTTCAAACTTGCCGCCATGGCTGTCTCGTCTGACTCACCATGACGGGCGAGGTGTTGAACTTGAGCAATAGCTTGTAAAATACCTGCAAACGCCATTGTGCGTTCAAATAATACTTGGCTCACGCTCTATCCTCTAATTAACGTATCGATAATGCCGCCGCCCAAACAGACTTCACCATCATAGAAAACTGCTGATTGACCTGGCGTTACCGCTGCAACTGGCTCATCAAATATCACTTTAATGTTGTCTTCGCCTTCTGTTGTGACAGTACATTTGACATCTTGCTGGCGGTAGCGAGTTTTAACGGTAATGGTTGCTGGCGAAATAGGGCCTTTGCGGTCAACCCAGTGTAATTGGCTCACAAGCATGCCGTGTGACATCAGGCGAGGGTGATTACCGCCTTGAGCAACAATAAGAACATTACGTAATAAATCTTTCTCAACCACATACCAAGGGTTGTCATTGCTATTTTTTAAGCCGCCAATCCCTAAACCTTTACGTTGTCCAAGAGTGTGGTACATCAAACCTTGGTGAGTACCAATCACTTCACCTTCAGCTGTTTCAATATCACCAGGTTGCGCAGGTAAGTATGTGCCTAAGAAATCAGTAAACTTACGTTCACCAATAAAGCAAATACCTGTGCTGTCTTTCTTGTCGTGGGTGATAAGACCCATTTCTTTAGCGATATCGCGAACTTGGAATTTTTCTAAGTCGCCAACTGGGAATAAGCTTTTAGCAACTTGTTTGTCACTTAACGTATAAAGAAAATAGCTTTGATCTTTATTGCCATCAATACCACGTAGCATTTGAGTGGTGCCATCTTCGTTGTCGCGGCGACGAACGTAATGGCCCATAGCAATGTAGTCAGCATCTAGAATTTCATCAGCGAATTCTAAAAATGCTTTGAATTTGATTTCTTTGTTGCACATGATGTCAGGGTTCGGTGTACGACCCGCTTTGTATTCTTCAAGGAAATGCTCAAACACATTGTCCCAGTACTCTGATGCGAAGTTAACCGTGTGCAATTTGATGCCGAGTTTGTCACAGACTGCTTGTGCGTCTTTTAAATCTTCAGCTGCAAGACAATATTCATCCGTATCATCTTCTTCCCAGTTCTTCATAAATAATCCTTCAACCTGATAGCCTTGCTGCATAAGCAAATAAGCTGAAACTGAAGAATCTACACCGCCGGACATGCCTACGATGACTTTTTTACCATTTGAATTGGGATTGATTGATGTCATAAAACCTAAAAACCAGTGAATTTACGGATACAAGAGATGATCATGTGGTCGACGATAGCGCTTTTCAAGTCGCTAGGTATTTGCCGCCATAAATAAATGTAAAACTCGACCTTTAAAATAGACCTTTAAAATCGATGAAAAACATCACGAAAATCTCAAAAATGTGCGGCGCATATTCTATCACGCATTGTTGTTGTCGGCTATCATCTGCAGGTCACTATTAATCAGTGATAATGGGCTGTGAGCTTTATGTAAATAGTCCTCGATGCATTTAATCACCAAAGGGCTTCTAAGTTGATGTTTACGAGACTTTATTTCATCTAAAGTAAACCAGTGGCAAGCCTTAATCGCTTCATCTAAAGGCTGGCAATCTATCAAGTTTTCAGACTCTGCTGCGAAGGTAAACCGTACAAAAGCCAATTGCTCATCTGCACTGAATTGATAGATACCAATCAAGCCTGCTAATTCAATATCTAACCCAGTCTCTTCATTAACTTCTCGTTTACAAGCCTGTGGAATTGATTCTAGAGCCTCAATATGACCGGCAGGTTGATTGAAACGAACTTCACCTTCAATGATTTCTTCGACTAATAAAAACTTCTGTTGGCAATGGATCACACAAGCCACAGTGGTATTGGGTTTGTAGCGTTGCTGAGTCATTGAATTATCCTATTTTAGTTGTGAACACTAATCCCAAACACGCTGAAGCACTTTGGGGCCACTTCATTAGTCAGTTTATTTAATATGAAAATTATTGAGCAATCGTCTTGTACTGGCCATTTTTAATATCATCTAAACTCCATTGACCTATTTTATAGCGAATTAATCTTAAAGTAGGGTGGCCAATATGGGCTGTCATTCTTCTAACTTGTCTATTGCGACCTTCACAAATTTGAATCTCTAACCAAGTTGTTGGAATTGATTTTCGTTCGCGTACTGGTGGCGTTCTGTCCCATATTTTGGGTTCATCCATAATGGTAACTTTAGCTGGTAGAGTCATTCCATCTTTTAATTCAACACCTTGGCATAAATCTTTTATCGCTTGTTCACTCGGAACCCCTTCGACTTGAGCCCAGTAGGTTTTAAATGTTTTCTTTTTGGGCTGGGTAATTTGAGCTTGCAGCTTACCGTCATTAGTGAGTAACAATAATCCTTCGCTATCTCTATCCAGTCTGCCTGCAGCATAAACACCTTTTACCGGAATAAAATCTTTTAAGGTTTGCCTTCCTGACTCATCAGTAAATTGACATAGCACATCAAACGGTTTGTTAAATAACACTATTATTGGATTTTCTACCGCTTTTTTTACAGGGCGCTTTGCCATTTTTCTGTTATTGTTGGCTGGCTTTTTAGTTGTTCTGGCAAATGCCGGTTTAGTACTAAATCGTTTTGCTTTGTCATTTGCTGGCATACATAAGCCTTTTTATGGGCGAAATTGAATTATTTTGCATAGTTTACTTGGCATTGGGCCTTAGTGGAATTTGAATCTGCGAGATAATGATCTATGATGTTGGCCTAAAAAATGTGATCTGTGCCCACTTTTGTTACCACAGCCACAGTTTATTTTTCTATTTTCATATGGATGTGTGCCGCAAATAAATAGACTTCGACAACAAGATTGAAGCTATTTTAGGTAGTTACTTATTACAATAATAATTTATAAAAACTTTTTATTTCAATAATGTAGGAAAAAGCATGAAAGATAACTCTCCAACGATCATTTATACTGAAACTGATGAAGCGCCAGCATTAGCAACGCTTTCATTACTCCCTATCATCCGCACATTTACCAATGCCGCTGGTGTAAAAGTTGAGACCCGAGATATATCTTTATCAGGCCGTGTCATTGCAAATTTCCCTGAAAAGTTAACTGCTGAACAGAAAATCTCTGATGCATTAACTGAATTAGGTGTGATGGCTGGGACTCCTGAAGCCAATATTATTAAGTTACCTAATATCAGTGCTTCAATCCCTCAATTAAAAGCCTGTATTGCAGAGCTTCAAGCTAAAGGTTATGACATTCCGAATTACCCGGATGAGCCTGCAACAGATGCTGAGCGTGAAGTTCAAAGCCGTTATGACAAAATTAAAGGTAGTGCAGTAAACCCTGTATTACGTGAAGGTAACTCAGATCGCCGCGCACCGACATCGGTTAAAAACTATGCTAAGAAAAACCCACATTCAATGGGTAAATGGGCAAGTGATTCACAGTCTCATGTTGCGCATATGTCAGAAGGTGACTTCTACGGTAGTGAGCAGTCAGTAACAATATCTGATGCTGACACTGTTAATATCGTACTGACTCAAGCTGATGGCCAAGAAGTTTCCCTAAAGCAAGGTCTACCTTTGCTTGCTGGTGAAATTATTGATACTGCTGTAATGAGCAATAAAGCATTACAAGCATTCTATGAGCGTGAGATTGAAGCAGCTAAATCTGAAGATGTTTTATTATCTCTTCACTTAAAAGCGACCATGATGAAAGTGTCTGACCCAATCCTATTTGGTCATGCAGTAAAAGTATTCTTCAAAGACGTCTTTACTAAGCATCAAGCACTATTTGATGAGCTAGGTGTTGATGTTAACAATGGTTTTGGCGACGTATACGCTAAAATTGCATCTTTACCAGAAGCACAACGCGCTGAAGTTGAAGCGGATATCGCAGCTGTTTACGCCAAGCGTCCTGCACTTGCGATGGTTGATTCTGATAAAGGTATCACCAACTTGCATGTACCTAGCGACATCATTATTGATGCGTCTATGCCTGCTGCAATTCGTTCTTCAGGTAAAATGTGGGGACCAGACGGTCAACTAAAAGACACCAAAGCAATGATCCCAGATCGTTGTTACGCCGGTGTTTACCAAGAAACGATTTCTTTCTGTAAAGCCAATGGCGCATTTAATCCAACAACTATGGGCAGTGTGCCAAACGTTGGTTTAATGGCTCAAAAAGCGGAAGAATACGGTAGCCATGATAAAACATTTGAAATTGCATCAGCGGGTGTTGTTAAGGTAATCAATAGTGCGGGTGACGTACTGATGAGCCACAACGTCGAAGTGGGTGACATTTTCAGAATGTGCCAAGTTAAAGATGCACCAATTCGTGACTGGGTTAAACTAGCTGTCAAACGCTCTCGTTTAAGCAACACGCCTGCAATTTTCTGGTTAGATAGCAATCGTGCCCACGATGCACAACTAATCAAAAAAGTTGAATTGTACTTAAAAGATCACGATACAACAGGTCTTGATTTACAAATCCTAGCGCCAGTTGAAGCAACTCGTGCAACACTTGCCCGCGTTCATGAAGGGCTGGATACAATTTCAGTTACAGGTAACGTATTACGTGATTACTTAACTGATTTGTTCCCAATTCTTGAACTAGGCACAAGTGCGAAAATGCTTTCAATTGTTCCGTTAATGAATGGCGGTGGATTATTTGAAACGGGCGCAGGTGGTAGTGCGCCAAAGCATGTTCAACAGGTTGAGAAAGAGGGGCACTTACGTTGGGATTCATTAGGTGAGTTTTTAGCGTTAGCGGCTTCTTTAGAGCATTTAAGCCAAACTGAGAATAACCCGAAAGCACAAGTATTAGCGGATACGCTTGATACGGCTATTGGACAGTTCTTAGATAGCAACAAGTCTCCTTCACGTCGTGTCGGTGAACTTGATAATCGTGGTAGCCATTTTTACTTAGCAATGTACTGGGCTCAGGCATTATCAGTACAAACTACAGATAAAGAACTTGCTGCTGAATTTGCATCATTAGCTGAAGCATTAACCACCAATGAAGCTGCAATCGTTGCTGAGCTTAATGATTCACAAGGCCCAGCAGTTGATTTAGGCGGTTATTTCCGTTTAGATGCTGCAAAAGCTGAAGCGGCTATGCGCCCAAGTGCATTATTGAACTCGTTCATTACTGCATAACGCTCTAGAAAAAGTAAAATCCCATTATAAAAACAGAGACAATTGTCTCTGTTTTTTTGTTTTTGCTGAAAATAAAATATTTTTACTATGAAACTATGCGGATTTGTGTAAGTAAATTTGTCAATAATGTGGACGTGCTGTGCGTTTTTTGAGCAAACGAATTACTAATTACAATATTTTTGATAAATAAAAAAGGCAGAGATTAAAATCTCTGCCTTTTTGTTTTATAGTTTCACCGACTATTTAGTTGGTGAAATGGCTGAAGCATGCATCCCTTTAGGGCCCTGCTCAGTTTCGAAATCCACTGGTTGGCCCGCTTTTAGCGTTCTGTAGCCTTCCATTTCGATTGTTGAATAATGCGCAAATACATCTTCGCCACCCTGATCTGGGCAAATAAACCCGAATCCTTTGGCGTTGTTGAACCATTTAACAGTTCCGCTTGCCATACTTCCACTTCCTTCTGTTGTCTACTTACCAGTAAGATAGTAAAACTTATTTTTATCAGCGGTCTCTTTTGCCGCCTCCAAACAGAATGAAATTTGTACGAAAAGATGTCAAGTAAAAATTAACAATATGACAACATTTAATTAATTTAATAATATCAATTGGTCTTGTACCAAACTAGAGGCTAGTATTAACTCATGGGTAGATTAGGCAGCGTAGAGCACACAGAAGAACGTGTTGAATCGGAGCTACAACCACCTTCAATGTACAAAGTCGTATTAAATAACGATGATTACACTCCGATGGATTTCGTGATAGAAGTGTTACAACGCTTTTTTAATAAGGATGAACAACAAGCCACCGATATTATGTTGGCTATCCATCACCAAGGTAAGGGAATATGTGGTGTTTATTCGTTTGGCATTGCTGAAACGAAAGTGTTACAAGTAAATCAATTTGCCAAAGAAAATCAACATCCATTATTGTGTTCATTAGAAACAGCATAATGAATTTGTTGATTATCTAACGGTAACTCTGCAGTTTATGAGTATTTTTAGGGGGTGCTTATGCTAAACAAAGATCTCGAAGTCACCTTGAACCTAGCGTTTCAACAAGCTAGAGATTCACGTCATGAATATATGACGGTAGAACATTTATTATTAGCATTAATCAATAATCCATCGGCCAAAGAAGCATTATTGGCCTGTGGCGCGGATATTACTCGTCTCCACGAGGAAGTATCTAACTTCATTCAACAAACAACCCCATTAATCGCCGAAAGCACAGAAGAACGTGAAACCCAACCCACATTAGGGTTTCAACGTGTACTCCAACGTGCCGTTTTTCATGTGCAATCTTCTGGGCGTAACGAAGTGACTGGCGCCAATGTGCTGGTGGCTATTTTTAGCGAACAAGAATCCCAAGCTGTCTACTTACTTCGCCGTTGTGAAATCACCCGTTTAGATGTGGTGAACTATATTTCTCACGGCTTACCAAAAGATGACGACGACGCGGAAATTAATAATCCTGAAGCATCAGAAGAAGGCGGCGAGTCAGCTGAAGACAAAAGCCTTTTATCGCAATTTGCTACTGACTTAAATCAAATGTCTAAAGATGGTGTGATTGATCCATTGATTGGCCGTGACGATGAAGTTGAGCGAGCGATTCAAACCTTATGTCGTCGCCGCAAGAACAACCCATTATTAGTGGGTGAAGCGGGCGTGGGTAAAACTGCCATTGCGGAAGGACTTGCGTATCGTATCGTTAATGATCAGGTACCTGATGTCATTAAAGATGCAACCGTTTACTCATTAGACCTGGGCTCATTACTTGCTGGTACTAAGTATCGCGGTGACTTTGAAAAACGTTTCAAGGGGCTGCTTAAAGAATTAGGTAAGAATGAGCATGCGATATTGTTCATTGATGAAATCCACACCATTATTGGCGCTGGTGCTGCATCTGGTGGCGTCATGGATGCATCTAACCTGTTAAAACCATTACTGTCTAATGGCTCACTTCGCTGTATGGGCTCAACGACCTTCCAAGAATATCAAAGTATTTTTGAAAAAGACCGAGCTCTTGCTAGACGTTTTCAAAAGATTGACATCAATGAGCCTTCAGTTGCTGAGACCACCAAAATTCTTTTAGGACTTAAATCCAAATACGAAGAACATCATGGGGTGCGTTACACCCAAGCTGCGATTAGTTCAGCGGCGAGTTTGTCTGCTAAACACATCAACGACCGTCATTTACCTGATAAAGCCATTGACGTTATTGATGAAGCTGGCGCTCGTATGGTGATGTTGCCGCAAAGCAAGCGTAAGAAGACCATTGGTCAGCCAGAAATTGAAGCCATCATTGCTAAAATTGCTCGGATTCCTGAGAAGTCGGTATCGTCGACTGATAAGGATTTACTTAAAAACCTTGAGCGTAACCTTAAAATGTTGGTGTTTGGCCAAGATAAGGCGATTGAGGGGCTTAGCTCTGCAATTAGACTATCTCGTAGCGGTTTAGGTGCAGAGAAAAAGCCCGTTGGTAGTTTCTTATTTGCAGGACCTACCGGTGTAGGTAAAACTGAAGTGACCAATCAGTTGGCTTCTTGCTTAAACATGAAGCTGATTCGTTTTGATATGTCTGAATACATGGAACGTCATGCGGTTTCGCGTCTTATTGGTTCTCCACCGGGTTATGTGGGTTATGAGCAGGGCGGTTTATTAACTGACGCTGTGATTAAAAATCCTCATTGTGTGGTGTTATTAGATGAAATCGAAAAAGCGCATCCAGATGTTTATAACTTGCTACTACAAGTGATGGATCACGGTACGCTAACCGACAATAATGGTCGTAAAGCTGATTTCAGAAATGTCACCTTAGTGATGACCACCAATGCCGGTGTGCAAGAAACTATTCGCACCTCAATTGGCTTTAAGCAGCAAGATAATAGTCTTAATGCTATGTCAGAAATCAATAAGGTATTTACCCCAGAGTTCCGTAACCGTTTAGATTCGATTATTTGGTTTAATCATTTAGATTTGACCATTATAGCCAAAGTGGTTGATAAGTTCTTAATTGAATTACAAGCTCAACTCGACGAAAAACGTGTGACATTGGAAGTTACTGATGAAGCGCGCACTTTACTTGCTGAGAAAGGTTACGATAAAAATATGGGTGCACGACCTATGGGACGTGTGGTCACCGAACTGATTAAACGACCTTTAGCTGACGAAATACTGTTTGGTAAATTGGAAGCGGGTGGTACTGCCAAAGTCGATGTTAAGGACAATGAGATTGTCATTAACTGTGAATGCGAAGAAAAGGTTTCATAACTTACAATCGTGTTAACGCTTAAGTGCTAATCGTTCAATAAAAATGGCTATCTGAAATCAGATAGCCATTTTTGTATCGACGTTAATCGTTAGCCAATAAAAAACCCGACAATCAAGCCGGGTTTTTAAATAGATGAGGCAGTATTAACGTGCGCGGAAGACGATACGACCTTTACTTAAATCGTAAGGAGTCAACTGAACCGTAACTTTATCACCCGTTAAAATACGGATGTAGTTTTTGCGCATCTTGCCAGAAATGTGTGCAATCACAACATGACCATTTTCAAGTTCAACGCGGAACATTGTATTTGGCAAGGTCTCAAGGATTGTGCCCTGCATTTCAATGTTGTCTTCTTTCGCCATTAATTGGTTACCTTTATGCCTTCAAATATAAAAAAATTCGCCGTATCATGCCCCAAAAAGCGCTTGCTGTAAAGGATTGAAACACTATAGCGTGGGTTCTTTTTCAATATGTTGCCATCCATTTGCTGTTAATATTTGATATGGGCGATATAAACGTTTGTAATTCATTTTTCTATTTTCATCAATTTGATAGCCTAAATACAAAAATTGTTTACCTAACTGTTGAGCCAATTCGCATTGCACCAATATCATATAAACACCTAGCGATCGCTTGGCATAATCAGGGTCAAAGTAACTGTATATGGCTGAGAGGCTGTTATTCATCTTATCGGTAACAGCCACACCAATTAACTTATCCTGCTGGTACACTTCGATGTAAGTAGCCTCTAACCAGTCACATAATAAAAAATCATTGAATTGATCTTCGCTAGGCGGATACATGGGACCATCCGAATGGCGGCCAATAATATATTTTTCGTATAAAGCATAATGCGCTTCAGTGACTTTATTGGTGACTTTCCAATGTAAGTCTTGGTTATTTTTAAGTGTACGTTTTTGTCTTTTTGATATTGTAAACTCAGGTACTATAACTCGAATAGATTGGCATGCTGAGCAACTAGGGCATCTTGGTTTATAAATAGAATTGCCGTTTCGTCTAAAACCCATCCCTAAAAGTTGCTCGAATAGAGCACTATCCAATTGCGGTTCTTGGATGATAAGCAGTTGTTCCTTTAGTCCTTCGATATAACTACAATCAAAAGGATGGCTAATACCAACACTGATACTTCTAGAGCTCAAAATATACCTCTTGTGCTATCCAGGCCTTGCTATCGATAACCTGATTACGTAATTGTTTGAGTGTCGATAAAAAATCTTCACGGGGACAAGGTTGAGCGCCTAAGGTTTCAAGGTGCGGATTCATTATTTGCGCATCAATCAATTTAAAACCATGTTTCACGAGGTGTTGATTCAGCATCGCAAAAGCCGCTTTTGAAGCATTAGTTTGACGATGAAACATAGACTCGCCGCAAAATACCCCGCCAACTGCAATGCCATATAAACCGCCTATCAATTGGTTGTCGTCCCAAACTTCAATTGAATGGGCTTTACCCAATAAATGTAGCTGAATATATGCATCTTGAATGTCTGATGAAATCCATGTTTCTTTTTGGGTTAACCTTGGCTCGGAGCAAGCTTTGATAACTTGGGAGAAAGCATGGTTAATGGTGAAGCGCCATTGGCTCTTACGAATAAATTTCTTCATGGTTTTATTTAACGGCTGAGGCTTTGGCAAAAAGATAGCCCTAGGCTCAGGAGACCACCACAGAATTGGGTCATCATCGTTAAACCATGGGAAAATGCCTTGATAATAAGCTTCAACTAAACGTTGAGGTGATAAATCGCCACCAACTGCGAGTAAGCCATTGGGTTCATCAAGTGCTTGCTGCGGATCTGGGAAGTGCGGAAGATGATTTAAATAAGACAGTGAGTTCACAATTAAGTATATTATTTACTAAACCTTATGCATACGTTAGCGGAATTTTGCTTATGTTGAAACTCACAAACACCTCAGTGGTGGCATTTAGTGCGCTTTTAGCCTTATTAATGTCGCTTGTTAGCACTTCTACTATGGCTGCTTACGATAGAAATCAAGCCGTACCTGTTGAAAAAGTCATCTATGGGCATGTTACTTCCATTAAACATGTCACAGAAACCCAATTAGTCGAAGACCGAAACCTTGGTTGGAAAACGTTTGGCGGGGCGTTAATTGGTGGTGTTATTGGCCATCAGTTTGGTGGCGGTTCAGGTCAAGATGTTGCTACGGTTCTTGGGGCTTTGTTAGGCGGGGCTGCTGCGAATCGATACGGCAATTCAACTCGCACTCTTGAGTACCAGTTAATTGAGATGATGATTAACTTAGATGATGGAACACAAGTCATGGTGATCCAGGACCTAGATCCAGGTATGACGTTCGTGGCTGGTGATGAAGTTCGAGTGGTTTACCTTACAGGTTATGTAAGAGTCGATATTGCTATGTAGTTTGCTCTTGCGCTTAAGGCTTTAACAAGTAAACAAATGCGATAATAAAAAAGGAGCCAGAGGCTCCTTTTTAGTTTTTATAGATTTAGCGAATATTAGAAACCGCGTGGTAGAGTATTCTTACCCGCATTTGCTAATTTTTCACGCCATAACTCTTTAGGTGTTTTACCACCTGAAGTGTTCGCTTTCTTAGTAACTGGCTTTTTAGCTACTGCTTTCTTAGCTACTGATTTAGCAGCAGGCTTTTTTGCCACTTCTTTTTTAGCGGCAGGAGCTTCTGCTGCTGGCTGACCTTGAGTCGCTTCAAGGTGCATTTGCTCAAG
Source organism: Shewanella olleyana (assembly GCF_023283825.1). GTDB lineage: Bacteria > Pseudomonadota > Gammaproteobacteria > Enterobacterales > Shewanellaceae > Shewanella > Shewanella olleyana. The sequence goes on along the minus strand of NZ_JAKILD010000010.1, from coordinate 128,384 downwards.
ATCGCTAAAGCGTAAAGACTTGCCGCCATCAATTTTATACCAACTGCCTTTCTGTTCAATTTCAACAGTTTTTGAAGTTTGCTTTTCAAGAGCAGCTTTTAATTCGGCGATAAGCGCTTCTTTAGTCAAGTTTGACATTTTGAGACCTATTTTTCTGTAATGAATAGTTTATTTAATGTTTTCAACATCCCTTAGGCCTAATTTTAGTGTTTAATGCACCCAAAAGTCCAATTTAAGCAAAAATAGCCTAGCAAACAATCAATCTTAACAAGGGTTTTTCAATAAGTATTGGACTACGTTACACTGTTGGTATCAAAAATTTTAGGGTTAGTTTTATGTCATTAACGTCTGTATCTCGCCAACAATTATCCAAATATCTAAATGATTTCCTTAATGTAAACCAATTTAAAGATTATGCACCCAATGGGCTACAAGTGCAGGGAACTGACGAGATAAAAACTATTGTAACTGGCGTTACAGCTTGCCAAGCCTTGATTGAGCAAGCTGCAGCGCTGAATGCCGATGCTATTTTAGTTCATCACGGATTCTTTTGGAAAAATGAGCCTGAAGTGATAACAGGGATGAAATACAATCGAATTAAAGCCTTAATGACTCACGACATTAATTTATTCGGCTATCATTTACCTTTAGATGCACATCAAACCTTGGGTAATAATGCAGAACTTGCCAATCAATTAGGTTTAATCGATGTAGAAGTGTGTGCTGATATACCGCAAAACCTACTATGGAAGGGAAAACTGCCTAAGCCGTTAAGCGTTTCGCAAATGAATGAGCTGCTAACTGAAAAACTGAATAAGCAACCACTTCATATCGGTGATAAAACGCAGCCTATTTCTACACTTGCATGGTGTACCGGCGGCGCGCAAGATTATATCGATCATGCTGCATCACTCGGTGTCGATACGTTTATTAGTGGTGAAGTATCAGAGCGAACTTATCATTGTGCCATGGAGCAAGGGATCCATTATTTTGCAGCAGGTCATCACGCGACTGAGCAGTTTGGTATACAAGCTTTAGGGCAACATTTAGCGCAAGAATTCGGCATTACGCATCATTTTATTGATATTGTTAATCCAGTTTAACTTTCTGATACCGCTTAAGGAATAGCATTATGACAGAGTATTTTATCCAAGCATTTATTTACCTATCAGCTGCAGTTATTGCAGTTCCGATAGCACAAAGAATGGGTTTAGGCTCAGTGCTTGGATATTTAATTGCTGGGGTTGTCATTGGACCGATCGTTGGGCTAGTTGGCAGCGAAACTAACACCATTCAGCATTTTGCTGAGTTTGGTGTGGTCATGATGTTATTTTTAGTAGGTCTAGAGCTTGAACCTAAAATGCTCTGGTCTATGCGGCATCGATTAGTGGGCATGGGCGGCCTGCAGGTTGGCTTATCGGCTGGTATTGTGATGGCCATCGCATTGATGTTTGATATGCCTTGGACTGTGGCGTTAACCATTGGTTTAATTTTCTCTCTTTCCTCAACAGCAATTGTACTGCAAACCTTAAATGAAAAGGGGTTAACCAAAACAACAGCGGGCAATAATGCGTTTGGAGTGCTGTTATTCCAAGATATTGCCGTCATCCCTATGCTTGCGCTCATTCCTCTTTTAGCCCTTCCTGAGTTAGTTGAGGCTGCACAATCCTCGGTGTCAGCCGCTGCTGACCATCACGAAGAGCTTTCTTTGGTTGCTGACTTACATGGCGGCTTATATGCGCTTGTATTAGTGCTTTCAATCGGTTTAGTGGTTTTTGGTGGACATTATTTGAGTCGTCCTATTTTTAGATTTATTGCCGATTCTGGTGTGCGTGAGATTTCAACTGCTGCAGCATTATTATTAGTGATTGGTATTGCTGTTCTAATGAGCTTAGTCGGAGTTTCTCCTGCACTCGGCACCTTTTTAGCGGGTGTGGTACTCGCTAATAGTGAATTTAAACATGAGCTTGAAACTCATATTGGTCCATTTAAAGGCCTGTTACTAGGTTTATTTTTTATTACAGTTGGGGCAGGGATCGACTTTGAAATTCTGTGGAATTACTTAGGGGCGATATTAGGTATTACAGCTGCAGTGATGATGTTAAAAGCGTTGGTTTTACTCATATTGAGCTTTATATTTCGCATCAAAGGCAGCGATAGGTGGTTATATACCTTAAGTTTGGCGCAAGCAGGGGAATTTGGCTTTGTATTATTAAGCTTTAGCCAACAGAACTTGGTTATTTCCCCTGAAATAGCGCAACCACTATCGATAGTGGTTGCTTTATCTATGTTCCTTACACCGGGCTTATTCATTTTTTATGAGAAAGTTATCTTACCAAAATACCAGCAAACATCTAATGACCGTGAGCAAGATGAAGTGGATGATCAAGGCACTGTCATTATTGCGGGAATTGGCCGTTTTGGTCAGATTGTTAACCGTTTATTACTATCTAACGGTGTTAAAACGGTCGTGTTAGATCACCAAGCTACTCAGGTAGATAATTTACGAAAGATCAATACTAAAGCTTATTATGGCGATGCCACTCGACCTGACTTACTTGAAACGGCCGGAGTTGCTACGGCTTCGGCATTTGTTGTCGCGATTGATAACCCACAAAGTAGTGTTGAATTGGTAAAACATCTCAAACATAAATATCCTAATTTAAAAGTCATTAGTCGTGCTTTTGACCGTGGCCACGGTCATTTATTACGTCAAGCTGGAGCGGATTATGTTGAGTCTGAAACCTTTAGGTCAGCATTGAAAGTCGGCGCTGAGTCAATGAAAGCCATGGGGTTCTCTTCAGAGTTAGTAGAAAGGCAAAAGCAGACTTATATGAAGGTAGAAAAAGAAGCTTCAGAAGTGCTGTATAACGAATGGGTTGGTCGTTCTGATGGAGAGAAGTTTGGCGGTGACTTCATTAATCTATTCATTGAATATGAAGAGCGTTTGAAGGAAGCTATTGAAGCAGACACTGAAGCCTATAAAAGCCAACGGTTCGCGCAAGAAACCCCTTGCGACCCTGACAAAGGTGAGTGTGGTCAAGCTCATGACCACGAAAGCGAGCATTCAAAGAGTAAGTTGATGTCTTAATACAGATTTATTGAAGATAAAAAAGCCGTCATATGACGGCTTTTTTATTATCAATGAGTGATTACATTAATTACATCACTCGCATTCCAGGTTTAGCGCCTGCATGAGGCTCTAAAATCCAGATGTCTTTGCCACCAGGACCAGCTGCCAATACCATACCTTCTGATTCACCGAATTTCATTTTACGTGGTGCAAGGTTGGCTACCATGACAGTATGCTTGCCGATTAAATCTTCAGGCGCATAAGCTGATTTGATACCTGCAAATACTTGTTTAGTCTCACCGCCTAAATCAAGTTCTAACCTTAGTAGTTTGTTGGCTTTTTCGATGTGTTCTGCTTTAGCAATAAGCGCGATACGCAAATCGATTTTAGCAAAGTCATCAAACGTAATTTCAGGCGCTAAAGGCTCTTTTTCAAGTTCTGTTTGAACAGCTTCTTCTTTCGGCGCTTCAGTTTGCGTGACTTGAAGGTTTTCAGTTGAAGATTCGATAATAGCTTCAATACTCTTCATTTCAATACGCTGCATTAACGCTTTGAATTTAGCTATCTCATGTCCTGCTAAATCTTGGTCTAAATTATCCCAAGTTAGCGTGATTTGAAGGAAGCTTTCAACGTTAGCTGCTAGTGTTGGCAATACTGGCTTTAAGTAAGTTACTAGAATGCGGAACAAGTTAAGTGCATTACTACAAACTTGATGCGCTTCTTCTTGCTTATCTTCTTGTTTAATTAACTGCCATGGCGCAGCTTCTGCAACGTATGCGTTGGCTAAATCAGCAAGTGCCATGATTTCACGCATCGCTTTACCAAACTCACGAGTTTCGTATAGCTCTGCAATAGTCTCTTGTTTAGCAAGGAAGGCTTCGGTTAACGATGTATCGTTAATTTTTGCTAACTTGCCATCAAAACGCTTACTAATAAAACCTGCCGTGCGTGATGCAAGGTTAACTAATTTACCGACTAAATCAGAATTAACACGTTGAGCAAAGTCTTCAAGATTTAAATCTAAATCATCAACACGGTTATTCAGTTTTGCAGCGTAGTAGTAACGCAAGTATTCAGGATCTAAGTTGTCTAAATAAGTACGTGCTTTAATGAACGTCCCTTTTGATTTAGACATTTTAGCGCCATTGACTGTGACATAACCGTGGGCAAAAATTGCTGTCGGTTTACGAATGCCTGCACCATCAAGTACAGCTGGCCAGAATAAACCGTGGAAATTGACAATATCTTTACCAATGAAATGATAAAGTTCTGCAGTTGAATCTTTAGCCCAAAAATCATCAAAGTTGATGTCATCTCTACGATCACATAAGTTTTTAAATGAGCCCATATAGCCGATAGGCGCATCTAACCAAACGTAGAAGAATTTGCCTGGCTGATCAGGGATTTCGAATCCAAAGTAAGGTGCATCACGAGAGATATCCCATTGTTGCAAACCTTGTTCAAACCATTCTCTTAATTTGTTAGCGATTTCAGGTTGCATAGAACCTGATGAAAGCCATTCGCCTAACATGGTTTCAAATGCAGGTAAGTCAAAGAAGAAATGCTCACTGTCTTTCATGACAGGTGTCGCGCCTGAAACAGAAGAGTATGGGTTGATTAGATCAGTTGTGCTGTATGTCGCACCGCAGTTATCACAGTTATCACCGTATTGATCTTCACTCTTACATTTTGGGCAAGTGCCTTTAACGAAGCGATCTGGCAAGAACATTTCTTTTTCAGGGTCAAATAACTGCGAGATAGTTTTACTTTTGATGTAGCCGCCTTCTCTCAGTTTTAGATAAATCTGAGTCGAGAGTTCCCGGTTCTCATCACTGTGCGTGCTGTGGAAGTTATCGAACTGGATATTAAAATCAGCGAAATCTTGTTCATGTTCTTTTTGAACTTGTGCAATCATTTCTTCAGGAGTAATACCCATTTGTTGAGCTTTGAGCATGATTGGTGTGCCATGGGCATCATCAGCACAAATATAGTGACATTCATGTCCACGAAGCTTTTGGTAGCGAGACCAAATATCAGTTTGAATATACTCAAGCATATGACCTAAATGGATAGGACCATTGGCATATGGGAGGGCACTTGTCACCAGGATTTTACGTTGTGAATTTGTCATTTTGTCTCAACAATCGATTACACTAAATATATGGTCAAGATACTAACCGATCAAAGTGATTATTTCATCAAACAACAACAAAAACGGCTAAATTAGCGCTCATTTTTCTCTAATTCTGGTACACTTGGGCAAATTTTTCGCTGGGAGTTCTGCTTTTGTCTACTTCGCATACAGATTATCAATTAAGTGATGACCTTCTTGGTCCAGTATTGAGTATTTTAGATGCATTCCAAGATCCGTATTTAGCCGAAGGGTTAGTGTCTGCGGGTTGTGTTAACAAACTTGCCATTGAGGGCAAACGTTTGTTATTAGGCTTGGTTTATCCATACCCTTGTATGACGCAGTACCGAGATACCGTCATGGATGTGACAAAAAAACTCGCCGTTTTAGATGCTATCGACGAAGTAGAATGTGAAATTGACTTCCAACCTCGCGTATTTTCAGCTATTGCTTCAGTAGAACCTATTCCGAATATCAAGCAAGTGATTGCAGTCGCTTCAGGTAAAGGCGGTGTGGGTAAATCAACCACAGCCGTTAACCTAGCGTTAGCGTTAAAAGCTGAGGGCGCTGAAGTGGGTATTTTAGATGCCGATATCTATGGCCCATCAATTCCAATGATGCTTGGCCTACAAGGTTTTAAACCGACATCACCAGATGGCAAAATGATGACCGCCGCTTCGGCTCATGGCATTTCTGCTCAGTCAATTGGTTTTATGCTAGGTGACGGTGAAGCGGCAGTTTGGCGTGGACCGATGGCAGCAGGTGCGTTAAACCAATTATTAACAGAAACCCAGTGGCCAGAATTGGATTACTTAGTGATTGATTTGCCACCTGGAACAGGTGATATCCAATTAACCTTGTCACAAAAGTTTCCTGTAAGCGGCACTGTCGTGGTTACCACACCACAAGATATCGCACTTGAAGATGCCAAAAAAGGTATCACTATGTTCGAAAAGGTGGATATCCCAGTCTTAGGCATTATCGAAAACATGAGTTTTCACCTGTGTCCTGAATGTGGTCATAAAGAACATCCTTTTGGTACTCACGGCGGCAGTAAAATTGCTGAACGTTATAATGTACCTTTATTGGGTGCATTGCCGCTTAATATTAATATTCGTGAATCAATGGATGAAGGTAACCCTGCGGTTGCAAGTCAACCTGATTCAGAAGTTGCTACAATATATCGTGAGATTGCCCGTAAAGTAGGTGCTCAACTTGCGAAGCAGCAAAATAAAAACACAGTTTCAATCAGTATTTCAGACGACGAGTAAGGTTAAGTAATGAATTCTCAGCAATGTGTCATTATTGGTATCGCAGGTGCTTCAGCATCAGGCAAAAGTTTAATTGCCCAAACGATTTTTGAAGAGCTCAAGCGCGACCTAGGCACCGACCAAATCGGTGTGATTAATGAAGACGCTTATTACCGTGACCAAAGTCATATGACAATGGAAGACCGTGTTAAAACCAATTATGATCACCCTAAAGCTTTAGACCATCAGCTATTGGCTGAACACCTTAAGCAATTGAAGAAAGGTGAACAGGTTAACATTCCTTGTTATAGCTACAAAGAACATACTCGTGTTAGCAAAACCCTTGATATGCAACCTAAAAAGGTCATTATTTTAGAAGGGATTTTACTACTAACTGACCCGAAACTACGTGAATTAATGGATGCCAGCGTATTTATGGATACGCCATTGGATATTTGTTTCTTACGTCGTTTAACACGTGATGTAGCTGAACGTGGTCGTACTATGGAATCAGTGATTGCTCAGTATAAAGCCACTGTTCGCCCTATGTTTTTACAGTTCATCGAACCATCAAAACAGCACGCTGATATTATCGTTCCTCGCGGTGGTAAAAACCGCATTGCTACAGATATTCTTAAAGCAAGAATTCAACATCTGTTAGCGAGATAATCTAAAGATAACAAGGATGTGATCTCAGATTTGCTAGAAAAGGGCTCCATTCTTATGGAGCCTCAATTCTTAACTGAGGCCACTCTGGCATCAGTGTCTATATTCTTTTTTATTCACGCTTGCCAGTATCTTTAATCACTATTTTGCAATGTTAGCTATTAGCTGCGAATATTGAATTAAATAGTTAGTTAAGAATAAATAAGCCAGCCTAAATTATTAAACGAGTTTATTTAACCATGAGTTAAGGAAGTCATGTCTTCGGTATTTGTGAATGGACAATCTGATAATACGATTCAAGCTCTCGATAGGGGACTTGCCTATGGAGATGGGGCATTCGCCACTATGCGTGTCTGTGAAGGTCAAATATTATTTTTGCCTGAACATTTACTAAGGCTGCAACAAAGCTGTCAAAGATTAGGGTTTAGCATTGCAGATATTGACTCAATATCTCAGCGTTTAAACGTTCATGCTCAAACGCTAGGACAAGGCTGTATTAAACTACTGCTTAGCCGTGGAGTCGGTGGGCGAGGTTATACTGCTCCTGAATCACCAAATATTTCTGAAGTGATCTCTTTGCATGATTTACCTGCTTCTTATGCCCATTGGCAAGCTTGTGGAATATCTTTAACACTTTCGCCAGTTTTATTAGGCAAACAGCCATTACTTGCAGGCATGAAACACCTTAATCGCCTTGAGCAAGTGCTGGTAAAACAACAAACACTACCTGAAAGCGTTGATGACTGGTTAGTGTTAGATGCTGACAACCATGTTGTTGAGTCTTCTATGGCGAATATATTTATTGTTAAAGATAATCAAGTCACAACGCCTGCGATGAATCAATGTGGTGTATCAGGAGTGATGCGTGAACAAGTGATTGATGCCTTATTAACGAGCAATATTGCGGTCATGGCGAAAACGATAAGCTTGAGTGATTTACAAAATGCTGAACATGTATTTATCACTAATAGTTTATTAGGTATGGTGAATATCAACAGTATTAATTTGGGTGTGATTAATTCAAATTTAAGCTCGAACCATCATTATAAACCGTGGGCTATGACCCATAACGTATTAACTCAGCTTAACCTTTTATACTAGAGCCCTTATTTAAAATAATATGAAAAAAACCATCACAATTTTACTTACATCCTTGATGACTCTGACGACAGTAGTCTGTGTCATTGGTTTTTTAGGGTATCAGCAGATTATTGCTTATCCAGAGCAAATGCTAGCAATTGATGAACCAACAGAGTTGACCATAGCTCAAGGCATGAATGTCACCAAGTTGGGTGCTGATTTAGAAACTAAGCAAATCATTACTGACAGTTGGAAGCTAAAATACTTACTTAAAATCAAGCCAGAATATGCTCATATTCGCACAGGTTTATATCAAATTAGCCCAGGTGACTCCGTTGGTAGTTTGCTGACCAAGTTAAATCGTGGCGACGAAATGACATTCTCAGTCACCTTAATTGAAGGTAAGACGATTAAAGAGTGGCATGAATCGTTAGTGGATTTACCTCATTTAACTTTTGATGCAGAAGTTTTTAACCGGGTGTTGCTTAAAAATGGTGATAAATCAGGCTTGCCAGAAGGCAAATTTTTCCCAGAGACTTATCAATATCAAGCAAATGACACTCTTGAATCGATTTTAAATCGTAGCTATCTAATGATGCAAAAAACACTAGAAGCCGCTTGGAGTGAGCGAGATACCGATCTTAAGTTAAAAACACCTTATGAATTACTCACCATAGCGTCGATTATTGAAAAAGAGACCGGTAAACCTTCTGAGCGTGATTGGGTGGCGGCTGTATTTAACAACCGATTGAAGTTAGGTATGCGTTTGCAGACAGACCCAACGGTTATTTACGGAATGGGTGACCGATACCAAGGTAATATTACCCGTAGCGATTTACGTGAACATACTGCGTTTAATACATATCGAATAAATGGCTTACCGCCAACTCCCATTGCTGCGCCAAGTAAAGCGGCTATTTTTGCCGCAGCACAACCTGCAGATGTAAATTACTTATATTTTGTCTCACGTAACGATGGCAGTCATGTGTTTTCAGAGACATTAGCGCAACATAACCGCGCAGTGAACGAATACCAGAGAAATAGAAAATGACCCAAGAACAAGCTAAGTTTATTGTTATTGAAGGATTAGAAGGCGCAGGTAAATCAAGCGCTATTGAATTAGTTAAAGCAATCATTACTCAACATATTCATCAAGCACCAGTATGTACTCGAGAACCTGGCGGTACGCCCCTCGCTGAAAAAATGCGTGATTTAGTAAAGGTAGCCGATGAAACGGACCCGCTTTGTGATGAAGCCGAATGCTTATTATTTTATGCGGCTAGAGCTCAGTTGATTGCCAATGTGATTAAACCAGCCTTAGCGAAAGGCACTTGGGTATTGGGCGATCGTCACAACTTATCTTCATTAGCCTATCAAGGTGGTGGCAGAGGCTTAATGCCTTTGGTTAAATCAATCAGTGATATTACCTTGAAAGGGTTTAAACCTGACTTGACATTGTATCTTGATATTGACCCGCAAATAGGGCTGACACGAGCAGCTAATCGTGGTGAATTAGATAGAATTGAAACGCAAAAGATAGCGTTTTTTGAGCGTGCGAGAGCGACATTTTTATCTTTTGCAGCAGAAGACGACACAATTATCGTTATAGATGCCAGTAAAACCATTGAGCAAGTGCATGCGCAAATTACTCATGAATTAACGGCTAGGTTAGGCTAAGCCATGTTAATACAGATGATTAGAGCGAGCTTATAATGCAAGCATTTGGTTTACATCAATTACCTTGGTTACAAGCGCCATTTGAGCGCTTTATCAATGAGCGCAATAGTGGCCACAGTGCTCATGCTCAACTTGTCAGTATTGACCAAGGCTTAGGTGGTCAAATTTTAGCGAATGAAATGGCTGAAGCGGCAATGTGCACAGTGTTAACCCCTGTGGGTGCTTGTGGCCAATGTAAAAGTTGTTTGCTATTTAAGGCGGGCACGCATCCTGATTGTCATGTGGTTAAGGCCGATGGCACTCAAATTAAAGTTGATCAAATTCGTGATTTATGCCAAAAGCTTACCGTTACCGCTCAGCAAGGTGGTCAACGAGTTGCTATTATTTTAAATTGTGAGCAGTTTAATTTAGCATCAGCCAATGCGTTACTAAAAACATTAGAAGAACCTGGCAATAATATTTTAATCATTTTACAGACAGATGTTCCGTCTCGATTATTAGCAACGATTAAAAGTCGCTGCCAACAAGTGGCTTTTCATACACCAGATAGAAGACAAGTGTATGACTGGCTGCAAACATACCAGATGTTGCCGACTGTTAATCCAGGTGAAAAGCCCCATGATGTCACTTGGTGTTTGAGTATGATTGGGGGGCCGCTGAAATTAGCCGAAAGCCTCAGCAGTAATCATTATCAGCAGTTAATACAGTTTCGTACGGATTGGGCGTTGAGTATAAAATCAGGCCATTTGACCGGTAGTTTAATTAAGGTTTCTGAACATCAAATTGTTGATGCGCTTAATGTTTTATATTTGTACTTAAGACAATATGTGTTAAAAAGTAAAGAGCTAGATGCTTTAGCTATAGGTAACATTATTGGTTTGTCTTCGAAAGTGGCACAAATGTGTCAACGACTAGCAACAATGGCGAGTATTAATGCTCCGGCTTTATGCCAAGATTATATACTTGAATTTAGACAACTTATTCATCTTAAATAATAGACTGAGATTATGACCGATCTTGTTGTAAATTTTGATACTCTGCACCAATTGTACAGAGCTTATATGCCATTTATTAAACCTGCAGGTTTATTTATCTCGACTACAGAAAGCCATTTTTTAGGTCAAGAGCTGTCGATATCATATAAGTTACCAGGTACGTCGCAAATGACAGACTTTAAAGGTGTCGTTGTTTGGATTAATCCACTAGGTGCTTCTGGTGGCAGACCCGCTGGTATTGGGGTTAAAATTAAAACCGATCCTGAGAGTCATAAACATCACATAGAAAAATTACTTTCGAGTGAACTTTCTTCAAGTGATTTGACCTGCACAATGTAGCTAGGTATTCTTGCTGGCTTATTTTAGCTTTAGATAGAATTCCAATGTTAATCGACTCTCATTGCCATTTAGACCGTTTAAAAGCGGCTCCTGATCAACCTAGCTTACAAGCCATTATTGATGGCGCTAAATCTCGTGGTGTAGATTACCTGCTGTGCGTCAATGTACGCCAGCAAGGTTTCGAATCTATGCGTGAGAAAATGGCGCAGTTTGATAATGTGTTCCTTTCTTCTGGTGTTCACCCGTTAGATGTTCAAGACGGTTTAAATGTTGATGAAATAAAACAATTTGCTACTGACCGCAAAGTGGTAGCCATTGGCGAAACAGGCCTTGATTATTTTTACGCCCCAGAAACTAAAACCCTACAGCAACAATGTTTTGAACAACAAATAGCGTTAGCTGTTGAAGTGAACAAACCGTTAATTGTGCATACTCGTGATGCTCGTGAAGACACCATAGCAATGCTAAAAGCCGGCGGTGCAGATAAAGTCGGTGGGGTATTACATTGTTTTACTGAAAACTGGGAAATGGCTAAAGCAGCGATTGATTTAGGTTTTTACATTTCAGTATCGGGCATTGTCACTTTTAAAAATGCAGGGGAGCTTCGCAGCGTTATTCGTCAAGTTCCGCAAGACAGACTATTGGTTGAAACAGACTCGCCATATTTAGCGCCAGTGCCGCACCGGGGTAAAGAAAACCAACCTGCCTACGTTCGTGATGTTGCTGAGTTTGTGGCTGAGTTACGCGGCGAAAAGTATGAAGATTTGGCACATTACACTTCAGAAAACTTCTTTAATTTATTCACTGATGCAGCCAAACTGATAGGTCGATAGAGCCTGTAAAATATTTAATTCCCCTTATTAAAGCCAAAAAAAGACCCAAAACTATCCAATTGTTCTGGGTCTAGGGGAATGGCTCTTAATAAAAAGAGCCCTGCGCTACTGTTGAGAGGCTATTCTCAGTAAACATGAATGAGAATAAAGCGTCACAGGGCTTTATTCTCGAAACTAAATCGTCTGCACAAATTATAGTTGTCAATTGAAAAATTGCACATTTATCGATCATTTAATGCTCGGCAACTGGTGTTTAAAGCTTGTTGGCTGTTCTAGCTTAAGTTTTTCGTGCTAAATATTTAACAAACTAAGTGACTTATATTAGAGACTTATTTTAGTGACTTAACTTAGTAACTTATCTTAGGTTCAACTTTCGTATTAATTTGTTATTTCGTTTCAATTTTATCTTTTACCAATTCCCTTGGAAGGTTGTTTTTAAGGCGATGCCCAAGGTGTTTTACGACGCCAAGTGGCTTATTGTGAAAGCTCACAATCATTTCACCTGCAGGTTTCACATCTAAACCTACAATCTCATTGGTTGGTATGTCACGGCCCATTAAAAACTCAATCGCTTGCTGACGACTCAGCTCAATAACTCTGTCTTGATCCTCAATGGAATCACTCAATGCAATGATGGCTTCATGTTTGACCTTAAAGCCTTTTTTAAGCACGTCAGCGAGTTTGAAACCTATCCGCTGAAAGCGCATTAGTCCTATGAATTGACTGAATGTTTTTGGAAATAACCAATATTCCTCGTCACGGATCATAACGTTAAACTGTTCGGGTATCGTTATATTGAAAGTTTTGAGTAAATATTCAGCGACAGCACTAGTTTGCTTTTCATTGGCTGAAACAAAAGGAAAGTTGCGTTGTTGTTTAGGGCACTTCTTTAATCGTGGCACAGAGGTTTTCTTATGAATTTTAGCGACAAAGAAACCTTCACTATCAAATATTTGAGGCCAAACATGCAAGAAACCTTCTGACGTACAGACTTTTTCTGCATTTTCAAATAAGTGATTTAGCGGTATAAACTCAACCGAATCTGGATATTGCTCTTGTATATAATGACAAATTTGTTGGTTTTCAATCTGACTTAACGTACAGGTCGAATAGACTAATGAACCGCCAGGTTTTAAGGCTAAAAAGGCTGATTCAATCAACTGTTTTTGGGTTTCGGCAATATCTGTTACGTCATCGAGTTGCCAGTTTTTAAGCGCATTAACGTCTTTCCTTACAGTGCCTTCGCCGCCACAAGGTGCGTCCAATAAGATGGCGTCAAATTTTTCATAAAGGTACTCACCAAAAACTTTACCATCAAAATGGGTTAAAGCAGTTTGGTTAACGCCCATGCGTTGAATATTAGCATGAAGGATTTTGACTCTGCTTGATGAGTATTCGTTAGCAATTAATAAACCTTGGTTATGCATTAACGCTGCAAGTTGGGTGGTTTTAGAGCCTGGCGCAGAGGCTACATCTAATACTATAGGTGCTTGACCTACGTCATCGTTGAGTAATTCGTTAAATAGCGCTTGAGGCGGCAGCATAGAGCTTGCTTCTTGTATATAAAAAAGCCCTTGAATATGCTCAACGCAATTACCTGGTTGCTGACTGTCATCGTGAGTTATCCAGAAACCTTCTTTGCACCAAGGAATGGGTTCAAATTTCCATTCTTTTGAATTCATAACCTGTTTAAAATCATCAACAGTAATCTTTAAGGTGTTTACTCTGATTGATTTTCTTAAAGGTCGGTGACAGGCCGCGATAAAATCATTCATATTAAGATGTTCAGGAAGCTCGCTGGCAATGTGTGTGAGGTAATCTGGATTAATTTGAGCCATAGTAAAAAATTCGATAAAACAACTGTGTAATAATGAAATAGATTATATCATGCATTAATCAAGCTTAGGCTATCTATGCCGACAAAGCTTGGAAATGATAAAAGCTTAGAAATGATATAGGCATATAAGCTGGGTTGATGTCGGTCAGGATAATATCGGTGAGGATATTGGAGTATTAAGTGCTGAATAGAGTTTGGTTATTCTTTTTTATAACGGCAGCTGTCGCCATCATAGTTCAGTTATTCAATGGCCATGTTGAGGTGCTCAGTGACTCAGTCAATGCCATATTCAGTAGTGCGAGACTTGCCGCTGAAATATCGATAGGTTTGATTGGCGTATTGGCATTGTGGATGGGCTTGATGCAAGTCGGCGAAAAGGCAGGGGTTGTCGCGGTATTTGCTCGATTATTTGAACCTTTATTATCTAAACTCATGCCTGATGTACCAAGAGGGCATCCTGCCTATGGCAGTATGTCGATGAACTTAACAGCTAATATGCTTGGGCTTGATAATGCAGCAACGCCTCTTGGGCTTAAGGCAATGCAGGATTTACAAAGTTTAAACCCTGAAAAAACCGTTGCGACCAATGCGCAAATCTTATTCTTAGTCCTAAATACCTCTTCTGTCACCTTAGTGCCAGTCACAGTATTTTTATATCGTGCCCAACAAGGCGCTGCAGCTCCTGCTGACGTATTTTTACCTATTTTACTCGCAACTGTTGCATCGACATTAGTTGGCTTGACTGTGGTGGCAATTGTGCAACGTATCTCTTTACTTAATAGTGTTGTGCTCGCCTATGGCGCAACCTTAATCAGTGTGTTGATTGCCAGTGTATTTTATTTAATGACATTATCAGCCGATGCCATTGGTACTTTATCAACAGCCTTAGGTAACGGCATTTTATTAGTACTCATTTTGAGTTTTATTCTCATAGCAGGACACAGGAAAGTCGCCATTTACGATGAATTTGTAGAAGGGGCGAAAGGTGGGTTCTCGCAGGCTGTGATGCTCATTCCTTATTTGCTCGCAATGTTATTGGCCATTGGCTTATTAAGGGCCTCTGGAGCGTTAGATTTTGCTTTACAAGGTTTATCAAACCTAGTGGCTTTATTTGGCTTTGATAACCGTTTTGTTGATGCTATGCCTACTGCGCTAATGAAGCCTTTTAGTGGCTCTGGCGCAAGAGCGATGATGCTTGAAACGATGGACCATCATGGTGTCGATTCTTTTGCAGGAAGATTGTCAGCAATATTTCAGGGCAGTACTGAAACCACATTTTATGTTTTAGCGGTGTATTTTGGCTCTGTTGGTATTCGAAATAGTCGCCATGCATTAGGCTGCGGACTTGCTGCTGATGTGGGTGGGATTATTGCTGCTATCGGTGTTTGTTACTGGTTTTATGGTTAAGTTTGTTATTATCATTATCATAAGCAATAAAAAAGTCGGCATAAGCCGACTTTTTTATTGGAATGATTAGTTAAGCTATATACCTACGGTTTAACTTGCTCTGGTTGCCAGCTACGCCATTCTTCTTTCATCTTGTTATAAAGATTAAAGCTGGCACCTGAAGACAATTTATTTTCACTCGTCGTGACATCTTCAGTGGCGACAGAAATACCACCAGATAGTAGGGTTTCTAATGAGCCTGTCTCAATTTGGGCCCCTGAGAAAATCCCCACTTCTAATTGAATACCCGATGCATCCCAGAATCGACTAGTCTGATTAACAAGGTGGGTATATTGTTGTTCAATGTGCGAGTACATGAGTACTTTATTACCGTTATCAGACAAGGTGTAACCGTCAACTTGCCCAATAGAAATTCCTCTGAAAAAGATGGGTGTTCCCACTTTAATCGAGCCAAGTTGACTGTCTTCTATAATTAAAGTTAAAGCATCATCGTCAATATCAGCATCATATCGAGCAGCTAAATGTGCTTCAAATATATCAGCACTATCAGCACTATCAGCACTCTCTGAACCTTTACCTGGTATAACACCGATATATGGCCCTGTAATGAGTGTCTCTGGTGCTTTAATGCCTGTTAACGAAATTTGCGCATCGACCACAAAATACTCAGTGTCAGATTTAGTGAAGTGGCTAGCATACTCGCCATAAAGGTAAGCCGTTGCAGTTAACGTCTGTAAATCTTGGTTCAATTTCACTTGCTGAACAACACCAATCTGGTGACCTTGGTAACGAATAGCAGCTTTAGCTGCAACCTTAGCTTCAGCAGGTAGAGTAAGCGTTATGGTTTGGGCTTGTTTGAGCGCTAACTCTTTTGAGTCGTACAAACGCTGTTGGTTACCCATTTGATCGTCACTGAGTAAGCCTAAGCTGATACTGCCTTTAAGTGCGCCTTCAAGTGGTGCTACATTGACTTCAATACCAGACAAGCTTGCGTTAATGCTCGCAGCGTCATTTCGCCAAAACACACTATTATCACGAACTAACTGACTAAATTTATTTTTTATAGCCAGACTAATCGAAAACTGATCAGTTTTATTATCCCAGCGAACATCTTTAACAGCGCCAATTTTCATTTTTTTATAATAAATTGACGAGCCAGCAGATAACCCGGCGCCATCAATACTTTCGAGTGTAAGGGTAGTGATGTTGTTTTTAGCAATTGACTCAGCAGCATTCTCATTAGAATGATAAAGCGCAAAGCGGCTATTAGGTTTGACTAATGCTTTGTTATTGCCTCTCACTAATGATATCGCGCCATCAAGAGCTGTACTTATATCCCGAGTTGTAACCGTAACACCATCTAAAGATGCATCGATTTTTAAAGCTGACTCAGAAACAAAATGACTATCGGATGTTAGCAGGTTTTTGTATTCAGGTAGTATTTCAACTAAATACTCTACACCACTAAAATCATCAGAAAACTTTACTTGAGTGATTTCGCCTATTGGCATTTGTTTGTATCTGACTTTGGCTCCAGTATCTAAGCCATTGTGTTCATCGGAGGTCAACTTAATATTAAACTTACTGTCACTTAGTAGATCTGGTGCTTGGTTTTGTAATTTAAAATCTTGTGGTATTGCGCTATCACTTAATCCAGGTAATACATTGACTACACTACCAGTGAGTAAACGACTCGCATGCTTAACGCCATCTATCGAAATATCAGCACCAGAAACCCAAAATTGACTGTCGGCATTGAGTAGGTGTTGATATTGGATATCAAATTTTGCTAAAAACTTAACCCCACTTTCGGTTAATTGAGTTTTATGGATTTTACCGACTTCAACGCCACGATAAACCATTGCAGAGCCTTGGTTAATTTCATCTGCATTTTCTGCAGTTAACACAAATTCGACTCCTTTAACTGCGCTTTCTTCATCAGGGTAT
The DNA here is from genome assembly GCF_023283825.1 of Shewanella olleyana. Taxonomy (GTDB): domain Bacteria; phylum Pseudomonadota; class Gammaproteobacteria; order Enterobacterales; family Shewanellaceae; genus Shewanella; species Shewanella olleyana. The sequence goes on along the minus strand of NZ_JAKILD010000010.1, from coordinate 111,149 downwards.
AAAACGTAGTGATCGCCGGTGACTGCTTTATCGGCTTTAGCACCCGAATTAAAGCTAATCCCGCCAGCTAATAGTGATGCAAGACTTTCAGTATTTACGTTAATCCCAGATAAAGATGCATCAATTTTAAGGCCTGATACATTCCAAAACTGAGACTCTTGATTTACTAGATGTGAGTACTGCTGTTCAATGAAAGTACTGATAATAATAGTGTCACTATCTATCAAACGATAGTTAACGACTTTACCCACAGGCACTTGGCGATAAAATACTAAAGAGCCTACATCTAATGAACCTAAGGTAGAAGTCGTCAGTTTAACGACGATACCTTCCTCTTCATTTGGGATCATTGAAGGAGCTTCAGTTGAGGCTATAAACTTTGATGTGGAACTACCATCACCGGGTTCAATGGCGATGTAATTACCAGAAAACAGTGTATCTAAGCCTTCAATACCGGTAATACTGGCTTTTGGCATCACCAGCCAAAATAGGGTGTTTTTATTTAAAAAAGGATCTGAACGATAATCCATGACGATTGTAACGTTCACTCCAGATAAATCTTTGTCGAGGCTAATATCTGTGACTTTACCAACGGTTAGCCCTTGGTATTTCACTAACGTTTTACCTATATCAATGCCAATAGCACTTGGGAAGTGAACTTGTATTTCAATTCCTGACTCTTTAATACTTTTGATTCCAAGCCAAGCCCCCAGCGCAAGCGCGACAATAGGCAATAACCATATAGGAGAAAAGAGTTTCTTTTTAACGACTTTTGGTGATTCAATTTGTGTCATTGTTTTTTTCCAAGCGATCCCAAAGTAAGCGTGTATCAAGCACCTTTGCAGCTAACTGAGTCAATAGAATGACCAACGCGAACGCTGTTGCTGCAGGTGCTGGTTTTGCATCTAAAAGTTGTCCCATATTCACTACTGCAACTGTTAATGCAATAACAAATAAATCAAGCATAGACCAACGGCCAATCCATTCAATGATATGAAATCCTGTCATCAGTTTCTTTTTTGGCAGAGGTAAATTAAAGGTAATTGCAGATAAATAAATAGCTAAACCAACAATTTTTAATAAAGGCACTAGGATACTGGCAGTGAATACGATAATTGCAATCGGGAACATATCTAAATGCACCAAATGTACAATACCAGTATAAATGGTGTCATAAGTGACTTTTCCTTGATTGGTCACTATTGTTATAGGGTATATGTTTGCCGGTATAAGTAATATTGCAGCGGTAATCAAAAGCGCCCAACTATGTTGTAAACTAGCATAATTACGCGGCTGTATTTTTGATTCACAACGGCTGCAATGAGTTTGGTCAATAGGGTTAATATTGCGACAAACCTTACACAGGCACATTCCGACATCTTTGCCTTGTTGAGCAAATTCATTTGTCATGAACCATTCCCCACATATGTTCTAAATTATATTCACGCTGTAAAAATAAAATAACTAAAAACAATATACCAAAACTTAGGGTACCCATACCCAAGTATATCTCAGCAAAATCAGACAGATTGAAGGCGGCGACTAAAAATGAAATGACATAGATTTCTAACATAGATAATTGTGAAAGTAGCTCATGGTTTTTTAATAGTCTTTTATAAGTTTTCTGCCAGAAGGTGGACTGTAGCTTCAGTTTTACGATAATGATTTGAAATAAAATAGATAAAATCAGTAAACCAGGTGCTAATACCGCTGATGCAATCACTGCGATAGCGACAATCCAATAATCATGATTCCAAACGGCAACCGCAGTTTCATACACAGTGGTCGCTCTTATGCTGCCCATAAAATGAATTTCTAAGACTGGGAGTAAATTAGCAGGAATGAAAAACAATAACGCTGCGATACACAAAGCAAGCATGCCGTTAATTGAACAATAAGGCACGTCATAAAGTGCAGTATGGCATCGTGGGCAGAGTGCCCGAACATTAGAGGGTAGAGCACGACGCTGAACCGCTAAATCACATGAACGGCACAGTATAATGGTGTCTTGATCTAAATTTTTTGGCATATAAAAGCTAAAACCATCCATTTAGTGAATATTCGCAGCGATACCTTGATGCAATTTGAGACATATTTCAATGACCATTTAGCCTTAAATATGAACTCAATCTGATTATATTCAGCAAGATTCGAGTTACAATGAAATGAGATAATATCAGAATAATCAGAATACTTGCATCAGAAGTTAGTTCTATGACACTCTATGCACTGTATATAAAAACAGTAAGAGGTTAATCATGGCGGTAATTACAAAGTTTGTCGTGGTCAGAGAAGGGGTGGAAAAGATGACATTCACATCTAAAAAAGAAGCCGATGCCTATGACAAAATGCTCGACATTGCTGATAACTTAGTTCCTTTTATTACTAGCGCTGAGTTAAAAATTGACGAAAATAGCGTAGAGAAACTTGCATTCTATCTTGCATCTAATAAAGATGAGCTTGCAAATTTACTTAAAGGCGTGGCCAAAGCAAAACCGGCAGCGACAAAACCAGCGGCTAAAAAAGCCACTAAAAAAGCGGCAGCAGAATAAAATAATTGTTAGGAAGTAAAATGAAAGCTGAATTGTATGACACCTTAAATCGACAAGTACTGGCTCTAATGGAAGGTGAAGATGACCTGATTGCAGGTATGGCAAATTTTTCTGCATTGTTAAATGATAATTTGGACGATATTAACTGGGTTGGCTTTTACATTAAACGTAATGACCAATTAGTGTTAGGTCCGTTTCAAGGAAAAGTTGCTTGTACACGTATTGTGATTGGTAAAGGTGTTTGTGGAACAGCAGCGGCATTAGATCAAACTCAATTAGTTGAAGATGTACATCAATTTGAAGGACATATTGCTTGCGATGCAGCCAGTAATTCTGAAATAGTGGTTCCAGTTCATGCTGGTGGAAATGTCATCGCAGTGTTAGATATTGATAGTCCTTCTTTAAATCGTTTTGATAAAGATGATCAAAAAGGACTCGAAAACTTAGTTAAAAGCTTCGAATCTTGCTTATTTGCTTAATTTGCGAACAAATAAGCCAAATTGCAGGTCGCAATCGCTGACATGAGCTTTATAATACTGAGCTGCACGCATTACTATGTTTAAAATTTATTTACTGTAAATAAGCAGGCAAGTAAGTTAATTTGTTAAGGCATGTTTCAATTGCTTTAGCAATCATGTAGGAAATGCTAATTTGAACGTTAAGCAAGACTCTGTTTAACGAAAGATAAACGACTGTAACTAGCTAAGACAGCTACCAACCAGTCCCCTTATATAACGTGGAAGTAAAAATGGAATCAACAGACAAGTTGACCGACACCAACGCAGTTTTAGCGTATTTATATGAAACATTTCCTTTATGCTTTATTGCAGAAGGTGAAACTAAGCCATTAAAAATTGGGTTGTTTCAAGATTTAGCTGAAAGGTTGGCTGATGATTCTAAAGTAAGTAAAACACAATTACGTGTTGCACTTAGACGTTATACAAGTAGCTGGCGCTACCTTAAAGGTGTAAAAGCTGGCGTTCAACGTATTGATCTAGATGGTCAAGATTGTGGTGAACTTGAGCAAGAGCATATCGATCACGCTCAGCAGACCTTAAAAGAAGGTCAAGAGAAAGCGAAAGCCAAGCGTCAAGCGCAAGCTGCAAAAGCAAACCCTAAGAAGCCAGCTAAAAAAGCACCAGCTTCAAAAGCGGCAGCGGTTAAAAAAGGCTGTCCAGCGAAGGCTAAAAAGCCTGCTGCTCCAAAAGTTAATTATGTACCTGCAAAATTTGACGAGCTTAAACAAAAACAACGTGTTAGTGTCAAGTTAGGACAAAATCCTGTGGCTGGCGTTATCACAGACATCAAAAAAGAAGATGTCCATGTACAGCTTGATTCAGGTTTAGTCGTTAAAGTACGTGCAGAGCATATCTTATTATCGTGATCATTTAAGGAGTAACTTGTTGATGCGAAAACTCACTTTGGCTGCGTCGATTGCCACTTTATTTGTCGGTTTTTCGGCTTGGGCAATTTCACCAACTATTCAAATCAACGAGTTACCTAAACTTGAGCAAGAGCCTCAACACAAGGTTGCGAGTAAGAGAGTCACGAATTTATTCACTCGCTCTCATTACCATCGCTTTGAACTTGATGATGCTTTTTCTGAGTTGATTTACGACCGTTATCTACAACAGTTAGATTTCAGACGTAATGTGCTTACCCAGGCAGATGTTGATAGTTTTAAACAATATCAGCATCTGTTTGACGATATGGTCAAAACTGGCAATATCGAACCTGCCTTTAATATGTTCTCTTTATTGCAAAAACGTCGTTATGAACGTTTTGCCTACGCATTAACGCTATTAGACAAAGAATTCGACTTCACAGAAGCCGGTGATGCTTATGAGTTTGATCGCGAAGAAGCAGCATGGCCGAAAGATGAAGCAGAATTAAATGAGCTTTGGCGTCAACGTGTTAAATATGATGCATTAAACTTAAAACTTGCTGATAAAGACTGGGAAGAAACAGTTGAAATACTCGGTAAGCGTTATAACAATGCGATTAAGCGTCTTAGTCAAACTCACAGTGAAGATGTATTCCAAGGTGTAATGAACGCCTTTGCTCGCACTGTAGAACCACATACAAGTTATTTATCTCCACGTAATGCTGAACGTTTCCAAATGGAAATGAACCTAAGCCTTGAAGGTATTGGTGCAGTTTTGCAAATGGACGATGACTACACAGTGATTAAAAGTTTAGTGGCTGGTGGACCAGCTGCAAGCAGTGAGAAACTATCTCCTGAAGATAAAATTATTGGTGTTGGTCAAAAAGACGGTGAAATAGTTGATGTTATCGGCTGGCGTTTAGATGATGTTGTTGAGTTGATTAAAGGTCCTAAGGGCAGTGAAGTTAATTTACAAATTTTACCCAACAAAGGTGGCGCTAACGCTAAAGCATTCGAAGTCACCATTGTTCGTGACAAAATTCGTTTAGAAGACCGCGCAGCAACGTCTAAAGTTATCGAACCGACAGAAGGCGAATTTGCTAACCGTAAAGTCGGTGTTATTCAAATTCCTGGTTTCTACATGAACTTGTCAGTAGACGTCGAAAAAGAAATCGCCAAACTTAAAGAAGATAAAGTTGAAGGTATTATCATTGATCTACGTGGTAATGGCGGCGGTGCTTTAACTGAAGCAACCTTATTAACTGGTTTGTTTATCGATATGGGCCCAGTGGTTCAAATTCGTGATGCTAATGGCCGTGTGACTCAAAATCGTGATAATGATGGAAAGAGTGCTTATAGCGGACCATTAACAGTCATGGTAGATCGTTACAGTGCTTCAGCTTCTGAAATTTTCGCAGCAGCATTGCAAGATTACGATCGAGCACTGATTGTAGGTGAAGCGAGCTTTGGTAAAGGTACGGTTCAGCAGCATAAAAGCTTAGGCCGTATTTACGATATGTACGAAAAACCAATTGGTCACGTACAATATACAATTGCAAAGTTTTACCGTATTAATGGTGGCAGTACTCAACTTAAAGGGGTTACGCCAGATATTAAATTCCCAAGTGCTTTAGAGCCAGGCGAATACGGTGAGTCTGAAGAGAAGAATGCTCTACCTTGGGATAAAGTGCCAGTTGCTCAGTACGGTACATTAGGGAATATTTATCCTGAACTTGTCGCTAAACTTGATACCAAGCATCAGCAACGTATCAAGACAGATGTAGAATTTGGTTATATTTTTGATGATATTGCTGAATTCAAGAAACATCACGACGACAAAACTATTTCGCTAGTTGAAAGCGAGCGTATTGCATCACGTGAAGAAGATGAAAAACGTATTCTTGACCGTACCAATGAACGTCGTGTTAAGAATGGTCTTGAGCCTTTAGCATCACTTGATGAAGAAGATGAAGAGACTACTGAAACTGAAGCAGATTCTACTGAAGTCGTTGAGAATGATACAGCCGATACTGAAGAGTCTGATGAAGATGAATTAGAAGTGCCTGATGCGTTTTTAGAAGAGACAGCATTAATTACGTTAGATATGGTTGATGCTAAAAAATCAGCAGTGAAATAAATCCTATTTTATTGCCAAAAAACGCGCTTTAAGCGCGTTTTTTATTATGTAAATTTTATGCCTATAAAGTGCTAAGTGTTATTCAAGGATTATTTATGACTCAAGCTCAAGCAAAACATTTAAAAGACTATCAAGCTCCGACTTTCACAATAAGTCACATCGAATTAGATTTTAATTTAAAAGGTTCAGACACTGTAGTTATCGCAACCAGTAAAGTTCAGAGAGTTGGCGAACATAATGAAGCTTTAGTACTTGTAGGTGAGCAGATTAATTTAGTTTCAGTTCAAATTAATGGGGAAGCGGTTGAATACCAAGAAAAAGACAATCAATTATTGGTTAATACCTCATTAAATGATTTTGAATTAACCTTAGTCACTAAGCAAGATCCTGAAGCTAACTCAAGCCTTGAAGGCTTATATATGTCTGATGGCGCGTACTGCACGCAATGTGAAGCTGAAGGTTTCAGAAGAATTACTTACTTCTTAGACCGCCCTGATGTATTAGCTATTTACACCGTCAGAATCGAAGCCGATAAAGCAGCATTTCCTTTTTTACTCAGTAACGGCAACTTGATTGAAAAGGGCGATGTTTCTGAGTCTCGTCAATTTGTCCGTTGGGAAGACCCTTTCCCTAAACCAAGCTATTTATTTGCTTTAGTTGCGGGTGATTTTGATTTACTTGAAGACAAGTTCATTACTCGAAGTGGTCGTGAAGTTAAGCTGCAAGTATTTGTGGATAAAGGAAACTTGCACAAAGCTAACCATGCAATGGTGTCGCTACAAAAGTCGATGGCGTGGGATGAAACTCGCTTTGATTTAGAATATGACTTAGATATTTACATGATTGTTGCCGTTGATTTCTTCAACATGGGTGCGATGGAAAATAAAGGCTTAAATGTCTTTAACACCAAATACGTATTAGCTGACACTGCTAGTGCTACCGATGAAGATTATCATGGCATCGAGTCCGTCGTGGGCCATGAGTATTTCCATAACTGGACTGGCAACCGTGTTACTTGCCGTGACTGGTTCCAGCTAAGCTTGAAAGAAGGCTTAACCGTCTTTAGAGATCAAGAATTCAGCTCTGATTTAGGTTCGCGTGCGGTTAATCGTATTCAAGCTATTAGAGTGATGAAGAACCAGCAGTTTGCTGAAGATGCAGGCCCAATGTCGCATCCGATCCGCCCAGAATCTGTCATTGAGATGAACAACTTCTACACAGTAACGGTATACAACAAGGGTGCAGAAGTTATTCGCATGATGCACACCATTTTAGGTGAGAACAACTTCCAGTTGGGAATGAAGCTTTATTTTGAGCGCCATGATGGACAAGCGGTAACATGTGATGACTTTGTCAACGCGATGGAAACGGCCAGTGGTATTGATCTAAGTTTATTCAGAAATTGGTACAGCCAAGCCGGTACGCCAGTGGTTACTGTTGAAGACAGCTATGATGAGCAGAAACAGCAATATCAATTAACTGTGAGTCAATCAGTGACGTCGCAAGGTGTTAAAGGAAAAGCATTGCATATTCCTTTCAGTATTGAGCTATTGGACTCTGAAGGCAACTCATTAACCAATCAAGTGTTGGATGTGAAACAAACTCAGCAAACATTTACTTTTGACAATATTGCCTCGCAGCCAGTGCCGTCTTTATTACAAGACTTTTCTGCCCCTGTGCGTTTAGAGTACGATTTTAATGTGGATCAACTTGTACACCTGAGTCGATTTGCATCGAGTGAAGTGGCTCGCTGGGAAGCATCTGTGGGCTTATTTAGTCAAGCGGTATGGCAAAATGTAGCAAGCCTGAAGGCTAAAGAAACCATGCATCTTGATGCTAGAGTGATTGAAGCGATCAGAGGGATTATTTTAGACGAAAATATTGATAAAGCCTTAGTCGCTGAAATCCTTGCTTTCCCAAGTGCGGCAGCGCTTATCGAACAAGTTGAGTCTGTTGACTTAGATTCATTACAGGCGGCAAGAGAGTTTGTTGTCGATGAACTTGCAGAATCATGTTTAGATGAGCTTGTTACTCGTTATCGCTCACTTATTCATTTAGATGATGCTGCTTCCAGAGCCTTTAAAAATATCTGTTTAGTATTGTTATCACGCGTGTCTTCAGAATACGAAGCTTTGGTGACTGAGCAATATCATTCTGCAAACAACATGACGGATAGCTTGGCTGCATTGAAATCCGCTGTGTCGGGTCAGTTGGCTTGTAAACAAGAATTAATGGCTGACTTCGAGAAGAAGTGGGTTTCAACGCCTTTAGTGATGGATAAATGGTTTAGCCTTCAAGCGTCGCAAAACACGCCTGAAGTATTAGCTGAAATTAAGTCGTTAACTCAACATGAAAGTTTCAGTTTTAATAATCCAAATCGTGTTCGGTCTTTGATTGGCTTTTTCGTTGCAGCCAATACGTATCAATTCCATGACATCAGTGGTAGCGGTTACAACTACCTGACTGATATCTTAATTAAATTGAACGAGTTAAATCCGCAAATTGCAGCGAGAATGATTACACCGTTAATCCAATTTGCGAAATTTGATGCAGAACGTCAGCAAAAAATGAAAGATTGCTTATTAAGATTGAAAGCTTTACCAAATCTTTCTAAAGATTTGTTTGAGAAAGTAGACAAAGCGTTAGAACACGCTTAACTCAGTTTGACTGGCAATGGTTTTGTTTTTAAGACAAACCATTGTCAGTCAGTTGTTCAACATTAATAGTTAAATGATTAAGTCATGCAATTTATATTTTCGATGTATATTAGTTTCAAAGATTTTCTACCTTATTACCAAGGAACGGTTAAGAATGTGGAAGTAAAGGATGTGAATGGCAAAATATTACATATTAATGGTAAATATTTTAGACCATTCGTGAGCTCTGCAGGTATCCATGGACAGTTCGTTTTACGTCTAGAATCTTCTGGAAAATTTATTTCTCTGAATAAAATTTAGAGCAATTACTTCAAACGACCAATTGATTGTTAAATGGTAATTTAGCTTCACTTGGTTTTCTCTAAGTTATTGTAAATTAAATATTATATTCTTCTTATCTCTTTCTGTAGTCCATTCGTGTGATCTAATTCAAATAAGCGTTCGTTTATTCTTCTTAAATTTCTCCTAACTACACCATTTCGTTAACAAATTTAATGTTTTTTGAACTTGCTCAATGATGTTAATTGCTGTAACAATGGTGTTGCCTGCAGGCTAACAAAATGTTGGTTCAAATCCTATAACAACGAATCCGGCAGGTTACGGAGAGAAGCAAAAATGAATATTGTTAAAAGACGCTTTAACAAGTCGGCACTCGCTTTGGGGGTGGTGTCGGCATTGACTTTAGGGATGAGCAGTAGCGCTAATGCTGTTTCATTTGATTGGGGTGAAGTACGAGGCACCTTTGACTCGACTTGGACTGTTGGCGCAAGCTGGCGTGTTTCTGAGCGTGATTGGGAAGGGCAAATCGGTAAAGTTAACCAACCACAGTTTGATTGGTCTGGTTATTCTGCTTTTGGTGCGCCATTTGGCCAAACACCAAAATACACCACTTCTCAAATCTGGAGCCAACCAGGCTCTTATTCAAGTAACAACGACTTAAGTAATTTACTTTACTCTCAGGGCGATACCACTTCTGAAATTTTTAAAGGCTTGCATGAGCTGTCTTTAGAATATAAGAATTTTGGGTTATTCGTGCGTGGGATGTATTTTTACGATCGTAAATTAAACGATGGTGATTACGACTTTAATGACCCACTTACAGGCAATGAATTTGATCCGTGTGAAGATGACCGCGCATCAGAAGTGCAATGTAAAGATGTACGTCTATTAGATGCCTTTGTTTACGGTAACTTTGATTTAAATGACGGTAAAAACCCGCTTTCAGTCCGCGTGGGTAACCAAGTGGTGTCTTGGGGGGAAAGTACATTAATTCCACATGGTATTGGTGTGATTAACGCTGTCGATTTAAATATTTTGAATGCACCTGGTGCAGAACTTAAAGAAGCATTCCGTCCACAAGGTATGGTTTGGGCTTCTTTAGGTGTGACTGATAATTTATCGGTTGAAGCATTTTATCAATATGATTGGGAGCCAATTTGGGTTCCTACTCCGGGTTCGAACTTTGCAACCAATGACTTCGCTGGTTTTGGTGGTTATGGCCAAAATGCACAGTTAGGTTTCAATGCTAATCCAGATATCAACCTTGAATTTTTAATGTCTGAATATACTGCATTATATGGCGCTGCTGGTGCAGCATTAGCTGCAGCAACCACTCCTGATGAGTACAATGAAATTGCAGCTGCATATGCTGGTCTAATGGTACCTTATGCTACTAAAGTCGCCTTGGTTCAAGATGAAGCAGAGCCAAGTGATGACGGACAGTACGGTGTCAAATTAGGTTATTATGCACCGTCTTTAGGTGAAACAGAGTTTGGTCTGTACTACATAAACTATCATAGCCGTCGTCCACTTATTAGTGGTACAGCATCTAACTTTACCAGTGATGCTGTTTCAGCTGATTTCGGAAAGTTAATGGCAAGTGGTGGTGAAATTGACCGTGAATTACTGCTTAGTATGGAAACCTTCACTAAAGCACAAATTGTTTATCCTGAAGATATCCAATTATATGGTTTCAGTTTTAACACTTTGGTAGGTGACACATCTGTAGCGGGTGAAATCTCTCACCGAATCGATGAGCCATTACAGATTGATGACGTAGAGTTATTGTTTGCTGGAATGCCGCAGCAATTAGCTGAAGCTGATATTCGTCCTGATTTAGACGGTATTTCTCAAATTGAAGGTGTTCAACCTGGCGAGTCTATCGATGGGTTTATTTTATCTGATACCACTCAAGCACAGGCTACGTTCACGCATTTATTTGGCCCTACATTAGGAACAGATAACCTGACTATGCTTGCTGAGATTGGTGGTGTGTGGATCCATGATATGCCAGGTTTTGACGAGTTACGCTTAAACGGCCCAGGAACAGCACGTTCGGGTGGTAACCCTGATATGCCAGGCATCATCGAAGCACTTCATGATGGTCCTGAAACTAATCCGTTTCCAACAGACTTTGCTTGGGGTTATCGCTTAGTTGCCAAAGCTGACTACAATAATATCTTTGCTGGTGTGAATATGTCACCACGTGTGATTTTCTCACATGACGTTGATGGTATTACACCTGATCCAATGTTCTTATTTACCGAAGGTCGTAAATCAGTCGCAGTCGGCGTAAATTTTGATTATCGCAGCCGCTGGGGTGCAGATATTTCTTACAACAGCTTCTTCGGTGGTGTAGGAACAACTAATGCAATGACAGATCGAGATTACGTCTCGTTCAACGTCAAGTATTCTATCTAGAAGGATAATAATAATGAAGAAACTGACGATATTATCGGCTGCAGTAATTATGGCGTTTAGCGCACCTGCAGCGATGGCGAAAGTATCTGAAGCCGAAGCAGCTAAATTGGGTAATGAACTTACTCCTATTGGTGCTGTTAAAGCGGGGAACGCTGACGGTTCAATTCCAGCTTGGGATAATGGGATTACCTCTCCTGTAGCGGGTTATGAAAAGGGCATGCATCACCCAGATCCTTTTCCTTCGGATAAAATTCTATTCACTATTACTAATGCTAATAAAGCACAGTACGCTGAATTTTTAACCCCGGGTCAAAACAAACTTTTTGAACTGTATCCTGATACATACAAGATGAATGTTTATGAAACCCGTCGTACAGCTTCACTGCCGCAATATGTATATGATGCGACTAAAGCGAATGCATTAAACGCTGAGCTTGTTTCAAATGGTAATGGTGTGAGTGGGGCATCTATCAGTGTTCCATTTCCTATCCCATCAACTGGTTTAGAGGTTATTTGGAACCATATCTTGCGTTACCGCGGTGTTGATGTTGAAACGTATCGTAGCCAAGCTTCGCCTACCAAAGGTGGCGCTTACACCTTGATCGAAACTGCTGAAGAGATTCGTTTTGAGTATAGCCGTCCAGAGATTACACTTGATAAGCTCGCTGAAACGAATACCTTGTTCTTCTTTAAGCAAGTTGTACGTCAACCAGCACGTCTTGCTGGTACTGCACTGCTTGTAAAAGAAACAATGGATCAAGAAGCGTTACCTCGTCAAGCTTGGACATATAACACAGGTCAACGCCGTGTTCGTAAAGCACCAAATGTGGCTTTCGATACGCCAGGTACAGTGTCTGATGGCTTAAGAACAACCGATGATTTCGATATGTTCAATGGCTCACCAGTACGTTACAACTGGGAACTTGTTGGTAAGAAAGAACTTTATATTCCATATAACGACTATAAGCTTCATTCAGACTCGCTTGAATACGATCAAATCTTAACTCCTGGTCATATTAACCCTGAGTTTGCTCGTTGGGAAAAGCACCGTGTTTGGGAAGTTAAAGCAACCCTTAAAGATGGCATGCGTCATATTTATAAAACACGTGTTTTCTACATCGATGAAGATTCTTGGCAAGTATCGCTAACTGATATGTATGATAACCGTGATGAATTGTACCGCGTTGGTACTGCTCATTCGATTAACTACTATGAAGTTCCTACTCATTGGAGCACGTTAGAAATTTTCCACGATTTACAATCTCGTCGTTATTTAGCTATGGGATTAGATAACGAAGGCCGCATGTACGATTTTGATGCCAAGCTTTCTGAAGCTAATTTCACACCTGACGCACTTCGTCGTGCAGGTATTCGCTAAGACCTTTAAGGGGCGCCATGCGCCCCTATTATTTCTAAGGAAGTTTGTATGTCGTTTCGCACACTTCGCAATGTTGTCGCAATCAGCTTAGGTTGTTTAATCTCTACTGCGTCAGTTAATGCTCAATTCGATCCTCTTTCTGTTCAGATCCAACCGTTAGCAGAATCCTCTCTAGTTCTCGATATCGCCAAAGCAGGTGATAGCCTTGTTGCGGTCGGTGAACGGGGTCATGTACTTGTTAATCAACAGCAGGATTGGAAGCAAATTAGCTCTCCAGTTATTTCACAGTTAACCAAAGTATTCTTTTTAAATGAAAAGCAAGGTTGGGCAGTAGGCCATGATGCCACTATCATCCACACTGAGGACGGTGGTCTCACTTGGCAAGTACAATTTCAATCCGCTGAGGTTGAAAAACCACTGCTTGATATTCTATTTTTCAATGAACAAGAAGGTATTGCAGTAGGTGCTTATGGCCTGTTTTATCGCACAGCTGATGGCGGTAATGAATGGGTTCAAGAGTTTCATGAAGAACTACTATTTCCTGAAGATGTTTCATATCTAGCAGATTTAAAAGCAGAAGATGAAGCATTGTACCTATCAGAGCGCGCTGCACTTTTACCACATTTTAATCGTGTTATTCAGTTATCAGACAATCAATTATTAATGGTAGGTGAACTCGGTTTAGTGGCTACATCCAGTGACAATGGACTCACTTTTACCGCACAGCCCTTCGATTATGAAGGTTCAATGTTTAGTGCTATTGAAGCTAATAACGCTGTATTTGTGATGGGTCTACGCGGCCATGTATTTAAAACTGATAAGCTATTTAGCCAGTGGCAAGAAATTGAATTGCCCGTTAAATCATCGATTAATAATGCCTTTATTACTGAGAAAGGAACCTTATACCTTGTTGGTAATGCGGGTGTCATCATCGAGTTAGACAGCAATGATAGTGCAAATATTGTTGCTAGAAGACAAGGCGAAAATATAGTCGCCATAGAAAGTGACAATCAAGGTCAAGTTTGGTTTGCTGGTTCAAAAGGTTTATTTCAGCTCAAGTAGAGTAGGGATAGTCATTCTCAGGACGAGTTAGTTCAGTATCGGGGGGCAGGTAACAGATTATTAATGTTACTGTTAAAACTGAACAGAATTGATACTAAGTTTGTATAAAAATAAAACAACAATAATAGGGCCGATAAGATGTTAGAAAAACTGGTCAATGGATTTGAAACCCATCTTTTCAGAAACCGCATGTGGGTGATCCTTTCATTCATACTTATTACACTTTTTCTTGGTTACCAAGCTAGCCAGTTAAAAATGGATGCGGCTTTCAGTAAAAACATACCACTGAATCATGAGTACATGAAAACCTATACCAAGCACCAAAAAGATTTTGGAGGCGCCAATAGGATTATGGTATCTGTTGAAGATACTAGTGGTAATATATTTAACCCTGAGTATTTCGATACCCTTAAAAAAGTTCACGATGAACTGTTTTTTATCCCTGGTGTTGAACGCTCACAAGTGAAATCTTTATACTCGCCTTCAACGCGCTTTACAGAAGTCGTCGAAGACGGTTTTGCGGGCGGTCCTGTTATTCCTGCTGATTTTCGTAATGATGATTACGGACTCAATGTTGTACGCGATAACGTCGAAAAAGCGGGTATCGTCGGTCGTTTAGTTTCTAATGATTATTCATCTGCCATGTTAACAGCGCAGTTAATGGACTTTGTCGCTAAAACTGATGAAGAAATGGCTGAATCAGAGGGCGCTGAGAAAGACATTACTACTAAGCCTCTCAATACCATTCAATTTGCTAAACAATTAGAAGATCAACTTCGCGGTAAATACGAAACTGACACCATTAAAATCCATATCATTGGCTTTGCAAAAATGGCGGGTGATGTTGCTGAAGGGGCAAAAGGGGTTTTACTGTTCTTTTTAATCGCAATTTTAATTACAGCGGTGATGGTTTACCTGTTTTCGAAGTCACTCATTCTGACGATATTACCGCTTGTATGTAGTTTAGTAGCAGTAACTTGGCAGTTAGGCTTGCTGACTGTGGTCGGATTTGGTTTAGATCCTATGTCCATCCTAGTGCCATTTTTGGTCTTTGCGATCGGTGTGAGTCACGGCGTTCAGATGATTAATGCTGTAAGACGTCGTGTACTCGATGGTCAAAATACCAAAGCGGCTTCAGCGTCGGCATTTCGCAGTTTATTAGTGCCTGGTGGCGTAGCGTTATTATCTGATACAGTTGGTTTTTTAACCTTATTGGCCATTGATATTGGTATTATTCGAGAGCTTGCAATATCGGCATCGCTTGGTGTCGCAGTTATTATTTTAACCAACCTTATCCTATTACCTTTAGTTATTTCATACACAACGATTAAGCCGACTAAAGAAGATCCGGTCAAGAAAGCAAAAATTGAAAATTTATGGCGCAGTCTTTCTCGATTCGCCACACCTAAATATGCAGTCATTGTACTAATCAGTACTGCAATTTTATATGGGTTTGGTTTTCAACAAGCGAGCAATATGAAAATTGGTGATTTACAAGGCGGTGCACCAGCGCTTCATTTAGACTCTCGTTATAACCAAGATACTTTCCACATTACCGATAATTACTCGATAACAACCGATTACATGACGGTAATTGTCGAAGCTAAACCTGAAGCCTGTACCTACCATTCGCTATTAAATGAAATAGATCAGTTTGAATGGATGGTTGGTAATACACCTGGTGTTGAATCAACCGCAAGTTTAGCGTCAGTTTCTAAGCGCGTGAACGCTGGCTTTAACGAAGGTAACCCTAAGTGGCAAGTTCTGCCTCGAACTACAGCAAGCTTAGTGCAAGCTGTGGGACGTGTGCCTACAACCTCCGGATTACTAAACGGCAACTGTTCGGTTATGCCTGTGTTCTTATTTTTAAAAGATCATAAAGCTGAAACCATCGAAGTCGTTATTGCTAAAGTGAAGCAAGTGGCTGAGCAATTAAACACAGATACTTTGCAATTTAAACTCGCATCCGGCCCTGTTGGTGTTATGGCTGCAACAAATGAAGCCGTAAGTGAAGCGCAGCTACCAATGATGATTTATGTCTATGGCGCTGTGTTTGTACTGTGTCTTATTAGCTTCCGCTCATTAAAAGCAACAGTTGCAGTGATTGTGCCTTTATACGTGGTGTCGACGTTAGCTCAAGCCTTAATGACCTGGTTAGATATAGGTTTAGCAGTGAGTACTTTACCAGTCATTGCCTTGGGTGTTGGGATTGGTGTGGATTACGGTATTTATATTTTATCCACTATGTCTGGTAAGTTGACTCAGGGAATGGAAGTACAACAAGCGTACTTTGAAGCACTCGTTGAACGTGGCAGTGCGGTTATCTTTACTGGGTTAACATTAGCGATTGGTGTCAGTACTTGGTTCTTCTCAGCACTTAAGTTCCAAATGGACATGGGAATTTTGTTAACTTTCATGTTTTTAGTGAATATGTTGGGTGCGATAATTATTTTACCTGCGTTATCAGCCATCTTTTGGCGCAAACCCAAGTAAACAAACAGTTTAGAATCAACAAGAGGAGCTTAGGCTCCTCTTTTTTTTGCATAGTTACTCTATCTAAACGCTTGATTGGTCAAATAGTGGCTATAATTCTTGTGTTAACAAGGATTTTAGAGGATCTACCACTAAAATAGTGCTCGATATAGCAGTTAATTAGTAATAAACTTTGCTCCAGATCTCAGTTTTAGACTGAATCAACAAGCCGAAGCATCCAATATAATGATAAAAGCGCTGCCATAAACGCTTAAGGAAACTGCAACATGGCCTTTAAAGATGCAATGCCTTCAGTACTACTAGAAAATGTAGTCAATTTAATTCATAAAAAAGTCCCTAACTCTCAAGCTAAACAAGTTGAGCAATTTGCCAATTGTATATATGCCCATATGTCAAAAGACGACTTAAATGCTCGTAATGACAGCGACCTTTATGGTGCAGTATTAAGCCTTTGGAATGCGCTAAACAAATCAGCTAAAACCAACAGCCACATCCGTGTGTTTAACCCTAGTCAGTCAAAACATGGCTGGCAATCTACCCATAGTATTATTGAAATAATTCAACCAGATATGCCTTTCTTGGTTGATTCGGTGACTATGGCATTAAACCGCATGGGGATTACGGCGCATATGGTGTTACACACACCAGTTGCATTAGTCCGTGATGAGGAATTGGTTAAAGAAGTTTCTTTTATTAAAGATGCACCAGAAGCAACTGAAAACGTGGCTGTATTTTTAATTGAAATTGATCGTCAAAGCAGCGAAGCCGATATTAAAGCGATTGGTAAAGAATTAGAGTCAGTGTTTGCTGATGTTGTTTCTTCAGTAGATGATTGGCAACAAATGTCAGATAAATTATCTGACACGATCAAAAAATTACCAAAGCAGCCATTTCCTGGCGAAAAAGCTGAAATGGAAGAAGCGACTAATTTCCTGACGTACTTAAATAATCATCATTTTACGCTGCTGGGTTATCGTTACTACGAGCTTAAACGTGTCGAAGGTGATGTAGAACTGGTCCCTGATTTAGAGTCTAGCTTAGGCTTAATGACTCGTTCACGTAATCAGCAGTCTGAACATGGTTTGTTACTGTCGACGTTCTCAGCATCCGCTCGTAAACAAGCGCTTGATGAAAGCTTGCTTGTGTTGACAAAAAGTTCAACTAAGAGCCGTGTTCATCGTCCAGCTTACGTAGATTATGTTGGTATTAAGCGTTTTGATAAAGCGGGTAATGTGATTGGTGAAGACCGTTTCTTAGGCCTGTACGCATCGAACTTGTATAACCGTAGCCCGCGAGAAATCCCGTTATTGGCTGGTAAAGTAGAGCGCGTTATGGAGCAGTCTGGATTAGCTCCTCGTTCTCATGATTACAAAGCGTTGATGAACATTCTTGAAAACCTTCCTCGCGATGAGCTAATTCAAGCAAAAGAAAATCAACTTGCTGACATAGCTCGTGGTGTATTACAAATGCAAGATCGAGACAAACTTAAATTGTTTGTTCGTAAAGACGGCTTTGGCCGCTTCTTATCTTGCTTAGTTTATGTGTCTAAAGACAGATATAACACCAAGTTACGTCAAGACACTCAGCGTATTTTGGCTCAACACTTTAACAGTAGTGAAGATGTTGAGTTTACCACTTACTTCTCAGAATCAACTTTAGCGCGTACCCATTACATCATTAAAGTTGACAATAATAATATGGACGTCGATGTGGCTGCTATTGAGAAAAACCTCATTGAAGCGGCTCGCTCATGGGAAGACAAATTACACAGTTCGCTTAACAATGCGTTAGGTGAGCAGTCTGGAACGGGCCTTACAAAACGTTATTTAACGGCGTTTTCGCCAAGTTATAAAGAAGATGTACTGCCAAGCTCTGCGGTAGTGGATATTCAACACCTTGAAGCATTAAATGACGACCATAAATTAGGCATGTTATTTTACCAGCCGCAAGAAACTGCGCTGAATGATAATAAGGTTCGCTTAAAATTATTCCATAAAGATGAACCTATTCATCTTTCTGATGTTTTACCAATGCTTGAAAACTTCGGTCTTCGTGTGATCAATGAACGTCCGTATGAAGTTAAAACTGCTGATGGTCATACATTCTGGATTTTAGATTTCTTAATGACAGTGCAAGGCGCTGCTATTGATAACTTGGCCGATAGCCAAGATCGTTTCCAAAATGCACTTTCACAAGTTTGGGATAAAGAGCTTGAGGACGACGGCTTTAACAGAATGATTCTAGCGACCAGCTTAACAGGTCGTGAAGTGTCGATTTTACGTGCTTATGCTAAGTATATGCGCCAAATCGATGCGACATTCAGCCAATCTTACATTGAGGAAACATTTAACCGTTACCCGCAAATTGCTGACTTATTGGTTAAAATGTTTATTCGTAAGTTCAATCCTAAGTTAAAAACACGTACGTTAAGTAAGTTTTTAGAGCAGGTGGATTTACGTCTTGAAGATGTATCTAGCCTAGATGACGATCGTATTATTCGTCGTTACCTAGATTTAATTAACGCCACTTTGCGTACTAACTTCTATCAGACATTATCTAAAAATGAGAATAAACCTTATATCTCGTTTAAATTCTTGCCTGAAGATATCCCGGAAATGCCGCGTCCATTACCGAAGTTTGAGATTTTTGTATATTCTCCGCGCGTAGAAGGTGTGCATTTACGTGGTGGTAAAGTGGCTCGTGGTGGTCTGCGTTGGTCAGACAGACGTGAAGATTTCCGTACTGAAGTATTAGGTCTAGTAAAAGCGCAACAAGTTAAAAATACCGTTATTGTGCCAGTGGGTGCAAAAGGTGGCTTTGTTTGTAAGCAACTGCCTACAGATGGCGGTCGTGAAGCTTTCTTCAATGAAGGACAAGCTTGTTACCGCTTATTTATCCGCGGTTTACTCGACATTAGTGACAACATTATCGAAGGTAAAGTTGTTCCTCCTAAAGATGTGGTTCGTCACGATGAAGACGATGCGTACTTAGTGGTAGCGGCCGATAAAGGTACTGCAACATTCTCAGATATTGCTAACGAAATCGCCATTGAGTATGACTTCTGGTTAGGTGATGCATTTGCATCGGGTGGTAGCAACGGTTACGACCATAAAAAAATGGGTATCACAGCGAAAGGTGCATGGGAGTCAGTTAAACGCCACTTCCGTGAAGAAGGTATTGATTGCCAAACTACAGACTTTACATGTTTAGCGGTTGGTGACATGGCGGGTGACGTATTTGGTAACGGTATGTTGTTGTCACGTCATACTAAGCTTGTGGCTGCATTCAACCATATGCACATTTTTGTTGACCCAAACCCTGACGTTGAAAAAAGTTATGTAGAACGTGAACGTTTATTTAACTTACCGCGTTCAAGTTGGGAAGATTACAACACTAAATTGATGTCTAAAGGCGGAGTGATTTACAATCGTTCAGCTAAGTCACTTAAGCTGACTAAAGAAATCAAAGCAATGCTTGAAACTGATTTAGACACCATGACACCAAACCAACTGATGCAAGCATTGCTTAAAATGCGTGTTGATTTAATTTGGAATGGCGGTATCGGTACCTACGTCAAAGCAACTTCAGAAACTCATGCTGAAGTTGGCGATCGAGCAAACGATGCTATTCGTGTTAATGGTAACGAGCTCAACGCTAAAATTATTGGTGAAGGCGGTAACTTAGGTGCTACTCAACTAGGTCGTATTGAATTTGCTGCTAATGGCGGCCGTGTTAATACTGATTTCGTCGACAACGTTGGCGGCGTAGATTGTTCAGATAACGAAGTTAACATCAAAATTTTGCTAAACACTTTAGTAGCAGATGGTGAGTTAACCGTTAAACAGCGTAACCGCTTACTTGAAGAAATGACTGATGAAGTGGGTGAGATTGTACTACAAGATTGTAACGATCAAACTCGCACTATTTCTGTAACGCAAGCTGATGGTATTTCACAGCTTAAAGAGCACATTCGTTATATTCAATATCTTGAAAAAGACGGTAAGCTCGATAGAGCACTTGAGTTTTTACCGACTGATGATGAGCTTGCTGAGCGTTTAGCGAATAATCGTCCGTTAACTAGACCTGAACTATCTGTACTAGTTGCTTATGGTAAAATGGTGTTAAAAGAGCAGTTAGTCACTCCTGAAATAACTGAAGATACTTTCTTAAGTAAATTACTCACAGCTTATTTCCCGCAGCAGTTGCAAGATAAATATGCTGATAAGATGATTGCTCATCCACTACGCGGTGAAATTATTGCTACCTCATTAGCCAACGAGCTAGTGAATGACATGGGCTTTAACTTCGTACAACGCATGCAAGATGAGACAGGTGCCACAGTCGCTGAAGCTGCAATTTGCTATACTATGGCCCGCGAAGTTTTTGGTTTAGCTGACTTAACTCATTCGATTACTGAATTGAATGGTGTTGTAGCTGCTGATGTACAAAGTGAAATGCTGCATCAATTGCGCCGTAATATGCGCCGTGCTTGTCGTTGGTTTATCCGCCATCGCAATAAAGGTGAGAATATTGAGCAAACGGTAGCCTTCTTTAAACCTGTGTTTGAAGAGCTGAAAACCAATGTTGATCAGTACATGATTGCTGCTGAAGTGATTGCAATTTCAACTGAAATTAAATCATTAACAGAACAGAAGGTACCACAAGAGTTAGCGCAAGTTGTTGCTAAAATGAGTACATTGTTTTCAGCGTTAGATATTGCCCAGATTGCAGATATTGAAGGTAAGTCAGTTCAGTTAGTTGCTGAAACTTATTTTAGATTGGGTGCAAAAGTTGAATTACATTGGTTCCTTGAACAAATCAGTATTCAACCTGTATCTAACCATTGGCAAGCATTAGCTCGAGCAGCTTTTAGAGAAGAACTCGATTGGCAGCAACGTGCACTCAGTTCAACAGTACTAAGAGCTTGTACAGATACCTGTGATGCTGATTCGATCATTCAGCAATGGATTGATAATAATGAGAAGCTGTTAGAGCGCTGGTTCCATCTATTAGCTGACTTTAAAGTTTCTCAAAGTCATGACTTTGCTAAATTCTCGGTGGCGTTACGTGAACTTAATTTATTGATTCTTCATTGCGAAGGGCCAAGATAATTATTTATAATAAGTGAACAAGCCCTGGCAATTAGCCGGGGCTTTTTTTAGGTTTAGGAGAAAGCATGTTTTTTTACAAAATGGCACAAAAAGTAATGTTTCAAATGGATCCAGAAGTAGCGCATAACATCGCTATCGGAAGTTTAAAAAACACTGGAAACAACCCTTTAAACCTATTTTACAGCCAAGATGTAAGTGCTGCTCCTGTGACTTGCATGGGGATCACCTTTAATAACCCTGTTGGACTTGCTGCAGGTTTAGATAAAGATGGTGAGTCAATTGATGCTTTTCATGCTATGGGTTTTGGCCATGTTGAAGTCGGTACAGTCACTCCTCGCCCTCAACCTGGTAATGATCAACCACGTTTATTTAGATTAAAACCTGCTAAGGCGATTATTAATCGCATGGGTTTTAATAATAAAGGTGTAGATAATTTAGTCAGAAACTTAATGGCTAAGAAAACTGACATTATTGTTGGTGTCAATATTGGTAAAAATAAAGATACCCCAGTAGATGAAGGTAAAAATGATTACTTAATTTGTATGGAAAAGGTATATCAGCATTCAGATTATATCGCGGTCAATATTTCTTCTCCAAATACTCCCGGTCTGCGAACCATGCAGTACGGTGAATTATTAGATGATTTATTAAGCTCATTGAAAGCAAAACAAACAGAGCTAGCAGAGAAATATAATAAGTATGTTCCAATTGCACTTAAAATTGCCCCAGACTTAACCAGTGAAGAGATTGAGAAAATTGCTGAGTCTCTATTGAAGAGTAAATTTGATGGTGCAATTGCCACAAATACGACGTTAACACGTGATGCAGTGGTTGGTTTAGATAATGCCAATGAAATGGGTGGCTTGAGTGGCAAGCCGTTAACGGATCTATCAACTAAAGTGATCAAAGAGTTAGCCGGTTATTTGAATGGTGAGATCCCAATTATTGGTGTCGGCGGAATTAATAGTGCAGAAGATGCTCTAGCTAAATTTGATGCTGGTTCTCAATTAGTTCAAATATATACAGGGTTTATTTATCAAGGCCCAGGATTAATTAAAGATATTGTTAATGCCTATAAGGCTAAATAAGTTCCAATTAGTTCAATTAATAATCTAACGATCTAATTTGTAGATCTAAAAAGTTGTAACGATCGCAATTACGATCTTTCGATCGTTATAACTTTATGATCTTTATATCAAATATTTTGAATTAAGTTTTGATATTGTCCGAAATATAATCTATTATCAGTTTGTATTCTTATAATTAGGTACTCAAAATGTTATTAATGCCAAATAAGGACTGGCAGTGGGAATATAATGAAAACTTTAAGCAATTAAGTATTTCATTAGGTTCCGAGATGGAGTTCTTAACCCCATATAAAACTAAAACTCTCATTCCTGATGCATTAGTCACATCAGAATTTAGTGTCGAGCACGCTAAATTCTATATTCACATGCTTGAATCCCTTCCAAAACTAATCAATATGTCTGACGCGGCAATTGTTCAAACTGCTTTGAACGCAACAGCTGCACACTTTTTATTAAAACCGCAAATGCCAAAGTCTTGGTTTTTTGAAATTAGCCAAGAATGTGTATATTGCGAAGTTGGTAAGTTGTTTAATTTGAATGCTAATGGCAGTCGTGTATTAGTTATGGTCGTTGAAAACAGTTTACAAGCAGCATTAGTGATGGTGTTGTCTAAAGAGTGTCCTTTAACTAACTCTAAGACGCTACAGCAATTTGAAACCATTAAAGTGATGCATAATCGTCTTAATCCACTAAGAAAAGCGCAGCAGGTTGTAGCCGCTTAATTCTAGTTTAATTAATTCATTGTTTATAAAGTTTGAAGATGAGTTAGTGGGCGAGTTTTGTTGGTTAGTTATACGTTTATTTTCTGTTTGATCTAGCCTAAAATTTGATATTTCAAAGCCACACATTAATTAGGCTATTGTGAGCTTTAGTATGTTAATCCTGCATGATTAAATTCGTTAATTATTCTGCCCATGTTCCCCATTTTGACCTTTCCATTTCGATTTAGATTTTTCATCATCAGTATTTAATATTCAGCTCTGTAAATTTAGCTTGTTAGTTGAGAATGTCGTGGCCAATTCGACAATTTATAATGTTTTACCTTGATGACAATTTAATTATTTTTTATTTAGGTATATTACCTTACTTCAATTCGGGAAAAAATTGAGCTAATCGTTCACAGTGTGATCTGAAGTTTCGACCCGAAAGGACAAAACATAGCGAGACTGTATAGATAATTTAATAGATGTATTTTGTGATGCTGATGATTTTTACGCATTATTTATTCCTCAATGGAAAAACAGTGCATTGCTGATGGAGCTCGAAAAAACTAACGTTGAAGTTGTTGGATATGATTAAAATAATTATTATTATCAAATTTTACATACACCAGATTATCGTGATTTTAATAATTATTAGGCCAAATATCTTACTCGATTTTTAAAATCTGAGTTTTCAAACATACTCAGTTAAGCTGGGTATCTTGAGCTTATGAAGACCGTTAATGAAGATAGCTTATGCCTATAGCTTATGACTACAAGCCTTAGTCCTACTATGCAACTACTTATACAGCAGTAAGAGTTTATCAAAAGTAATAAAGTTGTTGATGTAACTCAAGTGAAGGACTGTCAGAATTTACATATAGTACAGCATAAATTCTTATCAGGACTTGCCGTCGTAGAAAAGGGACTATGTGATGGTTCTATGCTTTGTAGTACATCTTATTGTCAATCATAAACACCGTCAAAATCGCCCTGGCTACTATTTGTGATACTAAACTTGTTTCAGTTATGTTGGGGAATGGATAAGCATCGTGCCGTGAAAGGTTACATTATTATAGCTGTTGCTAGCGAGTTTCTTGAGCAAGGTTTACTATCTTCAATAATGTCCGGAAAACATAAAACTGAGTACATTATCCATATGAGATAGAGCGATGTTTTTCGTCGACTTATCATTGAAACCATCAATGCTTTGGTAATAAATTTTTATTAGTTGAGCATTTAAGTTGTTGAATTGATGCGGTGAGCACGGTAATACTTTCTGGTAAATTCACCTCAGAACTTGTGCTTCTATTAGGGCGTGTTGATCTTTCAAGGTTGTTTTTGCAGCGAGTTGTTGGCCATTTATACAAGGCAGAGACTTTGTGGTGTAGTTATTCTACATAAAAAGTCGATAACGCAGTAAGAATGGCCAACAAACGCTGCCCAAAGGGTTCGACTAAAAGTGTTTTACTTTTTGTTGGATGAATTTCGCTTAGATGACTAGGCATCAATCCATCCGCCTCAATTAAAATACTTTTATCTCGAACAAAATTTAACCGGCAAAGATCAACACGCCCTAGTATCGAATTTATTTAACGCCAAATAAACCAAGTTTGAACTACAATGAAGAACTCATTTTTTAAGAGCTGATTATAAGTATATTAACTCAATGATGCTTTAATATATTTTTATGGATTGGTTAACATCTCAGTAAGTATTCTTTATGATTAAATTTAAGATACATAAACTTCTTTTTCATTTTCATTAAGGATGCAACATGCCGCAACTCCAAATCGATATAGCAGCGATTACGGCGTCACAAGATAGTCGAGTAGCAGAAATAATTAAAGCTGTTGGTGCAGAGTTTGGTGCAATAGGAGAGGGTTTTGGTCCATCTGATGCTGAGGTTGAACAAATGAGCCAGCACTATTTACCTGAACATAAATCATTGTATTTGGTTGCGAGTATCAATGGTGAAATAGTAGGGGGAGCAGGTATTGCACCTTTTAATGATTCATTGACAATATGTGAACTCAGAAAACTTTTTTTATTGCCCGAAAGCCGAGGTCTTGGACTAGGAAAACAGTTAACTCAAGCCTGTTTAGATTTTGCTGTTAAAGCTAATTATTCCCAATGTTATTTAGACACATTAGCCAGCATGACTGCGGCGATAAATTTATACGAGAAACGAGGGTTTAAGCATCTCAACAAGCCCTTAGACGGTACAATTCATGGTGGATGTGATGTGTGGATGATTAAGTCTCTAGATTGTTAATGCTAAATTGGATAGGTTGTAATATACCCAGCTATAAGAAATTAGCCTCCTCAAAATTATAAAAATTTGAATTGTTAACTCAGTTCTTGACTCAATTTATAATAGTTCTATTACTGGTAAAATGGAGGCAATGTCAATTAGATGCAACTTGATTTCCCTAAATGTAAATACTTCAAACTCTATGCTCAATAACTTCAATGGAAAATATTATTAGCGCATATTAACGTACAAACGAGTAATGACTTCAGCGGAGTGTAGGTTTTATCTGTGAGAATGATGTACTCATTAAATTTGGTATTACTTATATTGCTAGTAACTTTGTAATTTCCTGCCAGCTTTGCAGATCTAATAAAGTGTCAATTTAAAGCACGAATGTGACTTAATTTTCGAAGTGATTATCATGCTGAATAGCATTTCAGGTTACAATAGATTAGGTGTTTTTGTTAACATGTATGTCATATTTTAAGCTTGTTTGTGGCTATAAAATTATTATTTTTTCAAAGACTAAAGTAAGATAAAGCTAGTGATAGCCTATAAAAGTGGGCATACCTAGTTTTAATATTTTAAATAGGTCTTGTTACTTTGTCGCCTTGTAACAATTATTTTCCTTTATATGAGTTTCTTTTATGAGTTCTACTACCAAGATAAATCCAAAAGCCAAAACCACCATCCAAGATGTGGCTGAATTGGTAGGTGTTTCTAAAATGACGGTTTCTAGAGTGTTAAATAATGATGAAAAAGTCAGCGATAAAACTAGGATTAAAGTTCAAAAAGCGGCGAGCCAATTAAATTATCGGCCTAACATCTCTGCAAGACGCTTAGCCAGTTCAAAGTCATATTTCATCGGTTTACTGTATGAGAACCCAAGTGAAGGTGGCTATGTTAGCCAGTTTATGCTTTCGGCGTTAAAAAGCTGTCGTAAACGTGGGTATCATTTAGTTGTTGATGAGTGTGATGGTACGCAGGATGAGAAATTAAAAATTGTTCGTGATCTTGTTGAAGAAACAAGGGTCGATGGTGTTATTTTATTGCCACCATTTTGCAATAACTTAGAAATTCTGAATGAATTAAAGTTATCTAATGTTCCATATATTCGAGTGTCACCAGATGTAGAACTTGGCTTATCACCGTTTGTTTGTATGGATGATTATCAAGCAGCATTTGAAATGACTAACTTATTAATCGCCAAAGGTCATCGTGAAATCGGCTTTATCATTGGCCACCCTGACATGGGAGCAAGCAGGTTACGATATCAGGGTTTTTTAGATGCCATGCGATCTAAAAGTTTGCCCGTGCCACCTGTATATATTGAACAAGGTTTATTTAGCTATAAGTCGGGGCTGAATGCCGCAAAGTTATTACTCGACAGAGCGAATAAACCTACCGCGATATTTGCAAGTAATGATGATATGGCCGCTGCTGTAATATCGGTAGCTAATTCTTTAGGGTTAAATGTTCCTACGGACTTAAGCGTTGTGGGTTACGATGATACTCCCTTAGCAACGACTATCTGGCCACATATCACTACAGTTAAGCAGCCTATAGCAGCAATGGCAGAAACTTCTGTGAGTTTATTAACCTCTGGGCAAGTTGACAAATTAGATCAAAGTAGCGTGTCAGATTTAAGATTTGTGCTTGATTTCGAGATTAAAGAGCGAGATTCAGTTGAGCAAAAGCTAAATTAAGGGTTTTACAAGCAAGAATATATATTTTTAATTTGTTTTTAACTCTTTTTAATTAATCGATAGTATTAGTATAAACAGGATTAACAATCTCCCTTGTGGTTAGGTTTACAGGGTGACGAGTTTAGAGATTTTAATTTGTTTTGAAGTACAAATATTGCGAGCTTAAATTCAATATCCTACAATAATATTATTAGAATAAAATCAGGGACTTTTATGTTCGATTATTTAAAAGGAGCGACAAAAATACATCGAACAGAATATGCCTACTGGCGCTTTAAACATTTCCATATAAACCATGTCATGTTGCCTTACTCTGGTTTTGTTCTTTCTGTAATCCCGATTTATTTATTATTTGGCTATTTTGATTACCAACATTTACAAGCTGATGCTTGGATAGCCACTGTGACGCGTTTCGTGTTCTCCTTTCTTTGTGTCGCCTTACTACTTATCTTAAAACGTTATTCACCTAAACATCTTGATTTAGCCGAACTTACTCTAGTTTTGTGTGTGTATTGGTCATTAACCTACATAGGTCAAATGGCGATGGAACAGGGGGATTTCAATTACCAGTCGGGTGGTATTCTTGTTATGGCTTATATCGGTGCATTATCTCGATTGCCATTCAAAGCCAGTTTATTTGGGCTAAGTTTCATGGCGTTATGTTATGTCGTAATGATAACGCCAATGAGGTTAGAGCATGATTTTGCAGAAGAAGTAGACCGATTATCAATAGTGATAGGGATATATTTTATTTGCTTGATTGCCTGCTTGAGAAGAGAATCTGAAACTCATAAAAGTTTTCAGCAGTTTTGCCAAATAAGAAGCCAACAACTTAAATTGAGAGCGAGTCAAAGTAAGTTAGCCCTGCAAACCGTAACAGATCCGTTAACTGAATTAAAAAATAGGCTTTACCTTACCCAAAATGCCTCATTGCTAATTCAAAACGCTAAGCAGTCCGATAAGACTTTAAGCTTGTTGATGATTGATATTGATAATTTTAAATCAATAAATGACAGTTATGGACATCAAGTTGGTGACAATGTCATTTTTGGTGTAGCTCAAATTATTAGACAGCATTGTGGCCGTTACACTGGAATGAACATTCGATACGGTGGCGAAGAGTTTTTATCCGTGTTCTATTGTTTCGATAAAGACCAGCTGTTGAGTGTTGCGGAGTCCATTTTAACTGATGTGGCAAAACTCTATTGGCCAGATAAAGATTTAAGAGTCACCGTTTCAATCGGTGCTGCCATTGATGAGTTTAATGCAGCAGACATTAAAGCATTAACTCTGAATGAGTTGATTGGGCAGGGTGACAGCGCTCTATATCGTGCCAAAAAATCCGGTAAAAATTGTATTGAAACCAATTAGCTCGCTTCAATTTATAAGTTTAGCTTAATATTTGTGCAGTGTGGTCGATAATACAATAGTCGTAGTGAGATAAATATGGCGCAGAAGTAGTTTACTGTGGAAGTCACTATGAGTTTAAGACATCTCACTTTATAAACTGACTTTGTAATAGCATTCTTTGTAATAGCTTTATGAGAGTTCAGCTTTGCTCCATCTTCATATTAATCGCTTAGGTTATTTGAAAGGGTCATTGCTGGAATGAAGTTTAGTGATGTTAAATTCCAATAATATGGTGATACCTCATGAATTCTGTTTACCTTTTCTTCCGTAAAACAAGCATCGCTAATCGTTTATTAGCAATGATCATATTTGCTGCATTAGCGACATTACTAATGTTTTTCTTTGCCTTTAACCGAATCGATAACGTATTAGTGCAAGAGAAGGAAGCTAAGCTAACTTCTTTAGTCGGTGTGGCTAGCTCAGTCATTGCTCAATTTCATCTGCAGTCTCAAAAAGGGCTATTAACCGAAACTGAAGCTAAAAATGCAGCTATAACGGCTTTGAATGAGCTTAGATATTCTGGTAATGAATACTTCTTTACCATTAATTTAGAAGGCGTCATGGTTCAACATGCTTTTGCTAAAAAACTAGTTGATACCAACGTATTATCCATGAGAGATCCTGAGAAAGTTCCACTTTTTCAGTTAATGATAGAACGAACTAATCAAGCTAAAAATGCCACAGTAAATTATATGTGGAATAAACCTAATCAAGATTCACCCAGTCCTAAAATGAGTGTTGTCGAAAGGTTCGAACCATGGGGGTGGGTGATCGGTACAGGTATTTATATTGATGACATTTATGCGCAAAAGTCAGAGTTTGTAATGCAATATTTACTATTGCTAACCATTATTTGGTTACCGATTATTGTTTTATTATTTGTGATTACAAGAAGTATTGCAGAGCCTATGCAGCAAACGATAAAAGCATTTGAAAATATTGCTAACGGTGAAGGTGATTTGACGTTGCGCTTAGCTGAAGATGGCCAAGATGAGTTAAATCAAATTGCGCAAAGCTTTAATATTTTTACCAATAAAATTCAACAACTGGTTTCTTCCGTAGCTGTCTCTGTTTCAGAAAGCCATACACTTGCAAATGATTTATCGTCAATTTCCTCTCAAGCGAATCAAATATCATCTAGCGTTCAATTAGAAACAGAAAATGTCGCGACTGCGATAAATGAAATGTCGATGACTGCCGCTGAAGTCGCATCAAATGCTCAAACCGCTGCAACAAGTGCGAATGTTGCCGATAGTGAAGCAGATAAAACCGCTGAAATTGTTGATAATGCTATTTCAAAAATTGGTGATTTATCTTCTGAATTACAACAAACTGAATCTGTAGCAAAAGGGCTGAAAGTGAGCTCTAGTCAAATAGGCCAGATACTGGATGTTATTGTTGGTATTGCAGAGCAAACCAATTTACTGGCGCTGAATGCGGCAATTGAAGCTGCTCGTGCGGGTGAAGCGGGTCGAGGTTTTGCTGTTGTAGCTGATGAAGTGAGAACGCTTGCAAGCAGGACACAGGATTCAACCAGAGAAATTAACGGCATAATCGATGCTATCAGGGAAGCGATTGAGAATGTAAATCAATCGGTTGAGAGGGCAATCGCTCAGTCTGATGAAACCGTAGGTGAGACTCAAAAAGTAGAATCGGCACTGAACTCAATTAAAACAGCTATCGGTGATATTTCGCAAATGAATATTCAAATTGCTGGCGCCACAGAAGAACAAAGTGCGGTGATCTCTGAACTTAATATGAACATTACTAGAATTAATGACATGTCATTAGAGAACAAAGAGCATAATGAACAGCTTTCTCAAAGTAGTATTCAAATAGCCGATGGCTCCGAGAATTTAGGGGCTATTTTAGGACACTTTAAAGTGTAAGTTAACCATATATGGCACTTAACATATAATTTCTTTGATGGTGAAATGGAAATCATGGACTTAATAAGTGTCATATCAGAAACATAAATTAATCAAATTTAAAGCTCTTAGCTGAAATTATCCATGAGTAAAAGAGCAAGATATCCATTATTATTGAATCATCGTTATCAATGCTTAACTTATTTGATAATGTTATATAATGTTTAAAACAATCAGTTTAGTCATTTAATGTTCAGATATAGACTGTTTAAAAAGGTTGTAGAAACCATTTAAAATTAAAGATGAATTGATTTTTATAAAATATTTAGCGTTGTTTCAACTGCACCATTATGTTTAAAACATCTTGATAAGATATTTTGAATTCTCTAGAAAGTTGAATCAGCTTTGATTTGTATGTTTGGATATGTTCTTGTTTAATCAGTTCTTCTTGTTTTTCTTCAACTAGCTCTGTGACCACTTCTTCTAAAATCTTCATTCGTCGTAAGCTGTAATCCAGCGAAGATAAATATGTCTTCATTTGAACTTTGTTACGTGCATTTTCAAGGTTTTTAGTGGTGCGATTTTCAAAATCTAATTCGTCGAAAGCATTAATAACGTTTTGTAAATTAATATCTGTCATATTGAAAACTACTTAGAAAGGTTAGTTAATAGAAGCAATATTAGTACTGCAGTGTTTTCATCCATGAACAATAAAGTATAAGCGACAGTTTATTCAGATTAATGAATTGTTTCAATAGCTATACACGTTTATATTAATGTTAATACTATTAAATTTAGTACATGGAGCCTGAAATGTTAGATTTATTACCTGACTTATTTGATC
Source organism: Shewanella olleyana (assembly GCF_023283825.1). GTDB lineage: Bacteria > Pseudomonadota > Gammaproteobacteria > Enterobacterales > Shewanellaceae > Shewanella > Shewanella olleyana. The sequence continues at coordinate 79,804 of NZ_JAKILD010000010.1, read as the reverse complement.
ATTACGAAGATAAACTGACTCTAGTTCAATCAAACTGGAATTCATATGGTGGTAAAACTATTTTTTATGGGGAAGTTGTCACTGTTAAATGCTTTGAAGATAATTCGAAAGTAAAATCTATTCTTGCTACACCTGGAAATGGCAAAGTGTTAGTGGTCGACGGTGGTGGTGCTTGCAGACGAGCATTATTAGGCGACATGATAGCTGAGTCTGCGGTTAACAATGATTGGCAAGGCATTGTTATTTTCGGCGCAGTTCGTGATGTGGGCACACTTGAAACGCTTGATATCGGCGTTCAAGCATTGGCAAGTAACCCGATAAAAACTACCAAGAAAGATGTCGGTCAGGTTAATGTAAACATTGAAATTGCAGGTGTCATAATAAAGCCTGATATGATGCTATATGCTGATAAAAATGGCATAGCTGTGTCGGAAAATCCTTTAGATTTAACGGTATTAAGCTAAACTAATATAAAGAATATAAGTAACTTTAAATTGAAAGTTCAATTTGCTTACAAGGATGCAAACATGAAGGCACTAAAATGGCTATTAGGTATTGTGGCTGGGGTAATCTTAATACTGGTGGTGTATTTAACTGTATTTTTCGATCTCAATAGCTTCAAACCACAGATAGTAGATGCAGTAAAAGAACAAACTGGACGAGAGTTTGTTATTGAAAATGATTTAAGCTGGAGCTTTTTTCCATCATTAGGAATTAATCTCGGTGGTATTTCATTATCTAATCCAGAAAACTTCTCACCTGCAACCTTTGTTGAGATTAAAGAAGCTGTGGCAAATGTTGAGTTAATGCCTTTATTCAGCCAAGAAGTGGAAATAGCCATGCTTTCTTTAGATGGTTTGACATTGAACATGGTGACTAAAAAGGATGGAACTAGCAGCCTTGATGGACTAGCTGGTGATAAAGCAGAGACGAAGTCTACGCCAGATGAAACGTCATCTGATTCGCCAAGCAGTGTGAAATTACAAAGTCTACAAATAGGCGGCGTTTCTATCACCAATACGACTATTAACTTGATTGATGAAGTAAACAATTCAAAACAAGTCTTTAGCCTAAATAGTCTAACCTTAGGCGAATTCTCTTTGGGTAATGCCGCTGCTTTTGCTTATGACTTTTCTGCTCAAATGCCTGATATGACGGTGAATAGTAATGGCGAAGGCCAGCTAACTGTCAGTAAAGATTTAGCAAAAGTGACTATAGATGGATTTACTATCAATACTGATGTTGATGGTGAAAGTATCCCAAATAAGAAAGTATCGACTCAGTTAGTCACAGACATTAATGTTGCGTTAGACTCGCAGAATTTACAAGTTGCTATCACTAAGTTGTCAGCAATGGACATCAATGCAACGGGTGATATTAAGGTTAATTATGGAAGTAAGATCCCTAGAATTAATGTTCAAATGGACTTTGGTGATATCGACCTTGATAAAATGATGCCGCCAGCTTCAGAAAAATCAGATGAAGCGGCTAGCGAAACAGTGGCTTCAACAGAGCCTGCAAAAGAACCAGATTTATCTGCTTTAAAAACTATCGATTTAACGATAGGAATGACTGTTAAGTCGATAAAAGTATCTAACTTATTGACTCAGGACTGGAATATGAAAGCAACCGTTAAGGACGGTATTGCTAACTTGAGTGATTTTTCGGCAAATTTATATGAAGGTAGCATCACAGCAAAGGCAAAACTTGATGGACGCCAAAAAGTCGCAAGTTATAACTTTGAAAAGTCACTTTCAGGGGTACAATTTCGACCATTATTTAAAGATGCTGCTGATATAGATTTAATATCTGGCTCAGCTAACTTTAATATCAAAGGGTCGGGTAAGAGCCTTATCCCTGATAACTTAAAGAAAAACTTGATTGCAAATGGTGATTTTACCATTGCAGACGGTTCGCTTTACGGTGTTAATATTCCGCAAATGATCCGTAGCGCTCAAGATAAGTTAAAAGGCGATTTATCAGCCCAAAATAAAGAAGAGCTTAAAACTGATTTCACCAGTTTGACGGGGAGTTATTCACTAAAGAATGCGGTATTTACTAATCCTGATTTAGCAATGGCATCGCCTTTGATTCGCCTTGCTGGTAAGGGTAGCGCTAATATTGATTCACAAACTGTGGATTATAAGCTGACTACATCGGTCGTCGGCTCTCTTGCTGGACAGGGCGGGGATGATGCTTTAGCTGGTGTAGATATTCCACTGACGATTACAGGCAGTATGCAAGACCCCAAATTTGGTATTGATACTAGCGCGCTTTTTGATGCCAAGTTAAAAGGTGAAACAGATAAGCTTAAAGACAGCTTGTTCAAAAAATTAGGAGGGTTTTAATGAAACGATTTATAGGTTGCTTAAGTGTGCTGTTGGTTGGTTGTAGTGCAACAAGTGCAGATGTGACAGCTGAAAGTAATACAGAGAAGGCTGCAGTTGTTGAGCCTGTAATGAAAGCTAAAACTGTGACATTAGGTGCTGGAGTCTCAACTATGGCAGAAACAGTATTGGTCGGATTTTTACAAGCAAATGAATATACTGACCCTAGTAAAGCGATGTCATTAACTCATACAGCGACCAACAGCCAAAGTCATAGTGTTAGCATAACATTTAACTCTGGCATGACGGCAGACTTATGGTTGTACGATCCTAAAGGGCAAAAGGTATGGTCTTCTTCGCAAGATATGATGTATACCCAAGCATTAAGAGATGTGACGTTAGCTCCTGCTAAAACGATTACCTCACGTTTTAGTGTACCTGCGGCGGTAATGGAAAAAGTGTCAGGTCCTGGATATCGTTTTGAAGTGAAATTTGCAGGTAAAGTTGAAGGCAGTAATTTGCCATTGATTAATACAGGTTCGACTCCTTTAATCGTTAAGTAAGTTTAATTTGAGTTATCAATAAACGAATACAAAAACGGCCAGTGATTTCACTGGCCGTTTTTATTTTACAGTTGTCGTAAAATAGAACAGAACTTAGAACAGCTAACCGCTATGCGTTGACTTTACTCACATCAACTACCAAACGTAGCATCTGACCAGGTTGTATATACTTGGTATTATGTAGCTTATTCCACTTAATCAAATCATCTACAGACACGTTAAATTTATTAGCAATACGTGCCAATGAGTCGCCTGAACGCACTTTATAATTAACTGTACGTTCTGAGCCAGTGCTTGATGTAGCTGAGCCAATGGTTAACACTTTACCAATGCTTAACGCACCGTTTTTAGGTAAACGATTCCAACGGATTAAGGCGTCTACCGAAACGTCGTATTTACGTGCAATCACCCACAATGAATCTCCAGATTTTACTGTATATGTCATTGCTTTAGGTGTTAGCTGGTTTTGCGCTAATAACTGATCCGTTGTTAAATCAGCTCCTTCAGGTGGAACAGGTATAATTAAATATCTGCCTGCCCGAATATTGTTGTTCTTTAAGTTGTTACTTGAACGGATAAACGATGCTGAAGTGTCGAAACGTTTAGCAATATGGCTGACTGTATCACCCGATTGAATTTTATAACGATGCCAGTTTAATTTCGACTTTGGATCTAATTGAGCTAACTTTTGCTCAAAAACATCTTTTTTATCGTAAGGCACAACCAAGGTGTGCGGTCCATCTGGGGATGTTGCCCAACGATCAAGCCCAGGATTGAGACTTTTGAGATCTTTGATATTCATATCTGCTAAGTCAGCAGCAAGTTTTAAATCCATCTGACTTTGAATATCAACAACAGCGATATGAGGCTCGTTACTAATTGGTGTTAAATTAATACCGTATTTATCGGCATTTTTAATCACATCTGATAAAGCAATTAACTGTGGTACATAGCGCTGAGTTTCTCTTGGCAGCGATAACGACCAAAAATCAGTACTTTTACCAGCAGCTTTATTACGACGCACGGCGTTATTTACACGGCCTTCACCGGTATTGTAAGCCGCTATGGCATACAGCCAGTTGTTGCCTGTGCGGTCATATAAATATTCTAGGAAATCTAGTGCTGCAATCGTTGCAGCTGGTACATCACGACGTCCGTCATACCACCAGTCGCTTTTAACTCCAAAGTGATTTGAAATAGGCGAGGTTAACTGCCAAAGGCCAGAAGCGGCACTAGCTGAATAAGCTGATGGATCAAATGAGCTTTCTACAATCGGTAACAACGCAATTTCGATAGGCATATCGCGTTTTTCTAATTCTTCAACAATGTAATAAAGATATGGCTCGGCGCGTTGAGAGACGATTTCTAAATGTCTTGGGTTTGCTAAATACCAATCACGGTATTGATTGACGAGTTTATGATCGTCAATTGGCATGGCCATTTGTAGGTTGATACGTTGCCAAACATCAGTTATCTCAACGGGTTTTTCAACTTTTACGATGGTCTTTTCAGGCTCTGCAGGCTTTTGAATAGCAATAGGCTCTGGCGTAGATTTTGGTGTTGTTAGCGTTTGACAACCTGTTAAAAAGGCGACACTACCAACAAAAATATATAAAGATTTGTGCATCAAAAACGATATTCCTAAGTCTTGCAAAACAGGCTTCACAAGAGTGTAAGCCTAAAGTGTTGGTCAAAATTGAAGCGGCATTGTAGAGCAAAACACGCTTGTTGTCTTCGTTAAGTTACATTTGCTTAGCCTAGATCTAGTTTTTAAAAATTGTTTTTCCACTCTCTTAACAGAGTAAATGTTTGTATATCAGTGGGATTACTCACATTGAATTGAATCGAGATGGATTGTTTGATTTCTGCGCAGTTATTCCTTAGAAATGGATTTATTGCTAATTCTGTTGCAATGGTAGAAGGGATTGTGGAGATATTGTTCAATCTAGCGTGATGAACTGACTTTTCGTACTGCTGTAATTGGAGATTGTTTGGCTCAACGGCAATGGCGAAAGCTAAGTTAGCTTGGGTATATTCATGGGCACAATACACCTTTGTGTCTTTATCAAGTGATGACAACTTAGCTAACGATGCTGACATTTGTTCAGCTGTCCCTTCAAATAATCTTCCACAACCGCCACTGAATAACGTATCACCGCAAAATAGTGAGTTTTCGATATGGTAAGCAATATGACCAAGGGTGTGTCCAGGTACTTCAATGACGTTTACTGGCGAATCAATAAATGGCAACGACAGCGTTTGCTCGTGCTCAATAAGCTGAGTCAATCCATTGATATTCTCTTTACTAGGACCATATACGCTTAGTTGCTGCTGATGAGCTTGTTGAAGCGCTTCGATACCACCAGTATGATCTGCATGATGATGAGTGATCAATATTCCCACTAGTTCTAATTCTTTACCCGCTGCCTTGGTATTTTCAAGGTAAGCTAAAACGCTTGTGGCACAACCTGGATCAACAACATAAGTCTTATTAGAATCAGCCTGATGGAATAACCAAATGTAGTTGTCATCGAAAGCAGGGATAGTAATAACAGAAAGCATGAAAGTACCTTGATAAATTATGAAACTACAGATTAACGGATTATCGATAAGACACCAAATTATGCAGATAAATCTTAGTTAATTTACTTTGGTACTGATATTCACTGAATAGATGTCAATAAGATGTCTTTAATAGGCACCATTTTTACTAGCAATTCTAAAAAACAATTCCCACTTTATAAGCAGATATTTGAACCTAAATGAAGTAGTTAGCTTTATCAAAGTCGATCTTCAATCGTTCTGTACAATAACTTATATAGCTAGAATTAATATTTAGGTGTATATGTAGATTAAGACTTAAGATTGAAATGAGTGCTTTTTATTTATTGATCTCAATAAGATAATTAAATTGAACCTACTTAGGTACTTTAAGATAAAAATCGTTATACTCAAGTAAGGCTTACAATTTAAAGGGCTTATTGTTCATGGCGATAAATGAGAAACCGCATCATTGGCACCAATTACCTTGTGGTGAAGAAATACAATTAGCAGTTGAACAACAACTTGCTAATTGGTGGCCAAGAATATTCGGTTATCATTTACTTAAATTAGGCCCGCTTAGTCATCAAGTTTCCAGTCTACATTGTAATATTGCACGCCACTTTTCAATCCATGATGGCGAAGGTGCCTCAATCATTGCAGATCCTCACCATTTACCCCTACAAAGTGGCTCTATGGATGCGGTGTTGATGAGTTTTCTTATCGAGTTTGAACAAGACCCTTACAGGCTACTCCGTGAAGTTGACAGGGTAATGATCAGTGGCGGCTACATTTTTGTTTGCGGTTTTAATCCTGTTAGTACTGCATTTGTAGGGAAGCTGCTGCCCAAATATCAAACTAAATTACCTTGGTCTGGACAATTTTTTATGCCTGCTAGGGTGAAAGATTGGTTAGGTCTATTGGGCTATCAAATTCTTCAAGATGAACGTTTTGTATATCACCCACTCATCGGCGATATACAACAAGGCACATGGTGGCAAAATAGAATTGAACGTTGGTTGCCTGGTATTGGCAGTGTTTACCTAATTGTCGCGAGGAAAATGGAGTCGCCGTTAACACCAATTCGTGAGAAGAAAAAAGCAAGAGCACCGCAATGGGCTCCAGCGTCTACAGCGGGCAGAGCTGGTCACTCAAAAAATATTTCCAAACAAACACAATGATTAATTATCAGCAGAGTATTAATTATTAATTGATTTTGAAATGAGCTTAAGCGCTTTAGCCTTATTATACTGTTAACTCAGGTAATTTATTCTGGTTTGTAATTAACGTCTTCCTGCTTAGGTTTAGCTTCAGCTGCCCATCTTGCTAAATCATCACAGCGTTCATTTTCAGCGTGTCCAGCATGACCTTTAACCCAGCGCCAATCCATTTCGTGGATTTGACTGACTGCATCCAGACGTTTCCATAAATCAACATTTTTGACCGGGGTCTTGGTTGAAGTTATCCAGCCTTTTTTCTTCCAACCATGGATCCACTGCGTAATTCCTTGGCGCATGTATTGGCTATCACTGGTTAGAATAATTTTACAGGGTTCATATAAGGCCTCTAATGCTATGATAGGCGCTAATAATTCCATCCGGTTATTGGTGGTCAATTTAAATCCGTCAGACAATTCTTTGGTTTGCTGCTTATATTTCATTACAATGCCGTATCCGCCAGGACCAGGATTACCTAAGCACGAGCCATCAGTATAAATTTTGATTTGTTTTAGTTCCGGCATCAAATTGTTACCATGCAATACAGATTAATTTTGGCAATTATACCTAAACACACAACGATTAATTGAGTTACTTATGAATATTATTTCTAGCGCAAGTCGCCAGGTTATTTTAGATACCGAAACAACCGGTATGAACCAAGCAGGCGGGCCTGTCTATATTGGCCATCGTATTATTGAAATTGGTTGTGTTGAAGTCATCGATAGAAAATTGACTGGTAGAACCTACCATCAATACATTAATCCTGGTCAGTTAATCGATCCAGAAGCGATTGAAGTCCATGGGATTACTGATGAGCGTGTTGCTAAAGAACCTCGCTTTCATCAAATCGCCCAAGAGTTTATCGATTTTATCGATGGTGCTGAAATTGTCGCACATAACGCGCCGTTCGATATTAGCTTCATGGACCATGAGTTTGCTCACCTTCAGCCTGTGGGTCCTAAGACTGCCGATATTTGTGGCATTCTCGATTCGCTAACGGTTGCAAAGCACCTTCACCCTGGTCAAAAGAACAATCTAGACGCACTGTGTCGACGCTATGGTATCGATTTATCTCGTCGTACTTATCACGGCGCATTATTAGATGCTGAAATCCTTGCTGATGTTTACTTAATCATGACGGGTGGACAAATTAAATTTAATTTGTCCAGTGAAAAGCCGGGACAAGAGGGTGGTGGTATTCAATTAGTAGATCAAAATGCGTTTAATCTTAAAGTGATCTCAGCTACGGCCGATGAATTAGTATCGCATGATCAACGTCTTGATTTAGTCCAAAAATCAGGAAAGTGCCTCTGGAGAGGTGAAGCTTAAGTATTAAGGTATAGCGTTACGAATGAAAGGACTTAAACCATATATTTTGTCACTGTTAACACTGATTGGTGTCATGCTGTCCCAATCAGTGTTAGCAGTGCCATATTCTCAAGCTTCTGAATTAAAAAATAGATTCAGGATTGATCATATGGTTGATGAACTGACCTTATTAGTTCAACGTGAGTACGGTTCAGCTCCCGTTATAGTTGTTTTGCCTGACGGTTCTAAATGGTATGCAGAAAGGCATCCTGAATCGGTTAAATGGGTAGATGGTTTAACGGGTGACATGATTAAAATTCGAAAACCTATGCCAGGCCCTTGGCAGCTATTAGGTAACCTTGCACCTAATTCAACTATTAAAAAAGTATCTAAACTCGAAATTGATGTTGAGCCTATCCCTCAACCATTGTTTCAAGGCGAGCGCTTAAAAGTCACTTCACGCTTACTCGGTGATGGGTTAACGGTACGGCTTCCTGGGCTTGATTATATGATTGAGTGGACCGTTAAGTTTGCAAGTCACCATATAAACACAGATGCAAATTTCACCACTGGTACCATTATTGTAGGTTCTTACAAGGATAATGGAGAAGGACTCGATGAAGTGCCTGATGATGGAATTTTCACAGGCAAGAAGAACCTCAATCAGCCTTGGGGAAATTATACCTTAACAGTTGAAGCCAGAAATAACATATTTCAGCGTGAAATCAGTTATCCATTTTATTTGTCAGAAAAGCCCATTGCTGTCGATATTATTGAACCAGAAGATAAACTTAATGGCGTCTGGCATATTCAGTTAAATGTAGATGATGAAGTTCTGCAACTTGAGCAAACTCATTTTCATTTTGACATTGTTGGCCCTGCTGGACTGAAACTGCCTGTAGTTTTAGATGAAGTACAATTCAGTGAAACCTTACTGGCGATCCCCGCTGTGACAGATTTTGGCAGTTATCGGATTAAGGGGTCAGCGGTATCTACAACTATTGAAGGCAGAGAAATTGTTTTAGATTTACCTGAGCAGTTTTTTAATTTAATAGAGCCTCCTGCACCGCCGCCAACAGCTGAAGAGTTAGCTCAGCGCGCCGCGATTAAAGCAGCAAAAGAGGAAGCTGAAGCAAAAGATAAAGCCATATTCTGGATTCTAGTGATCAATGGCAGTTTATTCGTGGTGGGTATTCTTGGCTTAATTATTTGGCGAAAAAAACAAGCACTAAATAAAGCGTTAGCGGCAACAAAACTGCGCCTTGAGCAAGAAGGGGGCGGGGATGATACTCCAGAACCGAGTATCGATGATTTGGATTTAACCATGCCGGATGAGAAATAATGACTATTGTGTTACTGAACGAAATTCTGTAAGTAACTGAATAATTAAAAGAAGTTATGCAGGTGACGTAAGCAAGCACGAGTAACTTCTTTGTATTTATATACTAATCGGGATAAATAAGTGATCTTTCTTATGCTGATTGGTATTACACCCCTTTCTTAATTTAAAATTATCATTTCTGAATTTTTAAACATAAATTATATTAATTAGTATTTTCTATTTCATGAAACAAACGCTTTAATCATCTATTGATGTTTAACAGCAACGTTATTTTTGATAAACGAAAAAATAATCGAATGAACTGTAATTTTTCTATGAATGCTGATTCTTTAATATTTAGACCGTTTGAAACATACGCTTGGAAGAACATTATTTAGTTAAATAGAAAAAGTAACAATCGGCTGGATATTTTTGACGAAACTCTATTGCTCTTTGAAATGTAAGTGGAGCGGTAGTTTAGTAGGTGAAGAAGCCTGTCTATTGCAAGCCAGCCCTTGTTCAGCTTCTATTAGCTCAGTAAACAAATGATTCCTTGTCATATGAAAATGTTATTGTGCTTAAAATTTAGTCTTCGCATATTAAAGTGTATTTTACATATTTTAAATCAATATGTTGTGATGTTAATGGTTTTTTAAATTAATGCATCTTATGTTTCATTTTTACTTGCTCTAGTGGCTTAATTAGTATTTCATAAAGCTAGAAATTCAATAAGAAAATAGCTAAGTCATATTGGCGCTTTTATAAGGATACAAACATGGTAGAACACATCACAGGGATGCTCGCATTAATTGGCGTACTGTCTCTATTGTGTCAATGGATCGGTTGGAAGTTACGGTTACCAGCGATACTGCCGCTATTATTATGTGGGCTATTATTAGGACCTGGTTTAGATATCTTAGATCCCGATGCTATTTTTGGTGATTTACTGTTTCCGATTATCTCTTTAGGTGTTGCTGTAATCCTCTTTGAAGGAGCACTGACACTCAACTTTAAAGAGATTAAAGATCATGGACGAATGGTAACCAACTTAGTCACTTTTGGTGCATTTATTACCTGGGCTTGTATTGCCCCTGCTGCGCACTGGCTATTAGGCTTTGATTGGCCCATGGCGCTATTATTTGGTGCTTTGGTTGTGGTAACTGGTCCAACTGTTATTGTGCCAATGCTGCGAACCGTGAGACCCAAATCAAACCTTGCCAGTATCTTGCGCTGGGAAGGCATAGTTATTGATCCAATTGGTGCCATACTCGCCGTTTTAGTCTATGAATATATTGCGGTAGCAGCGGCCGCAGATCCCGCCACACACGTTTTAGCAGCCTTGGGAATTACATTGTTACTTGGTTTTGGCTTAGGTGCTATTGCGGGCTATTTGATTGGCATTGCGCTAAGAACCACAGTGTTTCCTCATTACCTTAAAAATACGGCTGTATTAACGATCATGCTAGGTATGTTTGTCGGTTCCAATTTAATTCAAGAGGAGTCTGGTCTATTAACTGTGACGGTGATGGGGATCTGGCTTGCCAATATGCGCGGCGTAGATATCGCAGATATTTTAGAATTTAAAGAAACGTTAACGGTACTCTTAATTTCAGCTTTGTTTATCTTATTAGCGGCAAGATTGAATTCCACTGCAATGCTTGATTTAGGTTGGGGGGGAGTTGGGGTGTTATTGGTGGTTTTACTAGTAGCAAGACCATTAAGTATCTGGATTTCAGGAATTGGTACTAATCTAACTCGAGCTGATAAATGGTTTCTAAGTTGGGTTGCGCCACGGGGGATCGTCGCCGCCGCAATATCATCTTTGTTTGCAATTAAACTCGAAGCTATAGGCGTTAATGGCGCTAGTTCAATCGTGCCTTTGGTGTTTTTGGTTATAATCGGTACAGTCGTCATCCAATCTTTAACTGCAGGACCTTGGGCAAAATTTCTCGGGGTTAAAGCAGACTCTTCTCAAGGCTTATTACTGTTTGGCGCGTCTAAATTTTCCCGTGAATTAGCTAAAGTATTAACAGAGAAAAATGTAAAAGTGATGCTTGCTGATAATAACTGGGACAATATTCGCCAAGCTCGTATGGCCAATATTCCGGTTTATTTTGGTAATCCAGCTTCCGAGCATGCTGAAAACTTTATGGATTTAAGTGGGGTAGGTAGAGTATTAATATTATCACCATATCGTCAGTTAAACCCACTGGTGAGTTTTCACTTTCAAGATTTGTTTGGTGCCCAAAAAGTTTATGGACTCAATAACGCAGAAGGCGGCAGTGCAAGACATCAACTATCTGAGTCTTATTTAAAACGATTATGTTTATTCGGTGAATCGGTATCTTATGCTCGCATAGCAAGTTATATGGCTAAAGGCGCTGTCATTAAAGTGACCAATATTACTGAAAGTTTCACGTTAAATCATTTTAAAGAACGGTATGGTGAAACTGCAATGCCGCTCATTTATTTAACTAAAGATCAGAAAGTTAAAATCGTATCGGGCGCCGATAAAGAGTTACCGGTTGGGATTGAGCTCATTAGTTTGTTACCTCAAGAAGCACAAGAACAAGATGTTATTCAACGTAATTTAAAAGACATTTCTGAACGTGAGGCAGAACAAGAGTTACAGGAAAAAGGCAAATTGGTAGCAAGTTCAGCTGAAGAAACAGTAGATGATAACCCAAGTGCTAAGTAATCATTGTAGTTAATGGGTTGGAGCATCAATTGTAATGAGTTGCTGCAAGTTCAATAAAATATCGTAGAGAAACAAAAAAGGCTTCGAATACTCGAAGCCTTTTTTCTAGCTGCTGGATAATAATTAACGATACTGATTAGAGATTGTCTTTATCATTAACAGATTAATATCAGAAATGACTGACTATTGTTCCGAAATAACTGATAAGACGACTTCGTGATGGTTTTTAGTTTTGAATTTATCAAACACATGCGCCACTTTGCCATCTTGACCGATCAAGAAACTTAAACGATGAATACCATCATAAATTTTGCCCATAAATTTCTTTTCGCCCCACACGCCAAACGCATCGGCAATAGCGTGGTCTTCATCACTTAATAAAGAAAAATTTAGCTCTTGTTTATCATTGAATTTTAGCAATTTAGCGACAGGATCAGGGCTTAATCCCAAAACGGTTACATTATGATTAGCAAGTTCAGCTTTGCTGTCGCGTAAACCTTGAGCTTGAACAGTACAACCCGGAGTCGAAGCTTTAGGGTAAAAATACACTAATACAGGACCCTCTTTTAATGCAGCAGCTAAAGAGATAGTTTCGTCAAATTGGTTTTGTAGAGAAAATTGCGGTGCTAAATCACCAACTGTTAGGGTATTCATGTAAAGTCCTTATTGAATTATTTTACTTTTCACTTGCCTGCATATGATTGATTGAACAATCTAAAGAAAGCTCACTTGCGAGCTCTTGAATACTTTTCTCAAGCTTGATTAGATCAACTTTTTCAGGAACGTTAATCGTGAATAATATCGTTTGAGTTAAATTGTCATCATCGGCATGAGAACGAACTGCTGCCAAATCTAAAGAGCGATCAGCTAAAAATTCTGTGATGCGCTTCATTGTGCCTCGCTGATCTTGTCCGTTAACACTGACTTCGATACGAGAAATGAAATTTTTAGGCGTATGCTTAGAGGTGCGCTTCATTACCGTAAGCAACTCAAGTTCAACACTTAAACTAGGTAATAAGGTTTCTATCTTTGTTATTGCAGCCCAAGAGCCTGAAATCATCATGATTAAAGTGAATTCATTACCAAATAACGCCATACGGCTATCGACAATGTCACAATCACATTCACTGGCTAAACGGGCTAGACGACTTACTAAACCAGGGCGATCAGCACCCATAGCAGTAACGACCAGATAGTTGGTCATGGATTTTCCTCACTTTTTCGATATCATAGAGCGTAAACTAGCGACCTAACGCAAAGTTTTTTTGCGGGTGGTAATGCTACCATAACTAAAACTAAACCACATAAGTATGTATGTATTAGGCTATAAACTGCTCGAAAAGTGTTACCTTAGGTAAGTTATTTTTCATAACTATTGATTTATAAGGAATTAAAGTTTATTTATTTTTGAGTTAAACAATAAATAAAGCCCAAAAAAGTGTTTAAATAAGTCGATAAATTTACAGTTTTATATAAATGCATTTGAGAGCCCCGTTAATGCTTGTCATTAGTAGTAGGCATAAGTAACATAGCGAATCCTGAAACCTTGGGGAATTTAGATGATAAACGGAAGCATCGTTGCCTTAATCACACCAATGAATAGTGATGGCACAGTAGATTACAGTAGTCTTGAAAGACTCGTAGAATTTCATATTGACCAAGGCACAGATGCGATTGTTGCTGTTGGTACCACTGGAGAGTCAGCGACTCTACCAATGAAAGAACATGCACAAGTTGTGGCCCAAACCGTTAAGTTTGCTGCAGGAAGAATCCCTGTGATTGGCGGTAATGGTGCTAATGCAACAGCAGAAGCCATTGAGCTTACCAAATCTATGGCAGACTCTGGCATAGTTGGCATGCTTGGCGTTACTCCATATTACAATAAACCGACTCCAAAGGGTTTAATTGCTCATTACAAAGCTGTTGCTGCCTGTACTGATATTCCACAAATTCTTTATAATGTCCCGGGCAGAACCTCAGTTGATATGTTGCCTGAAACTGTAGCTGAGTTAGTGTCGGTAAGTAATATTATAGGTGTGAAAGAAGCGACTGGTGACTTGACCCGTGTGGCTAAATTACGCGAACTTTGTGGTAATGATTTTAAGTTATACAGTGGCGATGACGCTACGGCTCGTGACTTTCTATTATTAGGCGGAGATGGTGTTATCTCTGTTGCAAATAATATTGTTCCTAAATCATTTAAAGCTATGTGTGATGCGGCTTTAGCTGGCGACCATGCGCTTTCAGAAAGCATTAACTTGCCAATGAAAGGCTTATATGAACATTTGTTTTGTGAAGCTAATCCAATCCCGGTTAAATGGGCTGCGCATCAGATGGGCTTAATCAGCCATGGACATATCCGTTTACCTTTAACTGAACTTTCTGAGCAGTTTCATGGTCTGTTGTTAGAAGCGATGAAACAAGCCCAGATAGAGGTAAACCAATAAATGTTGAAGCAAGTCACCCCAATTTTATTAATTGCTGCCGTTACCGCGTGTAGTACACCAACAGATCGTCGTGCTGCAAACGGTAATGATGATTTTGTTAATGCAAAAGAAACCCCATTATTGACTATTCCTGAAGGCTTAAAAGAGCCTACTTATAGCCGTGAATACGATATTCCCAAGCTGACTGAAGATACGAATAAAGATCTTGTTGGTAAACGTTTGGATATTCGCCCACCATTATTGGTATTGCCAATGTCTGAAGGAACTCGTGTTGAGGAAGGCAGTGATAATATAAAAATTATCGTTGAGTCCATTCCAAGTACGACAGATTTAAAGCAAGAAGTGTTCGATAATCTAAAAGGCTTTCTGGCTAAGTATGATGTACCTGTACAAAAAGAAGACTATGAAGAAGGTATTATTGAAACAGGCTGGATAGAAAACAGAGACGTTATTGAGTCAAGTTGGTTTGGTAGTGACAAAGTATACGTTTTACGTCAGCGCTATCGTTATGATGTCGATATCAGTGCACATGGCCGCTCAGGTAGTATGAGTATTGATTTAGTAGAGCATGAAGAATCTTATGACGGTGAAGAACAAGAAGTCTTTTTAAGTGGTGAAGACCAACGCCGTTATACCATCGATATGCTCAATAACACGATTGCTTACATGAGTGTGACACGTGATAAGCAAATCAAAGCAGACAGAATCGAGCAAAGTCTTGGTATTGATGTTGATTTAGTTGCTGAAACTGAAAACGCAGGCGCTTACTGGATTGCAGAAGCTGACTTTACCAAAACGTGGGACCGTTTACGCATTGTCATGCCAGAGCTTGGCTTTGATATTGTTGACATGAATACTGCCGAAGGTCTTTATTATGTTGTGCTTGAAGAAAGCGGTGGATTCTGGAGCTCGTTATGGGGCGAAGATAAAATACCTTTAGAGCGTGGTAATTATCGGGTTGAGCTAGAAGCTGCAGAAGATAAACAACAAACTAAAATCTTTATTAAAGATGCTGTTGGCGACCCATTAGATAATGAAGTTATTACTGAGTTATATCGCGTACTTAGCGATGCAATGAAAGAAAATCGTAAAGTACGATAGCTTTAAAGACTCAATTTAATTAGCTGTTGTTTTAAAAGCAGTAACTTATTACGAAAGAGACACATTTATGTGTCTCTTTTTTTTTGTGCTGTTTTATTTGGTTTAAGCAGTCAATTGATTGGTTTTTATTAATAATTCTAAAAATATACATAGCATATGTGAACCATAATTCAGTTTATTCCGTAAAAATGAGAATGTTGCTTAAATGTGTATTTTGTAAGTAAAGGTAAAACGCCTTGATACCAGCTTGCTGCTATGTACACTATCGACTATCTCAACCCTTTTAACATTTTGTATATGAGTTTGACGAACGGAATTCCGATGAAAAAAATAATTATATTACTCGTTGCATTAGGTCTCGCTTGGTTTGGTTATCAATCGACGTTATCTCCTAGTAACACCAAAGAACGTGTTAAGCCAATTCCAAATGTTGTAGTCGCAAAAGTTGCCATGCTACCTGTTCGTGATGAAGTTGAAGCGATTGGTACCAATAAAGCTTTTGAATCTATTACCATCACACCTAAAGTTACTGAGCAAGTTAATGCAATTAACTTTAATGACGGTGACATCGTCAACAAAGGTGATCTGCTAGTTCAACTTCGTAATCGTGAGCAACGTGCCAAGGTACAAGCTGCCGAAGTGAAAGTAAAAGATCATTTACGTGAACTTGACCGAATTAGAAGTCTCGTCACTAGTAAAACTGTTGCTGAACTTGAACGAGATAGACTACAAACTTTAATCGACACAACTCGAGCTGAATTAGAGCAAGCAAAAGCAGCTTTAGAAGATAGAGCAATCCATGCGCCATTTTCGGGTCGCTTAGGTCTTAAGCAGGTTAGTGTTGGCTCACTCGTTTCTCCGGGAACCCAGATTACCACCTTAGACGATGTCAGTAAGATTAAATTAGACTTTTCAGTGCCAGAGCGTTTTATTCAAGAGCTGCAATTAGGCAAAAGTGTCGAATCTAAAGCGATTGCTTTTCCAGACCGTATTTTTAAAGGTGTTGTAACTTCAATTGATAGCCGAGTTAACCCATCGACCCGAGCGGTTATTGTCAGAGCTATTATTGACAATGCTGATGCTGCTTTACTGCCCGGGATGCTGATGAAGGTGAAATTAATTAAGCAAAATCGAGAAACACTTTTATTACCAGAATCAGCCATTATCCCAATTCAATCTAAGCAGTATGTTTACACTGTTAATGATGAAAATGTTGTTGAACAACATTCTGTCACGTTAGGTATTCGTAATAGAGGTTGGGTTGAAATCATTGATGGTGTGGAAATTGGTACGCCAGTGATTATCCGCGGTTTATTAAAAGTAAGGCCGGGTGATGTAGTTAGATCAGAAACTGCTGAAGCGTTCAATTTTGCAAATGTAGCAGGTTCGGAGAATGCCGCATGATCTTAACTGATATTTCTGTAAAAAGGCCGGTATTAGCCTCTGTTATCAGTATTCTGATTATTATTTTAGGTCTAGTCTCGTTCGAAAAGTTACCATTACGTGAATACCCGAATATTGACCCGCCAGTGGTGTCGATTGATACACGTTATCGTGGCGCGAGCGCCTCTGTTGTTGAAAGCCGTATTACCCAATTAATTGAAGATAGGATCAGCGGTGTTGAAGGCATCAAACATGTTAGTTCAAGCAGTCGAGATGGACGTTCGTCTGTCACATTAGAATTTGATGTAGGGCGAGATATTGAAGCTGCGGCGAATGATGTGCGCGATAGAATTTCAGGCCTGCTTGATAACTTACCGGAAGAGGCCGATCCACCAGAAGTTGAAAAAGCTAATGGTGGTGATGAAGTGATCATGTGGCTCAATTTGGTGTCAGATCAAATGACCACATTACAATTAACCGATTATGCTCGACGCTATTTAACTGATCGCTTTTCAGTCGTTGATGGTGTCGCTAATATTCGTTTAGGTGGCGGTAAAGTTTACGCCATGCGTATTTGGATTGACCGTCAAGCATTAGCATCACGTAACCTTACAGTGGCTGATGTTGAATCTGCGCTTCGTTCTGAAAACGTCGAATTACCTGCAGGTTCTATCGAATCGAAAGAACGTCATTTTACTGTTCGTGTTGATAGAAGCTTTAGAACAGAGCAAGATTTTGCCAGTTTGGTTATAACCCAAGGTGCTGATGGTTATTTGGTTAGATTGGGCGATGTAGCTAAGGTACAAATCGGTTCTGAAGAAGAGCGGATCATGTTCCGTGGTAACACCGAATCAATGATTGGTCTTGGTGTCTCTAAGCAATCAACATCTAACACGTTAGAAGTTGCTCGCGCAGCCAATGCATTAGTCGATGAAATTAACCCAACCCTGCCAGCAGGTATGGAGATAAAGCGTTCTTACGATAGCTCAGTATTTATTGAAGCATCGATTAAAGAAGTGTATCAAACGCTGTTTATTGCAATGGTATTAGTGATCATTGTGATTTATCTTTTCTTAGGCAGTGTGAGGGCAATGCTTATTCCGGCGTTAACGGTTCCTGTATCGCTTATGGGGACATTCATTGTTTTATATACCCTTGGGTATACCATTAATTTGCTAACGCTTCTGGCGATGATTTTAGCCATTGGTATGGTGGTTGATGATGCGATTGTGATGCTTGAAAATATTCATCGCCGTATCGAACAAGGTGACTCACCGTTAAAAGCCGCTTATCTCGGTGGACGTGAAGTGGCTTTTGCTGTTGTGGCAACCACCTTAGTGCTTATCGCGGTATTTAT
This sequence comes from Shewanella olleyana, assembly GCF_023283825.1. GTDB lineage: Bacteria > Pseudomonadota > Gammaproteobacteria > Enterobacterales > Shewanellaceae > Shewanella > Shewanella olleyana. The sequence continues at coordinate 61,538 of NZ_JAKILD010000010.1, read as the reverse complement.
GCCTATCAGTTTCCTCGATGGCGACCTAGGCAAGCTGTTTAAAGAGTTTGCGGTCACCATGAGTGCGGCTGTGATGTTCTCAAGCTTAGTGGCGCTGACTTTGAGCCCTATGATGTGCTCTAAGTTACTAAAACCCGCTGGAGAGTCTTCATGGTTAGTGCGTAAAGTGGATGGGTTGATGGATTTTATCACCCGAATCTATCAATCAAATCTAAATACAGCGATTAAACAACCTTATCTCATTGGTTTAATAGTTGTTGTTGCATTTACCGTTAGCGGATATTTGCTCAACAAAGTGCCGCAGGAATTTGCGCCGCAGGAAGATCGTGGTTCTATGTTCCTGGTCGTTAATGGACCACAGGGCGCGAGCTTTGAATATATTGAAAAATACATGGATGAGATTGAAGGTCGCTTGATGCCGTTAGTTGAAGCTGGCGATATCAAACGTTTGTTAATTCGTGCGCCTCGTGGGTTTGGAACCGCAGCGGATTTTTCAAATGGTATGGCGATTATCGTACTTGAAGATTGGGCCGAGCGTCGGCCAGCAAATGAAATCATAACCGACATTCGTGGGCGTATATCCGATTTAGCCGGTGTTCGTGCATTCCCAATAATGCGCCAAGCATTTGGTCGTGGTGTGGGTAAACCTGTGCAGTTTGTTTTAGGCGGGCCTACTTATGAAGAGCTTGCAACATGGCGTGACATCATGCTTAAAAAAGCGGGTGAAAATGAAATGCTCGTAGGTCTTGACCATGATTACAAAGAAACAAAACCGCAATTAAGGGTTGCTATTGATAAAGATCGCGCCGCTGATTTGGGCGTGTCTATTTCGCACATTGGCCGAACACTTGAATCGATGTTAGGCTCGCGTTTAGTCACTACCTTCATGCGAGATGGTGAGGAATACGATGTCATTATTGAAGGTAACCGCGAGAATCAAAACACGGCAACCGATCTTGAAAACATCTATGTACGTTCTGACAGAACCGGAGAATTAGTTCCTTTATCAAACTTAGTAACGGTTGAAGAATACGCAGATGCTAGTTCGTTAAACCGCTATAACAGAATGCGTGCAATTACCCTTGAGGCTAACTTAGCTGATGGATATAGCTTAGGTGAAGCACTTGATTATCTCAACGATATTGCTGATACGTATTTACCGGCGGAAGCTGTAATCAGTTACAAAGGGCAATCGTTAGATTACCAAAGCTCTGGTAATTCAATGTACTTTGTATTTATATTAGCTTTAGGAATTGTGTTCTTAGTACTTGCAGCGCAGTTTGAAAGTTATGTGCATCCAATGGTGATTATGTTAACTGTGCCACTGGCGACTTTAGGTGCATTAATCGGCTTATGGTTGACTGATCAAAGTATCAATATTTATAGTCAAATTGGCATCATCATGCTGGTGGGGCTCGCGGCTAAAAACGGTATTTTGATTGTTGAATTCGCGAACCAACTTCGAGATAAAGGTATTGCTTTTGATGATGCAGTTATTCAAGCATCATCACAACGCTTGCGCCCAATCTTGATGACAGGTATCACCACAGCAGCGGGGGCTATACCACTGGTATTGTCTAGTGGAGCAGGGGCTGAAACCCGCTTTGTTATTGGTGTTGTGGTTTTATCAGGAATATTGCTAGCAACCTTTTTCACGTTATTAGTGATACCTGTTGCTTATAGTGTATTTGCTCGTAATAGTACCTCGCCAGATGCAATTACCAAGCAACTTGAGAAAGAGTTGGATCAAAACTAACGTTAAAGATGTATTAGATGATTAGCTACTTGAGCTAGTTATAGCTAATTACTCATTCAAAGCCCGTTAACAAAAACGGGCTTTTTTATTGTTGGCTTCTGATTTGGTTAATTTCATAACGGAAACTCTTGTTAGCAAATTTAAAGTCTAAATTGAAATCTAGTTAACCTGACTAGGGATAAGAAGTTAGTTAAACTGTTGAATTATTACATGTTTGCTTTCAATCTTATTGTAGAGAAATATTTTTGCTTAGAACAAGGCAAATTTGTGCGTCAATAGCTGGCCTATTGCAAACAAATTTAACGCTGTTATCAGTAAAAATAACCTCTAGAAAGCAAGTTGTTATCCCGAGCTCAGGTTAGTTAATATAGAGTATTAAGAGAAATGAAAAAGTCAGATAAAAAAATTGATAATCAAATTAGAGAGTCACTTACTGACGTTTGTGATGTCTTAATTGAACAGATTAGCGGATTTCAGTGGTTAACCCATATAGTAAATTTTAATGCTTTTCCGCAATCGTTGAAGGTCGTATGTGTGTTCGATAACGAAGCACAATTAACTCAATTGAGACTAAATAAAGAAGATATGTTTATATCCCAAATGATCGTTCATAAATTAAGTCTGCAGGGGATATCGATTTCATCAAAACAAGTACTGTTTGATAGCGAAGCTAAGTGTGAGGCTCAACATAATGGGAATTGGGCGCTAAGATTAAAGTAACTTAAGTTCAAGTAACTAAAGCTCAAGTGACTAATGCTCAAGATAAATAAGATTAAAATAATAGACGTTGAAACAACAAAGATTCGGCGCAAAAAAAGGGAAAGCAGATGCTTTCCCTTTGACGTTAAATGATTAAATCTATCAAGCTGCTTGTATTTGCTTGGCTACAACTGCAGCTTTTGCTTCAAGTTCTTCTGAGTCGAAATCATCAACGTTAATTGATTTCAAACGCCCAACTTCAGCTCTTTCGAGTAATGCAACTTCAGCATCGCTTAACACGCCAAGTGCTTTACCTTCTGCAGCAACTTTATCTAACCACATAAATGGAAGACGTTTGCCTGCTGCTTTACATACCTTGTCATATAGTGGCTCTGAAGCCAGAATATCCAGTAAGGTTTGTTCTTGAATACCTACAACGTTGTGTTCTGAAGGCGTCCAGAATTGACCTTGACCAAGACGGTCACGGCTAGCACACGGTGTTTGCATAATTTTTGATACTTTATGGTCTAGTACGTCACTTGGACGTTTAAGAGGGCGACCAAATGGGAAGATAACAGCGCGTAGCGCTAAACCAAGACCCATAGGGAAGTTATCTAATAAATCGTCAAGTGATGTTTGTAACTTATGAAGTGAATCTTCAACTGCCCACTGAACTAAAGGTAAATCTTCAGTTAAACGACCTTCATCTTCATAACGCTTAAGCGTTGCTGAAGCCAGGTAAAGCTGACTTAATAAATCACCTAAGCGCGCAGAGATACGTTCTTTACGTTTAAGATTACCCCCTAAAGTCGCCATGGCTAAGTCAGACAGTAATGCTAAGTTGGCACTGAAACGGTTCATCTGTTGATAATAACGTTTTGTTTTATCGTTATATGGTGATTTAGTGAAACGACTTGATGTTACGCCCATCCAAAAACTTCTTACAAAGTTAGACATAGCGAAACCAATATGACCGAATATTGCATTGTCAAAATTACTTAAGCCTTTACCTGATGTGGTATCAAAAGCTGATTCCATTTCGGTAAGTACGTAAGGATGACAACGTATTGCACCTTGACCGTAAATAATCATTGAACGAGTTAAAATGTTTGCCCCTTCAACCGTAATCGCAATAGGAGCAGCTTGGTAACCGCGACCTAAATAGTTATTCGGGCCAAGACATACACCTTTACCGCCATGGATATCCATCGCATCAATAACACATTTCTGCATTCTATCGGTTAGATGGTATTTAACAATGGCAGAAATAACTGAAGGTTTTTCACCCAAACCAATACCAACTGTCGTAAGAGAGCTCACAGCGTCCATCAGATAAGCATTACCGCCAATACGTGCCATTGGCTCTTCAATGCCTTCAAGCTTGCCAATAGGTAGCTTAAATTGACGACGAATACGTGCATAAGCACCTGTTGCTAACGCTGCGGTTTTAATTCCACCTGCAGAGTTAGAAGGTAGGGTAATACCACGACCCACTGATAAACATTCAACCAGCATACGCCATCCTTGGCCGGCCATCTCAGGGCCACCAATAATAAAGCTGAGTGGTACAAAGACTTCATTACCGCGTGTTGGACCATTTTGGAACATACAGTTAAGCGGGAAATGACGACGTCCGGTTTCAACACCTGGAATATCCGTTGGGATAAGTGCACAAGTAATACCTAAATCTTCAGTATCACCTAGTAAGCTATCTGGGTCGCGTAATTTAAAGGCTAAACCTAATACTGTAGCAACAGGAGCAAGGGTAATGTAACGTTTGTTCCATGTTAGTTTCATACCTAACACTTCTTCGCCTTCAAATTCACCTTTACACACAATACCAAAGTCAGGGATTGCGCCAGCGTCACTACCAGCTTCTGGACTGGTTAAAGCGAAGCAAGGAACTTCTAGCCCTTTTGCCAAACGCGGTAGATAGTGGTCTTGCTGCTCTGGTGTACCATAATGCTGCAATAACTCTCCAGGACCTAATGAGTTAGGTACACCAACAGTTGACGCCAATTCGCTGCTTAATCCTGCAAGCTTTTGTAACACGCGTGATTGAGCATAAGCAGAGTATTCAAGGCCACCATATTTTTTCTTGATGATCATGGCAAAGAAACCTTCATCTTTAAGGTATTGCCATACTTCTTGAGGTAAATCTGCTAGTTCATGAGAAACTTGATGTTGGTTAACCATTTGACAAACTGTTTCAACAGGACCATCAAGGAAGGCTTGCTCTTCAGCAGTTAAACGACCTTTAGGGTAGTTGTGTAATTTGTTCCAGTTTGGGTTACCTGCGAATAAATCGGCTTCCCACCATGTAGTACCTGCTTCAATCGCTTCTTTTTCTGTTGAAGACATTTCAGGCATGATGCCTTGATATACTTTAAGCAGTGGACGTGAAATGAAGTTTTGGCGGAATGATTTAACATTTAGCGGTAGTGCTAACACTAAAAATACAATCCATGCCACGCTACCAACAATATCTAATACGCTGCCAATTAGCATGACGACGGCAGCTGCAACAGTTGCCGTTAATAACGACACTCGCATATATGTTGCTGCGCCGAGCACTGCGATCAAGGCGATGATCCAAGTCAGGGTAGTCAATGTCTTTCTCCTTAAAGCATTCAAAAATTGAGCACTTACAAATTAATGATCCTATTCACAGAACTAACGGTGGTCAGACCTGTATCACATAAAATTAAACGTTACTGACCACGATTACAAGTTTTTTCAAACAATTGTTTAAAATAATTTCTACAATAAAATATCCCAAAAACGATTTGCACTAGGTACAATAGACAGTAGATAAATTTTTGACTTTTAATACTTTTTAAGGCGTTTCCCCATGTGTGAGTTATTAGCGATGAGCGCTAACGTACCAACTGATATTGTGTTTAGTTTCACAGGTTTAGCAGAAAGAGGCGGGGTGACTGGTCCTCATGTGGATGGTTGGGGAATTACTTTTTACGAAGGAAAAGGAAGCCGAACGTTTAAGGATGCGACTCCAAGCAGCGAATCCCATATTGCAAAGCTAATTAAATCTTACCCGATAAAAAGCGAGATAGTTGTAAGCCATATTCGTCAAGCAAATCGTGGCTGTGTTTCACTTGAAAACACCCATCCTTTCACCAGAGAGTTATGGGGTAAATATTGGACCTACGCTCATAATGGTCAGTTATCGGACTATCAAGACAAGTTTGTATTGAATCGTTTTCAACCTGTAGGTGATACAGATAGCGAACTGGCATTTTGTTGGATAATGGAACAAGTGTTAGCTCAGTTCGGCCATAAGCAGCCTGATGACATGACTAAAGTGTTTAGTTATATTTCCGGCCTTGCAGATGAAATTCGTGAATTAGGCGTTTTTAACATGATCTTAAGTGATGGTGTAGATTTAATGACCTATTGTAGTAATAACTTGTGTTTTATTACTAGGTGCGCTCCGTTTGGTAAGGCGACATTAATAGACACAGATGTGGTGATTGATTTCAACAAAGAAACGACACCGAATGATGTTGTTACGGTTATTGCAACTAGGCCTCTTACTAATAATGAGCAATGGCACATACTCAAACCAGGTGAGTGGAAATTATTTAGGCAGGGTGAACTGTTAGCAACTGATTAATCTAATTACGTTCCTTGTAACTGACACAGCAAAGACTCTCAAATAAAAAAGCCGACCCGTTAATGAAACGCGTCGGCTTTGTTTTAGAGATTTCTAACTCGGGTATTTGAATCGGTAAGTTTGAGGCACTCTTTGAACTTTAAAAAAGTGACTCTTTAAAAAATTTAGCTTTTAAATTTACCTAATCTGTTTGTGCCGCAGCTTTTGGTATAGCAGAGGCGTTATCTTCACTGTTAAATATTTGGTAGTTGTCTATTTTAATGTCGAGTTGTTTACTGCCTTTTGAAAAGTGAGTTAATCTAACAGGAAGGTAATTTAACGCTGGCGCCATCCAAAACAATGTTTGGCGTTTTTTACTTTTGCGCACCACTTCAATTTTAACCGTTTGGTAGGTGCCGCTATCTAAAATCATTTGCTCTTTGCCAATGATTCTAAATTTATAATCATCAAACTCTTTTTCTTTTACCATCTCATATTCAAGCGTTTCAGGGTTGGAATACATATCCATTCTAAATTGCAGTTGTACCATCAAAGGGTCAAAGATGTTCTCTTCATAGTCGAGTTTTTCTCGCTCGCCCTTATATATGGTATGAATGACTCCTTGAGAAGCTGCAAAGGCGGTTTGTTCACTGTAATCGCTACCTGTCCCTGAACGTTCACTTAAATAACGAATAGGTTTTAGTTTGCCATCAATTAATTGAAATTCACTTTTAATATTTCTTACATCGGACAACATGAGCAAACTGATATCACTATCAAAACGATAATTGAAATAGCCGTTATCACTGGCGGGTAGTTGGTAACGTGCTTTGCCCAACTCAATGCTGCCGTAGAATACTTTATATTCGGCATTATGCGGGATCAGTGGTTTAAGGAAATCTTGATTAGTCGTTGCTACATCGGCTTCAGTTGCCAGCGTAAAGCTTGAAAAAGCCAGCATACCTGTGAAGAGTAAGGAAAATAATTTCACCAAAATAGGTCCTTTGTCAGGAGTTAAAAAGGTAACGATAAAACCAATGTCGCCATATCGGGTTTCCATTCAAATTTTGACAGTAAAATTTTACCTTTGTTCACTTCAATTCCTTCTGATCTTAGACGTTCTTGCTGATTTTGGAAATTAATCGTATTGAGTTTAAAAGATATTTTACCTTGGCTATTGATAATTCTATGCCAAGCTAAGTTCAAATGTGGTGGTGCTTCTTTTAGTGCTCTAGATACATAGCGAGCACGCCCAGGAAGCCCTGCTAAATCCGCAACTTTGCCATAGGCAAGTACATTTCCTTCAGGGATCATGTTGACGATAAACCAAATTCTTTGTTTAGGCGATAGCTCGTTCATTCAATAATCATCACAATAAAAACAACAGCATAATCTATCATTTGCTTGATAGGAATCTTTGCAGATCTAAAGCGACGTTTTATTTAAAGAGTTGATTTAAATCACGGCTAGATAGATACACAGAAAGTGGGACAGTGCGCCAGCTAATACAAACAAATGCCATATAGCGTGGTTATACGGAATGCGTTTATTAACGTAGAAGATGACACCTATGCTGTAAAATGCGCCGCCTACTAATAGCAAATTAAAACCTAAATCTGTCATACCTTTGATGAGATCACTCATAACCGTCACGCATAACCAACCCATGACTAGGTATAGAATCACGCTGAAGGCTTTGAAACGACCAATAAATAGTGTTTTGAATATGATGCCACCTAGGGCAAGTATCCAAATCGCAGCCAATACAATATTGGCTTGCTCCCCGTCTAAGCTTATCAGCATTAGGGGAGTGTAAGTGCCGGCAATTAGGGTATAAATGGCACAATGATCCGCCATCTTAAAGCGTTTGCGCCAAAGTTGAGATTTGCTTGAATGGTATAAAGTCGATGCCAGAAATAGCAAAACGATACTGAGCCCGTAAATGCCAATGCCGAACATCTCAGTGGTATTTAAATGCGACGATCCTTTAACTAACATTGCAACCATGGCTACGATGCCTGCCAGCACGCCTATTCCATGGGTGACACTGTTTGCTAACTCTTCAGTCGCACAATAGTCAGACTGAGAACATGAGATAGTTTCAATTTTTGGGTCCGCATTTAACTCAAGAGACATCTTGGTATACAACTTCATAAACTAATCGAAAAATTAGAGTAACAGCTTAAATTGCAAAATACTAGAATTTTGGAGTACACGTGTAAGCTAAGTTTAAAAGTGTATTAATTCAATTTGTTAGCAAATTAATGAGTGTTTTATGGTTTCCTCGATGCTTTATTGAACTAATTTTAGGTTTGAGTATCAGATAGTAATCTGTGATTAATAGATTAATACAGTAACGATTAATACTGTAGCGATTGATGCCATTGTGATTAAAACAGCAATGATTAAAACAGCAGCGATAAATGCTATAACGCTCGGTCTTGTAAGCAGAGTTTTATTAACACCAAGGCGATAGGATGCGCTAAATGAATAAAAAGCATGAACCTAAGCTTTCAACAGGGGAGCGGACTACTTCGACGTTACCTGCTGAAAAATATAGTGCGTCCTCGAAACAAAGCTCATCCCATTCAAATTCTATTGAAGCGATTCACGTTAACGAACCTACAAACTTCAAAAAATCTAGCTCAGAAGATTTTCAAATTAATATTATTGCTGGTGATGCCGTTTCTCAATCGGTAAATGCTGGCGCTAATATAGAGCTCTATGAATTAAACCTGTCCATAGCAAGCCAAAATAATAATGAATCATTAAGCTTTGATAAGCCTTTTAAATTTGATGAATCTTTTATATTAGATGGAAAGATAACTCGTTCAAATTACAACTCTGCAAAAAATGTTGGCACATTAACTAAATTCAACACCATAAGGAAATCGTTAACGCCAACCGTGTTTCTAGTCGCCATTGCTCATATTGTAGCTTTTATCATATTACTGGTTCTTGCTGAACAGACCGTAGATGTTTTCGTAGAAATCGCTACCTCGAAACAAGAAAATCAAATTGAAACGAAAGAGATCAATGCTTATTTCATTACTGCTGAACAGTTAGACAGCCTAATGAAACAAGATACTTCAGACTCAGATTTGAATGAAACCCAAATTGATCAAACTGTTACTGAATCAAAAGATAACGTCAATAAAATACAAGATGGAGTCAAAGAGGAAGTACTTGATGAATCATCAAGCGTAGAACCTAAAGTCGCCCCCAAAATAGAAAACACTACTGAAACAAATGTTGAAGAAAATGTTGAAAGCCTTATAGAAAAAAGTATCGAAACGGCCGATTTACTTAATAACCAAGGATCCCTGCAAGCCGTTATTAGCATTCCAAACCAGTTAAATGATGTCAAAGAAATACCTGAAATCACCACTGACATTAAAACCACAATTGAAACCAAAGAAGATTTTAATTGGGCAAATGTAGATAGCATGTATTTACAGCAAGAAAAGGATGATGATTTAAGTTCTCATTTGTTTAAAGACACAAAATTAAATCAAAACTTATTTACAGGAACCAATGCTGTTAAGCATCAAGTGTTGAAAAACTTAAATGAGCAAGCGCTTAATACTTTAATTTCACAACAAGCTCATTTAGCAACCTCAAACAGCGGGGCAAGTTTAAGTGAGCTCACACCTGAGATGTTTGATATTGAAATTATAGAGATTGAGGACACGCGACAAGCCACCACACTTAACCATAGGTTAGATCCCAATAGAATTATGAAACATGGGGAGACTTGCTATCGTATTGTGCCATTACCTTCGCAAATTAATCCTCATGCCGAAGGCTTAGGTTTTGCTGAGCCTTGTGATAGTGCAAAGATGAAGAAAGCCTTGAGCAAGGCAATTCAAAATAGATTGTCTAAAGTGCAATTACCTTAAGCAACTACTTTAAGCAATTACCTTAGACAATTGCTGGGTATTTATACGTTTCAGAAACCAATCGTTGCTTTTATCCTTAGTAAAAATTCACTGAAGTTATATTTATATTTACACTTATTGTGATTTTAGAATTATAACAATTGCTTATTGTGTGAATTATTTTGATTGGTCATTGTGTTTGGCCGATTTTTTTTCACTTGTATTTTATTTCATTAGCTGAGTATACTGCCTGCATCTTGTCGGAGTGCCTTATGGCTGAGACCGTTTATTCGGGATCCGTTGAACCTGATCAGGTTAAAACCTGCGAAGGAAACAAGCAGTTAATTTGCTATTTCTTCATACTGTTTATGTTCAATTTAATTGAAACAAACGTTGAAACTTACGTTGAAACATATAATGTAATTTTGATTGTTCTTAATCCTTAGAATGATCAAAAATTTAATAAACTCATCCAAACTTTATGGATGTTTTTATACATTAAATGCAAATTACAGAGTTATTTATAACTCGCTCGTCATCAACACTACTCTCCAGACAAGCAACTCTATTTAATTAATTTTGAGGTTGCTAATGTCAAATCGTCGCCAAACCCGTGAGCAAGCACAAGCTTTCATCGATACACTAAAACCGCTACAACACCCAAATTCAGAGAAGATTTATTTAACTGGTACTCGTGATGATTTATTGGTGGGAATGCGTCAAATTCATCAAGCTGACACTATTTTAGGTGGTACTGATGATGCTCCAGTTACTGAACAAAACTTACCGATAAAAGTCTATGACTGTGCTGGTGCGTATTCAGATCCAGATGCGCAGATTAACGTACGCTTAGGTTTAAATAAGTTCCGTGAAACTTGGATTGATGAGCGAAATGACACTGAGCAACTTGACGGTGTTAGCTCGAACTTTACTCAACAACGTTTAGCGGATGATGGCTTGGATCATTTGCGTTTTGAAGCTTTAGTCCCACCAAGGCGTGCTAAAACGGGTAAATGTGTCACTCAAATGCACTATGCCCGCCAAGGTATTATCACACCAGAAATGGAATACATTGCCATTCGTGAAAATATGGCTCGTGAACAAGTTAGCGATGAAATTCTTACGCAAAAAGCGCCAGGTGAAGCCTTTGGCGCTGTAATTGGACAGCCAATTACTCCTGAGTTTGTTCGTGATGAAGTCGCTCGTGGCCGTGCAATTATTCCATTAAATATCAACCATCCTGAAGCAGAACCTATGATTATCGGGCGTAACTTTTTAGTTAAAGTTAATGCCAATATCGGCAACTCCGCAGTGACATCTTCAATTGAAGAAGAAGTAGAAAAGCTTGTTTGGTCTACGCGCTGGGGGGCTGATACCGTCATGGATCTTTCTACGGGTCGTTACATTCATGAGACCCGAGAGTGGATTATTCGTAACTCTCCAGTTCCAATCGGTACTGTGCCTATTTATCAGGCTTTAGAGAAAGTTAACGGCGTTGCAGAAGATCTGACCTGGGAAGTGTTTCGAGATACCTTAATCGAGCAAGCTGAGCAAGGCGTTGATTACTTTACTATCCATGCTGGGGTGTTATTGCGTTATGTACCAATGACGGCTAAACGTCTAACGGGCATCGTGTCTCGCGGCGGTTCCATTATGGCTAAATGGTGTTTAAGCCACCATAAAGAAAGCTTTTTATATGAGCACTTTGATGAAATATGCGAGATTTGTGCAGCCTATGATGTCTCACTGTCACTAGGTGATGGTATGCGTCCAGGCAGTATTGCTGATGCCAATGATGAAGCTCAATTTGCTGAACTGGAAACATTAGGCGAGTTGGTTAAAGTTGCGTGGAAATATGATGTTCAAACCATTATCGAAGGCCCTGGCCATGTGCCAATGCAATTGATTAAAGTGAATATGGAAAAGCAATTAGCCCATTGTGATGAGGCACCATTTTATACATTAGGCCCTCAAACCACTGACATCGCTCCTGGGTATGATCACTTCACTTCCGGTATTGGCGCGGCACAAATGGCATGGTACGGAGTCGCTATGTTGTGTTATGTGACGCCGAAAGAGCATCTTGGATTACCAAACAAAGAAGATGTTAAACAAGGCTTAATTGCTTATAAAATTGCCGCCCACGCAGCAGATGTTGCCAAAGGGCATCCTGGTGCCCAAATTCGTGATAACGCTTTATCAAAAGCGCGCTTTGAATTTCGCTGGGAAGATCAATATAACCTTGGTTTAGACCCTGATACCGCGCGTGCTTATCACGATGAATCATTACCACAAGAGTCTGCTAAAGTTGCCCATTTTTGTTCAATGTGTGGTCCTAAGTTCTGTTCGATGAAGATCACTCAGGAAGTCAGGGAATATGCAGCAAAACAAGAAAAACTAACCTCTGCAACGGGGGTTGAGCAGTCTGTATCAGTCGTTGAAGCAAGTGAGTTTCACGCAACCCAAGCTAACGCACCCAAATTAGATGTCGATGCAGCGATGGCGCAAAAGTCAGCTGAATTTAAAGCAACAGGCTCAGCGCTTTATCATCCAGTGTCAGATAAGGCACGAAACGAAGCTGAAGCGGATAAAGCTGCTGAACTTGAAGAAGTTGAGGGCTAATGATGTCTCTGCAAGAGCATAAAAAACCAATTGTCTGGACCATTGCTGGTTCAGACAGTGGTGGAGGTGCTGGTATTCAAACTGATATAGCCACCATCAATGATTTAGGTGGTTTTGCTTGTAGTGTGATTACCACAATCACAGCGCAAAATTCAGTTGAAGTAAAATTAGTTGAGCCGGTTTCTGAGGAGATACTAAGCGCTCAATTAGCAGCGCTTAGTGAAGACTTAAAACCTGCAGCAATTAAAATTGGTTTAATTGCCAATCAGCAACAATTAAATCTTATTGCCGAATGGCTGATGGGTTTTAGAAATCAAAATTTAGCCAACAAAGCCATTCCTGTTATTGTCGATCCTGTGATGGTCGCGAGCTGTGGAGATGGTTTAAACCAAGTTGCTGACTTAGATTTCTCCCCATTCAAAGGGTTAATCACGTTAATTACACCTAATGCGCAAGAGCTATTTAGGTTAAATCCAGTTCGACAACCCAGTCATCAATTAGCGAAACAAAAAACCAAGCAAGACGTTTATGAAGCAGCAGTGATTGTTAATCAACAATTAAAGTCACATGTTATTGCAAAAGGCGGTGATGCAGGTCAATGGCAGGGTGACACGGCCAGTGACTTGTTTGTTTGTCAGCAAGTCAATGGTGTGAGTGAATCGCATCAATACCAAAAATTTTGGTTAACGTCACAGCGCATCAACACTCGAAATAATCATGGAAGTGGTTGTACATTATCATCTGCAATTGCCAGCTTTATGGCGCATGGTTATGTGCTTCACGATGCTATTGTCATGGCTAAAGCCTATGTCTCTAAAGGCTTAATTGTAAGTACTCAACACGGTAAAGGCTCAGGCTCTTTAGCTAAAACAGGCTGGCCTGAAGATATTAGTTTATATCCTAAAGTTTCAACTTATCATGGCAGTGATATAGCTGGTAACTCATTGGTTAAAAATGCGTTATCAGAAGATAAATTTACCAAAGAAGCTAACAATACATCCAGTGAAACCTCAGGTTTCGCTCAACTAGAACAAGAAATTGGTGTTTACCCAGTCGTCAATGATTTGGATATGCTGGAGTCATTGCTTAAAGTTGACTGTACGACAGTGCAACTCAGAGTAAAGCACTCTGACGAATTGTCGCTTGATAAAATCGAGCAGCAAATTCAACAAGCAATAACGTTAGGGCGCGACTATAACGCTCAAGTGTTCATTAATGATCATTGGCAACTAGCGTTAAAACATGGCGCTTTTGGGATTCATTTAGGACAAGAAGATGTTGAACTAGCCGATCTTGTGGCGATAAGAGATGCGGGTATTGCTATTGGGCTTTCAAGTCACAGCATATTTGAGATATTGCTCGCCCATCAACTCAAACCGTCATATATCGCACTTGGCCATATTTTTCCAACGACCACTAAAGTGATGCCTTCTAAACCACAAGGCTTGCTCAAACTAGCACGCTATGCGGCGCTACTTCAGCCTATCTGCCCAACAGTTGCCATAGGCGGTATAGATGAACAAGTACTTGATGCAATTAAAGCAACTAAGGTAAGCAGTGTTGCCGTTGTAAGAGCTGTTACCGAGTCAAATTACCCAACAACCGCGTTCAAAAGGTTAGTGAAGCAGTGGCAGCAAAATAGCTCAGATACTTTAACCAAGATTGAACTAAACCATGGTGAGCTAAGCATTGGTGAGCTAAGCATTGGTGAGCTAAGCAATTGTGAGCCAAGCCATGGGTGAGTTAACAGATACACAATTTATGCGTTACTCAAGCCATGTGCTGCTCGAAGATATGGGCGAGGCTGGCCAGCTAAAACTAATGAGTAGTTCAGTGCTCATTATTGGTGTCGGTGGGTTAGGCCACGCGGTGGCCCATCAATTGGCAGCTGCAGGTGTAAAACGCATCAGCTTAATGGATGACGATTGTGTGGAACTGTCAAATCTACCAAGGCAATTATTGTTTAATGACGATGATATTGGTGAGCCTAAAGTAGATATCGCAGCAAAAAAACTAGCAAATGCCTACCCTGATTGCGAGATAACGGCTTTGCGCCAACGTTTTGTAAGCGATGAGCAAGCATTATTCAACACTGTTGATGTTGTGTTTGATTGTACAGATAACTTTTCATCTCGGTTAGTCATCAATAAGTCAGCAGTTTGTCGCAAAACGGCGTTAATAAGTGCTGCAATCAGTGGTTCAAACGGTCAATTGTTTTGTTTGGATTTTTCTCAGAATGAGATGAGACAGGCTAATCACTTAAGCCCAATTAACCAGAGTGTAGCTGATGATAAAGACAGCATCGAATTGATTGATAAACAACTGAAAGCCACTTCGGGCTGTTATCAATGTCTTTATCCGGATGACTCTCAGGTAAATCAATCCTGCAGCCAAGTCGGGGTGTTGACCTCAGCGCTGTTATCCATTGCATCTATGCAGGCTTTGCTCGGTGTTAACTGGCTTAAAGGTAATCCTAGCCAACGACAAGAAATACAAGGGAAGTTGCACCTATTTAACGCTCAAAACCTACAATGGCGTCAGGTAGCAATGTCCCAAGACCCCAACTGTTGTATCTGCGCAACTAACTAAATGATGCAGTTAAGTATCTCTAATATATTGAATTAGGAACAAACATGATTACTATTGAATTTAATGGTTCAGCTGAGAACCTAGATAGCAATGCCAATTTACTGCAATTAATTGAATTAAAGAATTTAAATCCCAAATCATTAGCGTTAGTCCTTAATGATCAAGTCGTACCAAGAAGCCGCTGGGCTCAAATTGAATGCCAGCAGAGTGATAAGATTGATATTTTTTCAGCTGTAGCAGGTGGTTAACATGTTATCGATTGGCAACCACAATTTTGAATCAAGATTATTTACTGGAACGGGTAAATTTTCTGATGCGAAAACCATGCTAGCGGCAATTTCAGCGACAGAATCGCAACTTGTTACTTTAGCCATGAAACGAATAGATCCAAGTAAAGATTTTGATGATTTACTGACACCATTACAGCAAATGGGAGTCAAAATACTGCCAAATACCGCAGGCGCTAGAAATGCTAAAGAGGCTGTTTTTGCTGCAGAATTAGCAAGCGAGATGTTGGGCACCAAGCTGATTAAACTTGAGATCCATCCTGATCCTAAGTATTTAATGCCTGATGCCGTTGAAACATTACAAGCGGCAGAAACCTTATGTAATAAAGGCTTTACTGTACTGCCTTATGTACATGCCGACCCTGTCTTGTGTTATCGATTAGAAGAAGTGGGCTGCGCTGCAGTAATGCCACTTGGCAGTCCCATAGGTAGTAATCAAGGATTAGCCACAGAACCATTCCTAGAAATTATCATTGAACAAGCAAACATTCCTGTTGTTGTCGATGCGGGCATTGGCGCACCTTCACAAGCTTGTAGAGCGATGGAAATGGGCGCTGATGCAGTATTAGTGAATACGGCCATTGCTAGTAGTGCTGATCCTGTATTAATGGCGAAATGTTTTAATCAAGCCGTCAAAACTGGGCGGCAAGCCTATTTAGCGGGCTTAGGCAATGTCACTAAGCAAGCTGAGCATACTAGTCCATTAACTAATTTTCTTAATTTGTGATTAAAGGTTTAGGCCAATAATGAGTTTTGTCGAGCAATTTAAACAGCTAAATCTTGATGATTTATCTATGCGCCTATATGGCTCTACAGCCGTAGATGTTGAACGTGCGATTAATAGTCCACAAGGTAACGTCGATAGTCTAATGGCATTATTATCGCCTGCAGCAAAGCCATATATTGAGCAAATGGCTCAAAAGGCGTATCAACTTACTAGACAACGCTTTGGTGCAAATATTGGTTTATATTTGCCGCTTTACCTGTCAAATTTATGCGCCAATGAATGTGATTATTGCGGCTTTTCTATGAGTAATAAATTGAAACGCAAAACTCTTGATGATGCTGAATTACTGGCTGAAATGAGCATTATTAAACAACGGGGTTTTGATTCGATATTATTGGTGTCTGGAGAGCATGAAACCAAAGTTGGCATCGAATACTTTAAGCATGTATTACCCTTGGTTAAACAACAATTTAGTTATGTTGCTATTGAAGTACAGCCTTTAAGTCAGTCAGAGTATCAATTGCTGGTTGAGTTAGGGCTGGACGCCGTGATGGTTTATCAAGAAACCTATCAACCTAGTACTTATAAAAAGCACCATACTCGGGGAAAGAAACAAGACTTTAGTTATCGTTTAGCAACACCAGATCGTGTCGCCGCCGCTGGTGTTGATAAAATTGGTTTAGGTGTGCTGTTAGGACTTGATGATTGGCGACTTGATGCGCTCATTATGGGTCATCATTTAGCTTATCTTGAAAAACATTATTGGCGAACTCGTTACAGTATTTCACTTCCAAGATTGAGGCCCTGCACGGGAGGAGTGACGCCAAAAGTTGAACTAACCGATGAAGGATTAGTACAAATGATCTGTGCATTTCGATTGTTTAATGCGCAATTGGAAATCAGTTTGTCTACCAGGGAAACCCCAGAGTTCCGTGATAATTTGATGCCACTTGGTGTAACTAATATTAGCGCTGGAAGCTCAACCGAGCCTGGTGGCTATCAAAACCCTAATTCTCAGTTAGATCAATTTGAAATCAGTGATGATAGAAGTGTGAATCAAGTGATTGATAAAATGAGACTAAAAGGCCTTAGCCCAGTTTGGAAGGATTGGGAAAGCGCTTGGTATTAATGGTTATGTAAACTCCTGATTGAATTACTGTACAAAACGCTGAGCTTGGATGATAATTAATCAACTAGAAGTAGCTAACTCTGCTTACGGTTGGATTTACTTACTGTTATCTTTACATAGAAAGGAGTGATGAAATGCAAATTGCAGCAAATTCAGCAATGGCCTCGGGTGTGCAAGGATTACAGAGTGCTCAAAATGACTTAGCACAAGCAACTACAGCAGTGGCTGCGCCTGAACCTACAAGTTCAACTCCAGTCAAGGTTGAGCAGGACACTGTCACACTCAGCTCTCAAGCAAGTGGAACTAGCGAAAAGGTTTCTGCGTTAATTGATGCAGACCAAGCTGTAACACAAGCTCAAGCATCAGCTGAAGTCATTGATGTTGCCTCTGAAAATCTTGGTACTATTATCGATTTATCAGTTTGATATTTAATCGAAATTGATGTCGATATAAATACTGATATCTCTGATATATGAATATTCAAGGACACACAGCATCTCAAGGGCTAGGTTCAACACCAGGCCCCAGTCTTGATCGCGCCATTGGTCATTCGATTATTCGTAATAACAGTACAAAAAATAGTACCAACATCAGCACCAGCACGAACATCAGCACAAACAGCCATATTTCAAATTCAGACGTTCAAAAAGTCTCTCGTCAATTATCCAGCCATAACGCTCAGTTTTCGAACTCTCAATCAAGTCCTCTAACTGCTAAACAAATTGTTGCTAGAGAAGTGACCGTTAATAGCCCAGATCAAGTTTCTGCTCAGTTTAATATGAAAAGCGGCGCGGCTTCTGTACTGGGCTTATCTGCCTCGGTGCAGCATAGTTCAGTTGCCAGTGAGCCTGTAAATAAACCGCTTAATGGAGCCAATCAAATCGCTTCAACAAATATGAGTTCACAAGGGCCAAAAATCACTGAGACCAGCTTGAGTGATCAAATAGATCCTAATCAAGAAAATGCGGGTGTTACAGATACTAACGGCATTAATGAAGCAGAAAATGCGATTCAGACTGAAGCAAAAGTTGACGAGCAAGTTGATAATCAAGTTAATAACGAACAGATAACCGAACAAGAGAAACAATCACAGCAAGAACAGCAAAACTCGCAACAGGAGCAAGAAGTAAAGCAGCAAGCTGAGGTTGATGCAGTCATTATTAAAGAATTATCGGCAAGAGATGCTGAAGTTAAAACTCACGAACAAGCTCACAAAGCCGTCGGTGGTAGCTATGCCCAATCGCCTCAATATACTTATGAAAAAGGGCCCGATGGTAAACGCTATGCTGTTGAAGGAGAGGTAAGTATTGATGTTGGTGTGATTGAAGGTGATGCGCAGGCAACCTTCAACAAAATGCAAAAAGTTTATGCGGCAGCGATGGCGCCAGTTCAACCCTCTATGGCAGACATTCAAGTCGCAAATGAAGCTGTTCAAAAAATGAATGAGGCAAAGAAAGAATTAACTGCAGAAAGACAAGAAAAAATCACCAGTACCGAAGATACCAAGCAGATTATTAATTTAGCTCAGCACTTAGCACTTTTTGAAGATGAAGGTTTTACGCCTAGTTATCCTTTTGACCAAACTAATGAGTCAAGTGGTGAGACTGAATCGAATCAAGCGCAACAATACACTTCGATAAATATTGCCGTATAAATTAGCCTTAACGAGACTAAGCCTGAACAAGTTAATTGTTAAATTAATGACTTTCAAGTTTACTTATTAACTTCCTTCCTAGATAACTTTGTATTATTTAAATTTAAGACTTTGAGACTTATTCCACACAATGATTAATATCGTGCTGCTTTAAAATAAGTGACTCAAGTAGTTTAGATGCAGGTCCCTGTTTATCTCGATTAGGAACAAGTAATGAAAGTTGAATGATACGACTCTTACTGCCTTTTAAAATTAACCGTTGTAATTCACCTGTCGCAATGTCATCTGCAACAAGGTAAGCGGGAGCCCAGCAAAAACCAATGCCAGTCATTAAGATATTTTTTGCTTCATGAAAATTTGAAACGGTCCAACGTTGTTCAGCTTTAAGCCAGCCTGTATCAGATGTTTTGTGCGTTGCGGTATCTTTGATTACGACTTGAAGGTGTTGCGCCAATGCTTGCTCGTCAGCGATGACTCCTAGTTTTGCTAAAGGATGTGAAGGGCTGCAAACTAAAAACAATTCAGATTCACAAATGGGTTCAGCTATATGACCTTTGGCAGGGATCCCACAAATGGCAATATCAGCAGTGCTATTTAAGATTAACTCTTGGGTACCAGAGATGACTGAATCAATAATGGTGACTCGTGTGCCACGGCTATGGGGTAGAAATGCTTTTAACGCATCAACTAAATAATCCATTGGGTAAATAATTTCACGAGCAATCGTTAAATTAGGCTCCCATCCTTCACCTAAATTACTAGCTAATTGTTCAAGCTCATCAACTGTTTGAGTCAGATGGCGAGAACGGCGAAGTAACACTTCACCTTGCTCAGTAAGGTATGCTTTTCGACCTTTTACTTCAAGAAGCTGAATGCCTAATTGTGTTTGTAATTTGGCAACAGCATGATTAAGAGAAGACTGGCTTTTATTGAGCTTTTCTGCGGCTTGTGCGTAACCGCCAAAATCGACTACAGACTGAATGATTCGCCATTGTTCTAAAGTTGATTTAGCTCTGCTCATAGTAAACTCATATACCTTAGTCATTTAACTGGGTGGGAATATTGAAAGGGCGTAGATATCGAGTATATAGTAAAATCTACGCCCTTTATTCGTTAGTCGTTTTGTTATTTTTTCTCTAGCTTTTTAGGCGTTACCTGCACTGGTAAGTATTTTTTAGTTGCCTTAGTTTCAGCAAGGTAAGGACCTTGATGAAGTGTTTCAGGCCAATCTAACAGCATCATGGCTAACACGTTTCGATGTTCACCCATGACCATGTCAGGGTTTCCTCGAGGAGATGGGATAAGCTGATACTCAGGGTTAAACGATGCCGCAATATGATTTTGGGTCTTTTTAATCACTGGGTGATCGCGCATGCCTGTTAAATAAAAGCTAATCCCGACTTCAGAAATAATATCGTCTGTGGCATCTTTGAGAATGCGATCAATGTTGTTATCAAAATAGTCTAAGATCCATTTGAACTCTTTGGCACTCACTTCTTTCTGGTAATAACCGCTTGCAGCAAAGATAAAGTGGGTCATGCCGTATAGTTTGTTTTGGAATTGTTTTTTATCTAGTTCACTATCTTTATCATCAGGGTATGCTGCGATAAAGGCCTTTTTGTAATCTTCAACATAACTACCTACATCAAGCTGTTCTGCCCAATATGCGTAGTTAATTAATTGTGCAGCCCAAGATTTAATCATTTTTGGATCGGTAAGGGCTGGTTTAAGATCATAAGCTTTTAGTGCTTTAACCATTTGCTCATGACAAGGCCCCATAAAGCCTAATTCGTCAATACGGCTTGAGTAACGTAATAAAATATCACTGTAGAATATAAACTCTGGGAAGGGTTGTAAGGCTTTTTTACGCGCTTTAGCACGAGGACCTTTTCCTAAAACACTGATCGCATTATCCGCTTGTTGCTCAATAAATTTAGGTTTATCAATATTACAAGCAAAGTAATTTTGTCGTTCGGTAATGGTAATTAAATCGATAAGTGCAGCATTAGTGTATTTTTCATCGCCAGTCATTCGGTACATTCTTAACCCATAATGACCTTGTATCCGTGGTGGCAGAGAATACATATTCTGTTCAAGGTTTAGCTGAATCGCACTTCGCACTTCTTGATGTGTTAATGGCGTTGACGAAGAGGACTGACTCGTTTCAGCATAACTTGCTGAAGATATAATTAACGATAATCCTACGAGGCACGATAAGGATTTAAATTTGCGAATGGCCAACATTGAAGGCTCTCCTGATGATTGATAATGGATCATTGGGTTCGGTAAGTATAATGGTCATTTGCTCAGTTAGGGTTAAATTCTCTTCATTAACTACAAAAATATCAAAAACTTGACGTTCTGTTACTGACGGTTTACTTGCTTCAAAAATGATCCTAACAAGGCTTTGATGCCAGAGTGGTAAATAATAATCTATGCCTTCATTTGCAATGCCATTAAAGCTAAAAGCAAAATCAGCAGCATTTTGCCATTGTTGATTAAAACTATTTTCAAATGCTAATGCGAGCTTCTGATGATTGTTAGAATCATTTAGGTAAAAATCTAAAATGACTTTAGCACGGAATATCCGTAACTGTTGGCGATAAGCATTGGCGGCCTGTTCTCGCTTAGATAGCTTTTGTGTGTGGCCTTGTCGTAAAAACTCCGCTAGCCAAAGCATCCCAATTTGATGATTATCTGCCGATACACCTTGTTTATTGTTGAGATAAAATTTATTCCCTCTAGCTAACCCAGCTACAGCTTCAGCTGTCACTTTTATAATCTTATCAGCGTGTCGTCTGTTAGAAATTGTTTCTGAGTAACTGATGCTTGCTTGACCATATTGGTGTCCGATCACAGGATAACGAATGATGTGTGAATTTGTTCTATTAGCAGACGTCAGATAGAGCTCACCTAATAAACGCTGATGATGCCACACTCGATAATTACGATTACCTATTGTGCTTATTTCATTTTCAGGGTTTTCAGCATTTTTTGCCGTTTCTGTTTCAGTTTTCGTTTGTGTTGTTACATTCTGCTTAGATAACACATGTTGTTCATTGAGGTGTATAGGCTCAATCCTAATTCCCAGCAATTGCAGTTGCTTAAAAAGTTTATCAAGTAAACTTAACGCTGAAGTTGTACCAGTATATTTCTCATGGGGTAAGGATTTAAGCTTTTGGCCGATATTCCAAGGCGCAACATTAATATTGATAGTTTGTTGCTGCAAATAGTCATCTAACGACTCAATATCTAATAGCTGAGTATCTAACGCATCTAGAGCACTTACTTGTTTGATTTTTTTGACGATATTTAAAGACGTGCTATTAAGATTTTTTGCTCTTGATTGATAGGCTAACCAAGCGCTTTTTCGACACGATTCTTTTGGCTGTAAAATGAGATATTTGGCCAACGTGACTTCAATGGCTTTTTGGCTTAAAGGTGAAGGTTCGGTCTTGCTAGATTTAGTACTAAAGCTAGGGCTTACTGCAGTTTCTAAAGCACATTCTTCATCGTTAAACACTATCTTAAGCTGTTTGTTACTTAGGTTTCTTCTGATAGTGGCTTGAGCATTGTGAAGTTTAGCTTTGGTATTAATGTCGAGTTGACGTTGTTTTATTGATACAAGCTTTGTCGCTAAAGACGAATAGGGCCTCCTGGCGCTTGATAAATGATTAATGAGTTGTTCGAGTTTAGGGTCGTTAAGAATAACTTGTAGTTCATCCGCTAAATGTAACTGACACATTAAAATACTTTCGCGCTGACTATTTGATGCTAAGTCACGATAATAATTAAGACGGTCATTGATGTTATTAAAGCCAAGAGTGAGCTGCTCAAATTGAACAGCCTGCTTTGCAACAGGCTGTGTTAAATCTAATTCGGCGAGCGAAGGCTGGTAGCGCAGGCATTGCTGAATAAATAAATTTAGAGGGTTAGCAACTGCCGAAGCAGTTGCCAATAGACTAAAAGTTAGGATTACTACAAAAATGCTTCTTTGCATAAGCGACACGATCTTCCACTGATAACGTCGGCCCTTTGAGGCTTTCTACATGTTTAAGTCTTCCTAAAATCCCTTTACCATTGGCCGTTTGAATAGCCAAACCAGGTCTTGCATTTAGTTCTAACAGTAATGGACCGCGGACTTTATCTAACACCATGTCAGTGCCCAAGTAACCCAGTTCGCACATTTCATATGCGCTAGATGCTGTATGTAATAAAACATCCCAGTTAGGTACTTGGATTTGTGACAGTTCATAATTAGTGTCAGGGTGAGTGAGCACAGGTTTATCAAATTGCACTGCGTATAAGCTTTTACCAGTGGCAATATCTAAACCAACCCCAACAGCACCTTGGTGTAAGTTTGCCTTACCATCCGATGCCGCAGTTGAGCAACGAAGCATGCCCATTACTGGATAACCCTTAAAGACGATCAAGCGAATATCAGGGACACCCTCATAACTGAAACCATCAAATACAGGGTCAAATTGAATTAAGCCTTCAACCAGTCCCACATCAGGAATACCACCGAGTGAGAAAAGCCCACTCAGGATATTCGATACATGACGATAAACTTCATTTGGCGTTACTTCATCACCATTTGGCTTGTAATAACGGCCATTTTCAACATGGGTTATTACGAGAATTCCTTTACCGCCAGAACCTTTAGCTGGCTTAATCACAAAACCAGTTCTGCCTAATACCATTTGCGGTATTTCATTAATTTTGTGCTGTTCTTCAACAACACCAATTAAGTCAGGAACTGCAATATCATTGGCTAACGCTAATTGTTTAGTAATGAGCTTATCATCAACGCGTTTGTAAAATTTGCGTTGGTTATATTTGCCAATGTAATCGATATTGCGCTTATTCATATTCAACACGCCGTTACGACGTAATTCCCAAGGCCAAGCGTAATTTTTCATTACTTTTCCTCAGCCAATGGCTTAAAGCGTTTAAGTTCAGTTAAGCGGTAACCAGTATACTGACCCATTACCAATACCATAGCTAAGATAACTAAATGAATACCTAGGAAGTTAAATACCCAATACTGGATCCAAGTATTACTCATTGCAAGATAAGCTAACGTTGCGACAAATAAGCTACCACCGCCAGACATAATTACTGATTTTGGACCTTCTTCTTCCCACAAAATAGACATACGCTCAATTGTCCATGCAAGGATGATCATTGGGAAGAAAGTAATTGTGAGCCCTTCACTTAACCCTAGATTGTAGGAAATAAGGGTGAATAAACCAATAATGAATATCACTACGATAATCACCGCGGATATTCGGGATATGAGCAAGAGATTTAACTGAGATAAGTACGAACGTATCATCAAACCAAATGCGACAATCAGTAAGAAGCCGATTAAACCTGTTAACAAAGTGGTTTGAATAAAGGCGAGGGCGATTAATACTGGCATAAAGGTACCAGATGTTTTAATACCAATAATAACCCTTAAAAACACCACAACTAATACACCTATTGGAATCAATAAAATCCCTTTAAAGGTGCTTTGCTCTTCTAGTGGTAATTGATACAAAGAGAAGTCTAATGAGTTAGTGTTCATCATCATATCAATCGATGTGGCTAATGCTGAACGTGTTTCTTTAAGCATTGAGAAATTAACTTGTGAATTATTGCCGCCAATAACATCAAGCACTGACATGCCGTTGTGCTGCCATAAGACTAAGTTTTCTGGGCGACCTTGTTTGTTGTTTTCAACATCAAATAAAATCCACTCACCATCCTGATAAACTTGCACGTAAGGATTCAACTGCTGACGACGACGCTGATCTTCAAGCATCAAACCACTAACTTGTTTAGCGGGTACGCCTTTTGATTGCAGCATTTGCAAAAATAGTTGAGTACGAGAATTTACAGATAGAAGCAAAGCAAGATTTTGCGATTGATTGCTATCGTTAATCACAGCCATTAACTGCTGAGCATAAGAAATATTGCTCGCACTTCTTTCCCATACTTGATTAATGATTTGCTCAGCGGCGCCGCGCTCAGTGACCTGCCATAAGTAAGGTTCTGGCGTAGTTGGCTCTTCTTCAGCATCAACTTGTAATTGACCAGTAGGTACTAGCGTGACGCGATAATATAAAGATTGACGACCTGATGCTTCACGAATTGACCATACTGCGCGGCGATCATCACCTTCAGAAATATTTAATCCGTAACCTGCAGATGTCGCGTTTTCTGCTAAAACATCAAACGCAGGATCTTGAGGTAATGAAAGTGAAGCTTCAGCGGGTTTGTTGGTACCATTAAACATGACTTTTGCTTCAACTGACCAGCTTTGAACTTGCTCGCCAGGGAAGAAAGGTACGTTATGTTCAACACTACGATAGATGCTCGTAGTGATCCCTGAAATGAAAAGTAGGGCAACAAAGATAAAAAATGGCTTACGAGAATGCATTTGAATTCCTATTTAGCTTCGTTAGTAGATTCTTTAGTAGATTCTTTAGTAGATTCTTTAGTAGATTCTTTAGTAGATTCTGTTTGAGGTTGTTTGCCATGAATGTAAATTTGGCCAACATCAACCACAGCAATATCTTTCATAAATTTACGACCAAGCAATAATGGGAACTCAAGATGACTACGGTCGGTTAAGTTTAAGTCAGTTTCTGCAGCATATTGACCTATTTTTAAGTGTGCATGAATAACAGGGCGGCGATCGTCAGGCAAATCAGAGTCCTGCTTAATACGTACGAAACGCTCCACTTTGTGTTCGAAAGTATTGCCAGGTTGATCTGCACCATTTGTCATCACATCAAAACGCACCCACTGAACGCCATTACGTTCAAATAACACAATGTTTCTGGCATCTAATGAAGATGATTCCGCACCAGTATCAATACGGGTTTCAAAAGAGGCTTTTAATTCATCCACAAATACGTGTTCAACTTCACCAAGTACTATCTTGTCTGAAACCACAGACTCAGGACATTGAGGTGGCTCGCTAAGTTGTGCAAGTGCCACCGCATCATCATTCATTTTTTTAGATTGTTTAGCTAAGACGTCTGTTATGTGTAATTTGAGCTCGTTGACTTCAGTACTTAAACTTTGAATCTCACTTGCAGAACTTATACATTGTGCATTAATCGCTTCGATAATGGCACTTTGAGAACTGGCGAGATTTGCGCTTAACTCTTCACTGCCGACTGGGGTGATTTTCTCACTTGATGCACAGCCTGATATTAATGCGGCGGTGACGGATAATATTATTACCTGCTTTAACATGACAATTCCTGTTTTTGTAATCTAAGCGAATCTTTAAAATTATAATTTAACTAGTTATATAAGTTATAGCATCAAACTAGGTCGTGATTAGGTTGATTTTTAATAGCTATAATCGTTGCCCGTTTTGGCGCAGGGTATCCTTCAACTGTTAAACTAACATCATTTGGGTCAAGATAATCAACTAATGACTCGTTCTTCATCCATTGTGTTGAGCGTTGTTCAGCCATTGAAGTGATATCGACATCTACACAGCGTATATCAGTGAAGTCACACTTCTTTAACCATAACATAAGAGCATCAACGGAAGGCAGAAACCAAACGTTGTTCATTTTTCCGTAACGATCTTCAGGCACAAGCACTGCATTTTCATCACCATCAATGACTAATGTTTCCAGTACTAGTTCACCACCCATGCGTAGTTGGTCACGTAATTGTAATATATGATCGATTGGCGAGCGGCGATGGTATAAGACACCCATTGAGAAAACGGTATCAAAGGCATCTAACGGAGGAAGCTCTTCAATGCCTAAAGGTAATAAATGTACAGGGTGTTCATTGCCTGCTAAACGCTTAACGGCTTCAAACTGACATAAAAAGAGCGGTGAAGGATCTATTCCCACAACACGTTTAGCACCAGCGCCTAGCATGCGCCACATATGGTAACCACTACCACAGCCCACATCTAACACAGTGCGGTTATCTAATGGTGAAATGTGCTCTTTAACGCGATCCCATTTCCAGTCACTGCGCCACTCAGTGTCAATTTCAATACCATGTATATAAAAAGGACCTTTACGCCAAGGCTGAAACAAGCCTAATAGGTTTTGTAGTTTTTCGGTTTGACCGGCTGTAAGTTGACTGCCATCACCAATTTTTACACCGTTATATAAGTCAATATGGGTATGAGCTGGGTAATTGAGTTTGTTTAGTACTTTTTCCCATTTTGGCAAATTGCCATGTTTGTGCTCTCTTTGCCATTTTCCAAGAATTGCTGGAAGCTCTTCGAGCCAATGTTGAAGACTTGAATCGGCAATTTGTTGGTAAAAGGAACTGAAACTGATCACTTGATAGCCACCATTGATGCGAAATTAAAACATTGAAACCACACTGTTGAATGACTAAAACCATTATCAGTGAAGCGTTGTTGGTGCATGGATAAACTGTCTGGGCGCATTACATTTTCAAGCGCACTGCGTTTCTGGCTAATTTCTAATTCGCTATATCCATTTGCGCGTTTGAAATCTAAATGTTGTTCATCGAGCAAGGTTTGTATCACGTTATCTTCAAATCTTAACTTCTCAGAAATCACTAGAATTCCACCAGGAAGTAGACCTTGATAAATTTTGGCGATTAACTCATCTCTGTCGTGAACCGGTAAAAATTGAAGGGTAAAGTTCAATACAACCATTGATGCATTAGTAATTTCTATATCTCTAATGTCACCACAAATTAATTCAACATCAGTATCACTGACATAAGCAGATAGGTTTTCTTGGCAACGAGCTACCATAGATTCGCTATTGTCGACCGCAATAATTCTGCATTGACGTTGCTCTATTTGACGACGGATACTTAACGTTGCAGAACCAAGAGAACTGCCTAAATCATAAATATTAGATTTAGGCGTAACATAACGGTCTGCAAAATCACCAATGGTGCTAATGATTTGGGTGTAACCAGGCACAGACCGTCTAATCATGTCGTTAAAGACACCTGCAACACGATTATCAAATTGAAAATCGGATATTTTGTCTGTTGCTGCGGCGTAAATTGTATCTTGTTGAGAGTTCATCTGGGGTAACTTGAGAAAATCATAGCTTCATTTTAGCCAATCCTAGCAAATAGCAGCAAGTATCCTATTGGTATTTTTTGTTTTATTTTGTTTATTTACTTAATTTAGGGTAAAAATTTATTCTAATAGGTCAAATGGCCGATATAAATCGGTATGATGAACAAATAATTAAAATCATTTACAAATGATCCTGTGGTTGGTTAACAATATGACAACCATAAAAGGGAAGTCGTTTAGAATAATTAAAACAAATAATGACTAACAATATGACGATTATTTCAAATGACGATTAGCTCAAAAAGCTAGCCAAAAGAAACTAGCTCAAAAACTTAGCACAAAGGAACGCGCTTGAAGTTAATTAGCACTATTTTTACTTTTTTACTGTTTACTTTAGTGATGTCGCCAACAATAGCGAACGAGCAAGCTACGGAAACGGCACCGCTACCCATACCAAATACACTCTCAATTTCGATGAGTGAGGATGCTTACCCTTATCAATTTGTTGATGATAAAGGCAACCCTGCAGGTGTCATGGTCGATTTATGGCGTGAATGGTCTTCTGCCACTGGAGTCAAACTTGTATTTAAACCCATGCAGTGGAAGCAATCTCTACAGGCATTAGCAGATGGAGATGTTGATGCTCATATAGGAATGGCAATCACAGAAGAAAGACAACAGCTATTTTCATACGGCGAGCAAGTCTCTTCTCTTAACTCATACCTTTACCTTCATAAAGATATCGCAAATAAAAAAAACATTGAGGATATTCGTCCTTTTAAAATTGGCATTATAGAAGGCACGTCACATAAAGATGATCTACTTGCTATTGAACCCAATCTAACGTTTAAAAGCTTTAAAACCAAACAAGCATTATACGATGCTGTGGTGGCTGGTGAGTTATACGCCTTTGCTGCGATTCAAGGTTATAACCAAGGGGTGCCAATTAACCTAGAACTAGCCAACAATTTTCATATATCTTCGCGCATTCTAATTAAAGAAATTGAGTTAGCTCCCGCCGTTGCAAATCACAATCACACTTGGTTAGCTGAATTTAATCAAGGGTTTAGTCAAATACCTGATAGTCATATTGATGAAGTTGAAAAACGATGGTTTGGCTATCGCCGTGAATCTAACGGCTTATTGATTGCCATGCAAATGAATGTTGAGCCCTTTGTTGATATTGGTTTAGATGGCTTACCCCATGGGCTTTACGTAGATTTATGGCGTCTTTGGTCAGAAAAAACGGGTATCGCAATTGATTTCATACCCAGCGATATGAATGGCAGTATTAAATTAATTAAAGATGGTCATGCAGATGTTCATATTGGCTACCCAGAAAGCGAAGAAATTAATACAGGGCTCAATCGCGCCAATCACTTTTATTCTGTTAAAAGTCGATTTTTTAGCTACAACAAAGAAATCAAGGAAATAAGTGAAATAGATGGTAAACGCATCGGTTTATTTGCCACATCACCTTACATTATAGAACTCAGGAAATTACTGCCTAAAGCGCAAATTCGTTATTACGACTCTATGGAACAATTAATTAAGGCAAGTCGCGATGGTGACATTGCCGGGTTTGTTGCTTCAAGTGCCTATACGTCTCATTACTTACTGCACCAAAAATCCTGGTCTGAGTTTTATCAGTTCAATAAGGTCGACTTTAATACTCAAATATATAATTTAACTAAGGTAGAAGATGCTGAGCTTGCAGAGCGTATCGCTAATGGTTTTAAGCTTATTAGCGATTTCGAAATGGCTAAGCTTGAGCAAAAATGGCTATTAAATAAAGCTGATAGAACATTTTCTACCGTAGATAAACAAATATATATCAGTAACAAAGAAAAGAAATATTTAGATTCTTTAGGTGCCATTAAACTTGGATATTTAACCCAGTGGGCTCCTATGGAGTATCAAAATGAGCTGGGTGAGTTCTCTGGTATTAATAAAGAAGTGATAAAGATAATTACTGCACAACTTGATATAGATATCATTCCTATAGCTTATCAAAACTGGGATAAACTTAATAAAGATCTACAGAATGGCAGCATTCATTTAGTCGGCAGTATGGCTAAGAATATCAATCGTGAACCCGCGCTTGAATTTACAGAAGGCTATTGGCCATCTCCTTGGGCGATTGCTACAACGTTAACTCAGCAGCCGCTATTTAATCTAAGCCAATACAATGGCAAACGGATTGCGGTCGTTAAAGGTTATAACCTCATTAATTTACTGCGTCAGCAATTTCCTGGTTTAAATATAGTGTTGGTTGATAACACTCAAGCTGGCTTAGAAGCAGTATCTTCTGGCAGTGTAGATTTATTTATCGAACAAGTGGTCACGCTGGCATATGTGCTTAATGAAGGTGAATTCCCTGATTTAAAAATGGCACTAGTTGCAGATTTAACCGAGCAGAAAAGTCACATTGGTGTCTACCCGAAATTAAAACAAATCGTTCCTCTACTTAATAGGGCAATAGAAACCATTGATGAAACTAAACAGCAGCAAATGTACCAAAAGTGGGTAGCTGTGGATTTACGTTCAGAAGCTGACAAATACCAAAAATGGTTCAAAATTGTATTATTTGGCTTACTGATTATTAGTGTGATTACCTTTATTGTATTTTTGGGTAATAAACGCCTTAAATTAGAGATTGCTTTAAGAAAAACTGCTGAGAAAAAAATTAAGTTCGTTGCTGAACATGACCCTGTTACTAAGCTTCCCAATCGAGGCTTACTTGATGACAGGTTAGCGGTTGCCATTAGCGCACATGAACGAGAGCACGTTAAGTTTGCTTTATTGTTTATCGATTTAGATAAATTTAAGAGTGTAAATGATCAACATGGTCACCATATCGGTGATGCGCTTTTGATTAACATTGCATCGGCATTAAAGTCAGTGGTGCGTAAGTCAGACACAGTGTCACGTTTTGGCGGTGATGAATTTGTGATTTTACTCAATAAAATTGAAAGCGCAGAGTGTGCTGCTAAAGTTGCTGACAATATTATTAAGGTATTATCTGAGCCAATCAATGTTGAAGGAATTAAGCTAGTCACCGCTGCGAGTATCGGCATAGCTGTATACCCAGATGATGGCGATGATGCGATTGCCTTACTGCAAAGTGCCGATAAAAAAATGTATAAAGTGAAAAAACAAGGTGGCGATCGACACAGCTTTTAATAAAGCACCACCGTTAAAAAGAAATTAATAAGATAAATCCTATTATTTGCTGTTTTTTTACTCGGTTACAAAGGGAACTTTCCCTAAAGCCTGTTCAATTGCAGTAAACTAATTGATACTTCCGTGCAAATAAGTAGTACACGTTTAATAATCACGTTTTTGACGTATTATAAGTGCTATAGTTGCCAGCATTATTTTATATAATGCCAAAATAAATTATTTTTTAGACACCTATTTCCGAACAAAGGGTAGAGTTAAATGCGCAGTCATTATTGTGGAGACGTTAATAAGTCTCATCTTGGTCAAGAAGTCACCTTAGTCGGTTGGGTAAACCGTAGCCGCGATTTAGGTGGTGTTATATTTTTAGATCTTCGTGACAGAGAAGGGATTGTTCAAGTTGTTTACGATCCAGACTTGGAAGACGTTTTCAAAGTAGCGAGCAGCTTACGCGGTGAGTTCTGCGTGCAAGTTAAAGGTTTAGTACGTGCAAGACCTGACAGTCAAATTAATGCACAAATGAAAACCGGTGAAATTGAAGTATTAGGCCAAGACCTAACGATTATCAATACTTCTGCGCCGCTTCCATTAAGTATGGATAACCATCAAAACAACAGTGAAGAGCAGCGTTTAAAATATCGCTACCTTGACCTACGCCGCCCAGAAATGGCAGATCGTTTAGTTTTCCGCTCTAAAGTCACCAGTGCAGTACGTCGATTCTTAGATGATAGTGGCTTCTTAGATATTGAAACGCCTATTTTGACTAAAGCGACACCAGAAGGTGCCCGTGATTACCTAGTACCAAGCCGTACTTACAAAGGCCAGTTCTTTGCATTACCTCAGTCTCCGCAGTTATTTAAACAACTGCTGATGATGTCTGGTTTTGACCGTTACTACCAAATCGTTAAATGTTTCCGTGATGAAGATTTACGTGCCGATCGTCAGCCTGAATTTACTCAAATTGATATTGAAACTTCTTTCATGTCAGCTGAGCAAGTCATGGAAAAAACTGAGACAATGGTTCGCGGTTTATTCAGTGATTTAATGAATGTTGATTTGGGTGAGTTCCCACGTATGTCATACGCAGAAGCAATGACTCGTTATGGTTCAGATAAGCCTGATTTACGTAACCCACTTGAACTAGTTGATGTTGCTGATTTAGTCAAAGACGTTGAGTTCGCAGTATTTAGTGGTCCTGCAAACGATGAAGAGGGCCGCGTTGCAGCGCTTCGTATTCCAACTGGTGCTTCTTTATCTCGTAAGCAAATCGATAACTACACCAAGTACGCAGGCATATACGGTGCTAAAGGTTTAGCATGGATGAAGATTAATGATTTATCTGCAGGTATTGAAGGTATTCAATCACCAGTACTTAAATTCTTAAACGAAGACATCGTTAATCAAATTATCGCCCGTACGAATGCAGAAACTGGCGACATCATTCTGTTTGGCGCTGATAAAGCAAACGTTGTGGCTGAAGCAATGGGTGCATTACGCTTAAAAGCGGGTGAAGATTTCGAACTACTTGAAGGCGAGTGGCGCCCAATGTGGGTTGTTGACTTCCCTATGTTCGAGAAAATTAACGGTGGTTACCACGCCGTTCATCATCCGTTTACTGCTCCTCGAGGCGTGACGGCTGAGGAGCTTGCAGCTAATCCAGGTGCTGCTATTTCTGATGCTTATGACATGGTGCTTAACGGCTGTGAATTAGGCGGTGGTTCGGTTCGTATTCATAATGCTGAAATGCAAAGTGCAGTATTTGGCATCTTAGGTATTGATGAAAAAGAAGCTAACGAGAAGTTTGGTTTCCTACTTGAAGCATTACGCTATGGTACGCCTCCACATGCTGGTTTAGCATTTGGTTTAGACCGTATTATTATGTTGATGACAGGTGCTAGCTCAATTCGTGATGTAATGGCGTTCCCGAAAACAACGACGGCAGCGTGTCCACTAACGAATGCGCCAGGGTTTGCTAACCCTCAGCAATTAGTTGATTTAGGGATTAGCGTTATCCCACAAGAAAAGCCTGCTGCTGACGAGTAATGTTAACTAGCCATTCAACAAACCTAGATGGTTTGTATAACAAGCGTTAACCCACAAACCGAGGCTTTTGCCTCGGTCTGTTTTTATGTAGCCTAGAAATATCAATGAAACACATATTCAAGGAGTTGCCATGGCTGGTCACAGTAAATGGGACAACATTAAACATCGTAAAGCTGCTCAAGATGCAAAACGAGGCAAGTTATTCAGTAAGTTTATTCGTGAGCTGACGGTTTCTGCCCGTGAAGGTGGATCAGATCCTGATGCAAATCCGCGTTTACGTGCTGCAATTGACAAAGCGTTATCGAACAATATGACACGCGATACCGTTGAACGTGCTGTTAAACGTGGTGCAGGAGAGCTCGACGGTCAACAGCTAGATACCATTATTTATGAAGGTTATGGCCCTGGTGGTACTGCAGTTATGGTTGAAACCATGACTGATAATAAAAACCGGACAGTTTCAGGTGTTCGTAATGCCTTTAGTAAATCTGGTGGTAACTTAGGTACTGACGGCTCAGTTGCTTATATGTTTACCAAATCTGGTGTGATTTCTTATGATGCAAACATTGATGAAGATGAGTTAATGGATGCTGCGCTTGAAGCAGGTGCAGAAGATGTTATTACCCATGACAATGGCGCATTTGATGTTATGACCACGCCTGATGCATTTGGTAGTGTAAAAGATGCGCTAGATGCAGCAGGGTTTGAAGCAATAAATGCTGAAGTTACCATGATTGCAGGTACGAAAGCTGATTTAGATGCAGATACAGCGGCTAAATTTATGCGTTTAATTGATAATCTCGAAGATCATGATGATGTTCAAGAGGTTTATCATAACGCTGAAATCTCTGATGAAGTGATGGAAACCCTTGGATAAGATGGTATTGGTAAGGGTTAAACCATGAGTATCATATTGGGCATAGATCCGGGTTCACGAATAACCGGTTATGGCGTTATTCAATGCCAAGGCAGGCAGCAGCGCTATCTTGGCAGTGGTTGTATTCGTACTTCAGCTGATGATTTACCCACCAGATTAAAACAAGTTTTTGATGGCGTGACTGAAATCATTAAACAATATCAGCCAGATCAATTTGCCATCGAGCGAGTTTTTATGGCAAAAAATGCCGATTCTGCACTTAAATTAGGCCAAGCTCGTGGAGTTGCCATTGTTGCTGCGATGAATGCTGGCTTACCAGTTGCTGAGTACAGTGCGACTCAAATCAAAAGTGCGGTAGTGGGAACTGGCCGAGCTCAAAAAGAGCAAGTTCAGCACATGATCCAGCAAATTTTTAAACTGCCAGCTGCCCCGCAAGCAGATGCCGCAGATGCATTAGGTGTTGCTGTGTGCCATCACCATACTTTTCAAAGTTTAATTGCTATGGGCGGTAAAGCCCAAAGCCGAACCTATGGACGTTATAAATGATTGGAAGATTAAGTGGTCTTGTTGTTGAAAAACAAGCACCAGAAATAGTACTAGATGTAAATGGTGTCGGTTACGAGTTACAAGTTCCAATGACGAGTTTCTACGAGTTACCTGAACTTAATCAATCAGCCATGCTTTACACTCATTTTGTCGTGCGTGAAGATGCGCAACTTCTTTATGGTTTTATCACTAAGCAAGAAAGAGCACTGTTTAGATTACTGATTAAAACCAACGGTGTCGGCCCTAAGCTTGCGCTAACGATTTTGTCAGGCATGACGGCTTCAGAGTTTGTTAATTGTGTTGAGCGCGACGATATTGTTACCTTGGTTAAGTTACCTGGTGTGGGCAAAAAAACTGCTGAAAGATTAGTCGTAGAGATGCGTGACAAACTTAAGAGTTTATTAGAAGCTTCAGTGGGTTCTGAGCGTGAGTTTGCGCTGCAAAGTAATTACAAACCTGCAGTGGTTGAAAATAATGCTGAAGAAGATGCTATTGCTGCATTAATTGCGCTAGGTTACAAACCAGCACAAGCAAGTAAAGCAGTATTAAGTGCATATAGTGATGGAATGACCAGTGAGGTGCTCATTAAAGCCTCATTAAAGTCGATGTTATAAAGAGGCGATAATGATAGAAGCTGATCGTTTAATCCAACCACAAGAATTTGAACAAGAAGTTCATATTGATAGAGCCATGCGCCCTAAAATGTTGGAGGATTATACTGGGCAAGATGATACTCGTGCTCAATTGAAAGTGTTTATTGAAGCTGCGCTTAAGCGTGAAGAAGCACTGGATCATATGCTTATTTTTGGCCCTCCAGGACTAGGTAAAACCACGTTAGCCATGATTGTAGCTAATGAAATGGGCGTTAATATCAAATCGACTTCTGGTCCCGTGCTTGAAAAAGCAGGGGACTTGGCCGCATTACTGACCAATCTTGAGCATGGTGATGTGTTGTTTATTGATGAGATCCACCGCTTAAGCCCAGTAGTGGAAGAAATTCTTTATCCAGCGATGGAAGATTATCAATTAGATATTATGATTGGTGAAGGCCCAGCTGCTCGCTCAATAAAACTCGATTTACCGCCATTTTCATTAATTGGTGCTACAACCCGTGCTGGAGCACTAACATCGCCACTTAGAGCCAGATTCGGTATTCCACTGCGTTTAGAGTTCTACAACGTTAAAGATCTCTGCACGATTGTAACCCGTTCAGCCAAAGTGATGGAATTACCTATTGATGAAGCAGGTGCGTTTGAAATAGCTAAGCGTTCACGTGGTACACCGAGAATAGCTAATCGTCTTCTTAGACGGGTTAGAGATTATGCTGAAGTTAAACACGATGGCTTTGTGACAGAAGACGTTGCACAAAAAGCCTTAGACCTCCTCGATGTTGATCTAGAAGGGTTTGATTACCTCGATAGAAAATTGTTACTTGCGATAATTGATAAGTTTATGGGTGGGCCAGTAGGGCTAGACAACTTAGCTGCTGCCATAGGTGAAGACAGAGAAACGATTGAGGATGTGTTAGAGCCTTTTTTAATTCAGCAAGGGTTTATACAGCGCACGCCAAGAGGGCGTATTGCAACCGATAGAGCTTATCAACACTTTAATATCATCAAGCCTGCAGAATAACTTGTTAACTAAACCACAAAGGAAAGCATAGTCTTTCCTTTTTTATTGCCTAAATAAAATGAATAACTATGCAAACTAGCAATAACCAGAATATTAACATTTAAGTTTGATTAATCTTTATTAAGAAATATCTTAAAAAAATCCGATGTTAGCATTTTGTATCTGCGCGTGTATTTGTTCATGGGATGTGAACATTTGTTGGCTAATGTTCATTCGTAGAGTCTGGTAAATAATACAACTAACTCAAAATAATTACTGTTCATTGTCGATAATAAACTTGTTCAATTAATCAGCTTATTTACTAAACCTGAGCAGTGCCAGTCCTGCTGCATGTTTCAGCGTTTTGAATTTCGAAAACTACAAAACTGTACCAAAACTGAAGATATTTGATTTAGTAGAATCATGGTTCAATATATTTATGTGATACACCTCACACTTTTGTGTTTAGGTAAGTATTAAAAATGTTATTAACCATCTAGATAATAATTCTTCAATATTCACGTTTTGGCAGTTTATTCATCTGTAATTGAATTTAAATAATGTTTTGAGAGGTCGGTCACTTATTTTGATTTACAAATAAAGTGCATTTTTATTAACAAAAAATGGGTCAAAAGTTACAAGTTAGTGGTTTGACGAAATATCTCTGGTTATTCAGTATCTAGTCCAACGCAAATTTAAATACTTATTTATTTGCGTAAACAGAATAAGAAAAGATATCACCAGGGAGCAACAAATGATTAAAAGATCAAAACTATCAAACAGCATAAATGTGGCGTTATTAGCCTCAGTTTCTGCTGCTTCAGCTGTTTCAGTAAGCGCTTATGCTGAAGAGGAATCTGCAAATGTAGAAAGAATTGCAGTGACAGGCTCCCGTATTCAACGTCAAGACATGGAAACGGCTTCTCCAGTCACCGTGATTGATGCAAGTTCTATTAAAGCAGAAGGCTATACTTCTGTAGATGAGATTCTACAATCTCAACCTGCAATGGCTGGTATGGCGGTTGGTTCAACAACTAACAACGGATCTGACGGTGTTGCTCAAGTAGACCTTCGTGGTATGGGTTCAAGTAGAACACTTGTTTTATTAAACGGTCGTCGTATGGTTAATTCAGGTTCTGGTGCTGATAGCGCAGTGGATTTGAATACCATTCCAGTAGCGATGATCGCACGTGTTGAAATTCTTAAAGATGGTGCATCAGCGGTATATGGTTCTGATGCAATTGCAGGTGTTGTAAACATCATTACCAAGAAAGATTTTGAAGGCTTCCAGTTTGATGTAACTGGTGGTGCAACTGACAAAGGCGATGGCGAAAATATCGAGCTAAGTGCTCTATATGGCTTTAATACTGACAAAGGTAACTTTTCTTTTGGTCTAGCTTATTCTGAGAGACAAGGTGTTATGCAAGGTGACCGTGATTGGGTTGCAAAAGGCGCTAGCTCTACTACACCTCAGGGTGGCATTTTAGGTAATAAGCTGGATGAAAACGGCAATCCTGTTATCGGTGAAGATGGCAATATCGTTCAAGAAGTGAAGAATATTGAGAACGGAGAGTGGATAGCACAACCTGAAGGCTATGACTTTACTCAAGATAGTTGGCTACAAACGCCAAATAAGCGTTATAGCTTCTTCTTTAACGGTACTCAAGAAATTAATGATGATTTAATTTTTAATGCTGATGTGCTTTACACAAAACGTAAATCTCACCAGATGATGGCAGCTCAGCCAGCAGTGATGGACTTAGATGTTTGTGATGCTGATGTAACTGAAAATTGTGTCACTCTTGATAGTGAAATGATCGCTGGTGGAATTGTAGCTAACGATGACGGACAAATTAATTACCGTAAACGTATGAACGATGTTGGTAACCGTATTTATGAACAAGAAACTGATACATTCCGTATTTCTGCGGGTTTAACAGGTTATCTTGATGCGGGTAACGGGCTAGATTGGGATGCCTCTTACACCTACGGTAACAACTCTGCAGACACTTGGGTACACAACTCAATTCACCAAGGGAACATGGAAAAATCAATCTATGCAGATCAAGATGCATGGTTTGGTGGCAACCCAATGACCCAAGAAATGATTGATGCTGTTAGCTACAAAGAAACGACTTCTGGTGGTAATGAGCAACATGTTCTAGCAGGTGTTATTAGCGGTGAAGCGTTCGATTTAGATGCAGGTGCTGTGGCATTTGCCATTGGTGCAGA
This sequence comes from Shewanella olleyana, assembly GCF_023283825.1. GTDB lineage: Bacteria > Pseudomonadota > Gammaproteobacteria > Enterobacterales > Shewanellaceae > Shewanella > Shewanella olleyana. Next base: position 23,058 of record NZ_JAKILD010000010.1, on the reverse strand, counting down.
GTACCGTCATGAAAGTGGTTACTACAACCCAGATCCTGTGATTGTTGCAGGTGAAGGTACTGCGGCACAACAAGACCCTACTGACGGAAGCTTTGATGTTATTTCGGTTTATCAGGAACTTAGCGTACCGTTTACTGAAAAGTTAACAGGTGAATTTGCATTACGTTATGATAATTACTCAACCTTTGGTGACGCTGCTACTTGGAAGGTTGGTTTAACTTATGAAGCAACCAGTGACTTAATGTTACGAACTGTTGCTGCAACGGGTTTCCGTGCACCAAGTGTAAGTGAACTTTATGGCGGTAACTCAGGCTCTTACGATTATCTAACTGACCCTTGGGGCAAAGAGCTTGATGATCAGATCTTAGTTAACTACGTATCTGATGAAAACTTAGATGCTGAGACATCAGAATCATATACTGCTGGTTTAGTTTATTCACCTAGTTATGTTGATGGGTTATCGCTGACTTTAGATTGGTGGAGATTCAAAATTGACAACGCAATTGCGCGTTTAGATGTTCAAGCTGGTTTAGATAGTTGTTTTGCTGGTGATACAGGATCTTGTGAACAATTTAATATTGGCCCAGGTGGTGACTTATCTGACCTAACTAACCCTTTAACTAACGTCGGTTATCAAGATACTAGTGGTATCGATTTTAACTTAGCGTATGCATTTGAGTTAGGTGGTGTAGACTGGAGAATTAACAATGACTTAACTCATCTAATTGAGTTTGAGCAAGATGGTGTTGATTATACTGGTACTATTGGTGGCATGTTCGGTGGTTATGCTAAATACAAAAATAATTTCAGTATCTCTGCGAAGCGCGGCGATTGGAGTATTATGTATTCAAACCGTTATATCGGTGAAATGAACGACATTAATACTGACGAAGCGATTGATTCGATTCTTTATCACAATATTTCAGGAACTTACTTCTTTAACGATACAATTTCTGCAAATATCGGTGTTAAAAACCTAACTGATGAAGAGCCATTGATGATCCCAAGTGAAAATGACGCAGGTACAGTTCCTGAAGTTTATGACACTATCGGTCGTCAAATATACGCAGGTATCTCAATGAAGTTCTAAACGAACTTTAAAAACAAAAAAAGCCAGCATTTGCTGGCTTTTTTATTGGCTGTTAAAGATAGAAATTAATTTTTAGCCTAATCCTTCGCTCATGGCTTTCTTCTGTATTAGTTCGATTTTATAACCATCAGGATCTTCAACGAATGCTATTTCGGTAGAACCGCCAGCAACAGGACCTGGTGCGCGGGTTATTTTACCGCCAGCCGCGGCAATGGCCTCACAGCGCTGATAGATATCTGCTTCACCGATCGCTAAATGACCGAATCCGGTACCTAAATCGTAGTTGTCAGTTCCCCAGTTGTAGGTTAATTCAATCACTGCTTGGCCTGTTGACTCTTCGCCAAAACCAACGAATGCAAGGGTATATTTATATTCAGCGTTTTCTGATTGTCTTAATAGTTTCATGCCCATGACTTTGGTATAAAACTCAATGCTGCGCTCAAGATTTCCGACACGGATCATTGTATGGAGTAGTTGTGACATAAGGTACACTCTCGTTATCGATAAGAAATTTTTGTTAGCATAGCAAATTTTTATTGCAGTTAAAAAATTGATTTTAATTAGAATATTTTATGGTTTGAGTTCACATAATTGTGGCTTAAAGGTGGGAAAATAACAGAGACTCGCTAAAATTAAATCATATTCATTTGGAGACAAGATAATGACAACAGAATTAAAAATGGCTCTTGGCACCTCAGTAGTAATCGTAATTTGTTTTAGTGCATTCTTCGTTTCAATGTTTTAAGAACATTAATCAAGACGCCATAAAAAAACCGCTTAATGCGGTTTTTTTTGTGTCTAATTTTTACTTGTAAGTTATTAATTTTGAAAATTAACTTTAGTTGTTAAAAACTGCCAACTCTCACCTGTTATTTTGACCATGTTATTTCAGCTAGTTGATTGGTAGCCGTTTGATGAATGATTAAACCGTTATTACCCATTCTCATGTGTCTAATAAGACCTGAATAAACGCCTTCTTTACTTGGAATTTGCCAGCTCTGCATTGTCTGAGTCTGTAAATCAAATCTGACTAAGGTTTCTGGTCTTTTAGCTGATTCATTAAACCAGATCGCGCCGTCAGCATATTCGATTGCATAAGGATGACTATCTCTTCCACTTGGAGTATTCCACTCAGAAATTTCAGCTGTTTTTGGATTGTATTTGCCTAATTTACCCATGCCAGAATTGACATAATAGACCATGTCATCAGGTGTAATGGCGAGACGCCGTGTATGAGTGTACTTTCCTGGCAGTGTTATTTCATCTAATGCCATTGTTTGTTTATTAACTTTAATGAGACAGTTAGAACCATTGCATGACACCCAAGGTGTTCCATTTGAGTCGAGCTTAATCCCATAGGGACGAGAGTTTGGCGTGGGTAAAGAAGCTAATTGAATATCACCAGTGCTTGGATCTAACTTACCTATCATATTGCTGTGTTGTAATGTAAACCAAAATAAACCCTTGTTATCGAACACACCAGTGTGAGGATCTCGCGCTTTTTTATCTGGCATATTAAACACTTTAAATGTTTCAGTGTTCAGATCTAAATAACCAATCGTTCCATTCTTGTTACCTAAAAACCATGGTCTGAGATTTTTATCTAACGAGACACTGTGGGGGTAGGTACCATCTGGTAGCGTATACTCTTTCATTTTGCCACTTATTGGATCAAGTCGACCAAGAATATTACCCCATTGTCCTACCCACCATATAATTCCATCTTTGCCTTGAATAGGATCTCGTGCTCTTTGACCCAATGTAGGCACCTGCCAATATTTAAACTGCAGCTTCATATCGCCTTCAATGACCTTTGATGCACGTTTATCATTGATAGGGTATTTTTCTGCGAGATATTCACTAATTTGATTTGATTTTGTGCTTGAAGCATCAAGATTGACCATGTAACTAATAAGAGAATGCCAATCCTGTTTGCTATAACCAGAACTTCGTTCAAGGTTACTTACCTTGTGGCAAGTTGAACAAAGTTGAACAACCGTTTTCTCCTGTTCATCACTGATAGCTGACATAGGGGAAAGTACTAAAATTAATAAAGACCCAATAGTTGGCAGGTTGCTTAGTGGTAGCTTGCTTATTGATCGGTTGTGAAGTGTCATTAGTTAACCTCAGTTTTTAGTTTATGCCGTTTTAAGCTGGTATTTAGTTTGAAAAATTACAACTTAAGTTAATTTCTGGCTAAATAAACAATAACTAATTTACACATGAAGTTTTATATTGGGTCAAGTTTTATTGAAGATAGGCTTATTTCTTTTCACAGGAAGGATTTGCTAATAAGAGCTAAACGCCTCTGATCACTACTGGGAGTAGCTGCTAATACAAAGGCTTTTCATGGTTAAAAGTATCTTTAATATAGGCTAATCTATTTTATCCTTAAACTCTCGTTATATTTACCAAAATTTGTACTCAAATTAGTGGCTGAATGAACATACCCCCTTATATATTGGCTTTCAATCTCTTTGTTTCTAAGTTTTCTTTACGAAAATACTAGCTTTTGTAAGCTTAAGGCCTTGGAGACTAAAAATTGAATAAATTACCACTCATTATTCTTTACAAAAATCGGTAATTTTAATATTTTTAAATCTTAATTGGCACTGAGTCTTATCCACTCCATTCTAACCCTACTAAATAATAGGTAATCTCTCCTCGATTTTTTGATTGAATTACACTCACCATTAAATGACTATATATGTTCTACACTTAGACACCATTTTAAAAACAAGGAATGTTTGATGCTGTATTTAACCCGCCAAAAAGAAGAAACCCTCGTTCTATCCGGTATTCATGATGCTCATGGCAATTTATTAGATGATGTGGAAATAGTGATAATGTCCCATAACCGCATTGGCATACATGCCGACAAGAAAATTCTGGTATTGCGTAAAGAGCTAATTCAACAATATTCACAAGACGGTAAACTTAAAACGTTGCATAAATAGTAGAAGGATATAAAATACTGTATAAATACACAGTGTTGGTTTTTTATGAATATTATCCCTATCTATGCAAGTGCTGGTATTACTGGTTTTGAGAGTCCAGCGGCGGAATACAAGTAATTGCCGCTCAGTCTTGATGATTTATTGATTGAACATCCAAGTGCAACATTCATTGGTCAAGCCAAAGGCGAATCCATGCAAGACATCGGCATTTTTGATGGTGATATTTTAGTGGTGGATAGGTATTTAGTGGTTCGCAATCTCGATGTCATTGTCGGCAGCTATAAAGGTGAGTTTATTTGTAAAATCATTGATATAAAGATCAAGCTTCTAATATCTGCCAATCCTGAGCACGAATCCGCTTTAATCACGACAAACGAATCTTTTACCTTAGAAGGGGTTGTCTCGCGTTCAATACGCTGTCATCGACATGCCAATATTATCTAGTCTGCAAATATTCTGATTCAGTACATCATAAAGTCACCTTCAAAACACTTACTTTTTATAAGTATAACGATTGATTTTACAAAAATGCAACAATCGGGGGTGTACCAATTTAAAATTAACTATCTGTTTTTCAAGTGTTTTAAAGAGTTGTTGAACTTTGATAGCTCAATAACTGTACACATAATTCCTTGATATTGTAAAAGGCGCGATGTAGGGTTGTATAAATAACAAGGAATGCCATCACGGAATGATGAATGAAATACCTGCTAATTATACTCCTGCTGATTAGTTATCCAGGTCACTCAAAAGGCGTGATAGTGCCTTCAGATAGAGTAAAAAGTAGTGTGGTGCTAAGAGCTGAACCATCTAGTAACTCATCCATATTAGGTCGCCTTTTTCCTGCTGAAGAAGCAATACTCCTTAATGCTGTACCATATTACTACAATGTAAAATTAGCAGATGGCCAAGAAGGGTTCGTATCGAAAGCATGGACAAATCTACAATCAAACACTAGTGCTGAATTAACCTTAACGTTTTTAGATGTTGGGCAAGGAGATGCCACACTAATTAATTGCCCTAATAACAATAATGTACTGATTGATATGGGCACGAGTCGTCTTCCTAAATCAAAAACTATCATAGATATACAGGCTGCATTTAAGTCTTCGCTAAATAACAACTTCACTCTTCAAAGCTTCATTATTACTCATCCAGACAAAGACCACTATGTGCTCTCTGATGACATTATTGGCGATATACCTATAGAGAACGTATTTTATGTCGGTGAGGTAGCTGATTATGATGCAGATAGTATTAATAGCAGTGGCTCTGAGTTTAGTCATTGGTTTAGTCAGTTAGGTGCAAACTTCATTAAACCCACTTCAGACTATTATGATGATGAGACACAACCTAATAAGCTCATAGATTGCGGCGATGCAGAGGTTCATATACTTGCTGCAAAGACACCGCCCAAGGCCTCTAAACCAACCTGGAAGACTAATGCTAACTCTATAATGGTAATGGTCAGATTTAATGATTTCGAAGCCATCATCACTGGAGATGCGACTTTTTCTGGCGAGAACACCGTGCTTGCTCGTTATGACAATGACTGGCTTAACGTCGATTTATATAAGCTTGGTCATCATGGTAGTAGTACGACATCTAATTCTACAGCCTGGATGAATGCCTTAAAGCCAAAAATCATCATCGGTAGCTCAAGTATAAGTAATAACTATGGGCACCCAAGACAGTCCGTAATAAAGCGAGCAACAAATCTTAATGATGCGGACGAACATGATGTCATCACTGGACATTATGACAAGAATCTTCACAAGTCTGTTATTGAACTAAGCAAATCTAACAAAGAGTTTTATACCACTGCAACGAATGGAAATATTGTTGTCGTGACAAGTGAAATAACGTCTTCGGGGTACATAGTTAAATATTAATGTAATCGATAAGGAAATCTTTATGTTGTTTATAACAAACCGTGAACCTCAAGGTTCAATAAGAACAAAAATAAATCGCTAATATAAATTTGATTTAAGTAAAAATGCAACATCAAATTCTATATATTGCTGTGAAAGAACAGGTGATGGCCAATATAAGAAATTGGGTTCTAAAGCCTAATCCAACAAGCGACTTATGCTCTGCAAACAGCGCAAAAAATAAATACTACAACCTTATCAATTTCTAAACTTTATAAGACAAAAGGATGGAATCACATGAGTTATAAAATAAACAATAAAGATTTTGGTTCAATAGAAGAGTTTGTAATGCAGGGTAGAGGCTGTGCTACAACGACACCGAATCATTATCAAATTAGGAGAAATGATAATAAAATTGCGAGAGTAAGAAGTTCAGGGAACCGAGGATCTGGTGCGATAATTCCAGTAAAATTTATTCATATTAAGGATGGAGAGTTAGGGGAGATCAGTGAGTCCCAAAGAATCCAGCAAATTGAAGTATTAAATGAAGCGTATTCATCATTCGGCTTAACTTTTACTTATGACCCATCATCAGTCGTAAATATTGACAATGCTGAATGGTACAGAATGGATCACGGAAGCTGGGCTGAAAGGGATGCTAAACGAGCACTACATAGTAATCCCCGCAACATATTAAATTTTTATACTGCAGGATTATCTGAGGGCTTATTAGGCTGGGCAACTTTTCCTTGGGAGCTCGATGGTGATCCAGAAAGAGATGGAGTTGTGATGCTAGCTGAAACATTACCTGGTGGCAATGCAACGAATTTCAATCTAGGAAAGACTGCGGTTCATGAAGTAGGTCACTGGTTAGGTTTATGGCATACATTCCAAGGTGGGTGTGATGCATATGGCGATCATGTTGGCGATACTTCAGCTCACCAAGCCCCAAACTATGGAAAACCAGAGAGAGGAGAAAGGCACAATGCATGTTCTAGTGAGACTAACGATGCTCCTATTCATAATTATATGAACTATGTAGACGATCAGTGGATGGATGAATTTACTTCAGGGCAGGTGGGTAGAATCTATGATCACCTAACAATATATCGTCAAGAGTTTTTATCTTAATTCTTAGGGAAATTAATATGAAAAATATGCCTTTATTATTGATAATAGCTTGAGTGATTTCAGGTTGTTCAACAACACTGCATACATATGATACTAACGAAAATGAAATGAAAGGAGTTCCTGTCCCTAAGCCACAATTTGTTAAAGTGATAACAACTACCTCAGACGAAGAGATAACTGGAGCTGATTGGCCTGACTTATGTCGTAAAAAACAAGTTGATTAAAGTTACGAATATATTGCTTCAGGCGAGTACTATTATGTAAATTTCGACCCGGCAGAGTTTGCGAAAGGAAGCTTTAAACTTAACTTCAATGAAAAAGGGTTGTTGTCAAAAGTTAGTGTTAATCCCGAAGACAATACAGGAGTTGATTCAACCGTCGGAGCTCTTGGCGCAATATTACCATTTTTCACGGCAACAAAAGCAGAAGACCTGGCTGCCAAGTTAGCACAGGTAGCTCTACAAAGAGCTGATAGCACGCCAAAGGATCTTTCTGCGGCCGAAAAAAAAGAAAATCCTATTGCATAAAGCATACAAAATTATTTTGGACTAAGCATCGGCCAAGTCCAATAAGCGATTTATGCCCCAAACAGCGCAAAGCATAAATACTAATACGTTAGCTGTCGAATGCAGCTTAGATTTGACGAAAAGTGATATTGGCTCTTTTATCACTGAGTGGTTCGTTTTATAAGGGCATTTCAACTTATGGAGAAGTTAAATGAAAAAAGTAATCGTTCTGGTAGGCATCATAGTTCTATCTGGCTGTTCAGTACTATCACCTCAAAAACCACAAAAAATATCTTCAGAAGCTATTGGGGATATGGGTGATATGTATTCTATCCCTGCGAATCTTCGAACAATAGATATCCGAAAAAAAAATGCGGACTATATTGTGTGTTCTGAGCCGGTGCCCGATATTGCTATGTCTAACGCTTTAAAGTTGGCCCTAGACGCGTCAAACACACAGTCAGTAGAAACTTCTGCAACTACTGGTGATGATAGTGCGTCGGGGAGCGTGTCTAATGCATTGGGTCTAAAAGGTAGTTCAGATGCTTCAACGACCGCACTTGAGCTAGCAGGGCGAACTCAAATCGTGTTGTTGGCTAGAGAATTTATCTCAAGCAATTGTAAGGCTAGAGCTAATGGCTGGATCGATGATGATGAATTTAAACTTGGTCAAGATGAAATCGTCGAGCAAATTACAGCAATGATCACTACAGATAAAGTGAAGGCGCAGGCTGAAAAGGCGAAGGCTGAAGCAGTTAAGGCTGCGGTGAAATTAGACAATAAAGCTCTCGCCAATGTTGCAGTTGCTTTTCTACAAGCTAAGGCCGAAGCATGTTTAACCACCTATGACTCTTGTATGGTGACTGCATCTGTTGACACAGAGAAAAGAGAAGCATGTAAAGTCGCACTTGGAAAGTGTAATAACTAAGGAGAGTAAAATGAGCACATTTAGAAATGCAGTGAATAGCCTAGACGACAAATCCGCATATATTATGGTTGGAGATACGCTTATTCTCGCAACAAACCTTAACGTAGTTGATGACATGGTAGAAGTTACGCTTTCAACCCCTATAAGTGGCGGAATTAGCAGGATATTTGTACATATAGATAATTTAGTCCTTGCAAGCAACAGCTAATAAGAAAAGGCAGCGGATGCTTCGCATCGCTGCTTTTGGCGTTATCCGATTGCAATAATTTCACTAATGCCAATAGTCTTTCCAGTGCTTTAACTCTATCGCATTTTTGTCCAATAGTTTGTTAGCGACCTAGTTTTCTTGGCCTCAAACGTAAAACTCTGCCATGCTTAAAAATTAACACAAGCAGCCATTAAAATGGTGACACCATAAATAAGGGCTATGCATCAAAATGGCGAATTAAAAGTCGATACAACCCTCTCTCTAAAGCCACCTAAAATTTCAAATGATGGCGAGTTTGCCCAAATGTGGTTTTGATTCTTTGGCGGTGCTAATAAGGGAAAGTCCGATTCATTTAAAGCTGGTGTACTAAAACTAATGTTGTATTCATTTTGGTGTTGGGTACTCGTTCTTTTTATTTCACTTTCACTCAGCTCTACGCAGATTGTTGCAGTTTCGGATTCTCTGAATATAACGGGAAAATTAGGTATCTCTTCAGCGATGCGATTTGCAAACTCTACAAGCTTTGGTGCTGCAAAAGTAAATAACCAAGCCTCCTGATTGATAGCCTTATTTACTCGTAAAACCCTACCGAGTACTTGCCTAAAATAGAGTTCAGTTTTGACTCTGCTAAGGTGACAACACACCTGTAGACGTGGAATATCAGTACCTTCGCTAATCATGCCAACACTGACAATCCAGTTAATACTACTATTCCTGAATTCATTGATTTTAAGTGAGGGTTGCTCTTCTTTGTAGGTAACTATTTCAGTCGTTTGAGCATATTCATTTCTGAGCATATTCAGAATGTATGCGGCATGCTCTATCGATGATGCAACGACAAGTCCAGCTGCATTAGGGTTGTGCAGTCTTATGTCGTCGAGCTTGTTAGTCGCAAGAGTTAAGGCATGCCGAATGGCAATTTCATTTTTTATGATCGACTGATAAGTAACTAATGAACCTTTGAATAGAGCATCTAGACTATTAAACGTTTTAGTTTCATTTTCTTCGTCAGTAACCGAGATTCTTTCATTATCGATTAGAACTATTTTTGGGTTTCGGCATACGCCGTTGGCAACCGCGTCCTTTAAACCATAAATATAATCACACTGTATTTGATTGTCTGGGTCTGTATAACGAGATAAAGCTATCGGTGCTTGATCTGAGCGCCATGGAGTGCCAGTTAGGGCTAAAGTATATTCGGCTTGGTTTTGAATATTCAATAAGATCTCTTCCCCCCAGGCGTTAGCATCTTCAAGAGAACTGCCAGAGCAATGATGGATCTCGTCAAATATAACCAGTACCCGATATTGTTTTAACAGTTGCCAGAAGTCTTCTTTGAAAGACAGCATGCTTTGATACGTATAGGAGCAACCGACTGCACCTATGACACCATCGAAACGGCATTCCAGCCGTTTAGAGAAAGTATGCTGAATACCCTGCGATATATTAATCGAAGGTGAAAAGCAAAGTACGAAATCGATAAGGCCTTGCTCAAGTAGCTGAGCAGCGACTTCTGAAGCCATAATCGTCTTACCAGCCCCTGGAGTAGCCAAACAAAGGAAGTGTTTATGTTTTGCACTAAAGTGCTCTAGAGCACGATTGACGCACTCTGATTGCCATTGTCTTAATTTCACTAAAATTACTTCTGTTGGTGTGCTAGTACGGAATTGATAGCTTTAATTTGACCTAACAATTTGGAACTCTTTTCACGAGCAAGCATGTACTGTGATTCTAAGTGCCCTTTCATCTCAGGAAAGGATAGATATAGACTCATATACTCTTCAGACTCACCAATACTTGTAAACAAGTCTACTTCTGTTTGTTTAAGACGTTCTTTTAATTGATTAATAGCGTCATTTTCGACTTTGAGTACTTGTTTCCCTTTCGATTGAGTTCTTGTATTAACTTCTTTTTTAACAAAGTCTAATTGATGGAATCGATCTGTTTTCTGGTAAATAGCTATGTTTGATTTTTTACTTTCAATTCTTATTAAGGCGCCACTTTTAACAAGTCTGCTAATTTGCCTATAAATAAACTTATAAGCTTCGCGAATACTTAGGTTATTAGCCGAAGCAGCTAAAAATTTATCGCGTAACTGAACAACTTTGAAATTATTAAAGCTCTCATCCTGAAGAATAGTATGCAACGTGGTGCATATTGTGATTGAAACATTCGACATAACTTTATCTCAAGGGGTTAATGACTAGTCCAAATGAATAGTAAAACATTTATAAACAGATTGCGGATTATAATCCGTGGCTTTATAAGCCGCAACTTTAGATAGTCTTTATTTTTAACGAGATGAAAAATGAAAGACTTAGCTGTTCAATTTGGATTAAATTTACGAACTAAACGTAAAGAGTTAGGAATATCTCAGGATAAATTGGCACTTTTAGCAGAAGTGGATCGAAGCTATGCTGGAAGAATTGAGCGTGGAGAAGTTAACATCACCCTTGAAAAAGCATACCAATTGGCCGAAGTGCTGGAATGTGATGTTAGAACACTTTTACCCTAGAGAAGATGCTTGTTAATTCCGTCTAACTAATTGCTATTTTTTTCAAGAAATACCTACACAGTACAAACAAGTAAAGCGCTTTGAGGATGACAAAGTACAAAAGGTTAACCACGCTCTATGCTCCGCTGGTCATAAACACGAACTAGAGGAAGTAAATTAATTTCATCGAATAGATTATAAATACCGTATTTCTCAGATGTATAAGACTCAAATTCGACAATACCAGTACGAATATGGGTAAGAATATTGTGATAAATAACCATGCTTTATATTTGTAATGTGTAGTATTTTGTGAATGATTATTGCTATTACTTAATGACTATCAGTCAATCGGTGCCATGAGCATTAAGTTATAGAGGGGAGTAATAGCGCCAAGTGAATGGATAAAAGCGATATTAAAATTGTTCAAATACTATGAAACGTGAGTAAGTCTAAAGCGGTCCATCAGTTGCATTAAAGTCTTTAATACATCGAGAAAAAACTAAATAGAATAGTCACTATCATTATTATCGACTAAGCTTTAATTAGTCAGTCATTACAAGGATGTAATATGCTAAATTTAGACGATGTTTATCTAGACCCTATAAAAATCCGTCAGCACAAGAGTCGTTTTCACTACCTGCAATTCCTGTATGTGTTTTTAGTCTTTACCATAGGTATAACAGAGTTAAGTTTTTTCTTTTCACCTGTATCTGGGCTTATTGCGGTAACCGTGGCTTACTTATTTCGCTATATCAATAAACCTATACTCCCAAGAACAGCATGGAATATCCTCAAAATAACAATGTTTTGTTTTATGGTGACATCGTTGGGTTTCACAGAAATATAAGTTTGATTAAGTGTCGTCAGTAAAGTCCAATACAGTATTTCTAAAGCCCTAGGAATACTGAAAACACAGAGAATCGAAACATTCAAACCTAAATTAAACCCCTTGAAATAGAGTGAAATGCATCATCTGTTTATCGGATACAGGTCAATGTAGCGACCATTATAATCCAACACAGGTTAACTCGACTCAAGACTCTAAGCCTTTTTCCAGAAACGGGTTAGGGTAGATAACTCATTTATGCCCCATTACCTGTTAGTGAGCGAAATTTTGCTTAAACGAGAATGCTGGTAGAGAACACGCGGTTACGCAGTCTGTGAAACCAGTAGTCAGCAGGGCTATCTATAGCTCCATAGGTCTGACATACGGTAGTGATACTGCGCTCCTAAAAATAGGGGACACAACTTAGTGGTTTTTCCTGCTGAGGTAAAGACATGATTACATAGCTTTATTCGGTTAGCTTGTGGAATAACAAGTAAAGGTCCATGGCGAAGTTCGAAAACACTAGGGATACAGCAAGCGCTGAGTAATGAATATTTGAAGAAATCAGGATTATATTCACTAAGAGAAGGATGGATCACTGTTCATTATCCTAACCCAAAAGTGAGTTAGGTATTCTAAATGAACCGCCCTGTGCGGAGCCGCATGCACGGTGGTGTGGGGGGGCTGGAGGCTAGATACCTCCGCCTACCCGATTAAGTCATTCATACCATGAGTCTGTATCAACGATAATGCCTTCATCCCCAAGCTCCAATTTCTTTAAATGTGTTAGCTTGGAGTGGATAGTGAAATCATATGGAAAACTGTCACTCATGGTAGCACCATTGCCGTTCCTCATGTCAGATCCAGATCCCCATTGTAAGTCACAATAAACTGTTCCATATCCTTTGATTACGACATGCTTGCTACAAATGGAGTCAACGTGATAGCTATCTAGTTCCGAATAATCAACGAAGGTATGTGTAGACAAAATATCCAGTTCGTTAAATGTTGAACTAACGAATTCAGATATTAGGGCATCATCAATTTCACCCTCTACATACGATTTAACTTGCTCTCTCAAGTCTTCGATGAGTGTCAAGATACTATCCATCACACTTAGTACCTGAAATGCAAGAGACTCGCATAAGATATCTCCGATATTAAACCTCTTTTCTCGAAGATGCGTATGCTCATTGAGCTCTCTAAACAGCTTTGTAAATTGTTTAAGCGTATCTTTTATAAAATCCTTTTCTTCCTCTTCATCAAGCTGAAGTATCTCAAAAACCATTTCGTTACTAAACCCACCCTGTATTGCGTACTTAGCTCGCTGGGCTCTCGTAACTCCATCGTCCTTGTTTGTTTCATTTTTATACCAGCAGCAGTTTAAGATATCTTCATCGGAAGAATATTTGGCCAGTATTAGAGTGATAATCTCTCGCATACAATAGGCAAAATTATTAAACCGAAGAGGATTTCCTTTATCACTCAAATTATTCAGAGACGCTAAAAATAATTCTCGCTCAAAGCCAGAACCTAGATGCTCCAGTATCTTTACGCTATTGGCATTGCTAATAAGGTGCTTATAAATGGTAGTTCGGTGAAACTTTTCCAGCCGAAAGCCTCTATTATGTTTTCGTTGCTGTACCTTAGCCATCTTTTTGCGTCTTCTCCGAGACTGCTTCCTTTTATTCTCACCTGAATACATAACTCTCCAGTTTCCTAATAGACCAACGCTTCGTTAAAAGCCAACTTTTATTTATCCTGCTTTAACGACTTGTGATATTCAAATATTTTGACCAAATGTTACGACGCATCTTTAATGACATCTTTGCCTTTATTACCTTACTCACACTTGTGTCGACGTACACATTAAATGTATATATTCGCCAAAAAGCTAAAAGCTTATTAGAGCGACAAAATATAAATTCATCACTACGATCTAATTGCTCAAAAAATGTAGAAGGAAGATAAAATACAGCTTGTTTACCATCTGCTAGATCCGCCGGTAATTTTGTACTTAATTGAGCTGCTTCAATGAATTTATGTCCATTTGTCACTATTTTAGTTTTTTTAGTAAATGGGAATTGAAATAACTTCCAGTGATAATTTGTAATAGTCACTGGTCGATAACCTAAATTCACACATGTTAGCGCATAGAACCATGTATCAGGAATTGTTGGATTGTTATAGGCAACTAAAGAATTCCAAAAAGTTGCCTCGAGCCTAACCATCCTATCTTTAACGGACAGCCAAAGTGCTAATGAAGAAATTATAATAGTAGCAATAGCAGCGAACCAAGCGGCAAAGCTATTAACACACTCCCATGTTGTACATGCTTCCAGTTCGGGCATTAATCATCCTTTAAATATAACGTTTTAGTATTTATGCGTTGCGTTGTTTGCAAGGCATAAATCGCTTGTTGGACTTGGCCGATGCCACATCCATATTAATCGGTATAGTTTATGCTATAGGAATTTGCTTTTGGGCGGTAGTGGTATCTTGTACAGCCTTTCGACTAATTGCTTGTTCTGATTACACCTTTTAAGGTAGGTTTTGCTGTTATCCATCTTTTATCATCGCTCTTTCATTGTCCTATCTTCTGATTTGGCCGCTTGAGGATGTGTGTGGTTGCCCCACCTAACTCAATGTTAGCTAAGCCTGATTTTATCACTCATAGCCCCGACTTTTTCTGATTAACCTGACAACCTCAACTTAGCCTTACGCGATAACATGGTCAGTAGTGGTACCAGCCCCATAAAAATTAATCGTCCATTGGCACATTGCGGGCAACACCAATGCCCTAACGACTCAGTAATCTTGATGTCTTTATGGGCTTTGGTGGGTATTTGTTGTCGAATTTGGCTTAACTTTTTACGCCGACAACTATTAGCCAAAAAGCCAAAATGCCTTATTCGCATCACGCCTTTGGGTAACACATGCAGCAGGTAACGCCGGATGAACTCATCGGGTGTCAGTTGCATGATTTTGCGTTGATTATCGCGATAATCAACGTAGCTTATATCAATGGCATTAGCGGTAACCTGCTTTAACCGTGACTCATGCAGCATACCTTTACGGGTGTAACGCCCGAGATAAGCGACTACCGTTTCCGCTTTATACAAACAGGCCTTACTGTATACACACCACGCCTTTTCCATGAGGTTATTAGTATCAGGGATGTTGATGTCACGCAGACGAAGAGCCGCTAACATCTTAGCTTTAAACACGGTTGATACCGCCTTTACAGGAAATAAATAGTCTGATTTCACTCCGCGCCACTCACCTTGCTTGGTTAACACCCCACCAGGAATTAAGCAGTGCAAGTGAATATGCTGGGTTAAGGTTTGCCCCCAAGTATGCAGTACGGCGGTGCAACCTAATTGCCCTTGTAAGTGTTTACGGGTCATGCCAAATCGACTTAAAGTCTGCCAAACAGCTTCGAACAACGCACTGTAAACTTGCTTTGCTTGTTCATCAGTATGAGTGAGCCTGTTGAGCTCATGGGGCAAAGTAAACACCCAATGATAATAGCGACAATGTAGTACATGCTGTTGCTGTTTCTCTACCCATGCTTGGGTTTGTTTACCTTGGCAGCGTGGACAATGTCTGTCTCGACATGAGCAAAACACGTTTTGTTGATAGTCACATTGATTACATTGCCACTGCTGTTGACCGAGCGCTGCTGTGCGACAAGCCAAAATATGCTGACACACCAAACGCTTCTGCTGACTCAGTCGATGATGTTGCTGGTATTGACCGTAATGAGTTTGCAGTATGTCACTCAAGTGATAATGCGCCATATCATCACCCTACACCCGCCAGTAAATCGCCCCCTTGATGCCCAAGCTCTGGTGACCAGTGCAGATATCGCTCTGTGGTTTAAATGCTTTTGTGCCCCAATTGATGTTGGAGTTGATTCAGTAACATGCCCGCAGTCAATTGATGTGTTGCATAGGCATGACGTAAGCTGTGAGGACTACAGGGCTTCGTAATACCCGCAAGTGCAGCTGATTTTTTAATGACTTTACGCAGGCTCGATGGGTGTATGGGGTACATGTTATCGTGGTATTTCACTCCAAATAACCAGTCTTGTGGGTGATAGCTTTGCCAATAATGGCGCAGTAGATTAAGCAATGACGGCGAAATGATGACCAAACGGTCTTTAGCGCCTTTTCCCTGACACACTTTGAGTAACTGGCGCTGACCATCAATATCACTGACTTTAATGTTTACCAGCTCACCGACACGTAATCCACAGCCATAGCACAGCGCTATCATGGTGTGATATTTCTGATTGGGTCAATGTTGTAGTAATTGGCCTATCTCTTCTTGACTGAGCACTTGCGGCAATTTTTGGCTAGGTCGAGGTAAACACACGTCAATCTTAAATTGACGTTTTAAAATGTGTTCAAAGTAAAAATGAATACCATTTAATTGGAGCTGAATAGAGGCTCTTGATAGTTGTTTTTCAAGGTTTAAATAGCGGAAATAATCGCTCAACTGAGTGTCGGTAACGGTTTCAACCGACTGATGATAATGCTCAGCCAGTTTAGTGATGGCGTACAGATACGCTTTGCGGGTGCGCTCAGAGTAACGTCTAAGTGTTATTTCATCATGGAATAATTGGGTTTGTACTAACATGACTTACCTCCTTGATAGTGGAAAAATCCACTGAGGTAAGTGTGGTTCAAATGATTGGCTTTGGGGCTCCGCGCAGCGGCTTAGTTCAACAGTATATTAGGCTAAACTCCGAATAATAACGGTCTTAATAAGAACAGGTCGCCAGTACTTTTATCACTCAAGACTAACAGTAAACCAGCCTATCAACAATGAGTTAGAACAACGAAGAACTGATTCACAGTTTCTCCGCCTGAGTGAAATAAAGTACTGTCATCATTGCATAAAGTGCAATGTTAACGCAGTTCTTATATCTTGCGTTCCGCATTAGCCTTTATAAGGCTAATGCTTTAATTGCGCTACTAACAACTTCTACCAGTGAAATCATTTTGGGGCATGAACGTGTCAGCAACATTCGACTGACACGTATCTGGACACAAATGAGATAGCGCTCCTGCTAAATTAGCACTTAAAGGATTACTTTAAGTGTTGAAAACCCTCTAGTTGAGTGGTCCAAATTAGTGCGTCACTACAACTCAACACACCTAAAAAGCGTAAGTTCTTACGCCGATATTTACTATATAAAGATACACTCGGGCTTGTTCAACACTTGGGGTAAGTACGCGGCTGCGCGCGACCTATCCTTATTAGTTATATGCATTTTATCGTTGGGTAGTAGCATTTATTATTTTACCGTCTTGATTTCTTAGAACAGTCAACCAATGTTTTGGTTTTTCAGTTTGGCTAAATACTACGTCTTTAACTCCCGCAGTCTCTAACCATAACAAAGTACCATCGCTAGATTTAACTTGAACCAATTCACTACCGTTGTAATACACTTTATTTAAAAAACCATAAACAACATTCCCTTTTCTAAGAGAGAAACAGTGTTTATCAAATTCCTTCATATCAGGCGTAACATCAGTACTTACTTCATCGATCAGCTTTTCCCAGTATTTTATATCTGGGCAGGCAGAGCCGCCAAATTCAAAAGAAATATATCGAGGGGCTTCTTCCAACTCACTAAAACATTTGCTTTTATCTTCATCTTTCTCATAAGCGTTACAGATTTTTTCAGCTATCGAATCGCTAGCTAAACTAGAAAAATGTACAAACGAAAACATCAATAATATGGCAAGTTTCAACTAATACTCCTTATGCATATAACAGCTTGTTCAATAGCAACACGATAACGTTCCAGGCTGCTCAAATCATGTGGAAAAGATACCATCGCTAAGTCATTGTTGTAAATAGAATATGTTTTTCAAATACTTTAGTGATGTTTCAAATATAGCCTGAGAAAGAATGCGTCTTTGTTTACGAGGTCTGTACAACACTTTTTAACATTTTTCAGTGCCTTGATATATACGCATTTCCTCGATAGTTACAAAATTATCGATGCGTAGAAAATTCATTTTTCGCATCCTTTGATCCCCAAATTATCTCAATTTGGAGCAATTCAGTTATACCTGTATAGATAATCAGTCTTTTGAGCGGCAAGCAAAGCCGTAAAAAAGATTACAGAAAGTTAGACTATATTGATTCTTTCTAAATAGCCTCGTTGTTACCGCTGACTTGCAATGGGCCATTTTCGAGTCAGCGAGTCTGCGCTGACTCACTTATGCCCCAAAACGTGTTGGCAACGAGTAAGCGAGGCTTACTAATTGTGTATTAACTCTTCAGGGTTTTACTCTGTAGCTAAAATTTGCTCCTTAATCCTCAGTGTTAATATAAAAAGCATACTTATCTTCTAGAGTAGCCTTTTTGGCTAACTCAATCACGTCTTGAAGAGTTAGAAGCCTCTGGTGTACATCCCAACCCACGTCAAGGCTATTTTTGTACGGCTCTAAATTGCCATGGCAATGTCCAAAAAAGTGAAATGAATTAGAGTAGTGCGAGCGATTCCAGACTCTCATGGGATAATGGTTTAGGACTACCAAATTCCCATCGAAAGAAAACTCAAAATGGTCGTGACATTGATTATTCCATAGCTGATTTCGCAGTACTTTGGAGTGATTACCAGCAAGATGAATAATTGTTCCTCTAAGCCTTTTGAGAATAGCCTCACATTTATCTATTGGTGAAAAAAACATATCACCTAAATCAATGACAATATCATCCTTAGCATAGTAAAACTGGAATTACGGTCAATCAGTTTATCTTAAGCCTCGCACTCAAGCTCGCACCTGCCCATGAATGTTTATCTACTGAAAAATAGGACGCGTTTTCAGTGTAGACACACCCTTTCTAAAAATATTCGTTGTAAAAAGTGGAATCTATGACTTTTCTATATACCAAATAAGTTAATTTAATGAGATAAGGCTCTGATTTCACCTTTTATAAAGTGATACTTTGATAAATATGATATATAAATAAACCCAATAATATCAGCAGCCTGTATCATTTTGTAACTGTCGGGTTGTTCTGTTCATTAATAAAGTCAGCGCCTCCCTAAAGCAAGGATATATATGACCACGCTACATGATGACTACATCAGTGATTTGCAAGATTCAGTGAATACCCCCCTGCTAATAGAAGTTCAAAAAAAACATATCCTACAGCTCAAACAAGACAAGCCAGAGTTCTCAGAGGCAGCTACTTACCATAATGTCTATGATGCTGAATTATCTCATGACGACACAACAAACATCATTACCATCAATGCTGAAGCTGGCAAAAACTCCCAGATTTTTAGTGCGATTTACCATCTAATCGGTGACGAGTTAAGAAATAAGTTGGTCATAGACAGTGCATTAAAGCTTTCAATATTTTTTGCCTCACAGGGAATAGGAGATGTGCTTGGAGATGTCACAAATA
The DNA here is from genome assembly GCF_023283825.1 of Shewanella olleyana. GTDB lineage: Bacteria > Pseudomonadota > Gammaproteobacteria > Enterobacterales > Shewanellaceae > Shewanella > Shewanella olleyana. Next base: position 3,610 of record NZ_JAKILD010000010.1, on the reverse strand, counting down.
CTAAAGCGTCTGATTTATTTAAAGAAACAATTTCTTGGCTAAAGGACAGTTTAAGTGACAGCTCCCTTGTTGATACAAGCGTTAAGGGGGCCATTGATAAATCGACAGGTATGGTTGCAGATCAAGTTGAAAGTGTAGCAATTAAAGGGGCTGATAAGGCAAATGATAAACATGAGCTTGGCCGTAAACTCTACCTTAGTGACAGTGCACAAGCAGAAATAAAAGCAATTGCAACACATTTGAGCGAGGAGCACACACCTCATCAGGCAATGCAATTTCTTCTTAAATTGCTAATAACGTTAGGTGACGGTGCACCTAAATTAATAGTTATCAACGATCCATTCAATCTGGATGTGGCTTCTTTAGCTTTGCTATCGTTATATTTTTCGTATGCTAAAGATGCAAAACAAGGAGTGATTAAATCTGATGACGATAAACCGGCTGTTACGCATTCAGGAGTGTCTGTACTGTTTAATTATACAGAAAAACAGCCGTTTGATGCGTTACCTGATAATGAGACTAAGCAAAAATTAACGCGCTTACGCCATATGGTGCAGCGATATGGCATGTTAGAAAAGCCTGGCTCTAGCATTCCTGTTCCCGCAATTCGAGCAAAAACATTTGTCGGCCGGTCTTTAGAGCTGCATCAACTACGAACAGAGCATGAGGCCTTCATTAAGGGTTGCCATCTTAACGGATCACAACTAGTCACAAGCCAGTGGACGTTAGTGAAGGGGGAGCCAGGAACGGGCAAAACCGCACTTGTTAAAAAACATTTAGACACGCTATTTATGCATTCAGATGCACTAGCGAGCAGTCAGGTGCGATTAACACTCTTAAATCAAACGGGCCACTCGTCAGAGATCACTGGACTGGCTTCATTACAGCATTCGATCCAATTGGAGTTAGTGAGGCTCACTGAAGAATATAAAACACAATTAGGCTTTTTTGAGCGCAAGATAAAAGATAAACGCATTGAATGGGAAAAAGCTAAAGCTCAGTTTGGGCAGCTTAATGACGCAACAGGTACCTATAAAGATCAATATGAGGCGTTAAAAAACAATCGTATTGCAGCCATTAAAGGCATCAAAAAGGCAGTTAAATTCATCTCTGATTTGTCAGGTTTTGGTTCGGTGCATGACGGCGCTGCATCGGCTTGGAATGCGGCAACAATCAATCAGCATCAAATTCAAAGTGTTGATGCGCTTAACAACGAAAACAGCAAAAATGCAAAGCAAGAGCAGTTTGGTTCCCTTTTCCTAGCGATAAAAGAACTCAAAAGCGTATCAAAATTTATAGACGCTGAAGCCGAAAAAAGCCCCATACTTTTATTTGTTGATGATTTGCAATGGATTGACGAGCTGTCTTCAGAGTTTATTCTTACACAACTAGCAACCCATTTTTCAACAGAGGTAATCTTTACAGCTCGCCACTCTGACAGTAACACCAGCTATAAATTAGCATTGAAAAATCAACAGCATTCGCCATATCAGCTAGCGTTATTTGATGCTATTAAATTGAATACCTCGGTAACAGAAGCGCAAACGACCGATAGTGTTAACCTCATTCCTGATAGCATTAAAATAAAAGCGCAAATTATCATTGAAGGAATGGATAAGAGGACGCTGGAAGCGTTAATTGAACAAACATACGCTATTAGCGACGAACAGACATCCTCTTTAATCGCTGAAAAAATCATTACCGTGTTAACAGAGCAAGAGATTACAGCCGAAACGCAAGTGGTCACACTATTCGCCATTGAAGCCTTGAATTTGATTTCAGACTTTCGCTTTTATCAACGTAAGGCCGAAGATAATATCACCATCACCCCATTATTCACTCAAGTAAGTAAAGGGGTTTTCCGGTTAAGCGCGTTATCGGCAGCGCAGGTTAATGCAATCATTGAAAACGTTTTTTCGTTACTTCATGACACGCATCAGCATGCCTTTACTCACTCAAGCGCACAAGAGAATGACCAAAGCTACTTCACGTTATCATCTTATGCAGTAATGGAAGAACGTCTGCTTATTATTCACGATTACTTTAGCGAGGGCGACACTCCTTACGGGGATGCTGCCGTTTTCAGTTTACAGCTATCCGCATTAATTGGCGCTCCATTTGACAGTGCCCTTGTTGCTCACCTTATCGAGAAGCTAACCACAGTAGATACAGCTGAGTACCCCTCTCTCAAAGCTTTAAAAGCATTTTTGCAACAAGAAGCAGGTTGCTCACTTAAAGACGAGCACGTTGAAATATTGGAAGAGGTGTTTGAAATATTAAGACGCCTACAACCTAATCGACATCACTACCGTCATGGCTTATTTAATGTGTTTTTGCGTCAACAACTGAATTTCTCGCTCGCAGTATTGGTGCAGCAAGAAACGCATCCTAACGCGCAGGATGAGTTTTTCGATTTTACCCACAAAGAGATGAACGCTAGGTTTGAAGCCGAAGATGTTAAAAACTTACTAGCGGCAGAAGCTTTTGAGCACAAGTTATACACCCAGAGCGCTAATGTGGCGCTACTGGCAATGGCATTTAGGTATAACCGGGACATGTGGGCAAGGGACTACACATTCAGCCTAAATAATCTTGCTTATTCTTATGACAGCGTTAGCAGGACAGTAGAGACGATAACGCTGCAAGAGGAGTCACTGGGTATTCGAAAAGCGCTTTATGCTGAGCAGCCAGCGCGCTGGGCAGAGGATTACACCAGCAGCCTAAATAATCTGGCCGTCTGCTATGAAAGCGCTGGTAGGACAGTAGAGGCGATAACGCTGGAAGAGGAGTCATTGGGTATTCTAAAAGCACTTTATGCTGAGCAGCCAGCGCGCTGGGCAGAGGGTTACACCTGCAGCCTAAATAATCTGTCTACTTCTTATTACAGCGTTGGCAGGACAGTAGAGGCGATAACGCTGCAAGAGGAGTCACTGGGCATTCGAAAAGCGCTTTATGCTGAGCAGCCAGCGCGCTGGGCAGAGGATTACACCACCAGCCTAAATAATCTGTCTACTTCTTATAACGGCGTTAATAGGACAGTAGAGGCGATAAGGCTGCAAGAGGAGTCACTGGCTATTCTAAAAGCGCTTTATGCTGAGCAGCCAGCGCGCTGGGCAGAGAATTACACCCGAAGCCTAAATAATCTGGCTTATCTTTATAAAAGCGTTGACAGGACAGTAGAGACAATAACGCTGCAAGAGGAGTCACTGGCTATTCGAAAAGCGCTTTATGCTGAGCAGCCAGCGCGCTGGGCAGAAGATTACACCCAAAGCCTAAATAATCTGGCTTCCTCTTATCACAGCGTTGATAGGACAGTAGAGGTGATAGCGCTGAAAGAGGAGTCGCTGGCTATTCTAAAAGCGCTTTATGCTGAGCAGCCAGCGCGCTGGGCAGAGAATTACACCCGAAGCCTAAATAATCTGGCTTATCTTTATGAAAGCGCTGGTAGGACAGTAGAGGCGATAGCGCTGCAAGAGGAGTCACTGGCTATTCGAAAAGTGCTTTATGCTGAGCAGCCTGCGCGCTGGGCAGAGGATTACACCACCAGCCTAAATAATCTGGCCGTCTGCTATGAAAGCGCTGGTAGGACAGTAGAGGTGATAGCGCTGAA
>NZ_JAKILD010000009.1 GCF_023283825.1 Shewanella olleyana | reverse complement strand
TAACCAACAATATTGCTCAAGATGTGTTTTTAAATAAACGTCGTGAAATGCGTATAAACCAATAAAATAAAACCCCCACTTAAAAAAAGTGGGGGTTTGTCATTAATCTGAAACCACTAGCAATAGTGGTTTTTTTTATTGCTTAAATTTTAATTTTAGCTTTGTTTTCGCTTTTCACTTTTCACTTTCAACGACTGCTAACAACCACTTTCAAAAAAGCAGAATATTAAATTTAAATTAATTTGATATTAATCATTAAGCTTATTTCTTTGTAGTTATATAAAACTGCCAACCATATCTCCGGTTAAGCCTTTGAATATATTGATTATTTTATATGTTAATAATTTAATGTGCGCCTTAACCTTTATAAAACAATGGGTTTAGCGTTTTGGGTTTGTGTTAACCGGTAGGTTAGCATTTGTTAATTAAGATCTGCATCAAACTTTCATGTTAAAGGTTGGTGGTTGAAAAGGTTAATTATTCTAACGTGACCATAGTCACTATTTTTATTATTGGAAATAACTAATATCAAAATAGGTTATACCTAAAAAGTAGTAAATATAAGAAATCGGAGTGATGATGAAAAACTTAACGAAATGCAAATTAGCTTTCGTTGTTGCAGCAGCAATGGGGATTGCTGGCTGTGGTAGCGATGGCAAAGATGGTCAAGATGGCGCACCAGGTGAACCAGGTCCAGGACCTAATCCACCAGTAGTAGAAACTTCTGAAGTAACTAATGTTGAATTTATTTCTCATATGGTTGAAGAAGGTCAAGTAACACTTGAATTTGAAATTACTGATGAAGATGGCGCGTTAATTAATGGTCTTGAAAATGCTGCAGTTTACTTAGCTGCTATGACCGAAATGGGCATTCAACGAGCTCGTGATGGCTCTGTTGGTGGGAGTGCAACTGCCGGTGGTGATGAACCTACTGAAGGTGCAACGCTAACTATGCTTGACGATGGTCGATATGAATTTGTTGCGCCAATGTCAGCGGTTCAAGCTGACACTGAAGGCTTAATTCGTTTACAAGTAGGCGGTGGCGATATTGCTACTTCACCTTACATCATTGTAAACAAGCCTGAGATGACACATACAACGACAACTGAAACTTGTTATTCGTGTCACGTTGATTACGCAACATCTGATATTAAACACAGCAAATATGTCGCACTAAATACTGATGGAGAAGTGGATTTTGTTGGTGGTTGTATGGTGTGTCATAACAACGTAGCTAAGAATGAAGATGGCCAGACTGGAGGTTATGCAAGTAATACCATGCAGAAGCTTGGTCATATCAATCATCAGAAATTTGAAAAAGATTTCACTCCGGTAAATTGTTATACCTGTCACGTCGAACCAGTAATGAACAAAGAGTGGGACGGGAACGGTTGTAGTGACTGCCATACTGATACTATGAATAGCCTTGCAAAAGTAAGTAGCAATAAGGTATCTGCTTTGTCTTCTTCTTCATCAGATATTCGTGAGGTACACGCTCAAAAAGTTGCGGGTATTACTGAACGCAAAACAATGCGTAAAAATTATTATACTGAAACTTCTGCTGTATACCAAGATGACGAACATGGCTATTGTGTTGATGTTAAGCTATTTGATAACTCGGGCGATTCAGCTGTACAGCTAAATATTGGTGAAATGTATGAAGCTCATACCGTGACTTACGCTGGTGCTTATGTGAATGCCTATGATAACGAAACTGACTCTATTGTTGCTCGTGTCATTGGTCACGGAGCTGAAAGTTATGTAGAACGTCCAGATGGTACTCGTTCAGTGTGTTATCCAGAGCTACTAAATGGCCCTGGCACAGGTTATGAGGATGCACATCTTACTACTAGCTCACGTGTTACGTTAGCTGATTCTAACTGGGAAGATGATGATGGTAAGTTTGGTGTATCTTTCACAGGTTTCTCTGAAGTAGTTGATAATACATTTACAGCTATCGACAAGGAGTTCTCACGTCGACATAATGTGGATGCGGACAGCTGTACTACTTGTCACAATAACGAGACTAACTACCATAAAAATGGTAGCTACAACACTGGTGGGGAATCTTGTATAGCTTGTCATAATAATGGTCAAGATCGTGCTGGTGCAAGAACCGTTGCTATGGACGCCTTTGCAACTGATGAAAAAAGAATTGAAGCCGGATATACAATACCAGCGATGGATAGAAGTACTCCTCCTGTGCAAACGGGTTGGAAAGCGCCTAGTGGTGCAGGTTTTGGTCCACTAATACATGCATGGCATTGGGGGATGAGTCAACCAATCACTGGTTCTGAAATGGTAGAGCAAAGGGATGGCACTTTTGAAGAAGAGCTTACAACTAATTCTGCTATTAATTTAAATGGTGATAATTGTGTTTCTTGTCACTCTAATGGCATAGATTTGAGTCTAGTTCCAAATCGTTACATGAAGTCTAAAGCTTCTTCAGACGATGGGGTTGCGGGTGTGGTGTCAAGCCCGATTTCTGCAAACTGTTTGTCATGTCATTACGAAGAGTCAGATATCAGTCACATGGAATCTAATGGAGGTGATTTGAATATAACTACTCCATCAACTGAATGGCACACAATTCCTACAGCAGAGTCTTGTGCAACCTGTCATGATACTGGTAAGTCATTCGGTATTGACAAATACCATAACTTTGAACGTTAGGCTGAGACTTTAAGAGTAAGTTTCAAACGTAAAAGTAAATAGGTTTCTGCAGCTATCCCCTGCAAACGGGCTGCAGAATCCTTTAGAAAAGCCACTATTGATTAAATAGTGGCTTTTTTTATTAGGCTGAGTTCATTTAATTGCTGTCTTTTTGAAGTGTTAACTCAAGAAAGTAAGGTTATTGAAATGACAATTCGATGATGCTTTTAAGTCATGATTACTGCAGTTTAAAGGTGAAGTTGTGAGAGATATCTTGCTGTACTATGACTTTACTATGACTTTACTATGACTTTACTACGGCAGTTCAGGCTAAGGATAATGTTGATGCTGTTGGGATGGTTTGACATAAAATAAACCCACATACTTGTTGATAATGTGGGTTTATATTTAGCTGAAGTTATCAATAATCATGCGGTTAAGTAAAATGAAACGCTATATTTACAATGCGATAGAGCTTATTTAGTAAAGATGATATTCAGTTTGTCCGCTAAACGAATGCCAGCTTGTTGCAAGCGTAATTCAACCGTTGGCGTGTGGTCAAAAATATACTGCCAACGTAAATCTGGTTGATCATCACGGTTTTTCTCGAGGTTATAAGTGGCTTCACGTAGCGCTTTTGATTCATTTGCCCAGTCATAATAGCTTTTACCTACCCAGCTTTTGACGTCTTTATCTGAGATACGCTCAATGAACTTGGTGTATTCGGTATAGCTTAGTTGTTTGTGATCAACAATCTTGCTATCCCACACCGAATGTAAGTTAGTGTCTTCACCAAACCATTTCAGTTTTACTTTATTACCGCCGTGATCGTGGCTATGGCCAACATGCAGTGGTTGGTGAATGTCACCGACAAAATGGACATAAAAAGCTAATGCATCGCATTTTTCTTTATCGCTGACCTTAGGGTCTTTCAGCACCTTTTCAAATTTCTTCAAGCTTTCAATAATATCGCCTTTAGGATTTCTTTCTACTGTGTCCCAAGTTTCATCATCAGCGATAGACACATAATGCCAAGGTGTAGAGTGGTACCAATTTTTATCTGAACGTATTTCATCAGGCCAAGTCGACATTTGTGCTAATGATTCGCCTTGAGTTATTTGATTGATTTTTTCTTGCGCAATAGATGAAAGGTTATTTTGTGCTAATTCACCAATAATTCGGTGGCCATTTTGACCCCAAGCATGAGTGGGTTGACTGACGATACCGGTGGTTAGTGCAACGGTTGCGCCAAATAGAAGTACTGCAGGTTTCATTATTATTATTCCATTAGCGATTCAGCGACTTTGACCCTAGTAGATTTGACCCTAGAAGAGTGGCTGAAGCGTGTGATTAGAAGATTTTTATACTAGCTTTTTTAAATTAATTTTTTGTGACAAAAAGGCTACAGCCCAATGCTCATATAGCCTAGACAGAGAAATATGAAGCGCAATTGATGCGATAGTTTAATTATTGTTGAAAAATAGTTCAAGAATGACATGATTTTGAAACAAATTGGTTATAAAATCCGCCCTGAAGTTTTTACTCTACAACTTCATATTAAAAGCTAGATTAACTAGCAAATAAATTAAAATATAAAAATATTTCAGGGGTCTGAAAATGTTAAACAATAAAATCAGTCGCTTAGCGCTAGCGACTTGCTTTGCTATGGGTGTTTCTCTACCAGCCATGGCAGCAGATACCGCGTCAAATATCCGAGGTCAGATTGTTGGACCGCAAGGAAATGCAGTAACAGATGCAACAATTACCATCATCCATGAACCAACAGGTACAGTGACAGAAGTGTCAGTGGGTGCTGATGGCTTGTTCTCAGCACGTGGTTTACGTGTTGGTGGTCCATACATCATCAAAGTCGATTCAGATGAATTTGCGGATGATTTAGAACAAGATTTATATCTAAATGTTGGTGAAACCTTACGCTATAACCGCACATTACAATCAGCTGCCGATATGGAGCGTATTGGTGTTGTAGGTTCAGCTAACTATTTCCGCAGTGCAGGTAGTAACAGCGAGTTCGGCGCGAAAGATATTGCTAATTCTCCTGGTATTAACCGCGATCTTAAAGACGTATTACGTCAAAACCCAATGGCTGTAGTGGGTACTGATGGCGTTTCAATGAGTGTTGCGGGTATTAACCCACGTTTTAACACATTTGTTGTTGACGGTGTTTCTCAAAACGATGATTTCGGTCTTAATTCAAATGGTTACCCAACTCAACGTTCACCTATCTCAATTGATGCGGTAGAAAGTGTTGCATTAAACACGTCTCCGTTCTCTGCTCGAACCGGTGGTTTCTCTGGCGCACAAGTTAACGCCGTAACAAAATCTGGTACAAATGAACTAGCAGGCACAGTATTTTGGGAAACCACTAACGACAGCATGGCTGGCGATGGTAAAGACCAAGAAACTGGCGAGAAGTTAAAGCAAGATTTCGAAGAAACGACTTTTGGTGCCACAGTGGGCTTCCCGCTGATTAAAGACACTTTGTTCTTCTTTGGTTCATATGAAAACTACGATGCGCCACAAGCAGCAGAGTGGGGACCAGCAGGTGCAGGTTTTGCCAATGATTCTCGTGTTACTTCGGATGAACTTGATCGTATTAACAGTATTGCGAATGATGTTTACGGTTTAAGTAACATTGGTAGTTACAGCGCATCTCCACAAGAGAAAGATGAAAAAATCTTAGCTAAATTAGATTGGAACATCACTAACGAGCACCGTGCTTCACTGACTTACCAAAGCACCATTGGTAACAGAACTAACAAAGTATCTGATGATGAATCTTCACTTAACTTATCAAGCTACTGGTATGATAAAGAAGAAGAATTAGAGTCTTACGCAGCAACGTTATACAGTGATTGGACTGATTCATTTACTACAGAAATCAAAGTTGCTTATAAAGATACAACAAGTAGCTCAAACCCTGTTGAAAATATCGGTATTGGTCAAGTTAATGTCCGTACCGATGCTGGCGATGTTAACTTCGGTACTGAGCGTTCACGTCAATCTAATGAGTTAAACAATCAAAACCTAGAATTACGTTTTGTGGGTGATTACTACTTAGATGAACATACTATTGGCTTTGGTTTTCAGTATAACAATGTAGAAGTGTTTAACTTATTTGCCCAAGACACTATGGGCTCATGGGATTTTGATTCAATTGATGACTTTGAAAATGGTGTTGTTGACCGTTTCCGCTATCAAAATGCTGAATCAGGTAATGCTGATGATGTTGCTGCATCATTCAATATGGAAACACTCGCATTATTTATTGAAGACACGTGGGAAATTAATTCAGATTGGGAAATGACATACGGTATTCGTTACGAAACCATCAGCATGTCAGATTCACCTGCATTAAATGATAACTTTGTCGATCGTTATGGCTTTGCCAATAACGAAACAATGGATGGTAAAGATATCTTCTTACCACGTGTTGGCTTAACTTATGTATTGTCGGACGATGTGACCATTCGTGGTGGCGTAGGTCGTTACAGTGGTGGCTACCCAACAGTTTGGATGTCTAACAGCTTTTCAAACGATGGTAACAGTTTACTAAGTTACAACGATGGTTGGAATGATACTTGGGGTACGCCTGACTTTGGTAATGTACCAAGTGGTGCACAAGATGGTTTAGTCGGTGGTGATGGTAATACTAACTCATTAGATCCTAACTTCGAACTTCCTTCAGATTGGCGTGCAAGCATCGGTTTTGACAGTACTTGGGACTTCGGTGCTTTAGGTCAAGATTGGTTCTTTGGTGGTGAGTTCTTATATATCCAAAAAGAAAATGATGTTGCTTGGGTTGATTTAGCTCGCCGTGAACTAACAACGGATTCAACTGGCCGTGTTATTTACGAAACATGGGATCCATTAGCGAATAATGGTGCTGGTGGTAATACTGAACGTTACGATCTGATGCTAACTAATGCAGATGAAGATGGTAAGAGCCAGACGCTAAGTTTCAGTTTAGCAAAAAACTGGGATATGGGTCTTAACATGCGTTTAGGTTACGCATTTAACTCTGTTGATGAAGGGAACCAAGGTTCATCTTCAACGGCAACGTCTAACTACCAATACACGTCAGTCGGTGAAGACAGAAACGGCACGACTATCGGTCCTGGTTACTATGAAACACCACATCGTTTCACTATGAGCTTAGGTTATGATGTTGAGTTTATTGCTGGCTATAACTCTAGTTTTAATATGTTCTATGAAGCACGTGAAGGCCGTCCAATGACTTGGGTGTTAGGTTCACATAATGATCGTGGTTTTGGTGACCAAGGTGCATTTGCTTACTCAGACTCTTACCTTCCTTACATCCCAACAGGTGCAGATGATACCAATGTTGAGTATGCTGGCGGTTTAACTTATGAAGAGTTTAAAGAGGCAATTGATGAAATTGGTTTAGGAAAATATGCTGGTGGTATCGCAAGTAAGGGTTCAGACAACCAACCTTGGGTACATCAGTTAGATTTCCGTTTCACGCAAGAGTTACCTGGTTTCCTAGAAGATCATAAAGGTATCTTATACTTCGACGTAAAAAACGTACTTAACCTAATGAATGATGATTGGGGTGTGGTTGAGTACCAATCTTTCGGTAGTAAAATCTTAGTAGACCATAATTACGATGCTGATACAGGTGTATACACTTATTCAGTACCTTTCGGTCAAGATGGTATCGAAACTGCGAACCAAAATACTTATGACATCAATAAGTCTGCTTGGCAGTTAAAAGTAGGTGTTAAATACAAGTTCTAAATTGAGCTAGTTTAATCGATAAAATACCGAGCTTAGGCTCGGTATTTTTTTGCCTAAAATGACTGGAGTGACTTGCTTATTAATCGAGTGATTTATTCGTGCTAGACTGCTGAGAATCGGAGAAAGTAGAGCGTTAAAACGATGTCGTTATTAGATTCAATACAGTGGAAATTATTAAGCTTTAACGAGCTTAGTCTTGATGAGCTTTATGATGTATTAAAGCTTAGGGTTGATGTGTTTGTAGTTGAGCAAAATTGCCCATATCCTGAGTTAGATAACAAAGATAGGTTAGCTGATGCTAAACATTTATTAGGGTTCAATCCACAAGGTGAGCTTATTGCTTATACCAGAATATTACCCGCTGGAGTGAGTTACCCTGAAGCGAGTATTGGTAGAGTGATTATTGCAGAGTCAGGCCGTGGCAAAGGAATCGCCCACGCATTAATGCAGCGCTCTATTGATGCCGTAAAAGAGTTGTGGCCACAGGAAAATATTCAAATAGGCGCTCAGCAACACTTAAATAAATTTTACCAACAACAAGGCTTTATCAATAATTCAGAGATGTACCTTGAAGATGGCATTCCGCATATTGATATGTTACTTAGCTTACAACAAAGTTAGCTTTGGTCGTGAGATGAATGCTTATTCCCATTGGGGCTAAGGTGGCGATAAAAATCGCATTTTTTGATTTGGTATAAGAAGTGAGTGATACGACCATAAAATTAGCTCATAAAAAAGAGTGCTTAAAGCACTCTTTTTTGTCGGCGTTACATACTAGGTTACAGATTGCGTAACTGTTTCTAACTCATGTTTTCGCTATTTGGATTCGTCTCGTAATTTGATGTCGGGGCGTAAGTTTAATTCGCCTTCAAAATCAATTACAGCGAGCTCTTTTTGTTGAGCAATGATAGCCAGAGGGCCTTCTGGCATCATTCTAACGAAAAGCAATCGGTACCCAAATCGGTTTAAATCATACAGCGCCATTTTCTGGTCCGCGGTCATGAGTTCCCAGTGTTGTTCCTGATCGAGCGCTTCCCCTCGACGTTCACTGAGTGCATATGCAACTTGATTCATAATCAATTAGCCTGAATAATTATTTGATTAACAAAACGACTATAAACAAGGTATACGATCATTTCAAACGTTTACGATCAAAAATAAGATTAAAAAACAAACGTTACGAATGATATTTATACAAAAAGTGATGGTATTTCACTAAAGGAACTGATTTGATTAACTATATAGAGCCTGTTTTTAGACCGCCATCGGAGTGGAAATCACTTATTTTGCAAGTGACTAACGGTTGTAGTTGGAACAACTGCAGTTTTTGCGACATGTACACTCAAGAACAGAAAAAGTTTAAAGCCCAAAAAGTCGATAAAATAGAGCAAGATATTCTTGCCGCAGCTGCCTCTGGTCATCCTATTAGCAGAGTATTTTTAGCTGACGGTGATGCAATGACATTACCTTTTAAGCGCCTTAAAGAAATTTGTCAGTTGATCAAAACCCATCTGCCATCAGTGACTCGCATAAGTAGTTATTGCTTACCACGTAACCTAACCAATAAATCAGTAGAGCAGTTGGCTGAGCTGCGTGAAGTGGGCTTATCACTACTTTATGTTGGCTGTGAAAGCGGTGATAACGAAGTGCTAAGCCGCATTGAAAAAGGCGAAGATTATCAATCATCTTTAGTGGCATTACAAAAGATTAAACAAGCTGGGATGAAGTCATCGGTGATGATATTGATGGGGCTTGGTGGCACACAACTATCTCTGCAACATGCTAAAGCTTCTGCCAAATTAATGAACGCTGCACAGCCTGAATACTTATCTACCTTAGTGGTGACCTTGCCTTTAGGCACAGAAAGGATGGACAAGGTATTTGATGGTAAATTTGAGTTGCCGGATCAATTAGGTTTGCTTACTGAAATGCAGACTTTACTGTCAAACCTAGAGCTAGATAAAACGATTTTCCGTTCAGATCATGCATCTAATTATTTGGTATTAAAAGGGGTGTTAGGCAAAGACAAGTCTCAGCTATTAAGTCGAGTCAATCAGGCTATTCAAGGCATGGTACCACTGAGACAAGAATGGCAACGTGGTTTATAAGTTCATTTAAAATCCTGCATCCTAAAGCTTTGCACTTTATTGAAAATACTCATTAAAGTGCAAAGTGCAAAGTGCAAAGTGCAAAGTGTTAGGGTTAGCGTTAATCCTTCGGCGCTGCTGCAGCGTTCATTAGCGCATTTTTAAAGTCGTTTACCCAATGACGATAAACTGTTTTAACATCACCCCAGTTAAATACTTTGGTATTTTGTCGCCACTGATCAAACCCGACGGCGCGATCTGCAGCTTTAGCTAATACCTCTCCAGTTTGTGCATCCTTAAGTACCGCTAGCAGCACCATAGAACCAGAGTTTTGAGTGTAGGTTTTGCCCATGGAGTTGAAACTTTTACGAGAGGTTTCAACTGGCGCACTTAACCTAATATCAGTGACTGCGGTTTCAATGATTAAGGTGTTTGGCCCTTTTTCTGTCACTAGCTCGAAAGGCTGCTCACTGTTGAAAACATCTGCAACGGTTTGTGAAAACTGCACTGCCATTTTATCAAGCGATGCTTGCGGAAGGTCATAGGTTGCGTTTGGCCCATCTGACTTTCGATCAACTCTTGGTGCGTGATAATCCGCTGGATGATCATTGGTCACTTTGGTAGTTTCGAAATAAAGCTTGGTGTATTTAGCCCAATCAACGTCTGGTCTGACGTAGGATAAGGCCAGTTGTGAATTATCGACTTTGACTAATCCATCTTTGGTTATTTCAACATCTGGCCCTTGCTGCAATGTTGCTGTTCCCGAGCTACAGCCTGTGCTCATCAGTAATAGTAAGCTGGTTAGAGTTGTAGTAATAGTGTGAGTATTAAGCATATAATCAATCCCTTAATTTATATTATGTTATTCAATATGGCAGGTATCAGAGCAGTGTCAATATACACTGATAGCGCTACAGGTATGGTTAAGGTGGTTTTTTCTTAAGGTGCGGTTTTTAGGTGAACGATTGATATGGATATTCGAATTGATGATTTAGCTGGGCCTGAAATTGCAGCTTTATTAAATGAGCACTTACAAGATATGTATGCCACATCTCCTGCCGATTCAGTCCACGCATTAGACATGACTAAACTAAAGCAGCCCAACATTACTTTCTGGACGATTTGGGAAAATGACTTATTGGCAGGTTGCGGCGCAATAAATGCCTACTCAGCAAAACATGTTGAGATAAAATCGATGCGAGTAGCGAATCAATTTCGCCGCCGTGGTGTTGCAAAAGAACTGCTAAGTCACATGCTCGCATTCGCCAAAAAACAAGGTTATCAAACTATTAACTTAGAAACAGGCTCAATGGACTTCTTTGCCCCAGCGCGACAATTATACAGTGAACATGGCTTTATTGAGTGTGGCCCATTCGCCGATTACGACTTAGATCCAAACAGTATTTTTATGATGTTACGTTTATAAGCCTTGTGCGATTCAACCTATTCTTCATCCTGAAAGATATCTTCGATACTTAGCTTAAATAACCTTGCAGCTTTAAACGCCAACGGCAAACTCGGATCAAACTTACCTTTTTCGATCGCATTAATGGTTTGCCTAGACACATTTAATCGCTCGGCAAGTTGGGCTTGAGTTAAATCATGTTCTGCCCGTAGCACTTTCAATCGATTCTTCATTGATACTTCCTGTTCCCTAATAAAATACCAACCATGTAGGTGAGTGCCATTATTATCACCAAATGAGAAATCTCTGCATCAAATCCAATTAGGCCTGTGACATCTAAGTTGGAATAACTTAAGCCTACGATTAGGCCAACACCTAGACTACCTGCCATAGCATTGAGTTGGATACGTTGTTGTAACTCGTCTAAGCCTGCAAGGTGACGCTTATTGGCAAGGATCATCCCAACCCCGACGGCAAGATTAACGACAATGGCGAGTAAGGTTAATAGCTCATTTTCCTGCCAGATAAATTTAGGGCCAAAGTTCGCAATTGCCATGGTCACGACCCATGCCGTTGTCCATTTTGCTAATGACTTTGTGTCTCGGCAATTGTTCGCTTTCCAGCTTTTTTCAGGTTCATTGTGGGTCATCTCTCTCTCCTTAGATTTAAGTTAACTTGTCATAATGTCAATCAAACTTGACTTTTATAGTGTGGTATTTGAACAGTTAAAGTCAAGTTTATTTTACTTTTAGTCTTGTTTTGATGACATTAAAAAGGCGGGAGAGGGTGAGTGCTTATCAATGGTTTAGATTAAATACTATTTAAAAACAATATATTAAAAGCTGTTGAAGGGCGTAATTGTTAACGTGTATTCGGCTAAAAAGATCACTAAAGGCGAGACAAATGAGCTTAACGACAAATAAAAAGGCTCAAGCAGAGTTGCTTGAGCCTCGTTCACGCAAATTTTGTCAGTGTTTATCGCGGTTATATAGTGAATATATAGCGAGTGTTTATTGTTGTAAGTGGATTTCTCGCACCGGACAAGGAATGGTAATACTAGCGGTTCTTAACGCGTTTATGATGGCGAGATTACTTTGGTATTTATCGTCATAATAACTGTTGGTTGGCACCCAGTAGCGCACCCCGATTTCCATTCCTATGCTGTTAAAGTCATTAATTCCCACTTGCGGCGGACGAGACTGGTTAACCGTTTCTTGTGACAGTAAAGCATCAGTAATCAGTTTAGTGACTAATTGCGGATCGGTTTGGTAATCAATATTAAACTTGGTTTCTACCAGCTTATATTGTTGTGAGTTATGGAGAATTTCCCCAACAATGTGTTTATTTGGGATATTGATTAACTCGCCTTCTTCATTAGTGAGAATCGTAAGCCCTAATTGGATTTTTTGAACGACCCCAGACACACCTTTAATTTCGATGGTATTGCCGATGACAAAGGGGCGAGTCACAATAATTGTTACGCCTGCGGCGTAGTTTGCCAGCATACCTTGCAGGGCTAGACCTGCACCTAATGACGCAGCACCAATAGCTGCAACCATTGGGGTCACACTTATGCCAAGCTTACCTAAGCAGATAATCGATACCATGACGATAATGGTAATTCTGACAAGGTTAGAGACAAAGTTACCTAAGGTGACATCAATATTATGTTTTTCAAATTGATTGGTTACCACATCGGACATTTTGTTGGCGACCCAAATACCAATGAGCAATATGATCACAGCACCAACTATTTGGAAGCTGTACTGAACAATAAACTCTGTCAGTAATTCATACACATTTTGCAGTTGTGCTAATTCTTGATCTAAACCTGCTGGATTCTCATTCATATTGATGGTCTTTTTTGTTGGATGAACAAACAGATAATGACTGATTATAGTGTTGTAATAAAGTGTTGTCTCGGGCTGATTTTTAACGTTTTTAGTTAATTGAACACTTATAATCTGCATTTAAACTATTTAATTAATTTAAAAGCTGTAAATACGTGAGGTGCTTCAAGTTTTTTATGCTACTTAATAGGTAGTAAAATTCATTGAGGTATAGTGCATTGCACCCTCTATTTAAAGACTTTTTCAATAAAGCTTTAAACCCTACATCAGGAATAACAACATGAAAGCCATATTATTTGTAGTAAGTTTATTTTTTATGACGACGGCACAAGCCAATGTGTTTGCTGTGAATGATAAAATTGAACCTGTCACTCTAGAAGATCAATTTGAACAACCATTGGTTGTGAATGAGCAAACTCAGGTTGTCCTTTTTAGCCGTGGCATGAAAGGTGGCGAATTCATCCAAGAAGCCTTAGAGGCAATTCCAGCAGAAAAAAAACCTGATAACTTGGCTTATATTGCTGATATCAGCGGTATGCCTTCGTTAATTGCTCGTTTTGTTGCTATCCCAAAAATGAAAGATTTACCTTTTCCTATGGGTCTTGATCGTGAAGGTGAAGTGACAGCTTCTTGGCCTGCAGAAGAAGATATGGCAACGGTTATTGTGCTAGATAAATTTACCGTAGTCAGCATTGAGAATTTTGATTCAAGTGATGCTATTGTTGAAGCCATCAGCAAGAAGTAATTCAACTTCTTAAGGCGGCTTAATCTAGCCTTAAACTAAAGGACGCCTATGCGTCCTTTTTTGTTTTTACATTCCAATAATCAATAAATCTTTCATTTATGTCCTATTGCTTTTTCAGCATGGTATAAATTTCTTCTTTTAAATGTAGTTTCTTTGATTTCATTATTTTAAGTTCAGGAGTCGTGTCACTATTGTAGTGTTTTTCGTGGTGCTTAATTTGTTCATCTAACTGATTATGCTCATCAAAAATCTTTGAAAAATGTGTATTTGATGTTTTTAATTTACTGATTAAATCGCGGTACTCTGGAAACATAAAACAACTCCTTTTCGTTACTGTTAACTTAAAAATACTCCCTCTTTTGCCTAGGTAACGTGACAAAGATCAACTATTGCTTGATTGGGTAAAATTGCTCTGAATGAACTAAAATTAGCTATTATTTTTTAGGTGGTTTATGGTGCGCTAAATTAGCGATTAACGATTACATTTGTAAATTTGTCACAGCAATCGTTTTATAAATATCAAGATATATGTGATCGAGTTAACCTTAACAGAGCGAATAGTGGGTTAAAGTCGACACAATTAGGATTTTATATTCAATAATGAAAGGGGTTTTCAACATGGCCGACGTATTTCACTTAGGTTTAACCAAGCAAATGCTTGATGGCGCAACCACGGCAATCGTGCCTGGTGATCCAGAGCGAGTTAAGCGTATTGCTGAATTAATGGACAATGCGACGTTTTTAGCAAGTCACCGTGAATATACCAGTTACCTTGCTTATATTGATGGCAAAGCGGTAGTGGTTTGTTCTACGGGTATTGGTGGTCCATCAACTTCAATTGCAGTAGAAGAGTTAGCCCAGTTAGGCGTAACGACTTTCCTACGTGTTGGTACAACGGGTGCGATTCAACCACAAGTTAACGTAGGTGATGTGATTGTGACTCAAGCATCAGTGCGTTTAGATGGCGCAAGTTTACATTTTGCTCCACTTGAGTTCCCAGCAGCTGCAGACTTTAACTGTACTACAGCAATGGTAGCAGCTTGTCGTGACTACGGTTTAGAGCCTCATGTGGGTATTACTGCTTCTTCAGATACTTTCTACCCAGGTCAAGAACGTTACGATACTGTATCGGGCCGAGTGACTAGCCGTTTTGTTGGCTCTATGAAAGAGTGGCAATCAATGGGCGTATTGAACTACGAAATGGAATCAGCGACCTTATTCACCATGTGTGCATCACAAGGTTGGCGAGCAGCGTGTGTTGCTGGTGTGATTGTGAATCGTACTCAGCAAGAGATCCCTGATGAAGCAATGATGAAGAAAACCGAAGTCAGCGCAATTACCATTGTGGTTGATGCGGCTCGTAAGTTATTAGCTTAATTCTTATTGATTAAATAGCTTAACTTATTGTAATTAAAGGCGCTTAGGCGCCTTTTTTGTTGTCTTTTTCTAACCCCAAATGAAATAAGTTTAATGTAAACGAACATTTCTTAAAGGCTAATGTGATTGCAATTTCATCGTTTTACTGTATTGTTGACATATTATGTCGTTAGTTAAATGGCATTCCAATTGTTATCAAGTCTATCTAAATTCGGGTACATAAACAGGTTTCCACCAATAGGAAACGCACCTGAGTTTAATAGCTTAAAGGATTTAATGATAACGTTTTTACAGGGGGGTATATGGAGTTTTCAAATCCAACCAGCATTTGGTTAATTGTTGGTCTTGTCTTAATGATCGCGGAAATTATTGTTCCCGGCGGTATCGTTATCCTACTAGGCGCTGCATGCGTTATTGTTGCTGCTGCATTATTTGCTGGCATTGTTGATGGAGCGACGCAAAGTTTCACCTTATGGTTTATCACTTCAATTGTATTGTTACTGAGTTTTCGTCATATCACCCAAAGAATGATTGGTGGCGATGCGCATGTTGATAATACCGATGAAGAAATGGATTTATATAATCAAGTTGTCACGGTAAAAGCGGATATTGGCCCTGGTGAGCATGAAGGCCGAGTCACATTCTCTGGTACCGAGTGGCCTGCGTTAGGCGATGGCACTGAGATTAAATCTGGGAGCAAAGTGCGGATTATTTGCCGCGAGAACATTGCCCTTATTGTTGAGCCTTATGTAGAAACCGAAGCACCGAGTTAGGCCTTTAATTCGTTATTAACGTTTTAGCGCTATTAATGCCAATAGCGCTACCAATGCTAGTAACACAGTGAAAGGTTATCCAATAAAGCGTGATTGAGTTTGCGTGTTCAATGAGTGTTATCAAATCAAAATTAACGACATCATTACTAAAGATTTAAGTCGCTAATGATGTGCAAGATTATTTTCATAAGGAAGGGGAAGTATGTTTGAACTAACCATAGCTTTGCTATTTGTCGGGTTTATTTTATATAAACTGATGTTGATTGTTCCAATGCGCGAGGTCAATGTGATTGAGCGATTAGGCAAATTTAGAATCGTATTAAAACCTGGGTTTCATTTTCTTGTTCCATTCGTTGATCGCGTTGCTTATCGCCATGATACCCGCGAAGAAGTATTAGATGTGCCACCTCAAAGCTGTATCTCAAAAGATAACACTCAGTTGGAAGTGGACGGTTTAGTGTACTTAAAAGTCATGGATGGCAAGTTAGCCAGCTATGGTATCGAGAATTATCGCCGCGCAGCAGTCAACCTTGCGCAAACTACCATGCGTTCTGAAATCGGTAAGTTAACCTTATCGCAAACCTTTTCTGAACGTGACAGCTTGAATGAATCCATTGTTCGCGAAATTGATAAAGCTTCAGATCCTTGGGGGATCAAAGTATTGCGTTATGAGATCAAAAACATCACGCCTTCAATTCATGTTATTCATACCCTTGAAAAACAAATGGAAGCTGAGCGTCGTAAGCGTGCTGAAATTACCTTAGCTAACGCTGAAAAAGACGCAATGATTAACATCTCACAAGGTGAGCGCCAAGAAGCGATTAACTTGTCGGAAGGCCAAAAGCAAAAACGGATTAATGAAGCAGTAGGCTCTGGACAGCAAATCACTATCATTGCCAAAGCAAAATCAGAAGGCATGGATATGATTTGTACTGCGCTGGCTAATGAAGGCGGTAATGATGCGATGAACATGATGCTTAAAGAACAGTTTATTAGCCAAGTGGGTAATATCCTTTCTGAATCTCAAGTGTCGATTGTGCCTGCTGAAATGGCCAAGCTTGAAGGTTTTTTTGAAGGGATGGAGCAAGTGACTCACGCAGTTGCTAAACCATCATCAGCCACAAAAGGAGCACGATAATGTTAAACGGAATTGATACTGATTTCATCGTGATGATTATTTGGGGTGCAATCTTTTTAGTATTTTTGCTGAAATTATTCCAATCGATTCGTTTGGTACCGACTAAATCAGCTTACATTGTTGAGCGCTTAGGTAAGTATCACAACACCTTGGATGCTGGTTTTCATGCCTTAGTGCCATTCATTGATAAAGTGGCCTACATTCATGACTTAAAAGAAGAAACCATTGATGTACCGCCGCAAGAATGTTTCTCAAGTGACGAAGTTAACGTAGAAGTTGATGGGGTGATTTATATCTCAGTCGTTGACCCTGTTAAAGCAAGTTACGGGATTACTGACTATCGATATGCAGCGATTCAATTAGCGCAAACCACCACACGTTCAGTGATTGGTACGCTGGACTTAGACCGCACCTTTGAAGAACGCGATATTATTTCGGCCAAGGTAGTTGAAGTACTTGATGAAGCAGGTGCGATTTGGGGAATTCGAGTTCATCGTTATGAAATCAAAAATATTACTCCACCTGAAACGGTTAAAAATGCTATGGAAATGCAGGTAAATGCTGAACGTGAGCGCCGTGCATTGCTGGCTCAAAGTGAAGGTGATAAACAAAGTAAAATTAACCGCTCTGAAGGTGTTATGGCTGAAACCATTAACCGCTCAGAAGGTGAAATGCAGCGTATTATCAATGAAGCCGAAGGTAAAGCGGAAGAGATTTTAACGCTGGCCAAAGCGACTGCTGAATCCATCGAACAATTAGCGGTTGTGATATCAAAACCCGGTGGTCAAAGTGCGCTGCGCTTACAATTAGGTGAGCAGTACTTTAAACAGCTTGAAGGATTAAGCGATGCCGATAACCGTGTGGTATTACCGGCTAATTTAATCCACTTTGATCAATGGATGAACACTATGGGTCTTGAAGACGAATTCAAGAAATAGTCCCATTAACACTTGGTAAATTAAAACTGAATGAAGGCTAGCATGATTGCTAGCCTTTTTTATTGGCTATTTACTCATGCAAACTTTGCCAGTTGATAAAGATAAAGTTATGTTTATCTTAGTGAATCAATTTTTACTCTCACAACTGAATCTTTAGTTTCAATTTATCAGTGATATGAATGTGTATATCAAGGAGCTAAGTGGAGCCTAAATCCTTTTCTCAAAACCAGTGCCTGTCGCTGCCACAAGTATTGCATTGTGTTGACGACCCAAACATGGGCGGCGTTAATTTTGCGCTGCAAAGCTTGTGTGGCTCTCAGTTGCAAAACGACTTTAACTTCGACATTCAGTACGTGGACTTTTCCAAGTCGGTGACACTAAACACCACTGCCGATATTATCTGCCTCCATGGCGCATCAAACTGGCGGAATTTAGTTAATATCGCACGGTTCAAATTACGTCATCCTAAAGCTAAATTTATCCTACAAGAACATCATTACAGCGAGCAATTTGTGGCTCAGCAAATACAGTCGCCCACACGTTTTTATTGGATGTTAAAACTTAATTATTGGTTGATGGATAACATCATTGCCATTGCACCATCACAACAAAAATGGATGCTGGATAATAAGCTAGCCACACCTGAAAAAATTGCGCTATTAGGACAAGGACGAGATTTAACAGCGTTCACGGCCAGCAATAATCAACCACTACAAAAAACTGCTAGTGATGTTCCTGTTATTGCAGCTTACGGCCGCTTTCATCGCCAAAAGGGCTTTGACTTATTAATCAAGGCAAGGCAGTTGGTAAAGCACCCTTGTCGATTAATATTAGCAGGAGAAGGTCCGCAAGCTGCCGAGCTAACGGCGTTAGCAGCAGAGCATTCGAATATAGGCTCGGCCACTGTTGAAATTGTCGATAAAGTTGATGATGTACCGAGCTTTTTACAAGCATGCGATGCGGTGATTATCCCTTCAAGGTGGGAACCCTTCGGGTTGATATTTATCGAATCACTGGCAATGAATAAACCGATTATTTCAAGCCAAGTGGACGGCTTAGGGGATCAAGTTAACCAACACTCAGAACATCACCTTATTGATGGTAATCAATCAGCGATAACCCCAATTTCTGCGCCTATATCAGTTGAAAGCATTGCAGATGCCATCGATCAATTCTTATCTCAAGTGGCTTCATCAAACACAGACTCGAATATTGGCTATATCAATCACTGGAAACAGCAACAATGGCTTGAACTACAACAAGCATGGAAAAGCTTGTTTGAGCAGTTGTTGGGGGGATAAGTAAGGTAAAGTGACCATAAAGTTGTGTTGTTGGAAAGTTTATCCTCATCCATTTATTTTAAATTTCCTCTTATTGACATGTTAGAAGTAAATTACTCCAACCTCTTTGAAAAAAAACTGTTAAGTATTTTAAATAATATTATTGCAAAATAGATGAGGAAAACGACACCAATAAGGCTACCAACAATCTTAAACAAGGTGATGAAGGCAGATTGATTGTCATCAACTTTTTTCTCAACATAAGCTTGGTAGCTCAATGTTGAACTACTATTTGTGTTGCCGCCGATGACAGATATATTTTTGAATGTTGGGTTGGCCAAGAGACAATATAAATGGATGCTTTCCATTTGGTGTAACCTTTTAATATCAAATGTGATAATGCTGCTTTCGTGATTGGTTTCTTTTGAGAAAACATTACTTGGTTGGGTTTCGCAGCTGCTTATCGCATTTCTACCAAAGTTAATTGTAGCTTTCGCGTCTCTTACTTCATTGTGAGATTCATTTTTGAACTCTGCATAGAATGACGACTCCAATACTGTATTGACTGGTGGTAGTGAAACACTTTTTATGCTGATAGAGGTTAAATTTCTTCCTTGTTTGGTTTCAACAGCATTTTCTTTGTCCACTTTGATTTCTCTTTCATCGAAATGGATATACAGAGCAACGGCCCCTGTTATTGCAGCAGCTATGACAGCACCCCACAATCCATATTTTGCTGTTTTAAATTCCATTTAACTCGATGTCTCCTTTACTTCTAGCAGTATATTATGCTGAATTTTGAAATGGAAATGCTCTTAAATAAGAACAAGTTGCTAATACTTTAATGAATCAAGATTAGCAGTAAAACATTGCCTCAACAATGAGTTACAACATAAAAATATTCAATCTAATTTTAGCCGCCAGAGTTAAACAAAGAACCTCCATTATTGTATAAACTGCAATATTCTTGCAGGGAGATAATCTACTAGATTCTCGCCTTTATGATAATTAGAGGTGTAGAAATGAGCTAGGTAATATTTTTAAAATGCACTTTTGAGTATGATCGTCATCTCATCATTTATTTGCAAACTCCGTATGGATTAGCTCAAAGTCGTGGCGCTTCGCCCACACCAGACTAAAAGGGAGTGAACTGCGACTCCCTCTTAGAACACCCCGCAGCTCCGGCGAAATTTAAACAGCAAAATTTCCAACGGAGAATCATCCAGCGTTATCCTTCTTTTGAAGTCTTCCTCTGTAAGCTGCAAAAATCACTAACGCTTCCGATGGGGCGTCCCTTCCCCTCGAAAGCTAGCCAGACATCCCTGTCTGGACTCACGCGATTTATTTGCTTACCTCAATTTAATTGGAGCATTCATAGAAAATCAAAATCAGTTTTAAATCTTTACAGAATGAGCACTGTAACAACAAATGAACTTGCAGGTTCAATAATCTCCGTTGGAAGTGTCCGAATGCGTTGAGCTAATTTTCGTGATGGAGGCAGGACGCCGACATAGCCTCAGTTGAGCCATGGATGGCGAGTCTGAGGCGGTAGTAAATTCGCTCTATAGCATGAGGAAAAACACTTCGTCGGAGCGGCAAGGGATATCGAAAAGGGAAATGCTGTTGTTTCCCTTTCGTCTGGTGTGGGCGAAGCACCACGACGTTGACCTTAATCCAAACGAAGTTTGGAAAATAACAGGGCTGCTGCAATCCGATGTCGACGAAGCGCCACAACGTAGACCTTAATCCAAACCAAGTTTGGAACTATAAACACCCATCTTCCCAAATTCAGAATGCGTTGCAGAATGCATTTTAAACAAATAAATAATTCATTAAATCTATTAAGTTGCTGTATTTAAAGGTAAATGAAACTTGGCATTCACTGTGCATTATCAAGTCACATCCTGATAACGAATAGCGAGATGCCAATATGCAAAAATTCAAAGCAAGAACATCACCAACGAAAACAGTAGCTGTTAATCCACTGAATTCCCAGATTATCAATATTCTTGGTTTTAGTAGTATTGCTATTGGTACTAGCATGGCGTTATTTAGCGCTAATACCAATGCCGCTGAAGCCTTTGAAGCGTGTCCTACCGAAGCCTTTATTGTTCAAACTCCCTCTGGTATACCCAAAACATTTGGTGTCGAACTCGGTACTGGTAGCTACACGGTTTTATCACCTGATATGGGGCTTAAAAAATCACTCAACGGTGTAGGTTTTAGTTATCTTGATAACTACCTCTACGGTTGGGATTATGAGCACGGCACTGTGGGTAAGGTCGGTGAAGACTATCAAGTTGAACCTATGACGATTAATAAAGATACCGCTGCTGCATCGGCGGGGAATTTTTATGTGGGTGACGTCGCCATTAACGAAAACGTCTGGTACGGCTACCGTAAAGGTAAAGGGTTATTTACCGTTCCTCTTGATGGTAATGACCATCCAATGAGCATTGTGCCGGGTAGTAAAAATAATGCCACTTACAATGTGACTGATTTTGCTTTCCATCCAACCAATGGTTTTTTATACGCAGTCACCAACGGTAGTACAGGCTCATTAATCAAAATTGATCCAAGTAGCGGTGCATCAGAAACCATCGGAACCGTGATTACTAAAGCCAATGGTAGCTTTACCTTTGGGGCGCAGTTCTTTGATCCAGATGGTAATTTATATTTAAGTAATAACGGTGATGGTAACGTCTACAAAGTTAACGTTGAGAGTGATGACCCAGAAGCTGAACTTTTCTCTTATGGTCCTTCTTCAACTTCTAATGATGGTGCGCGTTGTGCACTTGCTGAAGTGCCTGTAGGTGACAGTGTCGATTTTGGTGATGCGCCAGATAGTTACGGAACATTAATTGATTCAAATGGTGCTCGTCACGGCATCATTGCGGGTATGTCATTAGGTATCCTTGTCGACAATGAGTCTGATGGATATCCAGCGCCGCTGTCTGATGATGCAAGTGATGGTATCGATGATGATGACGGTATCAGTATGCCTACAGGCTTCGAAGTCGGTGAATCAGCAATGTTAATTGTGACGACTCAAGGTGACGCTGCATTCTTAAATGGTTGGGTCGACTGGAATCAAAATGGCGAGTTCGACACTGATGAAAAAGTGATTGCGGGTCGCTCTGTTAGTGCAGGTGTAACCACAATATCTATTGATGTACCTAACTGGGCTAAAACCGGTAAAACATGGTCTCGTTTCCGCCTAAGTTCAGTTGCTGACTTGCTACCAAACGGTGGTGTGAGTGATGGTGAGGTGGAAGATTACCCGCTAACCGTAACTGAAACGGGAGTGACGATTAGCTACTACCCATCTTCATCTGAATACACTACGTTGGCTTACGAGGATTTATATCCAAACCAAGGTGATTTTGATATGAACGATGTGGTGATGCAGTTACGTATCAGCCAGTTCAGTAAAAATGACATGGTACGCCGCGTGGCATTTGATGCTCAGTTGGTTGCAATGGGCGCTGCTTATCACAATGGCTTTGCAGTGCAGTTACCTGAAATTGGCCGCGGTAATGTGCAAGAGTCTGCGATTGATTGGAGCATGCAAGGTGTTAAACAAACCACGTCTCCATTAGAAGAAAATCAAACTAATGCGGTACTCGTGTTTAGTGAAGATTTATGGCAACACGCCACGCCTGGTAATGGTTGTCTGTATTTCAGAACGGAGCCTGGTTGTGGTACTCAATACCGCGCAACATGGCAGATGACAGTGCCTTTCATTGATTCAGTTCATGTTGATGACATGCCTGAATTCCCATATGACCCATTCATTTTTGCGACACCCGATACCGATCATGGTTTAGCCGCTAAAAATATTACCGATGGTAAAAATCCAGGTCGTAAACTTGAAATCCATTTGAAAAATAAAGCGCCAACTGATTTGTTTGATACGCGCTTTTTAGGGATGCATGACGATGCTTTGGCCGCATCACAAGGTCAATACTTCCAAGATGAAAACGGAATGAGCTGGGCAATAGAAGTACCAGATTCATGGCAGCATCCAGCTGAAAATCAACGTGTTGATAATGCCTATATTGAGTTTATTGAATTTGCTGCGGATGCAACAGGTGAAACGAAACCTTATTGGTACCTAACCGCTGCTGATTCATTAATTTTCAAAGACTAATGCTAATTACAACAACTAGTACTTTGATACAGACAAAAATGAATCGATAGCAAACACAATGAATTTAAGTAAAACGGAATTTAAAAGGTAAATATTATGAACACATTAATTACTGGTAAGACTCAAGATAACGAACAAGTCACACTTGAAAACAGCATGGGCTTTAAAGGCATGAAACTCGGTAGTATCGCATTGGCACTAATGCTGACTCAGCTAACAGCTTGTGGTGGAGGCGGCGGAGATGACAGCTCGCCAGCACCAGCGGCAGCGACTCCAGTAGCAACAACGCCAACGACTACTACAACACCAACAACACCAGCAACGCCGACGACTCCAGAGACACCAATGGATCCTGAAACACCAGAAGAACCCGCTCCAGCGCCTACGTCAATTGATGACTTAGTGGTGGATGCTGACTTTGACTTACAAGCGGCATTTAATCTAGCCATTAGTGTTGGCCTTGATTCAACCCAGCGTGGATACTTTTCACTTTGCGATCAATATGAGCAAAATGGCGCACAAATTACGGTGAACTTTGAATCATGTTTATTACGTGGTGCGCTTAATGAAGGTAGCTTAGTTGAGGACTTATTGGTGGCTAACCATCAGCAAAACTTAGTGGCAGTTGTATGGTTTTACGATGGTTCGAATCCGTTATATCAAATGTGGTTTTACGACATGGAAGCTGAAGAGCAAACGTTAACGATTAACTAAGCCAAAGTTAGTTTATCCATGAATCGACGTACTCATTCTAGGAAACCGTTGAACGCGTTAACATCCCCTGAGCAGCACATTAAGATGATGCACAGGGGATTTTTTCATTTGTTGTTATTTGGTCATGAGGCTTGAGCGCCAAAGACCCTATTTGTATACATGGCGTTATTCTTAGTTGTAAATGTCGATTGTTCTGACGGATAATCGTGTAAATTAATTATAATATTCACTGTTAAGAGAGTTAGCATGACTATCGAACGCATGGAAACTAAAACCCGCATGAGCCGCATTGTAAAACATAACGGCACGATCTATTTATGTGGCCAAGTTTGCCAAGATGCCACTAAAGACATCACCGAACAAACCCAAACCATGTTGGACAAAGTTGAAGCGTTATTACTGCAAGCGGGTAGTGATAAAAAGCATATGTTATCAGCCACAATCTATGTTAAAGACATGTCTTACTTTGCAGAAATGAATGCGGTTTGGGATGCATGGGTAATTGAAGGATATGCCCCAGCGCGTGCTTGCGTTGCCGCAAAAATGGCACGAGATGCATTATTAGTTGAAATTTCAGTGATTGCTGCTGAGATAACGCCATCATAAAACCTCAATATACAACTTGCGCCAATACACTTAAGTCATTGATGCCGATGACTTGAGTGTTGAAGAGCGATTACAGGTTATTTGATAACAATCGCTCAGCCTTATCTCTTATTCATACTTCTTAGATTTAGCCTCTCTCTACCCTAGGCTCACACGCCATTGAACTGATATACTGCCCGCTTGATTTTTGGGAGGACCAATGGACGTATCATCATTATTAGATGGCTTAAACGAAATGCAACGCGAAGCAGTGGGTGCGCCTCTGTCGAGTATGCTGGTTTTGGCTGGCGCAGGCAGTGGTAAAACTCGGGTATTAACCCATCGTATTGCTTGGCTAATGCAGGTTGAACAACAAAGTCCATACTCCATTCTAGCGGTAACCTTTACCAATAAAGCGGCGGCAGAAATGCGCGAACGTGTGGAAAAGGTGGTTGGCACTAACATGGGTCGTATGTGGATTGGTACTTTCCATGGTTTAGCTCATCGCTTATTACGCACCCATTATCAAGATGCGAATTTACCGCAAAGTTTTCAGATCATCGATTCAGACGATCAATTGCGTTTACTAAAACGAATTCTTAAAAGCCTCAATTTAGATGAAAAGCAATATCCTCCGCGTCAGTGCCAAGGTTACATTAACGGCAAAAAAGACCAAGGATTACGCCCTAAGCATATCGATGCGGGCAACTTTCCTATTGAGCAAAACCTATTAAACATCTACAAAATTTACCAAGAGTCGTGCGATCGCGCAGGCTTGGTGGATTTTGCAGAAATTTTATTGCGCGCACACGAATTGTGGCTCAATAAACCTCACGTATTAGCCCATTATCAAGAACGCTTTAAGCACATTTTGGTGGACGAATTCCAAGATACCAACGCCATTCAATATGCGTGGATCCGAGTGCTAGCGGGTAAATCAGCCAATGTGATGATTGTGGGTGATGACGATCAGTCAATTTATGGCTGGCGCGGCGCGCAAGTTGAAAACTTACATCGTTTTTTAACTGATTTCCCAGGTTCTAATACCGTTAGGCTAGAACAAAATTATCGCTCTACGGCGAATATTTTGAATGCCTCAAATGAATTAATTGCCAATAACCCCGAACGTTTAGGTAAAAAACTGTGGACTGAAGATAAGGCGGGCGAGCCAATTTCAGTGTACTGCGCCTTTAACGAAATGGATGAAGCGCGCTTTATTGTTGGCAAAATGGCTGAGTGGCATGCCAAAGGTGGCAACTTAGCGGATTGCGCCATTTTATATCGCTCCAATGCCCAGTCTCGTGTACTGGAAGAAGCCTTGTTGCATAAAGGGTTAGCGTATCGAATTTATGGCGGTTTACGCTTCTTCGAGCGCCAAGAAATTAAAGATGCCATGGGCTATATGCGTCTTATCAATAACAAAGATGATGATGCAGCCTTTGAGCGTGTAGTCAACACGCCAACCCGTGGTATTGGTAACCGTACCTTAGAGATTATTCGCTCCACAGCGCGTCAGCAAGAAATGACCATGTGGCAAGCCAGCGTCAGACTGATAGAAGAAAAAGTATTAACGGGACGTGCGGCAAATGCCGTCAATGGCTTTATGGATTTAGTGATTGGTATGCGCACCGACACTGATGACATGAGCTTATATAGCATGACCGATACCGTGATCCAGCGTTCAGGTCTGCGGGCTATGTACGAAGCTGAAAAAGGCGAAAAAGCCCAGTCACGGGTAGAAAACTTAAACGAATTGGTCATTGCTGCACGCAGTTTCGAGATGCCAGAAGAGCTAGAAGATATGGGCGAGTTAAATGCCTTTTTATCCCATGCAGCACTTGAGGCGGGCGAAGGCCAAGCGGATAAATTTACCGATGCAGTGCAGTTAATGACATTGCACTCAGCCAAAGGGCTTGAGTTCCCAGTGGTATTTATGGCGGGTGTCGAAGAAGGTATCTTCCCAAGTAAAATGGCATTGGATGAAGGCGATCGCTTAGATGAAGAGCGCCGCTTATGTTATGTGGGCATGACCCGCGCAATGCAAAAACTGTATATCAGTTACGCAGAGTCGCGCCGTATTTATGGCCGTGAAGACTATGCCAGTCCTTCGCGTTTTATCGGTGAAATCCCATCGGAATATGTTGAAGAAATTCGCATGAAAGCGTCGGTATCAGCACCAGCCATGAGTAGCCGTTTTAACGTACCACGCCAATCCATTGCTAATGACAGTGGCTTTAAAGTCGGCCAAAAAGTGAAGCACTTTAAATTTGGTCAAGGCATAGTGACTGACTTTGAAGGCACGGCAGATAAAGCTCGAGTTCAGGTTAACTTTACTGATTTCGGCAGTAAGTGGTTATTAGTATCACTGGCGAAATTAGAGGCCTGTTAAACGTTAAAACGAGTTTATTTAAATCGATATAAGCTTTGATATCGATCAAGCTATCGCCATTGGCATCGCTACTTTTGGCTTGTTATTGTTTAATAAACTTTTCAGCGTGTTAGATTATTATTTTGGCCAACACATATAAATAGCGTCATCACGATATGACGAATAAGAAGTGATTCAGCTTCAATTGCGGGAGTGAGTTAGCCATGGCAGTATCCTCATGGACGCTAAAACAAAAGATTTCGATTTACCAACGCTTAACACGATTAGACAGACCCATTGGCACCTTATTGTTAATGTGGCCTTGCCTAATGGCATTGGTACTAGCAGCGGGCGGCATGCCTGATGTAAAGGTACTGGTTATCTTTGTCTTTGGTGTGTTTATCATGCGTGCTTGTGGCTGTGTGATTAACGACTTTGCAGACCGAAAGTTAGATGCGCACGTTGAGCGCACCAAACACAGACCGCTAGCTTCAGGTGAAGTGAGCAGTAAAGAAGCGTTAATGCTGTTTGTGGTGATGGCGCTTATTGCGTTTAGCTTGGTGCTATTTTTGAACCCGCTGGTGGTTAAACTCTCTGTGGTGGGGATCATTCTCACTATCATGTACCCGTTTATGAAACGCGTGACCAACATGCCGCAAATGTTTTTAGGCATTGTTTGGAGTTGGTCAATTCCTATGGCTTATGCAGCCCAATTAGGGACAGTGCCTATTGAGGCGTGGTGGCTTTTTGCTGCAAACTGGTGCTGGACGGTGGCTTACGACACTATGTACGCCATGGTCGATAGAGATGATGATTTAAAAATTGGTATCAAATCGACGGCGATATTATTTGGCGACTACGATCGCCAATGGATTGGTTTGTTTCAATTAGCGGCTTTAGGTTGTTTTATCATGGCTGGCTGGTCCGCGGATCGAGGCTTATTGTTTGGCATTGGTATCGCGACATTTATTGCGTTTAGTAGTTATCAGCAATATCTAATTTATGGCCGCGAACGTGCGCCTTGTTTCAAAGCATTTTTAAATAATAACTGGGCAGGGTTTGCCTTGTTTGTTGCATTAGCAGCTGATTATATGCTGCTCTACTAATTTAGTGTGAAAACGGTACAATAGCCTGAATAATAGCTGGGTCAATCAAAGACTCAGCATTAGGGCTAAAACAACATCAACAAGGATAGCTGATGCACACTTTTTTATTGCTGGTTGTGGTGGTAATGGGGTTATGTTTATCAACCTTACCGACGCCAGCAAAGGCAAATGATGCCTTTTCCATTCCTAATTCAAGCTCCATAACGTTAGAAGATTCAGACCGAAGTTATAAGGTGTTTATTAAGCTGCCTAATAGCTATCAAGAAAACGATCCCGCGCAGCATTACCCTGTGGTCTATATGACTGATGCCATGTACAACTTTCAAGTGGTTTCAGGTGTTACTCGCCTGCCAATGAATATGCGCAATATGCAGCAAGCGATTTTAGTGGGGATTGATTGGCAAGAGGGCATGAGTCCTGCCGCCAGTCGCATTCGAGATTACACCCCAAGCTCAGATGAAAGCTGGAAGAGAAAAACCGGTGAAGCCGACCGTCATTTACGCTTTATCGCGAATAAGTTGATGCCTCACATCAACAAAACCTACCGTACTATACCAAGCCAAAACACCTTAGTAGGTCATTCATTAGGTGGGCTATTTGGCGCCTATAGCTTGCTGACCCAGCCAGAGCTGTTTAGCAATTACCTACTGAGTAGTCCTTCATTGTGGTTTAACGACAAACAACTGATGAAGCAGTTTCGTGCCAGTGACTTTATGCTCAAAAGCATCAATGCCAAGGTGTTTATTGCCATTGGCGAGTACGAAACGGCTGAGTTGACTGATTTCGGTCATGATATGGTGAATGATGCGAAGGAATTTAAAGCCATCTTAGAGCAAAAAAATAGGCTGTCGGCGATCCAAGGGATTAATGTCAAATTACAGGTCATTGCCGAGGCGGATCACAGCATGGCATTTCCAACGGCTGCAATTCAGGGCTTAAGTTGGTTTTTGCCTCAGCAAAATAGGTTGGCTTTGCACTAATCTTACCGTTTAGCGTTACAAGGAGTGTATTGTGAAACGTTCTATGAAATTTCGTTTAGGCTTTTTAGTCCTAACCATTATCAGTTATGTCATCGGTTTTCAGGTGTTGCCTGAGCAGCTTAATAGCACTTATGAAATGACGGTGGTGAGTGGCATTTCTGTGCTTTATTTCCTGGTTTTACCGATACTTTATTGGATTGCAATCATCAATATAGGTAAGCAAAAACCATGGAAAATATTGATGATACTCAGCTTAAGTGCCTTGATGGCACGTTTGAGCTTTCCTGAAGACATTGCCAGTTATTTTGAGTTTGTCATGTGGCTACGCTACCCCATTCTTGCGGTTATTTTACTGTTTGAGATTTACTTATTATTTAGTGTGATTAAAGGTTTATGGCAAGCAAGAAAGCTCAAAGGCGACCCAAGAATAAAAGCGCTAAATATTAGTGATGATGAGAAAAGCCAAATGGTGGGCATGATAATGGCGGGGGAAGCGGCTAATTGGTTTTACAGTATTCCTAAGTTCAGTGCTAATCACCCCAAAGCGATAACCAATATTAAGTTGCTTAGCGCCAAAGCGTGGTTTATGTGGTTAATGATTGGCTTATGTTTTATTGGCTCGACGATCGCGTATTTATTGTTAGTGGACTGGAGTGAAATAGCGGCGATTTTAGTTTCGGCGATTGTGGGTTATGGCTTTTTAACTTTCATTGCTAATTACCGATTATCTCGCCATTACTCATTGTATTTACATGATGACAAACTGGTGATTAACAATAGTATTTGGGGATTGTTGATGGTTGATATCGCTGACATTAAAGCTCTGACAATCACTGAAACGATAAAAACCAAGGATGAAGAAATTTTGTTTGTTGGCCGTGGTGATACAGCCAATGTATCGGTCGACTTTAACCGAACTCAGCGTTATTTTGGCGCCATGGGGCAACTGCCTGAACCTATTGAGCAGCTATTACTGGTGGTGGATGAGCCACATAAACTGCAACAAGCCATTGAGTCTGCTCAATCAAATACGGCAGACGCTAACTCGTAAAGGTGATAAAGCCCGCCGTTAATTCTATTTACTGTTCTATTTACTGTTCTATTTACTTTTTATGCCACTCATTGAGTGGCATTTTTTGTTTCAGGCATGAGTTAGTCCAAAGGGGTATATCAATCTGGCGGGTTTCCATAGACATCAATATGATGATTCACCACAATTACCGAAATTTCAAAACGATTAAAAGCTATTTAAATCAATAGCTTTGTAATCATATTGTTTCGTAAATATTGGTAAATGTTACAATTATGAATAACAAGCAAGCTCTGTATGGCCTCATCGTACTCATGCTGACTCTCGTTGCTGGGAGCACTTTACTTAGTTCTGATGGGTTGTTTCTTCGGTTACTACTAGGATTAAGTTTAGGTTTTGCCCTTGCGAAAGGCTCTATTGGTTTTGCGGGGAGTATTAATCGTGCTTATCGACGTGGCTCAACGCAACTATTACAAACCTTGATGTTTATGTTTGTTATTACGGCCTTTATCAATGCAGGTTTATTGATGAATACCGGATATAGCCAGTTTGATCTGTGGGTTAATCCAATCAACTTGGGCTTGTTGCTAGGCGGGGTGATGTTTGGTGCTGGGATGAGTTTATCAAGCTGCTGCGCTACAGGCATGATGGTTGAATTTGTCAGTGATATTCCGCGGGCAGCGACCACGCTAGTGTTTTTTGGCGCAGGGGTATTTTTTGGCTTTCCATTACAAAGCGGGCAGGAGTGGATAACTGAGACTTGGGTTTCTTCTCAAAGCTTTGATGGTAAGGGAGTATTCTTACCTGATTTATTCGCTAATACGCCTTTGAATGGTTATTTCATGGCGATGGTGATGACCTGTTTATTGGCATTGATTGTCGTGGTGCTTGCGAAAAAGTATGAGAGCCACCGCCGCCAGAATGGATCGTATTTAGGTGTCGATGGCGAGCTTGCCCGTCAACAATTGGCTCAGCAAGAAGACAAACCCTTTAAATTGTGGAGTGTTGAAACATATCAAGCATGGTTCGCCAGCTTATGGCAAATGCGCACCACTGCGTTAGTGATTGCCATTATATTCGGCATCATGATGGCTAGCACTGGTTCAGGCTGGGGCGCTTCAACGCCATTCGGTATTTGGTTTGCCAAGGGACTGATGTTTTTTGGAGTAGAACTAGAAACCATTACAGCATTGAGTGATCGCCCTGAAGGCATGTTTACTACGGCATTTTTTGACCATGAAATATCAGTGCAGAATATGGCGATATTTTTAGGTGCGTTAATTGCGGTATTGTTTATGGGTAAGTTCCGATTTTCATTACGTTTAAATCATTCTTATAAACAGTTTGCTTTATTTGCCTTGGGCGGGCTGTTGATGGGCTTTGGAACTCGCTTTGCCAACGGGTGTAATGTGGGCGCTTTATTTACCCCAATCGCTAACTTTTCATTATCGGGTTGGGTGTATTTAGTCGTGCTGATTGTAGGCGGGATTATTGGCAATCGTTTTCAAAAATGGGCAATCAAATAACCCATCACAGAAAACAAAAAATGCGCTCCTATGAGCGCATTTTTTGAGGCTAATTTACTGGCATGACGTTTAAATCATGCTGACCTGTATCAGAGGAATTAGTTGGTCACTAATTTAGCTAAATCAGCAGGGCGGTAATACACCGACTTTAACACTTTACCTTGGCGAACCACTTTACCTGCCATTTCCACGTCTTTAGCGCATTTGGCGATAATGAATTCACCTTTGGTGCTACCGACAATTTCAACGCCTTGTTTAGCGTAATGAGCAATAGTTTCGTTAAGTTCTTGTTCGTTGCGGCACACTTTACTCATGTTGCTTGAGTGAACTTCATCCCAGCATTCAATGAAGTTAATCTCACGATTTTTAGCAACACAGAGTAATAAATCAACCAGGTAACTGATTTCCAAACGGTCGCTCATCTTAGCTGCACCAAGGTGCACTAAACGACCCATAAGCACATAAACAGAATCAACAATGGCATCAGCTTGTTCAACCCGGCAGTCTGCTTCTGCAAGCTCTGTGAGCTCTTCAATAATCAATGAAGTGTGTAGGGTATCTGCTTTGTCATCTAAGCTTGCAGCATTTTCGATAGGCAAATCAAAGGTGCTACGAAATTCTTTAATATCACCATATAAGTGGTCAAAAGTAGGTTGGTCTAAAACAGATAACTTCATTGTTCAATAAGCCTAGAAAGTAAGAAATAGACGATTATGGTAATGAATTGGATATGATTCTACAAGGAAAGCGACGATGCAAACTAATGTCTGCATCGTCGTTTAAAACATTAAATTAAATAGTCTGAATATATTATTTGATAAATGCGAAGGCATCACCATATAAATGAGCTTCATCGACGCCCATTTCACGGAACACTTCACGGGCTGCGCCGACCATATCAAAACGGCCTGCGATGTAGATGTCGTAGCCGACTAAACTGACATAGTCTTGCTTAATTTGCTCAAGCAAATTGGCTTGTTTGCCATTCCAGTTAGCTGGTGCGTCTTCGACAACAGGCACAAACTCTAACCAGTTGTTCTCAGCATGCCATTGACGAGCAATTTCTTGATAGTACATGGCATCTTCAGTACGACAGCCCCAATAGAATTGAGTTGGTACTGTTTGTCCAAGGGCAATTTGTTGCTCAATAATACTTTTGATATAAGAGAAACCTGTTCCGCCAGCAACCATAATACGAGGACGTTGGCTTTCTGTGCGTAAAAAAGCATTACCAGCAGGCGCTTCAATCTCAATGTATTCATTGCTTGTTAAGCGCTCTACCACTTGCATAGGATAACTTTCTGAAACTGCAGCGCCAATATGAAGCTCAATGATTTCTGCATTAGGAGCCGATGCGATCGAGAAAGGACGTTTGTCTTTTTCTCCCATCACGATTGATAAGTATTGCCCAGCTTGGAACTCAAAAGCCGCTTCAGGTTTAAGAAATACCTGAAAAACTGCGTCATTAAACGCGGTGACTTTTTCAACTTTACAGCGAATGGTGTTCATCTAACGTCCTTTGTGGCCCTTTCTAAGAAGGGTTATTTTCTTTTTATATGTAGGCTCTAGGTTGAGCTAGTGTGATATAGATCACCATTATAGCGTTGGAGCATCGTCAATACCTAATTCTTCCCAAATATGATCAATCTTTTCTTTCACTTTGGGGTCCATCACAATTGGCGTTCCCCATTCTCTGTCGGTTTCTCCTGGCCATTTGTTAGTGGCATCTAAACCCATTTTTGAGCCTAAACCAGCAATAGGAGAGGCGAAATCAAGGTAATCGATAGGGGTGTTATCTACCATTACTGTGTCACGGGTTGGATCCATACGGGTAGTGATAGCCCAAATGACATCTTGCCAGTCGCGGCAATTTACATCCTCGTCAACAATGATAATAAACTTGGTATACATAAACTGGCGTAAGAACGACCATGCGCCCATCATTACTCGTTTAGCATGACCTGCATATTGCTTACGAATTGAAATCACTGCCATACGGTACGAACAGCCTTCTGGCGGCAAGTAGAAGTCGATGATCTCAGGGTACTGCTTACGTAAAATGGGTACGAAGACTTCATTAAGTGCAACACCCAACATAGCTGGCTCGTCAGGTGGACGGCCTGTGTAGGTGCTGTGATAAATGGCATCTTTACGTTGGGTCATATGGGTGACGGTAAAGACTGGGAATTTGTCGGTTTCATTATAGTAACCAGTGTGATCACCATAAGGCCCTTCTTCAGCCATTTCTTCTGGGTCAATATAACCCTCTAAAATGATTTCGCTGGTGGCGGGTACTTCTAAGTCACAACTTAAGGCTTTACAGACTTCAGTTCGCTCGCCACGAAGTAAACCCGCAAATGCATATTCACTCATTGAGTCTGGTACAGGGGTAACTGCGCCTAAAATGGTGACAGGATCAGCGCCCAGTGCCACAACAACGGGGTAGCGTTCACCGGGGTGCTTTTCTTTAAAATCTTTAAAATCTAATGCGCCGCCGCGATGGTCAAGCCAGCGCATAATCAGCTTGTTTTTACCCAGTAATTGCTGACGGTAAATACCTAAGTTTTGGCGTTTTTGGCGAGGACCTTTAGTGATGGTGAGTCCCCAAGTCACTAATGGTGCTATATCGCCAGGCCAGCAATGCTGCACTGGTAATTTGGTTAAATCAACATCATCACCGGTAATAACTACTTCCTGACATGGAGGGTTACGCACGGTTTTAGGTGGCATATTCAAGGCTTGCTTGAATTTAGGGATTTTCGCAATAGCATCTTTAAAGCCGCTTGGAGGCTCAGGCTCTTTAAGGAAAGCAAGTAATTCACCGACTTCACGTAGCGCCAATGGGTCTTCTTTACCTAGTGCCATGGCAACTCGTTTTGGGGTGCCAAATAGGTTGACTAACACAGGCATACTGTTGTCTGTTGGGTTTTCGAAAAGTAGGGCTGGACCGCCTGAACGTAATACACGATCGGCAATCTCTGTCATTTCCAAATTGGGATCAACAGGATAACTAATACGTTTCAGTTCACCGTTGGTTTCTAGGTGATCGATGAAGCTACGTAAATCCTTAAAACTCATGGCTTATTCACTCGTTTATTGAAAGCTCTTTGAGGCGCACTATAGCATTTTTATAATATTGGGTTAAGCCAAGATTATTTGTTAAGCAGCATTTTGAGGTAAACTGAAATGAGCGACGTTTATCAGTATCTTTAGTTTTGCTTTTTGACTCTAGTTAAACAGTCTAAGCACCTAACTATTATCAAGTAAGTATTAGCAATTAAGTATTAGCAATTAAGTATTAGCACATTACTATCAACCCGTTACTATTGGCATTTGGCTATTTGCAATTAACTAAAAGTCATTAGCCATGAGCAAGTACCATAAGTAAATAATGATAGTTTTACCAAGGAGTGATTCTATGAAAGCATTAGTTCATCGAAATCCTTTTCATCTTCAACTCTTCGAGTATGTCTCCAGTTTATTCGTATCATTTGGTCGCGAAGAGAATGGCTGCAAGCTTCAACAATTAGGCCACCCTCTGCCAGTGATTTTGCTAGCGACGACTCTACTTGGCGTTTATGCCCCGAGCCTTAATGCTGAAGTGTATAGCACTCATCAAATAGCTAATTTAACTGCAGGTGAGAAGCAACAGCACTCTGGCTCATATTCGTCAGGTCGACATGGAAGCGATCGATATACCCGTCATTCAGGTTCATCAGTTAGATGGGGAGTAGATTATAACAACTACTGGGGGCCTAGTGTGGGGATCGGTTGGAGTAGTGGCTGGAACAATCGTTGGCATAACCGCTGGGGCTATGGTGGTTGGGGAAGTAGCAGATGGGGAAATGGTTGGCGTTATCCATATCGATACGATTATTACGATCGCCACTATCGCAATCAATATATGAACAATTCAGCCCCGAGATCTAATTATGTTGAGCCTGTGACCCAAGTTGAGCCACCTAAACGGACAACAACCAGTATTCAATATGCTAAAGGACTGACTCAGTTACCTGAAAATGCTCGAGTGATACAACGCGATGGGCAAACGCTTTATGAGTGGGATGGTAAAGAGTATTACTTTGATTGGTCTACAGAGCGGTATTTTGCTCTAGAAGCTAAGCCATAGTTATAAGTCACAGTTGTAAACGTTATTTAAAAACGATCTCAAACGCCAATCTAGAAAGGTAAAAGCCCTAATGAATCCATTTCATTAGGGCTTTTGTTGTTGCATTGTCTTCCGACATTTTATCGTTACATATTATTATTTTTATTCCCTGTAACGTACTTCAAAATAGCCGCAGTTGTTTTATGGGGGTAACAACAGCAATTATTAAGAATGAACTGACAAACTTACTTGTACTTATATTTTATTATCCTTCCCAAACGCTTTTCGCCTATGAGAAGTCAAGTAAGTTTGTCGTAACACGTTAAGCATGAACTTAATGCCTATACCATTAAGTTCAGCCTAATAAGTTGACAAGAAGAGTTGTGATTTCATTAAGTTTCGCTGGGGACCGAAAATTAATTTTAAAACAACCTATCTTGCCGGAACTGCTTATGACTTTCGGACCAACTCGCTTAACTTAGTGGCCAATGAGTCACAATAAAATTGACAAGAAAAATCGCTATCAATAACTAACTTGACTGCTTAACTCTCGATGGGGGACGAAAGTTAAAGCGACTAGTCTTGCCTGAACCGCTAATGATAATTTGAACAAATCACTCACCTACTTGTTCAAACCTTCACTATAAAATTGACAAGAAAAATCGCTATCAATAACTATCTTGACTGCTTAACTTCCGATGGGGGCCGAAAGCTAAAACGACTTATCTTGCCTGAACCGCTAATGATAATTTGAACAAATCACTCACCTACTTGTTCAAACCTTCACCATAAAATTGACAAGAAAAATCGCTATCAATAACTAACTTGACTGCTTAACTCTCGCTGGGGGACGAAAGCTAAAGCGACTTATCTTGCCTGAACCGCTAATGATGAGTTGAGACAAACTACTTACTTAACTGCTCAAATCTTCACTATAAAATTGACAAGAAAGACGCTATCAAAAATTTCTTGATTGCTTAACTTCCGATGGGGGCCGAAAGCTAAAGCGACTTATCTTGCCTGAACCGCTAATGATGATTTGAGGTAAATAACAAACTTATTTATTCAAATCTTCATTATAAAATTGACAAGAAAGCCGATATCAAAAATTTCTTGATTGCTTAACTTCCGATGGGGGCCGAAAGCT
The DNA here is from genome assembly GCF_023283825.1 of Shewanella olleyana. Classification (GTDB taxonomy): domain Bacteria; phylum Pseudomonadota; class Gammaproteobacteria; order Enterobacterales; family Shewanellaceae; genus Shewanella; species Shewanella olleyana. The sequence goes on along the minus strand of NZ_JAKILD010000009.1, from coordinate 129,269 downwards.
AAAGCGACTTATCTTGCCTGAACCGCTAATGATGATTTGAGGTAAATAACAAACTTACTTATTCAAATCTTCATTATAAAATTGACAAGAAAGCCGATATCAAAAATTTCTTGATTGCTTAACTTCCGATGGGGGTAGAAAGTTAACACGACTTATCTTGTCTGAACCGCTAGTGAACCAATTTGTAAATTGAGTTCACCTTTTAAATTCTTTAATTACCATTAATCGCAACGAGTTGCTGGTTAAGCTGAGACAACTTACGTTGTAAATGAGCTATTTCTGATGTAATGGCACTTTTGTTCACATTAGATGCAGGCTTGGTCTCTTTTTTTCTTACCCATTGGTAAATGGTTTTAGCTGACACACTGTACCGTTTAGCAACATCTGAAATTAAACGATTATCTTGCTGCACTTCTTTGATCACTTGCTGCTTAAGTTCGCTTGAATATATTCTGTTTAGTGCTGTCATAACGCTACCTACTGCTCTGCTTATTACTGCTAATATTTGTCTTTTTAATCGCTGCTTATGTCGGCTAACAATCAAAATCAACTTTAAAGGTTATTAAATAAACCAAGTAATTAAGAACTATTTTTTATTGATGTTGTTATCAACATCCCAACAGCTATAGCCGAGGTGATTAAAGAAGTTCCATTGATACTGGCATTGCTCAAAAATGACTTTTAAATGATTCATGCTTATCTCCTTCATCATACTCTTTGCTTTTAATCTGCTGTTATAAAACAGGTCCTATTTACTCTAAATTGGTCAATTATCAATCTACCCCTAAGGTGGTATATATCTATATGGAATACTTGTGCCAATTTTAAAATAAATATTTTATTCAATATTAACAATAACTTAATTTTTTAAAGTGTTAACTCTAAAAAATGGAGTTGATCCACAATGGTGCGATAGTTCTTTTTTGGTGCAAATCTTAGTTAAATTGGTAAAAGATATTAACCAATGAGTTTAGCCATGATTTTATCCTAACTATGTGTCAGAAATTTGAAGGTACTTGTAACCGGACTTAAACGGATGAAAACAAGTCGCAGTTGATTGAGCTGGATGATTTATAGGAAGTAGTGGCTTGTTTTAAAGTGACTAATTTCAGGTGCTAATTACAAATGCTAATTTCAGGTGCTAATTACAAATGCTAACTGCAGGTGCTAATTACAGATGCTAACTACAGCTGCTATTTACAGATATTCATTACGAATGCTTACTACAAATAAAAAATCCATGAACTTTGATAGGTTCATGGATTTTTTAGTTTTTCAGAGCGGTTTAAGTCGCTTTTATTTGATGGTAGCGACATAAGCGCATGAAGGATTACATTAGGACAAATCAGCTTACATAAGGAAAATAGTTGCTAGGCCTAAGAAAGCGAACAAGCCTATTACATCGGTAACCGTTGTCAGCACCATTCCACCCGCAAGTGCAGGATCGATGTTAAGCTTTTTGAGAATAAGTGGAATGCTAGCGCCTGCTAAACCTGCAACTGTCATGTTGATCAGCATAGCGCCGCCAATGAGGCCACCTAATGCCATGTCATCTTTCCATAACCATACCGCAAAAAATACCAGCACCGACCACATAATACCATTGAGGAAACCAATGGCTAATTCCTTGCCGATAAGCCAGCGAGAGTTACTCTGGCCGATATGACCTAATGCAATACCACGAATAACCAATGCTAAGGTTTGGTTACCTGCGACGCCACCCATGCTAGGTACAATTGTCATTAAAATCGCAATAGTTGCAAACTGCTCTAAGGTGCCCTCAAACATATTACTGACTGATGCAGCAAGAAGAGCTGCAAATAAGTTGATGGTCAGCCATAGAGAACGCCTGACGGTACTTTTCATGACTGGGCCGAAGGTGTCCTCGTCATCATCCATACCTGCCATCCCCATCATGGAGTGTTCGGCGTCTTCACGAATAACATCAACGACATCATCAATGGTGATACGTCCTAGCAGCTTTTGCTCTTCATCAACAACAGGTGCAGAAATCCAGTCATGGCGTTCGAATAATTGTGCTACTTCATTGTCGGGCATATCCACGGGGATACTTTCAAGCTCAGGATCCATGATGGTACGGATGGTTTCACTTGGATTACAGGTCAGCAAGTCAGCTAATCGAACACCACCGAGTACATGGTCGTTTTTATCTACCACATATAAGGTATCTGTGGTGTCAGGCAAATTACCGCGCTGGCGAAGGTAGCGAAGTACCACATCAATATTAACGTCAGGTCTGAGCGTGACTGTATCGGTATTCATGATACTGCCAGCGGTGTCGTCTGGATATGAGAGCGCTTGCTCGACGCGATGACGATCTTGGCTACTCATTGATTGCAGTACTTTTTTGTATACCGCATCAGGAAGGCTTCTTAAGATATAAGCTAAGTCATCGGTGTCCATGCCTGAAGTTGCTTGAGCGACTTTTTCAGGAGTCATACCGCTGATGAGTGAATCTTTTAACTCTTCACCCAATTCTTCTAAAATTTCACCGGCTTGTTCTTGGTCGATGAGCTGCCATAACACTTGGCGGGTTTTAGGGGGAGAAGATTCAAGGATGAGGGCGACATCTGATGCTGCCATATCATGTAGCATGTTTCTTACATGGACAAACATACCGCTGCCCAATGCTTGAGTCAGCTGATTTAGGCGTTGTTCGGTAAGTTCGCTGTCGATTACTTCGATACCCATTCGCCACTCCTCAAAAATTCGATTGCCAATATTAACTTAACAGGGTGGAAAGGGAGAAGCAGTTTCTATTACTCGCTAAGTTACTGCATAAAAATTAAGCGTTTTATTGGTTTTTGTTAGACTTTAATGAGTATAGCGAACAAAACAAATTTGAAGAGAATTAACTGCAAGAACAAGTTGGATGTGTAACCTAGAAACATTAACGTTGATGTTATTTGGGTTTATTTATACAAGAAAAGGACGTGGGAAGCGGGTGATTGTTGGTTGTGGAAATGGAACTCCGCTGTAGATTCAATCATTATACTCGGCGCATACAAACAAAAAGAGTTAGCTTTCTTCGTCAAACTTATCATTGATCAATTTACACACAGCATCTAATGCTTGCTGAGCATCAGGGCCTTGTGCTTCTACGGTAATCACTTTTCCAATACCGCTTTCTAGCATTAACAAACCTAAAACGCTGGCAGCGCTTGCCTGTTTTTCACCTTGGATAAGCGTAATGCTTGCTTCGAATTCAGTGGCTAGAATAGCAAGTTTGGTCGCTGCGCGGGCGTGAAGACCAAGTTTGTTACTGATGGTGATATCTTTAGAAAAGCTCAAAGGCTGGCTCACTTATCAAGCTCTCTATGACGGGCACTGACTTGATGTTTGCTGTTATTGAAGCGTTTGGTCAGTTGATCGGCGATATACACTGAACGATGCTGGCCACCTGTACAACCAATAGCGATGGTTAAGTAGCTGCGGTTGTTGCGTTCAAGGTGAGGCATCCAAGTTTCAAATAGGTTTTCAATTTGCCAAATGAACTTATTAACTAAAGGTTGTCTGCCTAAAAAGTCTTGAACTGGCTTATCAAGCCCTGTTAAAGGTCTTAATTCCATTTCCCAATGCGGGTTTGGTAAAAAGCGCACGTCGAACATGAAGTCAGCTTCTGCGGGCATACCATGTTTGAAGCCAAAAGATTCAAAGTGGATCACTAGTTCTTTATCGACACTGCCCATTAATATTTGTCTAACTTGATCGCTCAAGTCGTAAATAGTTAATTGAGAGGTATCGATATAGTGATCGACCATTTTAGCTATTGGTTCGAGTAATCGACCTTCAAGCTGAATGGCTTCTTGCAGTGAGATTTGATTTTTAGACAGCGGATGTAACCGGCGGGTTTCACTGTAGCGTTTAAGCAAAACTTGATCATTGGAGTTTAGGAATAAACTAATGATGGTCGTATCGTCAGATAGTAAGGCGATTTGCTCTTGAAGCACTTTGCCTTGCTCTTCGATATTACGAACGTCGACACTGATGGCGACAAGCTCGTTATTACCTTTGAGCTGTTCAAGTAAACTACCAATAAGAGGCAGAGGAAGGTTATCAACACAATAATAACCTAAATCTTCGAGTACCCTTAGTGCAATGGATTTACCTGAGCCTGATCGTCCTGATACGATGACAAGTTTCATGCAGTAATAACCTGATAAAGTTCTGTAGCGTCATGACTCTTTCGAAGTCGCTTAAGGATTAATTTATCGCTCAGTTTTTCAGCCATACTCGACAGCGTACTTAAATGCTGTTGGCATTGATCTGAAGGAACAAGCAGCGCAAATAAAATATCCACGGGTTTCTTGTCGATAGCATCAAACTCAATGCCTTCTTCACACTTGATCAAAATTGCTATCGGTTCTTCGATATCAGTTAATCGACCATGCGGAATTGCAATGCCATTTCCTATACCTGTACTACCCATTTTCTCACGGGCTATTAAACTTTCAAAAATAGCCTGTGATGACAAGGTTGGGTATTGGGCAGCCATTAAATTGCTGATGAGTTCCAATACCTTTTTTTTACTGCCCGGCGTGGCGCAGGTCGTGCACGCCGGTTGCAGAATTGTGCGAAGTTCCATCGTTAGTGCTTAGTTAACTTCTCTTTGTGTTTAATTACCTGACGATCTAATTTGTCTATCAGGGCGTCAATTGCGACATACATATCTGCGTTCTGTGATATGGCAAAAACTTCACCTCCTTTGAGGTGTAATTTTGCTTCAGCAATTTGTTGCAGCTTCTGAACATTGAGCACAACATGAACATTATTGATCTGTTCGAAGTGTCGTTCAAGCTTTGAAAACTTAGTTTGTACGTACTCTCGTAAAGATTGAGTAATTTCTACATGGTGCCCAGTCAAGTTAATTTGCATATATCATCCTCCAATAACAAAGGCTTACAAGCTTTTGCGTTGGTTTGAGGGAGGGATGAGCATTGCTTCACGATATTTGGCGATTGTACGCCGAGCAACATTAATCCCTTGTTCTGCCAATAGCGTCGCCATTTTACTATCGCTAAGTGGCTTTTGCTGGTTTTCTGCTGCAACAAGCTTTTTAATAAAGGCTCGAATTGCAGTAGAAGAACATTCTCCACCATCATCAGTACTAACATGGCTAGAGAAGAAATATTTTAGTTCAAAAAGTCCGCGAGGGGTGTGCATGTATTTTTGGGTGGTAACACGCGAAATAGTCGACTCATGCATCTCAACGGCTTCTGCAATGTCATTAAGTACCATTGGTTTCATGGCTTCTTCACCAAACTCAAAGAAACCTTGCTGGAATTGCACAATGCAATTAGCCACTTTTAATAAGGTTTCGTTGCGGCTTTCAATACTTTTTATAAACCATTTGGCTTCTTGTAAATGGCCGCGAATAAACTGGCTGTCTGACTGATTTGCAGAACCTTTCGCCATAGCTGCATATTGCTGATTAACACCAATTTTAGGCATGTTATCTGGATTTAATTCAACGACCCAACGACCACTCTTTTTAAACACTGTCACATCAGGAATGACATATTCATCTTTAATTGGCGTAATTTGTAAGCCCGGACGCGGGTTAAGCGTTTGAATAAATTGAATAGCTTCGCGTAAATCATCTTCTTTAAGCTTGGTTTTACGCATTAATAATCTAAAGTCGCGGCCAGCAATTAAATCAAGGTGTTCACCGATGAGCAATTTTACATTGTCGATGCAAGGGATCTCATCAGGGTATTGCCCGAGTTGGATCATTAAGCATTCACTTAAATCTCTTGCTGCAACGCCTACAGGATCAAAATGCTGAACTCGTTTGAGTACGGCTTCAACTTCGTCGAGCTCAATATCTTCAAGACCTAAAGCTTGTAAAATATCTTCGGTGGTTTGAGTTAAATAACCACGTTCATCTACTGCATCGATAATGGCAGTTGCGATGACCAAATCATTTTCTGAAAATGGGGTAAGGTTTTTTTGCCACTCAAGATGTTCATATAGGCCTTCGGTGGTTTCACCTTGAAAGGGCATATCGTCATCACGAGCAACTGCGCCAGAGCCTGAGCTAGGAGAGGCGGTATAAACTTCATCCCATGTGGTGTCCATAGGAAGATCTTCAGGCATTGACTCTTTGGTCAATGATTCTGTGGTATCCACCGTTGAGGTGTCTTTTTCAACGGTAACTTGGCTGTTGTCACTAAAATCAGTATCGGTTTGCTGGGCGTTCTCTTTTACAGGTTCTTTTGCTTTAGCAAACTCATCTTCGAGCTCAAGGAGTGGATTTGAGTCTAGTGCTTGTTGAATTTCTTGCTGGAGCTCCAATGAGGAAAGTTGCAATAAGCGAATGGCTTGTTGCAACTGAGGGGTCATTGTCAGGTGTTGACCCATTTTAAGTTGGAGTGAGGCTTTCATTTACCGCTTATCCCTAATTGAATTTCATCATCGCGACTAACAATTTTGTGGGTCTAGCACCTTTTTAAACTGCTTCTAGGCTTAAGCTGAACCTTGGCTTAAGTTGAGTCTAGAACATAGCGCTAAAAAGTGGGACTGATACTGGTCGCGAAATGCCATATAGTGCACTAAAGAATGCTAACTATAGCTTGAATTGCTCACCTAAGTATACTGACCTGACTTGCTGATTGTCTAAGATTTCAGCAGGCGTGCCTTCAGCGATTAAATCGCCGTGACTGACAATATACGCATGCTCACATACATCAAGTGTTTCACGAACATTGTGGTCAGTAATTAACACGCCTAAACCACGACTTTTTAATTGTTGAATAATTTTCTTGATATCTATCACGGAGATAGGATCTACCCCAGCAAAAGGTTCATCGAGTAAAATGAACTTAGGGTTGGCGGCTAATGCTCTGGCGATTTCGACACGTCGACGTTCACCACCTGACAAAGCCATACCTTGGCTATCGCGGATATGAGTAATATTGAACTCTTCTAATAAGTGCTCTAGCTCTTCTATACGTTGTTCAGTCGTTAAGCTTTTACGGGTTTGTAAAACGGCCATGATGTTATCGTGGACGGTCAGCTTACGAAAAATACTGGCTTCTTGAGGTAAATATCCAATGCCTTTGCGAGCCCGTAAATGCATTGGATCTGCTGTAAGATCGTCTGAATCAATTAAAATACGGCCTTTATCACTTTTCACTAGCCCAACAACCATGTAAAACGTGGTGGTTTTACCTGCACCATTAGGACCCAAAAGCCCAACGATTTGACCTGTTTTAACTGTCAAACTTACGTTTTTAACGACTTGGCGGCTTTTGTAGCTCTTCGCCAAGTTTTCTGCAGTTAAGGTAATTTGCGTCATTATTGAGTTTGCTCTAGCGCTGGTGTGATAGGTAATGCATCAGTAGCAGGGATATTTTTATTTAATACAGGCTCTTCAATTGCAGGCATATCAGCTTGCGCATCAATCACTGCATCTTTAACCGTTTCAGCTTCACCATTGGCTGAAGTGGCTTGATCTTGTATTTGGTTTTCTGACTCTTCTAGTTCGACCGCAGGCTCATTAGGCTCGACTAGAACATCTTCAATTTGAGTTGAGTTATCTTTAGAGTCATTTAAACCTGAGTGGTTTTCAGGTTGAAAAATAGTAATAACACGATCTTGACCATTACCAGTGCTTTCTGCAATAAGCTGTTGTTTATCAATGTTGTAGCTAATTAAGTTGCCTGTAACTTGGCTACCCGCTTGATCAAGTTTAGCGTTACCTTTTAAGGTTAAAATACTGGTGGCAAGTTCATATCTAATTTCATTGGCACTCGCTGTACCAATACGGCCATCGTCCAATTCTTGAGAAAAAGTGGCAGGGCTACCAGTAGCAACCATGGTTTTTTGGCTTCCGGACTCTTCACTAAATGCACGTAATTGGTCGGCATTTATATTGATTGTACCTTGGGTGACATTTACTGGCCCAAAGAAAATAACTTGGTTGTTTTTAATGTCTGCTTTTTGGCTTACAGCGGCGACTTTAAGCTCTTGTTGTAAATCGCCTTCTTTAGCGCTAACGCTAGTCATTCCAATTAGGCTTATTCCAACTAGACTCATCTTTGCAAGATGATGTAGTGAGTCAGTAAGGTTGTTACTTTGCTTCATACGTTCCTTCTACTTGACTTAAAAGCTCTAATTCTTCGGCATTTAAATCAGCATAAAGGCCTAAGCCTTGTATATTAAAATCTTGACCAGTCACATAAATTTGTCGATCAGATGTCATGATCATGGTGTTCAAATCCAGTGCTAGCATAGTAGTTGTCAAAGATTGTACTGGTTCATTGATGTTTATTGCATCAATAATAACATTATTTTGCAGCACGACTTTGCCAGTCTCTTTATTAAGCTTGCCTAAATCAGCAGTTAATTGCCACTCAGCTTCACCATTTTCTGGATACACCAAATAAACTGGTTCAGTGAATAAGGTTTCATTGGTTTGCTGAAAGTGCTCCATATGTTTTGCTGAAACACGGCTTTGTACTAAACCTTGGGCATTAAATTCGGTGCTACGTAAATCGTTGGCAATAAACTCTGGGCGCGCAGGATCAGGAAGCTTGGTTGCTTCTATCTGGCTGCGTTTGACTTGCACTTGCCAGTACAAAACTAATGCAGCACCAAAAAACGCTAAAATGGCGAGTGTGGTGCGGCTCATATACTCATTCCGTGGGCCGATTCAAACTTGTCTTGGCTAACTAATAGTAAATCAGTTAATTCTCTTAATGCACCATTACCGCCATTGATACTGGTAATCATTTGGCAATGGCGCTTTACAAATGGGTGACCGTCGGCAACACAAACCGCTAACCCTACCTCTTTCATAACGGGTAAATCGACCATATCATCACCAATGTAAGCAACTTCATCAGCAGTGACATTATAAATGCTCAATAAGTCTTTAAATGGTGTAAGTTTATCGTCTACGCCCTGATAAATATGACTTACGCCTAAGGCGGTCATGCGGTTTTCTACAATGGCTGACTTACGCCCTGTGATCACGGCAACATTAATGCCACTGGTTAATATTGAACGTACGCCATAACCATCACGGGTATGAAATGCTTTAAGCTCTTCACCTGCATTACTTAAGTAGATGCGGCCATCAGAAAATACGCCGTCGACATCACAGATAAGGAGTTTAATTTTTTTAGCTCGTTGCCATACATCATCACTAACTGGGCCGTATAAACCTTGATGAACTTGTGCTTCTGACATATTAAATAACTCCTGCTTTGACCATGTCTAGCATATTAAATAACTCCTGCTTTGACCATGTCTAGCATATTAAGTGCGCCAACAGGTTGTTGGTTACCATCAACAACAATTAAGCCGTTAATGCTTTTCTCATCCATAATTTGTAGCGCTTGTGCTGCTAAAATATCGGCACTAATTGTTATACAGTTAGGCGACATGACATCAGCAATAGCTGTAGTACGAAGATTTTTTTCTGCATCAATAACTCGGCGTAAATCGCCATCTGTAAAGATACCGACGAGTTTGCCACTGTCATCAGTGACAGCGGTCATACCTAAACCTTTATTAGAGATTTCGTATAACGACTCGGTAATACAAACCTTGCTATTAACTTGTGGGACATCATTGCCTTGATGCATAACATCTGACACTTTTAACAATAATTTACGGCCTAAAGAGCCGCCAGGGTGCGATAGTGCAAAGTCATCACGGGTGAACCCTTTGGCTTGAAGCAATGCTACCGCTAATGCATCACCCATCACCAGTGTCGCAGTGGTACTTGATGTAGGTGCCAATCCTAATGGGCAAGCTTCTTCAGGTACTTCAATACAAAGGTGCAGTTTAGATAAGCGCGCCATATTGGATTCAGGTTTGCCTGTTATGGCAATCACGGGTACGCCCATGCGCTGAATCACAGGTAGTAAGGTGAGGATTTCACTGGATTCGCCAGAGTTTGAAATGGCGAGAATAATATCGTTTTTATCCAATGCGCCTAAGTCACCATGGCTTGCTTCACCAGGGTGAACAAAAAACGCAGGTGTTCCTGTGCTTGCAAGAGTGGCAGAAATCTTATTGCCGATATGGCCTGATTTCCCCATACCCATGACAATCACTTTACCTTTACATTGCAAAATAAGTTCACAAGCTTGTCCAAATGCATCGGAGTCAACGTATTGATATAGATTATCTAAAGCTGACTTTTCAATATCAATGACTTGACGGCCCCATTGACGCAATTGTTTCTGATCTATCATAGCTCTCTCACTCTGTTCCAAAGCTAATTAAATAATAGCTTTGGTGAGGTAAAAGTCTTTATGCCCCGTTATTGAGATTGAAATAAGACAATCTGGTACGCAATAAAGACGACTAATAAAATGGCGCCATGCCAGCGAGTAAGCTGCTTTTTAGCGCCACTGGATAATACTAAAACAACTAGTGCAGTACTGGTACCAAGCACCATGTAAAAATCACGGCTACTTGCTTGGGCATCTATTTCACCAGGGGCTATCAGCCCTGGGATCGCCAACACCGCTAAAATATTAAATAAGTTCGACCCGACAATGTTACCAATGGCGAGGTCATCTTCTTTTTTAAGTACCCCTGCAATACAAGCTGCGAGCTCTGGTAAGCTTGTTCCAACAGCAATGATAGTTAAACCAATGACTAAATCCGACAGTCCAAATGTCTTGGCAATGCCGACAGCGCCAGTCACCATCCAGTCAGCTGAAAGCGGTAACAGTATCATGCCTACAATTATCCAGATAATAGCATGTAATGTGGGTACATTTTTAGGGATCTCTGCATCAGATTCGTCAGATAATGGATCAATTTGTTTATTTCTCATGGCTTGCCATATAAAGAAGCCCATTAATCCCAAAAAGGCGACCAATAAAATGCCGCCATCAACGCGGGTGAGCATGCCATCATGGATCAAATAACCTGCTAGCACTGTAGCGGCTAACATTAACGGTATTTCACGTTTTAAGGTCTGTGAACTGACTGAAATCGCCCCGAGTAAGGCAGTTATACCTAATATTAAAGTGATATTGGCAACGTTAGAGCCTAGGACATTACCGACAGCGGTATCACTCATGCCTTCCATCGATGCGGTGGCTGCGACAAACATTTCTGGTGCAGAACTGCCCATTGCCACAATCGTTAAACCAATCAACATTGGCGGTAGACCTAGGTTTCGAGCGAAAGCGGCCGCGCCATATACGAAGCGGTCGGCGCTCCAAACTAAAACGCCTAAGCCAGCGATTAGCATCAAAATATTAAAAACCATGTTGTTCCAAAAAATGTGTTGATAGCGATATTTGTGCAGAATTTTAACAAAAATATGAGCTGATGCGATAATTGTTGTGAATTGTAACTCATGGTGATTGATTTGTTGTAGGTTCTTACACAATTTCGTACAATTCAGTTCTACATCTTACGGGCCAGGAAGGCTATTATTTCCTCTATGTCAGATTCAAGTTTAGTAAACATAACACCAGCTTTGGTTGAAATTCGTCATATGAAATTCAGTCGTGGTTCACGCGTCATTTTTGATGATATTTGTCTAAATATTCCCAAAGGTAAAGTGACAGCAATTATGGGCCCTAGTGGGATAGGCAAAACCACCTTGTTAAAGCTCATTGGTGGTCAACTTACTCCAGATAGCGGTGAAGTGTTATTTAGCGGTCAAAATGTGCATCAACTTAAGCGCCAGCAATTATTTGAGCTGCGTAAACGCATGAGCATGTTATTTCAAAGTGGTGCATTATTCACTGATATGAATGTGTTTGATAATGTCGCATTTGCACTACGTGAACATTCTGGCTTACCTGAAAGCATTATCCGTAAAGTGGTGATGATGAAGCTACAAGCGGTTGGCTTACGAGGCGCCGCGTTAATGAACCCCAATGAGTTATCTGGTGGGATGCAGCGCCGTGCGGCACTTGCCCGTGCCATCGCCCTTGAACCTGAAATGATCCTCTATGACGAACCTTTTGCAGGCCAAGACCCTATTTCTATGGGCATGCTGGTGAAATTAATTGGTGAGCTTTCAAGTACGTTAAATTTAACCTCTGTGGTGGTTTCACATGATGTTGATGCGGTGCTGAGTATCGCTGACTATGTTTACGTGATTGCAGAAAAGAAAGTCATTGCATCAGGAACGCCTGATGAGCTTCAAGCATCAAAAAACCCGCAAATTGAACAATTTATTAATGGTAGACCTGATGGGCCGGTTCCATTTCATTTTCCTGCAGAAGATTACCAACAGGAGATGTTAAGTGGGCGTAATTAATCAGATTACCAATTTAGGCCGTACTGCATTAGACGTTGTCGCAGGATTAGGCCGCGCAGGGTTAATGCTTTGGGGCGCTATTATCAATGTGCCCAACTTTGTAAAAGGCTTGCCGTTACTGATTAAACAAATGTATGTGCTTGGTGTTCGCTCCATGGTCATCATTGTGGTATCAGGACTGTTTATCGGCATGGTACTGGCGCTGCAAGGCTATACGGTATTAGCAGATTTTGGCACAGTTGAAAGTTTAGGCCCAATGGTTGCGCTAAGTTTATTACGTGAACTTGGCCCTGTAGTGACGGCATTGTTGTTTGCAGGTCGTGCGGGCTCAGCATTGACTGCTGAAATCGGTTTAATGAAATCGACAGAGCAGCTGTCTAGTTTAGAGATGATGGCGATTGATCCGTTAAGACAAGTTATTGCGCCGCGCTTTTGGGCGGGGGTGATCAGCGTCCCTTTGTTGACCATGATGTTCTGTCTTGTGGGTATTTTAGGTGGTCATCTGGTAGGCGTTGAATGGAAAGGCATTGATAGCGGTTCTTTTTGGTCAATCCTGCAGTCTTCAATTGAATGGCGCCAAGATATTGTGAACTGTTTAATTAAGAGCACTATATTTGGCATAGTGGTGACTTGGATTGCCTTGTATCGTGGCTATGAGGTGACGCCTAATCCTGAAGGAATAAGTAAGGCAACGACATCGACAGTTGTTCAAGCAAGTTTAGCGGTACTCGCACTCGACTTTTTGCTCACAGCAATCATGTTTGGTCAGTAATTTTTTGCATTCATTAATTTAAGTGGTTGAAGCATATGTTGACAAGGAAAGTAGAATTATTGGTAGGACTCTTTTTGCTAACAGGGTTGTTGGCATTCTGTGTGCTGGTGTTTAACGTTGCCAATGTAGAACTTAAATCGAACCAAGAGACTTATACTTTAAAGGCCGAGTTTAACAATATCGGTGGGTTAAAAGTGCGCTCGCCGGTTAAAGTCGGTGGTGTTGTGGTAGGCCGAGTATCTAACATTACGCTTGATATGAAAAAGCTAGTGCCAGTCGTCACGTTGACGATGGATAAACAATATGATCAATTCCCTGAAACCAGTAGTTTATCTATTTTAACCTCAGGACTATTAGGTGAGCAATTTTTAGGGTTAACCCCAGGTTTTATGGACGATGATATTGCGATGCTAGCTGATGGCGATAGGGTACATGACACTCGTTCTGCGCTTATTTTAGAAGATTTGATTGGACAGTTACTTTATAGCGTATCTTCAAAGGATTAATAGGAGAGACATATGAGCAAGTTATTACAACCGTTTATGCAAACCTTAATTTTTGTTGCTGCAAGTATATTTACTTTTTCTACAGTGGCAGCAGAAGAGATTGATACTCATGATCCTTTCAAATTAGTTCAGCAAGTTTCCAATAAAACCTTTGACCGTTTTGACACAGATAAAGCTCTGATTGATGCCGATTTAGGCCATTTGAAAGTCATTGTTCGTGAAGAACTCATGCCCTACGTTGACTATAAATATGCAGCCTACAAGGTTATGGGGCAATACTTACGTGATACGACTCCAGAGCAACGTGAACGTTTTGTTGAAGCTTTTGAGGGGTACTTAGTCGCAACGTATGCTCAAGCTTTTACTGAGTACACCAATCAAAAAGTCCAATTTTCACCCGCGACTGACTTTACTGATGAGAAGTTTGTTGATGTCAATGTGCAAATTATTGAAGACGGTCGCCCACCGATTAAGGTGATATTTAAAGCAAGACGTTTAAAAGATGATAGCTGGAAGGCATTTGATTTGGTGGCTGAAGGGGTCAGTTTATTAGCGTCAAAACAGTCTGAAGTTTCTAACTTAATTCGTCAGAAAGGGGTGGATTCGGTGATTGAAATGCTTAAAGAGCGCACGGACCAAGAAATCAATTACAAACAGGATAAGGAAAATGCTGCGTGATTGAGTTTTTACAAAAAGCTGACATTTGTGAAATTAAAGGGCAACTAAGGCAAGCAGAGGTCATAGATTTATGGCCTAAGAGACAACAGTTGTTTACTGACAGCACTCAAGTGTTAGACTTGTCTGCTTTAGAGTATGCCGACAGCGCAGGCGTCGCATTTTTACTTGAGCTAATATGTTTAGGTAATTGCAGTAAAAGCAACACTCAGCCAAGGATATTGGTAAATCCGAGTGAACATCTAAAAAGACTCATTGAGTTATATGATTTAGAATCCTTTTTTCTAGAAAACTAGCATTGAATTTAAGGTAGCAAATTCCATGGATTGCAAAGTAATCGAGCAAATTTTATTAGACGCATTAACTATAGACGAAGTACACGTCACTTCTGATGGCAGTCATTATAAGGTCGTTGCCGTAGGCGAATGTTTTGACGGTATGAGCAAAGTCAAGCAACAACAAACGATTTACGCACCATTGAATGAGCACATTGCTAGTGGTGAGTTGCACGCGCTGACGATCAAAACTTTTACGCCGACTCAGTGGAAGCGTGAAAAACTATTTAATATGTAATTCAGAGAGTAAGTGTGGATAAATTAACAATTCAAGCCAGTCAGCCGCTTGCTGGAAATGTCACCATTTCGGGTGCCAAAAATGCCGCTTTGCCGATTCTATTTGCAGGTGTGCTTGCTGAGACTGACTTTGTCGTGTCTAACGTTCCGAGCCTTCGTGACGTCAATACCACGTGTAAGCTATTACGTTGTTTGGGCGCTGAAGTCACCGAGTTAGGCGATAGCAAATATTGCATTTCGACTCAAAACTTAAATGAGTTTTGTGCGCCTTATGACTTAGTTAAAACCATGCGTGCCTCTATTTTAATCTTAGGCCCGTTATTAGCTCGATTCGGCACTGCAGATGTTTCATTACCTGGCGGTTGTGCTATTGGCGCACGTCCAGTGAACCTTCACTTACAAGGCTTAGAGCAAATGGGCGCTAAGATTGAAGTGAAAGAAGGTTACATCAAAGCTCGAGTCGATGGTCGCCTTAAAGGCGCTCATATCTTTATGGATATGGTCAGCGTTGGTGCGACTGAAAACCTACTGATGGCTGCAACACTTGCTGATGGCGTCACCATTATTGAAAATGCGGCGCGTGAACCTGAAATTAATGACTTAGCGCATTGCTTAATTGCGATGGGCGCTAAAATTTCAGGCGTTGGTACTGCAACCTTGCACATTGAAGGTGTGGAACGTTTATCGGGTTGTGAACACCGAGTGATGCCAGACAGAATCGAAACTGGTTCATTTTTAGTTGCAGCAGCAGTGACTCGCGGAAGTATTCGTTGTGTTGATGCAGACCCTTCTTCACTTGAAGCTGTCTTAGCTAAGCTTGAAGATGCAGGGGCGAAAATCACTACGGGTGATGACTGGATAGAACTTGATATGCAGGGCAAACGTCCAACAGCTGTCAATATTAAAACAGCACCTTATCCTGCTTTCCCAACCGATATGCAAGCCCAGTTCTGTGTGCTAAATGCGCTAGCTGAGGGGACGAGTCATGTCACTGAAACGATTTTCGAAAATCGTTTTATGCATGTACCTGAACTAAGCCGTATGGGCGCAGATATGGAGCTTGAGGGTAACACTTGCATCATTAAGGGCATTGAGCGTATGAATGGTGCACAAGTCATGGCGACCGATCTTCGAGCTTCTGCAAGCTTAGTCATCGCAGGCTTAATGGCTGATGGGATCACAACTGTAGATCGTATATATCATTTAGACCGCGGTTATGAACATATCGAAGATAAGTTTGCTGGCTTAGGCGGTAAAGTGGTTCGTGTGAGTTAAGCTGTTTGAAGAATATTAAAAAAACCGCTCCTATGAGCGGTTTTTTTATGTCTGAATTAAGATAAAAGGGAGCAAACATGCTTAGTATGTTAGCTATTTTCAGCTAGCTTCTCACCAATAACAACCGGCAGCTCAATTGGTTTACCTTCACGAATGATAGTAATGCTGACTTTATTGCCTGGTGGTGTTTCTGCGATTCTGTCCATTAACATTTCAACGCCGGGGACACTCTCATCTGCATATTGAATGATAACATCACGAGGGCGAAGTGTTGCTTTAGCTGCAGGGCCACTTGGGTCAACACCTGTTACTAGTACGCCTTTAAGATCGGGTAAGTTTAAGATCTGCGCCATAACAGGACTAAGTGGCTCACCAGAAATACCCAAGGCTCCACGTATAACACGTCCATTTGTAATCAATTTCCCCATAATGCTATGGGCAAGTTTAATGGGAATGGCGAAGTTAATGCCATGTCCACCACCTTCGGCGCCGATTTGGAATGCCGCAGTATTGATGCCTATTAGCTCACCACTAGTATCAATTAATGCGCCACCTGAATTACCGGCATTAATCGCAGCATCGGTTTGCAAGAAGTCGAGGTAGCCAGAACTTAAGCCATTGCGGCCTGTTGCACTGATGATCCCTTGGGTGATAGTTTGACCTAAGTTGTATGGGTTACCAATCGCCAAGACAACATCGCCGACTTGAGCTGGATTGTTGAGGTTAATGGGAACAATAGGCACGTTATCGCCAACTATTTCAATTTTAAGTACAGCTAAATCGGTGATTTGATCAGAGCCGACAACTTCGGAAGTAAACTTTCTACCATCTTGCAGTGCAACGACAATTTCATCAGCTTTTTTTATGACATGATAATTCGTCAAAATATAGCCTTCTTTACTCATTATAACGCCAGAACCAAGGCCTTGTAGTGAGCTTGAATTGAGTGGACTATTTTGATCTAAACTTAGACTGTAAATATTAACAACAGCAGGGGCTGCTCGACGAACTGCACTGGCAAATGACAATTCATTACTATGATGGGCAACAGTTAAACCATTGTTGAAGCTATTATTATTGGTAATAGAATTAACGAATAAGAATGCCGCAGCCATGACCAAACCAAATACCACAGCCTTGCTTAAATACAGAATAGTGTTTTTGAAATTCATTGGTCGGCTATTTTAGAAAAGTTAATAAAATATATTATCACGATTAAAAAAATTAAGCATCGAGATGAGAAATCACGATGCTTAATTTCAGTTTGAATATTTGAGTGTTATTAAGCTGTTATCTCAATACTAGATACATCAGCTTGTTATCACGCAATATCTTTAACGCCACAGCGCCTTTAGGGTTCTTTAATTCATCTCTAAGTTTATTCAAGTTATTTACCTTGCTGCGGTTTAAACCGACAATGAGATCGCCTTTTTCAAGACCATTTCTGGCAGCAGGTGAACCTTGGGCAACGTCAGTGATTTCGATACCTTTACGAGTATTGTTTAGCTGAGCTCCTTCCAGCATTGGATGTAGAGCATCATCACCCGCGCCGCTACTTGAGGTGGACTCGCCTAGCACGACATCAGTGGTTTCTTTATCACCATCTCGAATGAATCCAATTTCAACTTTAGCGCCAGCGCCCATAGTGGCCACTTTGGCTCTAAGCTCTTGGAAGTTTTTAATCTTCTTACCATTAACACTGACAATAATATCGCCAGCCTCTAATCCAGCCTTATCTGCGGCGCTGTCTGGCATGACTTCACTAATAAAGCCGCCGTGTTGCGTCTCTAACCCAAACGCTTTTGCCAGTTCATTGTCTAAATCACGTCCTGTAACACCAAGTACACCGCGTTTGACTTCGCCATGCTCAATAATCTGGTTAATCAGGTTATTAACCATGTTGGCTGGAATCGCAAAACCAATCCCAACGTTACCGCCACTTGGGGCAACGATTGCAGTATTGATGCCTATTAGTTCACCATTTAAGTTCACCAGTGCACCGCCAGAGTTACCACTATTAATCGCTGCATCGGTTTGAATAAAGTTTTCCAACATTTCAATGCCAAGGCCGCTGCGACCAAGTGCACTAACAATTCCCGAAGTTACGGTTTGTCCAAGGCCAAATGGATTACCAATGGCGACAGCAAAGTCACCGACACGAATATCATCAGAGTTAGTCTGTTTAATTGCCGTTAAGTTTTTAGCTTCAATTTGCAGTAATGCAATATCTGATTCAGGATCGGAGCCAATCAATTTGGCTTCGATTTCACGGCCGTCATGTAATCCAATTTTAATTTCATCAGCGCCATTAATCACATGGTTATTAGTGACGATGTAACCTTCTTTTGCATCAATGATTACGCCAGAGCCTAACCCTCTAAATGGACGTTCTTGCACTTGTTCTCGGGGAACGTTGGGACCAAAAAAGTATTTAAATACATCTGGAATTTGTTGTTTTGAAGTTTGAGTGCCACTAACCGCAACCGAAACGACTGCGGGTGTTGTTCTTTCAAGCATGGGCGCAAGACTTGGTAATGCTTGCCCCTCTACGGCATGGGGAATAGCTGCTTGAGATAAAGCCGGCATTAAAGAAAGTGAGGCTGATAAAATAGCTGCTGAGAGTAAAGTTAATTTTGGTTTCATTAATTCTTGCTCCTTGAAAATTAAATCATGTCTCTGGCAATACGCTTGAACGGCCGCCTTAGATGAGATTAATCAGTTAAACATACACTAAATATATAACCTCGGAGTCGATGAAGTTTCAATTAGTTCAGCGTTTATTAACAAAGGTTAATTTTTTGTGGCTATAAGCGTTACCTCTATTGTAGCTGCATGCTATGATTGCTTCGAATTTTCAGCAGCATAAGAGAGTCGTATTCGTGTCGCAGTTAAGCCCTTGGCAGCATTATCAACAAGATTTAACCCGTGATGGTTTCGCTCACGATTTGGCACAAGAGCAAGCAGTCAAATCACTGCAACGCGTTTATGAAGAAGTCATCGCAGCCGATACTCAACCTTCTGGCTTTAGCAAACTCCTTGGTGCGATTGGTGTGAAACAATCCACTGCTTCTGTACAAGGGTTGTATTTATGGGGCGGAGTAGGGCGAGGTAAGACCTATCTCATGGATACCTTTTATGATGCGCTGCCAACGGACAAAAAGCTACGTGCTCACTTTCATCGTTTTATGCATCAATTGCATCATGACCTAGGTGAAATGGAAGGGGTTCAAGATCCTCTGATTAGCATTGCAAAGAAAATGGCGCAGCAATACAAGATTATTTGTTTTGATGAATTTTTTGTCTCTGACATTACTGATGCCATGTTACTGGGTACTTTGTTTCAATATTTATTTAAAGAAGGTGTGGCACTAGTCGCGACCTCCAACATTATTCCAGATGACTTATATAAGAACGGCTTACAACGCGCCCGTTTTTTGCCTGCGATTAAATTAATCAATGAACACTGTGAAATCTTAAATGTCGACTCAGGCATTGATTACCGTCTACGCACACTTGAGCAAGCTGAGATATACCACTATCCGTTAGATGAACAAGCGGATGCTAACTTAATCACTTATTTTGGTCAGTTAGCACCAGAGTCAGAAGTGTTAACTGGCGCTATTGAAATTGAAGGACGTGAAATCGGCATTCGTCAGCAGTCTCAAGGGGTTTTATTAGCGAACTTTAGAGACTTGTGTGACGGACCTCGTTCGCAGCGTGATTATATGGAAGTGGCTAGGTTATATCACACCGTATTAGTTAGCGGGCTTGAGCAAATGGGGTCTTCTACTACAGGTGATGATATTGCGAGACGCTTTCTGGCAATGGTTGATGAATTTTATGAGCGTAATGTAAAACTGATTATTTCAGCAGAAGTCTCATTAGAAGATATTTATACCGACGGTTTACTGAGTTTTGAATTTAGACGTTGTCGCTCAAGGCTAATAGAAATGCAATCTCACGATTACCTCACGTTAGAGCATCTTCCCTAGTCAATAATCGATGAGAAGATTACAAAGAGCTACATATATACCCAAACAACTTGAAGATACGTGTTTCAGAGCTTCACCGTGTATTCAATACTAGGCGCGTTAATGCGGTAATGTAGGTACCTTATAAATTAGCGCAACAACGTAGTGGGAACACGGTGAAACTCCCTGAGGGCAAGTTTTACACGCGTTTATGCTGCGTTATTGATTTTGAAAAGGGAATAACCATTACCCGCAATCAATGCCTTGCCTAAACGCGTGTAAATTCTTGCTGAAATCGAGCATCTTCAGGTTGTTTGGGTATATAGAGGCGTCTAATTTGAAGGTGATAAATCGGTTCAACAATTGAACATGATGTTTGAGTCACTCGCACCTTTATTAAGCTTATAAACAGTAATAAATTGAGAAATCACCCACAGAGGTGATTTTTTTATATTTATGAAAAAATTAGGTGATTTTTAACTCAGCTTTGTCTATAATCCGCCACCTGCCCTCGTTACTCCACCGATTTGGGTGGACGATTTAAACCAATTTCAGCTCGAAGGGGCTTTGAAATGGTCATTGTGTTGATTGCATGTGCAGTCAGCATTGAGACAGAATTTTAAACATTGGGTTTTTGTAAAATGAAGACTACATTTACTGCTACACCAGAAACAGTCACACGTGACTGGTTCGTCGTTGATGCTGAAGGTAAAACTTTAGGTCGTATCGCTACTGAAATTGCTACTCGTTTACGCGGTAAGCACAAGCCAGAGTATACTCCTCATGTTGACACTGGTGACTACATCATCGTTATTAACGCTGATAAAGTTACAGTGACTGGTAACAAAGCTAAAGGCAAAGTTTACTACTCACATTCAGGTTTCATCGGTGGTATTAAGCAGATTACTTTTGAAAAGCTGCAAGATCATAAGCCTGAAATGATTATCGAGAAAGCAGTTAAGGGTATGTTACCAAAAGGTCCTTTGGGCCGTGCTATGTTCCGTAAACTTAAAGTTTACGCTGGCACTGAACATAACCATGCTGCACAACAACCTCAAGTTCTTGATATCTAATACGGGAGTAAGCTAATGTCTGCAACTCAGTACTACGGCACTGGCCGTCGTAAAACATCAACTGCTCGCGTATTCGCTAAAGCAGGTAGTGGTCAAATCGTTGTTAACCAACGTCCACTTGATGTATATTTTGGTCGTGAAACTGCTCGTATGGTTGTTCGTCAACCACTAGAGCTAGTTGAAATGACTGACAAACTTGACATATATGTAACTGTTAAAGGCGGTGGAACCACTGGCCAAGCAGGTGCAATTCGTCACGGTATTACTCGTGCATTGCTTCAGTTAGACGAAGCTCTACGTCCTTCTTTACGTGGCGCTGGTTTCGTTACCCGTGATGCTCGTAAAGTTGAGCGTAAGAAAGTTGGTCTACGTAAAGCACGTCGTAAGCCACAATTCTCAAAACGTTAATTCGTTTTCAGAGTTCAAAAAACCCAGCTATATGCTGGGTTTTTTATTGCCTTTTTGAACTGAAATACGGCTATGATATAAAGTGATAATGATGTTGCTTTTGTTGTGTGTCGTTATTTTCTGTTGTTGGGATAATATAAAATTGTGGATTGAATGATGGATTTTCAACTATTGATGTTTGCGATTGGTTTGGTTTTGGTTTTAGAAGGCGTTGGTCCCTTGTTATTTCCTGAGCAGTGGAAAAAATATTTAGCCGAGATTTCTGTACAAAAAAAGAATGTTCTCAGGAGGTTAGGTGGTTCTCTGGTCTCTGCTGGCATAGTACTATTAATAATTTTCGCATAAAATACTTGCAATACACCCCCAAAAATCTGTTAAAATTCGCCTTTATACCGCAACCTTGCAGCAGACGATGGGCAAAAACGTAGTAGTACTCGGCACTCAATGGGGTGACGAAGGAAAAGGTAAGATTGTCGACCTTTTAACAGAACAGGCAAAATATGTAGTTCGTTATCAAGGCGGCCACAATGCTGGTCATACTCTTGTTATCGACGGCGATAAAACAGTACTTCATTTGATTCCATCAGGGATCTTACGCGACAATGTGAAATGCATTATCGGTAATGGTGTAGTGCTAGCTCCTGACGCTTTGATGAAAGAGATCAACATGCTTAAAGAGCGTGGTGTTCCTGTCGAAGAACGTCTTCTTATTTCAGAAGCATGTCCTCTAATTCTACCTTTCCATTGTGCTCTTGATGTAGCTCGCGAAAAAGCGCGCGGTAATCAAGCTATCGGTACAACGGGTCGTGGTATTGGTCCAGCTTATGAAGATAAAATTTCTCGTCGTGGTCTTCGTGTAGGTGATTTGTTCAATGCTGAACTTTTCGCTGTTAAGCTAAAAGAAGTGATGAAATATCACAACTTCATGCTTACCGAATATTATGATTGTGAAGCTGTTGATTATCAGAAAACACTCGAAGATGCATTGGCGATTGCTGATTATCTTAAGAGCATGTGTACTGATGTTACTGAATTACTTGATACTGCCCGTAAAGCGGGTGAGCCAATCTTGTTTGAAGGTGCTCAAGGTACATTACTTGATATCGACCATGGTACATATCCATATGTGACTTCATCAAATACTACAGCAGGTGGCGTAGCTACTGGTTCTGGTTTTGGTCCTCGTCACTTGGATTATGTGTTAGGTATCATGAAAGCTTACACCACTCGCGTAGGTGCAGGTCCATTCCCAACTGAACTTGAGAATGAGATTGGCGACTACTTAGGTCATAAAGGCCAAGAGTTTGGTGCTACCACTGGTCGTAAACGTCGTCCAGGTTGGTTAGATGCTGTGGCAATGCGCCGTGCAGTTCAAATCAACAGTGTAAGCGGCTTCTGTCTAACCAAACTTGATGTTCTAGATGGTCTAGAAGAAGTTAAGATTTGTGTTGGTTACCAGTACCCTGATGGGTCTGTTGAAACAGTCACTCCTCTGGCGGCTGAAGGTTACGAGCAGGTAACACCTGTTTTCGAAACTATGCCAGGTTGGAGCGAGACGACATTCGGTGCGACGTCAATTGAGCAACTGCCACAAGCAGCGCTAAATTACATCAAACGCATTGAAGAGTTACTTGAAGCTCCTGTTGATGTTATCTCAACGGGTCCTGACAGAAACGAAACAATCGTATTAGTTAATCCATTTAACTAACACAATTAAGGCCGCTAACTTAGCGGCCTTTTTATTGTGTAGTTAAACCGTTTTCAGATTGAAAATTTAAATCGAACATTCACTGCTTTCCTCCAGTTACTTTCGTCATTTTTATCCTATCTAATACATTTATTGCCACTTTCTATTGTGTTGAATAATTGTGGTTTGTGCAGTTAATACTCAAGAATTGAGCTATAATGCCGATGCATTGAGTAACTAAAGTGTCATTGAGAATCGTTATGCTGCGTTTAAGTTTATTAGTATTGTGCTTTATTCCTTATATGCTTGTTGCTGAAATGGCTTCAGTAGATATTTATAATGATGAGCAATTACTTAAATTGATCCGAACGAATCAATATTTACAGCAAGTTAAAGCGGATGATTGTCAGCTAGTGCAAGACATCGAAGCGAGAGCCGAAGTGCTAAAGCAGCCCATGTATCAATTCTTATGGGGCGAGATGCTTAATCATGGTGTTTGTGTGCCGCAGCATGCATCCAGAGGCATGAAACAATTACAAATTGCTGCAGAGCAAGGTAGCGCTGAGGCGATGCTAAAACTGGCCGAATATTACTATCACGGCAAAATGGTAGTCAAAGATAAAAACCGTGCCGTGCAGTATGTGATGCCTGCTGCTGCTAATGGCGATGTGCCAGCACGATTAATGTTAGTTCGCCTATTTGGCGAAGGTTATGGTAGTCCTGTAGATTACAAGTTAGGTTACCATTGGTTATATAACAGCGTATTTAATGATGAAGCCACACAGAAAAAAGCGACTTCATTATTGCAGAAATTAGCCGCTAAGATGCCCGCAAGTATAGTCGCGCGAGCACAGCAGCCGCAGCTGCACTAAACGCTAAGACTCCAACATTGGAGTAAATTATTTGGAAATTGAATGATCAACGATCCTCATTTTGAGAGAGAGCAAGACAAGTACGAAAACCCAATCCCTAGCCGTGAATACATCTTAGAGTATTTACGCGCTCAGAAATCACCTGTTACTAGAGAACACATTGCAGCAGCATTAAAGATGGTTGATGAAGATCATCTTGAAGCGTTAAGAAGACGTTTGCGTGCAATGGAACGTGATGGACAACTGGTTTATACCCGCGGCCATAGTTATGGCTTACCTGAAAAGATGGATTTACTTTCAGGCAGTGTGATTGGTCACCGAGACGGATTCGGATTTTTTAAATCTGATGAAGGTGGCGATGACCTATTTATTAATAACCGTGATATGCAGATGTATTTTCATGGCGATAAAGTCTTAGCGCAAAAAGCAGGCTCAGATCGTCGTGGACGTCGTGAAGCGCGTATTGTCAGATTAGTACAACAAAGAGTCGCCCCATTAGTTGGCCGCTACCATGTTGATGCTGGAATGGCTTTTGTTATTGCAGACGATAGACGTATCACCCAAGAAATTTTAATTGCTAAAGAAGATAGCAATGGCGCCCGTGCGGGCGATGTTGTGGTGGTTGAATTAACTCGCCGACCAGGCCGCTTTGTTAAAGCGGCTGCAAAAGTGACTGAAGTGCTTGGTAAAACCATGGCACCGGGAATGGAAATTGAGATTGCACTGCGCAATTACGATTTACCGCACAAATGGTCTTCAGTTATTGAGAAAAAGCTTAAACGCATTCCTGACGAAGTCCCTGAATCTGATAAGCAAGGCCGTGTTGATTTACGTCACCTGCCTTTAGTGACCATTGATGGTGAAGATGCCCGAGATTTTGATGATGCGGTTTACGCTGAAACAAAACCGAGTGGCGGCTGGCGTTTATGGGTGGCGATTGCGGATGTGAGCCATTATGTGCGAACGGATTCAGCATTAGATGAAGAAGCTCGCGCACGTGGTAACTCAGTGTATTTCCCTTCACAAGTAATCCCAATGCTGCCAGAAAAAATCTCTAATGGTTTATGTTCGCTAAATCCGCATGTTGACCGTTTATGTATGGTTGCGGAAATGACGATTTCAGCGGCGGGTAAGTTATCTGGTTATAAGTTTTATCCTGCAGTGATGCATTCACATGCAAGATTTACTTATACCCAAGTAGCAGCAATGCTTGAAGGTGGCGAAATCGCCCCTGAACACGAAAGCTTATTCCCGCATCTTCAATGTTTACAATCTTTGTACTTAACCTTGAATGAGCGCCGAGCTGAACGTGGTGCAATTGCTTTTGAAACGGTTGAAACTCAGTTCATATTCAATGAGCAACGTAAGATTGAAGCGATTGTGCCTCGTAGCCGTAACCAAGCGCATAAAATTATTGAAGAGTGCATGATTTTAGCGAACGTTGCCTCGGCTAAATTTGTTAAAAAGCACAAAGGTGAAGTGTTATACCGTGTGCATGAAGCGCCATCGGAAACCAAATTAGCTAACTTTAAAGAGTTTTTAGCAGAGCGCGGGTTATCGATGGGCGGTGGTGAGGAACCTACACCATCTGATTACCAAGATGTGATGTTAAAAATTGCCGACAGACCTGATGCTGAATTGATTCAAATCATGTTACTGCGCTCAATGAGACAAGCGGTATATAGCCCTGATGATGACGGTCACTTTGGTTTAGCATTAACTGAATACTCGCATTTCACTTCGCCTATTCGCCGCTATCCTGACTTGGTATTGCACCGTGTGATCCGCTATTTATTAGCGGCACAAGATGGCAATGTTAAAGATAAGTGGACCCCTGAAGGTGGTTATCATTACGATCTTGAAGAGTTGGATAAGCTAGGTGAAGAGTGTTCGACAACGGAACGCCGCGCAGATGAAGCCACTCGTGATGTAGCTGACTGGCTTAAGTGTGAGTACATGCAAGACCATGTTGGTGATGATTTTGAAGCGGTTATTGCTTCTGTGACTAGCTTTGGTTTGTTTGTGAGATTAAAAGATCTTTACATCGATGGCTTAGTGCATATTTCAAGTTTAGTGAGTGATTACTATCAGTTTGACCCAATGCGTCAACGTTTGGTTGGTGAAAATACCAAGAACATCTATCAAGTCGGTGATGAAGTCAGTGTAAAAGTTGCTGCCGTTAACTTGGATGATCGTCAAATAGATCTTATCATGCTCGGCGATCACGGTAAGAGCCGTAAAAAGTCGAATCGTAAACCGTTAACTGCACGTGAAAGGGCTAACCTTGAAGGCGCCAAAGCAGGCTCAAGTAAAGCAGGTTCGAATCAGTCGGGTTCAAGCAGTGATAGTAAAGATGAAAAAGCCGGAACTAAGCGTGGCTCAAGTAGCACGAAAAAACCGCGCTCTAAATCCAGTGCTAAGAAAAAGAGCACAGGTAAGGCATCTAAAAAACCTGTAAAAAGCTCAGCGGCTACAGCTGCGAAAAAACCATCTAAAGCAAAGCGTAAGAGAAAATAAGTAAATGAAAAAACAAGATATCATTTTTGGCATCCATGCTGTTGAAGCTTTGCTACGAAATGCACCTGAGCGTGTGATTGAATTATGGGTAGTGCAGGGGCGTGAAGATGAACGTGTACTGCCATTAATTAACACTGCAAACCAATATGGTGTATCTGTGCAGCGTTCGGGCCGTAAAGTGCTTGATGAAAAATCTGCAAGCAGTCAACACCAAGGTATTGTGGCGCGAGTAAAGCCTGCAAAAATCCTGACTGAAAATGATTTAGATGCATTGCTTGAAAAAACTGAGCTGCCATTTCTGTTAATTCTTGATGGCGTTACTGACCCTCACAACCTAGGCGCATGTCTACGTAATGCGGATGCGGCTGGTGTTCAAGGGATTATCGTACCAAAGGATAACTCAGTTGGCTTAACTGCCACGGTCAGTAAAGTGGCTTGCGGCGCGGCAGAAACCATTCCATTATTTCAGGTAACTAACCTTGCCCGCACCATGCGTCACATTCAGCAAAAAGGGGTGTGGATTATTGGTGCAGCAGGTGAAGCTGATTGTGAGTTGTACCAAGCAGACTTAAAAGGTCCTTTGGCCATTGCTATGGGTGCAGAAGATAAAGGGTTACGCCGTTTGACGCGCGAAAGTTGCGATTCAATCGTCTCGATCCCAATGGCAGGTAGTGTTTCAAGTTTAAACGTATCAGTTGCAACGGGTATTTGTTTGTTTGAAGCTGTACGTCAGCGTAAAGCTTAACGCCACAATCAACAGATAAGCGATTTATATTAAAAACGGGCCTAGAGCCCGTTTTTTGTTTTATGAGGTTTGAAAACTGCTGATTACTGGAAGGTATAAAGTAAATTAAAAGTGGTAATCGTATCGGTTTTAAAACTGTCTTCAGGTACCACTGCGGTGTACTTAACGTTGACACCAATCTTGAAAGCCCAGTCCTGTAGGAAAGTATTCTTGTAGCTTAAGTCGAGTGTCAGTGTATTGTTGTCTTCACCGACTTCTGAGGTTAAATCAGCATTAAGACTCGTGTATTCTTGCAGTTTTACTGAGTACTTTGCCGCAGTACGTAAAATAATGTCTTGGTTAGCGTCTGGGTTTAAATCAGAATCTGTTGCTTTAGGTAAGTCATAACGAAAACCAGGACCAACCTCTAAACTTAATTTTGTTTGATAGTTCGAGATAATATCAAAACCATAACCAGCCGATATTGTCGAAAGTTTGGTATAACTACCAAAGTCATCCCAAGTGAACTCCCCACGGCCAAAAATATAACCACTTTCAAGTTTGTAACTCGATTGAGCATAAACATCATATTTTTCTGCAGTGGTCGATTCTTCATCTGCCGCGTAATAGACTTTGAAAGTGAATTCTTGTGTGGCTTTATCTGTATCGTACTTTAAATAAGTTCGGCCATTAAAGTTTTGTGACTCATTGTTACCAGTGTTTAATTGCATCCCAGCTTCAATTTCGGCATTAAAGTCACTTGGTGGCTCTTTGTAATCAGGTGGAACCAGTGCCCAGGCTGAAGATGAAGCGAGCAAAGTAGAAGTAAAAATGATGACTTTTTTCATTACGCTTTTCTATGAATTGTTATTAGGAACGCCTGAAATTCGGATGAAGCGACATAATACCTGTAATCGAGTGGGCTGCAAAGCTAACCGTCATTAAAAACCTTAACGAGCAAGCATAAGTTGTTCAGTTTTATATTGAATTTTTGCATAGTAAATTAAGCCTATATATGAATATTTCGAGTATTTAAAACTAATAAGGTGAACGTGAAAGTATTACTTGAGTTTGGTGTTGTGTTTATGTACTATGTCGCGCTCAAATCAGTCATTTAATTTCGTTCCTTGCCTCCAACTTGGTCTGACTGAGCCACACGTGAGGCTAATTAACCGTAAGGAGCAATAAATGCGTCATTATGAAATCGTATTTATGGTTCACCCAGATCAAAGTGAACAAGTCCCAGGTATGATCGAGCGTTACAGCAGTGTAATCACTGATGCTAACGGTACTATCAGCCGTCTAGAAGATTGGGGTCGTCGTCAATTGGCTTACCCAATTCAAGACCTACATAAAGCTCACTATGTTCTTATGAACGTAGAAGCAACTGCAGAGTCTATCGAAGAGTTAGAAACAGCTTTCCGTTTCAATGACGCTGTTCTGCGTAACATGGTAATGCGCACTAAAACTGCTGTTACTGAAGCTTCTCCAATGGCTAAAGCAAAAGATGAGCGTGATTCACGTCGTGCTCCTACTGCTGCACCAGCTGCTGAAAAAGAAGTTGAAGCAAGCGCTGAAGAATCTGCTGAATAATTAATCTGTGATTAATCACTTAGTATTGTCAGGAACGATAACTCGTTCTAAGCGATTTGATAGCCCAAGCGGGATTCCACATAAGGTAATCACGTTAGAGCACAAAGCGCAGCGGTATGAAGGCCAGATGTTGAGAAATGTTTATTGCCTCATCCAAGTCATATTAAGTGGCCAACGTTTTAATAGCGTTACAGAAGAATTAAAAGCAGGCGTGCAGGTCCAAGTTGAAGGGTTTATCTCTATGCAGCAAGGACGAAATGGCCAAAATAAATTGGTTATGCACGCCGAAAATGTCGAATTGAAAACTTAGGAGACTGTCAACATGGCACGTTATTTCCGTCGTCGCAAGTTCTGTCGTTTCACCTCTGAAGGTGTTGCAGAAATTGATTACAAAGATATCGTTACTTTAAAAAACTACGTAACAGAAAGCGGTAAGATTGTTCCTAGCCGTATCACTGGTACTAGTGCTAAATATCAACGCCAACTAGCTCGCGCGATTAAGCGTGCTCGTTATCTTTCTCTACTGCCTTACACTGATTTACATCAGTAATCGCAGTATTAATCAGAGGAATTAGATAATGAACGTTATTCTGCTTGATAAAATCGCTAATCTTGGAAACCTAGGTGACCAAGTTTCAGTTAAAGCCGGTTACGCACGTAACTTCCTTTTGCCACAAGGCAAAGCTGTTGTTGCTAATGACGAAAACGTTAAAGTTTTCGAAGCACGTCGCGCTGAATTAGAAGCTAAATTAGCTGCTGAATTAGGTGTTTGTGCTGCACGAGCTGAAAAGCTTGCTGCATTAGACGCAGTTGTTATCGCTTCTAAAGCTGGTGACGAAGGTAAACTATTCGGTTCAGTTGGTACTCGCGACATCGCTGATGCAGTTACTGCTGCTGGCGTTGAGCTTGCTAAAGCTGAGGTACGTCTACCTTTAGGTGCATTACGCACTTTAGGTGACTTCGAAGTTGAAGTTCAGCTTCACACTGAAGTTAAAGCTGTTGTTAAAGTTTCTGTTGTTGCAGAAGACTAATAGCAATTTGCTTTAAAGAAAACACCGCCAATTGGCGGTGTTTTTTTATGCCTGAAATTTATGTCTGACTTAAGATTAATACCAATCTGGATAAATAAGTGATCAGATATTGCGTAGGAAAAATCGCTTAGAACAATACTGGAATTGCAGCTAGCTAGTTGCTCTACCTACAAAATTTCTAACGAAGTTATAAGCGATTTTAACCAATAAGAATGATCATATTCTTATGCTGATTGGTATAGATAAAAAAGCCCCGATTAATCACTTAATCGAGGCTGTTTGGATGTTGTGAATGTTGTATTAGCGAGACATTAGTTTCTCACTAAATCTAACTCTTGAATTAAGTTATCAGCGTGATCAACTTTATCCATCATCCAAAGTATGTAGCGGAAGTCCACATGCACTGCACGAGTGATCGTTGGATTAAAGAACCAGTCTTTGGTGATTGCTTCGTAGGTTGAATCAAAGTTCAAACCAACCATTTCACCTTTACCATTAAATACTGGTGAGCCAGAGTTACCACCTGTGGTATCAACACTTGATAAGAAGTTAACCGGTACTGAGTTAAATTCTTCAGGTTTATCTAAACAAGAAAACAAACTGCAGATCCATGAACGCGGATCTTGATATACAGACGCAACAGTATGTTTGCCGTAGTCATTTGTCGCGATAGCATCTAGTAACTTCTTCGGTGCATTATATGGCTCTTCACCAGTATGCTTACCGACAATCCCTTCAAGGCGAGTGAAAGGTTGCTTATAAAGTGCATCACGAGATTGATAACCATCAACCATACCGTAGGTAATACGTAGAGTCCGGTTTGCATCAGGGTACACTGGCCAGTCGTTAGCTTTGTAATACGCAATGATGGCTTTCATGTACTCAGGACGCGCTGTTGAAAGTTGCCCTTTTAATGACTTCTCCGTGTTTTCCTGCGCCATATTAGTATCGTGCAGGGCAACCGCTAAACGAATAAATGGATCTGAACTTGTTTCAAACGCTTCAGCATCTTTATCCATCCAAGCTAAACGCTGTTCTTTATCGGTTAGGTTAGTTAACGCATAGTAGCCATCAAGTTTTGCAGATAATGCTTCAGCATCAGAAATCTTGTTTAGCGCTTCATCTAAGATAGCCACTCGTTGATTTTGAGCCATGTAAGCATTTAAATCTTGTAGCCACAGCGTTTTATCAACGGATACATCAAAGCTGCGCTCTAAACGTTTTAGGTTCGCTGCGAACATTTTCATGTCACGCTCTTGGAAACCTTGCTCACGTTTTGCATCAGGTAATTGCTTTTCTTTTGCTAAGCGGTAAAGCTTTTTAGCCGCAGATAGCAGTGAACTCGACTGGGCGTTATTAAAGAAATAATCTGTTTGAATTTGATTTTGCTGCTTAGCTAATAGCAGCTCAAGTTCGCTGATTAAGTTTTGGTTCGCTTGAGTATCTTTTTTAAGCCAAGCTAAGAAATCATTCTCGCGTGCTTGTTTGATACCCACAATATCAGTGGCTTTGAAACCATCTAATAATCCATTGAGCTTTTTCATGCGGTTTGCCATTGACGCTAAGCTACCAGCATATTTAATCGCAATCGTATTATTGTCGGCGGCCATTTGGTTAATGGTATCGATTTGCAGTTGGTAGCGTTTGGCGTACGTTGGGTACATCCAATCGCTGGCAAACTTTAATTCACTGGTCAGGCGGTAACGACTCGTTGAGCCTGGGTAGCCTGCAGCAAAAACACCGTCGCCCGCTTTAACACCATCGGCATTAATTTTTAAATAGCTTTTAGGCTCAAAAGGCACATTGTCTTCAGCGTAGCCAGCTGGTTTACCGTCTTTACCAACGTATGCGCGTAAAAAGGTAAAGTCACCAGAGTGGCGAGGGTATTCGTAGTTATCGATGTCGCCGCCAAATGCGCCGACGCTTTCAGGTGGTGCATAAACAAGGCGAACATCACGAATGATTAACTGCTTAATCAAGTAATACTCTAAACCGTTATGGAAGCTACTGACTGAACAGCGGTAGTTCTCATCCGTTTCACACTCTTTAATTAATGCTTTGCGGTTTGATTGGATATCTTCGTAACGTGCTAACGGTTCTTCGCTTAAATTGGCATTAACGCTTTTAGTTACATCCGTTACGGCTTCAGTGATGTATAATCGCTCGTTAGGGCCTGCTGAAGGTTCTTCTGCTTTAGTGTTCGCAAGAAAGCCTTCTTCTAGGTAATTGTGCTCAGTTTTACTGTTATATTGTATTGCTCGGTAGGCACAGTGATGATTGGTCACAACTAGCCCTTGGGGCGAGACGAAACTGGCGGTACAATAGCCGAGACCGACAACAGCATTCATTGGATATTGGGTTAAGTCAGCAAGTTGTTTGGCAGGAATTTCGATGCCGCGTTGAGCTAATTTATCTGCGATAGAAGGCATTTGATAGGGTTGCCATTGGCCTTCATCGGAATGGGCTAGCCCGGAAGACAGCACAAGGGCTGCAACGAGTGCAATACGCATGTTCTTTCCTTAAATATTATTATTGTTAGTCTGCATCAGCGGTCAATGTTGCACAAATTGTTGCGCAACATGTTTGCATGACCTCGGTGTTATACCATATTTTACAAACAGGTTGGGAATTGGGAGTTTTAATGTCACAAAAAGGTGTTTTTAAGGCAAAGGAAAGGTTAAGAGACGCTCAAGTCGACGCGCTTAAATTACCGCCTCATTCTATTGAAGCTGAGCAATCTGTTTTAGGTGGCTTAATGCTTGATGCCGAAGCTTGGGACAGAGTCTCAGAAGCTATCGTGGCTGAAGATTTCTATTCTCGTTCGCACCGAATGATTTATGCGGCTATGAGCCGTTTAGTTGAAACGGGTCAGCCTATTGATTTGATCACAGTTTCAGAGCGCCTTGAAGTTGAAGATCAACTTGAAGATGCCGGTGGTTTTGCCTACTTAGGGGAAATTGCTAAAAACACTCCTAGTGCAGGTAATATTTTATCTTATGCCGACATTGTACGTGAACGTGCAGTTGTTCGTGACATGATTGGTGTTGCTCATGAAATTGCCGATGCTGGTTATAACCCTGAAGGACGTAATTCGAGCGACTTGCTTGATTTAGCTGAAACCAAAGTATTTAAAATTGCTGAATCTCGCGCCAATGCTAATGAAGGTCCTGAAGGCATTAAGTCGATTCTTGAAAAAACCGTCGACAAAATTGAGCAATTATACAATAACCCCCATAACGGTGTGACAGGTGTATCAAGTGGCTTTACTGATCTTGATAAAATGACCGCCGGCTTCCAATCGGGTGACTTGGTGATTGTGGCTGCACGTCCATCGATGGGTAAAACAACCTTTGCGATGAACTTGTGTGAACAAGCAGCGATGAACGAAGACAAGCCAGTGCTTATTTTCAGTTTGGAGATGCCGTCAGAACAGATCATGATGCGTATGTTGGCGTCTTTAGGTCGAGTGGATCAAACCAAAATTCGTACCGGTCAACTTGATGATGAAGATTGGGCTCGCGTGTCGTCAACGATGGGGATCATGCTGGAACAAGGCAAGATGTACATTGATGATGGTTCAGGCTTAACACCAACTGAAGTACGAAGTCGTGCTAGACGTATTGCGCGTGAGTATGGTGGGCTATCGATGATCATGATTGATTACTTACAGCTAATGCAGGTGCCGTCATTAAAAGATAACCGTACCTTAGAAATTGCCGAAATTTCTCGCTCGTTAAAGTCATTAGCGAAAGAGCTTGAAATTCCTGTTATTGCTCTGTCACAGCTTAACCGTTCGTTGGAACAACGTGCAGATAAACGACCTGTTAACTCGGATTTGCGTGAATCAGGCTCGATTGAGCAAGATGCCGATTTGATCATGTTTATTTATCGTGACGAAGTGTATAACGATGATTCTGAACAAAAAGGTGTTGCAGAGATTATTATTGGTAAGCAACGTAACGGTCCAATTGGTCGTGTGCCATTAGCTTTCCAAGGTCAGTTTTCTCGGTTTGATAATTACTCTGGGACGCAAATGTTTGACGAAGATTAATACTGTTTCATAAAACAGACTTTCGTTAGCAAGTTGCTATTATCAAACAAGCCTCTGTTTATAAAAACAGAGGCTCATTTTTTAGTTTTTCATGGTGCTTTATCTGCGCCCGTTTGCCAAGTAAGGTTAATTATTTGAAACCGTTTCCCCGTGCAGAAATCAGCCAACAAGCCTTACAAGATAACCTTGCAAGGTTAAGAGAGATAGCGCCTAACAGTAAAGTGATGGCAGTCGTTAAAGCCAATGGTTACGGCCATGGTTTGCTCAATGTGGCTCAATGTATTGAAAATGCAGACGGATTCGGTTTAGCAAGGCTTGAAGAGGCACTGCAACTCCGTGAAGGCGGTGTGAGTGCTAAATTACTGCTACTTGAAGGCTGCTTTCGTCAGTCGGATTTACCCTTACTGGTAAAACATCAGATTGATACTGTCGTTCATCATGAATCTCAAATTGAAATGCTCGAACAATCAAACTTAACTGCTCCTATCACTGTTTGGCTTAAAGTCGATTCTGGCATGCACAGACTTGGTTTTAGCATTGAGCAGTTTAATGACGTTTATCAACGTTTAGTGGCCTGTGCAAATGTGAAAAAACCGATTCACTTAATGACTCACTTTGCATGTGCCGATGAACCTGACAATAACCTCACCGAGCAGCAAATGGATACCTTTAATCAACTTATTGCAGACTTACCAGGCGACAGAACACTGGCAAATTCAGCCGGTACCTTATTTTGGCCCCAAAGCCAATGTGATTGGATAAGACCTGGCATTGCTTTATATGGCGTATCACCTGTTTACGGGGATAAAGGCTGCCATCACGGTTTAGTGCCTGCAATGGAGTTAGTATCTAATTTAATTGCCGTTCGCGATCATAAAGCAGGTCAAAGTGTTGGTTATGGCGCTCATTGGACTGCCACTAAAGATACTAAACTCGGTGTTGTTGCTATTGGCTATGGCGATGGCTACCCACGTAATGCACCTGAAGGCACGCCTGTATGGCTCAATGGCCGACGAGTTCCCGTTGTAGGGCGAGTGTCAATGGATATGCTAACGGTTGATTTAGGTGCCGATGCAACTGACAGTGTCGGTGACTTAGTACAGCTGTGGGGTAAAGCCCTTGCTGTTGAAGAAGTCGCTGAGCATATTGGCACGATTGCTTATGAATTGGTGACTAAACTGACCCCACGGGTGGTTGTCGATTTACAGCCATAGTGCAGGTAGGTTTACCCAGTTTATCAAACTTATTGAGTTGTTAAGTTAGAGGAAAGTTGAGTGCAGTTGTATAAATCAGCCATAATGATTTATTGCGTAGTATTGAGTGTGAGCGCCGTTGCAGGAACGACTACATCACAAGTTAAACCTAATCAAACTTCCATGATTCAAACTGTGGCATCCGAAGGCCCAGTGGTTTCAGTTGAGCTCCCATCTGAAAAAGATGCAGTTGAGCTTACTTCATCTGAGCAATCGTCACCCCAGAAAGAGTCTTTAGAAAAAGAGTCGTTAGAGAAAGGTTCGCCAGAATATGATCCTGAGTTTGTCGCAGTACCGATTGTTTTTTCAACTGAAACCCTCAGTACCACCTTTGGCGCTGCAGGATTGGTTAAACATGCAGGACAGGCTCAAGCGGTAGCATTAGGTATTGGTTTGTATTCTGCCAATGATAGTTGGCTGACATACGCAGGTTTTTACAATTACCAAATTCCAAAACTAGACCAATGGTTATTTAGCGCTGAATTATTTCGCGGCCATTATGAACAGGGCATTTACTACTTACCTCGAGCTCAGCAAGCTAACGATGCTGAACGTATTGTCAGTGTGGGAGACGAAGGGTTTTCAAAGTTACACATTAAGTACGTATTGCCTATTGGCGGCGGCGCAAATGGAGCTGCGGCATCACTTGCACGTAAACAAAATGCCATCAATTGGAATCCACTAGAGTCAGGTGTTACAACACTTAGCCTAACACCATTCAATAAATACCGAGAATTAGAAGCGCTAGATTATCTGCCCGATGAAGCTCGCGGTTTTGAATTTGCCCTTAATTGGGATAACCGTGATTCAGCCAATAATAGTACCCAGGGTGGCGAAACCAGTTTAACCATTACTCGTGGCAGTGAAATCAATGATGACCCGAACTGGTTAATGTGGGAGTTTGAGCAAAGTGCCTTCTTTTCGCTAGGCAGTAATTCATGGTTTGAAGCACAGGTACTAGCAAGTAACTTTTATATTGCAGATACGCCATCTTGGAATGACGTTGACCAT
Source organism: Shewanella olleyana (assembly GCF_023283825.1). GTDB lineage: Bacteria > Pseudomonadota > Gammaproteobacteria > Enterobacterales > Shewanellaceae > Shewanella > Shewanella olleyana. Next base: position 93,016 of record NZ_JAKILD010000009.1, on the reverse strand, counting down.
GACAGTCAAACCTATCAAAGACCGCCGAGTTTTGCCGGTGTGTCGTTAGGTGGTTTTGACCGACTACGGGGTTATGACTCTAAACAATTTACCGGAAGAAGCGCAGTGAATTATGCGGTCGAGTACCGAGTAACTCCACGCTGGCAACCGCTGCAAAACCTGCCAGTGTTTAATTTATATGATGTAGCTTGGTGGCAATGGGCGTTATTACTTGAGACCGGTAATGTCACTGACGAATTTGCACTCGATTCATTACATAAAGATATGAAAACCTCCTATGGCGCCAGCGTTCGCTTTGAAGTTGAGAATATTGTCATTCGTGGAGACTTTGTCACGGGTGGCGATGAAAGCCAGTTTTGGGTGATGGTTAATCAACCATTCTAATCTAATATCTTATATAGCAAGATTAGAAATTAATCATAAACAATCTTCATTAAAAGCTGCATAGTGATATAATGCGCGGCTGAAATTTTGGCTGTTTAAGTAGAAAAAACTGGCAGTTTAAATCAAGTTCATTAAGTCGCTGATAATCATCGATAAGGTAAATTTTTTGGCTTCAACAACACTGAATAGAGCACTATCAATCGCACCAATGCTTGATTGGACTGATAGGCATTATCGCTACTTTGCAAGATTGATGTCGGCAAATACTGTGCTGTATACCGAAATGGTCACCACAGGTGCCATCATTCATGGTCAAGGTGATTACTTAGCCTATAACCAAGAAGAGCATCCTGTTGCTCTGCAATTAGGTGGCTCAAATCCAAAAGATTTAGCGACGTGTGCCAAATTGGCATTTGAACGTGGCTATGATGAGATTAACCTTAATGTCGGTTGTCCGTCTGATCGGGTACAGAATGGCCGTTTTGGCGCTTGCTTGATGGCCGAACCTGCTTTAGTCGCTGAATGTGTTGATGCCATGAAGCAAGTGGCGGATATTCCCGTGACGGTGAAAACCCGTATTGGCATTGATGAGCAAGACAGTTATGAGTTTCTTACCGATTTTGTGGATACGGTTAAAGCGGTAGGGTGTGATACTTTCATTGTTCATGCTCGAAAGGCTTGGCTGCAAGGCTTAAGCCCGAAAGAGAACCGTGAAATACCTGAACTTAACTATGAGCGTGTTTATCAACTCAAGCGTGATTATGCTGATTTGAATATCAGTATTAATGGCGGGGTTAAAACGCTAGCGGACTCATTAACTCATCTTAAGCAGCTCGATGGTGTGATGATAGGACGTGAGGCTTATCAGAACCCTTACATTCTAGCGCAAGTGGATCAAATGATTTACGGTGAAGACAAGCCCGTTATCACTCGTGAGCAAGTGATTGAGCGAATGATGCCGTATATTGAGCAGCATTTAAAAGAGGGTGGCAGATTAAACCACATTACTCGTCACATGATTGGCTTATTCCAAGGCTTACCGGGTTCTAGAGGTTGGCGACGACATTTGAGTGAGAATGCCCATAAAGCAGGAGCAGGAGTGTCAGTGATATGGGACGCCGTTGCAAGAATGGAGCAGAGTCGCCCGCCAGCTGATGTCACTTTTTACCCCAATAATAATGTCTGACGTTATAAAATGATCTGAAGTCAAAGCTTAACAATACTCTTGGTTTTGACATTTTTGGCCTTAAAAAGCGCCCTGTGATGGCGCTTTTTTTGTGTGCTGTATTTGGCTAATTAAGTTTTAGCTAATTTCACTATTTTAGTGGTTAAAAATACTAATAGTTTAAAAAGCGCTCAACTTGGTTTTATAGCTAAAAATCTTGATATGGTAAAAATTACTTTAAAATCAGTGCTTAAAAATAATTTAAAGACTTGGCACGCAGCTTGTAATAACCATGGTGTACCCAACAATTGAAAAGGAAGACATCATGTTTAACTCAACTAATAATACAACTGGTTTAATTTCTACGACTAACACTAACGCAAATTCAACGGCTAAAAGTGTATTTAAAAAAGTAGCTCTAGTGGCATTACTTGCTACCGCAAGTGTTAGCGCACAAGCAAATGACTTGAACAGTAACGATATGATCAATGTGCTTGAAACACGCATTAGTGAAACAGCGACTGAAATGCTGCAATCAGCAAAACAAGAAATTGTATTGTCGTTACATAGTCAAATTGCAGAGCAAGTATTTGAGTTAAACAGTTCACTTGAGATAGCTGAAACAACGCAAGAAGCGACGACAGATTCAGTATTAGCCAGCAACGAGGACTAATTTATGGATTTAATGATGATATTTCATTTAGCAGATCCATTAATCTCATTACTTCTGCTTCCCGTTGTTAGTTTTATAGTTTGTTCACTATTGATATGCGGGTTGCAGTGGTACCAATTTAAAAGTGTCGATGCGATTTCTAAAGAGATGACAGGTTTAGATTTCGCTGGAGAAACAAAATGAACATGTCCGATGTTGAAAAGTTTTTAACAGCAGATAAAAGCATTATATGTGGCACAACACACTCAGTATCAAAGCAATTTGGCTGGTCAGTGATGTGGACTCGAGTACTAACGTTAATCGCAATTTTTCTGAACCCGACGATGGGGCTGATAGCTTACTTTGTGACTGCCATTGTAGTGAGTCTGCAAAAAACAAAATACTAATGTTAGGGTAAGTTTTTATACCCTAACATCAGGGCCGCACAAGGAAGAGGCTGTTACTTCTTATCTTTATCTTCAACATGCACTATTAAATGTGCAGTTACCTTCTTCCTATTGCTAAGCCTCATAGCGTTATTTCATTAACGTGAGTAATGAAAACGCAGAAGATTATCGATTTAAAAAAGCTTGGAAGCGTGCTTTGGCTTCATCACTTTTAAGTCTTTCTCCAAACACGTCTAACTCCGCTAGCATTTGTTGTTTAACTTCTGACTGGTTGTAGCGCAGTAGCTTTTTAGATGCTTGCAAAGATTGTGGTGGTTGCGCTGCGAGTTTTTTGGCTTGCGCTAAAACAAAACCATCTAATTCCGACTGCTCAATCACTCGATTGATAATGTTAAGTTCACTTGCTGTATTAGCGCTAAAGCTTTCGCCTAATAAAATTAATTCAGCCGCTTTTTGCTGGCCGACAATTAAGGGTAATAACAAGCTTGATGCAGCCTCGGGAACTAAGGCTAAATTAACAAAAGGCAGCTGGAATTTGGCGCTACTATCTGCATAAACTAGGTCGCAATGCAGTAGCATGGTTGTACCAATTCCTACAGCTGCGCCAGAAACTGCAGCTACAATTGGTTTTTTAAGATTTAGCAGGCAATGCAGAAATTGCACCGTAGGATGAGTATCATTTAGCTCGCCACTGGCAAGGAAATCTGCGATATCGTTACCTGAAGTGAAGCAGTTGCCTTCACCGCGCAACATAAAGGTACGAATGTCGTTGTCGGCCTCACCTTGGATCAGGTATTCTGTAAGCTGTTGGTACATTTTAAGATTAAATGCATTACGTTTTTCAGGACGATTGAAACTGATAATACGTACGCCTTGATCATCCTTAACCTGAATCTGACTCATTCGTTGTTTTCCTTATGGACACGAGTAGGGTGTAAATGGAGTTTATGACATTGAAAGCAATATTCAAACAACTGTTTAGTTTTTTAGCATTAAGTGTATTTTCTTTTTCTGCTTCAGCGGGGATAATGTTAACTGAAGGGCATGTTCGAGCGATGCCTGCAAGTGTGCCAAATACCGCAGCTTATTTAACCTTGATGAATCATTCCGATGATACGGTGACTTTAGTTTCTGTGACGACGCCAGTTGCTGAAGAGGCGCAACTACATACCTTGGTCGAAGAAAATGGCATGGTTAAAATGCGCCAAGTTGAGGGGTTCGATATTCCATCTCATGGCACATTAACGCTGCAGCCATCAGGTGATCATATTATGCTGCTATCATTAACCAAGCCACTTACAATGGGCGATAAAGTTCCACTGGTATTGACCTTTAAAGATGGTCAAACCCTCGCTATCGAATTAGCAGTAGAAAAAAGATCGAATAGTGATACCCAAGAAAGTAATCATCATCACCATCATCATTAAGGAGCTGTTTTGATGCAAATGACACGGAATAAAGTATTTGGAGTCGTAGGAATAATCTTGTTAATTGGTTATTTTATCGCAGTTTGGTGGAGTATCGAGCCAGATATTCTCGAGCCTGATGTACTTCAAAATGAACGCGGGGATGAAATTGTTGGTTATGCCACGACGTCGTCATTAATTTTGACGATGGAAACCCTATTGGACAAACCAGGTGGATGGTTATCCAATGATATTATGCCGCCATCAGTAATAATGGATAATATGCCAGCCTTTGAATTTGGCGCACTTGAGCAATCTCGTGACTTAGCCTTAATCTTGCGTAAAGAGTTTAGTCGCTCACAATCGCAATCAACTGCTGATGCCGATTTACTCGCCGCACATTCAAAGTTAAACATTGAACATACGAGTTGGTTAGTACCAAGTGCTGAAGGCGAGTACCGTGAAGCGATCAAATTACTGAAATTATATCGCGCTAAAATTAGCGATACAGAAAACAGTAATGCGCAGTTTTATGCCCGTGCAGATAATCTGAATGAATGGTTAAAAGAAGTCCAAAAGCGTTTGGGCAGCATGTCACAGCGGCTATCAGCCAGCGTAGGTCAAGATCGTTTAAATACTGATTTAGCGGGTGACAGTACTGCAAGACAGTCTACACCTTCATTGACTGATTTAGAGATTAAAACTAGTTGGTGGAAAATTGATGATGTGCTTTATGAAAGCCGAGGTTCTGCTTGGGCTTTATTAAACTTCATGAAAGCTATCGAAGTTGATTTCGCTGATGTATTAGAAAAGAAAAATGCTGAAGTGAGTTTACGACAAATTATTCGTGAACTCGAAGCCACTCAGCAAACTGTTTGGAGCCCAATGGTTTTAAATGGTGATGGATTTGGATTAGTCGCCAATCACTCGTTGGTAATGGCTAACTATATATCCCGTGCAAATGCCGCGGTGATTGATTTAACTAACTTACTCTCTCAGGGATAATGATGAAAAAGACACTTCTTGCCACTGCCTTATTAGGTATGTTGAGCGTTTCTTCTGCTCATGCAGCTACAGTTGTTGGTTTTAAAGTTGGTGGTGACTATTGGGAAGCTGACACCAGTGGTTCATTCAATAGCGATGATGGTGTAGCGCAAACTTATAACTATGAGTCTAAATCTCAAGGTAGCCTTTGGATTGCGATTGAGCACCCAATTCCTATAGTGCCAAACATCAAAATTCGTGAAAACAGCTTAGAGGGTAAGGGTAGTCAAGTTGGCTCAAACTTTATGTTCAATGGTCATCAGTTTGAATCTGATACAACAGTATATAACGACCTAAGTAACACTGATTTTGTGCTTTATTACGAAATCCTTGATAACGATTTAGTGGCGTTAGATTTAGGTGCCGCTTACAAGCAAATGCATGGTTCATTGCGCGTTCAAGACCTAGGTCATCCTGAAGAAGTGGACGTCGATAGTGGTATCGTTATGGTTTATGCAAGCGCTGAAGTAGGTGTTCCGGGTCTTGGTTTATATGCTTTTGCTGATGTGATGTTAGGTGTCGATGAAACCAGTGTTTACGATTACAACGCAGGTCTTGGTTGGAAGTTTGAAGGTACAGCATTAGATACCGCAATACGTGTTGGTTATCGTGATTTCAACTTTGATGTTGATGACTTCTCGAGCACGACACAGAATATGAGCTTTACTGGTGCCTTTGCTGGTGTTGAACTGACTTTCTAATCAGTTAGTTATAGATATAAAAAACCGCCTTGTGGCGGTTTTTTTGTAGCTGAATTTTGATCTTATACCAATTGGGATAAATAACTGTTCAGATATTGCGTAGGAAAAATTGCTTAGAACAAGGCTGGAATTGCAGCTAGCTAGTTGCAATTACTACCAAATTTCTAACGAAGTTATAAGCGATTTTAACCAGTAAGAATGATCATATTCTTATGCTGATTGGTATTATTGCCTGGATATTAAGTTGTTGTTTTAGTTGTTGTTATTTCAACTTAAGGTGTTTACGACGTGTTCAAGCATCAAGCATCAAGCATCAAGCATCAAGCATCAAGCATGAGTTGATGTTACTTTTTGCAGTTGAATTAGATACTGCTAAAGATATTCGTTACCGTGATTTCAACTTGGATGTTTATGGATTCGAGCACTCAGCAGGGTTTAGTATTTAAAGAGGTATTCACAGAAACTGAACTGACTTTCTCATGAGTGAATTTATAGACATAAAAAAACCGCCTTGTGGCGGTTTTTTGTTATTTTATCAACATTACTGAGCGATTAAGCCGTTGTTGATAGAGATGATGTCATCTTCACTCAATGTGCCTGCAGCTTGTTTTAGCGCTAGGATTGAGTTGATGTAACCATAACGTGCATCAGACAGCTGACGCTTTGAATCGTATAAGTCACGTGTACGGTTTAATACGTCAACGATAGTACGAGTACCCACTTCAAAACCTGCTTGAGTTGCTTTTAAAGCACTTTCAGATGAAATCACTGATTGCTCATAAGCGCGGATTGAACTGATTGATGCGCCAACGTTATTGAAGTTGTTACGAACATCTTTAACCACACCACGATGAACTTGCTCAAGCTTTTCACTTGCTTCAACATATTGGAACTGGGCTTGCTTAACTTGCGATGACACTTTAAAACCTTCAAATATTGGTACACTCAATGTCACTGCAATGTTGGCGTTGTCATAGTCATAACCTGGATTTTGTTCAAACCCTTTTGTATAACCAGCACCTAAGTTAAGCGAAGGCATGTGCCCGGCTTTAAACAAGTCAATGGTTTTGCTAGCAATATCACGTCCAATACGCTGAGTCATCAAGTCGATGCTGTTGGTTTCAGCTATCTTTAACCATTCTGAAGAGCTGGTTGGGTTGGCTGCTCCTGCTGAAAAACGGTTAGTATCAAGAGTATTAATCGTTTTATGATCTATCCCTGTGATTTCACGTAATGCTTCATAGCTGTTGGCTAAGGTGTTTTCTGCCAAAATTTCAGTTGCAGAAGCTAAATCGTATTGCGCTTGAGCTTCATGTACGTCGGTAATTGCAGTTAGACCTACTGCAAAGCGTTGTTTAGTTTGCTCTAATTGACGTTCAATAGCGCGTTTCTCTGCGCCTTGGAATTCATAGTTGTCTTTTGCCGTTAATACATCAAAATATGCTGTGGTTACACGAATGATTAATGCTTGCAGCGCAGATGCATAAGCTGAGTCAGCTTGTGATGCAGCCATTTCCGCTAAGTCTAAACCGACCCATGCACTGTGATCATAAATAACTTGGTTTAGGGTTACTCCACCAGTAAAACCATCTGGTTTTTCTGTTGGTTTTCCATCATCAAGATCATTCCATGCTTTAGCGTAGCCAACGTTAGCGCTGATGGTAGGCAGTAAGGGAGCGCGGTTTTCTTCAATCGTTTCGTATAATGCATCACGTTGAGACTGAGCTTGTAGCACGATGGTATCGCTTGTCAGCGCTTGCTGATAAATTTGCAATAAATCGTCAGCATTTGCTGCTGGTGCAGCAACAGCTAGTGTTAGTGCTGCGTATAAAGAACGTATTTTAAATTTCATTTGCTGCCCTTTTTAGACATAGTCTCCGCTTGGGAGGTAAGATGATCTTGTTTGTTCACAATTTAAAATTTTAAGCAGGATTACTTTAGCATATTGTGAACAAGCTAAAACTTTGTGCAATCCCGCTATGTATCTAGTGTGTATGATAAAAAGACTATCATCTTTAAGCTAAATATCAACTTTCAAGTTGTAACAGACTTTTTTAAATTCGCATGTTTAAACACTTAACGAATATAATAATGCATAAAATATTTCAAAGGGCTTACTAACTGTAAGAAAAAATATGAAAGATAGTGAAGTAATAGAACAGTTTAACGCAAAAAGCGATGTTGAAGTCATTTCCACTAAAACTTTATATAAAGGTTTCTTTCAGTTAGATGAATATAAATTCAAGCATAAGTTATTTTCAGGTGGTTGGAGTGACGTTGTCACAAGGGAAGTTTTCGAGCGAGGTAATGCCGTCGTTGTTTTGCCTTATGACCCCGTCACTCACCAAGTGGTATTGATAGAACAAATTAGATTACCTGCATTAGCAACGACTAATTCTGTTTGGCTTCTTGAGCTTGTGGCAGGTATGATTGCTGCCGGCGAAGTGCCCGCCGAAGTAGCAGAACGTGAGCTAATGGAAGAAACTGGCTTGAAGGCCAGCGAAGTGCACTTGGTCAATAGTTATTTAGCAACACCAGGTGGCTCCTCTGAGCGTTTTCATTTTTATTGGGCCAAAGTTGATGCCACAAAAGCCGAAGGTATTCACGGACTCGATTATGAACATGAAGATATTAAAGTGCATGTTGTTGGCTTTGACGCTGCGATGGAGATGGTCAATTCAGGTCGAATAGATAATGCATCAACTGTTATTGGTTTGCAGTGGCTAGCACTAAACTTAGATAAAGTAAGACAAGCTTAGCCGTTGTTGGGCAAGCTAAGCTAATACTCGGTAAATTCAAAAAATAAACTAGAACACTTAATGAAAGGCATCTGTAAGCAATACCTGTAACAGATACCTGTAACAAATAGAAATGAAGTAAGTGAGACTATTTTGAAGCCACAAACCACTAAATATAAATATCAACCTAATGTCAGTGCTTTCCTAGCATTGTGTGGGCGTAATTATGCGTTGATTTTAAAGTGGTTACCTGAAGTTGCTGAAGTTAATGATTCTTGGACTGTAGAAGGTCAATTTGGCTTACTGGATGTCACTATTTTAGAGAACACAAAATATACTCAATTAATTGAAATAACACGTCATTTACCTAACAGTGATTTCCTTATCACACCTAAAGCCAGTGTGCGAGTCTATCATGATGCTCAATTAGCAGAAGTGTTAACTAGTCAACAGATTTATCGGTTAAAAGCAGTGTATGATTATCCAAATGTACATATGCATCAAACGGATGAGAAGTATCAAGTTAATGCATTTCTAGAAGAGCTGTTAAAGATTGGATGTCGCCCTGTGCAAGTCTGTTCTTCATCACTCTAAAACATTGAATTAATTTATGTTGGGATTAATTAGTGCTTAAAGAGCCAGTGTCTTATTCAATTGCTGATACGGATGTCGTGCGACTTATTCAAGTTACTGACCCGCACTTATTTGCTGATCCCGAATCAAAGCTGTTAGGTGTGAATACGGCTGCTAGTTTTCAGGCGGTGTTAAACACTTTTCTCGCGAGTGAATATCCTGCTGACATGATTTTGGCTACGGGTGACATAAGCCAAGATTACTCTCCACAGTCTTATCAACACTTTTCCACGACAATTGCAGAGTTAAACCTTCCTTGTCATTACCTACCTGGTAATCATGATGATCCACGCTTGATGAGTTTACATATGCAAGGGCCGCATTTATTTGGCCAGCAACGTATTCTAGCGGGTGAATGGCAAATTTTAATGTTGGATTCTACAGTACGTGGCAAGCCTGGCGGATACATGGCAGAGCAACAATTTGCGCTTATTGATGCTGCCATTAAAGCTGAACCGAATAAGCATGTGCTATTAGTGATGCACCATAATCCCATTTTGGTTGAATGTAGTTGGCTTGATCAGCACTGTATGAGTAATGGTGACGCGTTTTTAAAGCGTGTTAGCCAATACCCGCAAGTCAAAGGTGCGCTTTGGGGGCATGTTCATCAAACCATTGATACTCAGTACCCAAAAGCTGAAGGTGGGATTTATTTAATGGCCACGCCATCCACCTGCATACAATTTAAACCAAAATCATCCTATTTTGCTTTAGATGGACTTCAACCTGGCTATCGTTTGCTGGAGTTAGCAAGCAATGGTAGCATTCAAACAAACGTTTATCGGGTGCCCGGGGAAAAATTCTCTCCAGACAATGATGCTAGTGGTTATTAAACGCTAGGTATTCATGTGTTAGCCTGATTTTATTAATGCTTTAGCATTTCAGGTTATTTAACGCGAGAGGAAGTATGCTTCTCTATATACATGGATTTAATAGTTCCCCTCAGTCAGATAAAGCAATAGAAACGGCTCAGTATATTCAACACCGTTTTCCGAATTTACCCTTCATTCAACCTCAATTACCATCATCGCCAAAAGAAGCGATGGCCTTATTATGTGGTATTGTAGAGCGCGCGAAAGCTGAAGGTGAACCATTACGTTTTATTGGTTCTTCTTTAGGTGGGTATTTTGCGAGTTATCTAGCTGAGACCTATGGCGGTAAAGCTGTTTTAGTTAATCCAGCGGTAAAGCCATTTGAGCTTTTTGATGAGTTTTTAGGGCCTCAATATAACCCTTATACTGACGAGCACTATCAAGTATTGCCGCAACACAAGTTAGATGTGGCTGAGTATGATACTGAAGTGATATTTCGTCCCGACCGTTTCTTAGTATTTTTGCAAACTGGCGATGAAGTGTTAGATTATCGTCAAGCGTTATCCAAATATCATTGTTGTGAGCTGCATTTAGAGCCCAATGGTGACCACAGTTTTATTGGCTATAAAAATCAGCTAGATAAGATATGTGAATTTTTACAGATTTCTTAATCAGTTTCATTAAGGCCCAATAATGTGGGCTAACAATTGACCTAATGTGTGGACTATGACCAATCAATACACTTCTGATGCTATCGAGGTTCTTAATGGACTCGACCCTGTAAAACGCCGTCCTGGTATGTACACCGATACCACTCGACCTAACCACTTAGGTCAAGAAGTCATTGATAACAGCGTCGATGAAGCTTTGGCCGGTCATGCTACAAAAATTGATGTGGTGCTACATGCGGATAACTCGTTAGAAGTTATCGATGATGGTCGTGGTATGCCGGTAGATATTCATCCTGAAGAAGGGATCCCCGGTGTTGAACTTATCCTAACTAAATTACACGCAGGTGGTAAGTTTTCAAATGACAGCTACCAATTTTCTGGTGGTTTACACGGAGTAGGTATTTCAGTTGTAAATGCCTTGTCGACACGTGTTGAGATTAGTGTTCGTCGTGATGCGCAAGTTTACGAAATCGCATTTGAGAATGGCGACAAAGTTGAAGACCTGCATGTGACAGGCACTTGTGGTAGACGAAACACAGGTACACGCGTGCATTTTTGGCCAGATGCGAGCTATTTTGACTCGGGCAATTTCTCAATTTCTAAGTTGCTATATCAATTACGTGCTAAAGCAGTGTTGTGTCCTGGTTTACGCATTAAGTTCACCAACAAGCAAAATGGTGAAGTTAACGAGTGGTATTACGAAAGCGGTTTAACAGATTATTTGAAAGAAGCTGTGAAGGGATCCGTTCTATTACCAGAGGATCCTTTTATCGGTGAGTTTTCAGGTAAGACCGATGCGGCTGAATGGGCCATTACTTGGCTGCCAGAAGGCGGTGATAGTATTTATGAAAGTTATGTAAACTTGATCCCAACGCCGTTAGGTGGAACCCATGTAAATGGATTTAGGCAGGGCTTATTAGAGTCAATGCGTGAGTTTTGTGAATTTAGAAACCTTATTCCTCGTGGTATTAAGTTATCGCCAGACGATATTTGGGATAAAGCATCGTTTATCTTATCGATTAAGATGCAAGATCCGCAGTTTTCTGGACAAACAAAAGAGAAACTATCGAGCCGTCAAAGTTCAGCCTTTGTATCAGGTATCGTTAGAGATGCATTTTCTCTTTGGCTAAATTCCAACACAGAGCAAGCGGAGCAATTAGCTGAACTGTGTATTAGTAATGCACAGCGTCGTTTAAAAGCGGCTAAAAAAGTCGCCCGTAAGAAAGTGACATCAGGGCCAGCATTACCTGGTAAGTTAACCGACTGTAGTGGCCAAGACCCAATGCGCGGCGAACTTTTCTTAGTGGAAGGTGACTCTGCTGGTGGTAGTGCCAAACAAGCCCGTGACCGTGAGTTTCAGGCTATTATGCCGCTACGTGGTAAAATCTTAAATACGTGGGAAGTGGATGCATCACAAGTGCTCGCCTCGCAAGAGGTACATGATATTTCGGTGGCGATCGGCTGCGATCCAGACAGTGAAGATATTTCAGAACTGCGTTATGGCAAGATCTGTATCTTAGCGGATGCCGATTCTGATGGATTGCATATTGCTACGTTATTGTGTGCATTGTTTATGAAGCACTACCGCGTGTTAGTAGAAAAAGGCCATGTTTATATCGCAATGCCGCCTTTATTCCGGATTGATTTAGGTAAAGAAGTTTTTTATGCCCTAGATGAAGGCGAAAAAAACGGTATATTAGATAGAATTGTTGCAGAAAAGAAAAAAGGCAAAGTGCAGGTCACTCGATTTAAAGGATTGGGTGAAATGAATCCATTGCAATTACGTGAAACCACCATGGATCCGAATACTCGTCGACTAGTACAGCTTACTATTGATGACAACGACGATACGATGGCATTAATGGATATGTTATTAGCTAAAAAACGCTCACCAGACCGTAAAGTCTGGTTAGAGTCTAAAGGTGATTTAGCAGAGATCTAACAGGGTAGTTAGACCCGTACTATTACATTGCACATTGCATATTGGCCAGAAAGAGGAAGGCAAAGAATAATTATAATGTCGAGAATAATAATTAAAATGGATATCAAGCAAATTTCAACAGTGTTAAAAACTCTGTCTGTATTAGCTCTAGCTCAGCTTGTTGCAGTTAAGGCGTTTGCTGCCGATCCTATGATGATTACTGTTACAAAAGGATTTGGACTCACTTTATATGCTTCTGATTTGGGTGACTCTAAACAGATGGCAATCGGTAGCCAAGGAACCTTATTTGTTGGCTCAAGAAAGAGCGGCACAATCTACGCCTTAGTTGATACTGATAACGACGGCCAAGTGAATAAACGCTACTTGATAGGCAAAGGTTTGGAATACCCAGAAGCACTCGCTTTTCATAACGGCGATTTATACGTAGCTGAAGATGATCGCATTCTGCGCTATCAAGATGTTGAAAACCGTCTTCGCCGCCCAGGTAGACCTAAAGAAGTGTATTCAGGCTTACCGAGTGTTGAGCGTAAACATGCCCGCGGCATGGAGTTCGGCCCAGATGGTCGCCTTTATCTCTCGATTGGTTCGCCGTGTAATGTTTGTGAAGCGCCAGCGCCGTTTGGCAGCCTGTTAGCGATTGATATTAAAACGGGTGATACAGAGCAGGTGGCTTCAGGTTTACGTCGAGTAATCGGTTTTGACTGGTCGCCAACGACTGACAAATTATGGTTTGCCGATCAAGGGCGTAATTGGATGGGCGATAATATGCCTGCAGATGAAATCAACCGTATTGATGTGAAGGGCAGTCACTTCGGGTTCCCATACATACATGGCACTGATGTCGCCGAACCCGCTTTTAAAAAGCCTGATACTTTAAATGTGTCAGTGCCGCAATTTGAATTACCTGCGCACGTTAAACCTACCAGTTTACTGTTTTACGAAGGTAAACAATTCCCAGAACGTTACCACAATCAACTTTTTGTAGCCGAAAATGGATCTTGGAACCGCTCGAGCAAGATTGGTTATCAAGTTGTCATGCTAACGCTTGATAATGATGAAATAACCAAACGTGAGAGAGTGGTAAGCTTTTTAGACGGAGAATTTCCCGTCGCCAGACCTTATGACCTGATAAATGCCCCAGACGGAGCAATGTTCATCTCTGATGACTTAAAAGGCAATATATACCGCTTGTATTACAAAGCGGCAGAACAATCACAGGATAAGAAATAATGAGTGATGCGATTGAATTAAGCCTTGATGGTGTTGAGCAAATGCCTCTACGCCGCTTTACTGAAGAGGCTTATTTAAACTATTCAATGTACGTGATTATGGACCGTGCATTGCCACATATTGGCGATGGTTTAAAACCTGTTCAACGTCGTATTATCTATGCCATGAGTGAGCTGGGCTTATCGGCTCAATCAAAGCATAAGAAGTCTGCCCGTACGGTTGGTGATGTATTAGGTAAATACCACCCACACGGTGACAGCGCGTGTTACGAAGCAATGGTATTAATGGCACAGCCATTTTCATATCGTTACCCTTTGGTAGATGGTCAAGGAAACTGGGGTGCTCCAGATGATCCTAAATCCTTCGCTGCGATGCGTTATACCGAAGCAAAACTATCAAAATTCTCAGAAGTATTATTATCTGAGTTGGGCCAAGGGACTGTAGATTGGGGCGTTAACTTTGACGGCACCATGAAAGAGCCTAAGTCATTACCTGCACGTTTGCCGCACATTTTATTAAATGGTATCACCGGTATTGCTGTTGGTATGGCTACAGATATTCCGCCACATAACGTGCGCGAATTAGTATCAGCCTGTGTTGAGTTACTCGAGAATCCTAAAGCTGAATTAGAGCGCCTGATGGAGTTTGTCCCGGGTCCTGATTATCCTACATACGCAGAGATCATTACCCCCAATAAAGATATCGCTAAAATTTACGAAACAGGTCGCGGTTCAATAAAAATGCGTGCTGTTTACGATATTGATAATGGTGAAGTGGTGATTACCGCTTTGCCACATCAAGCAGGTAGTGGCAAAATTCTTGAGCAAATAGCCAACCAAATGCAAGCGAAAAAGCTGCCGATGGTAGCGGATTTACGTGATGAGTCAGACCACGAAAACCCTGTTCGTTTAGTGGTTGTTCCTCGTTCAAATCGAGTTGATTGCGATCAACTGATGGCACACTTGTTTGCTACAACCGATTTAGAAAAAAGCTTTCGCGTTAACTTAAACGTTTTGGGCCTTGATGGCCGCCCTAAAGTTAAAGGGTTAAAAGAGTTACTCACTGAGTGGCTGACTTATCGTATCTCAACGGTTACCCGCCGATTACAGTTCAGATTAGATAAAGTGCTCGCTCGATTGCATATTCTTGATGCGTTAATGATTGCCTTCTTGAATATTGATGAAGTGATTGAAATCATTCGTTTCCATGATGAGCCTAAAGCCGAGTTAATGGCTCGCTTTGAGTTGTCAGAGAAACAAGCTGAAGCGATTTTAGACTTAAAACTGCGTCATTTAGCTAAGCTCGAAGAGTTTAAGATTAAAGGTGAGCAAGAAGAGTTAGCTGCTGAACGTGATAAATTGGAATTAATTCTGGGCTCTGAGCGTCGTTTAAAGACCTTAGTGAAAAAAGAGTTAATTCAAGATGGTGAAACATTTGGCGATGACAGACGCTCTCCAATTATTGAGCGTGTAGAATCTAAAGCATTAACTGAGCAAGAACTGACACCCGCAGAATCAGTAACTGTAGTCTTGTCTGATAAAGGTTGGGTGCGTTGCGCTAAAGGCCATGATGTTGATGGTGAAGGACTGAACTATAAAGCGGGCGATGCTTTCCTTTGTAGTGCCAGCGGCAAGAGTAACCAGCCAACGGTGTTTATTGACTCGACTGGGCGGGCGTTTGCGACTGATACGCATACCTTACCTTCGGCAAGAAGTCAGGGTGAACCTATCACCACGCGCTTTAATTTATCCCCTGGAGCAGTTATGCGTCACGTCTTATTGGGCGTCGACAGCCAATGCTACTTGCTTGCTAGTGATGCCGGCTACGGTTTTATTGGTTCATACGCGGATATGATTAGCCGTAACAAAGCGGGTAAAGCATTACTGAGTTTACCTGCCAATGCGCAGTCATTGATGCCTAAACTGGTCAATAAAGGGGTAACGCAATCGATTATTGCCATTACCAATGAAGGCCGCATGCTGATATTTGATGTGGATGCATTGCCGCAATTATCGAAAGGTAAAGGCAATAAAATTATTGGTATTCCGACTGAACGTGCTAAAAGTCGTGAAGAACTACTTATTCATTTGGATATTATTCCTGAGGATGCGTCAGTCACTCTGTGGGCCGGTAAACGTAAGTTAACCTTAAAACCATCTGACTTAGAACATTACCGCGGTGAAAGAGGCCGTCGTGGTGCTAAATTACCAAGGGGCTTACAGCGTGTCGATAGTGTTCAGATTGAGCAGGGTTCACAAGCCGCTGAGCTTGAATCAGATGTAGCTAGCGAATAATGTAATTGTGACTAGTCAAAAGCTTTAAAACAAAAAATGCTGCCTCAGGGCAGCATTTTTTATGAATTAGATTTGAAGTTAACGCTTATATTTTACGAGAATAACGACTGAAAAATATGATAGAGATTAAGCGACTTCGTAGAAATTAGGTTCAACATCAACTTGCGCTTTAATGATGTTTGTAGCCATACGTGAACATTTACCACATTGATCAGCAACACCTAAGCGTTTTTTAACGTCAGCTAAAGAGCTATCGCCATGCTTGCTTACTGCTTCTCTGATTTGGGTATCAGTAATTCCGTGACAAAGACAAACGTACATAAAGCCTCTTCGTAAAGTTTGATGACATATTTAAGTGAGTTTGAAAATTAAATATGCTAGCTAATCAACAATAACGCAATTGTAAATGAAAACAGTTCTCATTGCTAATAACTTTTTAAACAAATCTGACAAATATCGAAAAGTAATGGTTATTACAAACTGCTGACTAGCTCACAAAATCAGTAATAACGAGCTCTGAAGAGTACTTGTTGATGGCAAGTTAATAGCCTTTAATAAAATCGACTTGGTGGTTAAGTGGTTGCTGTTGACACCATAAGTGGTAGTTTTCGACAAACACTTCTACGACTTGTTCTGGAAAACTTGGTGCGGCGATATGGGGAGTGATGATCGCATTAGGGCATTGCCAAATTGCGTGTTCACTCGGTAAAGGCTCTTGATTGAAAACATCTAATACCGCGTGTTGTTGTGGCTGATGCAGTAATTGTTCAGCCAGCGCATCTAAGTCGAGCACATTGCCACGACCTAAGTTGAATAACACAGACTCAGCAGGCAATAGCGCTAGCATTGTTTCGTTTAGCATGTTTTCAGTGTCTAATGTGCTGGGTAAAATACTCGCAACAGCATGCGCTTTGGGTAAGTAGTCAGCTAAACGATCAATTGTATCAACATGATCAAAGAAAGATTTACTGGCTCCAGTTTTACTTAATCCAGTGACTTTCATGCCAAAGTGTTTAGCTGTTTGAGCAATGTGCTGGGCAATTGAACCTGTACCTAGAAGCAGTAGGTGCTGCCCTTGGAGGGTTCTAAAGCTACCAGGAGCCCAATGTTGCTGTTGCTGTTGTTGTTTATATTTAGCGTGTTCTCGTTGATGTGCGAGTAAATAGCCAAATAAGTACTCACTCATTAGAGGGCCAAAGATACCTTTAATGTTAGTCAGGCTGTAATCGCGGCGCTGCCTTGAACCAGTAATTTTGTCTACACCTGCAAAAGTCGATTGTAACCATTGCAGTTCATTGCCTAAGTTTAAAAGAGGAGCTGCCAGTTGCGGCTCTGCAAACCAAATGTTAGCTTCACAAACACTGCTAGGATCATCCCCTAAAATAATGAGTTCTGGTAAGTTATGGCTGGTTAATAACTCACGATATTTATTATTTTCTTGGGTTAATAACAGTAATTTATGCGCCATAAGCATTTCCAGTTTGTCGAAATTAAAGAGGTAGGATTAATGAACCAAATCATAGCATTTTTATCGAAATTAGGCGCTATGTTACACCCTTGGATGAGCGAGATTGCAACAGCTTTAGTTGCTTGTACCATCGTTATTTTTGCTACCGATATTAATCGAGTGCTGAGAAGAACATTGTCTGGTAGCGGTTTTTTTATTAGAACTTGTGCCTTCGTGCTGGTGAATGCTTTTGGTTATGGCCTTGCGATAGTCAGTATTAGTCCATGGCTTGCCAGCCAGCTAAGAGCCATGCCCTCTCAGTGGATGCTACTTATCGTGATAGGGATCTTTTTTGGCATTGGCGCTTGGGCACAGCGAAATCGGCAAGTATAAAGCGGCAAATATGATTTGGCAGTTTGGTAAACTGCCATGTCAGAATACATTAAAGCTTACTTACTAAAACTAATTCGCTAAACCTAATTCGTAAAAACTAATTTGTAAAAGCTAATTCGTAAAAGCTAATTCATAAAAACTTTAGCCGAACCACTTCTCATGACTATCGTCACTTTGGTAATCAATTAATGCAGCTGCGGCTTTATCTGGATAGTTACTAAAAATACCGTCCACACCTAGGCCTTTAAGCGCGTGAATATCTTCGGGGTTATCGACAGTATAGACATAGATTTGTGCCCCACGTTGATGGGCATCTTTGACCATTTCATGGGTGACAAAATGTAAGTCGACATGAATGGAGTAGGCATTTAATGCAGACACAGCTTCAGCGTAATGTAATGGCACACCCGCTAAGATTGGGGCAACTCTCGCTTGGGGGAGATGCTGCTTCACAATAGCTAAGTAAGGTTGATTAAATGATGAAATGAGCAATTGTTGTTCATTAAAGTTAAGCTCACTGATCAGTTTGGAGTATATGGCCACTAGAGGTTCAGCGGTGTGATATCCCTTTAGCTCAATATTAACGATGCAACGGCCGTTAATTAACTCCATCACTTGCCAAAGCGTGGCAATAGAGTGCTGCTTAATGGTTACCTGATTAATTTCATCTTGAGTACTCAGGTGAGTTAACCCAAAGCCTGAAGTTTTCCCTTCTAAGCGGCGATCATGAAATACATAAAGCTCGCCTTCAATATTATATACATCTAGCTCAATAGCTTGGACGTTGAGCGCTAACGCTTTTTCCATTGCCGCTAAGGTGTTTTCAACTTCATAACCACTTGCGCCGCGGTGTGCAAAAATCAGCATTTAACTAACCTTTAATTATTTGATTAAAATCACGAGATTGACCGTTGTTAATATGGATTTCCATTTGTGGATAGGCCAGTTCAACTTGGTTATCTTTTAATTTTTTACAGATCCGTTTATGTAAATTGTGTCTTAATGGCCAGCGATCATTCATATCCTTAGCGTAAGATCTCACTTCGTAATCTTGAGTATGTTGACCAAAACCAGCAAACCACACTTCAGGTTCAGGGAAGCTTAATGATAAATCACACTCTCTTACAGCTTGATGAAGTAAGGCCTCAACTTTTGACGGATCGGCATCACGTTGAACGGATACACTAACAATGACTCTTGTGATTGGATCAGACAAAGACCAGTTAACTAATTGCTCGGTAATAAAGGCTTTATTAGGAACAATGATTTCTTTTCTGTCCCAATCGACAATGGTAGTCGCGCGAATTTTAATTTTACTAACGGTACCCGTTAAGTCGCGAATAGTGACGGTATCACCTATCCTAATAGGCTTTTCAAATAGGATAATCAAACCAGAAATAAAGTTGGCAAAAATCTCTTGCAAGCCGAAACCTAACCCGACTGACAATGCAGCAACTAACCACTGTAATTTAGACCACTCAACTCCAATAGTTGAAAACCCAATTAGCATCCCTAAAAATATGACAAAGTAACTACTTACCGTAGTAATGGCAAAGCCTGTACCTGGGTTTAATTCCAGACGCTGCAAAATCGTCAGCTCTAATAAACCAGGAAGGTTTTTGGCAATCATTGCCGAGAATCCAACGATAGTTAAAGAGAACAAAATTGATTTTAAGGTGATTGGGATTTGCTGCTCAATACCATTCACCACAGAGTGGGTATTCCACATTGTGATGCCATCTAAAAATGAGAATAATGCAGTATGAGTTTGTGAGACTAAGGCCAGCAAACTACCGAAAAAAGCCAAGATTAATAAAGAGCGGACTAACCCGAGTGATTGACTCGCAATAGTTTCCAGATCGACGATTGGCTCTTCATAGTTTTCATTAGCATCGGCAGTATTATTTAGCTCACCTCGCTCTCGTTGCGCAAGTCGTTCAGCTCGACGCGCTTTAGCACGATCGAAAGCAATAAGTCTTCTTTCTATTAACATCCAGCGTTTAATTATTTGATATAGTAGTAAAAAACTTAAACCGAGTAGTAAGGATAGTTGCAGCTGTAATAGCACCTGGAAGGCACTAAAGTAATAACCAGTAATGGCTAAAAAGATGCAAGTACAAGGGACCGTGATCAGGAATAGCCAAGTCAGTTTGTTTAACAGTTGCATATTTTTGCCGTCATTAGAATCAGCACGAAAATCACTGATAAATGTGTACATATCACGGTAAAGAATTAACAAGGTGATGGTAAAGACTAAGAATGCCCCTCGACCAATACTATTTCGAATTAAAGATGCATCAATTGCTTCACTGAACCCCATGATGCCAATGAGAGGCCAACTGATAAAAATAAACCTTAAGGTTTTTTCTTGCAGCCTTTTAACTAAAGGTTGCGGTCGCCTAAAGTGGCTAATCAGTATTCCATTATCAAGTGACAGTAAGGCGAAAAATCGGTAAATCCAGTAACAGCAGCCAATGGAGAGAATACCTACACCAATGGCATGAACAAAGTTAAATTCAGAGTTATAGAAGATAAAGCCTGCTAGCAGTAATGGCAGAGGTTTAACTAATGAATAAATTAAGCTCAAGCCAAGCGTTTTAGCGGTAAAGATAAATTTATCTTGAGTTACGTTACCGACATTTTGACCGTAATGTTCAATTGACCGATTATATTTAGGTGTTAATAAATCCTGCGCCATTAAGCATAGGATAAGGATAATGACCCACCAAGCCCAATATATGTTTTGAGTCTGCCATGCCTGTTTTAACTTTTCTCTTTGTGGGGCTTGAGTTAACCATACCATTGCATTTTTTAGGTCAATCAACCACAAACCAGAGATACTTGCTGCATTAGGCACCCAAAATAGATGTTCGTTTAGGGTGTTCTTTAGGCGAATATATATGCGACTTAGCTGGTCGTAGCTGTTACGAAGCTTGGCTTGCTCATTAAGGTACACGTCATAATTTTGCACCAGTTGATCGATTAAACTCTGCTGTGACTCCAGCAGTTTTATTTGAGTGTTATTTAAAAAGTCTTCATTGGTGAGCTGTTGCTTATTAAGCGCCTTTTGTTGCTCAGCTTGATAACGCATTAATCTAGAGTCAGCTATTTCCGCTAACAAGACATCTTGGTTAGGCGGTTTTGGCAGTGACTGCAACATTTGCAGAAATCTATCACCGAAGGCTGAATTTGTTTCAACCCAAGTAATTTGCTCTTCGACATTGGCCAATTGCAAAGTAATTGATTGATACTGTTTTTCAGTTTTTTCTTGCTGAGTGATGACTTGAGTAATGCCGTCAGTTATTCGTATAAGCTCTTGAGCATATTGTTGATTTTTTTGACTGATTTGTTGGGCTAACGTGTCAGCCAGCAATTGCTCGTCAATAATGTTGTTTGCAATGGTATTGGCTGCTTGCTGTTGTCGATTTTGATTATTTTGCTTGTTCAGTGATTCAATTAATTTTTCTTGTTGGGTATGTTCTATTCGTAGGGCTTGTAGCTGTAGTTGAGCTATTCGCTTCTGTTTTGGCGTGCTAGATAACTCGGCGGTTAATGTGGCAATGCTTTGTTCGAGTAAATCCCCTTGGAGCAGGTGCAATTGGCCAAGCGGGGTATCACCAGGGGCAAACTTGGCTCTTTTGTGTTGGTTAGATGCATCCTTTGCTTGTCTTAATAAGCTTGGAATTTGTTGTAAACGCCGAGTAAGCTCAACGATTTGCTCACTGAGATCATTTTCAGACTGTTTTATTTCTGACAGGTGGTAATAAGCCATTGACGCTTGCTGGCCGACATCGATTTCAGAATTGATATTGATGTCTTCAATTGGTTTACGGATAGCAGCTGTTAGTTTTCGAATCGTGTCATTGCTACTGGCTTCAAGTTCAAGATAGCTCTCTTCTTCAGCGTCGAGTTTTTCAATACTGGCCTTAACATTCTCTATTTGACTCGGTAAGTCAGCGACTTGGGATGAACTTGTGTCTTGAGATAAGCCCAAGCGTTTATCAAGTTGCAAAGGAGAGTTAGCCGATGCAAAAAAGGAGATTAAGCTGAGAATAAAAAACGCAATACGGAACATAGGGAATGATTGCTAGTGAGAGACTAATACAATGGTAACAAAAACCTGAGTTTACGCTGTATTTTTTTTATGATTTTGCTGAGTTTCGAATATTGCTGTGAGCAAGATAATCAATCCGCCAATAACGGTATTAAGGTTAACTTGTTCATTAAGCAGTAAGAAGGCTAAAACGGTGCCGTAAAAAGGCTGCAAGCAAGAGACTAAACTTGCGGTTTTAGCGCTTAATTGACGCAGTGAGGAGGCAAATAATGCATGGGGTGCAGCAGTAAAAAATACGCCTAAAATGGCTATGGTTAACCATATATCAACTGTTATTGAGGTGAGTTCGACTTCTAAAAAAGGAGACAAGATAACCACAGCGACTAATGTTTGATAGAACATTGCTTGTGGCCCGCTGTATTGTGAGAAGTATTTTTTGTGCAATAAATTACGTGCGGTGAATAAAGCCGCCGAAAGCACACCTACAGCAATACCTAAGGTGACATCATTATCCAAATTGGGTTCAGGAATAAGCATAAATACCCCTGTGAGCACTGCGATACCTGAGAGTAAATCTATAAGCCTTAAATGAGTTTTATTGACGAGAGGTTCAACTAATACGGTCATGACAGGATAGGTAAAAAAAGCAATCATTCCGATGGCGACAGAGGATAGCTGCATTGCGGCAAAGTAGGTCACCCAATGTAAACTCACTAAAATACCTAACCCAAGAGCAATAAAATAATGCTTGGGCTGAGATAGCAGCAATGCTTGACGGGAAATTTTGACAATACATCCAAGAACGAAAAATGCGATGGTACATCGAAGAACGGTGATATCTAATGCATTAAGGGGAAGTATTTTTGAAAATAATGCAGTAATACCAAATAGTAGCACTGCAATATGTAACTGAATTAGCCCAGAAGTATTTGATACTTCAGGGCGCTGGGCTTTTATCATGCCGATAGGCATAGTTACTATTTTACTTTAAGTGAGCGAATGCTTGACCCATACGAGTCGTTTCAGTCGGCTCAACGCCTTCTGCAAAGGTATCAATGGCATCTTGTCCAAATAACATGACGACTGTTGAACCTAACTTGAAACGCCCCATTTCAGCGCCTTTTTCAAGTGTAAGTGCTTCAGCACCTTCAGTTGGGTAATCCCAAGTGAATACTTGCTTACCACAAGGAGGGGTTACTGTACCTGCCCAAATAGTTTCAATACTAGCGACGATAGTGGCGCCGACTAATACCATTGCCATTGGACCCACTTCAGTTTCAAAAATAGCGACAACACGTTCATTACGAGCAAATAAGCCCGGCACGTTTTGCGCAGTTAGTGGGTTAACTGAAAATAGTTCACCAGGCACGTATGTCATTTTCGACAAAGTACCAGTAATAGGCATGTGGATGCGATGGTAATCTTTAGGTGCTAAATAGATAGTGGCAAAGTCACCACCATTAAAACGTTCAGCGTCTTTTTGTTGGCCACCTAATAATGCAAGTGTGGTGTAATCATGGTTCTTAGCTTGGACAATCTTGCCTGCTTCAATTGGACCACATTGACTGACTGCGCCATCCACAGGGTGAGCCATAGTTTTTTCGTCAGCGACAATTGGGCGTAGGCCTGATTTTAATGCACGAGTAAAGAATGCATTAAAGGTTTTGTATGCTTCTGGCTCACTTTGCGCCGCCTCTGACATATCAATTTTATACTGTTTGATAAACCATTTAATACCTGCGGTAGTGATCGCTCCCGCTTCTGCAGCTGCAAGCTTACCCACAAGACGTGATAGTAAATGTTTAGGTAAGATATATTGCAAAGCAATTTTAACAGAATCCAATTGAGTACCCTTTTTAGTTATTTATTTGATGCTTATCTTGTTCTTTTTAACACTAAATTTGTTAGCTTATTCGTCTAATGCTCTAAAGTGTCGAGCATGACGCTGTTCATCAAGACTAGCTATAATGCGGTGATAGTTGTTAAATCTATCTTCAGTTATTTTCCCATCAGCGAGTGCAGCTTGCAAGGCGCATCCTGGATCATTACCGTGTTTACAATCTCTGAACTTACAAGTGCCGATGTATTCTCTGAATTCAACAAAGCATTCTCCGACACGCGGAGCTGGTAAATGCCACAAGGCAAACTCACGCACACCAGGGGAGTCAATTAAATCTCCGCCACTTTCGAAGTGAAGTAATTTAGCTGTTGTTGTGGTGTGTTGACCTAAGCCAGAGTTCCCTGATACATCACCAATTAGCAAGTCTGCTTCAGGCATTAAAGCATTAATGAGTGATGACTTACCCACACCAGATTGACCAGCAAAAACGCTAATTTTGTCAGATAATAGCGATTTTATTTGTTCAACACCTTCACCAGTATGGCTACTCACCATATAAACAGGGTAACCAATTTGGCGGTAACGCTCTAAAGCCACTTCGACTTCTTCACGATTGTCATCGGTTAATAAATCCATTTTATTGAGAATGATAACCGGAGGAATTTCGGTATCTTCTGCTGCCACCAAATATCTGTCGATAATTTGGGTGGTGAAGCTAGGCAATATTGAAGAGACAATTAAAATTTGATCTATGTTCGCTGCAATGATTTTTACACCGTCATATAAATCAGGACGGGTGAGGGAAGACTTACGTGGATGAACAGCTTCAACAATACCGCCAATACCACGGTCGGTTTCGGTTGCTAAGCGAACAAGCACCTTGTCACCGGTGACAAGGCTAGTGATATTTCGGCGAATATTACAACGTGCAACAATACCTTCTTCGGTTTCGATATCAGCATGCTGACCGAAACGAGAAATGACGATTCCCTGTTGTTCTGGCCCAAGTAGACTATCCTGTAAATCATTGGTTTGATCTGGATTATCTTTACGCTTTAGGCGCTTACTTTGGTTGTCGCGCATTCTGCGCTTTTGACCTTGGCTAAGTGGTTTCTTTTTACTCACAGGCAAATCTTCATTAATTAGGTGTTTTTTTGTCGTATAAAAAAACAGTATGATACACCCTCTTTAATAAAAAAGCCTGAATTTAGGGCTTTTGACAGAATAAGGCAGATATTATGGCTGTAAACTCAAGCAATCTTATTTGGGTTGATTTAGAAATGACTGGTTTAGAGCCCAGCGTCGATCGCATTATTGAAATCGCGACGATTGTGACTGACCAAGAATTGAATATCATTGCTCAAGGACCTGTTATGGCAGTTCACCAATCTGATGACGTGTTAAATGGCATGGATGATTGGAATCAAAAACATCATGGTGAGTCTGGATTAATTGATCGCGTTAAAAGCAGTAAACATTCTGAAGAAGACGTTATCAGAGCAACGATTGAATTTTTAGAGCAATATGTGCCTAAAGGTGCTTCGCCGATGTGTGGAAACAGCATTGGTCAGGATCGACGTTTTTTGAATAAATACATGCTCGAACTAGAAGATTTCTTCCATTATCGCAATATCGATGTCAGCACGATAAAAGAGTTAACAAACCGATGGAAGCCAGAAGTCATGAAAGGCTTTAGCAAAAAGAATACTCACCAAGCACTAGAAGATATCAAGGAATCTATTGCTGAATTGCAGTTTTATCGTCAAGAAGTATTTAAAATTTAAGCAATCAAACCTTTTTTTTGAATTAGGGGTTGCAGTGTAGTGAATATTACATATAATGCGGCCTCAACTTTTTACAGCGAATCACTTCACTGATGAGAGTTGAAATTTGAGAATTTGAAAGAATGCGACATTAGCTCAGTTGGTAGAGCGATACCTTGCCAAGGTATAGGTCATCAGTTCGAACCTGATATGTCGCTCCAAATTTTCAAAATAAAAATTGATTAAGATGCGACATTAGTTCGGTTGATAAGGTTGAAACGATACCTTGCCAAGTGTTTTAATAAAGCATATGAAATGCGACATTAGCTCAGTTGGTAGAGCGATACCTTGCCAAGGTATAGGTCATCAGTTCGAACCTGATATGTCGCTCCAATTTTTAAAATTGAAATATAGATGCGACATTAGCTCAGTTGATAAGGTTGAAACGATACCTTGCCAAATGTCTTAATCAAGCAGACAAGATGCGACATTAGCTCAGTTGGTAGAGCGATACCTTGCCAAGGTATAGGTCATCAGTTCGAACCTGATATGTCGCTCCAATTTCAATACCAAGTTTTGTAAGGCGACATTAGCTCAGTTGATAAGGTTGAAACGATACCTTGCCAAGTGTTTTAATAAAGCTAAATAGATGCGACATTAGCTCAGTTGGTAGAGCGATACCTTGCCAAGGTATAGGTCATCAGTTCGAACCTGATATGTCGCTCCAAACTTCCCCCTCTGTTATACCTCAAGTAAACTTTCCAAGTTAATAATTAGCTCAGTTGCGCTTTTAGCATAGTGATACCTTTTTGTTGCCAAGGTATAGGTCATCAGTTCGAACCACTCTTGGTGAAAACATTAGGTCGCTCCAAACTTCCCCTCTAGTTTAAAATTCCATAAAACCTTAAAAATCAAATGAACCAAATAATTAGCTCAGTTGCGCTTTTAGCATAGTGATACCTTCTTGTTGCCAAGGTATAGGTCATCAGTTCGAACCACTCTTGGTGAAAACATTAGGTCGCTCCAAACTTCCCCTCTAGTTTAACATTCCATAAAACCTTAAAAATCAGATGAACCAAATAATTAGCTCAGTTGCGTTTTTAGCATAGTGATACCCTTTTTTTGCCAAGGTATAGGTCATCAGTTCGAACCACTCTTGTTAAAACATTAGGTCGCTCCAAACTTCCCCTCTAGTTTAAAATTCCATAAAACCTTAAAAATAAAATGAACTAAATAATTAGCTCAGTTGCGCTTTTAGCATAGTGATACCTTTTTGTTGCCAAGGTATAGGTCATCAGTTCGAACCACTATTTTTTGAAAATATTAGGTTGCTCTAAATTCCCTTTAGATTTAATGAGCACATAAGCTGGATTTAACAGGTTTATTGGCTGTTTATTTCACATTTGCTAATTTACCTGTCTTTTATATGTAAAATATGAGCTTGCTCAAATATTCCTTGTGATTTTTCAACCATAATAAATACAAGCTTTTACAAACTAATTTATTCGCTGCATGAGAATGCAGATACTGGTGGAGTGTTTATGATACGTATCCAACAACTAAGTGAGCTACTCGAGTTTATAGCTAAGTCACGTTTAGACATGAAACAACTCTATAGTCGATTGCACCGCAATGCTGATTCGACCCGAGTAAAAATGATGTTAGAGTATCTACAACAACATCAACAACATGTACATGACAGTATCGAAGATTATATTGATGAAGCGCCAAAGCGGATGCTGGATACTTGGTACAAAGACATCACTTTTGAAGACTTTGCAAAACGTTGTAATGAATCTGTGCTCGCTGCCAATATGACAGAAGATGACGTACTAGAGTTGCATCTTGATCTAGAAAATAGACTCATTGCGTTGATTGAAAAGACCGCTAACAGCACTGGTGTCACTGAGATTAAAGATGCATTGCTTGATTTGGTACGAGTTGAGCGAACTCAGCAAAAAAGACTGGTCCATAGTGCATTGAGAATGGATGATATTTAACAGATATTTTTCCAATTTAGATTTTATGTTAATATTTTCAAATAGAGTCAGCTATTAAGCTGGCTCTATTTTTTTCAGCTGTCTAGATTGGGTAAAATTACAGGTGACTCTATTTATCTCTGTAAATTTACACTTTTTATATGATTAATCCCTCAAGTGCTGGTAAGTTAACATGACTTCTATAACAAAAAATCTTCAAGACGAACAAGCTACAATAGAATTAGGTAAATCTTTGTCGCTATGGGTTTCAGCACCTCTGGTTATCTATTTAACAGGTGATTTAGGCGCTGGTAAAACGACGTTAAGCCGAGGGTTAATTCAGAGCTTAGGCCATCAAGGAAACGTTAAGAGCCCAACCTATACGCTTGTTGAACCTTACGAATTTAAAGATATGGAAGTGTTTCACTTTGATTTGTACCGCCTACTTGACCCAGAAGAGCTTGAGTATATGGGGATCCGTGATTATTTTACTGAAAAAAGCATCAGTATTATCGAATGGCCTGATAGAGGGCACGGTTTAATACCTGAAGCAGATCTTGCGATCCATTTGAGCTATCAAGGTGAGCAAAGAGAAGTAGAAATAAGTGGGCTGACAGCATCAGGTCAGCTCATCGTAGATAAATTAAAATAATAATGACCTGATAAAAAAATGATACGATTTTTTGCTTTTGTACTCTTACTTAGCCTTTCATATACAGTTGAAGCGGCGAATAAATTAGACAGTGTTCGAATTTGGGACGCACCTAATTCTACGCGCGTGGTTTTAGACTTATCTAAGGCCCCTGACTACAGTTATTTTTCTTTATCAAATCCACAGCGTTTAGTTATTGATCTCAAAGATGCATCAACGAAAGTTAAGTTTGAAAGCTTAGCTAAAAGCAGTAAACTGATTAATAAAGTTAGGCTCAGTTCTCCACCTAAAAAAGGCACGTTAAGATTAGTTCTAGAGTTGACTTCTCCTGTGAAACCCAGCTTATTTGCATTAACCCCAACAGCGCCATACGGTAATCGATTAGTTGTTGATTTAGACCATTCAGGCAATCAATCCGCTGCTAAAAAATCAGTTGTTCAAACCAGTAAACGCTCTACTGACGTTATTGTGGCAATCGATGCTGGCCACGGCGGCGAAGATCCGGGATCAATAGGTCCCAAGGGCACCTATGAAAAGAAAGTGGTTTTAGCCATTTCTAAAAGGCTTGAGCGTAAAATTAATGAAACCCCGGGGATGAAGGCTGTAATGACCCGAAGTGGCGACTATTTTGTTAATTTAAATCAACGCTCGGAGCTTGCAAGAACAAGTCGAGCAGATTTGTTACTGTCGATTCATGCGGATGCGTTTACTACTCCACACCCTAAAGGGGCTTCTGTATGGGTATTATCAAAGCGTCGTGCTAATACTGAAATTGGCCGTGTATTTGAAGATAAAGAAAAGCATTCGGAGTTATTAGGTGGTGTGGGAGACATCATCCAAAACAGTGATAGCGAGCAATATTTGGTCATGACCTTGATTGATATGTCGATGGACCATTCAATGGCTGAAAGCCATAGCATTGCGTCGGATATTCTAGCTGGTTTAGGTACAGTGACTAAGCTACACAAAAACAAGCCAGAATCAGCGAGTTTTGCTGTGCTTAAGTCGACAGATATTCCTTCGATTTTGATTGAAACTGGCTTTATTTCGAATCCGAAAGAAGAAAAGCAACTACTTGATGGTAATCATCAACAAAGATTAGCCAATGCTATTCATAAAGGGGTGGTCAATTATTTTGAGGCGAATGCACCAGCAGGGACGTTATTTGCTAAGCAGAGCAATGTGAAGCATACAGTCAGAAGCGGTGATTCACTGTCGGTTATTGCTCAACGTTATAAAGTGAGTGTATCTAGCATCAAGAAAAGTAATAACTTAAAGTCCGATGTATTACGAATAGGCCAAAAACTGGTCATTCCGAGGGCATAATCTATGGCGATTCAAATTCTGCCGCCGCAACTTGCTAACCAAATTGCGGCTGGTGAAGTGGTTGAAAGACCTGCATCTGTTGTCAAAGAGTTGGTTGAAAATAGCCTGGATGCTGGAGCTACCCGTATCGATATTGAAATTGATAAGGGGGGCAGTAAACTTATTCGAATCCGTGATAATGGTAAAGGTATTGCGAAAGAAGAGCTTGCTCTGGCATTGTCACGTCACGCTACTTCCAAAGTTCACTCATTAGATGACCTAGAGGCTATTCTCAGTTTTGGTTTTCGTGGTGAAGCGCTAGCGAGTATTAGCTCTGTTGCACGCTTGAGCTTAACCTCAAAGCCTGCTGAGCAAACTGAAGCTTGGCAAGCGAATGCTGCTGGCTCGCAAATGGATGTGAAAATTACGCCGGCTGCGCACCCTAAAGGTTCGACAATTGAAGTCGTTGATTTATTTTTTAATACTCCAGCGAGAAGACGTTTTTTAAAGAGTGATAAAACTGAATTTACTCATATTGATGAGTGGCTCAAACGTATCGCCATTGCAAGAACCGATGTCCATTTTACCCTAACGCACAATGGCAAGTTAGTTCGCCAATACCGTCCTGCAAATACTGAAATTCAGTACAAGCAGCGCCTAGGACAAATTTGTGGTCGTGGCTTTGCTGAACAGGCTTTACATCTTGCTTGTGAACATGATGGACTGACATTGTCGGGGTATTTACAGTCACCAAGTGATACTCAAGTCACCGATAGCTGCTACTTTTATGTCAACGGACGCTTAGTTCGTGATCGTTTAGTGAATCACGCAGTAAAACAAGCTTTCGGACGTTTTAATATTCAGCATCAACCTGGTTATGTACTGATGCTTGAAATTGATCCGCATCAAGTGGACGTCAATGTTCATCCTGCAAAACATGAAGTGAGATTTCATCAAAGCAGGTTGGTTCATGACTTTATATTGCAAGCTTTGCAGTCAGTTTTAGAGCAAATTTCCGAACTCGCTATTGAACCTGCTGGATATCATGAGAATGCTTCTGGCCATGCCTCGCATAGCTCGAGTGAATTACCTGCTTCGTCTGTGCATGGAGAAATACAAGCACAAACGAGTCGACTACCTCAATCTGGTACAGGTAATTTATATGCAGGAGAAGGGGCTCAGGCCGGACAGTATTTAAATCAAATCGGTGCTAATCACACTGATACAGATAGAGAATATCAACCAAGAGAAGTGAGCAGTAATCGGTTTGGTAATATGTCTGTGCCAGCGCAGGGGCATCAATATGGTGGCTCTCAAGGTGGAAACTCTAGAGCAATTGATTCTGCTGAGGTAACACCAACCGCATTAGCCAATTATGGTCAATTACTGCAAACTAATAATGATAATGCTTCATTAACACAAGTTAATGAAGTTAATACTACTGCAATAACGACCATGCCGCCCTTGCTAGATGGACAATATTGGGTTATTGCAAAGGACAGTCAGTTACTGTTGCTCGATATTGTGCAAGTGTCTGTTATTGTTGTTAAAAATGACATTTTATCAAAAATAAAAACAGGATTAGTTGGCCAGCCGTTATTAATGCCAGTTTCAATTCAAGCAGATGTAGACTGGAAAGGGTTGCTTGAAGAACGAGACTTATTGCTACGTAGACTCGGTTTAACCTTATCTATTCGCTACCAACAGTTGATAATTAAGAATGTGCCCCCATATCTGAGAGATAGCCAGTTAGCGGTATTAATCCCAGAATTATTGAACTGGATTAAATTGGAAACCCCTTCGGATGAAGCTTTGTCTTTGTGGATTGCAAAACATCAAAAGCAATCGTTTTCAGCAGCTTCTGAAATTTGGTTCAAATACAGTCAATTAGATAGTGACCAAAAGCTTGATATTGAATCAAACGCTAAATCGCTACCGTGGAAAACTTGGTTAGAAGAGAATTAACGTGAACCAAAT
Source organism: Shewanella olleyana (assembly GCF_023283825.1). GTDB lineage: Bacteria > Pseudomonadota > Gammaproteobacteria > Enterobacterales > Shewanellaceae > Shewanella > Shewanella olleyana. Next base: position 61,527 of record NZ_JAKILD010000009.1, on the reverse strand, counting down.
TAAGCAACCTAAAGTATTGTTTTTAATGGGGCCTACAGCTTCAGGTAAAACAGCTTTAGCCATCGAAATGGCGCAAAATCATAACTGTGAAATTATTTCAGTTGATTCAGCGCTAATTTATCGTCAAATGGACATTGGTTCAGCTAAACCTAATGCTGATGAGTTAGCATTAGCTCCGCATCGCTTGATTGATATTTTGGATCCGAGTGAAAGTTATTCGGCAGCTGATTTCAGACGTGATGCGTTAAATGAGATAGAACAAATTATTGCTCGTGGTAAAACCCCATTGTTAGTGGGTGGAACTATGATGTACTTTAAAGCACTACTTGAAGGCTTGTCGCCACTTCCAGCTGCCGATGAAATGGTGAGAGCAGAGATTTTACAAGAAGCTGAAGAACACGGTTGGGATTTTTTGCATCAACAACTTTGTGAGATTGACCCCGTTGCTGGTGAGCGTATTCACCCCAATGATCCGCAACGTTTATCTCGTGCTTTAGAAGTTTTTAGAATAACAGGTAAGACAATGACCGAGTTGACCGCAACTAAGTCAGAAGCATTACCTTATGATGTGGTCCAATTTGCTATCGCACCACTTGATAGAAAAGTATTACATGAATTAATCGCAAAAAGATTTAAACTCATGATGGAACAAGGTTTTATCGAAGAGGTTCAGCGACTAAAGGACCGAGGTGATTTGCATTTAGATATGCCGTCTATGCGTTGTGTTGGTTATAGACAGTGCTGGCAATACCTAGACGAAGAATTTGACCATGATACTTTGGTAGAAAAAGCCACAGCTGCCACTAGGCAATTAGCAAAACGTCAATTAACATGGTTGAGAAGCTGGCCAGATTTGAATTGGCTTGAAAGTGGGGCCGAAGGAAATTTAGTTACACTAATACGACATTCGAGCTAGATTATTCAGTGTTGCTGTATAATACTCAATCTAAACAGTAAAACATTATTCAAAAAATTTGTTTTGAAAATAAAAAAAGGAAATCGAAATGGCTAAGGGGCAATCTTTACAAGACCCATTTTTGAACGCACTGCGTCGTGAACGTGTACCAGTTTCAATCTATTTAGTGAACGGTATTAAGTTACAAGGACAAGTTGAGTCATTCGACCAATTCGTTATTTTGTTGAAAAATACAGTGAGCCAAATGGTTTACAAACATGCTATTTCGACAGTAGTACCAGCACGCCCATTTAATGTCGCGGCGCAAAGTACTCACACACAGCATGATGAAGCATCTGCTTCAGAATAATATTTAAGGAGTTTGCTACTTGTTTGATCGCTATGAAGCGGGTGAAACCGCAGTTCTTGTGCACATTGACTTTTCTGATGACGACCGAAGAGAAGACATAACTGAGTTACAATTATTAGTCGAATCAGCAGGTGCTCGCTCTGTTGGTGTTATTACCGGAAGTCGACGCTCACCTGATCGAAAGTTTTTTGTAGGTACAGGTAAAGTTGAAGAGTTAGCCGCAATGGTAGCTGCAACTGAAGCTAACGTGGTGATTTTTAATCACGCACTTAGCCCTGCACAAGAAAGAAACTTAGAACAAATTTGTGAATGTCGAGTATTAGACCGGACAGCACTGATTTTAGATATTTTTGCTCAACGAGCGAGAACGCACGAAGGTAAGTTACAAGTGGAGCTAGCGCAATTGCGCCACATGTCGACTCGCCTTATTCGTGGCTGGACTCATTTGGAGAGGCAGAAAGGTGGTATTGGTATGCGAGGCCCTGGGGAAACTCAGCTCGAAACCGATAGACGCTTACTGCGTGGACGCATTAAGAGTATTAATCGTCGACTAGAAAAAGTAGATAAGCAGCGTGAACAAAGTCGCCGTTCGCGTAAGCGCAGTGACTTATCGACAGTCTCATTGGTGGGTTATACCAATGCAGGTAAGTCGACACTGTTTAATGCGTTAACCGCTTCAGAGGTTTATGCAGCGGATCAGTTGTTCGCCACACTGGATCCGACACTGCGTAAACTAAATTTACCTGATGGTGCCGTTATTTTAGCGGATACCGTTGGGTTTATTCGTCATTTACCTCACGACTTAGTCGCAGCCTTCAAAGCTACATTGCAGGAAACTCGTCAAGCTGACTTGTTATTGCATGCTGTTGACTGTGCTGATGAGAATATGACCGAAAATTTCGAACAAGTTCAAAATGTACTTGAAGAAATTGACGCAGATACTATCCCACAATTAGTTGTTTGTAATAAAATCGACTTATTGGAAGATTTTGTACCTCGCATCGATTACGACGATGATGGGATGCCTGAACGAGTTTGGGTATCTGCACAAAAACAAATTGGATTTGAATTGCTACTACAGGCTATCAACGAGTTAATCGGTGAAGTTATTGTGGAGCAAACATTGAAAATACCAGCGACGGCTGGGCATTATCTTGGTCAGTTTTATGGACTGGACGCGATACAGCAGAAAGAGTATGACGATCTGGGGAACTGTATTTTGTCTGTTCGTTTGTCGGAAGCCAATTGGCGTCGATTAACAAAACAGAGTCAAGGCGAATTAGAGACGTTTATTTGTGAGGATTCATTAGAAGACTCAGAAGTAGACGTTACTTGCTAATAACATTTATTTCATCCACTTATGGAGTGCTAAATGGCTTGGAATGAGCCCGGTAACAAGGGAAAAGATAAAGACCCTTGGGGAAACAAAAACGGTAACGATAAAGGCCCACCAGATTTAGACGAAGTATTTCGTAATCTTTCAAAGCGCTTTGGCGGTGGTAAAGGTGGTTCAGGTGGATCTTCAAGCCCTTCATTTAACTCAACCAGCATTATTGTTGTTTTAGTTATTGGTTTGTTGGTATGGGGAGCTTCAGGTTTTTATACCATTAAAGAAGCAGAACGTGGGGTGACCTTACGATTCGGACAGCACTCAGGCGAAGTTGGACCTGGTTTACATTGGAAAGCAACATTTATTGATGAAGTTTTTCCTGTGAACATTAAAGCAGTTCGATCGATTCCATCTTCTGGCAGCATGCTAACATCTGACGAAAATTTGGTTAAAGTTGAGCTAGATGTTCAATACCGCGTAGACGATGCATATTTATATTTGTTCAGCGCTGTTGATGCCAATGCAAGTTTAAGAGAGGCAACTGATAGTGCTTTACGTTATGTGATTGGCCATAACACAATGGATGACATCCTGACCACTGGTCGTGATGCCATTCGTCGTGATACATGGTCTGAACTAGAACGTATTCTTGAGCCATACAAATTAGGTTTATCAATTCAAGACGTCAACTTCTTACCTGCGCGTCCGCCAGAAGAAGTTAAAGATGCTTTTGATGATGCAATTTCTGCGCAAGAGGATGAGCAACGTTTCATTCGTGAGGCAGAAGCTTATGCTCGTGAAATTGAACCTAAAGCACGTGGTCAAGTTGAACGTATGGCGCAGCAAGCAAGTGCTTATAAACAACGTGAAGTGTTAGAAGCCCAAGGTAAAGTTGCCCGTTTTGAACAACTATTACCTGAGTATAAAATGGCACCAGAAGTGACTCGTAAGCGTCTTTATTTAGATGCAATGCAAGCAGTTATGGCTGACACGAATAAGGTACTTATTGATACCAAGAACAGTGGTAACTTAATGTATTTGCCTTTAGATAAAATGATGGATAATCAAACCAAGAATAAAGAGGTTGAGCCTGTTGCAGAAACGCACATCAATACCCCTTCAAATAATTCGTTTGATTCTTCAATGCCGCTTGATGGCCGCCAAACTCGCGAAGCTCGTTCTCGCCAAGGGAGGGACTAACTTATGGGTAGATTTGGACTGATTATTTTAGTCATTCTTTTAGGTGTTGGCTTTTCATCTTTGATGGTAGTAAATGAAGGCGAACGTGCCATTGTTTCTCGCTTTGGTGAAATTTTAAAAGATGATGTAAATGGCGAAGCTGTTACTCGTGTGCTTGCACCGGGGATTCATTTTAAAATTCCTGCTATCGATAAGGTTAAATACCTTGATGCGCGTATTCAAACTCTAGATGGTGCAGCTGACCGTTTTGTGACTTCTGAAAAGAAAGATTTGATGGTTGATTCATACGTTAAATGGCGTATTAAAGACTTTGAAACCTTCTACCTTTCAACGGGTGGCGGAAACATAGTGACTGCAGAAGACTTACTACAGCGTAAAATCAATAATGATTTACGTACTGAGTTTGGTCGTCGCACCATTAAAGAAATTGTTTCTGGCAAACGTGATGAACTGCAAAATGACGCATTAGAAAATGCAGCTGAAAGTTCACAGGATCTGGGTATTGAAGTGGTTGACGTTCGTGTTAAGCAAATCAATTTACCAGCAAATGTGAGTAGCAGTATTTTCCAACGTATGCGCGCAGAGCGTCAAGCTGTTGCAAAAGAGCATCGTGCACAAGGTAAAGAGCAATCTGAAATCATTCGTGCAACGATTGATGCTGATGTAACGGTAAAAGTTGCTGAAGCTGAACGTAAAGCACTGACCATTCGAGGTGAAGGTGATGCACTATCTGCTAAAATTTATGCAGATGCATTCAACAAAGATCCTGAATTTTATGGTTTTTTACGTAGCTTAGAAGCCTACAAAGAAAGTTTTGCTGGCAACAGTGATGTGATGGTATTGGAACCAGATAGTGATTTCTTCAAGTACATGAAGTCAATTGATGGCAAGTAAATTCTAATTTACTTGAATAAAAACCCGGTTTATACCGGGTTTTTTTATGCCTGGACTTTTTTATTCAAATAAATTGAATTTATAAGGTTTGAGTTGATTAATCAGTCAAGACTAATTTAGATTAATAATATTTCATTAAATGTTATTAATTTACAGTAGTTTATAAAAATCACTTCTGCATATTTTGTTCCTAAAGTGTAAAAATGCTTGCTCGTTTTTTAAGCTTGATAAAAAAAACATACAAATCCCGCAACTTAGTTGTGTGTTTTACTATGATCTGGTTCTAATTTTTCGCTATAATGAGCCCCGCCTCAAAGTATAGATTTAGCGATTAGTGATTCTAATGTTGCTAAGTTATTAAAATATAAGAATTCCAACACCCTCTGGGAGATAAGTGGATGAGCAATGCGCCAGTCGATACCGGACGCCGCAGATTCCTGACAGCCGCAACCGCCGTAGTAGGTGGAGCTGGTGCCGTCGCTGTAGCGGTGCCTTTTATCAAGTCATGGAATCCGAGCGCTAAAGCGAAAGCTGCAGGTGCACCGGTTGAAGTTAATATTAGTAAAGTAGAGCCAGGTCAATTAATTCGTGTTGAATGGCGTGGCAAACCTGTATGGGTTGTACGTCGAACAGATGCAATTCTGAGCGAACTGCCTAAATTGGATGGCCAATTACGCGATCCAGCCTCTGAAGAATTACAACAGCCTGATTATGCAGCTAACCCTGCACGCTCAATCAAGCCTGAATTCTTCATTGCTGTAGGTATTTGTACTCACCTAGGTTGTTCACCAACTTACTTACCAGATTCATTTGGTGAGCAAGTAGAAGGTGTAACTGCTGGTTTCTTCTGCCCATGTCATGGTTCTAAATTTGATATGGCTGGTCGTGTATTCCAGGGTGTACCTGCACCATTAAACCTTGTAGTCCCTCCGCATCAATATGTTGATGATGGCACGGTACTCATCGGTGTAGATACGGGAGCTGCATAATGGTTAAGAATATCGTAGATTGGATTGATGCTCGCATCCCAATGACAGCGACTTATAATCGTCACGTTGGTCAATATCCAACTCCAAAGAACTTCAACTTCTGGTATTTCTTTGGTTCATTAGCACTACTTGTTTTAGTTAACCAATTACTGACCGGTATTTGGTTAACCATGAATTACGTACCAACGGCTGAGGGAGCTTTTGCTTCAGTTGAATACATCATGCGTGATGTTGAATACGGTTGGTTACTCCGTTATATGCATTCCACCGGTGCTTCCGCATTCTTTGTGGTGGTCTATCTTCATATGTTCCGTGGCCTTATCTACGGTTCTTACCAAAAGCCAAGAGAATTACTTTGGTTATTCGGTATGTTGATTTTCCTTGTATTAATGGCTGAAGCCTTTATGGGTTACTTGCTACCTTGGGGACAAATGTCTTACTGGGGCGCACAGGTAATTATCTCATTGTTTGGTGCAATACCTTTTATTGGTGATGACCTAACATTGTGGATCCGTGGTGACTATGTTGTTTCTGGTGCTACGCTAAACCGCTTCTTCGCATTGCATGTTATTGCTCTGCCATTAGTACTTGTTGTACTTGTTTTCCTTCACTTAATTGCATTACACGAAGTGGGTTCAAATAACCCAGATGGTGTTGAAGTTAAGAAGAATAAAGATGAAAACGGATGGCCAGTAGACGCTATTCCTTTCCACCCTTATTACACAGTGAAAGACATCATGGGTGTGGCCGGTTTCTTAATCGTGTTCTGCTATGTGTTGTTCTTTATGCCTGAAGGTGGCGGTTACTTCCTTGAAAAGCCAAACTTTGAAGCGGCTAACCCAATGAAGACACCTGAACATATTGCGCCGGTTTGGTACTTCACACCGTTTTACGCAATCTTACGTGCGATTCCTGACAAGTTATTAGGTGTTGTAGGTATGGGTCTTGCGATTGCTGTGTTGTTCGTACTACCTTGGCTAGATCGCTGTAAAGTGAAGTCTATCCGTTACCGTGGACTGATCCACAAGATTAACATTGCACAATTTACTGTGTCTTTCTTAATCCTTGGTTACTTAGGTGCTGTTCCTGCAACACCAACATTAACTATTGCGGCTCGTATCTTTACACTTACTTATTTTGGCTTCTTCGTTGCGCTGTGGGTTTACAGTAAAAATGAAAAGACAAAACCGGTTCCTACGAGGGTGACACACTAATGAAAAAGTTATTAATTGCATTAGTTACATTGTTACCATCACTTGCTATTGCAGCAGGTGGCAGCAATGTTCATTTAGAAAGTGCCAATGTAGACTTTCACGATAAAGAGTCTTTAGAGCGTGGTTTGAATTTATTCCAACAATATTGCTCTGGCTGTCACAGCACTCAGTACCAACGCTATGGTCGTGTCGCTGAAGATTTAGATATCTCAGTAGATGACATGCGTCAAAAGTACATGTTCACTGACGCTAAAATTGGCGAGCTGATGGAAAACGCAATACCACCTGCAGATGCTGCAAAGTGGTTTGGCGCAGCAGCTCCTGATCTAACGTTAGTTGCTCGTGTACGTGGACAAGATTGGGTGTATTCATACCTAAAAGGCTTTTATAAAGATGAAAGTCGTCCATTTGGTGTGAATAACACTGTATTCCCTTTAGTGGGTATGCCACATGTTCTTGAAGATTTACAGGGTATCCCTGTAAAACAAGAAGATGGTACGTATGTGACAACTGGCGGTTCAATGAACGCCGAAGAGTATGACCAAGCGGTTCGCGATATTACTGGTTTCCTTGCATATTCTGCAGATCCAGTGAAGCTTGAACGTGAAGCTTTGGGTTGGTGGGTACTCGGATTCTTGTTTATTTTCTTCATCGTTGCTTACTTGTTGAAGAAAGAATACTGGAAAGATGTGCACTAGACACGAATAACGGGTAAAATACATTATTCGCATACTTTAAACGAGGGGCTTTGCCCCTCGTTTGTTTTGTTTTTTCCGTTTTACTGGAGGGTAACAATGGCTGTAGCTGCCAACAAACGCTCTATCATGACACTTTTTTCTGGTGCCGATGATTTATATAGCCACCAAGTACGTATCGTCTTGGCTGAAAAAGGTGTAACTGTTGATGTATTGCAGGTAGAACCTAGTGAGAAACCTCAAGAGTTATTGGATGTTAATCCATACAACTCAGTACCGACTCTAGTTGATCGTGAATTAGTTCTGTATGAATCTCGTATTATTATGGAATATTTAGATGAGCGTTTTCCTCATCCTCCATTAATGCCTGTATATCCGGTTGCTCGTGGCCAAAGCCGTCTAATGATGCACCGTATTGATACTGACTGGTATGTACTAGTTGATCGTATTCGTAAAGGTGATAAAGCTGACGCAGCTCGTAAAGAGTTAACTGAAAGCTTAGTTGCTTTAGCACCAGTATTTGCAGAAATGCCATACTTCATGAGTGAAGAATTCGGCTTAGCTGATTGTTACTTAGGTCCGTTATTATGGCGTTTACCTGAGTTAGGTATCAACTTAGATGTTCGTACATCTAAAGATATCCATGCTTACATGACACGCATTTTTGAGCGTGAATCATTTAAAGCATCGTTAACTGAGGTTGAGCGCGAAATGCGCATGGGTATGTAATGAAAGCGATTACACCTAACCGTCCATATTTGTTGCGGGCTTACTACGAGTGGTTGATGGATAATCACTTTACCCCACATGTTGTTGTGGATGCATTTGTAAAAGGCACCCAAGTACCTCAAGAGTTTGTTAAGGACGGTCAAATCGTACTTAACATTGCTGGCGGTGCAGTGGGCAATTTACAAATGACCAATGAATTTGTCGAGTTTAATGCTCGATTTGGTGGTGTACCTCAGCAAGTTGTTTTACCTATGGCTGCAATCGTTGCGATTTATGCGCGCGAAAATGGAGCTGGCACTGTGTTTGATATGGAAGATGCTTATATGCCTGAAGATGAGTCAGAAGACTTATCTCCAGCGCCACGCTCTTTCTCAGCAGTTGAAACAACAGAAAAAACTGAAGTGACAGAAGAAAAGCCTACAAGCAATTCTGAAAAACCAAAAGGACGCGCGCATCTAACAGTCGTTAAGTAACTGTCGTTAAGTAACTGTCGTTAAGTAACTGTGTAGTGCGTGAGTCTGATTCATAAAAAAACCAGTCATTGAAAAGTGACTGGTTTTTTATTACCTAGTAATTACTAATTAGTGATTAAAGCTTGGGTCCGGTTTATCAGTCGAGATAAGTCTTTGCAAGACGGGTAAGTTTAAATGCGATTTTCAGGCAACGGTTTTCTAGGTTGTCACTTTCAGTCTCTAATTGATAACGTGCAATCACAGCAAGGTAAGCTGACAGCTGCCTAGAGTCCTGGGATAGTGCCAATAATGTAATTGGTTCTATCAGAGAGGCATATGGGTGACGACTGTGCATCGTTTGATTAAGCTCTAATGGATCCCAATCAAAACAGACACAATGAATCACTGTTGATGTTAACTGCTCAAATGAAGATTGATCGATTGTAGGCTCAGGTAACAGTTTAACTAGTCCTTCAAATAAGCTTTCGACTCCGTAGGCTATATGCTCATCTGCCGATGGCTGATCAATAAAACAAAACTCCCCTAAGCTTAACTTGGCGTTTTCAGCAGAATCCACTTCAATAGATTTCTTTCGCCCCTGATGCCAAGCAAAACTGACTAAAGGATAATCTTCAGTTCCTGCATTGTAATTTACACAGACTAAATGCTCATTTTGAATATCTGGAAAACTGTCTTGAGGATAATGACCAATTACCACTGGTATCGATAATTTTTGGTGTGGGTGAGTCTCTGTTAGCTCAAAATCTGGATAATTTAAACAGCTTGTCATCAAGGATGATAATGGATGTGTAGCATCAAATGCTGCAGGCCAAAATTGTTGAGATAAGCTATTAGCCGCAATCAAATTTACATTCTGGTGAGAGTGACCTTGTGATGCAGATGCTGCATTTTTATCGCTAACATGTCCCTCATGTTCTTTTATAGACAAGTAAGGATTGAGTTCATTGATTACATTGTTATCCCAGCAAGCGTGAATGGCTCGAATATGATCAAAATCTAAATAAATAGGCAATGCCATAAACCAATCGACCCATTTAAATAGCTGTTCGTCTCCTTGAGCAAACTCTTGTAAAAATAACGGTCTTTGCTGGTTCAGATCGTTTAGATTTTCAGTGACAGTTTCTGGTAAGTATGGCTTATCAGTAATGGGATGGTGTTTACTCCAACCTATTACTTCAAATTCATTACTGCCTAGCAGACAATAAGCAAAGCCTTTATCGACCATGTTTTTTACTAAAGTCAGTAAGGCGATATGTTCTATATTCTCGCCAGTATTAGCAGCGATTAAATTGCCACAAAAAACCAGCTTAACAAATTGAATGCTCGATTCTGGATCATCGATATCAAAATCAATTTCTACTAATAGGTCATTTAATTTGTCTAATCGGCCGTATACATCCCCTATAAAATATAGGCTAGTATTGTCGATTGTTATCTTGTGGCTGTGCATGGTTAAAACCTAGAAGCAGGATAATAATAGGTCGTTATTATAACTCAGCAATTTATCGTTACAGCTGATTAATTCTCCCTGAGTGCTAAAAACTTAATTGAGCTAACAAGCTATGCTATTATCCGCGACTTCTAGCTCGTCATCGATAGCAGTTGCATTACTGCTCGTCTAAATTGAACGATTGAATATAAATATAGCAATATAAGTGTTGGGACGTTTAATGCTGTTAATGATTGATAACTATGATTCATTTACTTTTAACTTAGTGCAATATTTTCAGCACTTAGGTTTTGAGATCCTGGTTAAGCGAAATGATCAGATTACTATTAGTGAAATCGAAGCCCTTAATCCTAGTCATCTCATTATCTCCCCAGGCCCTTGCTCACCAAATGAGTCAGGGATCTCTCTGGAGGCTATCGCCCATTTTGCAGGTAAATTGCCTTTATTAGGTGTGTGCTTAGGCCATCAAGCTATCGCTCAAGTTTTTGGTGCTAAAGTCATCAAAGCCAAACGCGTTATGCATGGTAAAACCAGTTCGATTACCCACAATAGAGATGGCTTGTTTCAACAGTTGAACCAACCGCTTACAGTCACTCGTTATCACTCTTTATTAGTTGAATCTCTGCCTGAAGGCTTCCAATTAGACGCTTGGTTTGACGACCCTGTTCATGGTCGTGAAATCATGGCAATAAGCCATAAAACTCTGCCTATTTTTGGGGTGCAATTTCACCCAGAAGCCATTTTGACTGAACAAGGTCATGAGCTATTAAATAATTTTCTTACCCATAGCTAACTTCTGTTACAACTTAAGCGATAAATCCCCACAAACATTGTCAATATTTGTGATATAAAAGGCCAATAATAAAAGCACTCGCCAAACTTTTTAACGTTTAGGCGAGAAAATATCATTCATCTTTGATGACAAGGGATTTAATATGACCAGGCTACTGCGAAATGCCGCTCTGAGCGCGCTTACTCTCGCAATTATTTCAGGTTGCAGCGCTACTGCAAGCAACAGCGAAACTTCAACGGTAACGAATCAATCAGCCAGCGCAACAGTTCCATTTGCTATGCCGCCTCAAGCAGAGCAACCACTGACTCTCAATCAAATTATGGCAAACCCTGATTGGATGGGACTGCTAGCGAAAAATGCTTATTGGTCAGACGATAGCCAGTCAGTGTATTTTAGTCGCCAAGAGCATCAATCGCCTATTGCTGACATATATCATCAAGATATTAATCAATCTCAAGCGACCATTCTTAAGCTGAATCAGTTGCATTTAGCGGATCAAAAGCATGGTGTTTTTAACGCTGATAAATCTCAAAAAGCCTATATTTATCAAGGTAATATTTTCGTTAAACAGCTTGCTAACGGCGAAATAAAGCAGTTAACTCGTCAAAACAATGCTGTCGATGAGGTTAAATTTTTAACGTCAGGTGATATCGCCTACATGCAAGGTAATAGTGTATTTAAATTGCACTTAGCTACAGGCATGACCGAGCAGTTAGCTGATATACAAATGGCGAAAGCACCAAAAGGTGTTCAAGACCCTGAATCATATATTGCTAAGCAACAGCATCGTTTGATTGCGTATGTGGCTTTGCAACATGACAAGAGTAAAACTCGTGCTGAGTACGCCGATGAGTTAGCTGCTCAAGACCCAACTTTTGCTGCCAAAACCTGGTACTTAGGTGACAGTGAAAAAGTCAGTGAAATGAGTTTATCGGCAGACGGACGTTACTTAGTCGTGTCATTAGCAGACAAAAGCTATAGCTGGCGCGCTGAGCACGACATCATGCCGAACTACCTTGGTAAAGATGGCTATGTTGATGCCGTACCAGCTAGAGCAAGAGTTGCAGAAGACAGCAATCCAGGTGAGCGATTAGTCTTATTAGACTTAGTTGACCATGTTAAAAAAGACATCACCATAGAAGGTTTAACCGGCTTTGATGAAGATGTACTGGCATCGGTTAAAGCGGAAAATGCTAAAGCTCAAGGTGAGAGTTACAAAAGTAAGTCTGAGCCGCGCGCTATTCAGTTAATGCAAGACTGGGGCTGGAATCAAAGTGCAATACGCTGGCATGACACTGATAATCAATTATTAGTGATGATGGAAGCTGTTGATAATAAAGATCGCTGGATCGCCAGTGTCGATCTTAGCAGTGGTAAACTAACCACTGAGCATCGCTTGCATGATGATGCTTGGGTTAATTACACTTTCAATCAATTTGGCTGGGTAACGGGTACTGATAAATTCTATTATCTATCAGAAGAGTCTGGTTTTTCTCAGCTATATCTTAAGTCTGCTGGTAAAACGACAGCATTAACTAATGGTGAGTTTGTCGTTGATCAAGTGACATTATCACCAGATGCTAGCCATCTCTATTATCGTGCTAATAAAGATCATCCAGGCACTTACAATGTATACCGAGTTGAAGTCGCTACAGGCAAAACTGAGCAGCTTACACAATGGACGGGTACCTTAGATTATGAATTAAGCCCAGATGCTCAATCGCTTCTATTAACCGCTTCTACGGCAATAAAACCAAATGAGCTATATGTTCAACCTATTGGTGGCGAACTTAAGCAATTGACTCAATACACCAGCAAAGCATTTAGCAATTATGCTTGGCAGGCTCCACAAGTCGTTAAAGTGCCTTCAAGCCATGGTGCGAAAGATATTTACGCAAGAGTTTACTTACCTCAAGGGTACGATGCGGCGAACGCAGACAAATACCCAGCGGTTATTTTTAACCATGGAGCAGGCTACTTACAAAATGCTCATAATGGTTTTTCAGGATACTTCCGCGAGTTCATGTTCCATAACCTGTTAACGCAACAAGGCTATGTAGTCATGGACATGGATTATCGTGGCTCTAAAGGCTATGGCCGTGATTGGCGCACCGCGGTATACCGCAACATGGGCCATCCTGAAGTTGAAGATTTAAAAGACGGTGTAAGTTGGATGGCGAAGAACACTAATGTTGATGCCGCTAAGGTTGGAACATACGGTGGCTCTTACGGTGGCTTCTTAACGTTTATGGCTTTATTCAATGAACCTGAGCTATTCCAAGCTGGTGCAGCATTAAGACCTGTAACCGACTGGGCTCACTATAACGCGCCATATACCTCAAACATTTTGAATACGCCTGATGTGGATCCTATTGCCTACGAGCGTAGTTCGCCTATCGAACATGCACAAGGCTTACAAAAGCCACTATTGATCATGAGTGGTGTATTAGACGATAACGTGTTCTTCCAAGATAGCGTTCGTTTAGTACAGCGCTTAATTGAACTTGAAAAGCCAATGTTCGAAACGGCAATTTACCCTGTTGAACCACATGGGTTTAGACAGCCATCAAGTTGGTTAGATGAGTATCGTCGTATTTATAAGTTGTTTGAACAAGAACTTAAATAATCACTGCTAATTGATAGCTTCATAAAGAGATGAATCTATTGAGAGGTAAAAAGGCTTCCACTGGAAGCCTTTTTTATTGGCCTGTTTTTATATAATGACTATCAATTGTTACATAAAGCGGCCGATATCATTTATTATCATCAATATATGTATCAGGGTTAAAGGTAAGCAGTAGTGGCAGTGTCGGTAGCGGGTGGAGTCAGACCTGGAAAGGTCATCGAAGTTGAAAATCGGTTATATAAGCAACTTATCGTAGGGAAAGAGAAACTGACCCAACAATTTGATGATCGTGATAAACAACTAGAAGATGTGGCCAACAAGCTAGAAGTCGAACGCCAAGCCATTAAAGCACGTATGGAAGAGCAAGCTAAAGCGCAACATGTGCTGAAGCGGATCTCTGAGCAATTAACCGTAACAGTAATGAATGGCTTAGAGCATCAATTAAGCTCGCCCAAACAAATGCTTGAACAATCAGGCTTAGCTGAATCACAAGTTTTTCTGCTCGACTTATTACTAAATAAAGACCCTGATCTGCGCCGTATCCGTCCTTTAGTCGAAAATATCTCTTGGTTGTATACCGATTTAGTAAACTTAATTAATAGTCCCGCCTCGAGCCATAGAAGACCTCAACGCTCTGAAATTAAGGTTACTGACATCAAACTAGTGTTGAATTATATCGGTATTGAAAATCTACAAGCTGTGGTGCCTTATTTTTGCCTGCGTAATTGGTTACCTGCTGGCAATGCAAATCTTGTGTGGACCACAAGAAAATTATGGCGATACAGCATGATGACGGCTATTGCAGCTAAAGCTTTGGCGGTATTGCACGAAAAAGATGTGGCATTGGTTTATAGCGCTTCATTAATGAAACAGCTGGGTAGTGCGACGATTTTAAATGCCAGTGCGAGACAGTTTGAGAAAACATGGGGCACTTGGCTTCGAGAAACCAGTGCTAAAGGGGATAAGCACCTTTATGACGCAGTGATGGCATCGGAGTTTCCAGCGAGTGAAGTGTTTGCCAAGGTGATGTCTCATGGTGAGCAGCTTAACTGGCAAATGTTGGATTTACTTGAGTTTGAAAACAGTAAACTGACCCAATTACTAAAAGAGCTAGACTTTAATTATCATTTCAGCGAGTTCTCGCCTGAAAGTGCCATCGTCGCTAAAGCAAGTTGCTTTGCTAAAGTGTTATTACTTGAAGAATCCCGCCTCATTGAGCCACAAGAAAAGCGTGTCATGTTTGATTATTATGAATTTACAGAGCAAGAACTTATCAGGCTAAAAGCACAAAACTATCGCAAACTCGACCTGGTTTAATCACGGTTATTGAGGATTCTTGGGCTTAATTTACCTGTGTAGTTATGCATTTTTGATGAATAGCTAGGTGATTTGAGCTCAAATAACTTTTTTTATGACTATTTATGCTTAGATTTAGCAAAATAAGCACTTTGTATGCGCATTTTTATCACTCTTTATTCACTAATCATTTCAGTAATGAATAGTTAACAGCTAAAAACTGGTATTTTGATCACAATTTAGCTAATAATGTCCTTCAAGTTAGACAAGCAACCGCTGCGATACTAAACCAAAATCAATATAGACAGCGGACTAGAGTGATTTAAAAATCACTTATTAACCAAAGGACGAAAAGTAATGAGCGTTGAAATGAACTTAACACGTGCCCAATTTGATGAAGTCATGGTGCCTAATTATGCGCCTGCAGCAGTAATTCCTGTTCGCGGTGAAGGTAGCCGAGTATGGGATCAACAAGGCAACGAGTTTATTGACTTTGCTGGTGGTATTGCAGTGAACTGTTTAGGTCATTGTCACCCAGCTTTAGTTGGCGCGCTTAAAGAGCAAGGTGAGAAACTTTGGCATCTTTCAAATGTGATGACTAACGAGCCTGCTCTAGAGCTAGCAACCAAGTTAGTTAATGCCACGTTTGCTGAGCGTGTTTATTTTGCCAACTCTGGTGCTGAAGCAAACGAAGCTGCGTTAAAACTTGCTCGTCGTTACGCCCTTGAAAACCACGGCCCACAAAAAGATCAAATCATTGCATTTGATAAAGCCTTCCACGGCCGTACTTTCTTCACTGTTACAGTTGGCGGCCAAGCGGCTTACTCTGACGGTTTCGGTCCTAAGCCACAAAGTGTTACTCACGTACCATTCAATGATATTGCAGCTTTAGAAGCGGTAATCTCTGATAACACTTGTGCGATCATGCTTGAGCCTCTACAAGGCGAAGGCGGCATTATCAATGGCGACCCAGAGTTCTTAAAAGCCGTTCGCTCATTAGCTGATAAACATGATGCGTTAGTTATTTTTGATGAAGTACAAACTGGTGTTGGTCGTACTGGTGAGCTATTTGCTTACATGGGTACTGATATTGTGCCTGATATCTTAACCAGTGCTAAAGCATTAGGCGGCGGTTTCCCAATTGCAGCCATGCTAACCACAGCTAAAATTGCTGCACATTTAAAAATTGGTACTCATGGTTCTACGTACGGCGGTAACCCACTAGCTTGTGCTATTGGTAACGCGGTAATGGATGTGGTTAACACGCCAGAAGTACTTAATGGTGTTAAGCATCGTGAACAGTTATTCCGTGATGGTTTAGCGGCTATTAACGCAAAATACAATGTATTTGAAGAAGTGCGTGGTCAAGGTATGTTACTTGGCGCAGTACTTAACGAACAATACGCTGGTCGTAGCCGTGACTTCCTAGTTGCATCAGTTGCAGAAGGTTTAATGAGCCTTATTGCTGGTGCTAACGTTGTGCGTTTTGCTCCTTCTCTTGTGATCCCAGAAGCTGATATTGCTGAAGGTTTAGCGCGTTTTGAACGTGCTGTAGCTAAAGTAGTTGCAGGTTAATCGATAAGATTGCGCAGCCATTATGGTTGCGCTTTTTTGTTTGGGTAACCAATGAAGTGAAGCTTTTACCTTATCAGCTTTACTTTATTTGGTGTTATTTAGGAGAGTTTGATGCTAATCATTCGACCAATTCGCGCCAGTGATTACGATGCTCTATACAAAGTAGCTGTTGAATCAGGACATGGATTTACTTCCTTGCCTGTCAATGAAGAGCTACTGCGATCGAAAATCGCTCGTGCAGAAGCCTCTTTTTCCAAGCAAGTTGAAAAACCTTTTGATGAAGGTTATTTGATGGTGCTTGAAGATCTGAAAACCAATGAAGTTGTCGGTACCTGTGGTATCGAAGCAGCTGTTGGAATGGAAGATGCCTTTTATCATTACCGTTTAGGTACTGAAGTTTATCATTCAAAGCAAATCTCAGTTCGTAATGAAGTTGAAACCCTGACTTTGTGCCATGACTACACTGGCGCAGCGGAATTGTGCACTTTATTTTTGAACAAAGAATACCGCCGCGGTTATAACGGCCGCATGTTGTCACGTTCTCGCTTTTTGTTTTTAGCGCAACATGCACAACGTTTCGGTAGCACTGTTATTGCGGAAATGCGCGGTGTGAGTGATGAAAAGGGCGATTCGCCTTTTTATGAATGGTTACAAGATCATTTCCTCGGTATCGACTTTGTTGAAGCTGATTATTTATCAGGTCTTGGCAAAAAAGCTTTTATGGCTGAAATGATGCCGCGAAGCCCAATTCATGTTTGCCTATTGCCTAAAAAAGCGCAGAAGGTGATTGGTGAAGTTCATCGCAACACCAAACCTGCATTGAAACTGCTTCAAGCAGAAGGCTTTAAATTTAGAAATTACGTCGATATTTTTGACGGTGGTCCAACAGTTGAGTGTGCGCTGAACGATATTCGTTCTGTTCAGCAAAGCAGAGAACTTACTGTGACTATCGGAAAAATGCCACATGCAGATCACCAGTACATTGTTGCCAATACATTGCTCGCGGATTACCGCGCGACAGCAGCAAAAATAAAGGTGTCAGATAAACATGACAAAGTCACGCTAAACCCAGAGTTGGCAGAAGCATTGAAAGTGGCTAATGGCGACCCAATTCGCGTACTAGAACTTTAGGACAGCACAAATGACACAATTTATTAAAGGCCAATGGTCTAATGGCGAAGGTCATGAAGTAACATCAGTTAACCCAGCTAACGGTGAGGTTATCTGGAGTGGTAAAACGGCTACTGCAGCACAGGTTAATACGGCAATTGATGCAGCCCGTGCAGCGCAGTTTGATTGGTTTATGTTGGGTTATGAAGCCCGCCTTGCCATTGTTGAAGCTTACCGCAGTGAGCTTGAAGCTAATAAAGCTGAACTTGCAGAAGTTATCGCCCAAGAAACGGGTAAACCACAATGGGAAACCGCCACAGAAGTTGGCGCGATGATCGGCAAAATTGGTTTGTCAGCAGCGGCGCACGATAAGCGTACAGGAACTGAAACTAACGATATCCCTGCAGGCCGTGCAGTATTGCGTCACAAGCCTCACGGTGTTGTTGCGGTATTTGGTCCTTATAACTTCCCTGGTCATTTACCTAATGGCCATATTGTTCCTGCATTACTTGCGGGTAACACAGTAGTATTTAAGCCATCGGAGTTAACGCCAAAAGTTGCCGAAGAAATGCTTAAGCTTTGGGATAAAGCAGGATTGCCACAAGGGGTGATTAACCTTGTTCAAGGTGAGCTTGAAACGGGTAAAGCATTAGCTTCACACCCACAGATTGATGGTTTGTTCTTTACCGGCAGTTCACGCACTGGTCACTTATTGCATC
This sequence comes from Shewanella olleyana, assembly GCF_023283825.1. Taxonomy (GTDB): domain Bacteria; phylum Pseudomonadota; class Gammaproteobacteria; order Enterobacterales; family Shewanellaceae; genus Shewanella; species Shewanella olleyana. Next base: position 43,169 of record NZ_JAKILD010000009.1, on the reverse strand, counting down.
AACAATATGCCGGCCACCCAGGCAAAATTTTAGCGCTTGAAATGGGCGGTAATAACCCATTAATCATCAAAGATGTTCAAGATACTAAAGCGGCTGTTCATGACATTATTCAGTCGGCATATATCTCTTCTGGTCAACGTTGTACTTGTGCTCGTCGTCTTTATATCGAACAAGGCGGTGCTGGTGATGCGTTAATTGAGCAGTTAATTGCTGCGATTAAGCAAATCAAAGTAGGTAGCTGGAATGCCCAGCCGCAACCGTTTATGGGGTCGATGATTTCTGAAGGTGCTGCGAAAGGCATGATTGCAGCTCAAGCTGAGCTTCAAGCACTAGGCGGACAATCTTTAGTTGAGTTAACTCATGTTGAAGCGGGTACTGGCCTAGTGTCACCTGGTTTAATTGATGTGACTGAAATCGCTGAATTGCCAGATGAAGAATACTTTGGACCATTGCTACAGCTAGTTAGATATCAAGAGTTTGATCAAGCCATTGATATGGCGAATAACACTCGTTATGGCTTATCTGCTGGTATTCTAGCTGACAGCCGTGAAGATTATGATTACTTCTTAGCACGTATTCGCGCCGGTATCGTTAACTGGAATAAGCAAATTACAGGCGCTTCAGGTTCAGCTCCATTTGGTGGTGTTGGCGCTTCAGGTAACCATCGTGCAAGTGCATTCTATGCTGCTGATTACTGTGCTTACCCTGTTGCTTCAGTGGAAGCTGACAGTGTTAGCTTGCCAGCAAACTTAAGCCCAGGGCTTTCAATCTAACATAACCAAACGCTACTAAGGCAATGACAAGGGCCTGTTGAACTTTGTTGGTTGAATTTTGTTCGAGTTAAAAACGTTTTAATTGAGGCGAATGGATTGATGCCTAGTCATCTAAGCAACTCTTTATTTAAAAAGATGCATTCAACAAAGAGTAAAACGTTTTTAGCCGAACCCTTTGGGCAGCGTTTGTTGGCCATTTTTACTGCGTTATCGACTGTTTGTGTAGAATAACTACACGACAAAGTCTCTGCCTTGTAAAAATGGCCAACAATTCGCTGCAAAAACAACCTTGAAAGCTCAGCAGTCCCTCAGTCATTGCCTTTTTTATAAAGAAGGATTTTATTATGCATACCGACGTAAATGCTCTGTTTGCTGCTTTGTGGCAAGACTATATCAACATGACACCATCAGCAGACAGTATTCATAAGTTGCTCAGTAAAGGCTCGCCGATCATTAATGATCATATTGCTTTGAGAACATTTAATATTGCTAAAGTGAATTTGTCAGTATTAGCTCAACATTTTGAGTCGATTGGCTATGTTGCTTGTGGTGATTACAATTTTGAGCAAAAGAAGCTAATTGCAAAGCACTTTGAGCATCCAGATCCTAAACAACCAAAAGTGTTCATTTCTGAGCTGTTAGTTGAAGAGTTTAGTGCAGAAGCTCAAGCTATTATCCATGGCTTAATTGACCAAGTTGATGTGGCCGATACCAAAGCGGATAACTTCTTGTATTCGGGTCGTCACTGGAATGTTAATCTTGCAGACTATAAGACTCTGTTAGCTGAAAGTGAATATGCTGCGTGGGTTGCTGCTATTGGATATCGTGCGAATCACTTTACTGTTTCAATTAATGAGCTAGCTGATTTTAATCAAATTGAATCAGTGAATGACGCGCTAAAAGGTGCAGGTTTTAAATTGAATACTTCAGGCGGTGAAGTTAAAGGTTCTGCAGCAGTATTACTTGAACAATCATCAACAATGGCTGACAGAATGATGGTGAGCTTTGAAGATGGTGAATTAGAAATCCCGACTTGCTTTTACGAGTTTGCTCGTCGTTACCCAATGGCTGATGGTAATTTGTATACAGGTTTTGTTGCTGCTTCTGCCGATAAGATTTTTGAAAGTACTAATGCGGCTGGATAAGCCAGTAATTGTGCTTGAGGGTAAAGATATATTGAGTTTTTAGCTCATAGTTCAATTCTAAAAAGCCCAAGTCGCCTTTAATACCAATTAGTTAAAGATGACTTGGGCTTTTTATTGATTTGAATTAGCTGCTTGTCATGACCTTAGGATTAGTAAACACAATTGTCACGCTAAGGCCTCCTAAGCGCTCTGAGCTGCTAAATGTCAGAGTGTACCCATATTGTTCTATTATCTCTTTAACGATGGATAAGCCAAGTCCATGGCCCATAACAGCCTCATCTAAGCGTTTGCCCCGATTAGTTAACTGGCTTAACTGATCATCATTCACACCAGGACCATCATCTTCTACGGTCAGGCTCAGCGTTTGGCTATTGCCAACCTCGATAGCGGTGATATCGACAACAATATGTGATTCAGCCCACTTATAAGCATTATCTAGCAGGTTGCCAAATAGCTCCATGCCATCTTCTCTGTGGATAGGTAATCGGTTGATATTTTCAATCACCTTCACTGAGCACTCTATATGTTTATGATGATGAACTTTGTCTAGGGTGCTCGTAAGCGCTTCGAAATCTCGTGGGATAACCATTTGCGCTGCTGGTAGCATATCCCCCGTTATTCTCGCTGCTGCTAGTTTTCGCTCAATCATATTACGAATTTGATCAAGCTGTTGCTGCATCGCTTCAGCTGTTTCAGGGTTAGATAATCCCAAAACTTCAACTTGCTGCTGCATCACAGCGAGTGGCGTTTTTAATCCGTGGCTTAAATTCCCCAAATTATTACGGCTACGCTCAATTTGATTCGCTGTGTAATCTAATAGCTCGTTATAGGTTTCTGCTAACGGTTTTATCTCTACCGGGATTTGGTTTATTTCAAGGGAATTTATTTCACCTTGTCTTAATTTAGCAAGGGAGTCTTGAATCGACTTAACGGGCTTAAAGGACTGCCTGATAATAATAAAAATACCGCCAATCATCGCCAGTAACATGGCTATATTAATGGCCAGCTTAGTGCCAAACACTTCACTGAACACACGCCGGCCAATACTTAAATCTTGTGCAACGGTTAAGGTCGCTACCTTTTTACCGCTGGTGGAGCCAATGCCGATAGACAGTAACTGCATATCATTATTTTTTGGCCCTTTGGCTTGCCAGACTCGGGTTTGATTTTGAGCAAGTAATTCAATATCTAGCTGTGCATCCCATAAAGAGCGCGAGCGAATGATTTGGTTTTCGGAGTTAAATTGAAAGTAACGCCCAGAATAAGCAGGTTTGTAAAAGCTAGAAAGCTCATTTTGATCGATAATGATTTCACCAGCATTGATATGGCTGGCCATGATGATGTGTTCTAAATCTTCTTCGAGGCGATTGATAATCGAATCATGAAAGGCTTGGCGAAGCATGGACTCAAATAAAATGAGTCCAATGACTGTCGCAATAATAATGAGCGCACTAAGCCAAAGACTTAGCTTACTGCGGATTGATATCATTCCACGATGCCGTGAAAGATATATCCTTGGCCGCGGCGAGTTTCAATGGCCGTTTTACCGAGCTTTTTACGTAGATGTGTTACGTAAACCTCTACCACGTTCGACTCTTTTTCATCATCAAATTGGTAAAGCTTGTCTGTCAGCTGAGCTTTTGAGAGTAATTTTTTGGGCGACATGAGGAAGATTTTTAATAATCGAAATTCCATCGCAGTCAGTTCATAGTGGTTCTCACCAATGTGCACTCTTTGTTCCGCTTCATCTAACGTAATGCCGCCATAGCTCAATTGTTTTGATGAGGTATTAAGACGGCCGTGGGCACGGTGGATAAGTGCTTGAACGCGAGCAAGTAGCTCTTGAGCATGGAATGGCTTGCCAAGGTAGTCGTCTGCGCCAGCATTAAAGCCTTCGACTTTTTCGTGCCATTGGCTGCGGGCAGTTAGCATGATAACAGGGGTATCAATGCCTTTTTCACGCCAAGACTGAACCAGGGTTAATCCATTACCATCAGGAAGGCCAATGTCTAAAATGACACAGTCATATTGGGTTTCTTTAATTAAATAGTCTGCTTCAACAGCTTTGTCAGTGACATCGGTAACATAACCAGCTTGTTTAAGTTGTTTCTCGAGTTCGGCAACTAAAAGGGTATTATCTTCAACGAGTAGCAGTTTCATTTATTTGGCATTCACTTGGTAGTTGGTCAATAGACTCTGGCATTCCATTTGTCGCATCAATATTTAAATGGATGATATGCCCTTTTTTTAACTTCAATTGTAAATCATAACGCCATTTGTCGTCCTCTTGATAGAGGCTGGCATCAATTAATTCACCATGACAGTATTGTGCAAGTAAAGTAAGGGAATAATCAAGTGAACGAATGCTACCAGATGTGACCAAGCGTTGAACTTCATCATGTTGAAGTTCGTTTGTTAATGCATGTGATGATGGGCTGAGAGTAGATGCAAATAAACAGAGAAAAAGCGCTGGCAGCAGCCTCATTGGAACGACTCCCATAAAAAAAGTGATAACTAGATTGACTAATTATCACTTTAATTAATTACTCTTAAATCAAGCTGAAGCTTAACTTAACGAGTACCATATACGACTATAGTTTTACCGTGTGCTTGAATAAGGCTTTGCTCTTCAAGCATTTTTAAAATACGGCCAACAGTTTCACGCGAACAACCAACAATTTGACCAATCTCTTGACGAGTGATCTTAATTTGCATGCCATCTGGGTGAGTCATTGCATCTGGCTGCTTAGCTAGATGTAATAATGTTTGAGCAATACGTCCGGCAACGTCTAGGAAAGCTAAATCACCGACTTTTTGGCTGGTGCTTTGTAAGCGGTAAGCCATTTGAGCGGTTAACTTCATAAGGATTTCAGGATTAACTTGAATCAGTTGCTTGAATTTCTTGTAAGAAATTTCTGCAATTTCACATGGCTGTTTTGCACGAACCCAAGCTGTACGTTCAGCTTGCTCTTCGAATAAACCAAGTTCACCGATGAAATCACCTTGATTAAGGTAAGAAAGGATCATTTCTTTACCTTCTTCATCTTTAATCAATACAGCGACTGAACCTTTAACGATGTAGTAAAGTGTGTCAGATTCTTCACCTGCGTGTATCAAGGTGCTTTTCGCTGGGTATTTATGGATGTGACAGTGTGAAAGAAACCACTCCAAAGTTGGATCAGGTTTAGGCTTGCCAATCAGAGCCATGTTTATTTCCTCGATTGATAAAATGAAAGTAAGGACTATCTAATAAAGTAATTGTACTTGAGTTGTAGCTGCAAAACCTTGATGAAGATCGAGTTTAACATTACGAAAAATACAACAAAGACACTATTAACTTATTAAATTTAAGATTTATTTTTGCTACTTTAGTTAACTGTGTCAATCTAATTTAGTGGCTGTTAAATTATTTGGCAAGTCATTAAGCCATTAAAAAATACATATTTTGTTTGATTTTTGTGCGCTAGATTGATTTATTTACTCGGATTTTCATATTTTATAAGGTTTTCATTATTGTAAAAGGGCCAATTGATAGTTATTGTTAATCCGATTATCAAAGTGAAGTTGAGTAGTAGGGGTTGATTTGAAATATTCTAAAAAGCTATTAAATATAGGGCTTGCCTGCTCGCTGTTAATGCTTGGCGGGGCAGTGACGCCTGTTCATGCCTTTTCAATACCTGCTTCATTAGAGTCACAAGCTGATTCGAAACTGGTTCATATTCAATTAAGAGCTGCAGAGGGTAACGCCGATGCACAGTTTTTGTTAGGACTAATGAACTTGGCTGGGCGTTTTCTTGACCAAGATACTGAGCAAGGACTTTATTGGGTCGAGCAAGCTGCATTACAAGACCATATCAAAGCTCAGCAAACCATTGCTGACTTATCATTTGAAGGCGAGTTGCTGCCAAGAAATCTTGAAGTGGCTGAACAGTGGTATAAAACACTGGCTGAACAAGGTGATCAACGAGCACATTTTCGTTTAGGCTTCATTTATTCTGCTGGTGGCGATGGTGTTGAACGTAACTGCGGCAAAGCGCTAGAGCAGTTTAATCAAGTGGGCGATACGATAGCACTAGGGAATGTAGCTTGGATTTTAGCGACTTGTCCCGAAGCTCAGTATCGTGATGGTTCTCGTGCAGTAGAGTTAGCGCTACAACTACTAGAAAATAATTCTAATGATCCAACCAATTTAGATAACCTTGCAGCTGGCTATGCTGAGATGGGGCAATTTGAATTGGCTGTGGATACCCAACAAAAAGCGATTGAAGCATTAAAGCAAGATCCTGAAGTTGCCCTCAGTGATGAATTTATTATGCGACTTGAACAATATCGTCAACGCCAAGCTTATCGAGAAATCATTCCTTTAATGAATTAACTCAGCAATAACTTTCCACTCTATAAACGGCCAATTGGCCGTTTTTTAATTTATGCCTAAAACTTATTCAGTGCTTTAAAGTGGAGAAGGTACTTAAATGATAGGTTGCACTCAAATGATAGATTGCACTAAAGATTGAGGCTGGCTGAGGGGGATTAAAGAGAAGAATTAGGTTTGCTGATATGCCCAAGTGCGCTAACAGATAAATATGGGGGAATTAACACCCATGAGCACATCAACTATCGTTCTTTCGCCTGAAGTCCCGATACTGAGAATGATAATCCTCATGGCTTAAAACAAACTTAAACAGTAACAACTAATCAACGGTAATCCTCAGATCACATCTAACGATGAGGTTTAGGCGTTTTCAGCAGCTTTCTTGTGCATCAGCTCTTTAATCAATGGCGTTAAGATCAGTTCCATTGCTAATGACATCTTGCCACCGGGAACCACCAAAGTGTTGACGCGAGACATGAATGAACCATCAATCATGCTGAGGTAATATGGGAAGTCGACATTATTAATATCGCGAAAACGAATAACAACAAAGCTTTCATCTAGGCTAGGAATGTCTTTAGCACTAAATGGGTTTGAAGTATCAACGGTAGGAACGCGCTGAAAGTTAATATGAGTGCGGGAAAACTGTGGCGTCATATGCTTAATATAATCATCCATGCTGCGCACAATCGAGCCCATGACTTTTTCACGGCTATGGCCACGATCTGATGTGTCTCGAATAATTTTTTGAATCCATTCCAAATTGACAATAGGTACCATGCCTATCAATAAATCAACATGTTGAGCGACATTAGCGTCTTCAGTAACAACACCGCCATGCAAACCTTCGTAGTAAAGCATGTCGGTATTTTCAGGTAACGGATGCCATTGAGTGAACGTACCAGGCATTTGGTTAAATGGTACTGCTTCATCAAATGTATGAAGATAACTACGGGTTTGGCCTTGACCCGTTTCTGAATAACTTTGGAAGCATTCTTCGAGTTTGACAAAGTTATTCGCTTCAGGCCCAAAATAGCTAATGTTGCGGTTTTCAGCTTGAGACTTACGGATCAATACTTCCATTTCTGCACGGGTGAAGTTATGAAAACTGTCCCCTTCGATAAAAGCAGCATTGATGCCGAGCTGACGAAAGATATGAGTAAATGCAGTTGTCGTTGTTGTTGTGCCGGCTCCAGAAGAACCAGTAACAGCGATTATGGGATGTTTAGTTGACATTTATCCTACCTAGATCAAACGTGAAATTAGCTAAATAACTGAGACAGTTCAGTGTTTTATCGTTCTGCTCATCGTTAACACTTTCATGATTAAACTTGAAGAAAAACAGACTCTATTTATACGGGCTGAATCGGTTGAGGTCAATCTTACAATGCTAATCCTGCTCCGCAGTAGGGTAAATGATGTGATCTTTATGCCTTATGGCAATGGATTCATCTTCTTCACTAAATTCTACTTTAAGCTCGCCTTGTTTAAGTGACTGTTTACATTTTTCAATAGCGGTGGCTAATTGTTGATCATCTAACATGCCGAAAGAGCCGTCTTCAACTTGGGTTAATAAGTACTCTTTAATCAGATTGTTAAAGGTGTCTTGTGGTAATTGCAGCAGTGCTTCATAGGGAATTAGCATAAATTAACTCTTAATAACTTAACTTTTGATGAATTGGATGATGCGAGACTCTAAATAAAAAGTGGGTCTCCAAGGGACGCCGCCAGAGATAAAGCCAACGTGGCCACCGTTTTGGTGTAATTCATATTCTACATGACTCGACATTTCTTCTGCCGAAGGAATAACTGCATCGGTCATGAATGGGTCATCCTGAGCATGGATCACTAATGTCGATTTTTGCACGTTTTTTAAAAAAGGTTTACCACTGGCTCGTTCGTAATAATCAAATACATCACTAAAGCCATGCAATGGCGCAGTGACTTGGTCGTCAAATAAGTGGAAGGTTTTTAAGTTGGTAATTTCATTAGCAGTTACAGGCATCTTACTGGCTAAATGGGATTCTGCCACTTTGGCTTGCATTTTATCTTGTAACTGCTTAATTAAATGCTGTTGATACACCGTTGAAAACCCATTTTCTAATTTTTTAGCGCAGGCAGCTAAACATAATGGCGCGGAAACGATGATGGTTTTTTCCAGCACACTATTGCTACCTTGTTCACCCTGATATTTGGCTAATACATTACCACCTAGGCTATAACCTACCGCATAAAGAGGTGAGTCAGGGTACTGTTGTTTTAATTGAGACAGAGTGAAGTGGATGTCTTGGGTGTCACCGCTATGATAGCTGCGAGCAAGTCGATTGGGCTCACCAGAACAACTACGATGATGATGCACTACAGCGCATAAGCCATTATCTTTGGCTGTTTGCAGCATTCGACGAACATAGTGCGAGTCGCTGCTTCCTTCAAGTCCATGCAAAATGACCAGTATAGGTTGGCCATTAATCGCTTCTCCAACCCAGTCTAAATCGACAAAATCACCATCAACGAGCTCTTGACGCTGTCGGGTGACTTCTGGTTTGTCCACTTTGAAAAACACAGGTAAAATCGTTTGGACATGGGCACTTACAGCCCACCAAGGTGGAGAGAAAAGCTTCTTCATAAGGGTATTTAATGTGCAATAGTTTGTTAATATTCAAACGTGTGTTTAAATGTTGGTTGAGTTCACTTTATCATAGATGCTTTTACTGCAACAAATGTGGCCTTTCAGGTCAGTAAATATACAGTACTGGTTTCTGGTGTTGATTTAAGATTTAGCTCTAACGGAAGTACTGACTAGAAAAGGGATACCAATGAAAAGAAGAACCTTTTTAACAGGCGCATTTACCGGAACAGCTGCGCTTGCTTTGGGCGTGAGCTTATATACTCCAGAAGTGACCGACAGTCCTGATGATACCCACCGGTTATTATTTAGTGTGCTTATCCCTGTTTTTATGGATGGGGCATTGCCTGATGTGCCGAATTATCGAGAAGCCTTCTTAAATCGCACTATTATTGCTATTAATCAAACGATTAGTGTATTGCCGACAGATCAAAAACAAGAGTTAGAACAGCTATTAACTATGCTTGAGTCTCGTTTCGGGTTATTGATTTTGACAAGCAGCATCACACCTTTAATGCTAAGAACTCCAGCAGAACTCAATGACATGTTAGAGCAATGGCGTCATCACTTTTTAGAGATGATGCAAACAGCCTATATTGGCTTACGTGAGCTAATTGTGGCGAGTTATTACGCCTGCCCTGAACATTGGGGACGTTTACATTACTCAAAACCTACCTTTTTAGATGCATAAGCCATTTGAATACATCAATTATTAACACACATTCTGGAGTATCAAATGGCAGCAACTATTATTGATCCTATCACTACTGGCTTGGCATCAGGCTGGCAGCATATTGACGCTAATCATTTAGCTGAAGACCAACATTTTGAAGCAGATGTTGTGATTGTCGGCACTGGCGCGGGCGGCGGCACTGCAGCAGAAATATTAACTGATGCCGGGTTGAGCGTAATAATGATTGAAGCTGGGCCGCTTAAATCATCCAGTGATTTTGATATGGAAGAGCGCACAGCATACCCCGACTTATACCAACAAGCTGCAGCAATGAAAACCGCAGATAAAGGTATTGGTATCTTTCAAGGTCGCAGTGTCGGCGGCTCAACCACAGTAAACTGGACTACATCGATTCGTACGCCGCAAAATGCGTTGGAATTCTGGGCTAAAGAAAAATCTGTTGCCGGTCTATCAAGTGAAAGTTTATTGCCTTGGTTTGAAAAAATGGAAGCAAGGCTCAACATTAGTGAGTGGCAATTCCAACCTAATCAGAACAATGCAGCGCTAAAAGAAGGCTGTGAAAAGCTGGGTTGGGAATACACAGTTATCAAGCGTAACGTCAAAGGTTGTTGGAACAGTGGTTACTGCGGCATGGGATGCCCAGTCAATGCGAAACAATCTATGCTGGTAACAACAATTCCAAGCGCGTTAGAGCAAGGCGCTAAGTTGATTTCAAATGCTAAAGTATTTGATTTAAAGCATAAAGGCGACAAAGTAGAAGGCCTGTCAGCGAGGGCGCAATCAGGTACTGCAGCCACACTGACATTTAGTGCAAGGCATTACATTTTAAGCGCAGGCGCGATTCATACCCCCACCATTTTAATGCGCGCTAACACTCCTGATCCGCATAAGTTATTAGGTAAGACATTTTTACATCCCACTCTGTTATCAGGCAGTATTTTTGATAAGCAAATTGATGGCCATAGTGGCGCGCCGCAATCAATCTATTCAGATGAATTTGTTTGGCGTGATGGTGCAGCCGGTGAAATGGGTTATAAACTTGAAGTACCACCAATTCATCCGGTATTAATCGCTTCAAAAACGATTGGTTATGGTCAAAGCCATGCGGAGTTAATGACTCACTTTAATAACCTTCAAGTCATGATAGCACTCGTCAGAGATGGCTACTCTGCTCAAAGCCCTGGCGGGCAGGTGAGATTAACAGACTCTGGTTTTGCGTTAGATTATTCTCTTGAAAAACCGTTTTGGGATACAGCAAGACGCGCATTTGCCACTATGGCTGAATTGCAATTTGCGGCAGGCGCTAGCAAAGTGCTGCCTATTAATGATGGTGTTGGTATGCAACTGAATTGGGCCCAAGCGAAAGAGACGATTGCGAACATGGACATTGGCTTGTTAAAAACCATTGTTGCTTCAGCGCATGTTATGGGAGGCTGTGCTATGGGTGAAGATAAAACGATGTCGATGATAAATAGTGAAGGCCAATCCCATTACTTTGAGAACCTATCTGTGATGGACGGTTCAATGTTCCCAACCAGTTTAGGCGCTAATCCACAACTGTCGATTTACGGTATTGTGGCACGAAACGCCACCTTACTAGCTGAACGATTAAAGCCTCAAATTCAGATTTAATAAGTCTTTAATGCCATATTAAAACCGATTATTATCAGTCTAATGGCAAACGGTTAAGGGCACTTGAACGAGCTTGTTTATGATTGAGAATCCCTATTAGTATTTTGGTGGGAGGATGTGTTTGCGCAAAAGCTTGACCCCTTACATGAGTCCTATCCTCTGCTTCAATTTTTTAGCTTTATATCGACACAAATTAGAATGGTTGTTATGGCTATGGGTTTCGCAAAAGGTAAGTGTTAGCGGCTAATCTTTGGTGGAAGTGCTGGTGTAAAACATGCTAGCTTAATCTAGGTGATTAAATATCAATCTAAAATTGAGTGAAGTTGTCTTAGTTAAAAGGGAAGGTTATGCCAAGGAAGTTGAGCCAGAAATTGTTGAGCGAATATTTTAAGAAACAATTGTTTACCCCGCTATATATAACGCAGTTATTTAAAACCTCATTGTTCAACTCCCAGTTCAATTCAAAACTTATTTTGTGTACAGGGATTTTAAGTTGCTCTTTATTGAGTGCTTGTAGTTCAACAACTTCAACATCGCCAGTCTCTCCATTACCTATGCCTGAAACTGGTCACTATTTTGCGAAGTTAAAAGCGCCAGCCTCTGTGCCTTCAATTGAAAGTTTGTCGGCTCTTTTACCTGAGCAAGAGCAGGAACTTAATGAATTTATTACTCGTGACGATATTGCTAGTTTGTCGAAACGTCATCAAGTCGCTCGCTTTATTCAAGACAAAATGGTCAACTTTAATTATGAAGGCCTAAATTACACGACTTCCGAGGCTTGGCAAAAGCGTTCTGGTAATTGTATGGCATTGGCAATGTTGACATTCGGTGTTGCTAAGCACCTAGATGTAAAAGCCGTTTTTCAAGTTGTCCATTCTGCACCGTTACTGACTCATATTTCCAATGATTTAATTGTGTCATCGGATCATGTTCGTACTTTTTTGTATGAATCAGATATAGCAGGTGTGTATTTTAATAATAGTGAGTTTAGTGTCATTGACTATTTCCCTGATAGAAACGATAGAAGTGGTGCGGTGGTTTTTGATGCTGAATTTTTAGCGATGTTTTATCGAAACTTAGCAGCTGATGCAATATTAAAAGATCAGCTGACGTTATCATTCGCATTACTAGAACAAGGCCTCAAACTAGCTCCTGAGTACATACCACTTATTAATATGATGGCAGTGGTGCATAGGCGTGTAAATGATCACGCGACCGCAGAATCTTATTATCAATATGGTTTACAGTTTGAGAATAACTCGCTTACATTACTAAGCAACTATGGCTACTCTTTAACTGAAGAGGGGAGGCTTGATGAAGCAGAAGCAATATTCAAGCAGTTATTATCCCTCGAAAATGACACCCCATATGGGTGGTATTCAATGGGTATTGAAGCATACTCGCTGAAAGACTACTCCACAGCAGAAACTTACTTTCAAAAGTTCATCAACAATAGCCCCTATTACCATCAAGCCTATTTTGAATTAGCGAAAGCTTTGAGTGCACAAGGTAAAACATTAAAAGCGGAAAAAACGTTAAAACAAGCACTTGAGCTAACTTCAATGGATGATAGCCAACAAAAATACCTCGCTAAGCTTAATTGGTTGAAGCAAGGTAGTTAATAACCTTTGCTATGCTTTTCGCTAATTAACATTTAAAAGTTATCTATATCATCTAAAAATTGCTCAATAAGGATGTTTACAATGTTCGGTCAATTATTTGTTTTTATTATCGGGATGTTAAGCTTAGTGTTGGGTCTTCGAGATGGCGATTATATTTGGGCTCTTTGTGGGCTAATCATGACCCTTTCAGGGATTAATCTTATATATAACCTGAAAACAGGTAAGAATATCTGGGATAAATCTAGCGAATAAAAATCCATTAATATGCGGTAAATTCTATACATTAAAAAAGCCACATTGCGTGGCTTTTATTCTTTTTAGGCTAAGGTTTAGACAGAGGTTCAGTCTAAGGTTAGTGCCACCATTTTAAGTGGGTGGTTATCATCGAAAGAGGGGAAGTCTTCATGGCAGTGTAGCCATTCTAATGAGGAAACCTTACGACCTTGTTTTTCCACACAGCGGATCAAACTATTCAACCAAGCTTCGCGTTCTACCTTTGCTACGTTATTACAGCAAACAATAGTGCCGCCGTCTTTGGTGGCTAACATTGCAGGTTTAAACAAACCTTGGTAATCGTTGATTAAGTCAACAGTACCAAAAGGGCTTTTTGCAAAACGAGGTGGGTCTAGAAATACTAAATCAAACTGAGTTGCAGGTAGCTTAGGATACTTAGGTAGCTTTTGACCACGTCGACCGCCGACTTTTAGACCTGCTAGTTGTCTTAATGCAGGAAAAGCATCACTTTGAATGAATTCACATACCTCAGAGACACCATTTAATTCAGCATTTTTCTTACCAGCTGCGAGTGCAAAAGATGAAAAGTCTACATTGACAACTCGACTAGCGCCGCCCATAGCTGCAGCTGTACCGATGCCACAGGTATATGAAAACAAGTTTAATACGGTTTTATCTTGACTATGAGCTCTAACGAACTCACGCCCGATACGCATATCAAGAAACAGCAATGGATCTTGGCCTTCATGACGCAGTTTAGAAGTAAACTTAATACCATTTTCTTGAATGACTTGTTCAGAGCAAGCAAACTCGTGATGTTCGCTGTGGAGGTTATTTTCGATGCGAGAGTTTCGTTTAGCGCGATCGTTATAAATAACCGGTAAGTCATTGAGTTTAGTTAATACAGAGCTGACTTCTTCAAGCTGATCTTCAGTTAAGGTTTGATGAAATGTCTGAATAAGCCAAGCATTGCCATATCTATCAATGTTAAGTCCATTTTCGCCTTCAACTGTACCGTGAAAAATACGAAAACAGTCAGTGCTGTTGAGTTCTGCATGGGTAAGAAACTCGGCCCGCTGACTAATAGCTTGGGTAAGTGAAGACTGCAAAGACATAGATAGGTGCTCAGTGAAGAAGTAGAAACAAGAGGTAATTATATCAAGCTTATTTGCTGCTGTGGGTAAAAGCTGACTTAAAAGCGAGTTAAGACCAAGTTATGTACTGGGTAAGACTTGGTTAAACGCTGAAAAAGCAGAGGTATGTGCCTTATTAGAGGCTCAAGTCGCACTATGGTAAGAACACTTTAAAGGTTTTATCGGCAATAATTTTACCATTAAGCTCAAGTGTCATACGCCAGTTACCGACTTTATTACTCACAGGAGCCCAAATACAGTCGCCTAAATAAAACTTCCAATCGTTTTCTTTTATATAGACTTCACCATCGAAGGGCTCACGGATATTGCCGTCAGAATCTGGTATATCTGGATGATAAATACAGTATTTAAGGACTTGGTTTTTGGCCTTTTTAATACGAGTAACAAAACCAAATTCCATATCTAATATGGCAGGCACATGCACAGTTGCTTCTAAAAAGCGTGGTAATTGATCACTTTCAGAATCCCATTGGCTGAATATACCTGACTGGATAATACTGATATCTGCTTTTAATTTACTCATAACCTTTTGCGATGTAGATTTTGCTGTGTAGATTTTACTTGTAGAGATAACGATGCGCTATAAGTCTGTTTATTTACTCGTTACCTGCTTTATTGCGGTCGTCATTGCAAACTCATAACCTTGGATCCCTAAACCACAAATCACTCCAACTGCTTTGTCAGAAAGGTAAGAATGGTGTCTAAAAGGCTCACGGGCATGAACATTTGAGATATGGACTTCAATAAAAGGAATATTCACGCCAAGTAAAGCATCGCGAAGTGCCACGCTAGTGTGAGTAAACGCCGCAGGATTAATCACAATAAACTGTGCATCGGTTGCATGAATTGCATCGATTAGCTCAAACTCAGCGTTAGATTGTATATGCTCGAAGGCCACATCAGCGGCACTTGCTTGGGCATTAGCATTGTTAACTATGGTGTCTAAGTTGTCACTGCCATATAGCCCAGGTTCACGACGACCTAATAAATTTAAATTAGGGCCATTCACTAATAAAATTTTGGCTTGAGTCGTCATTGAGGTTCCTTGCTAAATAATTGAGTTGCCAATAATACGCTGTATCTAATCTGTGTTTAATAAGCTTATGTCAGTGTAATTTATCACGTTAATGATGACCAAGCGGGGAATTA
This sequence comes from Shewanella olleyana, assembly GCF_023283825.1. GTDB lineage: Bacteria > Pseudomonadota > Gammaproteobacteria > Enterobacterales > Shewanellaceae > Shewanella > Shewanella olleyana. The sequence continues at coordinate 27,768 of NZ_JAKILD010000009.1, read as the reverse complement.
TTTTCATGATTCATAAAATAACTCAATCACTGGTACATTGACTTATCTTGCCTTAATAATCTGATTTACTGCTTCTAAGTGCTTTAGTCGCACCGCGTTTCTTTTTGGAATCAACTCGGCGGCGCTGGCTGCCTTTGGTCGCTTTGGTTGGAATACGTGCCTTTTGCACAATGCCGACTCCTTTTACCAATTCAATAAACTGCTCTAATGCCAATTGACGATTAAAGTCTTGGCTGCGGCTTTGCTGACACTTAATAATGATTTTGCCACTTTTAGTAATTCTATGGTCAGCTTTTGCCAGTAGCTTTTGCTGGTAAAACTCTGGCAACGAAGATTGCCTAATATCAAAAATAATCTGTGCTGCGGTGGAAACTTTATTAATATGTTGGCCGCCCGCACCACTTGAACGGATGAATTGCCATTCAATTTCATTATCTTCAATGCTGACACGGTTGGTAATATTTATCATTTGTAGAGTTAACTTAACTATTTTTAGCGCATAAGTGTGCTGAGTTTAACAAACTTTTCTATAGTACAGCTGATAAGATTTGTTACTATCAGCAAGAATATAGGCTGCAATCTGAACATTTTTTGTCAGTTAGCCGCATTACCTTGGAGTTGCTTTATGTTGTGCCAAATCCCAGATATCGCCGAAGGTGTTATTAGTTTATTTGTTAGTGGCCGTTTATCTACTCAAGATTACCAAACTCATCTACAACCGCTAATTACCCAATATCGTGAAGATAGTGGCAAAGTTCGCTTATACATAGAAGCTGACGTTTTGTTAGAAGGTTGGGATGTCAGCTCATTATCAGGTGGCGATAAAGTACAGCTGCCACATTTTGATGCCTTGGTATTTGTAGGCGGCCCAGACTGGGTAGGTAATTCAGTGAACTTATTAGGGCCATTTATGCAAGGCGAAGTGGCTTGGTATCCGTTAGAGCAAAAACAACAAGCGATCGCTTGGTTGTTAAATTAATTTCAAACCATTTATTTACGTTATTAAATCAAGGAAGTTATTACGACATGTCTATGAAATCATCAGTATCTAAAGTTGTAGCAAAACTCACCGCATTAGTATCTGCAAGTGTGCTTGTTTTAGGGCTCACCGCTTGTGCTCCTGAAGTGGGCAGCGAAGCATGGTGTAAGCAAATGAAGGAAAAGCCAAGTGGTGATTGGACTGCTAATGAAGCCGCTGATTACGCAAAGCACTGTGTGTTTTAAACTTCCCAATCATCTTTAATATAAAAGATTATTTAAAGTGCTGACTTACCTAACCCAGAAGCTAGCATGCTAGCCCAGGTCAGGCCGTTACATTCGTTATTGTTCAAACGGCAAGTACCATAGTCGCAATTGCGATTTCGATTGAAGGTTACTTATTACGATCGCTTTCAACTGTAGAACGAGTAGCAGCAATTTAGACCGAACCTTGGGTGCTATTTAATCCATTTGGGACAGACTTTATAGGCGTGGCGGTTGTGCAGGGATTACTGGCTGTGCAATGGAAAATGGAAGATAAAGCTGCAGTTTAGCAGGGCATGCTAACAAAAAATAGGTTTAGCTTGAACGGCTAAACCTATTTTTATTTAAAAGCACATCGGTGGCTAATAACTTGTGATATAGACCGTTAAGATGTAGGTCGTTGCTGAGCCATTAGTGTCAGTTGGTTCAATATAGCGAACATGAAAATTTATAGTTTCATTATCTAGATTGTAGCCGTAACGTAAGTTTGATGAGCCTACTTCAACGTTAGGTGTACAGCCGCCACTTCTAAAACAGAAGTCTATTTCAGGTCCTAACCCCAGAAATTCTGCTAATCCACCGCCAGCATTTTCGCCAAAAGCTTCAGGGTAACCAAGCTTTATTTCAATCACTTCACCATTGTAAATAATCAGCTTCTATCTGTTCAGGTTTACATGGCATTTACGCACTATTTTCAGCGCTAAGACCAATGCTATTTCCCCAAAAAGTTGTACTCAAAGCTATCTTAGTGAAATTATTGTTAATTTTGTGACAAATAAGCCCCATATGTACCATTACTTAAGTTGCTGTTATTTATGGGTATTAATATTTGGTTCACATTTGTGAAACTTTGTTGTCATTTCTGCGCAGTCTTTCTGTCATTTAAGCGAGTTAATTTGTCGACCAGCCAAATTACTTAACACGCTTAAATCCGTCTTCGGAGATGACAATGGAACTGAAAAACATTTTTAAACTTAACGCTGTATCTGCTGCACTTTCTGCAACTTTATTACTTGCTGGTTGTGGTGGTGATATCAATATCGATACAGGTTCAGATACGGAAACACCAACGACCCCGGATACGCCAACGACTCCTGACGTATCAGATCAGGAAGCGGCTTACGGTGGCTTTGCTGAGAAGAGCGCGACAATCGCAGCGATAGACGGCAAAGAGGTTTGGGTGTTATCTGGCACACTTGCTCCTTCTACTGCAGCTTCAACCGTCAATGTTGGTGGTCAAGATGGCGACAAAATCATTCTTGGTAATGATGTAGTTTGGATGCTTGATGGTGCTGTTATCGCGGGTGCTGATAAAGCAGACTCGGTTGAGCTATCAGTAATGGCTGGCACTAAAATCGTGGGTGGTAGCGAGTCTTACCTAGTCATTAGCCGTGATTCAAAAATTATGGCTGAAGGTACAGCTGAAGCACCTATCGTATTTACCTCTCTTGAATCTGCACTGGGTCAAGAAGGCGAAGCGGGACAGTGGGGCGGCTTAGTTGTTTTAGGTAACGCGCCAGTTAACTCATGTCCTGACTTAACCAGTTGTGATGCCGCTTTTGAAGTCGGTAGCCACAGCTATGGTGGTGATGACACTGAAGATAGCTCAGGTGTTATCCAATATGTCCGCGTTGAGTTTGGTGGTTTTAAAATCAACGATACCCAAGAAATGAACGGTATCAGTTTTGCAGCAGTAGGTGCAGGCACAACTGTTGACCATATCCAAATTCATAAAAATAACGATGACGGCGTTGAATTCTGGGGCGGTAACGTTTCACTTTCACACGTTGTATTAACAGAAAACTTTGATGATTCTTTAGATTGGACTAACGGTTGGCAAGGTAGTGCACAACACGTTTATATCCGCCAAGAAGATAACGGTTCTAACCGTGGTATCGAAGCTGACAGCAACAGCAGCGCTGATGCAGAGCCTCAATCTCGTCCAACTCTCGCTAACTTCACCATTCAAGTGGCTAACGGCACCAACAGTGGCGGTGACGATGCTGAAGGTATTTTATTACGTAAAGGCACAGCAGTAGATGCTTACAACATGCTGGTTAAAGGTGATGTTGCTTCTGGTGAGTGTTTAGAAGTTAATGATGACAATACAGTTTTAGCAGCTGAAGCTGGCAATTTAAACATGCAAAACAGCTTAATCGATTGTATTGAGCCGTTTAAAGATGCAAAACCTGATGCTGAAGAAGGCCGCACATTAGCGCTTGATGTGGAGCAATGGTTCCTTGAGCAAGAAGGCAACTTAGTCGGAGCATCTGACTTAACTGATTACATGCCTAATTCATCTTCAGTTGCCTTAACTGGTGGCGCGGCTGATTTAGCCAATATGGATGACCGTTTAGTTGATGCGCAGTACATCGGTGCATTTGACGGCACGACTGACTGGACTAGCGGTTGGACGACTGCAATTCATGAGGATGCAGCTCCTGCACCCACTGAGTTACCTGTATTAACGTCATGTCCTGTTGGCACAACTTCTGAAGAAGTGGTTGCAGGTCTTTATAAAGATGACAGCGTCACTTTAGTTTGTTCAATCCAAGGCAACATTACTACAAATACAACACTGCTTGCTGGTCAAAACGTGATGTACAAAGTCGATGGCGGCGCAGTGGTTGTAGGTGGTGATAATACTGATTCTGCAACATTGGCCATTCAAGCTGGCACACAAATGTTTGCTACTGATAACAGCTACATTGCAGTAAGCCGTGGCTCAAAAATCATGGCTCAAGGTAGTGCTGAGCACCCAATCGTAATGACATCGCAACAAGATGTGATTGCTGGCGCAGAAGGTGAGCGCGGCCAATGGGGTGGTTTAGTTTTACTGGGTAACGGCGAAACAAACACTTGTCCTGATAAAAATGTTTGTGATGCTTCATTCGAAGTTGGCGATTTCCCATACGGCGGTAACGACAATGCAGATAGCAGCGGTCAAGTTAGCTACGTGGTAGTGAAATACGCTGGTTTCAAAGTTAATGATACTCAAGAAATGAACGGTATCTCGTTTGCTGCAGTGGGTAGCGGAACTCAAGTTGACCATATTCAAGTTCATGCGAATGGCGATGATGGTGTGGAGTTCTGGGGTGGTGCGGTAAACCTTAAATACGTTTACTTAACAGACAACTTCGATGACAGCTTAGATTGGACTAACGGCTGGCAGGGTAAAGCACAATACGTGTATATCACTCACGAAGATGGTCAAGCTAACCGTGGCTTTGAAGGCGACAGCCATAAAGGGACTGACGATACGCCAGTGTCTAACCCAACTATCTCAAACGTAACGATTTTACCAGGTGTTGATATTGAAAATGCCAGTGGCGACAAAGGTGAAGGGATTATCCTTCGCGTTGCAACTGCGGCTTCAATCCACAACTTACTGATTCAAGGTCGTAAAGGTTCAACTGCTGAAACTGAATCTGGTGAGTGTTTAGAGTTAGACGGGACTTATGCTGGTCTTGTAGGCAATGTTAACGATGGGTCATTAATGATTTCTCACTCAGTTATCGATTGTAACGAGCCGTTTAAGTATAGCTCTGACAATGCTGCAACGACTGATGCCGTTGACACAGAAGCATGGTTCTTAGCGCAAACGGGCAACTCAGCTCAAGCAGTGACATTAACAGACGGTATGCCTGCAGGTACTGACACAGTATTGCTAGGTACAGGTCTTGATATGAGCACAACTGATACCTTCTTCGAATCAACTGATTATATCGGTGCATTCGATGGCCAGACTGATTGGCGTGAAGGTTGGGCTTTTATTAAGTAACTGAATGAGTTACTAAGCCTTAAACATCAGAGGGTGTTCCTCTGATGTTTAAAAAAGCGCTCAGACAGTCTCTATCACTGAGCGCTTTTTAAAGTTTGTCCTAATGCTACAACCGAAATAACCAAGTTAATTATCTGCCACTGATGCTCTAGACGCTGCCGTCAAACTGCATCGAGATGGCGCTACCTGAACTGTGTACAGGATTGAAAAACGCTATGAAAACCAAGCCGAGTTTTATCGCTAACAAGCTAAGCCTAGCTGTTGTAACTGCTATTTCAGTAGCCTCACTTTTTACAACACTGCCTGCTTACTCGGAAGAAACACCTGAGATTGATCCGGGTGAAGATTTCCCAATTGAAGTTATTGCTGTTACTGGTCGTTTGCGCACCTCCGCTTCAGCTGCTGTTGAAGAACGTCGTGAGCAGCCTACTGTCGTCGACATTATGGGTGCTGACCAAATTTCTCGAACGGGTGACAGTGACGCCGCTGCAGCACTTCGCCGTGTGACTGGTTTAACCCTAAAAGATGGCAAGTTTATTTATGTGCGTGGTTTAGGTGAACGTTATTCAAGTACTTCTTTAAATGGTGCCGTTGTGCCATCACCCGATCCAACTCGTAACGTGGTTCCGCTGGATATGTTCCCAGCTTCAATTATCGAATCACTCTCAGTACAAAAAGCGAGTACAGCCAGCACACCTGCCGCATTTGGTGGTGGTCACGTTGATATTCGTACTAAATCGATTCCAGCAGATTTCTTTTTTAAAGTTTCATTAGGTGGTCGTTACAACACCAATGATTCTGACGATACCTACACCTATAACGGTGGTGGTGACGACTGGACAGGACAAGATGATGGCACTCGTGAGATGCCAAATAGTATTAATGACGTCACGAACATGTATGGCGGGATCAGCCCAATTGATATCGTTACTGGCTCAAACGGTACCATTGATTTTGCCCAAGCGCAGGAAATTAACCGTGGCTTAGCCAGCGATATGTATCGTGATATGACGGTTTTCACTGAAAGCACTGACCCAGGTATTCGTGGCAATATCGCCATTGGTGACCGCTGGGATCTCAGCGACGATATTATTTTTGGTGCGATGGCAGCAGCCTCTTACAAAGAGCAAGCTGAAAACTACACAAAAACAGAAGTTGAGTTAGCGGGTGATGCTGACAACGTGCAAATCGAAAACTCAAAAGATGTCATGGGTACCGATTCAATCGTGCAAATGTCTGGCATGCTCAATTTAGGTTTAGAAATTGGATACGATCATAAAATCCAGACCTTTTCGACTTACCTACGTGATACTTCTGATGATGTTTCAGTAGCTATAGAAGAAACTATCGATACTATTTCTGAGCCAAATGCGCTGCAAGTGTATGACGTATCTTATGAAGAACGTAATCTAATCAGTAACCAAATTCAGGGTAATCACTTTTTCGAATACCTTTGGGATTTAGAAGCAAATTGGATGTATTCAGACGCAAGTTCAAAGCGTTATGCTCCTAATGAGCTTTCATACACGTATAACGTGTTATTCGATGATGCGAACAACATGACAAGCCGCAACTTGAATACTCAAGATGCGCCAAAGTATGTGTATAGCCGCCTTGACGATAATACCGAAAACTACAAGTTTGACTTAACCCTGCCGTTTGAATTTGGCATGAATGTGTTGAAAATTAGCGGTGGTTATGAATATTTTGAACGTACTCGTGAAAGCTATGCAACCCGCCTAGGTTTTGATGTTGGCTTAAGCCCAACCGATCCAAACGGTGACATTTTATCGGGTGAATTTGACAATATTTTCTCTGATGAAAACATTGCCAATGACAACTTAGATTTAGAACTTAAAGATGCCTCAACAGACACTGAAGATTACATTGCGGCAGAAATGATTGATGCTGGCTTTGTTAATCTTGATATCGACTTTGACGATGTATGGCGCTTTGTTGCTGGGGTGCGTTATGAAGATTTTCGCCGTGTAACTCTGCCGCTGACGCCAGATGGTGAAGTGTCTGACGAAGGTGGTCGTTATGATATGGAAGATTACGCAATCGCTGAAGATGGCTGGTTCCCGTCAATGTCGTTAACCTGGAAATCATCAGACGTAAGCCAATGGCGATTTGGAGCAAGTAAAACTCTAGTACGACCTGACTTACGTGAAGTTGCGCCGGTACGTTTCCAAGATCCTATAACGGGTTTTGATTTCTTCGGTAATCCAGAGCTTGAAAGTTCAGACATATACAACCTAGATTTACGCTGGGAACACTACTCTGAAGATGGTGCGAACTGGAGTGTGGGCGGCTTCTATAAAGATGTCGATGCACCGATTGAAGCGATTCAACGTATTTCGGAAGCGGGTCGCCAGCTTAAGTTCTATAACGCTGAGTCAGGTGTGATTTACGGCCTCGAAACTGAGTTCTTACATGACCTTGGCTTTATTGGTAGTGAAGGTGGCTTTTGGGAAGACTTCTTCATTGCGGGTAACTTAACCTTAAGTGATTCAGAAATTGAAATTACTGGTAACGGTGAGATTGACCCAACAAATAATAAACGCCGTATGACAGGTCATTCAGAATGGGTAGCTAATATGCAATTTAGCTATGACTCAGCAAATGAATCCCATAGCGCTACACTGGTATATAACGTCTTTGGTGAACGTATTGCTTATGGTGGACGTGGTGGTTTAGATGACGTTTATGAGCAACCTTTCCATAGTTTAGATTTCACTTATAGCTTCTTACCAACAGAAAGCTTTGGCGTGAAGTTTAAAGTAAAAAATATCCTTGGTGAAACCACTGAATACGACCAACAAGATGTGGTGGTATACGCAAAAGAGCCAGGTACAGAATTCACTCTGCAGTTTGATTACCAATACTAAAAATAGTAGCAGGGTTATCTGTCACTGCATTGCGGATATATGATAACCCTTTGGTTTTCTTGAGTGTAACAAGGTACTGATTTTTAGCATTATTACTTCATCCTTTTAATGCTGCTAATCCGGTGCACAGTGATGTTTTAATATGGAATCTGGAACATTTCACTTTAGACATCACACGCTTCTTTATTAATGAAACGTTATTTAAGACAGGCGTTTTTAAACAAAGAAGTTAGTCTTAAAAATAGCAAGATCAGTGTTCAATTTAGCGATATTACTTCATCCTTTTATTGCTAAAAAATAACACTAGGCCACTTTCTTCTGGAACAAGAAAGTGGCCGTTTTTGTTTTTGAATATAAGATATTTACTGAGGCGTATATTTTTGTTTTACCTCTTCAATGAGTTGTCGCCACTGAGGGTATTTCGCAAAGCTTTGTTGTAAGTCGCCCCAAGGCGATAATGTATCTTCTAGTACTTCTCCAGATACATCGATACCTTGGGTGGCAAGGTACAAGTAATAAAATGCAGAGGCGCGATAGTTTGCCGCACAATGAACCAATATCGATTTGTCGTTATGACGTTCCATAACAGTAAAAAACTGCTCAACGTCTTCTATTGTGGGCTGCTGCCAATCCACTTCAATATTTTCGTATTTCATGCCTGACTTTTCGACTAAGTCTGCTTCTTGCTGCAAGTAGTTAGGATTATTGGTGGGAATTAAATTGATCACGACCTCAACCCCCGCATCTGCGAGTGTAGTAAATTCACTTTTAGTGGGCAGCCCTGCGGTAATGACTTGGTTGTTATTGATTTTTATTGCTTTGATATTATCTAGATAAGCCGGATTTATCGCAGCGGCAGCCGGATTAATTATTGTCATCAAAAGTGTCCCAATTAAAGCGAGTATTGCCATACCTTTTACCAAGGTAGAGTTAAGATTTTGCTGAAAGCCGGTGTCGTTTTTCATGGTATGAGTCCTAATCCTTTAGGATGGTATTAATAACAGATATTTCATCGGTACTAAATTCAAGATGATTAAGCGCTTTCACTGAATCAGTAATTTGAGCTGGGCGACTGGCACCAATTAAGCAGCTGGTGACAGCAGTATTATGTAAGGTCCATGCGATGGCCATTTGCGCAAGTGATTGCTGACGTTGTTGTGCTAATTCGTTTAATGCGGTCACTTTGTTTAGCTTTGCTGGGGTGATGTCTTTATCAGCTAAATAAATTTGGTGTTGCTGAGCTGCACGTGAGTCTTGCGGGATCCCTTTAAGGTATTTATCAGTTAATACCCCTTGAGCCAGAGGTGAGAAGACAATTGAGCCAACGCCTTCATCTTGTAATACTTGGGTTAAGCCATCTTCAATCCAGCGATCAAACATATTATAGCGTGGCTGATGAATAAGCAGTGGCGTGCCTAATTCACGTAGTATTTTTACCGCTTGCTGAGTTTGTGCTGGTTGATAATTTGAAACCCCGACATACAAAGCACGCCCTGAGCGGACGATGTAATCTAATGCTTGCATGGTTTCTTCTATGGGAGTGTCAGGGTCCATACAGTGATGATAAAAAATATCAAAATACTCAAGCCCAGTTCGTTTAAGGCTTTGATCGCAACTTGCGACTAAATATTTACGTGAGCCACCCATACCATATGGCCCAGGCCACATGTCATAACCTGCTTTACTGGAAATAATTAACTCATCACGATACGGCGTAAAGTCTTGCTGATAAATAGCCCCGAATGTTGACTCTGCAGCGCCGTAATGAGGGCCGTAGTTATTGGCTAAATCAAAATGAGTGATACCAGCATCAAAAGCCGTTTGCAGCATGCTACGGGCATTACTTTGCGAGTCATCGGCGCCAAAGTTTTGCCACAAACCTAAGGATAACTTCGGCAAGCGAATACCACTTCGGCCACAAGGTTCAAAGGCCATGTTTTTATATCTATCAGGGTTGGCAAGATAATGGGGCGTTGGCTCGTGAGTGATCATTTATCATCCTAAAAATGAGTCGTTAGTGGCTATTTAAATTAACTATAACTATCCGAATACGATAGCGGGTAAACGTATATTCGCAATAACTCATTATTGTCATATTTTGTTGTTTTTATAGTCACATATTCTGTTTAGGTTATGCAAGGTTATCCATTTAAAAGGACAATTAAGGCATACAAAGGTAAGCGGATTAGGAGAGGGGGAATTTATGGACACACATAAGCGTTAGCCAATAATGTCACTGATGTGGCAAAGGCTTTAGGTTTATAAAGAAAAACAGTATTTGCGCCCAATTGTTTAGCTTCGTTACGTAACTGGTTAACTGCACCTTGAGTTAAATCTTTGTTTGAAATAAAAATATAGTCGTACCAATGTCCCTGAGAGCCAATCAAAGTGCCTTTTAATTGGCAAACATCCATATCTCCTTGCTCGGACCATAGCACTGCAACCTCTTCTGTTTTAGCGTCAGGCAAGGTAATGCAAGCGCTTAAGCTTGTCAGTTTAGCGAAGGCCACAGCGAGTTTTGGGTATATTGATTGAGTGCTTTTCATCATTTCCTTGTCCATATTTGCCATGTTCATATTTGTCATGTTCAATGGCTGTTCAGCTATGGCTGTCTATACTTATGCTTGAGAGGTTAAAGTGCACTAACAAATAGTGTTTAGAAAGCATTAAGTTCTCGTTATTAATCTAGGTGATAATGGCGGTTAAGTCAGTACATATAAGTTAGTCAGTAATTGTGCCTTTTATTCCACTAAAATCTCTCAGTGTCATTAGAAAGCCTGTTATTGATGTTTCTAAATGGAACTTCGCTTAACAAAGACAAAACTGTAGATTCTTAATATTGTCAGAAGATAATAAGGAATAATGTAATGAGCGCGATAGATTTTGGTCATGAAACAATTATCAAATCCTCATTTGCTACTGCGCAAAATGGTGCTTTTAGTGGTGATGGAAAATTATCGCTAACAGAAAGTCGTTTATGCTTTGAAGCCTCAAATAAAATATTTGAAATGGGACCTTATGAAATTGCCCTTAATAAAATTGAAAAGGTGGAAAAATGCTGGGGCACAGGCGGCGGCATTTTACCTGTGACAGCTGATGCCATAAAAATCGAGCTGAATAACCATAAAAGCTATAAATTTATGGTGGCAGATTCAGAAGCTTGGATTGAGCTTCTTACAGCCTGATAATCCAAATGGGTAAGAGGTGTAATGTATACCCAAACAAGCTGAAGATGCTCGATTTCAGCAAGAATTTACACGCGTTTAGGCAAGGCATTGATTGCGGATAATGGTTATTCCCTTTTCAAAATCAATAACGCAGCATAAACGCGTGTAAAACTTGCCCTCAGGGAGTTTCACCGTGTTCCCACTACGTTGTTGCGCTAATTTATAAGGTACCTACATTACCGCATTAACGCGCCTAGTATTGAAAACACGGTGAAGCTCTGAAACACGTATCTTCAAGTTGTTTGGGTATAAGTAAAAGCTTAAGACTTGAATACAAAAAAGCTGAATCAAATGATTCAGCTTTTTGCTTTACTAGATGTTGATTAAAATTGCTTGAACAGCTTAGGCAAACACATCTTGCAGTGAAGGCACAACTTGTTTCTTGCGGCTTAATACACCATCTAACCACACTCGACCATCAACCGTTGCTTTACCGTATGCTTGTTCAGTTAAGTCAGCATTGTCTGAAACGACGAGCATTTCAGAGCCTTCTTTCATGATATCGGTAAGCAGTAATAATACGCTGTGACGATTACCTTCTGCTTTAAGTGCGGCAATATCAGCTTCTAAATCCGCTTTAATATCATCGAACACAGATAAGTCGATCACTTCTAGTTGACCGATACCAACAAGGTTACCGTTCATGTTGAAGTCTTTAAAGTCACGCATAACAAGGTCACGTGCAGGTGTACCTTCAACAGCTGACTTCACTTTGAACATTTCCATGCCCACTTCTTTAAAGTCTTCAATACCTGCGATTTCAGCTAATGCTTCAACACAGCGGATATCAGCAGTGGTGCAAGTTGGTGACTTGAAGATAACTGTGTCACTTAAAATTGCGCACATCATGATGCCAGCAATGTTTGCTGGGATTTCTACTTGGTAGAAGTCGTACATCATTTTAATGACAGTGTTTGAACAACCAACAGGGCGGATCCAACATTCAAGTGGTGTTGAAGTGGTTAAGTCCCCTAGTTTGTGATGATCAACAATACCTACGATAGTCGCTTCAGCGATATCATCTGGTGCTTGCGTTAATTCAGAATGATCAACGATATACACTTCTTCGCCAGCGTAGCTTTCTTTGAACTCTGGTGCGTCAAAACCGAATCTATCTAAGATATAGGCGGTTTCAGGAGAAAGTTCGCCTAAACGCGCTGCGATTGCAGGCTCATCGATTTGATTTTTTAAATAAGCTAGTGCGATAGCACCGCAGATTGAATCTGAATCTGGGATCTTGTGACCCACTACATACATTGCCATTTGAAACGCTCCTATAAATTTGCAGCGATTTTAACAAGAAATCAGCAAGCGACCAATAACTAAAAAGCGTCATGTATAAACCAACTCGGTTATAGTGAGTTTTTGAGGCTATTTAGGTGGCAGAGAAGTGTTATAACGATAAATCGCGATACATAGTGATTGTTATGTTTATCTTAATGAGCTAATTTTTGACCGCATTGCTAGGGCCTGTTGATCTTTGCTGGTTAAATTTTGTTCGAAATAAAAGCGTTTTAATTGAGGCGGATGGATTGATGCCTAGTCATCTAAGCAAGATGCATCCAACAAAGAGTAAAACGCTTTTAGTCGAACCCTTTGGACAGCGTTTGTTGGCCATTTTTACTGCGTTATCGACTTTTTATGTAGAATAACTACACCACAAAGTCTCTGCCTTGTATAAATGGCCAACAATTCGCTGCAAAAATAGCCTTGAAAGATCAACAGGCCCTAGTACAAGGTGTAAACTACTCATAGATAAAACATTTGGTTGCAGTGGCGAAATTAAATATGCCGCTAAAGATCTCCCAATAATGTGCATATATAGACAAATGAAAGGTTGTTATGGTGAAAAAAAGCTTTAATTTTGAAGATGCCAGCCAAATTTTTGTTGGTGCATTTGCTTTAGCTGTTCCTATTTCTTTTTCTGAAGAGGCTTGGCGATTAGGGGAAACATTGCCCTTTTCAAACCTGATTTTGTTGTTTAGCTTGTCTATGGTTTTTTTAAGCTTGTATACCTATGAAAGTGTTTTTTTACGTAATATTTCAGGCCGGCAGTTTGTTTTTATATTTCGTATCGTTGTGGCTTATGCGATTACAGCTTTAGTGGTGTCATTAGTATTGTTTTGCATTAACAAATTGCCGTTATTATCAGAGCCGTTAATTGCGATTAAACGCATCATTATTATTTCTATGCCTGCGTCGATGGGGGCGATAGTCGTCGATAGTTTCGATAAAGAATGACCTCCTTATTCGATATGTCATTCAGCGCCAATGGAATTTGGCGCTGCAGGTCGAAGTCAGCTCACTTTCAATATCAACTATTCAATGCATAACCACCTTTAAGGTGAGCAACATTATTAAATCCTAAGCGTTGCATGGCTTGAGCTGCCACAAATGAGCGACTGCCACTTCGACACACTAATACCCATTTACGATGTTTTTGCTCTTGCTGTTGTTGAATAAACTGCACTAATCGAGTGAGCGGAACGTTTTCACTGGAATCTTCGGTGTGTTGCAGTGCGTACTCGTGGGGCTCTCTGATATCAATTAAGGTAACGTCATCATTGGCTAAGGCATAGTTCAAACTCTGATGGTTGTATTCAACAATAGCTTGCCCTGCTAACTGGCTGTCTGTTAACGCACCGCACATAATTTCGCTGCCAGTTTGATCGCAAAGATGGCTGTCTAGCTCGGCTTTTAACTTTTTAAATCCGTTTACATCCAGCTGTCCATTAAGGGTGTTTCTTAAAAGCGGGTTACGTTGACATTCTGCACTGAGATGAGTTGTGAACTCATTATTATAATCATGGCTAGCACAAATAAGCGTATTACTACCAATCAAGCTGTGTATCCGCTTAAGGCTTAAGAACATGTCAGTTGCGCTACTTGAATCAAAGTTTGTGCGACCTAAACTGCCCATTAAAACGGTGTCGCCGCAAAAAGCGAACTGACATTGTTGTTCTATGTCGCTTATTTCTTGGAATGGATGACACAGTAATAGTGAAATGCTGTCATCGGTGTGACCCGGAGTTGCAACTTTAACTAACCACTGATGACCAATTTCAATGTACTGAAGTTGCGAATGCTGCGAACAAGTTTGTGGCCAACCTAATGCGTCAGTTTGCTGAGTAGGTAAGTGCTTATCAGCTAAGAAAGTTCGACCTGACTGGTGGTCGGCGTGGCCATGGGTATCGATAATGGCCATTAGCTCTAATTGCTGGCACTGCAATAGGGTATCTAAACGATCGTTAAGCTCTGGCAAAGGATCGATAATGAAAGCTTGCTTGCTTTGCTGGTCGGCGTAAACCCAAGTGCAGTTTGAACCTGAGCGAAGTTGAACCAACCCATTGAGTGGTTGCTTATCATTAATTTCGCCGTTGTCTAATATCATGCAGCTGTGAGTTAACGCTTTAGCGGCTGATTTGATCCGTTGGCATGCTTCATCCACTTGAACTTGTGTCATTGCTGGCCCGAACGACATTCGAATCGCAGCCTCACTTTGCCATGCAGGTAACCCCATTGCGTCTAATACAAAGCTACGAGTCACTTTTGATGAACAAGCGGAGCCTGAACTTACACGGATATTAGCGGCATCAAATAAGTCCATGATTTCTTTGCTGCTAAAACCTTCAATTGCAAAGTTAAGGGTGGTCGGGACACTGTTGTTAAAATCGTGATTAAACACCACTGCTGGAAAAACACTTTTAAGCGTATCAACCAACTGAGTTTGATAACCTCTTAGGGTATCAATGTCAGCGAAGGCACTGTTTGCAAAGTCGCTGTCAGCAAAGCCACTGTTTGCAAAGGCACTATCTGTAAAGGAACTATCTGCAAGGTCACTGTCTGCAAGGTCACTATGCTGAGTATTCAACAACATTTCAAAAATCACATTGATGGCAGCCATACCCGGTAGGTTTTCGGTGCCTGAACGCAAACCGTTTTCTTGACCGCCACCAGCAATGATTGAGGTGAATGGCGCTGACTGGCGAATATAAACAAAACCTATGCCCTTGGGGGCGTAGAGTTTATGGCCACTAAAAGGGGCGTAGTCAATGCTGGTTTGAGAAAGGTTTAACGAAGTTTTGCCTAGCGCTTGGACACAATCGACCATCCAGAAAATGTCGTTGTTAGCGCTGCGAATAACTTGCTCTAATTCTGCTAAGTCTTGATATACGCCAGTTTCATTATTAACTGCCATAGTGCAAATCATTAAAGCGTTAGGCGCTTCAGCAGCGATAAATTGTTTATCGAGATTGCCTAAACGATCAACTGGGATCGCTTTAAGTTCGGCATTAATCCCTAATATTTGATTCCAATGCTTTAATGACTCAGGCACCGCTTTATGTTCGGTTGCGCCATATAACAAGCTATAACTTGTGCTCACTTCATTGAGCTTGTCTGCTTCAATTCGCTTTTTCGCTTCAACCAAGGCAGAGATGATGGCTGTTTGAATACCTTCGGTGGCACCGCTGGTGAAAATCAATTGTCCTGTTTCTGCGCCAATGACTTTTTTAGCATTACGACGAGTAGTTTCCATTAAGTCTTTAGCTCGAAGGCCCGTTATATGACTACTACTTGGGTTACCAAATAGCACTTTCATGCTGTTTAGTGCGGCTTCTGCTGCTTGTGGAAGTACAGGTGTTGTGGCATTGGCGTCGAGATAAATTTGGCTTAAGGGCGATACATTGTTCATGGTTAGCGACTCATGTGTTGATTAGTTGTTATATAGCTTTTAGTTATAACTAATTTCTCGAGGTTATATTAGCAGTTTGGGAATAACGATCAAGATCACATTTTGTGTTTGTGTAGATTTAAGTTGATAAATTGTCTTTATCGCAAAAAGACATCCCCCAACTTTAAATGTTACCTATAACAATTATTTTTGTCTGGTGATGAAAGTTGGGAGGGAGTTTATGGGTTAAAAATATGGGGAGTGATCCATTGAGTCTTGAACAAGAACAACAAGAAAATATCTTATATGCATTCTTTAGCTTCGTTGCTAAGGTTAGTGATTTTTATTTGGATTCGATAGTGGGTAATTAATGGCGCTGTTATGGGTTAAACGCAGCACTTGAATAAGACAGTATGAAAACAGGCTCTTTATGTTTTTAGGGACAGATGATATTTCAACGTTGTTTTTACAGCGAATTGTTGGTTATTTAAACAAGATAAAGACTTTGTATTGCAGCTATTCTTCATAAAAGTCGATTACGCAGTAAAAATGACCAACAAACGCTCTCACAAAGGGGGTCGACTAAAAGCGTTTACTCTTTGTCGAATATACCTTCTAAAACTTGACCGGCAAAGATCAACAGATCTTAGAGTAAGTAACCTGAGCTCAGGATAACAACTTGCTTTCTAGAGGTTATTTTTACTGATAACGGCGTTAAATTTGTTTGCAATAGGCCAGCTATTGACGCACAAATTTGCCTTGTTCTAAGCAAAAATATCTCTCTAGAATAAAATTGAAAGCAAACATATAATAATTCAACAGGTTAACTAACTTATTATCTCGAGTTGAGGTTAAGTAGGTTATACCTTTACTTTAATCACGACTTTTCTCACGGCTGTCGGAGTATCGAGTGTACCAGGCATATGTATGTCTTCTGGGAAGAATAAGGCAAACATGCCGGCTTTTAATGGTATAAAAGCGGCATCTTTTTTGTTCGATTCATAATCAAACTTAGTAAAGTCATGTTCTTGATGATAAGGCGCCAGTGGCGTTTGATCTGCAAGTGGTAAATAACCAAATTCTTCTTCACCACTGACCACATACTGTACATCGATATATTGCTGGTGGACTTCAAAAGGCTCAGTGTGTTTTGGCTTAGTATGATAGTCGTTAACGATGACAAAAATATCTTTTCCCTCAAGTGGGTAAGTTCCAACTTCGGCTTGAGTGAAATCGGTTTCAGCTAAATGATTAAGGGCTTTAGCTAACCTTGGGCTTAGCGAATGGTATAGCTGGTGGTGAGTAAGACTGTCGACAACCATGATGATTTCTCTGAATTTGTGTTAATGGCTATTATCGCCTATTCAGTTTGATGACGCTATTAACTTGTTATTTCTTACAGTTGTGACTTATGGCGACAGGATAAGAATCATTGTTTAGATGGTTTAACCCTATGACAAACTTAGTTAAGATAAAATGGCTTGATTGAGCGCGAATATTAATGGACAAGTTTACTTACAGGAAGCTA
Source organism: Shewanella olleyana (assembly GCF_023283825.1). GTDB lineage: Bacteria > Pseudomonadota > Gammaproteobacteria > Enterobacterales > Shewanellaceae > Shewanella > Shewanella olleyana. The sequence continues at coordinate 10,430 of NZ_JAKILD010000009.1, read as the reverse complement.
CGTGACTGCATTAAGATTACTTGCGGGTAAAACTGCCTACCAACAAATAGAGCAGAATGGCTTAACGCCTTCCATGTTCAGCCAGTTATTTGCCGCATCTGGCGGGCCTAAATGGATTGGTGTTGCTGGGCTTGATAAATATTTATTTGGTGAGTTTTTTGCGGATAGACAAACCCCTTTGTATACCATGGGAGCTTCATCAGGAGCTTGGCGTTTAGCCTGTTTGGCGCAACAAGACCCCCTTGCTGCATATGCGCGACTTGAAGATTTGTATATTGGTCAGCGCTATGATCATGTGCCCAATCGTCAAGAAGTGACTGAGCAAGTCGAGCGGATTATCAGTGGCGTGTTAGGTGATAATGGTGGAGTTGATATTGTTCATAATCGAATTATACAAAGCCATTTTGTAGTGTGTAAAGCCAAACACTTAAATGCCAGTCGTTCTAGAGGGAAATTAGCCTTAGGACTAGCAGCTACGGCGTTGACTAATGCGGTCAGTCGTCGCAGTTTGGGTTGGCATTTTGAACGAGTGGTGTTTAGCCACCAGCAAGTGAAATCGCCTTTTTCACAACTAAGTGATTTACCGACAGAGCACGCACAGCTTACTCGAGACAATATCAATCAAGTATTGCTCGCAACGGGGTCCATTCCTTTACTATTAGCGCCAGTTAAACAGATAAATGGTATCAGTGATGGTGCATATTATGATGGCGGCATAACCGATTACCATTTCGATATGCAAACCTCAGCCCCAGAAGGGCTTAGTTTATACCCTCATTTTTATCCTTATATGAGTCCAGGCTGGTTTGATAAATCATTGAAGTGGCGCCGCGCGCATCAGCATTATCATAACGCCTTGATATTAGCCCCAACGGCAGAGTTTATTCAGTCACTGCCGTATCAAAAAATCCCCGATAGAGAAGATTTTAAACAGCTCGATAGTGATAGCCGAATAGCGTATTGGCGTGAGTCATTGAAACGCAGCGAGCAACTAGGCGAGATATTTGCTGATATCGTTGAAAAGCAGTCGATAATGGACCACATAGAGCGACTATAACTTTATTGTAAATTGATAGTCGATAACGGCTCTCATAAGCATATGCTCATTAACATATAGCTGAATAAATTTTTTAAAGAGACTGGCAAGGTCAATCTCTTTAAAAATATCTCTATCTATTAATTTCATTTTGCCATTCTCTTTTGTATAACACCCCAAGTGCTAGCAACTCAAATAGTGATCATTTACTGAAACTATTTCGTATCTTTTCTTGTCTAATAAATAACCGATAGTAATTGCAAGTTTGATAATTGAGAAGATGTATTCTTGTCTAATCATAAAGTTGTATTAGCTTCGCCAAAGCTGGAAAACTCCAACTTGGCTGCTAAACTTATTCTTGTAATTCAAAACACAAGGTGTTGATTTTTATTGACCCTTGGTAGCGTAAGGCTACTATCTCTGCAGCTTTCTTAAGAGGTTTTTACCTCCTCACAAATGGAATTACCGAGAAGCGCTGTGGTCTGGAGGTTGCTATGCAAACGATAGAAATGGCGTTACTTATCCAAGAGGCTGTATTGCTTCCTGGTGGCCGACAAGAGATGAGGATGGTGACACCAAACCAGTTAATTATGGTGGCTAATGTCTTAAAAGGACATTACCGATTGGCGCTGGCTGCCAATAAAAGTCACTGTGTCCCGCCTTGCTATGACACCGCAACAGAGTGTGAAATTATCGACTTTCATCAGTTAGAAGATGATTCGTTAAGTATTGTGGTGGAAGGTCTTCAGCGGGTAAAAATACTCTCGGGCGCTCAACTTAAAGATCAGAGTTGGATAGCCCGCACTTTGCCGTGTCAAAATTGGCAGAATGAACCTATTGGTGAAGAGTTTGAGATCATCAGCGCAGCATTAGAGCAGTTTTACGAGGTCAATCCTGATTTACTGGACTTATATAACCAGGTTCACCTAGAAGACGCCACTTGGGTTAGTCAGCGTTGGCTTGAAGTCTTGCCTATGTATAACAAAGATAAATTGTTATTGGTTGAGCAACCCGATTGTCATAAAACGATGGACTTTGTATTACAACTATTGAAGTCCCATGTAGATGTTTAATGGCGGTTTTGCGCATTAAATTTAGAAACTTTATCTGAATTTGTGTTTAGGTTAACTATTGCGTCAGTTTTGCTTTAGTTGACCTTAAGTTGTTGGTTATACTGTATCAAAATGTAGCCTTTGATTATTTGGAACTATGCCTGTCGACACTTCAGCTCGCGCCGCTCAACCTTCTTATGTTGTTCTTCCACAACAATCGGTTCACCCTGAAACCGTATTGGCATTCTTAATAGGTCATTTTACTCAGATCCCAGCATCGGTTTGGCATGAAAGGGTAGATTTGGGCAAAGTGCATTGGGCTGATGGTGAGTTAGTCACACCTACGACAGCATATCGACCTGCTACACGAGTGTATTATTACCGCGAGGTTGCCGTTGAAACTAAAATCCCGTTTCAGCAAAAAGTACTGCATCAAGACGATCATTGTATTTTAGTCTTTAAACCGCACTTTTTACCTGTGACGCCCAGTGGTAATTTTGTTAATGAGTGCTTAATACATCGATTAAGAATTGCCACTGGCATTGATACTATCTCCCCTGCTCATCGTCTTGATAGGCCAACAGCAGGGGTGATGTTGATGACGGTAAATCCTGAAACAAGACACGCTTATCATGAGTTATTCACAACCGACAGTATTAAAAAACAGTATCAAGCTATTGCTAGATTAACGCCTGATTTACTTTCGAAATTTCAAGCCGGAACGTTAGATTTACCTGTGAACTGGACAGTTAAAAATAGAATGGTGCGTTCCACTCCGAGCTTTTTAATGAAGATTGCAGAAGGTGAGGCGAATACCCATTCTGAAATTAGTTTAATTGCAGTTAAAGGTGACAAAGGCTTATTTGAGTTAAGCCCAATTACAGGAAAAATGCATCAACTAAGAGTACATATGATGTCACTCGGTATGCCGTTAGAAAACGACACTAACTACCCAGTGTTAGCTGAGAAGTCTGCCGATAACTTTGATAAACCATTACGATTGATTGCTAAGTCATTGACCTTTGTTGATCCAATCTGCAAGATACAAAGACAAGCAAGTTGTGAAGGATATGATGCTGAGTTTATCAATAGCAGCATCCTATAGGTAGTAAGCCTCCATTCTACTAGGGTTAAAAGTAAGGTAATCATGGAAAGATTAACGTATTGTGGAATATTGCTCATCGCTTTTGTATTGTTTGGTTTAGGCATTACTTTTGTTGATAATTATGTTGCGAAGCAACTAGTTCAAAGAGATGCAGAGTTACTCTCGAACAAGTTAGCAATGTATATCGATGACTCAGCAAATGAACTGCGAAACCTTCCTGATATCACAGAAGATTACCAGTGTACGGCTGATAATTTTCAATTGCTGAGTGACACAGTATTTAACTCAACTTTCATCCGATGGACTGCAGTGTTAAAAGATTTGACTGTTTTGTGTGCCTCACAGAAAGTTGATCGCCATGTAGAATCAGTTGTACAGCACCAAATAGCCTCTGATCTGACCATGGCTGTGGTCAATCATTCTGAGTCAGCCCCCCATGAGTTATTTCTTGCTCGCCAATCGGGGGAGTATCAATACGTTGCCAGTATTGTCCCCATGAACCCACGTTATTTTGTACCGGTGAAGTGCCAGAATTGCCTTGAGTACACCATTACTATCGACAGTGTTAATGATTTACTGGCTCCTATGCCGTTTATAGAATTTGGTTTTGAGGAGTTTGAGGGCAACCATGCTATCGAGCATGTTGTGACGCTGAGAAGTGAGCGCTATCTCGCTCGGTTTGCTTTAACGGGTAATAATGATTTTCTTGATCAATATCGGTCGCTAACTTATATCATGGTAGTTATTTTAAGTCTGATTTTATCAAGTTTGGTCGCATTGTATTATCGCTATTGGTTAAGCCGCTATAGCTCCACTCGCGCACAAATTAAACACGCAATAAAACACGGTGAGTTTATTCCCTATTATCAGCCTATAGTGAATGTTGCTGACGGCAAAGTCGTAGGTGCCGAAGTATTAATGCGGTGGCTAAAAGGCAATGGTGAGTTAATTCCGCCAAATCAATTTATACCTTATGCTGAATCTCAAGGTCTGATCGTTGATATGACCTATTCGATGCTTGATGTCATGGTCGCTGATTTTGAAAAACTCGCTCAGCAAAAAACGCCACTATTTTTCAGCATTAATATCGTGCCAGAGCATTTAAAAAGCGATCGTCTGTTCGATTATATTAAAGCGCTACAAGACTCTGGAAAGTTAAAGCAGTACCGTATTTCATTAGAAATTACCGAACGACAACCCATTACTGACTTAGTTGAAGCACGTAAAATGCTGGATAAATTCTATGCTATTGGCATTGATTTAAAACTGGATGATGCGGGGATGGGCTATGGCGGGTTTAGCTATGTTCAAAAATTAGGGATCAGTACGTTAAAAATTGATAAAGCCTTTATTGATACCATTGGGGTTAAGGATATTTTTAATGAAAAAACCTTAGATGCGATTATCTCTTTTTCGAAAAAATCTGGATTGTCAGTGATTGCAGAGGGTGTCGAAACAGATGAACAACTTAATTATTTAAAAGAACAAAATGTAGAGTTAGCACAAGGGTACTTATTCTCTAAGCCCATAGCTGCAGCTGCTTTCTTTCAAATAAACCGCTAACAGGTTTATTTGCTGCGATACATAAAGATGCGCCTGTTCGGTTTAATAATTAATTGGGAGTATGTTGGAGTGTGTCTGGTGTTATTGGGTGTATTTTCTGTGATGTAGCTGTGAGTGGTATTGGTTTTAAAACGTTTTCTTAGCGCAATTGTTAGATTGTCATTGAGGATTTAATAAGGGTGTTTACACTAAAGCTTGCTATATAAGGTTGTAGATATAGGGCCTGTTGATCTTTCAAGGTTATTTTTGCAGCGAATTGTTGGCCATTTATACAAGGAAGAGACTTTGTGGTGTAGTTATTCTACATAAAAAGTCGATAACGCAGTAAAAATCGCCAACAGACGCTGCCCAAAGGGTTCGACTAAAAGCGTTTTACTCTTTGTTGGATGAATCTTTGTGAATAAAAGTTGCTTAGGTAACTAGGCATCAATCCATCCGCCTCAATTAAAACGCTTTTATTTCGAACAAAACTTAATCAGCAAAGCTTAACAGGCCCTAATAACTTAAGGGGCTATTTTGATATATGTAAATACTTTCAAGAAATCTACATCTCGTTGTGTTTATCTTATTAGCATGGCGACGCTATCGCTGCTCTGCTCAAGTATTCCTTAAGATGTCAGTGCAGATCAATTGTATTTCAACTTTGATAATGATGTCATTATTGGCGCTGATGGCGACTATTCGAATGGAGTCGTTATCGGATGGTTGGCGTCGCCAGAAACTGACTTTTCAAATGCGTTTATGCCGCAGCAATGGCAGTCTCATGTCATGTTTCCTCAGGCTTCATCCCAAGTTAATTGGGGCGCAAAAATGTACCACAGAATGTGGACACCCACCGAGATTGCTTATGATTACCCGCAAAGCAATGAGCGGCCATACGCCGGTTTATTAGAGTTCGAAAGTTTTACTGGAGTATTTAGCCCGACGCTTGCTCAAAAAAACTGGTTTACATTAGGTGTTATAGGTCCAGCCTCTTTTGCTGATGAATTACAAACGTTTGTGCATAAACTGACAGGCTCAACTTCGCCAAAAGGTTGGGATTATCAGATTGAAAATCAAATGACATATCAGTTTGCTTATGAAGTCGATGCATTGATATCAAGGCAGCAAGCATTCGAAAACAGCCAATGGGATGTGAGCGTATTTAACCATTCAATGGCGGGTAACTTGCGATCGCAAACAAGCCTAGGTGTAACCTTACGCTGGGGTGATGATTTGGCTGAAACCTTTGGCCAGTTATCAAGCCAAGCGGGGCATATGGGCAATTACACTTCGGCCGCTAATCAATATGGAAGTTGGCAAGCTTACCTCAGAATGCAAGCGGGTTATCGCTTTAATGATTTAACCATTGAAGGTGATTTACCTTATGACTCCTTGCTTGAAATTGAACATCAACAAGTTCAAGCTAACTTAGGAGTTATTTGGGCATTCCCAACTTGGTCAGTAAGTTGGAGCTTTAATTTTTACAGCAAAGAATATCAATCAGATGTGGATAACTGGCACGGTTACGGCGTGATTAGTTACACCAAAGTGCTTTGTTTGCAGTAAATAAAATCAGATTTATAAGCCTCTAATCATGTCGAATGATTAGAGGCTTTTTAATGTCGCTTAGTTATATTAAAAACTTGAGTTTAAGGTTCAGCACTTATATCGCTTTTGTTAAACCTGATTGTGCATGTCGTTTAGTGCTTGATGAAGTAGTTCGTCATCGTTTTGTTCATGTACTGTTTGCTCAACTTGAACGTGACTGAATTCATTCAGATTTTCTTTTGAATCAATATGCTGTTCGTCATCAAGCGGGTTTTCAAATGCATCTACGGGCATATCATCAATTAAAGGGTCTGCATCAGGTGAAATATCAGGCTGCATATAAGTTGCAAGGTGATCTGTCGAGTCCGCACTGGTGAGATTGACTTCAGTTGATTGCTTATCAAGACCTAACATCGCTAAATAGTGATCAACCGGATTTGCAATGACGTCTGGCGTGTCGTCGCGAGCCATCAATTGACTGTCATCAAGCGCGTCATGATTAGCCGTCGTGAGTTCGTCACCCGTCATATCAATATTAACGTCAACAACATCACTTTGATAATCAGGTTCATCCGATTGAGTAACCACAGGAGGTGGCGGTGCAGTGTTTGCGAGTGGTGTTAAGTCCATTCCTATTAACGTTGTTTGATCAATATGATGCCCACTATTGCCGTGAACAGATTGAGAGTGCAAGTGCAAATGCACCTCGACCTGAGAGTTTTGATCTCCACTTAATGTTAATAAAAAGGTATCAGTTACATCTCCATTTTGACCTGTTCCTGTTTTGTGGACAGCAGAATCAGTGTGATAGTCATAATCTAATGCGCCTGTAGCTGGGTTTACTGTCAAAGTACCAAATTGACCGTGTAATGAAGCTAGAGAGTGTCCATGGCCATCTAAAATCCCCCAGCCTGTCAATGGAGTTGGGATACTTTGATGAATCATTGGCGGTACGCCAATTGATGTATGCAGATCTTGATGACCTGATCCCCCCGTAATTTTTGGTGGAGTGACGAGAGTAGGTAGAATAGGAACGGAGCTAATAGGAGAAGTAATAGAAGCGAAGTCAGTATCTCCTGTGATGTTCACCACAATAGTATGATCTGCTGTACCATCAGGAGACTTAATAATTATAGTCTCTGTAACATGATCACCTGTATTTAATGCGTTGGTAGCCGGTAAGTTATTATCTAACTGATACGTCCATGAGCCGTCAGCTGCTAATGCTACGTGACCATAAGTACCAGCTATATTTGGGTCTGCGGTAAATAAATTTTCACCGTGATCTGTATCGGCTAAAGCCAATGAGCCAGTTATAGTCGATGTTAAGCTATCTTCTGTAAGGCTTCCACTCGACGTAGAATGTACAACACCGTTAATGGTGGCAGCATCATTCGTGCCTTCAACATGTACCGTAATGGTATCTGTTTTAACTAAAGCGCCGTTGACATAACCAAAGATGTTAAACGTTTCTTGTACAACTTCTCCACCTTTCAACGCGTTAATGGCTGAATTAGAATAATGTGCATCACCATCATGATCAACGTGATAAATCCACGTGCCACCGGTCGACATTTGTAAGAACCCATAAGTTCCTTGCATATGATTAGGGCTAGCATCGGTGCCATTTTGATGTTCGTGCCATACAATCTGTTGATTAACACCGCCACTGACCATGTGGGTTTCTAACTGACCATTAACGCTATAATCTATGCCCGTCGCACGACCATCTTCTTTCACATCACCGGTCATATCCGTTACGGTTAAATGGAAGTCATGAGAAGCATGAACACCGTGTGAATCTGTCGCGGTGACTTTTATGTCCAAGTCGCCATCGGCTGAATGTGGCGCTTTACCAGACAATGTACCTGTGGCTGCATCAAATTTAAGCCATGAAGGTAACGCACTGCCATCACCCAAACTTGCTGATAAGGTGAGGGTGTCTAAATGATCAACATCAGTAAAAGCATTCGGCGGCAGTACTACATGAATAGAAGTACCATCACTACTGTCATGCTGGTTAATATCGTCAATATGATGGGCAACAGGCGCGTCATTCGTGCCTTTTATAGCAATGACAATTTCTGTTGTAGTACCATCACTGGCGGTCACGGTTATTTTGTCTTGAACTGATTCGGAAGGATTAAGGCCTTGAACTTTTGTTTGATCTATAACATAGGTCCATTGGTTATTAACCATGGAAAAGTGGCCGTAAGCATTGACGCCACTAATGTCATGGAAATCGGCTATTGTCGGGGTTTGCCCAGTATCGACATCCACAATATTAAGCGTGCCATGTGCGGCTACCGTATCACCGATATTACCCTCTTTGAGGTTTGCCGAAATATCGCCTTTAAATTCAGCTTTGGTATCGCTACCCGTAAGGTTAACGGTTACCTGATGTGTAACACCATCAGAGGTATTAAAGGTAAATGTTTCTTTGGCTGTTACTCCATCCGCTAGCGCAGTGGCTTTATCTCCAGCTACAAAAGACCAATGGCCATTGTGCATCGAAAATTTTCCGTAACCGTGATCACCCATACTATCAGTTACGTCAATAAAGGTTGCAGGTGTTGTATCGGGGTCAGTAATATGTAAATCACCCTCGACACGGTCACCACCGTTATAGGCAGCAGTGGCATGATCGGTATTACGGGTAAACGTCATATAGCCGTTGTGACCGTAATTAGGATCCCCCATGTTCATGACCCATTGCGTTGTTTCAATGTGCATGCCTTTAGCTGCACCTCCCGCTACACCTGCACCTGTTATTGCATACCAGTGGCCTTTATTAGGGTCATTAGGTACAACATCAGGGAAGTTAAACGTGCCATCTACATTAGCTAGCCATGCACCTTTCGCGACAGTTAAGTCTGCATGTGTACTTGCACTACTGCCTTCAGTAATTGACAAGGTATCAGTACCCCCAACCGTTGATATATCATCGACTGGAGTGACTTCAAAGTTGCCTATTTTAGGAAAAGAATCTGTATGCCCGTCATTAACGGTAAAGCCAAATTGAACACCGCCATTATAATCATGGGCAGGTACAAAGGTTATTTTACTAATATCAGCCGTTGCCACATCTAAAGGAATCGTTATTGGATGACCGTTATACTCAAATTGACCTTTAAAGGCATCTGGTAAAGCGGTTATCGTAATATGGTCAAGTTGATCACCGTGATCTTTATCAATAAAAGCAAAATCTTTAGCGCTAAAGCGCTGTGTTGTATCTTCATCAATTGAGTGAATATGCTGCGCAAGTGAAGACACAACCGTTGGCCGGTCGTTGGTGCCTGTAATAGTAATAATTAAATCTTTTTGATCCGTAGCACCAGCGCCATCAGTTACCGTAACAGCAACGCTCACTTGCTCGCTTTTACCTACGGCTAAATGATCGTAACCCGCAACGGTAGCATCAAATTTATAACTACCATCGGCGTTCAGTGTAAAACCTGCAATATGCTGTGCGGTTGTTGGCGTAATGGCCGTAAATGTGTCTGTATCTCCGGTATCAACATCTGTTACTGTGATTTGTCCTTTATGAGCGGTATGCCCCCCTTCAACTGCCGTTATTGCTGAAGTTGCATCGATAACCGGTTTATCGTTGGTGCCGGTAACAGAAGCAGTAAGCACATGAGCCGTTCCATCAGCACTATGAACCGTAATAGTATCAGTGCCTATTTCACCAGCTTTTAGATGTTGGACATCAGCATTATCACATTTGAATAACCAGCGACCATCTGCATGTAATATAAATTGGCCAACACCATTATCACCTGTTATCCAAGTGCCGGTTGCTGCGCTACCTGTTCCGTGCGATGTACCCGTAGGCTGAAATAGATTATTGGTGCCGTCGACATCAATAGAAGTCAGCTGATGTTCATTGGTTTCAAGTAATTTGCCACTCTGTACATGACGATCTTCTACAAGTGTTGAATCATTATCCGTGCCACTGATAGTTGGGGCATCGTTCGTGCCATTAATCGTGATTACGATATCGTGTGTTGTACCATCTTTAGACGTGACAGTGATCGTGTCGGTTAATTTATCTCCTGCCCCTAATGCTTGGATAGCAGTTTGCGTATTATCTGCGTCGTACCCCCAACTACCGTCTGGATTTATATTCAACCGCCCGTAATTA
>NZ_JAKILD010000008.1 GCF_023283825.1 Shewanella olleyana | reverse complement strand
GAAGCTCATAAGAAGAGAGTTGGGCATCGATAACCAACAATATTGCTCAAGATGTGTTTTTAAATAAACGTCGTGAAATGCGTATAAACCAATAAAATAAAACCCCCACTTAAAAAAAGTGGGGGTTTGTCATTAATCTGAGCCTAGCAATTGCTAGGCTTTTTGATTTTAAGCTCTTTGTTTTTAAACTCCTCGCTTTAAGGAGCTGAGAACAACTGATTTAGAACGAAGTACGTCTATAACGACGGTACTCAGGTTCCCAGAAATTACTGTCTATCTTCTGAGTTAATAACTCATCAGGACAAGGCAGGGCTAATTCTTGTTCTATCGCTTTTTTCGCGACAGCAAAGGCAATGTACTTACTGACTTCTTGAATATCTTCAAGTGCAGGCAGTAAAGAACCTGTGCCATTTTTCCCTAACGGTGAGCATTCTGATAATGCGCGGCTTGACGCCATTAGCATCTCATCAGATACGCGGGTCGCACCACTGGCTAAAACGCCTAGGCCGATACCTGGGAAGATAAAGCTGTTGTTACATTGAGCAATTTCATAAGATTCACCGTCAATGACCACAGGCTCAAACGGGCTGCCAGTTGCCACTAACGCTTGACCTGACGTCCAGTGCAGCACATCTTTTGGTGTCGCTTCAACTCGACTCGTTGGGTTAGACAGTGGGAACACAATCGGGCGCTCACAATGGCTGTGCATCGCACGAATAATTTCTTCAGTGAATAAACCAGGTGCGCCAGACACCCCAATTAATACTGTCGGTTTAGCGTTATTAACCACATCAAGTAATGAGATATGATCGCTAAAGCCGTCCCATTGTTCAACGTTAGTGGTTTTTTGAGCCAGTTTCTTTTGGAAATCTAGTAGTGTTGGCATGTTGTCGAGTAGTAAGCCCCAACGGTCAACCATAAATACTTGTGAGCGAGCTTGCTCATCAGATATGCCTTCAGCCACCATCTGGGCAACAATAGCTTCTGCAATACCGCAACCTGCACTCCCCGCACCTAAAAAGGCGACGCGTTGCTTACAAAGTTGAGTGTCAGCGGCTTTACATGCTGCTAATAATGAACCAACGGTAACAGCAGCCGTACCTTGAATATCGTCGTTGAAAGTACAGAATCTGTCTTTATAACGCTCAAGTAATGGCATGGCATTTTTCTGAGCGAAATCCTCAAACTGGATTAATGCATCAGGCCAGCGGCGACTCACTGCCTGCATAAACTCTTCGATAAAGTTTGCGTATTCTTCGCCGCCTATACGTGGGTGACGAGATCCCATATACATAGGATCATCTAATAAGTTGGGGTTATCAGTACCCACATCTAAGGTAATCGCCAAGCAATATGCAGGGCTGATCCCGCCACAGCTGGTGTATAAAGATAACTTACCGATTGGGATCCCCATACCACCAATACCTTGATCGCCTAGACCTAAGATACGCTCACCATCAGTCACCACAATAACCTTCACTTTATGGCGAGTTGAATTGTTTAAGATATCGTCAATACGATCTTTGTTGTCATAAGAGATAAATAAACCACGGTTACGGCGATAGTTTTTAGAAAAACGCTCACAAGCTAAACCCACCGTTGGGGTGTAGATGATAGGCATCATTTCACTAATATGGTTACGTACTAATCGGTAAAATAAGGTTTCGTTGGTGTCTTGAATATTACGCAAGTAAATATGCTTATCGAGATCATTACTGAAACTCTTATATTGTTCATAAGCACGAGATGCTTGCTCTTCAATGGTTTCAATAACCCAAGGAATTAGCCCTTCAAGATTAAAGTAAATGCGCTCTTCTTCGCTAAAGGCAGTGCCTTTGTTTAGCAGAGGAGATTCAAGAATGGCTGGACCTGCGAAAGGAAGATAGAGAGGGCGTTTATTATCGTCCATTGGAAACCTTATTATCAGTGTCGAATTACTGTCATTTCTAGCTATGATTAGACGGTTATTACTGTCTAATAGTAGACGTTTATTGTTATCGGTGAAGGTTAACACAAGTTAGATTTATTGTGGTCTGTTAAGTGAGCTATTTCACACTTTTTTTCCATGGTGGTGTGAGCTCTGCCAATACGTTATTTTTTATACAGCTGTTTGAATTGAGTTAAGCATCAAGGTGTCAGATACAAAAATGCACAGTCTAAGCTGTGCATTTAACGGTATTCATTCAAATGACGGAATGTTTATAATTCAACGCCGCGGTGTTTGATTGATAAGCCGTGTAAGAAGTTACGTAATATCTGATCGCCACAGGTTTTGTAGTTCTTATGTTCAGGGTTACGGAACAAAGCACCTAGCTCTGACTTGCCGATAACGAAGTCAGCTAAACCACAAATTTCAATAATGTCATCTTCACGAAGTTCAAGCGCAATGCGCAACTTTTTGAAGATTAAGTTATTGGTCAGGTTTTTAACCGGTGCTGGCACTTCACTACCTTCACGTAAACCACGCTTTTCGATAATTAGTCCGTCTAAGAACTGGCACATAACCTTGTCGTTACAGGCTTTGTAGCCTTCTTCCGCTTCTTTTTTAAGTAAGCTAATGATTTCATCAGTGCTGATTTCTACATTGGCTTGTGCGAAAACTTTAATCATTTTGGCATTTGAATAATCAAATATAAAACGAAGACGGCGAATAATATCGTTGTTAATCATATAAGTCTCTGGGCGCGGCTGCGCTGTTTTTTAACCGCAGGTTTAATATCCTGAGATTAAATAAAAATTGGACACGGATTATACCTGAAAATATTCTAATAGTTCAGATTATCTGCAATAAGTATACTCATGTTGAACAAGCTAAATAACAAGAGTCAGTATAGCCTAATCACAACGCTGGCTTTGTTTATTGTATTGCTAGCTTCCAATAGATAAATAAGCCTGAAAACCCAACCAGATACACTAAGCCTAACCAGGCGAGCATTTTCATTTTGATGCCATAACGGTGTTCTTCAGGAAGCGCGTCACAGGTCATTAAGCGTAGGTTTAGCCAAGCAAAGATGACAGTTGTTAAAAATGCTAAGGTCATTACAAATTCAAGCAAAGGTAATAGGGCGCCTTTGAAAAATAAAATGAGCCCTAAACCTAATGCAGATATGATTAGCATCACTTTGGTTAATCGTTTCGAGCAATCTTGTTGATTGTTGAGTAATTGCCAGCCGATATCTAAGGTGCGGCTGTAGCCATCAATCACGGTTACTGTGGTACTGAAAATACATAAAAATGCCACTAAACCAATTAAATAACGAGTTCCTTCACCCATCACATCACTGTATAAGTCCACTAGTTGACTAGCAAAAACAGCACCTGAATTTGAGAAGGTTTCGCCGCTACCATGCATAACAAGTGCGCCTAATGCCAAAAACACCACTGCTAAAACTGCTGTAACAATAAAACCTAAATTGAAGTCGAAAATGGCTTGTTTACTGGTCACCGTTTGTGTTTTTTTCTTTTCAATTAACCATAATGAATTCCATGCACTGACTTCAATCGGCGCCGGCATCCAGCCCATCATGGCCACTAAAAAACCAACATAAGCCCATTGCCAAGGACTCGTGCTTGCTTCAGTTACCACAGGCGCTTGGTAATGCTGCCAAGCCATTGCAACCGCGATTAAGGTTGTCAGCGTTAAGGCGAGCATGATGACTTTAGTCATTTTATCTAACAGTTGGTAGTGACCTAAGATCAACACGGCTAACGAACTCACCAATACTAAGAATGCCAGCACATCGATAGGTAAGGGGATAAATTGGGTTAACATTGCTGCAGTTAACATACAAACCCCAGCGGTACTGGCAATAGCTGCAATAGTGTTCAAGCAAGTAAACATTAATAAGTAGCCGCGGCCTTGTTTTAAATAGCCGTGCAGTAAGCTTTCGTTGGTGGCTGCTGTGTATCGCGCACCTGCGGCAAAGAAAGGATACTTGAGAAAATTCACCAGTAATACAACCCAAACAAGCTGCCAGCCAAATTCAGCGCCAGCGCGAGTGGAAGAGACTAAGTGCGATGCGCCAATCGCGGCGGCAGCCATTAAAATTCCGGGGCCAAGGCTGGCAAACAATGTCGCGGCTGAGTAATGACTGCTGGTGGCGTTTTGAGTCGTAGGCATGAGGTTCTTTTAAAGGTTAGCGTGACAGATTTGATTACAGAGCATATGACTATGTCACAATTTGGTAAGTTAACAAGTTGTTTACAAAGGCTAAGTCAAAAAGCTTTCAATGACAACAGATAAAAACTATGCGTTGACTTGCACGCATATTCGAATATGTTATTAAATCAGCTCAATTCTTTGAGTCCGTTTTAACACGACAAACTTGATATTGGCTAAAGTGATTCTGCTAAATGTGAATTCAAAAAACTTGGTTTAAAGGAAAATAGAGCATGGAAATAGTAGCAAGCACAGGTATTACCTTATATGGCACGCCGCGCAGTCGAGCGTTGCGTGTTTCATGGTTATTGGAAGAGTTAGGTGTTGATTGGCAGTTTTGCTTCCTTAATTTTGCCAAGGGCGATAATCGCTCTGAAGAATTTCTAGCCCTGAACCCAAGCGGCAAAATGCCAGTGATAACCGATGGGGATTTGGTGCTAACTGAATCTGCGGCAATTTTGCAGTATTTAGCTGAGAAGTATGGCCAAGGAAAGTTCTTACCAATACCTGGCACGGCGCAAGCAGGTCTGCACCATCAGTGGGTTAGCTTTGTAATTTGTGAATTAGAGCAACCACTTTGGAGTATGGGAAAACATCGCTTTGCATTACCAGAAGAGCAACGTTTAGATGCGATGCTGCCAGTGGCTAAATTTGAATTTGATAAAGCGGCGGCGATTGCTGAAAAGTGGGTGCCTGAATCAGGTTATGCTTGTGGTGATGAGCTAACCATAGCTGATATTTTACTGACTCAAACGCTTTTGTGGGCGACAGTGTTTGAACAAACTATTCCACCAAAACTGACGGCATATCGAGATAGAATGAAACAACGACCTGCAATGACGAGGGCGTTAGAAAAGTCAGAAGCAATTGCCAAGGCGGCTCAAGAAGAGTAACGATTAAACCGTGAAATTTTGACATAAAAAAAGGAAGCGAATGCTTCCTTTTTTATTCAATTCAATTAAGCCTTAAAGCTGAGTTGCTGCCCATTTAGCGCGGCTTTCGCGCGATTCACTCATACCATTATCTGCACGGAAACTTTTGTAAGCTTCAACTTCAAGTGGGATCAAGCTGACTTCCACTTCTAATACAATTTGGCATTCTTTTTTAATGCGCCATGCCGCGGTATTGTATAGCTCAGTAAACGGCAGTGAACTTAAAAATTCAGGGTTGTATTGGGTGTAAATCGCTTGAGTTGGGTAAACCACAAATGCTAAACGGCGCTTAGGCTCAGTTTTAAATAATGCTTCGATACCGTCTGTGGTATTGAGCACTTGCATTTCAATGGTGTCTTCAATTTCAAGGAGCTTCTTTTGCGCCACTTCAGGAGCATCAGCTTCGCCAGCTTCCCATGCCGTCACTGCATCTGCTGTGGTTTTGGTAAGCTCGGCAATTTGCTCAACACTTAAACCCAAAGATAAGCGTAAACACTGCATTTCAATTGCGTTTAAGGTATTTGATTTAGCCATGGTATGTCCTATTAATTCTGTTCTACGGTGTCATCTTGTGTAATAACTGGATTTATTTAAATATCGATTAATTTAAGTATCGATTAATTTAAGTATCGATTAATTTAAGTATCGATTATTTACGTTTCAGCCAAATGTCTTGGATCCAGTCCCACAAAGATTCCCACATAATGTCTGCCATGCGACCATTCTTAAAGAAGCGAATATTGGCTTCTTGATCGATGCAGTAAAAGTTATCCCCTTGCTGACAAATAGCGATATATTCTCGCGGCATACCGATTGACCAGGCATAGCTGGTGACTTCAGGTAGATATGTGTGCGAATAAGGATCTGATGCGGTTACCATTTCAATAGCACCATAAATCACATCGCTACCAAAAAGCAGGTACTCTTTTAAATCGTTTGGTAGTGAAATTAAAATCTGTTCTTCAACTTCAACTAGTTGCTCGAATGTCGGTAATTCAAGTGGTACAGGGACCGTTTCACTTAATTCTTGAAGCATTTCGATGACATCATTCATCAGTATTTCCAGTTATCGGCAATAATGGCGGGAGTATAGCTTGAATAGCGCTGTTAACCAATTATCTCACTGGCAAAAAAGTAAAAAAAAAGCACCTTAAATTAAGGTGCGAAAGGAAGGGGAAAACAATATATAGAAACTATGAATGAGAAAAATAGTGGCTTAAGCCGCTTGGGTCTGGCCTCCTATTTGAGTCGTGTCAAATTGAGCAAGACTTTGGCGCTTATAGCTAAGCCATGCTTTGTGATAAAGCTTGTGTGATGACTGACGTAACTTAACTATTTGCATCATCTCTAAATCTGTTAGCGCACGGTGCTGTGTTTGTGCAACGGCTTCAATATGTTGGATTTGCTCATATACCTGATGCTCAGGGCCGCTTTTTATGTCAGCAATCTCACTAAGGTGCAGCTGCACTTCTACAATCATCTGAGTTTTAGGCAATTTCACCAACAGATTTAAGTCTCGATAACCTGATGCTTTAGGCTCTGCAAAGCGGTTTTTAACTTGAACGACTTCAGTGGTTTCTGCCAAAGTTCGGTAACTATGCATTAAGGTTTCAACGTCATTGGCAACCAAGGTTGCTCTAGCAATGTCGGTGATGTAGCTGGCATCTCCATCAAATTTTCGGTCAATCTTTTGCTGGGCTCTTTGGTAACTTTTTATATCTGGAATCAGTAAATCTGTATGGCTGTCTTGGCTAATGATTTCTAACAATTGAGTTAACTCAGTTTGCGCGAGTGGTGCTCGGTCAAATAACTGGTTTAAGTCATTTGTATCTTGTTGAGGTAAACCACCTGAAGTACTTGCTAGTTTAAGTAGACTGTCTAAATCATCGACTAAGGTTTGGTTAACATCGTAAATCGGTTTAATAGGGTTCGTGTCGACAGTAACTGCCACGGCATTACGGGTGGTGAGTAATAATAAAAAGATAAAAAAGGTACGAAAAATTCTGTTCATTTGCGTTACCACTGACTCTTTAAGTAATGAATGACGGTTAATAACCCCTTTGGGATATGCCATTACTTTAGCTGTTTGAAGCTGAATCAATGCTGAATATTTTGCCGAGTTTGGGGGTGGTTTACGCTTCTTTACACAGTCAGTTTTAATAGTGTGACAGAGGATGTTGAGCAGGCTTTGATTTGCTAAATTTAGAATTTAGAATAGCAATAAAAAAGGACATCGAAATGATGTCCTTTTTAGTCGTTTTACCCTTTAAGTGATACAGGGTTACTCAAATGAGTTATTACCAAATTTTTACGCGCTTAGCAGGCTCGATATACATCTTATCGCCTTCTTTCACATCATAAGTGCTGTAAAATTCTGGCATGTTAGATAACGCACCTAATGCACGGAAATGACCTGGTGAATGTGGGTCTGTCGCAACGCGGTTACGCAATGCTTCTTCTTTCATTTTTACACGCCAAATCTGAGTGAAGCCCATGAAGAAACGTTCATCACCTGTTAAGCCGTCAATCACTGGTGCTTCTTTGCCATCCAGAGACATTTTGTAAGCTTTATAAGCAATGGTAACACCAGACAAATCACCGATGTTTTCGCCAAGGGTTAGTTCACCATTAACGTGTAAATCATCAAATACTTGGTAGCCATCGTACTGTGCTACTAGTGCATTACCTTTAGCGGTAAAGGCTGCTAAGTCAGACTCAGTCCACCAATCACGCATGTTACCTTCACCATCAAACTTGGCGCCTTGGTCATCAAAACCATGGCCCATTTCGTGGCCGATTACTGCGCCGATGCCGCCATAGTTAACTGCATCATCTGCTTGCATGTTGAAAAACGGTGGTTGCAAAATGGCTGCTGGGAATACAATCTCGTTCATGGTTGGATTGTAATAAGCGTTGACGGTTTGAGGCGTCATATGCCACTCGCCCTTATCGATTGGGCCGCCAAGTTTCGCAATATCTTTATTGTGGCTTTCAACGCTTGCACGCTGAGCGTTACCCACTAAGTCATCACCTTTAATAGTAAGCTTGCTGTAGTCTTTCCACTTATCTGGGTAGCCAATTTTTGGATTGAACTTAGCAAGTTTATCTTTTGCTGCGACTTTAGTGTCAGCGCTCATCCAATCTAACGAGTCGATGCTCGTACCATAAGCGCCGCGTAAGTTTTCAACTAGCACGCTCATGCGATCTTTAGCTGCAGAAGTGAAGTGACGCTTAACGTACACTTTACCAACCACTTCACCTAAAGTGCTACTTACCGTGTTGACACCACGTTTCCAGCGAGACTCTTGCTCTTCTTGACCGTTTAGTGTTTTAGAGAAGAAATCAAAGTTTTCAGCATCAATTGCTTCAGACAAGTTACTTGCAGCGTGAGTTAACACATTCCACGTCATGTAGGTTTTTAAGGTGTCTAAATCTGTTTCACCAATCACTTCACTCAAACCACTCACATAGCTAGGCTGATTGATAATGATATCTTTTTGGTCGGCAACCCCCATAGTTGCCAGGTATTGGTTCCAATCAATGTTCGGCGCAAGCTCTGCAAGCTCAGCTATCGTCATTTTGTTGTAAGTTTTAGTGCTATCGCGGGTTTCAACCACATCCCAGTGCTTTTCTGCAATGGCAGTTTCAAGGGCTAAAATAGACTCAGCAGCAGCTTTACCGTTCACAAGGCCTGCTAAGTTATACATTTTTTCAATGTGTTCAACGAAAGCTTTACGAATATTAACGAAACGTTCTTCTTCGTTAAAGTAGTAATCTTTTTCTGGAAGGCTTAGGCCATATTGCCAGATATGAGTGGCGTAGCGGGTTGAGTCTTTAGCATCAACGTTAACGTAAAAAGCCAGTGGTGTGCCGTAGCCATTGACTTGGCTATAGGCGAAAAAATTCGTTAAGTTAGCTTTTGAATCAATAGCAGAAATTTTATCAAACTCAGCTTGAATTGGGGTTACGCCCAACTTGTTTAATGTCTCAACATCCATAAAGGCACGGTATAAATCAGCGACTTTCTGCTCGTCTGTACCTTCTTTAAGAGTCGGCATTGCAGCGACTTCTTCAATAATGGCTTTTACATCTTCACGGGCATTTTCACGTAGGTCGTAAAAGGCACCAATATTGGTACGATCGCCTGGGATTTCAGCTGTTTTTAACCAAGTACCATTAACGTATTCATAAAAATCATCTTGTGGGCGAACTGACTTATCGATGTTTTCAAAATCGATACCAGACGTTAGCGCCGTCTGAACAGCTTCAGCCGTGGCAGTTTTAGCGGTGGTTTGCACTTCATTATTACCACAAGCACTCAGGCCAGCGATAAGTGAGGCACATAGACCCCCAATAACAAGCTTTTTCATGTTGTTTCCCTTTGCATTATTTTAATAAGCCCTTCAATGAACTTTAGATGCTGATTTTTCATTTACTCTTTTTCGTTATATAAAGCGATTTAACGAGAAACAGTAAATAGAAAATCAGTCTTTATAGTTGTGAAACCCATGTTAAGTGCTGAAAAGGGCATTTAACAAGGGGGAAATCTGTTTTTGTTGAGAAAATGTGAGACTTTAAGAAGGAGATATGTAACTAAAAATTACCATTTTAGGCTCAGGGTCGAATATTTGATGTTCATTTATTCGCTGACGGCTCATAATAGCGCGCAATTAAGACAAAGAATTGGTTGTAGCAATGCGTTTAGATAAGTTTATCTGTGAAAGTACTGAGCTGACACGCTCACTGGCGAAACGAGTATTAAAGTCAGGCGAAGTCACTTGTGATGGTGTGGTAGTGAAAAGCTCTAGTTTTAAGGTCGGCGATGAAACTGAAGTGTGCATTGAAGGTCGTCAGATAAATATCATTGGCGATCGTTACATTATGATGAATAAGCCAGTCGATACTATTTGTTCAACGATTGATGAAGAGTATCAGTCGGTATTAAGTTTGATGGACATTGAAAAGGTCGATACCTTGCATATTGCAGGACGCCTTGATGTTGATACCACAGGCCTTGTGTTGATCACCAGTGATGGATTGTGGTCGCATAAAATCACCTCGCCTAAAAAAGATTGTGGTAAACGCTACTATGTTGAAGTGGCTGAACCTTTAGATGAAAGCTTAGTAGACACCTTTAAAGAAGGTGTTCAGCTTCGCAGTGAAGATGGCTTAACAAAGCCAGCTGTACTAGACATTATCGATGCGACACATGCTAGATTAACAATCAGTGAAGGCAAATATCATCAAGTAAAACGCATGTTTGCAGCTGTTGGGAATAAAGTGGTTAACCTTCACCGTGAAGCTGTTGGTAGCATTGAAATGGAAGATGATCTATTGGAAGGTGAGTGGCGTTTTCTTACCGATGAAGAAGTTAAATCAGTTAAATAGTACCCGTCTCTTTTGCTTGTGTCTTAAACACATCAGTTAATTTCTATCTCATGTTCAACAGCAAAGCATAAAAAAGGGCCTTCTTTGCAGAAGGCCCAAACACTAGTTTTGGAACGCTTTTCTAGTGTAGTTTACGACGGCGACTTGCGCCTAGTAAGCCAACTAAAATCAGACTTAAGATCTCCATGCTACCGCCATTTGAAGAACTCGTTTCAACAGGAGCCTCTTCTGCTGGTGGAACTGGTGCAGGTTCTACACCGTCAGAGTTCACTGTAAGCATGAAGCTAGTAGAAGCACTATCCGATGGATAAGCCATATCATGTACCATAACCGTTACTATCGTCTCGCCATGCCAGTCTGCAGCTGGAGTGATAGTGATATCATTACCGTCAATTTCAGCTGAGATATTGTCTCCAGACACTTGAATACCGTTAACAGTATTTTTAAGGTCAGCATAAGTCACTGATAATTCTAGCGTGTCGTTTTCTTCAATCATTTGATCGTTAATCGCAACAACTTGAATATTACTCGGTGAGCTTACGGTCACATCTGAGGTGATTAATTCTGAGTCACTATATTGGCTTGTCACCGTGACTGCATTTTCAATTCCAACAGCTGCCGCAGATACTCGGGCTGAGAAACTTACCGTAAGTCCAGAACTTTCTGGACCTTGATAGTTAGCACAGACCATCATACCTTCTGACACTTTGTCATTTACATTATTGTAGGCAAATCCATCATTTGACCAACCATTGACAGGAGCAAATGTAGCACGCTCGCCATAGTAGCCATGTAGGCCGATAGAACCGTAATGATCATTTGTAGTTTCAATTGACTTGTAGGCAAACATCATTTCATGCTGTCCAGGTGCAAAGTCGATATTGGTTGAGATGATGGTCTCAATGTCAAAGAACGAGTTTACGTCAGGATTACGATTTCCTGTGAAACGGTTGACAAATTCCTCACCGCCTTTCCACTGGAATACATAATAATCACCAATAACGGCACCATAAACATTATTTATTACCTCACCACGGTCTTCACTAAATGTTGATTCCGGCATCATGACATCACCACGCCACAGCGGCGCGACTATGGTGTCAGGAAAGTCTTGGAATTCATCATTAAATTCTCTATGAAAACTATAGAAATCAGGCATCTCATCAAATTTTACATAACCGAATGGCGATATCTCTAACAAGTCATGCAACATATCAGCCTCGGCACCGTATAAAGGCACATGAGGTAAGCCATTGCTCGACATAGGCAAGCTTAGATATTGGTTTGAGTAGCCAGTAATCCCCATCGCAGATGAAGCCATATGTAGACTTAGATCGAGGTATTTATCTTCATCAATTTGTATTGAGGAAGGAACCCTACAGGTCGCATCTTCAAGGCTTGTTGTGAAGACATAATGACGTGCTATATCCGCTGAAGAAGGCTGAACAGTATTGAAACTAATGCTGTTTCCTTCAACCATCATGGCATCAGTATATTCCGCTAAACCAGCAACTGTAATCGTATCTTCGAGTAACTGTAATCCAGAAGCTAATTCTGTGTTTAGAGTAAACTGACGCTCACCACCGAGTAGATTTGGTTCCAGTGATACTTCAAAGTCAATAATATCACCAGTCTTTGCACTTGACTGACTCGCGATGACTTGGGTATCAGTACCACTATGAATTAACTGAACAGGAATATAACCTAGGTTCGCAGAGTTATAACTGTCGCTTCCTAACCCAACATAACCATAGAAAATATCGCCTTCCATTGCCTCAGGTAAGTTGTAATCAAGTTGAATACGATAAGGGTCGATACCATTACTCATATCCGGCCCAGAAGCTATCAAGTTACCATCATCTTGTTCACCTATAACCGCTAGTGCTAAGGTGAAATTATCCGCTAAATTATCAGGGTCTTCATAGTCATACTTGTAGTTTGAAGCATAGGCCCAATATGTGCCTGGAGTAGGATTATTGATTGCACAGAAGTCATTGTTATCAATTCGAGAGTAACAAATAGCCTCATCTTGCCACTGAATATCTCCATCATCATTGAGATCTAAGCCTAAGTCGATAGAAGCGTACGCATTATTGTCGGCATGAATCACTTCCCAAACAATGCGTTTAGTGCCTTCTGGTACGTCAAAGAATCGTACCACTTGTCCATCAGCTTCTCGTGCTTCACGGCCAGCAAAGTCTTTCACATCACTTCGCTGTATTTGCGCATCGATGCGTTCAGCTTTAATCAACCCATTAGACTGATAATTGAATTGTTGGATTTCTTCTGTATAAATTTCAGGTGTAAGAATGTGGCCTTGTTGTCGGTGGATTTTACCCATGACATTTTCAGGCATGTTATTACCACTATAACGAATGCTCACAGGAAGATGCTGTAGTGGCATATCAAGGCTACTTGGTGTAATGGTGACATCACCCAAGAGGCGTAATGATGATGAGTCAGCACCAGGCGCTTGAACTTCAAGCACTTTTGCTGTCAGCATAATGGTTTGAGATTCACCTTTTGCTAATGAGAAGCTGCTAGGAGAGACTTCTAGCGATAACATGTCAGCGCCTTCCATAGCTAGATTTTGCGCATCAACAGTCCAAGTACCATCCGCTGTAGCAGTAAAGGTACGCATCATAGTACATGTACCGTTACATTCTTCATTGTAAAAATATGGCAGGTTCAAGGTGCTAACTGTACCACCATTTTTAGGATTAGCAGCGCGATAGTTATCGGCGGTTTCATCCATAATCAAGCCCGCTTTATAGGCGTGGGCTACATTGATCACTCCGCTACCAGCATCACTAAATCCTGCAGGCTCTGAGTCATCATATGGATATTGCTCAATGGTTCTATTCATGCCCTCTAAACTGGCGGTTGTCATTAACGCTGACTGAATTTGAGCCGGTGTCCAGCTAGGCTGTGCTTGTTTGAGTAACGCCATTGCGCCAGCAACATGTGGTGCAGCCATTGATGTTCCGCTAATCGCATTGTAATCACTCGGTACACCTACAGCAGTCATTGGCATATCATCTGCCCAAGCGGCATAAACATCGACACCTGGCGCAGCTAAATTAGGAGACATAACTTCTGGGTTATCAAAGTTATGACCACGTGATGAGAAGTCAGCGACATAATTAGCTTCTCGCGTCTTAGCAACCACCTCTGATGCCGTTATGGTTAACCGATGATCGCTACCATTAGATAACCATTTTGATAAACCATACCAGTTATTTGAAGAGTCACCATTGTAACCTGCATAGGAGATGTGAACTCCCGGTATAGCAAAGGCGTCATTATTGATGCTTTCAGAATTGCTTGCGTTACGCAAAATAATGGCACCAGCACCACCTGCAGCAACATTCATCGCTTTTTCTACACGTGCAATATCACCTCGCTTACAAACAACAATAGGCGCTGTGTCGAATGCTACACCGTCAGGGTCTAAGTCAAAAAAGCCTTCAGGGAAAGGTTCGTTACATTTTTCATATTCCCAACCATATGCTTTCGCATCGACGACAGGACCAGTATAACTTTCTGTTATGCCGCCACCTTCAATATTAGTAAGCTCTTGTTCACCACCAACAGAATCCGTAATCATCTTACCTTCAACACCAAATTCTCGGGTGTGAGTTGTTGCTGCAACGGAAGTTAACCAAGGTGATAAATGGTCAATTGCACCACGACGAGCGTTAGATTCTCTAGGGTCAAATGAGTTACCTGCAGAAGCTGCGACAGAAATACCGGCTTCACGAGCAGCAAGAAATGCCATTTCCATTGGGTCTTCCCAAGGAAAAGCGCCATAAGCAGTACCAATAGAATAGTTGATAACATCAACACCATCAGCTACAGCATCTTCAATCCCTGAAAGCAGTGCAGAGCCTGGACAACCAGAGTATTGGTTAAGCGTTGCGTCACCTGGGTGACATACTTGATACATAATGACATTGGCATGAGGCGCAACCCCTGAAATACGAGGAAGGCTAAGATTCGTTGGGTTACCACCGCCAGTAACGCCCACTTCAGGAACAGTATAAAAGGTGTCGACTAAAATATTACCTGCAACCGTAGAAGCCGTGTGTGAACCGTGGCCATTATAATCTTCACCGTTTGCAGGACGAACTGGATCCGTTATTTCCCACCAATTCTTGTCTGGTTGGAAAGTCGGGTCTGTGTAAGTATCAGTAATAACAGGGTAAGAGCGGACACCAATAAGTTTGTCATTACACATGGATTCAAATTCGGCTAATTCACAATCACCTATATAGCCATCGTAGCGAGCGGGTAATTGATGTACATAACCATCATCACCCTCAGCAGCAAAAGACACATGATCACTGTTGATACCTGTATCTAGAACACCTACAACAATACCTTTACCGGTAAAAGCTTCACCTGTTACTTCGCCAGTCCAAAATTTATCAGCCCCAATATGTTGTGGGCCAACGTCGGTGTGAAGTTCATACATTTTTTCACGTGTGACATTAACAACACCTGGTAAGCTTGCCACTTGAGCGGCTTGATCTTGGGTCATTCGCATCGACATACCGTTAAAGGCTAACTGGTATTGGGCGATGGTTTCTGCTGTGCCTACGGTGCTCGTAATTTGTGAGATAACATTATCTTGCTGTTCAAGTAGGTGAGTGCGATAAGCTTTAACGGTTGCACTATTAACATCGATTTTGTTATGAAGGTTTGGGCTTAAACTGGCAGGTATGCCATTGCTTTTAGCTGATGTGGCCAGTAAACCAGTTTTATTACCTTGATATAAAGAAACAGGTTTGTCCGATAATTCAATAATATAGACTTGTTCACCTTCAACGTCAGCTTCATATTGAAAAGGCACTTTACGGTTATCACTACTGACGGCTCGGTGAATATTACGGCCATTAGTGATAGTGCTATTTGACTGGGTAGATGCACGGTCACGATAACGATCTTCATTAAATTTTTTTACCGCGTCAGTGACTTCTATTGGTTTAATTATTATTCCATTAGGTGTAGTGACTGTGCTATTGATTGCACTTGCTCCTACAGCTCCTGCATAGATGGCCGCGAGCGTCATTATGCTTATTTGCTTTAGTTTCATTGTCCTTTCCTTGATTGCTATTTTTTATTGTTACACAGACGTTAAATTCGTCTGATTACCTCCTTTTTATCGTTTGCTTGTAAAATCATCCAATATCTATCAGTAATGAATTGATGCGGTATGCGCATTAATTAATTGTTCTTTTATGTGGTCAATTTAGCTTTGCGTTTATTTTTTTGAATTTAAACAGTGTTTTAGCTGTGTTTAGTTGATGCTTGGTGTATCTGGGGGGAGTCTACTAAGTTAGCTGGAATGATCTATTCTGATGAGTATTGATACAAAAAGTAACACTAATGTAACATTTGGTTCGGTTAAAGGTGGTAGGACTCTGTTACTCTGAAATAACTGACATGGAGAGACTATAGCTCTTGGTTTTTTCACCTTGAACAAGGAACCGTAATGGAGTTACGCCATATAAAACATTTTGTCGTATTGGCTGAGTTAAGGCATTTCTATCGCGCAGCTGAGAAGTTAAATATTACTCAGCCATCATTATCTAAAAGTATCAAAAAGCTTGAATTGCTAATCGGAGGTAAGTTATTTGATAGGACAACAAAAGAGGTACAAATAACAGCGTTAGGTAAGCTAGTGTTAGCGCGTAGCCTAAAAATATTACGAGAGGTAGAGTCGTTACATCAAGATATTTCTAATTTTAATGGTACAGACACTAAAGAGCTAAACATTGGTGCTAGCCCAATCCCTTCTAATAGTCTCGTTGGCCCTATTATTGGTTACTTTCTTAGAGACTTCCCCGATATGGCCGTTGAATTGAAAGTGGCGGGGTGGAGTGATTTGTATCAGCAATTAGTTAACGGAGATATCGATTTTTTTGTTGCGGCTGAAACTAAGAAATCTGACATTGATAAAAGTGAATTGGTGACTATGGTAGATTTACCACCTTTTCCAGTAATATTTTGCTGTCGTCCTAACCACCCTTTACTTTCTCTTCCTCGATTGTTTTTACCGACTTTACGTGATTACCCTTTAGCTATTCCGCGTCACTTACCTGAAGAAGTGTCACATATATTCGAAGATTTATTTATGATACAACGTGATGATTTTTCAGGTTTAGTTCGTTTTGAGCAGTTTCATCCAATTAAAGAGGCCATTATGACAGGTGATTTGGTGGCATTAACGCCAGAAATTGCAGTTAGAGCAGAACTAGAAAGTGGCGCCTTGGTAAGCTTAAAACCTACTATGATGCCTGAGTTATTTGCTCAATTTTGTATTGTCTACTTAAAACAAAAAAGTCAAAGCCCATCAGCCAAAGCTTTTATAGAATATTTAAAAGAGCGCGCTATGGATGTAAAACTAAAACAAACAGTGCTAAAAGAATCAGCATAAGAGCAATGGTGTAAAAAAAACAACGGTTAACACATGCCGTAAATGATATTCCCTATTCAATAAATAAGGCCTTCGATTGAAGACCTTATTATGTAAACTTATTCAGAATACTCGACTAGATTAATGCACTTTACGGCGACGATTTGCAGCTATTCCGGCAAACATCAGTAAACTTAATATACCTAAGCTACCACCTGAACTTGATTTAGGTTCTTCCGCTTCAGGTTCAATTGGGTTTTCAGGTGCTGGTGGTGTGGGTTCCACCCCGTCAGAGTTTACTGTCAACATAAAGCTTGTAGAGGCCATATCAGTTGGGAACACATTATCAGCAACCGAAACAGTCACTAAGGTTTCACCCCAAAAGTCTTGATTAGGCGTGATATCAAAGCTAGATCCCGATGTATGACCATTAACAGTCGCTGTAAAGTTATCGCCCGTTACAGTAATCGTGTTGGCAGACTGACCGCCATCATTATCAATGTAATGAACTGTGATACCCGTTAGCGTGCCATTCTCATCAACCGTATGATCAGCAATTGACTGCATTGAAATATTGGCAGCTACAGTGACAGTTTGAGATGTGTTTGCATCTGCAATGCCATCAATAGTTCCTGTAACATCAATTAATTGATTCACTCCAAGGGCTGCTTGAACGACTTTAGCTTGGAAGCTCACTTCAACACGACTAGACTGCGGGCCATCAATGTTATAACAAACCACTAATTCATCATGTAATTTGTCGTTAAGATCGTTATAAGCATATGAAGCACCTTGATGACCATTAAGCGGCCAGAAACCCGCTCTTGGTCCATTGTAACCACGTACACCAATTGATCCTGAACCACTTTGGCTGCCTACATCAACATTGTTGTAAGCCATGATGTATTCATATTCACCAGGTTTATGGCTAGTGTATTCACGCATAAATACTTGGAAGTCGTAGCTATCATCACGAGGTGTAATGATTTGATTCCAGTTTTCATCGTAGCCAAAGTCATGGGTGGAAGCATTATCCCACTCAACTAGGGTGTAGCCATCGTAGTAAGCAATAGATACACCTTTTTGTAATTCAGCATCCCAGCTAGGTTCGTACATTGCTAGCGTGGTTTTCTGATTCCAGTTGATGTCTTGTTCTGCATTCCATAAAGGGGCGACAATAAAGTCAGGTGGAGTAGAGTAGTCTGTTGCGGGTAACTCTAAGTGTACTTGTTGCGGCATGATATCCCATGGATTGAATTGCACATAATCAAGCTGCAGCCAACCACGAGAACTCAAGACAACTTGATCAGTCACAAAGTAGTCTTCATTATCAAACGGTTTCATGTCGTTATAAATCGTCGGAATGGTGACTTCATGTGTCCAGTTACCCCAGCCCCATTCGTTCACTTCATATATTGAGCCCCAAGAAGGTTGTATATCGAACTTAGCGAGATCAACATACTTACCATCAATTGGCGTACCATCGATATAGTCAATGTTCCAAGGAGTACGACACATAGGATCGGTTTCATTGGTCGTGACGACATAGTTAGTGGCTTTATCTGCAGTATTTAATTGACTTGTGGCCAATGTAAATCCGCTGTCAGTTGCAGTAACGCCCGCTAAATCCACCAGTGAATCAGGTACGATACTTAGGCCTTCTGATAGTAAAGTTGTTAACTCTACATTACGGTCGGCGCCGCTTTGATTCGCTTGAACAATTAAGCTGACATCAATAATGTCACCCACTCGTGCAGCATCTTGTGAACTGTTGATTGATACTGTATTCACGCCACGTTTTATGGTCATTGGGACTAAAGCCAGTGAACCTTCTTCATTGGTACCAGCTTGAATAGCTGCCGCAGAGTAATAGGTTTTACCTTGCTCCATCATCATATTCCAATCAATATTTAATGATGAATTTAGCTCCTCTGAATCACTGAAAGTTAAACTAATATCATTAGCTTGTTCTTTGGCGACCAAAGCATAAGACATTTCATAAGTATCGACAGTTTCCCATGGGTACAATAGATAGTTTTGCACCATGATGATGTATTCACCTGCAGTTGGGTTTTCCAATGCACAATACTCACCTATCGATGTTTGCGGCAGTTGAGAGCCACAAATGGCCTCAGAGTAATGAAGTTGACCGTCGTTGTTATAGTCTTGGAATATCATAATATCCGCATCAGCAAACACGTCATAAGCCGTATTCATAGAAGACTTTATACGGTCGGTTAATTCAGCTCTGAAAACAGCTGTATTCTGCGGTACCGTTACGTTGAAGGTTTTGATATTGGCAAGTTCGGTATTCCAAAAACCATTTTCATCGACCATTTGATCGCTAAATTGCTGTCTTGGTAAATCAAACTCATGAACAATCGCTTCAACAGGCGCATAGGCAACACCTGAAAGTGAACTCGCTGGGACCCCAAATGGCACATCCTCAATGGTATGAGATGCCATATCATCATGGGCTTTGACATTAATGGTATTTGGCAGTGTTGTGCCAGTAAACTTAGCCGAAAATGGCCAATGTGACGTTGGAATTGTTTCATCAGTCGCGATGAATTGGATTTCACCATGGGTTTCAGCGATAGTTCCGTCATACCATGCCATGTCAGATTCTTCGAAAGAGCCGTTAACGGTTAAGGTAATTGATTCACCTTTTTTCAAACTAAACTCTGCCGGAGTGACAGTTACTTTTGCACTAGGATCTAATGAATAATCCCAGTACATAGGACCTTCCTGCGCTTGGTTAACTTCAACATTCCAAGTACCGTCTTTGGTCGCTGTGACAGTACGTAGCCAAGTGCAAGTTCGGCCACAATCATTATTGATTAGCTGAGGTAAATTCAAATCACGAACTAGACCACCATTTTGTGGATTCGCACGGCGGAAGTTATCAGCAGTTTCATCCATTAACAGACCCGCATTAATAGCGCGTTCAACATTCGCTAAACCATGACCTGCACGGTAAACACCTGCAACTTTTGTTTCCCCTGACATAGGGTGAGGGGTTTTAACCGCCATACTATCAGCGGTCATCTGTAATGCCGATTGAATTTGGCTGGCAGTCCAATCAGGGTTGGCCTGACGAATAAGCGTCATCATACCTGCCACATGTGGCGAGGCCATCGAAGTACCACTAATGGTGTTGTAATCTCGGGTATCACCTTGAGGGTTAAATGGGCTTTCATCATTCCAAGCTGCAAAAATATTTACCCCTGGCGCTGCAATGCCTGGTGAAAATAGTTCATCAACAGTACTTGATGGGCCTCTTGAAGAGAAGTCAGCTAACCAATCTGCATCATCAGGATTGATATCACGTGTAGCTCGTGACGCTGTGATAGTGCCTGATAAGGTTTCGCCATTGGCAGACATAAGCCAGGGCTGTAAACCGGTTACGTTCCAGCTACCAAAATACTGGTTTGCTGTTAAATGAATGCCTGGAATAACGTATGCATCGTCAACGACATCATCACCTTCATTCCAAGTGTTATAAAGAACAAAACCACCTGCGCCACCGGCTTGTACATTCATCGCTTTTTCTACACGGGCAATATCGCCGCGTTCACAAATAACAATGTCGGTTGCTTGGAAGGTGTCAACAGCAAACGGGCTATTACAACGGGCATCGCCAAAGTCGGCAGCAATAACAAAATCACCGCTGAATTCCCCTGAAATACCAGCGCCATCAAGCTGCTGAGGTGCTAAGTTACTGTCGCCACCCATAAGGTTATTAAGTGCTTTATCATGGATATTGATTGAGCGAGCATGAGTTGTGGCCGCGACATTGAGAACCCAAGGTGAAGTATGATCTACCGTGTATAAACTATCTGAACCATAGGCTGCACCTGAGTTACCCGCTGAAAGTGCGACAGCGATACCTGCTTCACGAGCCGATAAGAATGCCATTTCAAAGGCATCGTTCCAAGGGAAGCTTTCACCGCCACCAATGGACATGTTGATTGCATCAACACCGTCAAGGATTGCCTGCTCGATACCA
Organism: Shewanella olleyana; assembly: GCF_023283825.1. GTDB lineage: Bacteria > Pseudomonadota > Gammaproteobacteria > Enterobacterales > Shewanellaceae > Shewanella > Shewanella olleyana. The sequence goes on along the minus strand of NZ_JAKILD010000008.1, from coordinate 151,736 downwards.
AATAAAATCGCATCACCAGGACAACCATCAGAATCACACACTTGATATGAAATTATATTGGCATGGGGCGCAACACCTGAAATCATTGGCATGGTGACACCAATAGGGTTACCCGCACCGCCGCCAAGTTCTGTGGTGACTACATCTACATCATATAAAATATTACCCGCAACCGTGCTGGCTACGTGGCTACCGTGGCCTTCATAATCTTCACCAAACTGCATGTCACTTGGATAGGTACCTGTGATGTTTTCATGGGTGTAAACCCCAATAAGTTTGTCATTACATTTATCTGCAAACTCGGCTTCAGCACAACCGCCTAAATAGTTACCACTGCCTAGCGGGTTAGTATGAGCATAACCGTCACCGCCCACTGCAGCAAAAGAAGGGTGATCGGTATTAACGCCGGTATCAATGATACCCACTACCATGCCTTCACCTTGGTATTTCATTCCATTTGAGGTTGCGGTTCCATCCCATATTCCACTTGCGCCAACATGTTCAGGCCCCACATCAGTATGTAGCTGCAATTTTGTTGAACGTTGAATAAAGGCAACTTCAGACTGCTCAGCTAAGCGCATCGCTTGTTGCTGAGTCATTTTTACCGTGAAAGCATTAATGGCAGTGGTAAATTGCTTTTCTGCTTGAACACCTGCTGTTGCGATAACTTGTTGTTGTTTATTGAGCAAGTGAGTTTTATAGCCATCAATGGCTTGTTGATGCTGTGGCTGGGCGTTGAAACTATTTAGATTGCTACGCTTTCGCTGCAGCGCTTGTTTGGTGGATTTCAGCCCCGGAATAGTGCCATCATAAGTGGCAATCGGTTTGTCATTCATTCGTACTATGTAAGTGTGTTGGCCGCTCAGTCCTTGTTCTAAATTAATCTTTTGTGTGGCTGACTTAGGTTGATAATGAATATTTGCTGTTTGTCTATGACGCAAAGGCGTTGAAACTGTGTTTGCTTTAGATTGAGCCGCTAATTGTTTTTGTTTGTGTAACTCCATCATATTAATTGTTGAAGGTATTTGCGGCTCAGTATTCAATTTAGACTGCTGATTAATATCAGCTGCCGCATTGGCAATACCGCCTGCATAAATAGCAGCAAGTGTCATCAATGTCAGTTTTTTTATTTTCATGATGCTTCCCTATTAATTATTATTTTATTAACCGCAAATAAGTTAATTTGGCAGTTAAATAGATATTGCAAAATTGTTAACCGATAATCCAATGCGAAATTAAGCAATAAACAATGCAAATAAACTATTAATGGTGAATTGTTGTATGTATTTATTAATGCATTTTATGAATTGAATTAATACCTATTTCAAATCGATTGAAATTAAAAGGTTTGATACATTCTGATACATCCTTGTTTGGTGCTTAATGGTAAATAAATCAAGTGCTTATCCTTTATTTTGGTGGCGTGAAATATTGTTTGTTTTTATGGTTGGATTAATATTTAATACTCAGTTAATTTTTTGATTTTTTAAATTTTAATTTTATTTGATGTATATTGATTTTCTGAGTAAGTTGACGTGATTGTTATTGGTTAAATTTTTTGTTTATTTTATATATTTGGGATTGTTATGGAATTGCGTCATTTAAAACATTTTCTGGTAGTTGCAGATTTAAAACATTTCCATCGTGCAGCACTAGAATTAAATTTGGCACAGCCTTCTTTATCTAGAAGTATTCAAAAAATGGAAGACTTATTAGGGGCTAAATTATTAGAGAGAACATCACGTTCTGTGACATTAACTCCTTTTGGTGATTTAGTTGTTGAGCATGGAAGTCGAATTATTCGTGATGTGGACTTTTTAAAACGTGAAATTAAAGCAATTCAAGGATTAGAAACCGGAGAGTTAATTGTTGGCGCCAGTGCAATACCTTTAAATAGTATTGTTGGACCTAGTATTGGTCAATTTGTTAATACTTTTCCAAATGTGAATGTGGAGCTAAAAGTCGGTAATTGGTTGTCGCTATATCAGCAGTTGTGCAAAGCTGAAGTGTCGCTATTTATCGCAGAAACCAAAGCGACTGAGTTGGACCACAGAGAAGATATTGAGGTGTTACCGTTGCCAAGTTTTCAGGCTATATTTTGCTGTCGAGCTGAGCATCCATTAGCGGAATATACAGCATTGACTTTAGAAGACATTAAAAGTTTTCCCATTGCCATTCCATCTGCTTTGCCTAAGACTTTGTATGATCAATTTGGCGATCTGTTTTCAAAATATCGAGGTGACTTTTCGGGTTTAGTTAAATTTGAACAGTTTCAGGTAATTAAAGAATCATTAACTGAGTGTGATTTGGTGGCGTTAGCGCCAGATGTTTCGGTTAAAAAAGAGATTAACTCAGGGAGTTTAGTGGCATTATCTGTTGTGGATATGCCAAATATTCAAGCGTCTTTTAGCATAGTGCATTTAAAAAACCGACGACTCACGCCTGCAGCTACAGCTTTCATCAACTTTATTAATCCGCAGTAGATTATTTAGTGGTTTTTTCTATTTGATGTTGATGGCTTATTATTTGATTTACAGTTTCAAATACCCATTGAAATAACGGCTTGTTTCGATGGCGGTAATGGTGACAAAAGTAGCTGTTAAATTTTACCGGCTTGTTTTCTAGATGGATGCGCTTACCTAATACCTGAGTTGAGTCCACACCATGATATTGGGCGCTCGCAGCATGTAGCAGTTCAGTTTTAGCGACAACACTTAAAACAGAATTTGGATGCGGACTTCGATAGACTATTTTTGGGGTTAATCCTAATTGCTCTAGGTATTTTTCTACATAAGTGGTGTTCTCATTCCAACCTGGTACATGTAAAACAGCGAGAGGGTAGGTTGCAAATGCTTGCTCATCAATGGTTCTGCTAGCAAGCGGGTGCTGCTTACTTAAATATACACGGGCATGTAGACTTGGCATTGATTTTACCGTCATTTCTTTCGACAATTTCGGCGAAAGCATTGTCACTGCAATATCTTGCTTTCCAGTTAATAAATCTTCTTCTGTATCATTACTCCAAACTGACACAATCAGTTCGACTTTTGGTGCGACCTTGTGAAGTGCTAAAAATAACTTATCACTTAATAATCCTATTAATGCTGGATGCAAGGTGACATTGAGTCGTCCTGTTAATTCTGACATCTCAAACTGTTCTACATGATTAATAATGTCGGATAGTTCTTGCCAGGTATTAGGTAAGCGCTGGGCTAAATAGTGAGCTTTGTCTGTAGCACTAAGGCCATGTCTCGTTTTAACAAAGATAGGGTCATTAAAAGCATCTCGCAGCTTTTGTAAGGCGCGGCTTACCGCAGGTTGACTCATATTAAGTCTGCTTGCCGCTTTATGGGTATTAAGCTCTTCATATAAAATGAAAAAAACTGTGATCAAATTAAGATCGAGCATTTCAAATGGTGTTTTATTCATTGTATTTAAAGATAATAGCTTTTAGGTTTTTACAGTGTATTGCGGATCCGCATAAATGTCGAAATTGCTGTCATTTTGATAGCGTTCAATTAAGCAAATTCAGTTAAAAAGCCCTTAACAGCAGCGTTAAGGGCTTAGTATGCATCTATTGATAAATGACATTAGCGCTGTCGAACTACTTCTCTAAGATGACTTTTCCGCTAATCGTACTAGCATCAAAGCTGCCACTGCCTTGTTGGGTTTTAAATTGCATAGATTGTCTTGAGGTGTACTTGGTTTTCATTGGTTTATCGTCAGTTAAACGATTTTCAATTCTTCCACCTGGGCCACCGTCAATCTCAAATGCTAAATTTGGCATATTGGTAAACTTAACTTCAATGTCACCGCTGACAGTATCGAATAATACTTTAGTGATGGCGTCACTCAGTTTGACTTCAATATCGCCGCTAACAGTGACTACTTTCACTTTTTCCGCAGCTGTAAAGCTGCCTTCTACGTCACCAGAAACTTGGTCAATGCTTAAGTCAGTCACTTGGTTGTTTTCCGATTCAAGTTCACCACTCACTAAGCGATACTTTGCCTTGCCTTTAATATCCTTATCTTTGATATCACCAGACACTGTTTCTAGTTCAATTTTACCATTTAGCGATTCGGCTTTGATGTCACCAGATACGTTAGTAAGGCTTATTTTTCCTTCAATATCTTCGACTTTCATATTGCCGCTTACTAAAGATAGCTCGACTTTACCGGTGAGTTTCTCCATCGCATAATCAGCTGATACGCCTTCAGCGGTGATCTTTAATTCTGATGGCACGTAAATCACTAAATTAGAACCTTGGGTATTATTGCCTCGGTAGCTACTTGGCATTTTATCTTCGATTTTTATTTCATCGCCTTTCTGCGCCAAAATAAAACCTTCTGAAAGTTCATCTAAATGACCTTTTACACTGATGAGATCTTTATCCCAACCAATAATCTCTACTTTTCCACGCTGAACTTTTAATTCAATCTGCGGGTTAGCGGAAACCGAAATTTCACGGTCAATTTGCTCTGCGGCTTGGGCTATGAGTGAGGTGAATAACACACTAGAGCCGATAATAATGCGGCCTAGCAGCTGGCTAAATTTAGCGTTCATATTAGATTTCCTTGAGTCGATGGAGTCGTATTAATTGGCGTACGTTGTTGCTGTTGTAATAATTCGATTTCTCGTTTCATGATCCAAAGCCATAAATCCCATACAGGCTTGTTATTTGGATCATTTTTTAAGGCTTGTTGGATCTGTTTTGATGCAAGCTCTAGTTCTGAAAATCCTTTATTGAAAGGATTAGCTTGATTATCAAGCTGCATACCTACGGTATATTTGTTGTCATCAAAGGCGGCTATTTGTTGCTTGTGGGTCTGAGCAATTTGATCCACCAATGCGATTAAATCTTCAGTTGATTGATTCGATAAGGCATTGTTGACCGTCACAGGCTCTTGAGTTGGTGACACGGCTGGAGTTGATAGTTTCCAACCTAAGACCATCACAAAAGCGAGACTTGCAGCCATAGCGAGCATTTTCCAATGCTGTTGATGACTGGTGCTATTTGAATGGCTGATATCATGAGTCGTTTTAGCACTGATTTGCTCACCAATGTTTTGCCATAAATCAACAGGAGGCGTTATTTCTTTTGGCAAACTTACAATGAGATCATCAAGTTGGCTGTTATTATGATCTTGTTGCTGTTCTTGAGACTTTGAGTGTTTATTTTTCATGACAGCATCTCCTGTAACATCTGCTTTGCTCTGTGGTACTGGGCTTTACTGGTACCGACTGCAATATTGAGTATTTCCGCAATTTCTTGATGTTGGTAGCCTTCAATGGCACTTAATACAAAAACCACTCGGGTTCTTTCTGGTAACTTCATAATCAACTTATCTAAACGGTGATATTCATAGTGAACACTTGCATCTAGTTCAGCGTCTTGCGTCACATCACTACTCGGTAAAAATCGATGCCAAAAGCGCTGTTTTGCTTTCATGCTATTGATTGCCTGATGAACCGATAATTTATGCAGCCAAGTCGTAAACTGACTCTCTCCGTTAAATTGATCTAACTTTTGCCATAACCTTACAAAGCAGTCTTGGCAGATCTCGTCAGCATGATCGTGACTACCGCTTAAGCGGAAACTAATCGCGTAGACTCGACCTTGATGTCGCTGATAAAGCTGTTTAAAAGCGGCTTTATCTCCTGTCTTTGCTTGGTTCACTAATATCTCGTCAGACAATTGTCCGTCGAGTTGCTCGTCATTCAATTCAGCTTGCTTTGTTTGCTGCTGCATTTGATGATCATTATCAGTGATGTTACTGGAATTCAGATTCACCGTTTGTTCCGTTTAGGTGCGAGTTACTAGATTAGACATTAGCAAGTTCATAAAAGGTTTACTCGCTTATAAAAAATATATTTAGATAATGGCGCTGTGGTCGATAAATAGACAGGGGTAAGGTAAGGCTAATTAAGTCATAGCTTGTATTGCCTGCACAAATTTAGTTTGCTTAAAAATTGTCTAATACTGAATTAAGCATCTATGTTTTTATATGTACCTTAAGGTTATTAGGGATTTATATGCTAATTCGTACCAAATTAATGTTGAGTGTTGCAGTGTCTTTGGTGGCATTTGTCGCCATGTTTTTATTACAGCTTTACACGAGTGATGTGAAATCAACCTTGGCGGATGCAGCCAACAATATTATCGAAGTAGAACGTGATGTTTTGCAGCTTAGAGCAACTGAGAAAGATTTCTTTGCCCGATTAGATGCTAAATATATCGAACGTCACGATGCCATTTATGGTGAAATCAATGACACAATGACAATCCTGGCAGAAACCCTTAAGAGTCGAGGCTTATCGACTCAAAGTTTATCAAGTTTTGAACAAAGTTTAGATACATATAAAGTGATGTTTGCCGAGTTAGTCACGCTGCAAACTGAAATCGGTTTAACGCCTAAAACTGGCTTATATGGTGAGCTTCGAAAATCGGTTCACAATGTTGAATCAATACTTGAAGCGCAAGGAGAAGCAACTCTTTCGGTTACAATGTTGCAGTTACGCCGTAATGAAAAAGACTTCATGTTAAGACGTACACAGAGTTATCTAGATAAATTCGATAAAAACCTCAGCTTGTTTAAATCCCAATTACAAACTTCGTCACTTAACGCTCAAACCCAAATGCAACTGGCTTCATTAGCCGATGCTTACCAAGCTAGCTTTAAATTACTTACCGACAAAGAGAAGCAATTTGGTTTAACAGCCTACGATGGTGACATGCTTAAACTGAGGCAGGCAATTCAACGTACTGATACGGATTTGAATCAGTTACATGTTCAAGCTTATACCGAAATCGAAGATGCAGAAAATAATGCACTGATATTAGGAATAAGCATATTTATCCTCATTACGTTGGTGTTGTCGGTGTGTGCTTATTTGATTTTGCGCAGCATTGTGGTGCCGATTAACGATATCAATAAAGTTATTTCCGAAGTTGAAAAGAATAAAGACCTTACTTTACGTTGTGATGAAAGTAAAAATGATGAACTTGCTAGAATTGCCAAGCATTTTAATGCCATGGTGGTGAGCTTTCAGACCTTAATTGAACAAGTTAATGAGTCCGTCGATGCAATGAATATATCTTGTGAAGAGCTAACCCAAAATGCAGTTGTGGCATCAGAGGGAGTGTCAAGGCAGCTAAGTGAAACCGACATGGTCGCTACGGCGATTACTGAAATGGGGGCAACTATTGAAGAAATTGCCAGTAATACTGAACAAGCTGCGCTTAAAGCCAACGAAACTAATGATCATGCCCAGCAAGGTCTGGTCAGCGTTGAACAAACCATTGTGAAAATCCAAACCTTGGCGAGTCAATTAAGTGATTCATCTGAAGTGGTAGGTGACTTAGAGCGTGACAGTGAAACCATTGGCAGTGTGTTAGATGTTATTCGAGGCATTGCCGAGCAAACAAATTTATTGGCATTAAATGCGGCGATTGAAGCGGCAAGGGCAGGTGAGCAAGGTAGAGGTTTTGCCGTCGTTGCAGATGAAGTGCGTAGCCTTGCAATGCGAACCCAAGAATCCACCGAAGAAATATCTAAAATTATCACCACATTGCAATCAAGGACTCATTCAATTGTGCAATTGATGGATGCAAGTCAGCAACAAGGTAGTGACAGTGTCGAGCAAGCTGCAGGAGCAGGGGATTTATTACAGTCGATTACCCAAGATGTGCAAACCATATCAGATATGAGTACGCAAATTGCGACAGCGATTGAAGAGCAAAGTATGGTGGCAGCTGAAGTGAATAAGAATGTGGTGATCATTCGAGATATCGCTGATGAAACCGCAAGCGCAACGGAAGAGAACTCTGCAGCTACCCAAGATGTCAGGAATAGGGCTGAGTCACTGCATGAAGCGGTCAGCTTATTTAAGGTAAGCTAACTTATTGGTTCTCGCTTATTAGACCCATATCCATTGCAAGCGGTGTCTGTCGGTTTCGCATTAATTTAGACATGAAAAAGCCCAATTAATTGGGCTTTTTAGTCTTTAATAAACCAAACTGCTGAAGTTTGTTAGCGCTCTATACTGGTGGTTTACTCAGGTAAAATAGTTTTAACACCGTCTGGTGAGCCAACAAGTAATACGTCTGCGCCACGGTTTGCGAATAAACCGTTAGTCACGACACCCACAATGGCATTCAGCTGAGTTTCGAGGGCTTTAGGGTCCATTATTTTGTAGTTGTACATATCAAGAATAACGTTACCGTTATCAGTCACTACGCCTTCACGATAAACAGGATCGCCACCGAGTTTTACCAATTCACGAGCAACATAAGAACGTGCCATTGGGATAACTTCGATTGGCAAAGGGAACTCGCCTAATACGTCTACCTGTTTAGTATTATCAACAATACAAACAAACTTTTTAGCCACTGCAGCAACGATCTTCTCACGTGTTAACGCAGCGCCACCGCCTTTAATCATGTCCATATGAGCGTTGATTTCATCAGCGCCATCAACGTATACAGATAAATCTGCAACACTGTTCATATCAAACACTTCAATGCCTAACTGCTTCAGTTTTTCTGTTGACGCTTCAGAGCTTGAAACTGCCCCTTGAATGTCATGCTTCATGGTTGCTAATGCATCAATAAAGTGATTTACCGTTGAACCCGTGCCAACGCCAACAATACTGTTTTCTTCAACGTATTTAAGCGCAGCCCAGCCGGCAGCTTTTTTCATTTCATCTTGGGTCATATCAACATCCTAAAGTGGCAAGTTTGCAATGGTATGTATTAAATTTGGCAAGAGTATAGCAAATGCTGTGCTGTTCAAGATATGGCAGTAATTTAATTAATTGCCTCAGCGGTCTCAGAAGTTGACATAGAATAAAATCCTGCCTGTTTAAAGGCATTTAAAACCCGAAAATTAATGTCACTGGCAAACTTTCGCTCTAGCCTGATATCCATCACATAGGCTTTTATCGTTAACTGAATAAGGTGCTCGCCATACTGATAATCAGTAGCAATATTGACGGTAATGGGTTTATCTAAAAAAGTATAAGGTGAGCATTGAGTCGCTTCTTTTGCGAGTTGTATTGCTTTTAAGTGATCAGCTTCAATAGGGAGGTTAAACGTGACTACGACCATTTCATCTAATGCACCGCTATTAGCATTCGACACCGCAGTTTTAAGCGCCTCAGCATTAGGCACCATCACAGTATTATCATCAAATGTTCTAAGCCATGTGACACTCCAATCAAGCTGAATCACTTCACCGTAATGGCCTGAAAGCGTCACCATGTCGCCAACGCGATAAGGCGGGGTAATCATAATGATAAGGCCTGCAATCATGTTTTTAGCAGGCTCTTGGGTCGCTAAACCCAATACAATTCCGATTGAACCAATAACAGCTAAAATCAGATTTTCGTGGGGATCAATAATTTCAGTAATGGTGTAAATGATAACTGTTGCCCATACAAACAGGCGTGCAAAAGGATATAAACGACTCCAGAGTAATCGATATTTGGGTAGTTTTATGGTCAGTTGTTTTAGCACAAACTGCACAATGATCATGATAACCCAAGCAAATATGCAAACCGTAGCGAACGCCAACAATTTATCGAAAGAGATGATATCTAAAATGGCCTGTAGAGCTTTACGAGAATCTTCCATTTACTACTACTCCCTACTGCAAACCGAGCTGATTAAAAGAGATAATATTTAATATGGCTTGTAGTGCTTTACGAGAATCTTCCATTTCCTATTGCTCCTACTGCAAACCGAGCTGATTAACAGAGATAATATTTAATATGGTTTGTAGAATTTTACGAGAATCTTCCATTTACTAGTACTCCCTACTGCAAACTGAGCTGATTAACAGAGATAATATTTAATATGGTTTGTAGAATTTTACGAGAATTTTCCATTTCAATTATTTCCTACAAGTACAATTTATTATGATTTAGCAAGTGATTGGCAATGATGCGGGTTAACGAGGGGGCAATCGCATAATAATGCTGGGCAAAATCTTGTTTAGAGTAATGTGCCTTCAGCAGCCCCTGCCGTGATAAATACTCAAGTTTTAATGAGCTTTGTTCAACGCTGCAAGCAAAGATTTCAGCATGTTGAAATATTCGCAGGCCGCCATGGACGTATAACTCCGCAAGACTGAATAAGTCTTCATCTGAGCATTGTTTGAGTGTAGTGGTATCGGGTGTGCAAATAGGCTGCAAACTTAATGGGTGGTTTCCATCTTCTGCTAATGCATTAAATAACAATATACAGGCAAGCTTACTATGGCCACCACTCACTTGATGTAATTGTTTGCTCAGTTGCTCTACTGCGCTCTTTTCATTTTCATCATCACTATCGAGTGTCAGCTTTAAGCCAATTTGTGCTGTTTTACTTTCAACAATATCTCTAAATTCTAGTGCAGAAAAGTAGTCTAATCTAACGATGATTTTAACGAAGTTAGTGATGGAATATTGCGATGACAAACGATGCCATACATAAGTCTCACAGCCTAATATCCAGCAGTGTTGTTGCCTGGTTTCCATAATGATAGTGGCAAAGGTCACTAAGGCTTGATAATTGCCCATCATTCTCAGCATCAACTTGTGAAGATCATCAATGATAATGATGTGTGACTCTTGCTGATTGATCAGTGAAATAGCCGCGGTAATTGATTTGGGTTCGTCAGTTATATTGAAGCAATAGCAGAGGTTTGCGATAGCTTCTTTAGCTGAGAGCGCTGCATGGTAAAAACTTAAATAAGTCACAGGTTCTGTTTGGTGATATTGATTATGAAACTGATTCAAAAAAGAGCTGACTCCAGAACCAAACGGGCCAATTATCGCGGTCAATTCTCCCTTATTATTTTTCCAACGATTGATAGCATCAACGACTTTTTGTTGCTGAGTGTCACGGCCAATAAAAAGGCTTTTGCTTGCTGAGCTTGTATTTTCAACCTGTGAGCGTGGTTCTTGGTTTTGTTTGCTGAAAGGCTGGGAGGGAGTCGATAGATTATTTGTTAATTTACCGTCTATAACAGATGTACTTGCTTGATTAACTTTAGCTTCTGATTCATCTAGAGACGAGTTAATGGGTTGATTACCAGGTTTTATTGGATTGTATAACAGGCATTTTTCTATTTCTGACTGTATAGGGGTATTACGAGGATACAGTTGGGTGATTTCTTTGAGTGATAACTTGCCTTCAACGCTATCACTATCGGCGCTGACGTTGGTTTGCCCTGAAATGAGGTTTTTAATTGCTTGCCATGCTTTTGAAACGAGAGGGAGTTGAACATCCATTTAGTGGCTACCTTCATTATCGAATCGGTGTTATTTCTAAGCTTGGTTTTAATCAGATTGATTGCATTGAGCTAGATTTGCTTCAGTTTTTAACCATGAGCAACATCAAAAAGATAATTATTCCATTGTTCTATCATAGTGCTAGCTTAACTTAGTCTTAACTCTAGCATATACCCAAACAAGCTGAAGATGCTCGATTTCAGCAAGAATTTACACGCGTTTAGGCAAGGCATTGATTGCGGGTAATGGTTATTCCCTTTTCAAAATCAATAACGCAGCATAAACGCGTGTAAAACTTGCCCTCAGGGAGTTTCACCGTGTTCCCACTACGTTGTTGCGCTAATTTATAAGGTACCTACATTACCGCATTAACGCGCCTAGTATTGAAAACACGGCGAAGCTCTGAAACACGTATCTTCAAGTTGTTTGGGTATAATTAATTTAGCTTAAATTAATCACAGTGATGATTCACAAGACTAAAAGGCGATAAAGTCCAAGTTGATATCGACCTAGCGCTGCTCATCTTTGTAAGGTGTAACTGTGAATGAGGCTTTTTTGATACAAAGTAGTGTGATCTACCTTGGTTGTAATCGGTATTTTTGATACAGCTTCGCTTGCTAATCTGTTATGGGGTTAACCTACCTTATTAGTTATTATTTACAGTGATTTAAGTCTCGTTTTTATCATCCAAATACGCGATAGACCCAATCGAATTTAGTCGCTGTAACTAATAAAAAGTGGAGGATATGATGGCGTTAATTAAACCATACACTCTATAAGGTTATTAGTTATGACAAAGCTAACCTCAGTTGCAATTTTAATTGCATCAATTTTTTCAATCTCTACCTCACAAGCTAGTGAGCCAATCGAAGTGATCAAGCCAGCTGTTATCACTGAGCCTGAAAAAGTTGAACTAGGCAAAATGTTATTTTTTGAACCACGTCTTTCTATGTCTGGTTTCATTTCATGTAACTCTTGTCATAACCTCTCTCTAGGTGGTGTTGATGCTCTGCCAACTTCTATTGGTCATGAGTGGCAAGAAGGGCCAATTAACTCTCCTACTGTATTAAATGCCGAATACATGCTTGCCCAGTTTTGGGATGGCAGAGCAGCTGACTTAAAAGAGCAAGCTGCGGGTCCAATCGATAACCCTAAAGAAATGGGCTACACCCATGAATTGGCTGTAGGCACTATTGCGTCAATGCCTGGATATGTAGAACGTTTTAAAGCGATCTACGGTTCTGATGAAGTGAATATCGACAGAATTACCGACGCAATTGCAGTATTTGAAAAGACGCTAGTCACGCCTAACAGCCCATTCGATAAGTATTTAGAAGGCGACAAAAAAGCCATTACAGCGGATGCTGAAGCCGGTTACCAGTTATTTAAAGATAAAGGCTGTGTAGCTTGTCATAACGGTCCTGCTGTTGGTGGCACCATGTACATGAAAATGGGCTTATTAAAACCATTCCATACTGAAAACCCTGCAGAAGGTCGTAAAGGCGTTACAGGTAAAGAAGCTGATAAGTACGTGTTTAAAGTACCAACGCTGCGTAATATCGAACTTACCTACCCGTACTTCCACGATGGCAGTGTATGGACGCTTGAAGAAGCAGTTAACACTATGGCTGATATTCAATTAGGTCAGAAAATGACTGAAACTGAAACTAAGCAAATGGTTGATTTCTTGAAAAGCTTAACCGGTGACCAGCCACAAATTATGTTACCAATTTTACCACCATCAAATGAGAACACGCCGCGTCCAGTTCCATTTAAATAAGACGTTTGGCTCGCTGTTTTATTGAATGATGAACAGTGAAAGCAGTAATTAGCTTCATCTCCTGATGACTACTCATTGCAATCTCCCTTCCAAAGCCTGTTCAATTTATTGAGCAGGCTTTTTATTTTCTGCTTATTAAACCTATCACACTTTAGGTGCTGACTAGGCTTTAATGGTGTTTCAGCCTATGATGTTGCCATTAAGCAATAACGAAGAGTCGTGGTGCAATGGATACTATCAATATGGATTTCACTCAGCGTGTGGTGATAAACACTCAGCAGCTGAAGTGGGATAAAAGCCCTGCCAAAGGAGTTTGGCGCAAACGACTAGCACGTGAGGAAGCGGAGCGTGGTCATGCAACAAGCATTGTTAAGTACGATGCTGGCGCGAGCTTCTCATCACACCCTCATCCATTAGGCGAAGAGATTTTAGTGTTATCTGGGATCTTCTCAGATGAAACGGGTGATTATCCTGCTGGCACTTATATCCGCAATCCTGAGGGATTCAGTCATGCGCCCTTTAGTGAAAAGGGCTGTGAGTTATTAGTTAAGTTGCATCAATTTTTACCTAGCGATACAGAGCAAGTCAGAGTCGATACTCGAAATACTGATTGGTTACCTGGCCAAGGTGATTTACAAGTGATGCCTTTGCATCAGCACTTAACTGAATCTACCGCTTTAGTGTTTTGGCCAGCAGGTTGCCAATTTCAGCCACATCGTCATTTTGGCGGGGAAGAGATTTACGTGATAAGCGGTGAGTTTATCGATGAGTTAGGTCGCTATCCTGCTGGCAATTGGATCCGCAGTCCACACTTAAGCCAACATAATCCGTACGTTGAACAAGACACTGTGATACTGGTAAAGGTTGGTCACTTGATGGTGGATGATAACAATTAGCGTAGGTTAACATAGCGGCGATTTTAGTCGCTATTTTGATCACTGCAGTGGCAATAAGAAATAGTTTGGAAATAAGAGTTTGTTTCAATTGACCTAAGTTGTTCATGCCTTTAGGGTAATTTAAATTTATTTTTCAGCAGTTTATTTATTGTATTGTCATTTTATATTGGTAAAGAGGATTAAAAACAGGTTATGACACCATCAACATCAACATCAACATCAACATCAACACCAACATCAACATCAACATCAACACCAACACTGACACAGTTTATTGCCGCATTAGCAGATCCAGAACAAATACAGTTTGAACAAACCATGGCAGTTATTGAAGCAAATTATAGTTATACCCCCAGTGCATTTACTAATGGCGCGCAAAACAATGCAGAGGGTGAAAATGCGGGTTCTTGTAAGGTGTTTGCTTTTGGCACTTTACATCAGCTAAATGAGCAACAAACCTTGAGTTTATTTGGTCAGCATTATCGAGATGTAGTGGCCACCCCTGAAGGCAATGACCACCAAAATATCCGTCAATTTATGCAAAATGGTTGGGAGGGGATTAGCTTTTCTCAAGAACCATTAGCGTTAAAAGCATAAAGAGTAAAAGACTTGTTACTAGGGTTTAGTTACTAGGTTTTAGTTACCAGGGCTTTAAAACTAAGCGCTTTATAACTAGGCCCTTTATAACCAGGCGCTATTTTATAAAGAGGGAGGATTTGCCCTCTTTTTATCGACTTAGTCTATCAATGCACTTAGTTTTATTTGATATAAATTACCTCTGCCATTTTCAATTCGAGTAAAGAATAAATACTCGCCGTTAGGGGAGATAATGGGAGTGAATTCATGATCGGCCGTATTCACTTTATCCCCTAAGCTTTTGGCTACAGTCCATTTACCGTTAACACGATTTGATATGTATAAATCGCCTTTACCTTTGCTGTCATCACGATCTTTAATACTAAATACAATCGTGTTCCCGTCTCGAGATACGGCTGAGTCACCAATATTACCATTGAAGCCATAGATATGACTTGGCAAGGGTTTGGGCTTACTAAAACTGTTTCCTTTTGGCTGAGCAACATACATATGGCGGCCATTATCTCTAAAGGAAGGGAAGTAGAGCTCGCCTTTGTCGGTTATCGATGGGTATAAATCTGCCGCATCTGAGTTCACATTAACTAAGTATTCTGGAGTTTGCCACTGACCATTAAGTTTAGTTGAACGCCATAAATTCACCTCTGCTGACTCAGCTTCCCCTTCTGCAATCGGACGCTTAGAGACAAAATAAAGCTGAGTATAGTCAGGACTATAAAAAGGGTCCGCATCTAAATAGTCACCTGATATTGCAAGTGCAGTTGGGTGCTGCCATTCACCCGATACAAACGATGACTGCATCATAGTGCAGTGGCTAAAGTCATCTTTACATCTTGCA
Source organism: Shewanella olleyana (assembly GCF_023283825.1). Lineage (GTDB taxonomy): Bacteria > Pseudomonadota > Gammaproteobacteria > Enterobacterales > Shewanellaceae > Shewanella > Shewanella olleyana. Next base: position 136,356 of record NZ_JAKILD010000008.1, on the reverse strand, counting down.
AAAATTACCTCATCACCCGTCTTATTGAACACAGTATTAATTTCAAAATGAGCTTTAGTTGAAATAATACCAGGCGCAAACTCTACCGCTTTATCTTTTGCTAACGCTGAATGGTAAGGTGCAGCGTATAACTCCGGTTGCGGAAACAAGGTTGAGATAACTGCTGTGCAAGCCATTAATTTAACGATATTTTTCATCTTTTATTAAACTCCCTTTATATACTTACTCGCCACAGTTCCACGTTAAGTAGCCTAATTTTTGAGTAGAAATTTTGGCAATGGTATTATAAAAAACACAAAATGTGAATCTGAGTTCATATTTTGTTGGTTATATAACTTATTCATTTGGCTTAATTGTCGAATTTAAAATCAGTAGAAAGGGGTTAAAAAAGAAAATAACATTTCGCTTTGCGGGAGCATCTAACGCTTAATTAAGTGTAAACAAAATGTCATAATAGCTGGCGCTGTTTTGTTATGAGAATAATCTCGGCAAAGAGGGGTTTGACTTCTTGCAAACATAACTGTCGGTAATCATTAAATATAACATTTACAAGGATTTAATATGAAACGTTTGCTCGCCCTGATACTGCTTTGTCAGGCTCCATTTGTTGCAGCAAATGAGGCTACTTCAAGTGAGATAGTTCAATGGCAAGACAATAGCCTGTCCTATCTTTATGGTGATAACTTTAAAGTTAATCCTCAAATACAACAAACAATCACTTATGAACACGCTAGTGGTTGGAATATTGGTGATTTATTCATGTTTGTCGACTTCACAAAATACAATGGTGAAGAAGACTTTTTAAATGGTGAAACAGCCTATTATGGCGAATTCTCTCCACGTTTTAGCTTTAGTAAAATGTTAGACAAACCTGTAGAAATAGGTTTTGTAAAAGACGTACTAATTGCGACTACCGTTGAATTTGGTGAAGGTGATGTTGAATCTTTTCTTATTGGCGCAGGGCTTGACTTAGCCGTTCCGGGCTTCGATTTTTTTCAATTAAATATGTACAAAAGAATGCCCGATGGTCGTGATGGTGACACTTGGCAAATAACCCCAACTTGGAAAATGAGCTGGCCTGTGGGCGAGTCAACAATTGTATTTGATGGCTTTATTGATTGGGTTGTCGATTCAGACGGCAGTTACGAGAAAAACTTCCATTTTAATCCGCAGCTTAAATATGATTTAGGTAAACAAGTCGGCATGCGAGAAAGCGCGTTATACGTGGGTATTGAGTATGACTATTGGAAGAATAAATACGGCATTAAAAGCAGCTCAGGCTTTAACACAGATCAAAGCGTGACGAACTTATTGGTGAAATATCACTTTTAATCAGTTCTGATTTAATGACTACAGCATATTGAGTTGAAATACGGATATCGTTTATGCGTATATACCCAAACAACTTGAAGATACGTGTTTCAGAGCTTCACCGTGTTTTCAATACTAGGCGCGTTAATGCGGTAATGTAGGTACCTTATAAATTAGCGCAACAACGTAGTGGGAACACGGTGAAACTCCCTGAGGGCAAGTTTTACACGCGTTTATGCTGCGTTATTGATTTTGAAAAGGGAATAACCATTACCCGCAATCAATGCCTTACCTAAACGCGTGTAAATTCTTGCTGAAATCGAGCATCTTCAGGTTGTTTGGGTATAGGTGCCAAGTGCGGCATAAACGATATTCGCTCTAGCGCTTATTTAGGATCGCGTAAATAGGTTTTACGATGGGGAAATTGCTGATTAAGTTTACTCACATCAGCTAGAGTCGGATCCAATACCTCAGTAGTACCATCATCATTAATCATATATTTATCAACGGTTTTATTAACAAAATCCACCACGAAAACAGAGCCTGTCTCTCGTTGAGCGATTGAAGCATCTCGCTGCTCAGCAGAACAATCATTACATTCGATAACCGCAGCAAAAGTGCTTGATGCCATGAACAAGGAAGCAGCTAAAACACAAGCGGCAAAAGATAAGTTCATCATGACTTTTTTATTGATAGAAAGGTTATTGATAGAAAGGTTATTGGTCGCAACCTGACTCTTAGCTCCATGATTCGTAGCCCTCTGACTATGTAGTAGCTCAGACTTGATCTGACAGTTACCCATTTTTTATGGTGTCTGTCAGCTTAGATTTGAGCTAGATTTTTATCCGCCCAAATCTGTTTCCCATCCAATAATGTTTCAAGTGGCGTTCGACTACAGCACATTTTGCCTTGATGGGTTCGTTCATTGTTGTAGTAATTTATCCATTCGTCTAGATCTTTTTGCAACATGTCTAAATTATCGTATAGCTTTTTTCGGAAAGTGACTTGATAAAACTCATTCAAAATTGTCTTATGGAACCGCTCACAAATACCATTAGTTTGCGGTGACATCGCTTTAGTTTTTGTATGGTCAATATCATTTATTGCTAGATATAACTGGTAGTCATGCTGCTCAACTCGCCCGCAATATTCTGTTCCCCTATCTGTTAATATTCGTAGCATAGGAAGCTCATGCTGTTCGAAATAAGGCAGCACTTTATCGTTGAGCATATCTGCTGCGGTGATCGGGGTTTTCGTCGTATAGAGCTTAGCGAACGCAGTCTTGCTATAAGTATCGACGAAAGTCTGTTGGTAGATCCTACCCACACCTTTTAGATTGCCGACATAGAACGTATCTTGTGAGCCGAGGTAGCCTGGATGATGTGTTTCTATCTCGCCACAAGCTTCATCATCATGTTTTTTCTTTTCAAGAGCGGCAACTTGGGCATCGGTGAGTATGATCCCGTCATTAGCGACCTTGTCCTCTAATGCTTTAAGCCGTTTCTTGAAGTTTTCTAGATTATGGCGAAGCCAAATAGAGCGAACACCACTACCTGACACAAATACACCCAACTTACGCAGTTCATTACTGGTTCTATGTTGGCCATGAGCGGGGAAGTCGATAGCATATTTGAGCACTGACTGCTCGGTCGCTTCGTCAACTCGATTCTTTAGATTAGGTGTTCTACGTGTCTTTTCGATTAAGGCGTCAATACCACCATCTTCAACAAGTTCTTGATAGCGATAAAATGTATCTCTAGAGACACCCATGACTTTACATGCTCGGGATACGTTACCCAGCTCTTCAGCTAAATTGAGTAAACCCGCTTTGTGTTTAATGATTGGATTGTTAGTATGCAACATGAGAGTTACCTTTGGTTTTGATTAAAAGATTCGACACCTTTATCAAAACGGGTAACTCTCACTTTTTCAAGTTGAATGTCAGCTCAAGTCGAGACTAATACAATTCAAGATGGTCACAAGTGTGGATTGGATATCATTCAACGGATCAACAAAAGCCAATTCAATTTGATTGAATTAGATTTTGCTGAAAATGAGCGAGTGACATAACACTTGTTATGTTAGTTATGATTAGTTTAGTGCTTAAGTAGATCGGTAAAATGTTTTGTATATTCATCTACAGCCATCAAAATTGATTTTTTAATCGGCATTAATGGTTTGGAGTGTGGATTCCACAGCGCAAAAGGAAATTTTAGACCTTGTTTGAGTTGTTCAAGATCCATCATTTGTAAATGTTCGGTGGCATAAGATGATTCACTTAAGACTTTAGGCAACCATGCCCAACAGTTATCGTCTTGTAGCATTTTTATGATTAAAGCCACTTGGTCTACTTCTTCATGAATCGCTGATAATACGACTTTATCTTTCAAATTTTCTTGTGAAAAAGCGCTTAATACATATTGTCTGCTTTTTCGCAGCTCGGTTAACGCCATTTCAGGCGTGACATTAGCTAGAAGGCCTTCTTTCTTTACAAAAGGCATGAACTCAATATAACCGATAAGACTTGAGTCCATATCGAACATACCCTTACCGTGATGCACATTGGCAATACCAAAATGGATGCTTCCTTCTTTTATTTCTTTTTCTAGCTCCGCTTTATTTTTGATTAAAAAATTGACTTTCATACTGGGGAAGTCATTCGTTAATTGGCGACGAATTATCTGTAACAAACCAAGCGGTATCATACTAGAGTAACCAAAAGAGATAGACTCCAACCCGCCATAGGCAAGGCTTAAGGCCATTTTATCGAAGATTTTTGATTGTTCTATTATCGACTTGGCGTAGTGGTACAATAAATGAGCTTCTTCTGTAGGTTCTACATATCTTCCTTCCCGCACCATTAATTCAACGGCAAGCGTATCTTCTAGGTTTGTGATTACCTGTCCGGTTGTGGTGCGATGCTTATTAAGTTTTGTTGCAGCTTTACTAAAAGAGCGTTCTTCATAAACCGCAACAAACGCTATTAATTGCTCGAGACTAAAATTCATTAATGTAGTTCTAAAAGTATTGTTGTTAGAGTTATTCAATATATCACTTTAATGTGGGTATTTATACGCAATGTAATCAGTGCGTTAACAGTATTTAAAGTCAAGATTAGCTACTTTTGTTATTTCCCCAGTAAACCTTGTGACGAAGTGAGAACCGCGTCCTCACTTAGCGAGGAGGTCAATTCAGTTTTCCCCTATAAACTAACACCTAATTCAACCAACTTAGAGGTAGTTCGATATGAGTTTTCACTCTTTTATGATGCTTACAGTGGCAGATGATAACAATGCAGAACTAATAAAAATCTGGAAAGAAAGACGCTGCATTGAAGAAGCTGCAGAGACGATAGCAGGATTTAAATATGGAGAAGTATTAGCTTCCGATGAAGATCCCCGTGTGACTTATATTCACTGTTGTTGGGAAAAAGAGTCTTGCTATCAAGCGTGGCTAGATAGTCCCCTACGAAACAAGCAAATTGAAGATTTAACGCCGATTGCCAATGTACTAGAGATTAAAAATATTTTACTGACCAGCAAGCATTTAGTTGAGGTTTAGCTTTAGCTTAGCGGTTTAACTGATTGACTTTACGCAAATAAAAAATTGTAACTTAACGAAAATAAAGAAATACAAATAGGATAAAGGCTATGACAAACAAAAAAGTAACCGTATTTACAGCAAAAAAAGTGCTAACAATGGATCCAGGCCGCCCAGAAGTTGAAGCTGTCGCCGTTTTAGATGGCAAAGTATTATCAACAGGTACCATTGACTCAATGTCTCCTTGGCTAGCTCAATATGACTGGGAAGTTGATAACTCTTTTGAAAACAAAGTGATTATGCCAGGTTTCATCGAACCGCATTCTCATTGCTGGATGTCTTCTGGCTTTATGTCATTGAACTTTATTGGACCATTAGCGTGGCCAGGAAGAAATGGCATGAATAAACCGCTGAAAAACTGTGAAGAAATTTTAGACTTTCTACGCAAAGCAGATAAAGAAGAAAAAGACCCAACGGCACCCTTGATTGCTTGGGGTTACGATGAAGCAAAACAAGGTGGCGGTGTATTAGAACGTGACGTATTGGATAAGATTAGTTCAACTCGTCCAATCTACCTTATTTCTTGGGCACCACACTTGATTTATATGAATACGCCTGCGATTGAGTTGTCTAATATTCCTCAACATAGCAATGACCCTCATATTAAATTTTATGAAGATGGTCGCTTAAAGGGCATTGTTACCGAGCCAGAGGCTTGTAGCCATGCACTTATTCCTATCATGCAGACAATTTCAGAGGCAAGTGGTGTCCCTGGTCTTAAATTCATGGCTGATATTGCCAACCGAGCTGGCGTGACAACCATTGCCGATTTAATGTTTGGCGTGATTGATTTTGATATTGAGCTTGCAGACCACCAGGCAGCAACGCAAGACGCTGAGTTTCCTGTACGTATACGTCTAACGCCATACGCTGCTGCACTGAATGCTAAGTTTGGTGACGCAGGCCCTCAGTATATGGATACACTTAAGAAGAATGAAACCGATGACCTGTGTTTTGGCGGCATCAAATTCATGAGTGATGGCTCATACCCACTGATGGGTTCACTAGTCGGCTTTCCGGGCTATCTAGATGGCTCAAATGGTCAACCGGGTGATAGTAATTTAGCAAAAATAATGAAGCCATACTGGGACGCAGGATTACAGCTACATTGTCATGCAAATGGTGATTTTGCTATTGACCTGACCTTGGATGCTTTAGCTGAGTTACAAGCAAAACACCCACGCTTTGACCACCGCTTTACGGTAGAGCATTACGCCATGAGTAATCAAATGCAGGCTCGCAGATTGAAAAGCCTAGGCGGAATTGCCAGCGTTAATAATTATTTCTCTCACTTCCGTAGCTTGTTACACAGAGATCATGCTTACGGTCCTGATCGTTCAGAAACTGTGGCACGATTAGGTACACTTGAGAGAGAAGGTGTCACTTTTGCGTTGCACTCTGATTATCCGCAAGTAGTTGTTCCTATGCTGCCTCTAACGGCTGTGTATGCAGCTGTAAATCGTGTTGCAGAGGATGGCGAAACGGTCGTTGCACCCGATGAGTGTATTGGCGTGGAAAGAGCGCTTCGCGCAGTGACGATTGATGCGGCTTATATTCTTGGTTTAGAAACCACCTTGGGTAGCATCGAACAAGGAAAGTTTGCTGACTTTACCGTTCTGGATGAGAACCCATTAGAGGTTGAGTCAAAATCTATCAAAGATATTCCGATTTGGGGCACCGTAAAAGGTGGCGTTAAATTTGAGGCAAAGGATTAATTATGAAGCCACTTGATGATCAAATCTTTAATACAAGCGTGTCTGACTCAGACATTCAGACTAAAACAGAAGAAAGTCGTCGAGCCTTATCAGGCATGTTTTTTGCTGCATTAGCAATGCGAAAACATAAACCTGTGCTAAATAAGAAGTCGCTTCCATTGACTATACTGAGTGGATTTTTAGGGTCAGGTAAAACTACGACCCTAAACCATTTACTTAATACTCCTCATGGTATGAAGCTGGCTGTTTTGGTCAATGATTTTGGTCGTATCAATATTGATGCGGAACTGATTGAGTCAAAAACAGATGAAATGATCAGTTTAACCAACGGCTGCGCATGTTGCGCAGTCTCTGGTGACTTAACCAAAACCTTGATTGAGTTAACTGAAAAAGAAGATGCGCCAGATGCGATCATCATCGAGGCAAGTGGCATTGCTGAACCCAATGGTATTGCACAAGTGGCACTAGTTAATCCTGCTATTTATCTTGACGGTATCATTACAGTTTTAGATGCAGAAACATTATTGTCTCAAGTTGCCACAGAATACACAGCAGGAACCATCTCTAGACAGATGCAGTCTGCAGATATTCTGCTGTTGAATAAACTTGACATTGTTTCTGCAGAAACAAGAGCTGAGGTTATTGAGTACTTGCAAAAGCATTACCCTCAAAAGTCACTACTAGAAAGTGAATTTGGCAAAGTCCCAGCATCAGCAATATTGGGATTATCTGAACCAGGTAAGAAAATGAGAATTTTGCCTGTGGAAGATAAATCACACTCTGATAATTTTGAAAGTATTAGCTTCACTCTATCAAAACCACTTGAGCGAGAAGCATTAAATCAATTTTTTGCTCAGCTTCCCGTCACGGTAATACGTGGAAAAGGGGTATTAGATGTTTTGGATAGCACCGAAAAAACGACCTATCAACGAGTAGGAAGTCGATGGAGTTGCACAAATTCTGGTGCATGGGAAGAGGCTGATAAACGATCAAATATCGTATTTATTGGACAAAAGGGACTGTTAGATCGCGCAAAGTTAGAATCACAACTATTAGCATGCTGTGTGAATAACTAACTTTTCAAGATAATTAAATTTCCCTATTTTATTTGTGGGAATTTTAATAATGTCACTCAGTTTGCTGTAAAATTCACATGTGAAATCACGATGGCATAGCATTTATTCATAAATTGCTTGCCATCTGTGAGCCTTTTATATTTAGTTTACATTGAGATTAACATGTTCAGTTCTTTAACTTTTATTGAATTTTTAACCATCCTTGGTACCGCTGCATTTTCCATATCAGCGGTATTGGCTGTCAACAAACAACAAATTGATATATTTTCAATTATCGTGCTGGGTATTATTTCTGCCGTGGGTGGCGGGACGATTCGAGATTGCTTATTAGACACTCCTATCTTCTGGGCTGAAGATATCTCTTACATATATATAGCCATTGTTGCAGCTATTATTGGCTTTTATTCACGCTCTTTATTGACACGAAAATGGATAACAAAAGCATACCTTTATATTGATGCGTTTGCGGTTGCCATGTTTTGTATCCAAGGTACTGAAAAGGCTTGGTCGTTTGGCTTTGGACTGCCTATAGCGCCTATTATTCTGGGTACGATGACAGCGGTAGGTGGTGGAATTATTCGAGACTTGCTTTTACAAAGACCTTCTTTGATTTTGTCCCGAGAGTTGTATGCTATCCCTATTGCGCTAGGAGGAACCGTGCATGCAATGACATTAGCTTACGCTCCTGAATATAAGGGAGTCAGTGCCGTTGTTGCTTCAGCATTAATCATCTATTTACGCCATCTTGTTATCAAAAATAACTTAGTGGTACCGAATTGGGCTGTCATTAACCCGAAATAATTATTCGGGTTATTGATTAAGGTGTTATTGACTAGCTTGCTAAACTTGCTGCTTTAAAGTTTGGTCAATAACATCTTTTTGTGTCAAATAGGTTCTATTTAAACAATGGACGATAAAACAGAGCCAGCCTCTGATTTTACTGTTTAAGCATCTTGCTGTTCAGCGAGGCAATTATTACATTCGATAACCGCAGTAGAAGCGTAGGTTATTAAATACGAAGTCGTTAAAACACAAGTGGCACAAGATAAGTTCATTATGACTTTGTAATTGACCTTTTAGGAGACTCTGACAGCCATATTAAAGAAACGGTCATCTTCACTTTCAACTACAAACCCATTTCGTTCATATAAGCTGATTGCTGGGCTAACTTTTAATACGCGTAGCTTAAGGTATTAAAGTTTGCACTCAGCGTTTTTCGTTTGGCTTCATTTAATGCCACTTTTCCAAAGCCTTTGTTTTGATGTTTAGCTGAAATTTGGAGATCCCTGAGATAGCAAAAGGTATCTTTATATTCGAGTCTCATAACGCCTATAACTTCATCACCAAGCTTAATATCAAAGTTCTCTAAATCTTTTGTTACTTCAACTATCTTTGAGGTATTCCATTCAGGAGCAATTTTTTGATAATACTGATGCATATTTTCAAAAGTAAATTGTGCTGCTTTTTGAATATTGTCAGTGGGACAAAATATAATATCCATTTAGCCTCCCAATGCCCAATTAAGTTGCAGGCCAATGCAAACTTGAACCTAAAGCAACACACCGATTATACAAAACCACTTGGAACTGAAAATGTCACGTGTTAGCTGTCAGCTAAAATTGTTAGTTTAAATCATTAAAACACAGCGCATATTCGACTTCAGAAACACTAGCCTTCTTAACTTTAACGTGACTAAGCTCAGGATTATCTGCAATAATTCTTAGTATGGCTTCAGTTAACGAAGCCTTTGCATTAACACCAATGATTACTTCTTCAATTAAGTCTTCTGGAAATTTAAACAAATGAACGGGAGGGGCAATTGCATCTATAATCGTATCTGCGTCAGGCAGAACTGCACACATACGCCACTCTTGTTCATACTCCCAAACTTCTGATTTTAATAAGAGCATATCTGTTCCATTCATATCAACCATCATCTTTGATGGTCTATGAGGTAGATATTTTACCTTTCTCAAATGGTAAAACTCGTCCTTTTCAGAACGTTTTCTCTTAAAGAATGAATGATTAGAATTGAAGCCTATGCAGTAACCACTGTGCGATTCAGCATAGTGAGACCACATAAGCAAATTGTCCTCCTTTTCAGTTAAGCTCAAGACACCAATTAGTTCATTTGATTTTTCGGTTAAAACAGTTGAAGCATGCTCTTTTGCTTTATCCATAACAGCATTAAATTCTTCATTCTTGCTCTGAACGAATAGCTCTAAAAGTTCTTGAAATTTAGACTTGGGAATTTGATTTCGTATATGTTCTGGATATTTAGATAACTCAGATTCGACCATACTTTCTAAGTTTTCTTCCATATAAGCGTCTATGTACGTGTCAGGTGTTAAACCACTAATCACTGGTTTAAACTCGAACGGATCATTGAACGCATTGGGTGGAGAAAAACGAATGGATCTATTTTTCAAGACATCTATACGATCAGGATGTAGGTATTTATATAGTTTCAATACTCACCTTTGATTTATAACAAAGTTATTGATTAATAAGCACTCTACCAGACTCCTGTTTGATAAACGAGCATCGGAATTGGGAAAGTGAGCATAAGTGATAGGTTAGCTATTTCGTTTCCAAACTTTGTTTGGATTAAGGTCAACGTCGTGGCGCTTCGCCCACACCAGACGAAAGGGAAACAACAGCATTTCCCTTTTCGATATCCCTTGCCGCCCCTACGAAATTGCTCTGAAAAGCGAGCAAGCTTCATGCTTATTCGAAAATAGCTAACGCTTTAGAAAGGCCATCCATGGCCAACTAAAGCTAGTCTGACGTCCTGTCAGTCTTTCGCTATTTTCTTCAACACATTTCAGCAATTTCAATGGGGTTCGTTGTGTCCGTAGATTCATTTGTTTTTACCCAATTTAAAAGTGTTCTTCTAGACATTGAATGTTCAATTTGAATTGAGGTAAGCAAGAAAATTGCATGAATCTGGCCATGGGTGGCCAGCTAGCTTTCGAGAGTAGTTGTTGGGTCAGTGTATACTAATTCAAAGACCGCCGCAGTCCCCAACAATTCCCCATTCCAAGTTGCTGAAATACGTAGATGAAAATACCGTGTAGCTATCATGGTTTTCTCTAATGATAGGGCTGTTTACACGTATATTACTCACAAATAAGCTCCAATCGAAGAGATAGAATCTCAGGTGTAAGCACGGCTGTGACCGTCCATGACATGGACGTCATGGCCGAGCTTTCAGGGATGAACTTGCAGCGTGTCACAGTCGTGCTTGCACGAAGGCCTGCGGCAGGCAATGGGTTACAATGAACCTAGAGTTTTAGATTAATTAATCAATACCTTAACTGGTAAAGTTTAGACGTAAAAAATGCGGCCTAGTGGGCACATTTTTAATTCAAACGAAGTTTGAAAAACTACAGAGTAACCTTATGATTACTCTGGGTCATAGTCCAACACCGGTGCTAACCAACGCTCGGTTTCTTCAAGGCTCATGCCTTTACGCTTAGCATAATCTTCGACCTGATCTTTACCTACATTAGTTACGCCAAAGTAGCGTGATTTCGGATGAGCAAAGTACCAGCCTGATACCGCTGCGGTTGGGAACATCGCATAGCTTTCTGTGATGTTTAAGCCGATGGTTTCATCTGGCTTGAGCAAGTCCCACAATAAGCCTTTTTCAGTGTGATCAGGGCACGCTGGGTAACCAGGAGCTGGGCGAATGCCTTTGTATTTTTCACGAATAAGCGCTTCGTTATCTAATACTTCATCAGCGGCATAACCCCAAAACTCTTTACGTACTCGTTCATGCATTCGCTCAGCAAATGCTTCAGCTAAACGGTCTGCAAGACACTTAAGCATAATGGCGTTGTAGTCATCATGGTTAGCTTCAAAACGTTCGACATGTTCATCAATCCCGTGACCTGCTGTGACCGCAAACCCGCCCATATAATCGGCGACTCCTGAGTTTTTAGGCGCAACAAAATCTGATAAACAGAAGTTGTCATTACCCACACGCTCTAGTTGCATACGTAAGTGATGCGTAGTCATTTCCACTTCGGTGCGTGATTCATCAGTATAAATTTCGATATCATCATGGTTTACAGTATTCGCTGGAAATAATCCCATCACTGCTTTGGCTGTGAGCCATTTTTCACTGATGATCGTTTCAAGCATCGCTTTACCGTCAGCGTAGAGTTTACGGGCTTCTTCACCGACCACTTTGTCTTCTAAAATGTCTGGGAAGCGACCATGTAATTCCCAGCTTCTGAAAAACGGTGTCCAGTCGATGCGATCGACTAAGTCTTCTAACGGGTAATCATCAAAGACTTGGCGACCTAATACATTAGGCGTGAATGGCGTATGATTTTGCCACTCATGCTGACAGCGGTTTTCGCGTGCCGCTTCAATAGGCACGATGGTTTTACGTTTGGTCTGCGATAAACGTTTTTCACGCATCACATCGTATTCGGCATAAGCTTCATCGATAGTGGCTTGGCGGGTGTCGTTATTAATTAACTTCGACACCATAGGCACTGCGCGTGAGGCATCAGCAATATAGATCGCACCATGTGGATAATGCGGCGCAATTTTCACAGCCGTGTGAATTTTTGAACAAGTCGCGCCGCCAATAATGGCTGGAATGGTTAAACCTTCACGGTGGAAGGTTTTCACGTTATGCACCATCTCATCAAGGCTTGGAGTAATAAGCCCTGACATGCCGATAATATCGATATTGTGCTCTTTTACGGCATCAAGGATTTTATCAACGGCGACCATTACGCCTAAATCGACCACTTCATAACCGTTACAGGCGAGTACCACACCAACAATGTTTTTGCCGATATCATGGACATCGCCTTTTACGGTGACCATCAAAATGCGGCCATTTGATTGGCCTTCGACTTTTTCAGCTTCAATATAAGGGTTGAGATAAGCGACGGCTTTTTTCATCACGCGGGCAGATTTCACCACTTGTGGCAGGAACATTTTACCTGCGCCAAATAGGTCGCCAACCACGTTCATGCCATCCATTAATGGCCCTTCAATCACATCTAAAGGTCGGCTGGCTTGCTGTCTTGCTTCTTCGGTATCGTCATCAATAAATTCTGTAATGCCTTTTACCAATGCATGAGACAGACGCTCGTTTACTGGTAGACTTCGCCATGCTAAATCTTCTTTTTTAGCGGCTTGTTTGCCGTCACCGCGGAATTTTTCTGCCACATCAAGTAGCTGCTCGGTGTTGGTTGAATCAGCAACTGGGCATGGCAGGTTTTGCACCACGTTCTCAACTTTTTCTTTAAGTTCTGGGTCGATGTCATCATAAATCGCTAGCTGACCCGCATTAACAATCCCCATGTCCATACCTGCTTGAATCGCATGATATAAAAACACCGCATGAATCGCTTCACGTACAGGGTTATTGCCTCGGAATGAGAACGATACGTTAGACACACCACCTGAAATCATTGCATAAGGTAGGGTGGCTTTAATGTCTTTAATGGACTCAATAAAGTCGACTGCATAGTTATCGTGCTCTTCAATACCCGTGGCGATAGCAAAGATATTCGGGTCGAAAATAATGTCTTCTGGCGGGAAGCCGACGACATCAACCAACACGCGATAGGCGCGGGTACATATTTCGGTTTTACGGGCGCGGGTGTCGGCTTGGCCATCTTCATCAAAGGCCATCACAATGGCTGCAGCGCCATAGCGTTTAACTAAAGTCGCTTGTTTAATAAAGGCTTCTTCGCCTTCTTTCATCGAAATAGAGTTAACGATGGACTTGCCTTGAACACACTTAAGGCCAGCTTCAATCACATCCCATTTTGATGAGTCAATCATGATAGGTACACGTGAGATATCAGGCTCTGAGGCGATTAAGTTCAAGAACTTTTTCATCGACTCAGCGCCATCGAGCATGCCTTCATCCATGTTGACGTCGATGATTTGGGCGCCGTTTTCAACTTGCTCGCGCACCACATCTAACGCTTCTTCAAATTTCTCTTCTTTGATTAAACGCAGGAACTTAGCTGAACCTGTCACATTAGCGCGTTCGCCGACGTTAACAAACAACGAGTCGCCATCAATGGTTAATGGCTCTAACCCTGAAAGGCGACAAGCCACTGGAATATCAGGTATTTGACGAGGCTGGTGATTAATTACCGACTCACGAATGGTATTGATATGATCTGGCGTACTACCACAGCAGCCACCAACGATATTAAGCATGCCTTCGCGTGCCCACTCGCTAATAACGTCGGCCATTTCTGCTGGGGTTTCATCGTAACCGCCAAACTCGTTTGGCAGACCTGCGTTAGGGTGGGCAGAGACAAAACATTCAGATATACGTGATAACTCTTCAACGTATGGGCGCAGTTCTTTCGGGCCTAACGCGCAGTTAAGACCGATTGAAAGCGGTTTGATATGACGCAGTGAGTTGTAAAAACCTTCGGTTGTTTGTCCGGTAAGGGTTCGGCCTGATGCATCGGTAATGGTGCCTGAAATCATCACGGGTAGGCGATCGCCCAAGTCATCAAAGACTTTTTCGATGGCAAATAAAGCGGCTTTAGCGTTAAGGGTATCAAAGATGGTTTCTACCATGATGATATCTGCGCCGCCTTCGATTAGCGCAGTTGTTGATTCAACATAGGCATCAACGAGTTCATCAAAGCTGACATTACGAAAACTTGGGTCATTTACATCTGGGCTAATTGAACAAGTACGGTTGGTTGGGCCCAAAACACCGGCAACATAACGTGGACTGCCAGTTTGCGCGGCCACTTCATCAGCCGCTTCACGGGCAACACGGGCACCTTCAAGGTTGATTTCTGTAGATAACGACTGCATGTCGTAATCTGCCATGGCAATCGTGGTGGCGTTAAAGGTATTGGTTTCGATAATGTCGGCGCCAGACAACATGTACTTGGTATGAATGTCTTTAATGATTTGGCGTTGGCTCAGTACCAACATGTCGTTGTTACCTTTTACGTCGCAATGCCAATCTTTAAAACGCTCACCGCGGTAATCGGCTTCTTCCAATTTATAGTCTTGGATCATTGTGCCCATGGCACCATCAAGAATTACAATGCGCTCTTTAAGCGTATTTGTAAGTTGTTCAAGAACCTGACTGTAGGAAGTCGACTTCGTCATATCGGAATACCTTTATTGCTATATTAGTTGGTGCTATAGGCCAATTGATTGGGCGATGAAGCAGTGCGATTGATTAAAAATAGCATACCTTTATTTAGCTTATAAAAGGCGGCTAGTGTTAAAAAGTCCCCGCTGAAATACTCGTCCCAATCATTATCTTTAATCCCATCTTCAATATGGATGAGACTTTTGTTTGGACATTTAAACGTATAGACGTCCATAATACGTTTAAATGGTTTGTAAGAGCAAGCGCATTACTGAACTAAGCAGGCCAGATTGTTAAATTCACTGTCTTTGAAATCTCTATAATCAGTGATTGTAATTGCCGTTTATGGTTAGCAATTGAATGACTTGAATAAAGTGACTATCTGCAAATACCTGCAATTTCGGAACGGAATAGAATAAGCAAAATATCTTTAGACAGAAAAGTAACCATTAATAATCGTTTATAAAGGTGAAAGGATTAAATGAAACAAGCCAAATTGATATTACTACGCCATGGCCAATGCGAAGGCGGCAATATTTTACGGGGAAAAACCGATGTTTCATTAACGCCACTTGGCTTGGCGAACATGCAGGCAAGTGTTAAAAAGCTTGGATTGAATAATCTAGCGAACTCCCTGTTGATTTTTAGCTCGCCTTTAATTCGATGTAGCCTATTTGCTGAGGCGTTTGCCGCAGATATCAATCAAGCTCGTTTGTTCTCTGAGAGTATTGATAATAAAACTCAGGTTGCAGCTTCAGCTAACTCTTCACTTAATCAGGAACAGGAACAGATGCAAGAACAGAAGCAGGCTAAGAATCTGCTGCTACAAGCTAACCTGCTACCTCAGTTAAAAGAAGTGGATTTTGGTGATTGGGACGGACAAAGCTTTGATGCTTTATACCAAGCCCATCCGCAAGCGTTAGATCAATACTGGGATAATCCATGGGACAATACGCCGCCTAATGGCGAGCCTATGCCTGACTTTGAAGCGAGAGTGACACAAGGGCTTGCCTTGATCACAGCTATGTTGCACAAGCAACTTGAGTCTAGCAAAGCTCTAAGTGGGCAAGATAGTAAACAAGAAAGCGGACAAGACAGTGGACAAGGCAGTGGAGAAGAGAGTACAGCCACTGCATTAGTGGTGACTCACGGCGGGGTCATCAGGCATATTATCGGTCAAGTGCTCGTGCTTGAACGCTGCAAAGGCCTGTATGCGCAATTAGCCATTGATTATGCTGCCAGTGTGACTATCGATGTTTATTGGCCTGAAAGTCAGGCTAATACCGATGGCGACAATTCGGTTTCAGATAAAGCAGGTTCACCAGAAGCAGCTATGGTTGACGAAAATAAACAAGCACATTCTGCTGCGATAAAGCCTGTATACCGATTGAATTGGCCAAGCTAAAAGATATTACTGAAAAGCTCATAAACTCAGCCAGATATATCGTACAATAGTGCGATAAGATTGTTAGCCTGTGTTCAGGTTATTTATAAAACAAAATAGCGTTAATTTGTTGCTAAAGTTTATCTGTATTAACTGGCATCAAATGAATAGGGAATCATGGTTCTCATAAGGCAACTTATGATGATTAGCATGAACTGTACCCGCAACTGTAATGTGAAAATACACTTTGCTTAAACTGTGTAGTATTTTCATAAAGTCAGATACCTAGCGCCATTTTCCTTGCTGTTATCAGCGTTATACAACCTGTGCGGGTGACTCAGGCGGAGTGTGAATGTTATTAAATTTTACGTGTGCGTTATTGCACAGAGCGGCAGTTTTAATAGCTAAGGCTATTAAAATATGAGCTTAAATCCTGCTTCAGCGTTAAACGTTGAACAACTCAGCTGGTCTGTGGATCAAACCCAGATCCTTTCGCGAGTCAGTTTTGCCCTATCAAAAGGTGAAATGCTCGGACTTATTGGTCCAAATGGGGCTGGTAAATCTAGTCTGTTACGTTGCTTGTACCGCTATATCACCCCAGACCAAGGCCAAATTAAAATTTTTGGGCAAAACATCAGTGGTTTGAGCCAAAAGCTGTTAGCGACCAAAGTTGCCGTAGTGCAACAAGAAACCCCTCATTATTTCGAAATGACCACAGAGCAAATCGCTTCAATGGGGTTAACCCCTCATAAGGGCTTATTTGAAACCGACTCCCAAGCTGATAAGCAACATGTTGCAGAAGCACTTGAGAAAGTGGGTTTGCAACATAAGGCGCAGCAGCAATATGAGCAGTTATCAGGCGGTGAAAAACAACGGGCGTTAATTGCCCGCGCCATTGTGCAAAAGCCGCAGTTGTTGATCCTCGATGAGCCCACTAACCATTTAGATATTCGCTATCAAATACAAATATTAGAACTGGTTAGACAATTAGGGATCAGCGTGATCGCATCTATTCATGATTTGAACCTTGCCAGTGCTGTGTGCGATCGCTTGTTGTTATTGGATGAAGGGAAATGTATTGCTCAAGGGTTACCTGATGAAGTGCTAACTGAAGCCATCATTGGTGATGTATTTGACGTTTGTTGTCAGATTTCGAAGCATCCCCAACATGGTAAACCTTTGATTACCTACTTTTACGGTTATCAAACAGGCCAGCCACATGGTGGAGAGCATGACTCATGAGTTTAGCTGCAACATCATTTAAGTATAAAGCCTTACTGTTTGCGACCGCATTACTGACGTTAGTCACCCCGATTGCAGCAGCGAGTTTCGGGGCTGCCAATATTAGTTTTGAGCAAGTTATCACTCTATTTAGCTCATCTATTTTTGGCGCTGATCCCTCTGGTTTAGAGCCCTTTGGTTCAAGTAATACTAGTGCGATAACTCAGCGAATCGTGTTCGAACTTCGCTTGCCGCGCATCATATTGGCGTTTATTGCCGGTGCTGGTTTAGCGTTAGCAGGGAGCGTGTTGCAAACTGTCACGCGAAATCCATTAGCCGATCCCTATTTATTTGGTATAAGTTCAGGAGCCTCTTTTGGGGCGGTATTAGTATTGAGCTTTTTTGGTAGCCAAGGATTGGTGCAGCAATGGCTATCGGAGTCAGGTAGTCATTTAGCTGATGCTTTATTGCGTTCGGGCTGGTTTAGTCATGATGCTTGGTGGTCTTGGTCATCCCTTAGCTTACCAATTGGCGCGTTTATTGGCGCTTGTTTTTCCGTGTTATTGGTATTGTCTTTATCGGGTTTTGGCCGCGCAAGCCAAGTGGAAAGAATGCTGTTATCGGGTGTGGCTACCTCGTTTATGTTTGGTGCACTCACCAGTTTAGTCTTGTATTTTTCTAGCCCGCAAGCCGCGGCTTCTGTGCTGTTTTGGAGTTTGGGCAGCTTTGCTAAAGCAAGTTGGGAAGGACTGGTTATACCTGCAGTTGTTGTGTGCAGTAGTATATTGATTATCTTAGCTTTTAAACGTCAAGTTATAGCGATACAAGCTGGGGATGAAACCGCGCATTCTCTTGGTGTTAACGTGGCTAAATTGCGCTTGTATATGCTGTTATTGTGCTCGTTAATTACGGCGGTATTGGTCGCAAGCTGTGGCGGGATTGGTTTTGTTGGCTTAATGATCCCTCATACCGTTCGGCTACTATTTCCTGGTCAGCAGCCCATTTTAATCACCGCGCTAGTGGGTGGGCTATTTATGATTTGGATAGACGTACTTGCCCGCTGTTTACTGGCTAATCAAGAGTTACCAGTTGGGATCATTACTGCTGCTATTGGTAGTGTGTTCTTCTTATTTGTTTTACGCCATCGTCGATAAGACGCTGTTTTGGAGTATAAAAATGTTTGCAGTAGATCCGGTTAACCATTATATCGATGAGCAGATCCAACATAAAATAAACCAAAAAACTAAGCCTTTGGGCGCCCTAGGCCTATTAGAAACCTTGGCAAAGCAAATTGCTCAAGTGCAGTTTGCCAAACAATTTAATGGTAGACACAAATTGTCGATTAAAGAGCCTGCAATGTTAGTGTTTGCAGGGGATCATGGTATTGCGGCCCACGGGGTGTCTATTGCCCCAAGTGAAGTGACTAAACAAATGGTGGCAAACTTTGCCACCGGCGGCGCAGCAATTAATGTTTTTTGCCGTCAAATGGGCTTAAACCTTGAAGTGATTGACTGCGGTATGCTTACCCCAAGTGATCATCCAAGTGTGACAAACCATCGACTCGGCGCAGGCACCCAAGCCATTCATCAAAAGCCTGCAATGAGCTTATTGTCAGTAAAAGACGGCTTTAGCTATGCCCATGAAGTGGTGCAGCGCCATTATGACTCAGGTTGTAATTTAATTGCCTTAGGTGAAATGGGCATTGGCAATACGTCATCAGCGGCAGCGGTAATGGCAGCCTTATTAAAGCTTGAGGTCAAAGACTGTGTTGGCCGCGGAACTGGCATTAACGATGAAGCTTTTGCATTAAAAACTGAATTATTAACCGTGGCGATGAACTTACATCGCAATAAACTTAACGACCCAGTAAATATTTTGGCGTGTTTGGGGGGCTTTGAGATTGTACAAATGACTGGCGCTATTTTAGCGGCTGCCGAGAAAAGAATGCTGGTGGTAATTGACGGTTTTATCGCGACAGCGGCAGCATTAGCTGCGGTAGCACTGCACCCTGACGCCCGAGGTTATTTGATTTTTGCCCATCAATCAGATGAGCAAGGCCATGTAAAAATGCTTGAAGCCTTGGATGCAAAACCTATTTTATCTTTAGGGTTAAGACTTGGCGAAGGCACTGGCGCAGCACTGGCGTTACCGATTATTCAATCAGCGGTTAACTTTTACAATGACATGGCCAGTTTTGAAAATGCTGGTGTGAGCAATGTGGTCTAGGCCGCTATTAACATAAACTCTATCAAGGATTAGAGAATGTCTCAGGGTTCAGATACTGGCTCATATTTCAATATGGGCTGGCTTAGGAAACAACTAAACTTACTGCTCATCGCAATGAGTTTTTTTACTCGAATTCCTATCCCTGCATGGGTTGAGTTTGATAGCGATAAGCTCAATAAAGCCAGCCGTTACTTTGGTGTAGTCGGACTCATTGTTGGCGTGTTGAGTGCAGCGGTATTTGGGCTCAGTCAGTTTATATTGCCAAACAGTGTCGCGGTGATCTTAGCGATAATTGCTAGCGTATTAATTACAGGTGGTTTTCATGAAGACGGCTTAGCTGATACCGCAGATGGTTTTGGTGGTGGCTGGAAAGTGGCTGACAAATTAAAGATCATGAAAGACTCCCGCATTGGCACTTATGGCACCTTGGCAGTGGGTTTAACCTTACTGCTTAAGTGGCAACTATTGGTTGAAATTGCACTTTATAGTCCATTAAAAGCGGCAATTGCGCTGATTGTGGCACATTCTTTAAGTCGGGTTGTTGCCGCTAGCATGATTTTCTCTGAGCAATATGTCACTGAAGATGACGGCAGTAAATCTAAGCCGTTAGCACAGCACCAACACATTAATGATTTATTGATTTTATGCCTCAGTGGATTTGTCGTTTTAGCTTGTTTAAATGGCCTTGTAGCATTTGTGTTGTTGCTGGCATTAGTTGCGGTTCGACAACTATTGATTTGGGGATTCAATCGTCAAATTGGTGGATACACAGGCGATACCTTAGGGGCAGCACAACAAATTAGTGAACTGATGTGTTACTGCATCATTTTAACCATAGGATTGAATTAATGATCCATCTTGTTTTAGGCGGCGCGCGTTCAGGAAAAAGCCGATATGGAGAGTCACTTGCTCAGCAATATGCCGAGCAAGGTGGTACTTGTGTTTATATCGCCACCGCAACCGCCTTAGATGACGAGATGCAGCAACGTATCGCAAGACACAAACAAGACCGTGCAGATGCAAATGTGGATTGGACATTGATCGAAACTCCTTTAGCACTGGCGTCCGCTTTAGTTGAGCAAAGCGGTGAAGATACGGTGATTTTGGTCGATTGCTTAACCTTATATTTAAGCAATCATTTGATCGCGAGCGAAGAAACCCACCGTAATGGCGTTGATGATTTATGGCAGCAACAGAAAAAAGCCTTACTTGCATGCTTACCCAAGCTTAAAGGCAAAATCATTTTTATCAGTAACGAAGTGGGCTCAGGTATTGTGCCTTTAGGTGAGCTCACTCGCCGTTTTGCCGATGAAGCAGGTTGGCTTAATCAAGCCATTGCAGCTAAAGCAGATAAGGTGAGTTTAGTGGTCGCAGGCATTCCGTTATCGTTAAAAGGTTAATCTTTTACTCATCATTTGAACACTTCATTATTTCACTGATATAGATACAGAATTTCACTGATAAAGATACAGCAACATTTTAAGGACGATTGGCATTAATGAGCAATCAAGATAGATCTGATGATATTAATAGTGAGCTTGACTCTGTGCTGGCATTTGCAGAGCAACATCATTATCAAGCAGGTAAAGCCAAAACCTTGATGGTTCAGGGTACGACATCAGATGCAGGTAAAAGCACCTTAGTGGCTGGCTTATGCCGAGTTTTTGCAAGGCAAGGTAACAAGGTCGCCCCTTTTAAACCGCAAAATATGGCACTTAACAGTGCGGTGACTATCGACGGCGGCGAAATTGGTCGAGCGCAAGCATTGCAAGCAGTGGCCTGTAAGCTAGAGCCTCATACAGACTTTAACCCAGTGTTACTCAAACCAAGCTCTGATACAGGGTCGCAAATCATCATTCATGGCAAAGCGTTAACCTCACTTGAGGCACAAGCGTTTTTCGGGCCAGAAAGCCGTAACTATAAGTCTGTGGCAATGAACGCGGTGCTGCAGTCGTTTGAACGGCTAACTTCTCAGTATGAAATGGTGGTGGTTGAAGGAGCAGGGAGCCCTGCAGAAATTAATCTACGTGAAGGTGATATTGCCAATATGGGCTTTGCTGAAGCGGTAGATTGCCCAGTGATTATTATTGCCGACATTGATAAAGGTGGCGTATTTGCTCATTTGGTCGGCACGTTAGCTCTACTCAGTGTATCTGAGCAAAACCGCGTAAAAGGCTTTGTGATTAATCGTTTTCGCGGTGATATCAGCCTATTACAGTCAGGTATTGATTGGCTTGAAAGCTACACTAACAAGCCAGTTATAGGCGTTTTACCTTACCTGCATGATTTACACCTTGATGCTGAAGATGCGCTGGTGGATAACCCGCAAACTGCTAATCATAGTCTCAGCGAGAAACTTAAAGTGTTAGTACTGGTGTTTCCGCGGATCAGTAATCACACTGACTTTGACCCACTTCGTCTTAATCCTAATGTCGAATTTAATTATGTCAGTATGCAAACCCAATCTGGCAGTTCAGATTTCCCTATAGCCGACCTGATCATTTTACCAGGCAGTAAAAATGTCCGCGCCGATTTGGCGTTTATGCGTGAGCAAGGCTGGGATATCGAGGTCAATCGTCACCTTAGGTATGGTGGTAAAGTGATTGGCGTTTGCGGCGGATATCAAATGCTAGGTACTGAAATTAATGACCCCAATGGTATCGAAGACGTTGCTGGTAGCAGCAAAGGTTTAGGCCTGATTGAAATGACAACCGAGCTGACCGAGCACAAAACCTTGCAGCAAGTACAAGGACAGTTAACGCTGAATGAGCAACAAGCGACAGTTAACGGTTATGAGATTCATTGTGGTCAAAGTCGGCATTTACAAAAGCAAACACAAGGCCAGCCGTTATCTTTGTCTTTTGTTTTTCAGAATAATAAACCGACACACGAGAGTTTCGATGAAGGTTGCTTAACAGCCGACAATCAAATTCTGGGAACCTATGTCCACGGACTTTTCGACAGCCCTAATGCTTGTCAGTTGATATTAACCTGGGCAGGGTTAGAGCATGCTCAAACCGTGGATATCAATCAAATTAGAGAGCAGCAACTTGAACGATTAGCAGATGTGCTAGAAGCGCATCTAGATATGGAAAAACTAACAGGAAGTCTCGCATGACACAGTCAGAATCAGTGAATGGTACATCGTTGAATGATACATCAGTGAATGATACAAAAGCCGAGCGTCATAAAGCGCGCCAACAAAAAGTAAAAGAAGGCGTTGATGCAAAAATTGCCGCAGCCACTAAAGAGAAAGGCATTTTGTTGGTACTGACGGGTAACGGCAAAGGCAAATCCACTTCTGGTTTTGGCGCAGTAACACGCTGTGCAGGCCATGGACAAAAAGCCGCTGTAGTGCAGTTTATTAAAGGCGGCTGGGAGTGCGGTGAACGTAATTTACTTGAGAAAGTCGGCGTTGAATTCTTTGTTATGGGCACAGGTTTTACCTGGGAAACTCAAGACAGAGAAAAGGATGTCGCCGCTGCTGAATCTGCTTGGGAAGATGCTGAAAAGCTGCTTAAAGACGAGTCGATTAATTTAGTGCTATTGGATGAGCTTACTTATATGGTGACCTATAAGTACATCGAGTTAGAACGTGTTTTAGAGGCCCTTAAAAACCGTCCACCAATGCAACATGTGATCATCACCGGCCGAGCTTGTCATCGCGAAATCATCGAAATGGCAGATACGGTTAGCGAAGTACAACCGATAAAGCACGCTTTTAATGACGGCGTTAAAGCACAAATTGGATTTGATTATTGATTTGGTTTTTGTGTTTAGTGCCTAGGTTTAGTGCCTAGGTTTAGTGCATAGATTTAGCGCATAGCGTTAACTAACTTTTATCTGATATCTAGTAAAGAAGTACACTTCATCGAGTCAGCGATTTTAACGCTGACTCATTTTTGCCCCGAAATAGGTTTGTAAAATCACACGCTGTGTTCAGTTCTGCTAGTCCACTACAATGTTTCAGCAGCAAGAACCTGCACACATGAAGGTGATGGCTGAAATGTCGATCTTGAAGCAGCAACCCGGGGCGATGCAATCTTATATGGATGAAAAGCGTAAACAGTTTGATGCATTGCCTGACGATGAGCATTAGCTGTAAAGTAAGGGCTATTGATTGCGAACGATAGCTAAAGATAAGGACATCAAGTTTCAATGAACCTCGTGTTACTAAGTAATACCACTTCTGTAGCCTCCATAGACGCCATTTCTCTGCTAATTGAGAATTTATCTGCTGACATTTTGAAGCAGCCTGCGGTGTATATTGCCTCTGAGCCTGATCCACAAAGACAATATTTTGAGCCGATTAAGCAAATGTATCAAGCACTTGGATTTGAACAAGTGGAGTATATGGAGCTTGAGCAAGGGTTTGATGCTAATTCTAATCGATTGCTTAAACAAAGCGGCATGGTGCATTTATCGGGTGGCGATACTTATCGGTTTTTATATTGGCTTAAACAACGCGGAATAGATAAAACGCTGCGGTGTCTTGCTGATGAAGGTAAGCCCATTGTGGGTGTCAGTGCTGGAGCGATGATCATGACGCCTAGCATCGACTCTGCTGTCTTGTGTGGTGATCAAAACCAAGTTGGTTTAGCTGATACGGTTGGATTGAATTTGGTTAGCTTTTTAGTGGTGCCTCATGTGAGCTTCCCATTAAAAAATGAAGCTAAACTTAAGATGTTTCAACAGCAAAGCCAGTATGAGTTATTGCTATTAAGTGATGCGGATGCGGTAACAGTGTTAGGTAATAAGCAGCGAATATTCGGCAGCCCGCAATTGCTAAAATAACCCTCTATTTTGTAATAAAACCATCAGTTAACGCTATATTAAAGAAGAAAAACGGGGCTGATTAGCTGTACTGTTATGTATTCAGTTAATTAAGGCGACAGCTTGATTTAGCTTTAGAACTTAGTATTAAAATTTAGGTTTAGAGTTTAGAGTTTAGAGTTTAGAGTTTAGAGTTTAGAGCTTGAAATTAGAATTTAGGTTTAGAACCTAAAGTTAGAACTCATGCTAGAACGTTAGCGTATACTCGAAAGCAGCTTGGGCTTTACTGTTGCTAAACACTTCAATACCCTGTTTTATATTGTGCCTTTCAAACATCATGACAGCATTAAGGGATTTTTATGGCTAAGTTGGATCGCTTCGATCATATTCATATTTATGTGAAAAATAGAAGAGCGGCTGAGATCTGGTACCAACAGGTGTTGGGGTTCACTGCAGTTGAATCATTAGCTTTTTGGGCTGTGGGCAATGGACCATTAGTACTGAGTCATCAAGAGCTGCATTTAGCTTTATTTGAGTCGCAAGTTGAAAAGCGAACCACTGTCGCTTTTGGTGTTGATGGTGATAACTTCTTTTTGTGGCAGCAAAAACTCGCAGCGAATGAAGTCGCTTTTACGGTAAGTGATCATGAGGTCACCTGGTCAATCTATTTTAGCGATCCCGATGGAAACCCGTTTGAAATAACCAGTCTTGATTATGAAGCTATTAACGTAAAAATGAATCAAAAGGTCTTGTCATGACGCCAGCAATAAACCTAGCTAAACAGCGTCAAATTGCTCATGAAGTACTTGCTTATGAGCATGATGCAAGTGCTGACTCATATGGTGAGGAGGCCGTTTCTAAGCTTGGTTTACCGCCCGCAGAGGTGTTTAAAACCTTGGTTGTGATGGCTGATAATAAAGAGCTGGTTGTCGCTGTGATCCCTGTAAGTAAAAAGCTTAATCTTAAGCTTATGGCAAAAGCAGTCGCAGCTAAAAAATCTGCTATGGCAGATAAAGTATTAGTTGAGAAAACGACCGGTTATGTCTTAGGTGGAGTCAGCCCGCTAGGGCAAAAAAAGCCCTTACGTACTGTCATTGATAGTTCTGCCAAAGTATTGACCACAATGTATGTGAGTGCGGGGAAGAGAGGGCTTGATATCGGTTTATCGCCCAGCGACCTTTGCACGCTGACGAAAGCCAGCTTTGCTGACATTGCAGTGTAATGGCTTATACTTTCTAGCTTGGTAAATATCGTTTTTTATCTTTTACTATGGCTATCTCATTGTTGCTAAACCCGATAAGATGCTATCAGCCTCATCGATTATGAATGGTGTTTAAGATTGGTGATTAAGATTGGTGTTTAAGAGTAATGCGTTATTTAGGGTCTAGCACCTAGGTTATTACGCTCAGTTACTAACGCTCAGTTACTTGCACCTAGTTACTTGCACCTAGTTACTTACACCTAGTTACTTATACTTAGTTCTTGCACCAAATAGTGTAAACCATATTAAAGCTGTATCTCAGGAATGAAAAATGAATCTAGATAAGTCAAAGAAGAGAATTGCTAAAAAAGTGAAAGCTGGTTTTAAAGGTTACCCGCTAATTAATATTATTTACCAAGGCTCAACAGCTGATATTGCAGAAGAAGTCGTGGTTGAATTTGTATTGGAAGAGGGGGGAGAAGCTCAGCAGCAAAAATTTAAAAGCACAGCGGATGCCCGCACTGATGAGGTGATTCAAACAACCTTGATTAAAGTGATCGATAGAGCAGATGCTAAAACTGTGACTGAGTCAGAGTCGGTGGTGGTTCTTTAACTGCCCCAATGATAGAAAGGCATAAAAAAAGGCTTATCGAAAGATAAGCCTTTTTATTTAATCTATACATCAGTTTGAGCTATCAAACACAGATTTCTGCACGAGTACGATTATTACAACGTCTTAAGACGCTACTATGAAGAGATTATTAAGAGGCCCGTTTCTTAAGAAGCAATGTAATGAGTGCGTCTTCTACGACGTCTCATACGACCTTCTTTTTCCTCTTCAGTTTCTTCTGCTGTTCCATCATTTGCTGAATCAGCAGACTTTTCAGTGTTAGCTGAATTTTTCGCTTCGGTACTCGCCGCCAGTTGATCTAAATCATCCGGCGTTTCGGACTTTTTTTCATTTCTCTTGGTGTCCCCCTTGAAGACTGACTTGATGATGCTAGTAACACCTGTTAGGCCTGCATCAGCTTGTTTGTCTTCAGAGATATCTTCAGAGAACTCGATTTTATCAATTTTGGGCTTTGGTTTATTCGGCGCTACAGCGATTGGGTCAAGACTCTTAGTCGCGCTTACTGTTTTAGTTGCTGTAAGCTCAGCGGCTGCATTTGCAGCGTTGTCTTCTTCAGCAGACTTAAGCATGCTTTCTGCAAGCGCTTTTTGGATCTGATTACTGATTTCAGAAACATTATCAGGTGAGATGTTGTCATTATCTGCTTTAACAGGCGTTGGCGCCGCGACTGAAGCAACGATTGGTGCGCTAATGCTGTTAGTGTTTTCAGCATTTTGCTTTGCAACACGTTGATTGAAATCTGCGGTGACTTCATTCACTTCGGTTTTGGCAATCGATAACGCGGAAATTAATTCATCAAAAGAGCCTTTGAATGAATTGTATTTGTTCTCAAAAGAATTAATGTTTGATTTTACTTCATCTGTTAAATTTATCGTTAGCTTTTTGTATGTGTTTATTTCTTGTTCGAATTCAACCAGCACACCTTTAGTTGATAGTACGCTTTCTTCCATGCTAGCGACTTTAACTTGTAGTACTTTCTCTTTCGCCGCAAACTCTTCAATAAGCGCTTGAGGGATAAGTGCTGGTGATACCATCGCTGGTACAATGTGGGCAAATTCTTTAATGCAACTTACCGGCTTCCATTGTGTGAATGAAGGATGCCAACCGTAACAGTCACCATCTTTCAAGAGAAATTCTTTTGCTTCAACTTCGTTTAACGGCCCTGTTACTTGACCATTTTTGGAAAAATACCATTTTTTCATAGTCGTATTCTTTTTATTTAGTTAACAACAATTGTTATATGCTACTCAGATAATTGAGTTTTTAAGTCGGGTAAAACTTAATTAACCTACACCTGAAAGTGTTTTCTGCAGTGCAGCATATTGTTCATTAACGCTACGAAGCGTCGCTTCTACTTTTTCATTCAATTCTTTAGTCGTTACTTTATAACGGCTAGAGTCACGTCCAATATCAGACATTGAAGAATTTATCGTTTTAAGTGTGTTATCAATTCGACCAAGAGCAGAATTAAGTTCACGCTCTTTAGCAGTAAAACGTTCGATTAACTGCTGTGGGATCTCCGCAGGAGGCGGTGGCGGAGATACGATAATATCAAATTCTTCCACATGGCTTACTGGTACCCATTGTGCGTAAGAAGGGTGCCAAGCATAAACATCGGGATTTGATGCAATAAATTTATTGGAATCAGCTAAGCCTAAAGGTCCACTGATTTCACCATTATTTGAGAAATACCACTCTTTCATAGTCCACTCTTATCCTTAATAGTGTAGTAAGCTAATGTTTTTATGAATACAATCAACAGCTTTAGGTGATTTCAAAAATACAACGAAGGAAAACGTCAGCTCGCAGGGTTATTGTTTAAAAAACCGTATATCGTACGAACTGGTTACATTAACTCATAATGATTAACATATCTACTTGGGAATAGTTAATTTTATAAGTTTTTTCGCAGAGCAAGGGTAGCCATTTTTTTGACCATTTAAATAGTTGTTTTAAACGGCTGTATTATTCGAAGTCGGCGTTGACTTCAAACGTCATAGGCTGATTGGTGTGTGGGTGGTTAAAGGCTAAACGTTGGGCATGTAAATATAGACGATTTTCTGTTTTACCATACAAATCATCACCTAAAATTGGCATATGTAATCCGTCATGATGAGCACAATGAACTCTCAATTGATGAGTTCGGCCCGTTTTAGGATAAAGATGCACTAAACTGTAGCTGCTTTCGCTAGCCACTTTTTGCCAATATGTTTCAGCATGCTTACCGTATTCGTAGCAAACAAGTTGTTTAGGTCTGTCATCTAAGTCTACCCTTAGAGGTAAGCTAATCGTGCCACTCTCTTGGGTAAGAACACCGTCGATTTTAGCAATATACCGCTTTGTCACTGTTCGATTGATAAATTGCTGAACTAAGTGTTTATTCACTTCTTTTGACAAAGCAATGACCATGAGCCCAGATGTAGACATATCTAATCGGTGAACAATAAGCGGGCCGGTCGCATCTGGAAATTTTTTCTTCATGCGGCTGAAAACTGAATCGGTAATATTCTTACCCGGCACTGAGAGGAACTCTGCGGGTTTATTAACGATAACAATATACGGATCTTGATAAACAATAGGTAAATCTACGCCTTGTGCTGGGTTGGTTAACAGCGGGTTTTCATCGACCTCCATCCCTTCGAGCATATGGCCTAATATTGGACGGCACTTGCCATGACAAGCTGGATAATAGTTTTGATGCTGTTTAATTTCAGACTTAGGTGACACCCCCCACCAAAACTCAGCCATAACAATAGGGGTTAGTGCATTCTTAAAGGCGTATTGAAGTAACTTAGGCGCTGCGCATTCCCCCGCTGCTGCTGGTGGCTGATGATTAGGCGCATCATGAAAAATGTCGTTTAGATCGCGACATTCCCCTTTAATATTTAAAAAATCATACTGTGAGAATAATTTATTTTGGAGTGCATTCGACAACTGTTTACGTTGCTGTTTAACACTTTGTACTTGATTGGCTATCTCATCAAATAGTTGCTTAGCGTGTTCTACTTTTGCACCCCATTCTCGCTTCAACGTGCTTAGTTGGTGCTTATCTTCAACGCTCTGCCGACTCATCTCAATAGAGATGGTTGTTTGCTCTTCCTCTGACAGGCCTGCTAAATTATTTCGCTGCGCTTTACGGCTTTTTCTATTTTCAATCATCAGCTTACGATGTTCTGCAATTGCTTGCTCTGCAGCGTCAGTAACGGTAGTTAACGCTTGCTTAAGCTTCGCTAGTTCAGGGTGAGATTCTAATAACTTAAGCTTATGACTTAACTGATTTATTTCTTCGTATTCAAGTTTGAAAAAGCTGTCTTTGCTAAGCATGTCAAACACGGGAGGCACAAAATTAGGCAATATATTTTGGTCAGCGATTTTTCCAGAAAAAGCAGATAAATAGCCGATTTCACCTTGAGTATTTTTAACGACCAATACGCCAAACATTTTGCCAATGGGCTTAAGTTTTTGCGCCTGTTTGCAAGGTTTGGTTTGCTGTTCTAAACCAAAGTTGTGCTGCCAATCGGTTTGTTGGAGCAGATGTTGCTGTAGTTGCTCTGCAGCAAGCACAGCTAAAGGGTGAGGCTGATAATAGAAAGGGAAGGTAAACTTTTCCGGTAAGGGGATATCAGCAATCGATTCATTAAAAGGCGTAAAAAGTGGACCGAATTGTGACATGAAAGAAAGCCTTAAACTGTTTAGCTGAAACCGGAACTGAATCTAGATACGGGGGTTAATATAAAATGCTAACGGAAAATGACGCTTGAGTATGGCAAACTCATTCGTTATCGACTTTGTTTTCATCTTAAGTTTTTGTGGGCTAAGTTTACCTTGATTGGCGCTAAATGGCATGTAATTGAATTAAAAAAGCTGAGCGAACCCAGCTTATTTTGAATCGTTTTTTCTATCTATTACTGATTATTTATTGATTACTTAGGACGATAAAGTACACAAATCTTATTATCGGCAGGATCACGTAAATAGCCTAAAAATAATGGTCCCATTGGCGACTCACGGTAACCTGGTAATTCTTCACATGTGACGCCACCATTAGCGAGTCCTGCAGCATGCCAAGCCAATGCTTGTTCTTCACTTTTAGCAGCAAAGCCTACTGTGGTGCCATTTCCGTGACTGGCACTCTCGCCATTTATTGGTTTTGTTAACGCAAAAATACCCGTATCTGTGATGTAAAAACAGCGACCTTTAGGGTCTATATTGCCAGGTGCATGACCTAGTGTGGCTAATGTTGCATCATAAAACTTCTTTGATGTTTCGATGTCATTAGCACCGATCATAATATGGCTGAACATAGTTAACTCTCCGTGTGGGTATTTAAAATAAACCAAAATATAGCTGGGATATTTTAGCTAGAAATATGATTATTCACGTCTTAGTAGGACAGTGGATTGTCATTTTTTATTGCATAAGTTGTTTAGTTTCCATGGTGATTTGGGCTATTTGGGCTATTTGGGCTATTTGGGCTATTTGGGCTATTTGGACTGTGTGGCTGTTTTAGCTGCGTGTTGTTCCAGTAACCAAATAGTGTGGCTTAGTAGCTGTTGATCGCCCATTTTTCCGTGTCCTGGAAGTACTTGAACACTTTGACTAAATTGAGTTTGTAAATTGCTAATCGACTTTGGCCAAGCGTCTAAATCAGCTTCGCCGTAATAACCCAAACTCTTGCTGCCAAGGCTTTTGACTAAGCAGCCTCCATAAAGCAATTTTGATTGAGGAAACCACACTACGAGATTATCGACAGTATGCCCAGCTCCAACAAAGTGGACTTCAATTTTGTCTTCAACAAAGTCGAATTGCCCCTCTTTAAAGCTGTGGTTTGCTGTCGCTTTACCCGCTTGTTCAAGCAGTTTATTGGTGTGTTCAGAAGCGTAGGTAGCAACGCCAATGCGATTTAAATAATCTATTCCAGCAGTGCGATCGTCATGGGAGTGAGTTGAAACGCTAGCCTCTAATGAAAAGCCTTGCTGTTTAATCCATTCAACTAATTTTTCAGTATCAGTTTCGCTCCATGGTGTATCAATTAAATAGGCTTTGTTAGCATCAACGAGAATGAGGCCATTGGAGCCAACAAAACCATATTGTTGGGTTTGCATAAAAGATTCATGGACAAATAAAGTCTCTGATAATGGCGTAATGGTTAACTCACCCTTAACTGGCTGTTCCTGTGTTTGGACTAAATCTGAACTTGTACTTGAATCAGAAATTGAATTAGCGTTTGCTTGAGCAGGAATTAAAGAAGCGACAGCCGCGATGCTAATACAAACTAACTTAGTCAATAACTGAGTGGACTTTTTAATGAAGAAAGTGGACATATAAGAGTCTCGAATGATTAACCGCTGGCGAGCATAAGCATAGCAATAGCTTATTTTACTGAATTTCTATACTGCCATAACTCAGCCAGATTTAAACAATAACTGAGAAAGTTCAGGTTAATCTTTGTTGAGAAAGATAATCTTAGTGGCATTATTGATGGCTTAGAAAGAGCTTTTTAACGTCTACTTTGGCGTTTATTCGTGAAGCGAGAAGGTATATACCAGCTAGTTTTCGGTGCACAAAAATCGCATCTGTAGGTGGGGTGTGCCACTCATCTGGTTTAGTGCTCATCGATTTAGCTGCATCGGTAATGCGCTTTGCAAGATTACTGCTAGCAAAGTCATATTCAGCTTCACTTCTCAGCGGCTCACATGCTTGATAGAAAATATCGACGATGAGTTGTTGCTGTTCAGGAGTAATGTCTTTTTGAAAGAAGCCAATCTCGGAAGCGGCTTGTGTCATCAATGCTTTATCGCTAGTCATCGCCCCTTGCATCAATTTACGATAACCTGCCGAAAGTGTGTCAGAGATAGAACGAGTTGCGCCGAAGTCTAAAAGCACGATTTTGTCATTGCTTGCTTGATACATAAAGTTGGCGAAATTAGGGTCGGTCTGCACTAACTTAAATTCAAATAGTTCATCTAAAAATAAAGCTAACAATTGGGTTGCGACATTATCTCGGGTTTGTTGGTCGAGGCGAGCGACAGTTTCAATGGCTTCACCTTCAATAAACTCCATCACTAAAATACTATCAGTACTTAACGAGTCGTAAACTTTGGGGACGATGAATCTGTCATCGTTTGCTACCCATTGCTGATATTGCTTTAGTAGATTTGCTTCATATTCGTAGTCTGCTTCATGATGAAGCTGGGCTTTTGCTTCGTTGAGCAACTTATCAAACTGTACGTGGTCTGGGACAAGTTGAGCCACTTTTAGTAAGGTTGCGACATTATCAATATCGCTATCGATACTGTCTTTAATGCCAGGGTATTGAATTTTAACTGCCAGCTTTTCACCTGAGTCTAAATAAGCAAGATGTACTTGACCGATGGAGGCCGCAGCAAAAGGGCGCAGTTCAAATTGTGCAAAAGGGGCTAGCCAGTCCTGACCACATTGTTGCTTGAGGATCTCGACTAGTTGTTTGTGGGGCATTGCTTTAGCATCATCACGTAGCCTTGCCATAATTTCACTTAACTCGGCAGGAAGTAAGTCGCCAGTATCCATTGAAATCATTTGACCGACTTTCATTGCTGCGCCGCGAAGCTGGGCCAGTTTTTCAGCCACTTGAGAAATATTTTTAGGCGTCAGAACCAGCTCTTGAAGTTTTGGTGATTGGCCTTTACTGAGCTGCTTTGCGCCTTCAACCAATACATTTCCAGCTAATCGAGAGGCGAGACCACCCATTTTACTCAGTCTTGAAAAACGACTACTAGGTACTTTGGCTACTTCTTTACTCATAGTGACAACTCATTTTGAAGGAAAGTGAGGTACTGCTGAAGGCTCATTCTTCATCCATCTGCTTCAATAATACGGCTTATTAAGAATACGTGTTTAATTAGATTTAGATCAACCTGATAGTGAGTGAGATGTTTTCTGCAAAATGCGTAATAAAAAAGGACAACGAAGTTAGCTTCGTTGTCCTTAATATTTGACTCAGTCATTATCTGACTTCTGAAGTTAGCATTTGATAGCTAGAATTTAGTTCTTAAAACTCAATCTTTAAAACCCAGTCTTTAAAACTAGTCTCTAAATTCAGTTTCTAAAATTAAGCCTTTAAAACTCAATAGTATCTTGCCAACCTAGCAGCACACTCTGTAAACCATGTTTTTGCTCAAAGCGTTCTAGTTTTTCAGGGCTAGCATCATCAAGCGCTAGTTCGCGATACTTCTTAGCAAACTTAAGTGTACGCAATAATTCTTGATAGAAATGCTTACCTAGGTCTTCACGAATTGTTTGTGCCAGCGTTTCAGGTAAATGACTTAATGCACGTTCAGTATGGATGGTGATTGCATCTATACTGAACCAGTTTTCATCAAGTTCAATTTTGCGTAAGCGCTTTTTCATGTCTTCACGGACTCTGGCATCATCAAACATAATGCGGTACAACACAGCTTCTGCTAACACACTTTCAAGCCCAAGGCTGAATAATGGGTCAAGCTCGACTTTAGCGTAAAAAGTCTCCAGTAGAACTTTAGTGGCTTCTTGATTGTGATGATCTTTCAACGCTGTTTGGTAGTCTTGCCATCCTAGCCATTCTTCCGCATCCGGTGGCGTCGAGATTTTTTCTAACAACAATGGATTAATATCACCGTACAAGGAGTTTTCATTGCCATGCATATGCTTGCTGACTATCGTCAACATGCTCCAGCCCTTTTGAAAACACTTAAGCACGCCATCAGGCTGTTGCAAAAGAGCCACTGAGCCAGCCGGCTCTTGACCTGTTAGCGCAATTAATCCCAAGCTGACAACACCAATTACATCGTGGGCTGCGTGCTCAAGCAAATGCATTTTATGCTTGTTATAAAACTTATCTGCCAGTTTTAAACTCATTAAAATCGCTTTGGATTTTATTTGAGTGACATGTTCGTCGGTTAAAAGTTCTTCTATACGTCCATATTCAAGTACACGACTGAAATAGGGACCTTGGTTATTATCACGTAATGCTAATTGCATTAACTCGATTCCTTAATCAAGAAAAGTAAACATGTCATCGACTTCAGCGTATTCATCAGCCACTTCGTTTTTCTCTTTGGCCTGCAGTACAAGCTCATTAACGAACTTACCAATGATTTGCTCCCAACCAGAGCTTTCATTGCGGAGTAAATTCTTAATCGATGAAGCCACATCTGGTGTCAGCTGTTTAATCAGAGCGTATAAACTGCGTGGGTCGTCCATAGCTAAACTGTGAGCTTCTTCATCTGCTTGCCAGTTGCTATAACCTACGGTTTCACCATCATCTTCGTCATCAAAACTTTCGTAAATAGTATTGCCATCTTGCTCACCTGAAGGGGCGAGAATGAGCTCAATAAACGGAATTGAAAGGTAGAATAAGCCCGCTGGATCTTCAGCAATACATTCTAAAATAGCGGCTTGTTTTTCTTCAGTTCCTTGAATACGAATCAGGTAAGTCAAAAACTCAAAAGTATGATGCATCAATTCATCAGCATTGGTTTTGATTTGCTCTTCCCAATACAGTGGCTGCTGGCAGACGATGTCACGAATTTGCTCTGGCGACATCAACTCAGACATGATCGATGGGCAAGAGATATCGTGATGACTGTTAATTTGCGTCAAGGTCACAATATCCATGTGTTCGATAACATCAACAAGTTGATCGTCAGACATGGTATTAGCAATAATTTCGAAGCGCTTGCTAGCTTGTTGCGGCTCTACATCTGCAAGATCTTTAATCTCTGCAGCGGTAAGTTCAATAAGGTTGTTGCTCATTAGCGCTCCTCGTCATCATATTGATCGTAATAACCTTCTTCATCACTGTCGTCGTAATCACCATCGTCATTATATGGGTCATAACCGTCATCGCTCGCATCTGAATCAGAACTGCTGAATGACTTGCTTGGGGCGACGACGTTATCTTGAGTATTAAGCAAGTAAACGACGGCGCAGCTTTCTATCAGTAATTCTTCTGAATATTTGCGCACAGCAAGAACTAAAGGTACATCGTCATTATTAAATTGAATCGTAACTTTAAACTCATCCCACGACGGCATCGTCGAAGTATCTATCCATGTCGCCCACTTGGTTTTAGCGGCATCTGAAAAGCGAACGCGATTGAATAGGGCAACAGGCAAGTATTCTGGCACAGCTGCAAGCATCGACGGGTCGGCTAACAAAATCGCTTTCATTGAGTCAGTGAATTTAGCTAATGCTTCTGGGCTATCGGGATCGTTATACGACTCGATATTGTCATAGGCATTATTTTTTAACTCATTAATACGTGAGATATTAAGTGGTTTGCTCATGGGGTTCTCAAGAATAAAATTGGTCCCACAGCTCGGTCATTGCCGCTGTAGGATTGGTTACGATGACATTATTAAAATCTTTAATAAAGGCCGTTCTTAATTTCTTATCAGACAAAACATCATAGGCATCTTTTACTCGATGCAACTGCTGGGCTGCGAGATGTTTTTCTTCTTCTGAAGCATTAATCAGTTTATCGGGATGAAACTTATTTGATAAACGTTTATAGGCCTTCTTTATTTCGTCTTCTTTGGCACTGGCTTTAACGCCGAGGACTGTGAAGTGGTTAATCATATTTTTACCTATGGCATATGAACTTGGATAGACTGATGCTAATCCACTAAATTATGATTATTTGGTTGTAAATAATAACAGAAATACAATCATTTCCATAAAACTATCAACTAGTTTAGCTCATTACAAAATCCAGATGTTCAAATTGAACAAAAATAATACAAATTTAATAAAGCCACTGTCCACTTTAGGTGACACTGGCTTTATTAAAGCTCACTTTTTCACTAAAAATAAAAAAGAGCACCCAAGGCGCTCTTAGTTAAAAAATGTGCTTTTAGCTAAAAAGGTGTTCTTAGTAAAAACTAGGAGAGTAACTCCTCATCGTTTACTTCGGTATTAGCTTTTTTCTTTCTCGATTAAGGCTAAAAGTACTGGCACTAATTGATTAATTGCGCCAATACATAGACTTAATATTGCGATATGTTCCCATCCCATGACGTGCTCCTTTTAAATGACTGTAATGATCAAAGTCTTCAAACCGATGTGTTATGTCGATGGAATAAGTCTATTAAACTTGCCTTTTTGCGGTAAGTGAATATTGTCATTAGAGTCGATGACAATTGTCATGGTATGTTAAGTTATTAAATTAATTGATTTATTAATTGATTTATTAATTACTTTATTAATTACTTTATTAACTTTAGAAGAGACTTGAAACGCTCTCCACTGGCTTGATGTTGAAGCTCGAACAAACAAGACTCAGTGTTGGTTATCCTCGCGCCTAATTGGGTCATCATTTGGATCCCTAGCTGCTTATTTTCGCTGGTGCGTGACGATACAGCGTCGGCAACTAAGTGAACGTTATAACGATTAGCCAGTAAGTCTTGGCAGGTTTGATAAACACACACATGGGTTTCAATACCTGCAAGAATGATATTGCAGCGATTAAGTCTGGCCAGTTGCTGCTGAAAATCAGGGCTTTGCCAAGCACTGAAAAAAGATTTTGGGATGACCTGAG
This sequence comes from Shewanella olleyana, assembly GCF_023283825.1. Lineage (GTDB taxonomy): Bacteria > Pseudomonadota > Gammaproteobacteria > Enterobacterales > Shewanellaceae > Shewanella > Shewanella olleyana. The sequence continues at coordinate 99,555 of NZ_JAKILD010000008.1, read as the reverse complement.
TCGTTTTACTTAACAGTTCTGCTAACTCAGCAGTGGTTCCGCCTAATTTATCAGGGAGCTGCTCCACCCATAAAATAGGCATATCAAATAACTGAGCTCCTTGAATCAAAATGCCGAGTTGCTTATGTAATTCAGGTGATTGTTGCATGACTTGAGCAAGCTTGCCTTGGACATCAATGATCACTAACACCGATTGTTCAGTTGTTAACATGGGCATTCCTTTTACTGCTTTAGCATTTAGTTATTCAGGATTAATCAGTAAACGATACTTTTGCAGGAATGACTATTGTCTAAAAGTCGAACAAAATGATTTTGGTAACATGTTGCCCATGTTGAAAGTGAACCTTATATAGCATTAGTTATCAGTTGTAAGCGACCAAGGAATAAAAATGAATAAACGGATTATTATTTGTGCTGATGGCACTTGGAATCGCCCTGAAGAAGACATTAATGAAGATCAGGCAACTAACGTGCTGAGACTCGCCAGAGCGATTAGCCCTGTAGCGACAGATGGTAAGCCACAGCAAGTATTTTACGACTGGGGAGTGGGTTCGTACTACGACAAAGTCATCGGCGGCGCGACAGGAAGAGGGCTGCATAAGAATATTCTAGATGGCTACCGTTATATAGTGCAGAACTATCAACCAGGCGATGAAATATATTTATTTGGCTTTAGCCGTGGTTCATACACTATGCGCTGCCTTTGTGGACTGATTAACAACTGCGGAATCGTAAAGCGTCCTGATGCAAAACTCATTCAACAAGCTTTTGAGCATTATAAAACCCAAGCTAAAAGCTATGCGCCAGAAGGTGCGAAGTCATTGGCGTTTAGGCAAGAATTTTCTCACCCATCACGTGACATTGAGTTCGTCGGAGTGTGGGATACTGTTGGCGCAATGGGGATCCCCAGCTCATTCTTAGGCTTATTTGAAGATAAAGATGAGTTCTATGACACTAAAATTGGCAGTAATGTCAAAGTGGCCCGTCATGCATTAGCTATTGATGAACATCGACAAGATTTTGAACCAACAATTTGGCAGCCAAGAGATACTATGGATATGAAGCAGGTCTGGTTTGCTGGTGCACACAGTAATATTGGTGGTAGTTATCAACCCGATAACCAAGGGCAGATGTTATCGGATAACGCGTTATTGTGGATGCTAGGCGAGGCTCAAGCTAAAAAGCTAACCATTGAGTCGCACTTGATTGATCAAGTATCAGCCGCGCCTTTAGCTAAATTGCATAATTCCCGCCGCAATTTTTATCGTATTAAACGCAAACTATATCGAGATATGGCGCCAATGGGCGAGCCAATGCTGATCCATCAATCAGTGAAACAACGTTGGGATAGTGATGAGAAATATCGTCCTAAAAACCTTCAAGATTTGGTGAATAAGTTTGGCTGGCCAACAGAGTTGGTTTTATAAGTCATTAAATTAAATCATTAAGTTAACTCATTAAACTAACTCATTAAGCTAAGGTAAAATTGTTAGAATAAGCACAATATGGTTTACAGTGTATTGTGCTCCTAATGATGAGCTTGCTACTCATATTCAAACTCAAATTTATAAAAGGTATTTCAGTGACTCACTCCGTTATTCGCTCTGTTTTATTAACTATCACTTTTACCCTATTTCTCACTTCATATTGTTCCCCTGTATCTGCTGAACCGACAGTTCCTGCAAAGCGAGTCATTGCTTTATCTCCTCATGCGGTTGAAATGCTTTATGCCATTGGCGCTGGCGAGACGATTGTTGCTACCACGGATCATGCAGACTTTCCTGAACAAGCTAAGAGTATCCCAAGTATTGGGGGTTATTATGGTATTCAAATGGAGAGAGTGATTGAGCTCAACCCTGATTTGATTGTGGTGTGGCAAAGCGGTAATAAAATGGAAGATATTAGCCAATTAACTCAGCTAGGTTTTAAGGTATTCAATAGCGACCCAAAAAGCTTAGATGATGTGGCAAAAGAGCTTGAGCAGCTAGGTGAGCTAACAGGTAACGAATTACAAGCCAAACAAGTTGCAGATGATTATCGCCAGCAATTATCTAGCATCCGCATGGAAAACCAGCAAAAATCTGCTGTAAAAGTGTTTTATCAGCTCTGGTCGACGCCATTAATGACAGTATCTAAAGGCAGTTGGATTGAGCATATTATCAGTGCTTGTCATGGGGATAATGTTTTTATTGATGCTGCCAGCGAGTATCCACAAATCAGTGTTGAAAATGTCCTGCTTACTGGTGCAGAAGTCATCTTACAAAGCCAAGATGAAGGTAATGTGATTGGTGTCGATTGGTCGAAGTGGCCAGAGTTGCCAGCGGTTAAAAATGAGCATATATATCAGTTAAATGCCGACTTACTGCATCGAGCATCACCGCGTGCGATTCTAGGTGTGCAAGCACTTTGCGAGTTGCTGGATAAGGTAAGGGCCACGCAGTAATCGCTACACAGTCATCACTAACCCAGCGTACACATTTTTACTCTAAACCCACTCAAAGTGTCCACTCGGACACTTTTTACTTTAAACCCATTCAAAGTGTCCATTCGGACACTTTTACAGGGTGTCCGCGGACACATTTCAATTGTTTATTACTTCCATAATTAACTTAAGTTTATGAAATTATTTGTATTTAATTAATTGGCACAGCCTGTGCTATATCAAGGTAACAATACAGATACAGCATGCTAGATGGGTTTAAACGGACATTATTTGCAACTAGGCAACCTTGTAAATATAAAACCCTATAAACAAAAAGCAGCTAGTGAGTTTCAAGGAACTGAGATGATTAAAGATACCAGCGGACAAGATACGGTCATTAAAGCAAGTGCATCTAAAAAACTGCGTATGCCCATCATTATTGGCACAGTTGGCTTGTTAATGAGCGCGTTAGTGTGGGCAAGTCTTGGCCATGATTCTTCGATTCGTTCTATTGAAGGTAAAGACTTACGTTTAGCTACTATCACCCGTGGCACCTTAGTCAGAGATATTGCTACAACGGGTAAAATTGTTGCCGCCAATGCGCCAATTTTATACAGCACTGAACAAGGTGTCGTGACACTACTCAGCCAACCTGGTGATGAAGTTGAACAAGACCAAGTGGTTGCCCAAATTGATAGCCCAAGATTACGTAGCAGCTTTCAGCAAGAGCAGTCAGTTTTTGCGGCAATGGAGAGTGATTTAGAGCGCGCCAAACTGGATGCTCGACGTGAACAATTGCGAGTGAGCCAAGTATTAGATATGGCCAAAGTTGATTTAGAAGCGGCAGACAGAGAGAGTCGCCGCGGCGATCAATTGATTCAAAACAGTCTTATTAGTCGAATTGATTTTGAAAAAGGCAAAGATGATCTCCATAAAGCCAAACTATTACACAAGCATGCCATTCAAGAAGTGGATTTGATGCGCGATACCTTAACTTTTGAGCTTAAAAACCGCGCATTAGAAGTTGATAGACAAGCCTTAGTCGTTACAGAGCTGGCACGTCAAATTGCGGCACTCGATATCAAGGCTCCCGTTAAAGGCATTATTGGTAATTGGTTAGTTGAACAAAAAGCGCGGATTGGTGCCAGCCTCCCCATCTTAACTGTGGTTGATTTAAGTGCCTTTGAAGCTGAGCTTGCCGTACCGGAATCTTATGCTGATGACTTAGGAATTGGAATGGATGTTGAACTGAGCTTTGGCAGCATCAATGTCATGGGGCATTTAGCGTCAATTTCACCAGAAGTGAGAAATCGCGAGGTGACAGCGCGAGTTCGTTTTAGCGCAGATAACACATTATCACTTCGTCAGAACCAACGTTTATCTGCACGTGTGTTACTGGAAAATCGCCCTAATGTATTAATGATAAAACGCGGTGACTTTTTAAATCGTGGGGGCTCAACAGCATTTGTAATGAATGATGATATGGCGATTAAAACCCCAGTTATCCTAGGTGCGAGAAGTATGAGCCAAGTGGAAGTGGTCGATGGCGGGAAAGAAGGCGATGTGTGGGTAGTTTCAGGCACGGAAGCTTTCAGAAACGATGAACAGATTCAAATTAGATAGATATTAACCCTAGTGGATTACGACTGAATTAAGTAAGGACACCACAATGAAATTACCTCAAACAAAACCAATGACTGGCTTTATCGCATTGATGTTACTGAGCCTAGCCGTGAGTTACCGAATTGATGAAACCTTTAATTGGTTGTCGTTTAGCTTTCAAATTATTGACCTCACAGACCAGCTGTCTGAACAAGTTAGCTACGGCTTAAGCAGTGACATGGTGCAAGTGTTATTTGAGTTAGATTTTGCCACTGCCATACACATTATTGTGCATTTCTAGTGCTGTAAGTAACCATTTAAATAACCAATTTACCGAATAAACAATTTACCGAATAACGAATGATAACTAGCGCTAGAGCATCAGCTAGTTAAACAAGGAAAGAACACATGTTATCAATGAAAAATATTAGCAAAGTATTTAAAACGGATTTAGTTGAAACCCATGCGTTACGTGATTTTAATCTGGAGGTTGAGGAAGGTGAGTTTGTTGCCGTCACTGGCCCGTCTGGCTCAGGTAAAACCACTTTTTTGAATATTGCCGGTTTGCTTGAAGGCTTTACCTCGGGTGAATTTAGCCTTGATGGAGTGAACGTATCTAACTTGAATGACAACCTGAGTGCAAAAGTAAGAAACGAGAAAATCGGTTTCATTTTCCAGGGCTTTAATCTTATCCCTGATTTAAACCTTGCTGAAAATGTTGAAGTACCACTGCGTTATCGTGGCTTTAATCGCGCTGAGCGTCAACGTCGAGTCGAATCTGCACTTGAGCAAGTGGGTCTAGCCGCAAGAATGAAGCATTTGCCAACTCAATTATCTGGTGGACAGCAGCAACGTGTAGCCATTGCCAGAGCGCTAGCGGGTGAACCACGCTTTTTACTGGCCGATGAGCCAACCGGTAATTTAGACAGCTTAATGGCGCGCCAAGTGATGGAGCTACTAGAGAATATTAACCAAACCGGTACCACGATTATTATGGTGACTCATGATGCAGAGCTTGCACGCCGCGCGCAGCGCAATATTCAAATTGTTGATGGTCAGGTGTGTGATTTTTCAATGTACCAAAAAGCCGACCAATCGCTCGTATCTGACTTAACACAAGCAGCAGGTTTACAAAAAGCCGCGAGTAGCGACTGTTAATTCAAGCAGGAGATAAGCTTATGTTTTTATATTATTGCGATCTTGCTTGGCGCAGCATCAAAAAGACGCCGATGTTATCTATGTTAATGGTATTGGCAATTTCGATTGGTATTGGCATTACTATTACGACTTTGAATGTGTATAAAACCATGTCCTATAACCCGGCTGGTGAACGAAGCGATAACATCAATTCAATCCAATTATGGAGTCAGGGTTTAGATACATGGGATGACTTTCAATCTAATATTACCTATACCGATGTGATTAACTTACGTAATAACAATGAACTGGGATTAAAAGCCGCGACATTTCGAACGGGCTTAGCAATGCAGTCAGATGATCCTAATATCGATCCGATCCTAGAAAGCGTGCGCGTCACCGACAGTGATTTTTTTAGCATCTTCGACGTGCCATTTTTGTACGGTAACGCTTGGGATAAAACAGTAGATAGCCAACCTGCTTATCAAGTCGTTATTGGTGAAAAGCTCAATCAAACCTTTTTTGATGGTCAAAACAGTGTGGGTAAAACGATTTACCTAAACCGTAAGCCTTATCAAATTGTAGGGGTGATTAAAGAGTGGAACCCGCAACCTAAATACTACGACCCGCTTAATGGCGCGTTTAACGATGCTGAAGAAATCTTTATTCCTTTCTTATTGGCAGAGCAAGAAGAGTTTGATGTGTGGGGCAACACCAGTGGCTGGAAATTTGAGCCGATGTTGACTTACCAAGACCGCTTAAATTCTGAAAAAACTTGGCTGCAGTTTTGGACTTTCCTTGAAAACGAAGACCAAAAGTCACAACTGGAATCTTGGTTAAGCCGTTATGTCGAGCAGCAAAGAAACTTTGGCCGCTTTACTGATACCGCCAAAACACCTGCTGAATCATTCCAAATCAGTAACATTGAATTATGGCTTGAAAATAATGATGTGGTCCCTGAGGACAACAAGGTGTTAGTGGGCTTGAGTGTGCTGTTTCTCAGTGTGTGTTTGGTCAATATTTTAGGATTATTGCTCACTAAGTTTTTAAAGCGAGCGCCAGAAGTCGGGGTACGCCGCGCGATTGGCGCTAGCCGTGCACAGATATTCAGTCAATATATGGTTGAAGTGGGCATTATTGGTTTTATTGGCGGCATTGTTGGCCTGTTATGGGCTTGGGGGGCACTGTCTATGTTACATGCTGAATTCAATATGAAAGAAAGCGTGACCGGGCTTGATGCCAGTATGTGGATCATCACACCACTTATTGCCATTTCTACCGCCATTATTGCCGGAATTTACCCTGCATGGGTCGTATGCCGTACTAAACCAAGTGTGTACTTAAAAGCGCAATAATGAACCCAGAAAGGAATTCGACATGTTACATATCAAACCTATTTTATCGAGTTTAATGCGCAGCAAAAGCGGCCCAGTATTACTGCTATTGCAGATTATTTTATCAGTGGCGATTGTAGCGAATGCGAGCTTTATTATTCACGAGCGCCTTACCATGATGCAGCGTGAGTCGGGTTTAATTGAAGAGCAGATTTTAAGCTTTAATGTGTACAACTTTGACCCAGCAATCGACAATGTGCAGCAAAATGTTATCGACCAACAGATATTACGTGGCTTGCCAAATGTGATTGCGGCAAGCTCCACCAATATGATGCCACTGAGTGGCAGTGGTTGGATGGACCGTTATGTGGACGGTCCTGATCAAGATACCGCTGAAAGTACACCTGGGTTTGCCTTGTATTTAGGTAACGAACATTTACTTGAAACCATGGGCGCAAAACTGGTTGAAGGGCGTAACTTCCGCCCAGAAGAAATTAACACTCAGTTAGATCAAAACGGCATGGTGGCGATGGTGTCTCAACCACTAGCAACCGCTTTTTGGGGAGATGAATCGCCAATCGGCAAGACCATGTATCAAGGTAAGCAAACTATCGAAATTATTGGTGTGATAGATAAGCTCCAAGGTGCATGGGTGAATCATTCAAACTTTGAATACAGTGTGATTCAAAATATCGATTTTGGTGGTGGCTTTAAAAACAAAACCTATATTGTTCGAGCATTGCCTGAACATATTCCGGCTTTGGAAGAGACCATTGTTAAAGCCTTCCTCGCAGAAAATCCTAATCGGGTGGTTGATGGCTTTTCATCGCTGATTGATATGAAAAAAGAGACTTATAACAATCACCGCTTAATGGCGACATTGCTCAGTATGATGGTGATTCTATTACTACTGATTACTGCGCTAGGTTTGACAGGAATGGTGATGTTTAACATTCAGCGCCGCACTAAACAGATAGGTACGCGACGTGCATTAGGGGCGAAAAAGCGCGATATAGTGAACTACTTTATGGTGGAAAACTATCTGATTTGTATTGCTGGTGGCATCATCGGTGGCTTACTGTCATTGCAACTAGGCCAGCAGCTGATGAGTTTATACAGTTTGCCTATGTTACCCATTAGCTATCCAATAGCGGCTATTGTAGGTTTGTTAGTGGTTACTACTTTGGCGGTCATAGTGCCAGCGATGAAGGCGGCCAAAATATCACCTGCGATGGCAACTCGCAGCGTGTAAAGCAAAGGTTATAATGATTTAAAACTTAGAGCTGGGATAAAGGTTACAAGTGAATTTTTATCTCAGCTTTATTAAATCGTCTCAGTTGTTCAGTCGTTACCTATTTACTCGTAAAATTTATCGTTTTACGGTAGCGTTATCTGAATAACTTAAGTTTACATTAATAGAGTACCTAGACACCCATGGACAGTATTTTAGTCGTTGATGACAACAGTGCCATTTGTAGTGCACTAACATTGATGTTGGACATTCATGGCTATAAGGCATTGAGTTGTGAAACCCCGCAACAGGCAATCGACATTGTCACTAAGCAAGATATTAGCTTAGTGATCCAAGACATGAACTTTACGCGCGACACCACTTCAGGTGAAGAGGGCAAGCAGCTGTTTTATACCTTACGTCAGCAACAGCCCAATTTACCGATTATTCTGATGACAGCCTGGACTCAATTAGAAACCGCCGTTGAGTTAGTTAAAGCGGGCGCTGCCGATTACATGGGCAAACCTTGGGATGACGCCAAGCTACTCACGAGCATTAATAATCTATTATCGATTTATCACCTTTCTAAGCAAAATAACCAACTGACAAGAGTCGACTCAGAGCGAATGAGTGCCATTAATGACGCAGATTTATGCGGGATGGTGTTTGGTAGTGGCGCGATGCAGCGCTGTATTGACCTGTCATTACAAGTGGCAAAATCCGATGTGTCAGTGATGATCACCGGTCCCAATGGTGCGGGTAAGGATAAGATTGCCGATATCGTTCAAGCTAATTCCTTATTAAAAGATAAGCCTTTCATTAAGGTCAATATTGGCGCTCTGCCAATGGATTTATTAGAAGCTGAACTGTTTGGCGCCGAAGCAGGCGCTTTCACTGGGGCGAATAAAGTCCGTATTGGTCGATTTGAAGCAGCTGATGGCGGTACCTTATTTTTAGATGAAATTGGCAACCTGCCGTTATCGGGACAAGTAAAGTTACTTAGAGTATTACAAACGGGTGAGTTTGAGCGTCTCGGTAGTCATCAAACCCGCAAAGTGAACGTACGGGTGATAAGTGCGACCAATGCCGATTTAGCTGATGACATTAATAACGGTAGTTTTCGAGAAGATTTGTTTTATCGTTTAAATGTCATTGAACTTGCTATAGCGCCGCTTAATCAGCGCGTTGATGATATTTTACCCTTAGCCCAATATTTTGTTGGCAATGAATTTAGCTTTGATAAACCAGCGCAGCAAGCACTGTTAAATCATGCTTGGTCGGGCAATGTCAGAGAGCTTGAAAATGTGTGTAAACGCGCCGTGTTATTAGCCAGCAATGCTTTACTGACTTTGGCCGATTTAGGCTTGTCGCCACAGACTCATCAAACACTTAATCAAGTGCGTGAACATAATCAAGAATCTAATCGAGAGCTTAGTCGCGAATCTAATCGCAAACCTAATCGCGAACTTAGTCGAGAAAAGCAATCTAGCGAAGAGCTCGCTGAAACTTTGCAACCAGCGCAACCAGTCGACCCTGATAAGCAGCAGATCGAGCAAGCATTGGTAGCCCATAATGGTGTAATCGCGAGAGTAGCAAAATCGTTAGGGTTAAGCCGCCAAGCGCTTTATCGGCGCATGGACAAATATGGCCTATCTTCCAAGTAGTATTAATCCTGACTCGTGACATTTAGAACCGTAAACTGGCTTAATAATAACGCTTAAATGACTAATAAAAGTGAATGAAACCCATGAGAAAAACGCTTCAATTACGCAGTAAGTTAGTACTTGGTAACTTGTTAAGCGTTGCTTTAAGTGGTCTATGTGGTTGGACGGTTTGGTTTAGTTTGGGGGAAGAACAGCTTTGGCTTGCTATTGTGGTTGCTGCTGGAGTCTGTTTCTTGTTGAGTATGTGGCTGACCCGAACTTTACATGACAGTTTACAAGCACTTGAAGTTGGTTTACTCAATTTTAAAGATAATGAGTTTAGTGTATCGCTTCATGGTTATGGCGAGCCACAACTCGACTCCCTTGCCGAACTCTATAACCAAGCATCCGCTAAACTGCGTAGTGAAAGGCAGTTTATCTATCAGCGAGAATTGATGTTAGATAAAGTCATTCAAAACTCACCTAACATTATGTTGCTGGTGGATGATAATCAGCGAATTATTTACGCCAACGATGCAGCGAGGCACCTATTTAATCAAGGCGTTCGTATTGAGGGAATGCTGCTGGGTGACTTAATCGCCGAACTGCCAAATGCGTTAAAAGAGGCGCTTAATAGTGAGCATGAAGGCTTATTTTCAATTAATACAACCAATGCGTCTAATACGACAACGGGTGCAGAAGAGTTGGAGTCATGGCATATTTCTCGGGGCAGTTTTAGCCAAAATAATCAACAGCATCATTTGATTCTACTCAAACAATTAACCAAAGAGCTCAACCGTCAAGAAGTGGCGGTATGGAAAAAAGTGATCAGAATTATCAGTCATGAATTGAATAACTCAGTCGCGCCTATTGCTTCTATGGTGAATTCAGGAAGGCTACTAACTAAAGATGTTGGCAACGACAAGTTAGGATTAATCTTTGATACGATTGAAAACAGAACCGCTCATTTAAGTCAGTTTATTTCTCACTATGCTCAATTTGCTAAATTGCCACTGCCACGAAAAGCTCCGGTTGATTGGGCTCAGTTAGTGAAGCAATTAGCTCAGCAATATCCTTTCAAGTTAACGTCTGAATTACCTAAGGTGTCACTTGAATTAGACTGTGTGCAGCTGGAACAAGTATTGATTAATTTGCTTAAAAATGCCCATGAATCTGGCTCAGAAACAGAGTTGGTCACTTTAGCTATGCAAGATGTGACACATCCAGTATCCGGCATTGTTATTATCATTGAAGATCATGGTATTGGGATGTCCAGCGAAGTCTTATCTCAAGCGTTATTACCTTTTTACTCAACTAAGCAGTCTGGCACAGGGATTGGTTTGCCGCTTTGTCGTGAAATTGTTGAAGCCCATGGCGGGCATATCACCATGCAAAATCGTGCAGAGGGTGGGCTGAGTGTCAAGCTTTGGTTACCTAAGTCATAGTCATAGTCATAGTCACAGCCAAAGCGACTGATTAAGTCTAAATAGTGAAGATCAATTTTACCTAATTGAAAACGATAAAGTGCTACTTCAGATTTGATACGCCTAAAGTGAAAGGTTTTGTCGATAACATTTAAAAAGTGAGTACTGATGCTGAGCAAACCATCGAGGTAAATATATTCGCGCCCGATTATTAAGCACTGTCTAATCGTTGAAAAAAATGCTTAACTGACGACTTATTATTTATCCAAGCTGGGAAGCATATATGCAAACTTTACTTATCTGTTTATTCATCGCGATGCTATTACCTTATTTAGCTAAAGGACCTGTGGCCGTTGCCATGGCAAAGCTAGGAGGCTATGACAATGCGCATCCAAGATCCCAACAAGCACAATTAACGGGTGCAGGAGCAAGAGCGTTGGCTGGACACCAAAATGCATTCGAATCTTTGCTTATTTTTGGTATCAGCTGCCTAGTGGTCATAGCAACAGATAAGGTCAGCCCATTAGTTTCTACCTTGGCGATTGTGCATGTTATTGCGCGGGTGAGTTATCACTTACTTTATTTGAAGGGGATTGCCACTATGCGCTCAATCGCATGGTTTGTGGGAATATTCAGTGCCTTGGGCATTTTCTTTCAAGCTTTTTAGTGCAGTTTTAATCTATAAAAAACGCTTATCGTAGCCAGTGCACGATAAGCGTTTTTGTTTGGTTTTGATGTAGACTTAAACTTAGACCAGCTTTAATAAAGCTGGATCCAAATAGATTGAACAGGATTGAATCAAAAAAAGCTGAGCTTAGGTTGCTGCAGGGTAGTCGGTATAACCTGTGGCATCACCACCATAAAGCGTTAATCTTGCATCAGCGTCAAACTCTGTCAGTGCAATATTATGTTTAAACCTTTCTACCAAATCTGGGTTGGTGACATAAGGAGTGCCAAATGCGACCAAGTCGGCATAACCTTTGTCGAGAAGCGCCTGGGCACTTTGTTGATTAAGTTTACCTGCTACCATAATTGGGTTTGGATAGATTTTACGAACTCGCTGTCTGAAACTATCAGTTGCTTCAGTATAATCACCAATATTTTCTGAAAAATGTACATAGGCAAGCTTCATAGGAGCAAGTTGTTTCAGTAGCAGCTCAGTGACTTCAATAATATCGCTATCAGTTTCTTTAAAGCCTTCACCCACTAATGGAGATAAACGGATAGCCACTCTATCTGCGCCAATAGCATCATTAACGGCATTGATCACTTCAAGTGGAAAACGCAGTCTATTTTGCTGGCTACCACCGTATTGATCTTGGCGTTGATTGCTAACTTCTCGGATGAACTGATCTATTAGGTAGCCATGGGCGCCATGTAATTCAACCCCATCAAATCCAGCTTCAATGGCATTTTTAGCCCCTTGAACAAAGTCTGCGATTGTTTTCTCAATATCCTCAATTGTCATGGCTCTTGGGATTGAGGTTTCAACCATCCCAAATCCGCCCTCGGGCAATGGACCATAAACTTGATCAGGCTGCTTTATTGCAGAAGGCGCAACGGGTTGTTCACCTGCAATATCGCTGTGGGAACGTCTACCCACATGCCATAGCTGCAGAAATATTTTTCCGCCTTGTTGGTGCACCGCATCGGTGGTTTTTTTCCAGCCATCAATATGGGCTTGAGTATAAATACCAGGGGTTAACGAATAGCCTCTGGCTACCGCAGAAACAGGTGTCCCCTCAGCAATAATAAGCCCAGCGGATGCACGTTGTTGATAATAAGATGCCATTAAATCATTAGGCACATCACCAGGTTGTGAGGTGCGCGAACGTGTCATGGGTGCCATTACAATTCGATTGGCTAGAGTGCTGCCTGCTAAGGGAAATTCTGAAAATAACATATTAATTCCTAACTTTTACCGAACTCTTTTGCTCAGGCAATATTAGTTCGTAATGATAATACTGATCTAAAGAGAGTGTGAGCTAATTACGAGAAAACCGGATAATCGGTTAATCCTTTTTCATCGCCGCCAAATAGGGTTTCAGGGTTATGTTTTGCCCAAGCCTGGCCATGTTTAATTCTGGCGGGCAAATCAGGATTAGCTACGAAAGCGCGCCCAAAAGCGATCATATCGGCAAGCCCAGATTCAATGGCAGAAACAGCCCTTTGGGTGGTGTATTTACCGGCATAAATCATTATTCCGTTAAATGCTTCCCTAAGCGCTTGTTTAAACTCTGTGCTCATCACTGGCGCATCATCCCAATCAGCCTCAGCGATATGGATATATGCGATATTGTGTTGATTAAGTAATTTAGCTGCAGCGGTATATGTGAGTTCTGGTGTCGCATCAACCGTGCCATTTAATGTGGTTAAAGGGGCTAAGCGAACGCCAATTTTGTCGCTACCAATGGCTTCAACCATTGCGCTGATCACTTCATCTAAAAAACGTAAACGATTGGTAAGTGAACCGCCGTACTCATCTGTTCTATGGTTAGATTCAGAATCAATAAATTGATTAATTAAGTAACCATTGGCAGCGTGTAATTCGATGCCATCAAAGCCAGCTTTAATGGCATTAAGCGAAGCTTGTTTAAATTGAGCGACTACTTGCTGTATATCTGCTTTAGTCATTTCACGGGGCTCAACCACATCAACAAAACCTGGGTTATTGTCCCCACCATCGACAAAGACTTTAACGTTGTCAGCTTTAATGGCAGATGAAGATATCGGTTGCTGACCATTAATATTATCTGGGTGAGTGACGCGACCCACATGCCAAAGTTGGGCAAACATAATACCGTTATTGGCATGTACTGCATCAGTCACCTTTTTCCATCCTGACAGCTGTTTATCCGAGTAAATGCCGGGTGTCCAAGCATATCCTTTCGCCATAGGTGATATTTGAGTACCTTCACCAATGACAAGGCCAGCGCTACTTCTCTGCGCATAGTAAGTGGCCATTATCTCGTTAGCATTATCATTTGGTTGACTGGCTCGAGAACGAGTCATTGGAGGCATTACGATTCTATTAGCCAGCGTTAATTGACCAAGTTTAATAGGATTAAAGAGTGCTGCTGTCATGATATTTACTCAATGAATTGCGAATTGAAGCTATCTTAACGGCAAACTTAACTATCAAAAATGGCAATTGTTACAAATGACTTTTGTTAAAAATGCAATAGTGTTTAATGGTAATGTTTGAGCGAATTATAATGTTCGAGCAAATTGACGTCGGCAGTGGTTGTTAATGCATTGCTCATTAGGAGAGGGGCTACAGTCTTTAGGCCTTCATGGAACGCCAAAACAATTCAAAGCTCGCATCACGATGACTCTTATCATGGCCCCATTGCGGATTATCAGTAAAGTAACGAATGGCAGCGAGATATTGTCCGTGACAGTTTTCTAGCATTAGTGCTAATGGGAAGTTAGCAACAATATTAAGCTGCTGACCTTTGGCAATAAGTTCAATGATAAAGTGCAAAATACTGTTCATGGCTTGGGAGCGGATCTTTGCATCAATTTCTGATGACAGTGAAAACTGTAAGAAAAATCTCTGTTTAATAGGGTGAAGCAACGCCCAGTCGATAGCATGCTGCCATAAACGCTTAGCGCTGTATTTTAGCATTGCTGCATTCTCTACATGATAAGAATTAACGTCAGCTGAAAGAGATTGACTGGCATTCAATTCAGTTGAGCCTGTAATAGTGTCATCATTTAATTGAATGGCCACTTCATCAACTGCTGGTTCGGCCATTGAAGCAGTAATTGAGTCGGCAAACTCTTGCTTAACGGCTACGAATAAATGATTTAATAACGCTTCTTTAGTGGGGAAATGATGAAACAAGGTGCCTGTGGCAACCCCTGACTTTTTAGCAATAGAGGCAGTAGAAGTACCGTGGAAACCTTGCTCAACAAAAAGTATCAATGCGGCATCGAGTATCGCCTGTTTTTTGTCCGTTTTGGTTAACTTCATTGTATTTGCCATAGGTTTTCCTAATTTTTGTTCTAAAGATTGTTCTGCTGATTGTTTTAAGGGTCCTCAAAGTTTGGAGAAGCATCACTTGTAATGCATTCTCCATTTTTTGAGACAATAAGCCATTGATGGATAGATTGAATCCACAGCTTATTGAATCAAGAGGCAATCTATTGAAAATGGCTTATCGTAAAAACATCTTCATTAATAATGCTTGGATTTTTGTGCCGTAAGGTGGGTGCACAAATATACCAGAGTTGAATTTACCGCTTTTTAAGACTGTTTTAGCATGGCTGAACGTTAAGAAGCCTTCTTTGCCATGATAATGACCCATACCTGATGGACCAATACCACCAAATGGCGCGTCATCAGCAGCAACATGGAATACTGTCTCATTAATACAAACACCACCTGAATGGGTGTTTTGAATAATGTGTTGCTGTGTCGCACTATCGAAACTCATGATGTAAAGCGCTAGAGGACGCTCATTTTGGTTAATGTGGTCAATGGCTTTATCGATATTTTGATAACTGATGATCGGCAGTAATGGGCCAAATATTTCTTCCTGCATCACAGTCATGTCATCGCTGGTGGCTGTGATTAATTGTGTCGGTAATTTACGAACATTAGCATCAATATTGTATTCGGTCGCAGAGTGGATCACCGCACCTTTTTGTTTAGCATCTTCCAATACAGCTAATAAACGCGAATATTGGCGTTCATTAATGACATTGCCGTAATCAGGGTTAGAGGCAAAGTCAGGGTACATCTTATTGAAGCGCTTTTGATATTCACTGATGAGTTCATCAACCTTATCTTCTGGGCATAAAATGTAATCAGGTGCGACACAGATTTGGCCAGCATTTAAACACTTACCATAGATGAGTCGCTCGACTGCTGTGGCAATATCAATATCTGGCGCTATAACAACAGGTGATTTACCACCTAGTTCTAGTGTCACTGGTGTTAAATTATCAGCAGCTGCACGCATAACGTGGCGCCCAACAGTGGTTGAGCCAGTAAACAACATATGATCGAACGGCAGCGCCGAAAACTGAGCGGCAATATCAGCTTCACCTTCAATAACAGCCACTTCATCTTGATTAAATATTTCTGCAAGTAAAGTCGTGAGTACTTGGTTAGTGGCTGGGGTGAACTCTGACATTTTAAGCATGGCGCGATTACCCGCAGCAATCGCGGTAATCAAAGGGCCTACAGCCAACATTACCGGAAAATTCCAAGGCACAATAATGCCTACTACGCCGAGTGGTTGGTAGTGAACCGTTACAGAAGAGGGTGCAAGTAATAAACCCGCATGACGCTTGTCAGGCTTCATCCATGATTTAAGTTTCTTTGTGGTGTAATTAATATTATTAATACACGGCATGATGTCTGAAATCATGGTGTCGTTACTTGAGCGATGGCCGTAATCAGCCGCTAATGCATTGACGAATTGATCGCTGTATTTAAGTAGTCTAGCTTTTAGCTTATTCAGTTTATCGATTCGGCTGTGGTAACTAGGAGCTGGCATTGAAAGGTACGCATTGCGTTGCTGTTCAAGTAGCTGCTGCAATGCCGTTTGCTGATTTTCACTGACTGCCATATTCATAAGATCTCCTAGCATTAAACCTAAAGCGGATAATGGCTAAATTGTAATGGTTAAAAGTAAACCGACTGATTAGTCGGTTTACTATGGCTCACTATTGAGGAAATGGCAAGTTGTTTAAAATTAGAGCAGCATTTTGCGCTACATCAAAGCGGTATTTTAAGAATTACACTACACTTTTAATAACGGGGAATTAACAAGAAAGGCCACTCAATCTGTTGTGATAGTTCGACTTTACAAAGACTTAACTAAAGGTAAATCGACACGTATCGATTTTGTAAGGGTAATGATTAAGCGTATTTAAAAAAACCTTGGTATATTCATATTTGGTACATTCAAATTTGGTACATTCAAATTTGGTACATTCATATAGAGTATCGTTAACCTGTTATAGGTTTAATCAATCTCGGTGACGATAAGGATAACGATGACTTATCTGAACAATATAGGTAAATCATTTATCTGTCTTTCAATCTGCAGGAGGGAATCACTATGCGTTCACGTAATATTTTATGGCCGACAGACTTTTCTGAAACCGCATCACATGCTTTACGTTATGCCATAGAAATGGCCAATTTATATCAAGTTGGGATCCGCATATTACATGTAGTCGATCAGCCTCTAGGTGATGAGAACTATATGATCTTGGCAATAACGCCGGAAGAGCTCGCTAAAAGCATGGAAGAGGCAGCAGCTGAAAAAATGCGCAGCCTACTATCTGAGTTGCAAACAGATCTCTCAATTGAAACCCTCATTAGACGCGGTGATGCAATTGAAGAGATTGTAGCAGAAGCCAATAGTGGTGATATCGGCATGGTTGTTATTGCAAGCCATGGCAGAACCGGTCTTGCACATTTCTTACATGACAATGTGGCTGAAGAAGTGGCTAATCAAGCTGATTGCCCTGTGTTAGTGGTTAAGTAGGTATAAGCTTTTTACAGCTGTAAACCACAAAATATCCTGTTAGTGAAGGCTTGAGCTACTTAAATCTAGTAGCTCAAATGCTTATTACTCTTTGGTGCCTGTAACTTATCACTAAGCTTTAGCTTTATAGTAAGTTAAATCCAATTACTCGAATCAAGTTTGGTGCGTATCATGGCTTTTTCCGCGATGAGATGCGCATCTTGTTGGTTGATATAGGGCAGGGTTAAGCTCCCGCTAGCAAGCCCTAAAGTGAGATAGGCATAGCCTTTGCTCTTTTGCCCCTTTGTTTGAGTGATCGATACATGCTGCACCTTACTAAAAGGAATTCTTTTCCAGTTGCGACTTAAAAGGCCTGTGTGTTGCCAGACAGCATCAGCTTCAATGACATAACCCCACTGCTTGTATCGTAAAAACGTTAATCCCATTATGATTAAAGCCGCTAACCAAATGGCGAGTGTAACTACCGTTACTCCTTCAGCTATAGTGAGTAAAACGGCAGGTAAAAAAGCGATACAGCCACGTCTTGTAAACCATGCTAAAGCAATGCTTTGGTAGCTTTTAGGAATGCCCTGATTTCCTACAGCCAGCTCAGGGATTTTATTCAATGTAGCTGCGATTTCTGCTGTTTTAACGGTAGGCAATAGCATATGTTGCGCTGCTTTTTGTTCTACCTCTTGGCCTTTTACTTGTTTTAAGTAAAGGGTCCATACCCCAAAAATCCGCGCAAGCACTGGCTGACAAAAATGCAGTAATTGAACTCGTTTAATCGCTAATGCATCTTGTTGGTGAGATATCACTCCGCCGCTGCGCTGTAAGGTTTGCTGTCTTTTTTCTAAACGGTAGGGATAGTATTTTAATACCGCAGCGAGAATCGATATTAGTGAGAATAGACAGTAAATGAACACAAATAGCAGCGCGCCACTGGCAACTTGCAAGGCGATGCTTTCACCGCTAAAACTCACTATCCTTGTCCAAATTTGCTGGATAACGGGTATTTCAGCAATCTCCTCCCAGTTTACTTGACCTATTATTGGCCCTGCGATAACAGCTAACCAGATTAGATTATTTTGATAAAACCCGAATTGAACTAATTGCTTTAAATCACGTTTAAAAACCAGCGTGATACTAGGGGAGTTTGTCTGCCCCTTAGCGTGACTTTCAACTTCACTGTCATCTGCTGATTGACTATTTGTGCTGAGTGTTTGATTTAAATCTGACTGATTAGCATCAGGCGTTAATTGTAATAACTGCTGTTTGATTAACGCCGCATCCTTGGCATTAAGGGCGGCTAAATGCGCTTCATCATCTTTAGAACCAGCAGTCTCAATCACTAAAGTGCCTAGCTTAAGCGGCTTAAAATAAAAAGGTTGTTCAAAACGGATATTTTGAATTTTGTTAAACGGGATCTCATCTTTACGAGTAAACAGTAATCCACGCTTTATATTGAGTTGTTGTGTATTAAGCTTAAAGCGATATTTACGCCATTGGATGAAGGCAAAGATACTCAATAGCGTCATCATGATTAAGGCGGCAATAACACCAAGTTGCAGGTTAAATCCATTTTGCCAGCCAGCAAAAAAAATAGGAATGAGCGCGTAACCATTGGTTAAAATTGCTTTTGTCGCTCCAAAACTAAAGCTGAGCATTGACCAAGGGGAAAGGGACTGCCACTGACTAAAGCTCTTTTTAGCATCGACTTGTTGAGAGGGCGATAGTGGAGTGTTTGGCTTAGTCATCTTTTGGGTCACTCTCAGTCAACTCTGAAGGAACACTGGTTTTGTTGCTATTTGTATTAACCGTTTTTGTTTGAATATCGGTATCTTGTTCTGCTTGGCTAGAGTTCCCTGACGCAGATTGATGGGACCCTGATTGATCTGAAGCGGATTGATGAATTGTCGCTTTATTCAATAAATGCTGTCTGAGGTGTTCTGCAGTATTAAATAGTAATCCAGGTAAGTAAATTTCTGCCGCGCCGCTACCGGCACTAAAGCACTTTAACGTTGCAAGTGAAAACCGTCTTTGTAGTGGGTTTTGTGACAGACTGACATGCTGTAATCGAGTAAACGGCAGTGTAGTTGTAGATATCCACCAAAGCCCTTTTCGAACCACAAGTTCATGCTCTAGCACGCCGTAACACAGGTTCTTTGCCGCTTTATATTGTAGATAAACCGCAATAAAACCAAATAATCCAATTACTGAAATTACTTTTAATGAAACAGTTAAACCTGCTTGCTCTTTTATGTTCATGATGAACATTACAGCAGTAATAATGATGAACACTAATCCTGCTGTTTGCAGTGCAATTTGCTTGGGGTAATTTTTATCAACCGCTTGAAGTATTAAATCGGTATAAGGCGTCCACTCTGAAGTGTCAATTAACTGTTTATCGTTTGGCTTCTGAAACTGCAACGGATCTTGTTTGGACTCCTCTTGCACTTTCTTTTGTTGTGGATCCAGCTCCGATACCTCTGGCGCTTGAGAGTCTTTGGCCGTGGACAACTCGGGGGAAGAAGTAGGTAAGTCTGACTTTGAAGTCATTGATTGTCCTTATCGTGTTTTTGTTTAGCTATGTCTGGATTTTTGTAAACTTTAGAGCACTATCTATGAACAGAGCACTATTTATGGTTTAGAGTACTATTTATGGTTAGAGAATGTGCGCCAATACAGAGGCTATTCTAAATAATTAAATCTAAAAACTGCTTTCTAATCAAAGTGCAATCTATTACTTTGTTTATATCTAAACATGGAAATAGTATTTATGGAATCTTCTCACTCTTTAAGTGTTGCTCAAGCGATCGCTCCCCAACCGATTTCAAAGGCTCATAAAGCCTTTTTGCGAAAAATTTTCTTGTGCCACTTAATTCATCAGCAGCAGCACAATTTATTATCCTTACATCAATTAACTAAAATGCCACGAAGAACCATTCAAGATACATTAGCAGCCATGTTAGATATTGGAGTGGAAATAAAGTTTGTTCAAGATGGTGAACGTCATAATGCTGGCTACTATCAACTCATTGATTGGGGGCCGATTAACCCGCAATGGATAGAGTTAAATCTCGAAGATATTTGCGTTAGTCTCGACATCGAAATAGCTTAGCGTCGAGTGTGTGACATCTTAGTCTAGCAAGTTAGCAAGTTAGCAAGTTAGCTGGTTATGCTATTAGGCTCTGAAACACGGCCTGCACAAATTTGATTTCGACCAGAACGTTTTGCTTGATATAGATGTTTATCTGCTACTTCAATCAACATCGACAGTTGATTGATGGCGCTGCAACTGGTCACGATCCCAATGCTGGCAGTAACATTCACTTTATGCTGCATTTGGCTAAAAGGCAGCTTAGCGATATTTTCACAGAGCCTAGCAGCGAGAGTATTGGCTTCTTGCTCTTGTGTGTGGGGTAAGAAAATTATGAACTCTTCACCGCCCCAGCGTGCTAATACATCATCTTTGCGTAATGTATCTCTAATTAGAGCTGCAATTTTCACTAATACCGCATCACCAAAATTATGTCCATAATTGTCATTAATGGCTTTAAAGCGATCAATATCAATCATTAATATAGAAGCAGATTTTTGTATTTTTTCTTCTGTAAATAAAGGTTCGACGAGTTGATAGAATGCTCGGCGGTTATTCAAACGGGTTAGAGGATCCATATTCGCCATTTTCTCAGCAATCGTCTTCTCATTCTCAACTCGTCTAAATCGTTCAGTTAATGCAAGTGCCAGTAGTAATACATCGATAAAAAATCCAACTTCTGCGGCGCGGTAGGTAAAATTATTAAAGGGGATATAACCCCAAACAGCTAAGCAAGTAAGTGCTACACCCAACATTGATGAAATAGAGGCTATGAGGAAAAACCTAGCTGAGATATTGCCAAAGTTTAGCGATAACACACCTAACACAATCATCAAGCCGCTAAATAGCAGCATAAGATCGAAAGCAAAAATAAGTCCGAGCACTCTATCTTGCAGTAACACAGCCACTAGCATTAACGCAGGAAAAATAATACATAAGCTTTTTAAGATACGATTGAGGGTTGGCAGCTGATATTTAAGTCGTAAAAAATGGCAGGCAAATAATATTCCACTAGTGCAAAAGGTGACCATGAGTAGCGGGATTGACCATTGTTGCCATATCGGGGAGTTAGGCCAAATCCACAATGAACCGTGGCCACTGTAGGCAAAGTGGAGAAGTAAAAAATTAAATAAATACAGACTATAAAATAAATAGCTTTTTAGCCTAAGACCAATAAAGAGGATGAAGTTATAAATTAATAACGCAGTAATTGCGCCATAGAGGAATCCATAACTGTAATGATTAAATGCGCTTTTTTGTGCCATTTCTGCTTGGTTGAACAAGTAAACGGGGATCACCATGGCATCAGGTGTTTGCACTCTAATGAGTACATTTGTTTTACCTTGAGGATATTGATAATTAAAATTAAAGCTCGGTTGCATGGTGGTTTGCTGGTAAAAAAGCGATAAGTCACCTTGGTGTTCAAAATGCGCTATTTTGTCATCATTAAACCAAAACACACTAACCTCATCGAGCCAATAATTATCAATATGGAGTATTCTATTAACGGGCTCTATGGCATCACTTTCAATGGTCAGGCTAAGCCAAATGGGTTTAGCGTTAATGCCGTAGTTACTGATACTTTGATTAACAGGAGAGAAGTGGCCTTTTTTGTAAATTTCATAGGCTTGGGAAGCGTTGAGTCTTTCTTGTTCAACAAATTGTGAAAGTGAATAACCAATTGGAGCTGGATGATTTTCGGATAAATGCACTACTTCAGCCTGAACTTGATAAGAGTTCAACCAACAGAAAAAGCCGATAGCTAGGATACGTATCCAATTCATAAATGCGATAAAATACCATTATCAATTTTGTTCACACTTCAACTCCCTTTTTAGCCAATATGACATTGTTAACGCCTCAGTAGCATCATTGAATTTAGGTTCTCATAATATATCGAGGCTGAATATTAAAAACATGTAAAAATGTTTATTTGTATACTAAAGAATTAGTCACAATAGTGAGATTGTCAAAATTCAAACATATTATAAATCAACAGGTAATCATATATGAGGCAACTTGGCTTAGGTCTCTTGTCAGATAAAGAAGATAAAAACCTCAGTCCTAAGCATGAGGAATTAACTGCGCCTGTTACTTTTATAAAGGGCTTTATAGGCATAGAGCAACAACAAGCATTACTCAAAGAGTCGCTAAATTATCCGTTCGAGCAACCTGAGATAACTGTGTTTGGTAAACAGCACCCAATACCACGCAGCCAAGTGTGGTTTGCAGATAAGGGGTGCGCATATCGTTATTCCTCATTATTGGTGACACCAACCCCTTGGCCAGAAGGTTTAGCGGTTCTGAGACGGCAATTACTGGATCAATTTGGTATCGATACAAATGGCGTGTTGGTGAACCGTTATCAAAATGGCCTTGATAGCATGGGCTGGCATAGTGATGATGAAGCCGAAATCGAACCAAACACTGACATAGTGTCTATTAGTTTAGGGGCAACACGGACCTTTGTATTAAGGCACAAGCTAACTAAAAAGAAGCAAAGCTTTGAATTAGCGTCAGGCGATTTGCTTATCATGCATGGCGGTATGCAACAGAATTGGCAACATAGTGTTCCTAGACGGATGAAAGTTAGTCAGCCTAGGCTAAATTATACTTTTCGAAAGTTAATCAAAGGGTTTCATGATTAGTTTTCATGTTGAAAAATTGGACTAAAAAGTGAGCAAGTTTGCGTTGTAACAACTTTTTGCCAAACAGCTCTTATTGAATTAATGCAGGTTTGATTTTTGAAACGTTAAGCAGTAGTCTTCACCCTTTCAGATGTAGATAAAAAGAGTTTGTTATGTCAGTTGAACAAGTGATAACCCAAAAACTGAACCAGTCTTTTAGCCCCATCCATCTAGACGTGTTGAATGAAAGTAATCGTCATCACGTACCACCTAACTCAGAAACACACTTTAAAGTGGTTGTTGTGAGTGATGAGTTTGAGTCGCAACGTCTCATCTCCCGCCATCGCGCTGTCAATGGTGTTTTAGCCGAAGAATTGGCTAATGGTGTTCACGCTTTATCAATAAATGCTTACACTAAAGAAGAGTGGCAAGCGCTTGAAGCTGTGCCTAAAACACCCAACTGTAAAGGCTAATTGTATCGGCGACTAAAACGCTGATAAAAATAAGCTTGTCCCTTAAACCTCATCTTTGCATGAGGTTTTTTATTGCTTAGTTTTAGCTTTCATTCTGCTGAAGACTCTCCAATTATTAGCGCTTACTTATCGTCAAATTAGCCCAAATTATTTTGCCTTTTTAATATGCTTGTCATGGTTCTGTCATTTCTAGCTGGTAACCATGAAGCTCCGTAGACTTTTGCTTAGCTGTTCACTTTTAATTTTGATGCTATGATGCCAAGCAGAATTTTTACCAACCTTAAGGAATGTGTAATGCCTTTACTTGATAGTTTTACCGTTGATCATACACGTATGGAAGCGCCTGCAGTGCGTGTAGCTAAGCACATGAGTACACCTAAGGGCGATACCATCACAGTATTTGACTTACGGTTTTGTGCACCTAATAAAGACATCTTGAGTGAACGTGGTATTCATACACTAGAACACTTATTTGCTGGATTTATGCGTGATCATTTAAATGGTGACAGTGTTGAGATTATTGATATCTCGCCAATGGGTTGTCGTACAGGTTTTTACATGAGCTTAATCGGTGTGCCGTCTGAGCGAACTGTTGCAGATGCTTGGTTAGCTGCTATGGAAGATGTGTTAAACGTGGTTGAGCAAACAGAAATTCCAGAATTAAATGAGTACCAATGTGGCACGTTTGAAATGCACTCGCTTGAGCAAGCGCAAGATATTGCTCGTGCGATTATCGCTGCAGGTGTAAGCGTCAATCGTAATGATGACCTTAAGCTAAGCGAAGACATATTAGGTACACTTTAAAGCATCAATGAGTGAGCAAGATATAGTGTAATAAAAAGCGGCTTCGGTCGCTTTGTTTTTAAGTGGTTAATTATTTATTAAAATACTGTTCTTATTTGTGTGAAAACGTTATTGTTATCAGTTGATAATAGGATGTTATTCATAACAATAAAGCATCGAATTAAACGATGCTGGTGATGTATTTTGGGAGTTAATCATGTCTAAAAGTCAATTCAGCTTGTCTGTAATTGCTTCTGCTGTGCTTTTTGTTTGTCATTCAGGTTCAAGCTTTGCAGCAACCTCAGTTACAGCCTCAATGGATGAAGCAAACAATACAGTTGTGCTAGCCCAGCCGCAGACGGCTCCACTACATTACCGAGATAGTACCATCCCCTTAGCGTTTTCTGGTATGACTGTTTTACCAAGTAGTCATGGTCAAACCACAGAAGTAGTACATCGCGGCGCAATGAACGGAGTTACTATTACACAAGACCGTGTTAGTTTTTCTCCTTCTCCTTACGCTGCCCCTCATTTGGTGCTGCAACCGAATTTAGCCCTGCAAAGTAAAATTTCGACATTGAGCTTAACGGATGTGACTAAAGGTGGCATGGGATCATTTGGTCATGTTAATTACACCAGTGCGCAAATTGCTTCTGAAGAACTTAGCGGTCGAGCTAATATTGAAGTGAATGAAAATGGCGATGGCCATGTTGGTGCTATAGCCAGTGGTTTGAATAAAGAATACGGCATGATGTTAGCGGTGGATTATCAAAATACCGCAGAAGAAGCTGGGTTTGTTAGTGGCTTTGATAACGAGCAAACTCAAACAGACATCATGTTTAAGATTAATGCTGACAGTTTAGTCGGGGCCCGCAACCCTCAACAAACCGAGTTTATGTATCAGTATACTAACGCTGACAGTGGATATTCTAACGTTGGTTTAACAGCGCAAGATTGGGCAGCAAGCCCTGGCACACGATACTCAGCAACTCAAAATGACAAGCAAGAAGGTAAACGTCATAAGTATCAAGTGAGTCATGTGGTCGATTTGACTGGTGGCACGCAAATGGTGTCTGACTTTTACTATCAATCTTACGATGAGAAAAAAGCCCAGCTTAATGCTTTAGATGGCAGCTTTATTGGTCTTAGTGAGTTACAAGCCATTGCAGATTTTGATGCAAACCCCGTTGGAACCAGTAACCTTTCTTCAATGTTAGAAGACAATCATTACGCTGGTTATGGATTACAAACGGAAGGTACGAGCCATTACGGAGAGCATCAAGTGACTTACGGTGCACTTTTTCATTCGGATAAAGCTGAAATGAAGTTTGGTCAGCAAGATTGGTTATGGAGTGAGGATAGAAGCCTGTCTAGCATTAATGTAGATAAAGCAGTGCTTGCGTATGTTGATGACGTCAACGTATTCACGACCACTGCGGATGCAAAGTTAAATTATGGCGCTTTGTCATTTAACTTAGGGCTTGCCTTTGAAAACGTCAGCACTACTCGTGAAGTGAGTACTGAAGCTTACGGAATTGAAGCCGCAGATTTTTCCGATGATGGTTGGATCCCATCACTTGAAATTGCTTATACCACAGGATCTTGGAAAGCGGCATTAGCAGCTAAGCAAGCTTGGAGTGCCGCAGCTGCGGGTAATGCCACAAGACAAGCTCAAGAGTCGATGCATTATCAGTTAGGCTTAACTTACCAAACGGATAAGCTAAACCTTGGCGTGAACGTTTATATGCAAGATTTTGATAATCAGCATATCAGCTGTATGTGGAGCATGGCGTGTGATTATTCACAGCGCTACGTTCAAGAAAACATAGAAGACGTGACAGTGAATGGCGTTGATTTTTCAGCGGACTACCAGTTTACCTTTGATAGCTTTGCCATTCCGATTTCTGTTCAATATCAATATAGCCAAGCAGAGTTTGGTGAGTCAGGGATTAATGACTTAATTGGACTTTATGTGGAAGGCGAACAGTTACCTTGGGTGCCTGAACAGCAACTAGCGTTAAGTAGTGGTGTGATCTTTGGTTCATTTAGTTTTATGGCGCAAGGCTTATATCAATCTGAACTAGGTTATGCGACCGCTTTTAATGGTGGTGAGCAAATTGATGGCCAATGGAAAGTCGATATTGCAGCTAATTATCATCTTTCGGAAGTTCATGAAATTTATGTTCGCGTTGAAAATGTATTAGATGAAGATTTAGTGAGCCAGCAATCGACGTTAGGGATCAGTTCTCAAGGTGAAATGTTGAGCTACATTGGCTATCAGGGCCGTTTTTAAAATAATACAATCTCGTCAACTTTACCTACCTTACTGTTTTAAAAGTGCTTTAGCATAGGCTGTTTTAGCCTATGCTAATTGCTACATTTGTTAACAAAATGATAAACCACTTCTTGTATTATTTCTTTTAAAATTAATGCTATAGTGCTCATGTTACTGAGTTATTGCATCGTTTCGCTTAATATCAGTCTTTTCCACACCCTAAATAGGTGCAATTGTTTAAAAGTGAACAATCATAAATTTCAATCACCTATTATTTTCGTGGCGATAGCGCACATTTTGGGGTAAAATGCGCGCGACCAGCGTGATTGCGATCGCATTTCCGTGATAAATCTGCGCTAGCTCAACACTGAAGTGTTTGTTAACACTTTGTTTTTTTTGGGTAGGAACGCGGCGCATTGTCTTTCCTTCAAACGTAGTGCTTGTGGATATGATTACAATAAAGAAAGGATTGGAACTACCTCTAGCAGGTGGCCCAGAGCAAGTTATCCATAATGGCCCAGCCATTAAGAATGTCGCCACTTTGGGTGAAGAGTATATTGGCTTACGTCCAACGATGAAAATCAAGGTTGGCGAAAAAGTTAAGAAAGGCCAGGTTATTTTTGAAGATAAAAAAAACCTAGGCGTAAAATATACTGCTTTAGCTAGTGGGACTGTATTAGAAATTAACCGGGGTGCGAAACGTGTACTTCAGTCAGTTGTAATTGAAGTGGAAGGTGACGACAAAGTCAGCTTTACTCAATACAGTGCTGACGCTTTAAACACGTTAGATGCAGCTGTTGTCAAAGAGAACTTGATTGAATCAGGTCTATGGACAGCTTTGCGTACTCGCCCTTTCAGTAAAGTACCTGCAGTCGACTCTGTCGCCGCTGGTATTTTCGTCACCGCAATAGATACCCAACCACTAGCTGCAGATCCTGCAATTGTGATTGCTGAGCATAAAGAAGATTTCGCAAATGGTTTAACCCTGCTTGCAAAATTAACTGAAGGCAAAGTATTCCTTGCAAAGGCACCTGGTGCAGACATTCCTTCTGGGAATGCTCAAGTTGAAGAGTTCGCTGGTATACATCCAGCTGGCTTAGTGGGTACTCATATTCATCACTTACTTCCTGCATCTGCAACACGCACTGTGTGGCATGTTGGCTATCAAGATGTGATTGCAATCGGTCAGCTATTTACTCAAGGCGAACTTAACACTCAACGTGTTATCGCTATTGGTGGCCCAGAAGCTAAGAACCCACGTTTAATTCGTACGGTTCTAGGTGCAAGCACTACTGAACTTACTGCTGGTGAAGTTGAAGGTAATACAGTTCGTGTTATCTCAGGTTCGGTTTTAAGTGGTCGTCAAGCAGCAGGTCCTCACGCTTTCCTTGGTCGTTATCATCAACAAATTAGTTTGTTGCTTGAAGGGACTGAAAAAGAATTATTCGGTTGGGCAATGCCTGGCAGCGATAAGTTCTCTATCACTCGTGCTTTCTTAGGTCACTTAAACCGTACAGGTCTGTTCAACATGACTACAAGTACTGGTGGTTCTGACCGTGCAATGGTACCGATTGGTAACTATGAACGTGTTGTTCCGTTAGACATCTTACCGACAATGTTACTTCGTGATTTAGTTTCTGGTGATTACGATGGTGCAGCAGCACTGGGTGCATTAGAACTAGACGAAGAAGACTTGGCATTATGTACCTTCGTATGTCCAGGCAAGTATGACTACGGTACATACCTGCGTGATTGTTTAGATACGATCGAGAGGGAAGGCTAATGAGCTTGAAAGATTTTATCGAGCGTATTGAACCGCAATTTGAAAAAGGCGGTAAGTACGAAAAGTGGTATGCCCTTTATGAAGCGGCTGCGACTGTTTTTTACACTCCAGGTAAAGTAAACAAAGGTAGCACTCACGTGCGTGATAACCTTGACCTTAAGCGTATGATGATTACGGTTTGGGCGTGTACTTTCCCTGCGATGTTCTTTGGTATGTACAACGTTGGCTTACAAGCTCAAGATGCGCTTATTGCTGGTTTTGCTACTCCTGATGTATGGCAAGTCAGCCTATTTAGCTTATTCGGTACTGAGCTAACAGCAGACTCTGGCATAGCGGCCTTGATGTGGTACGGCGCCTGTTGGTTCTTACCTATCTATGCTGTGACCTTTGCAGTTGGTGGTTTCTGGGAAGTATTATTCGCTTCTGTACGTGGCCATGAAGTTAACGAAGGTTTCTTCGTTACCTCAATTCTGTTTGCATTAACGCTGCCAGCAACAATTCCATTATGGATGGTTGCACTCGGTATTACCTTCGGTGTCGTTGTTGCTAAAGAAGTGTTTGGTGGTACAGGTCGTAACTTCCTAAACCCTGCACTAGCCGGTCGTGCTTTCCTATTCTTTGCTTACCCACTAAACATGTCTGGTGACACGTCTTGGGTTGTGGCTGACGGTTACTCTGGTGCAACTGCACTGAGCCAAGCTGCACAGGGCACACTAGAATACGGTATCACTCAAGATTGGTGGGATGCATTCTTTGGCTTCATTCCAGGTTCTGTCGGTGAAGTGTCTACGTTCGCTATCCTATTAGGCGGCGCGGTTATCGTTTATACCCGTATTGCTTCTTGGCGCATTATTGCTGGTGTTTTACTGGGTATGATTGCAGTTTCAACTCTGCTTAATCTTATCGGTAGTGATACTAATGCAATGTTTGCTACGCCTTGGTATTGGCATCTAGTTTTAGGTGGCTTTGCATTCGGTATGATGTTTATGGCGACTGACCCAGTTTCTGCGTCATTCACTAATAATGCGAAATGGGCTTACGGTCTTCTGATTGGTGCCATGGCAGTGTTTATTCGTGTTATTAACCCAGCATTCCCAGAAGGCATGATGTTAGCAATTCTATTCGCTAACTTATTCGCACCTTTATTTGACCATTTTGTGGTTCAAGCAAATGTTAAGCGGAGGATTTCACGTGGCCAGTAATAAAGAATCAATCGGCAAAACATTATTTGTTGTTGTTGGTCTTTGCTTTGTTTGCTCAATGTTTGTTTCGACAGCAGCAGTGTTATTAAAGCCGACTCAACAGCAAAATAAATTGCTAGATAAGCAAAAGTACATTCTTGAAGCAGCAGGCTTAGTGGATACTAAAGCCGGCAAAGTAGAGAAAGAAGTTATCATTGAAACATACAATAAGTATGTTGAAGCTCGCCTAGTCGATTTAAAGACCGGTGACTTCGTTGATGGCGATGCTGATACTTTTGATGTTGAAAAAGCAGCGCGTACTCCAGCGACATCTTTCAAGCCTGAAAATGATATTGCATCAGTTAAGCGTGTGGCAAACAAAGGTGTTATTTACCTGGTTAAAGATGACAACAGTGAACTACAAACTGTCATTATTCCTGTTAAAGGATACGGTTTATGGTCAACCATGTTTGCATTCTTAGCTGTTGAACCTGATATGAATACTATTCGTAGCTTAGTGTATTACGACTTCACTGGTTCTGGTGAAACACCAGGTCTAGGTGGTGAAGTTCAAAATCCACAATGGGTTGCTAAGTGGCAAGGTAAGAAACTTTATGACGACAATGGCGAGTTAGCTATTCAGGTCACTAAGATCCCAACTATTGCTTCTTCAGTTCATGGTGTTGATGCTTTATCTGGCGCAACACTGACAAGTAATGGTGTTCAGCATTCACTGACGTTCTGGTTAGGTGAAGAAGGTTTTGCACGCTTTATCGAAAAAGCACGCAATGGAGGACTGAGCTAATGGCTGATGCTAAAGAACTTAAACAGGTTTTAACTGGACCTATCATTAACAACAACCCAATTGCTCTGCAAATTCTGGGTGTATGTAGTGCGCTAGCTGTGACCGCTAAAATGGAAACAGCCATCGTAATGACATTAGCATTGACTGCGGTTACGGCATTTTCGAACTTATTTATTTCGATTTTACGTAATCACATTCCAAGTAGTGTTCGTATTATTGTGCAAATGACCATCATTGCTTCATTAGTAATTGTGGTAGACCAAGTATTGCAAGCTTACGCCTATGACGTAGCGAAGCAATTATCAGTATTTGTTGGTTTGATTATTACTAACTGTATTGTAATGGGTCGTGCAGAAGCCTATGCGATGAAAACACCTCCTTTAATGAGCTTTATGGACGGTATAGGTAACGGCTTAGGCTACGGTGCAATCCTACTATCAGTTGGCTTCTTCCGTGAGCTATTTGGTAACGGTTCATTATTTGGCGTTGAAATCCTAAGCAAAGTCTCTGACGGTGGTTGGTACCAGCCAAATGGTTTGTTACTTCTTCCTCCAAGTGCGTTCTTCTTGATCGGTATGTTGATCTGGATTATCCGTACTTATAAGCCAGAGCAAGTAGAAGCAAAAGGGTAAGCGCAATGGAACATTATATTAGTCTGTTAATTCGTTCGATATTCATTGAGAATATGGCGTTAGCCTTCTTCTTGGGTATGTGTACTTTCTTAGCTGTGTCTAAGAAAGTCACCACAGCGATGGGCCTTGGTGTAGCAGTAATTGTGGTTCTTGCCATTGCTGTACCAGTTAACCAAATCATCTACCAAGGATTATTAGCACCAGGCGCGCTAGCTTGGGCTGGTGTTCCTGATGCAGATTTGAGCTTCTTGAAGTTCATTACCTTCATCGGTGTTATCGCTGCTTTAGTACAAATTTTGGAAATGGCGTTAGAT
This sequence comes from Shewanella olleyana, assembly GCF_023283825.1. Taxonomy (GTDB): domain Bacteria; phylum Pseudomonadota; class Gammaproteobacteria; order Enterobacterales; family Shewanellaceae; genus Shewanella; species Shewanella olleyana. Next base: position 68,304 of record NZ_JAKILD010000008.1, on the reverse strand, counting down.
AAGTATTTCCCACCTTTGTATAACGCGTTAGGTATTTTCTTACCATTGATCACCGTAAACTGTGCAATTTTTGGTGCAGTTTCATTCATGGTTGAGCGTGATTACAACCTTGGCGAGAGTTTAGTATTCGGTATTGGCTCTGGTATTGGTTGGGCATTAGCAATTGTATTGTTAGCTGGTCTACGCGAGAAAATGAAGTATTCTGATGTACCAAAAGGCTTACGTGGTTTAGGTATTACCTTCATCACTTCTGGCTTAATGGCGCTAGGTTTCATGTCGTTCTCAGGTGTATCTCTTTAAGAGAGACCTTACGACGTATTAATTTGAACCTTAAAGGATAAAGTTAATGGATATTCTTAACGCTACTCCAATAGATGTTTATCTAGGTGTGAGTATGTTTACTGCCATCGTACTGATTTTAGTTTTAGTGATTTTATTCGCTAAATCTAAGTTAGTCGCTAGCGGTGATATCACTATCTCAATCAATGATGATAGCGATAAAGCAATTAAAACGGGTGCGGGTAATAAACTATTAGGTGCGTTAGCAGATAATGGTATTTTCGTATCAAGTGCCTGTGGTGGCGGTGGCTCATGTGGTCAGTGTCGAGTTAATATTAAGTCTGGCGGTGGTGATATTCTACCTACCGAACTTGATCATATTAGCAAAGGCGAAGCTCGTCAGGGTTGTCGTTTAGCCTGTCAGGTTAACGTTAAAACTGATATGGACATCGAACTTGATGAAGAAATTTTCGGCATCAAGAAATGGGAATGTGAAGTTATCTCTAACGATAACAAAGCTACGTTCATTAAAGAACTTAAGCTTCAAATCCCTGGTGAAGAGTCTGTACCTTTCCGTGCGGGTGGTTATATTCAAATTGAAGCACCAGCTCATCATGTTAAATATGCAGATTTTGATGTACCTGCAGAATACCGTGGGGACTGGGAGCACTTTGGTTTCTTCAACTTAGAGTCAAAAGTTGATGAAGAAACAATTCGTGCATATTCAATGGCAAACTATCCAGAAGAATTTGGTATCATTATGTTGAACGTGCGTATTGCTACGCCACCGCCACGTAATTTGACCTTGCCTTGTGGTAAAATGTCATCGTACATCTGGAGTCTTAAAGAAGGTGATAAAGTCACCATCTCTGGCCCATTCGGTGAGTTCTTCGCTAAAGAAACTGATGCGGAAATGGTATTTGTTGGTGGTGGTGCAGGTATGGCACCAATGCGCTCACATATCTTTGACCAACTTAAGCGTCTTAACTCTAAGCGTAAGATGAGTTTCTGGTACGGTGCCCGTTCTAAACGTGAAATGTTCTATGTAGAAGATTTTGACGGTTTAGCGTCTACCAATGAAAACTTTGAGTGGCATGTTGCGTTATCTGATCCGCAAGAAGAAGATAACTGGACTGGCTATACTGGTTTCATTCATAACGTATTGTATGAAAACTACCTACGCGACCATGATGCACCAGAAGATTGTGAGTTCTACATGTGTGGACCTCCAATGATGAATGCAGCCGTAATTGGTATGCTTAAAGACTTAGGTGTTGAAGATGAAAACATCTTACTCGATGACTTTGGTGGCTAATGCGTTAATCCAATAAGATTAGCAATTACCCAAAAGGCATTGAACGTCATAAATTGCAGCTCGCTGACACGGAGGTCACTCTAGTCAGTAAGCTGCAATTTTTTATTTTAGATAACACTAATTTGAAGTTTGAGATGATAAAGATTTCTATAAAATCTATTACTGTATCCCTGGTTTTATTATTACTAACGGCTTGTGGAACTGAAGATAAAATAGTGTCACTTGCTGGCAATACTATGGGCACGACTTACCATATCAAGGTAGTTAGAAACGAACGTTTGCCGACGACTCAATTGCTGCAAGCTGAAATTGATATTGCGCTTGAGCTAGTTAACGACCAAATGTCGACTTATAGAGCAAATTCTGAATTATCTAAATTTAACCAACTTGGCATTAATCAAAGTATCACTGTTTCTGAAGATACAATTAAAGTCTTTAAAGAAGGGGTAAGGTTATACGACGTTACAGATGGCGCGCTTGATATTACCTTAGGCCCTCTGATTAACTTATGGGGCTTTGGGCCGGATAAAAGACCTACTGATATCCCAACTAAAGAAACCATCGATAAAGTAAAAGCCAAAGCCAATATCAACGGTTTTACGATTAATGGCTTAAAACTGACAAAAACCAACCCAGATTTATATGTGGATTTATCATCTTTAGCTAAAGGCTATGGTGTTGATAAAATAGCTAATTTGCTCAACAAATACCAAGTTGAGGGATATTTGGTTGAGATTGGCGGTGAAATCAGCGTAAAAGGTGTAAAAGATGACGGTGCTCCGTGGCGTATCGCTGTTGAAAAACCATCAACTGAAGGCGCTGCGATTCAACAAGTTGTTGAACCAGGTAATATGGCGCTGGCTACATCAGGCGATTACCGCATATATTATGAAGAAGATGGTGAGCGTTTCTCACATATCATTGACCCGCGTACTGGCTATCCGATTAAACATAAATTAGCCTCAGTAACTGTATTGCACCCAAGTAGCATGACAGCAGATGCTTATGCGACAGCTATGATGGTGTTAGGTACTGAAGCATCTTTAGCGTTAGCTCACGAACAGAATTTACCTGTGATGCTGATTGAGAAAGATGGTGATGATTATGATGTGTTTTACAGTGAAGCATATGCACCTTATATTCAATAAATACGATATAATTGAAACAGTTTGATCCACTAAGCGATATTTCCAGATTAGAAGTAAACGTTGGAGAACATTATGAGTACCTTTATTGCAGCGTTCGTTGTGTTGTTATTATTTTTTCTATTGATGTCGGTAGGCTATATCGTTAAAAGAAAAGCGGTTGAAGGTAGCTGCGGTGGTTTAGGTGTACTAGGTATTGAAAAAGCCTGCGACTGTGATGACCCATGTGATAAGCGTAAACGCCGTATGGCGGAAGCTGAGCGAGAAGCAAAGCTGAATCAAAACCGTATTATTTAATCACTCGAACTCGTTTGACAGTCAGTGACGTAACATTTTTCTTTAACAAGAGAGTGTCAAATTGAAGTCCAGATAAACAGCCGTTTATCTGGATTTTTTTATGCCAGTAAAAATGTGTATTCGTCATGGTTACAATATTTACAAAACTATTTTTTTACCCTTTGAGTTATCATTTCTGCTAAATTTTGTGATTTTTAGCACGCTTAAATATTTAGCTTTAGCTGTAGAAGCGTGATTCTATTGAAGATACTGAAACAGGCGAATTTTTAAACCTAGTTAATAACCTAAGTTATAATGATAATGATTATCAATAATTAAGCTTATGATTTTAAAGGGTATTTGTGTTTTGTGAGCGTATGTACTATTCTGTTGGAAATTGATCCAGATCAATCTTGCATTTAAAGGACAAAATCATGAAAGGCCATCCAAAAGTAATTAGTCAGTTGAACCGTGTACTGACTTGTGAGTTAACTGCGATTAACCAGTATTTCTTACATGCTCGTATGTTTAAGCATTGGGGTTTAGAAAACCTAAACGAGAAAGAATACAAAAAGTCGATACAAGACATGAAGCATGCCGACAAGTTAATTGAGCGTGTACTGTTTTTGGAAGGCTTACCGAATCTTCAACAATTGGATAAGTTACGTATTGGTGAGCACTGCGAAGAAATGCTTGATTGTGATGAACAAGCGTTGACTGAGCAATTAGTCGTGCTACGCGAAACGATCAAGTTGTGTGAAGCAGAACGTGATTACGTTAGCCGCGATTTATTAGAAGACTTACTTGAAGATGAAGAAGAACACTTAGATTGGATTGAGTCTCAAAAAGAACTGATCGTTCAAACTGGTATTCAAAACTACCTTCAATCACAAATTAAAGATTAATAGGAACTTATCATGAAAGGTAACTCAGAAGTCATCGCAGCGCTTAACTCACTATTAACAGGTGAATTGTCGGCTATGGACCAGTATTTTGTACATGCTCACATGTATGAAGACTGGGGATTTGATGAATTATATACTCGTATTCTTCATGAATCAGATGACGAAAAAGCTCATGCTGCAAAACTTGTGCAACGTATCTTATTCCTTGAAGGCACACCAGATGTTGCAAGCCGTGAAGCTTTAAACATCGGTAAAGATGTAGAAGAAATGCTTAAAAATGACCTTAACTACGAATACGCAGTTGCAGATCATTTACGCGAAGTGATTGCTCTGTGTGAAGCGAAAGAAGATTATCAAACTCGCGAAATCTTAGAAGTATTACTAGACGATACAGAATCAGATCACATGTATTGGTTAGAAAAACAAATTCGCTTGATTGACCGTGTAGGCTTACAAAACTACCTACAAACTAAAATGTAATTTGTTTTACACATTTTAATGCCAAAGCCCAACTGTTTATAACAGCTTGGGCTTTTTTATTTTTGATTGTTTTGCTTTCTCAGCGTTCTGCCTAATTATTAAAGCCAATCAATAAACAATAGCTTAAAAGGCAGTTGCTCATGCTTAAACTAATCTCAGAGATAAGTATTAACACTGGCACTGTTTTTATATACAGTATTTTGTGTACATGGTTTTCTGTTTTAGTTATTATTTAGAAATAACCTCCTAACTTAAACTGCAACAGATGTCAGTGATGCCTTTTGTAATCATGTTGTCTGGACTGAATAACTCACTCACCTTTGAAGCTGATTAACAATGACCTCTAGTATGCGAAAAATTATTCATATCGACATGGATTGTTATTTTGCTGCAGTGGAAATGCGAGATTTTCCAGAACTGCGCGGTAAGCCGCTTGCTGTGGGCGGTCGAAGCGATCGCAGAGGTGTTATTAGTACCTGTAACTATGAAGCACGTGAATTTGGGGTTCGCTCAGCGATGTCGAGCTATCACGCTCTTAAACTTTGCCCCGATCTCACCTTAGTTCCCGGTCGAATGGATGTATATAAATCCGTTTCTGTTCAAATTCGAGAAATTTTTCATCGTTATACGGATTTGGTTGAGCCCTTGTCGTTAGATGAAGCCTACCTTGATGTCACCGATTGTGATGAGTGCAAGGGGAGTGCGACTTTGATTGCAAAGGCTATTCGGCAAGAGATTTTTGAAGTCACAGGTCTAACAGCATCTGCAGGGGTAGCGCCTATCAAATTTTTAGCCAAAATAGCATCAGATTTGAATAAACCTAATGGCCAGTATGTGATCCCGCCTGATGCTATCGCAGATTTTGTAAAGCCTCTGACATTAAATAAAATTCCAGGTGTGGGCAAAGTTACCTCGGCTAAATTGGCAGCATTAGGGTTGAATACGTGCGGTGATGTGCAGCAGTACCCAAATGATAAGTTAATTGGAGCATTTGGTAAGTTTGGCCGCGTGTTAATCGAGCGTTCACAAGGTATTGATAATCGATTGATTAGCCCAAATAGAATTCGTAAATCAGTGGGTGTTGAAACGACACTTGCACAAGACATTTTTACCCTAGAGCAATGTAATACTGTCATGCCACAACTTATTCAAGAGCTGATTGCTAGGGTTCTCCGAAGTGCTAAAGACAGACAGATCCATAAACAAGTGGTGAAGCTAAAGTTTAACGATTTTAAACAAACTACCATAGAGCATCGCAGTGATGAGATAGCCATTAATTTGTTTCAGGAGTTGTTGGCTCAAGCATTAGAGCGAGCCAATGGTCGCGGAATAAGATTGGTGGGTGTATCGGTAGGTTTAGCGGATATCACACAGGAAACTACAGAATCGTCCCAACATAATGAGCAATTAGATTTAAACTTTTAATCCAGATACAAAATAAAAATCAAAACTCAAATTCGAAATAGCAAACATCATTGCCCAACAATAAAAAAGCTGCCAGATGGCAGCTTTTTGTCAGATAAAGACGAGTTTCTAAATTTCAAAAATTAGTCTTTAGCTGGAATACGCTCAAGAACCGCTAACAACAGCTCCCAGTATTGACCAACGGTAGTGATGTTGACCATTTCATCAGGACTGTGTGGGAAGCGAATGGTTGGGCCGATAGAAACCATATCCATTGTTGGGTAAGGCTCTTTAAATAATCCACACTCAAGACCAGCATGGATCACCATGATTGTTGGGTCTTTTTTATAGATATCATTGTAAGTGTCACGAACAATGGCCATAACTGGTGAGTTATTATCTGGTTTCCAGCCTGGGTAAGCACCCGATAAACCAATACTTGCTCCCGAAAGGTTAGCAAGCGCTGTTAGCTGGGTTTCAATCTCAACACGACCTGAGTCGATTAATGAACGAATCAGACATAAGACTTCAACAGATTCATTTTCAGTGTTGATGACACCTACGTTTAATGATGTTTCAGTCACACCTTCGACTTCATCACTCATGCGCATAACGCCATTCGGACATGCATGGAGTAAATCAACTAAGGTATTTTGCGCATCTTCACTCATGACTTTTTCTGGCACATCCACAGTTGCTAATGTGAGCAACATATCTGGATCGGCAATCGATAACTCTGCACGTACAATTGCTTGGAACTCAGCAATAGCTTGTTCAAGTTTGGCTTTGTTGTCACTGGGTAGCATAAAGCTGATGCTAGCTTCACGAGGAATTGCGTTACGCAGTGAGCCACCAGTAAAGTTAACTAGCTCTAGCGCAAGTTCGTCTGCATAGCTAAATAAGAAACGCGCCAGTAGTTTGTTGGCATTGCCACGACCTAAATGAATGTTAACCCCTGAATGGCCGCCTTTAAGGCCAGATAGGGTTAGGCTGAAACTTGCGTTAGTTTGCTCAGGAGCTTGCCACGACATAGGTACGCTTAGCTGTGCATCTACACCGCCAGCACAGCCCATATAAATTTCGCCTTCTTGCTCAGAGTCGGTATTAATTAAAATGTCTGCATCTAACATGCCTGCTTCAAGGCCAAAAGCACCTGTCATTCCTGCTTCTTCATCAATGGTCAACAACACTTCTAATGGACCATGTTTGATGTCATTTGCACCTAACACAGCCAATGCTGACGCCATACCAATGCCATTATCAGCGCCCAGTGTGGTGCCATTAGCTTTTACCCATTCACCATCGATATAGGCTTCAATTGGATCCTTTTCAAAATCATGTTCTTTGTCTGCATTTTTTTGCGGCACCATATCGATATGGGCTTGCAATACCACAACTTTGCGATCTTCCATACCAGGAAAAGCAGGCTTCTTAATGATGAGGTTGCCAACGCTATCTTCTTCAACGCTTAAGCTTTTTGACTTTGCCCACTGCTGGATATGTTCACTTAATGCTTGTTCGAACTTTGAAGGATGAGGAATAGAACAAATCTGTTCAAACCATTGCCATAGCGGCTGAGGATATAATTGATTAATCGCTGTCACGAAGACTCCCTTGTTTATTTTGAAGTGGGAATAGATGGCCACCAGTTTAGCATATCAAGCTAGATAGACCGTGATCTGTGACGATTTGATTGTCTGTTCTGTAGCAAATATATGTAAATAAATATTAACTCCCGATAAGTTTGAATTTTATATACTTTGATGATGCTTAGTGGCTATTATTTATTACTTAATTTTAAATGGTTTAAATGCTAACTCGTTAGTTTCAGAAGTCTTAGTTTTAAGCTAGTTAGTTTCAAACGATAGAATGACAAGTTGTTCATACCTTAATAAAAAATACTAAAAAGGAAGGCTCATGTTTCAAGTGAATTTAGTCGATGTTCAAAATGATGAAGCTATTTTTGAAGGTCATGGTTGGGATGCCGTGATTGTTATTGCCTCAGACTTAGACTCAATCGCCCAAGATGAAATCAAGTTGTTAGCTAATCATGCAAAACAAATCGATCAACGAATTGGTCATAGCGCGACATTATTACTAGCCCCAGGTTTAGCGGGCGGTCGTTTAATTGTGTCACCAGTGGTTAATGCTGAAAACGAATATAGTGATGTTAACGTATTTGCCAAAGCTGCTCGCGAAGGTATCGCTATCGCAAAAGCTGCAGGCGCAGTGAAGCCTTTATTAGTGGTGAGTGATAATAGTGATGTCCGTTATCAGTATGCAAAACAAGTTGCAGCATTAGCGTGTGGCCAAGAGTTATGGCAATCACTTGAATATCGTGAAGCTGAACAAGCTGTACCTTCAATGTTAGCGATTGGATTATTAGTTTCAGAGTCTTGTTCAGATTTACTTAACGCGGTTGAATCTGGAAAAGTTCTTGCCAGAGACTTATGTGGAACAGAACCTGAAAGAATGGCAGCACCAGCATTTGCTGACTACTGTGTTGCAGCATTTGAAGGCAGCGGCTTAACTGTTTCAGTGGTTGAAGAACAAGAAGAGTTGGAACGTGACTACCCCTTACTTTGCGCTGTAGGACGGGCATCTTTTTGTGTTCCACGTCATCAGCCTCGTGTGGTTAAAATTGAGTATGTTGCAGAAGGTGATATTGAACAAACCTTCTTATTCGCAGGCAAAGGCGTGATTTATGATACTGGCGGCGCGGATATAAAAGTGGCTGGCGGTATGGCAGGCATGAGCCGCGATAAAGGCGGCGCAGCAGCGGTTGCTGGACTGATGAAAACCTTATCGATATTAAAGCCTAAAGGTATTCGAGTTATTGCTGAGTTAGGTTTAGTGAGAAACAGCATTGGCAGCGATGCTTTTGTACCTGATGAAATAATTAATAGTCATGCTGGAGTGCGAGTTAGAATTGGAAACACTGATGCAGAAGGGCGCTTAGTGTTAGCCGATTTATTATCGCATCTACGTATTAAAGCTGAATCAGCTGTTAAACCTCAGCTGTTTTCTGTCGCTACATTAACTGGACATGTGGTCCGTTGTTACGGTGGCTATACAGCTGTTGTTGAGAATGCGGTTTCTAAAAATATGGGTATTGGTAGTGGTATTGCTGAAATAGCTGATCTATGGGGTGAGTCTTTTGAGCTGTCTCGTCTGCGTCATGACGATTTTGCCAAGGTAGACAATATTTCTGGCCAAGGTGAGTTACTGTCTTCAAATAACGGTCCTTCTGCTATTACGGCGCGTGGCCATCAATATCCTGCTGCATTCTTGATTAATGCATCTGGCTTAAGTGCACATGGTTCTCAATCAGCAAAACCATTGCCTTTTGCTCATATTGATATCGCAGGCAGTGCTACAGAAGGTCATCCCTTATACGGAAAGCCAACAGCTTCCCCCTTGGTAACTTTATTACAAAATGCAATAAAGTCGATTTAGTAGTTCATATTTTAATCTAGTACTACATATAGTGGCTTTGTTGCGAAAGTAACAAAGCCATTTGTCTTTATATAGTCATGCAAATGTAATTTAGTTACTTTTTGGGCTGTTTTTAATTTATTCTCAAATAATACTTGTAATAAAATTACATTTTGGTATTATTAATCTCGTTGAAGAGCACGGTGCTTTTCAATTCTAGTTAATCCAGGATGGATAAAGTCTCCAAGGAATCGAGTAAGAAAGTTGTCTCAATGGATTGAGTAAATGTAAGTTCCAAGGAACCGAGCCCAGCAAGACTAGGTTTTAAACAACTTTATTTGGAGTATTTACTATGTCTTATACAGGCAATCAATATATTTATTGGCAAAACACTTGGTTAAGCACTAATGCTTTAGCAGGTGGTTTATATGCCATGACATTCAAGGGCTAACCCATCCTTGAATGATAGTTTTACCCGTATCAACCCTTTTTTCTGTCACCTTACGGTGATCTTAGACAAACGTAAGCTAGTTCTCTATTGCTAGTTTATTTTTAAGTTTTATCACTTTATTGTGATTCAGTTTTCCCATCCCCATACCGGAAAACTTTAAAACTTGTCAGCCTACTCATTGAGTAGGCTTTTTTTTGTCTTCAATTTTATATTCTGCTTCAAATCAGCTAATTAAATTGTCTTTTTAGCGAATATGAGTGTTTATATTGTGAATATGGCTATGAGCTATATAAATACCTATAATCCTTGTCATTAAAATGTCACCTTTTATTCATTCATCACATATTGTGAATGAACTAAATAAGAGTTAACTCCACTCGTTCAATTCCCTTTTTCAAGGATTTAAGTTTCATGTTAGAGAAACTGTTCAAACTCAAAGAAAACCAGTCAAATTTAAAGCAAGAAGTTATCGCGGGCATCACGACCTTTTTAACCATGGCATATATTATTTTTGTTAACCCAATGATGCTCGCAGATGCTGGAATGGATCAAGGGGCTGTGTTTGTTGCTACCTGTTTAGCTGCTGCTGTGGGTTGTTTAGTGATGGGGTTAGTGGCTAATTATCCTATCGCTTTAGCACCAGGAATGGGGCTAAATGCTTTTTTTACGTATACCGTTGTTGGAGAGATGGGCTATAGCTGGGAAACGGCTTTAGGTGCAGTATTTATGTCTGGTGTTTGTTTTCTTATTTTGTCTTTAATCAAAATTAGGGAATGGATTGTTAATAGCATTCCGATGAGTTTACGCCTTGGTATTGCCGCTGGTATTGGACTGTTTTTGGCCTTTATTGGTTTAAAGGCTGCAGGTATTGTGGTCGCGAGCCCTGCAACACTGGTCACAATGGGGGATATTACTTCATTCCCAGCAGTGATGGCTGCACTAGGTTTTTTCTTAATTATTGCTATGGTGCAACGAGGCCTGAAAGCTTCAGTTATTTTAAGTATCTTTATTGTTACTGCATTAGGGTTGGCATTTGGTGATGTAACTTATAATGGCATTGTATCTATGCCACCCTCTGTTGCACCGACTTTCATGAAAATGGATTTATCGAGTGTGCTTGAAATTAGCATGATTTCAGTCATTTTTGCCTTTTTGTTTGTCGACCTATTCGATACCTCTGGTACATTAGTTGCTGTTGCTCAACGAGGTGGGTTCCTTGATGAAAAAGGCCGCTTACCAAGAGTTAAACGAGCACTGAGTGCTGATAGTTTAGCGACTATTGCGGGCGCGAGTTTAGGGACTTCAACAACAACGAGTTATATCGAAAGTACTGCAGGTGTGAGTGCTGGCGGAAGAACGGGCTTAACTGCCGTGGTTGTGGGTATTTTATTTATTCTTGCGTTATTTTTTGCTCCCCTTGCTGGCATGGTACCGGCCTATGCCACCAGTGGCGCGCTATTTTATGTAGCAATTTTAATGATGTCTGGTTTGGTTAATGTTGAGTGGGAAGATTTAACTGAAGCTGCACCAGTGGTGATTGTTTGTTTATTAATGCCGTTAACCTTTTCAATTGCAAATGCGATTGGCTTTGGTTTTATCTCTTATGCGGTGATTAAAGTGCTGACAGGCCGCTTCAAAGATTTGAACCTTGGCATTGTATTTATTGCTGCTTTATTTTTAGTGAAATTTGTATTTGGCTAAACATTTAAGCTGTTTGGGAATAGATTAGTGTAAGTCTTTTTAGAGACTTAGCTTCTGATATTTTTAAACCAGAAAATGTCATTTATTGATTTTTTTGTTAAGGGTTATGCAATGCATAGCCCTTTTTTGTGTAAGATCGTAAATTATGTCGTGAAATTACTTTAACATCCTAAAGCATTGCTATTATTCTTTAGCTTTTTTAGGTATAAAAATCTTCCCTCAGTGTTTAGTTTGGAAAGGTACCAATGTCTTACCAGCGTGTTGTAATAAAATTAGGCACCAGCGTGCTGACATCAGGCAGTAATAAGCTTGATAAAGCGCATATGGTGGAACTAGCTAGGCAAATGTCATTGTTAGTGCGTTCTGGCATTGAAGTTGTGCTATGTACTTCTGGTGCAATTGCTGCAGGTAGAGAGCATCTTCAGTACCCTGAACTTTCAGATAGTATGCCTAATAAACAACTGCTTGCTGCTGTCGGGCAGAGTCAACTAATTCTTGCTTGGACTGAGTTCTTTAGTATTTATGGCTTACATGTCGGCCAGCTCTTACTGACTCGAGCAGACTTACACGACAGAGAGCGCTATTTAAATGCGAGAGATACCATTAATGCGCTACTGGAAAATAATATAATTCCTATCATTAATGAAAATGATGCAGTCGCGACCAATGAGATTAAAGTCGGTGATAATGACAATTTATCTGCTCGCGCGGCATTATTATGTGATGCTGATTTACTTGTTTTACTAACAGACCAAAAAGGCTTATTTGATGCCGATCCCCGCAGTAACCCTAATGCTAAGCTCATTGTTTCTGTAGACTGTATTGATGACAAGTTACGCTTGCTTGCTGGCGGAGCGGTTTCTGGTTTAGGTACTGGCGGAATGGCGACAAAACTAGAGGCTGCGGATATTGCTAGGCGCTCTGGCGTGGAAGTGATTATTGCTTCTGGTCATCACCCTGAAGTGATTACTAAATTGGCAAATAAAGAATCTGTTGGTACTCATTTTAGTGTAATAGAATCACCGCTTGAGAGCCGCAAACAATGGATTCTTGCAGGTCCTGCTACTGAAGGTAAATTAATTTTAGATAATGGTGCTCGTAAAGCTGTGATATCTGGAGGAAGTAGCTTATTACCCAAAGGTATCTTAAGTATCGAAGGCAACTTTGAGCGAGGGGCTACAGTTCAAATAACGGATACTTCAGGACGGATCTTTGCTAAAGGTATGAGCCGCTATTGCTCAAGAGCGTTGACACTTATTGCAGGAAAACACTCAAATCAAGTTGAAGAACTACTGGGCTATAACAATGGTGTTGCCGTGGTACATCGTAATGACATGGTCGTTTTAGAGAGTGAATAATTTAAGGATAAAAACATGCCTCATAAAGAATATTTACACACATTAGGCAAGCAGGCAAAAGCTGCAAGCTTTGCGTTGGCCAATCTATCTAGCCAGAAAAAATCTGAGTTGTTGCATTGTATTAGTGAACAACTAACACTTAATAGTGAAGCTATTCTTGCTGCGAATGCAAAAGATGTTGCCGCGGCTAAAGAAAATGGTTTAACAGGTGCCATGATTGATCGCCTGTTATTAGATAACGAAAGGTTAAGCGGCATCATCGCAGATATTGATAACGTGATTAACCTTGCCGATCCTGTTGGTAGCGAATCAAGCAGTCAGTTATTGGATAACGGATTACGTTTAACCCAGCGCCGAGTACCGTTAGGGGTTGTTGGGGTGATTTATGAAGCTCGCCCAAACGTGACTGTTGATATTGCAGTGCTTGCATTAAAAACGGGTAATGCGGTAATTCTACGTGGCGGCAAAGAAACACTGACTTCTAACCAAGTATTAAGTGATGTTATTCGTAAAGCATTAACCCTTCAAGGTTTGCCTGAAAATGCCGTTCAGTTAATCAATTCAACAGATAGAGAGCTGGTAACTGGATTACTTACCTTAGATCAGTATGTTGATATGATTATTCCACGAGGCGGGCAAACGCTGCAGCGTTTATGTGCAGAAAAAGCCAGTATACCTGTCATTTTGGGTGGTATTGGTATTTGTCATTTATACCTTGATAAAATGGCTGATCTTAGCCGCAGCGCCGAAGTGATTATTAATGCTAAAGTGCAGCGCCCAACAGTATGTAATGCCTTAGATACTTTATTGGTTCACGAAACTGTAGCGGCTGAGTTCTTACCAAAACTATTTGCGCAAATGTCGGCACTTGGTGTTAGCTTCTATACCTGTGAAAAAACCAAAGCTTTGGTGGATACTGAAGCTTTTGAAATCCATTCAGCCACAGATGAAAGTTACTCAACGGAATGGTTATCGCTGACATTAGGTGTGAAGGTGGTAGAAGAGATTGATGAAGCAATCGCGCATATCCGTAAACATTCAAGTGGTCACTCTGAAGCGATTTTATCTGATGATATAAATGCGACTTGTCACTTTATGAATCAAGTCGACTCAGCTGCTGTATATGTTAATGCAAGTACTCGATTTACTGATGGTTCGCAGTTCGGTTTAGGTGCCGAAGTAGCAGTTAGTACTCAGAAGTTACATGCTCGTGGGCCGATGGCTCTTGATGCGTTAACCACATATAAATGGTTAGCAACAGGTGATTACACTGCACGCGGTTAACTTAGTTTTGTACACTGACAGTTAGCAATAATAAAAGCACTTCGGTGCTTTTTTGCTTTTTAGCATTGTAGTTTTAAGAGGGGTTATACTTTATATTTGAATAGTACAGGGTGTAAATTACTGACTTAACACTTACTAACTTAAGATTAAGTGATTTGGCATGGGAGGAATAGATAAACGTAAATATGTGGCATAACACCAAACCCCAAAACTACTTAGCGTCATAATAATGGCTGCAATCCTCGTAGCTTGTACATACTCTTTCATATGCGGAAAATACTTTGTTTGAATACGATTGGTAAAATAGACGGCAGGAAAAACGAAAACACAGATATACATAGCAGGGTACTGAGTGGAGATATCGCCACTTAAATACTCAAAAATCATGATGCATACCGTAATTAATAAACTGGTAATACGGATCCTTGTTTCCACAGCATCACTAAAATTCCATCGAGGCATTCCCATTGCCATTTTCTCCATCACTTTTATTTGCTTGCAACATATTAATAACAACTAATGAGCTAGCTGACAACTAACTTGCTAACGTTAAGTGCTGGCGGTCAACCCTTATAATGTTGATGGGTAATTTTTTAACTCAAATTTTCGTAATAATTATTTTACTCATAGGGTTTCGAAAGTTATTCATTGGTATATTGAGTTTTCGTTTTCCGCATCAACTTAGGTAAAAGTTTAGGTAACGTTTTCGGGAGGACTTTCTGAAGCATTAATCCCGTTAAAATAAAGCATAAACCAATATATGTACTAAGGGATATTTGCTCTTTTAAAATGACTGATATTAACCCAACTGACAGCACGGGGGTTAAAAATACCAGTGTAGTGATATTAGAGGTTTTGTTGGTGGTTTTAAGTGCCATTAACCATAGTACAAACGTCAATCCCATTTCAAAAAGCCCAACATACATTCCTGCTGCAAGTGCAGACCAGCTTATAAATTCAATAGGTTGATGGAGTATCATGGCAACCGTTACAAAGGGTAAGCCTATTAAAAAACTCAGCAGCAAACTGACAATGGCATCGCCATCATCTTTAGTATTAATGACCCAATAAAAGCACCAGATCACGGTACTACTTAACACAAAAGCGATGCCTGTTGGGCTGTCAAAGTTGAAGTTGGTTAGGTTACCGCCGCTCGCAATCACATATACACCGCTATAAGCAATGATGGCAGCCAGTACGTCAGTCTTTGTTAGTTTATGCCCCAGTAAAGGCACTGCCAGAATAGGCAGCAAGATTGCCCAAGTGTAATTGAGTGATAACGCTTGCTGGGCTGGCAATAAGTCATACGCTTCGAATAGCACGTAATAGTATAAAAACGGATTAAGTAACCCTGTGAGCAAATAAAAAAAGGGTCGATGAATAAACTGTTTTGCGATTAACCCAAATTTTCTTTGAGCAACGACAATCATGCCTAACGCAAAAATAGACGTGATAACGGCAACAAAAACGAGTTGCAGCGGGGTGAAGTAGCCTAATGCAATTTTAAATGCAGTCGCAACAGTCGACCACAGTAATACTGCCAACAGCCCATATATGTAAGCTAGAGAAGCGTTTGACAATGT
The DNA here is from genome assembly GCF_023283825.1 of Shewanella olleyana. Taxonomy (GTDB): domain Bacteria; phylum Pseudomonadota; class Gammaproteobacteria; order Enterobacterales; family Shewanellaceae; genus Shewanella; species Shewanella olleyana. The sequence goes on along the minus strand of NZ_JAKILD010000008.1, from coordinate 52,688 downwards.
CTTTCCTATTTGAAAATAAAATACAGGCTTAATAATTGTCAGGATTGTATGCAATATGCAAAGTGGGCGCACTATTTATTTTCTATTTGCTTAAGATATTTTTAATAAAATTTACGATCTAGCCCTTGTAATTAAGATCGCTGTCCCAATATATGCATTAAGGCTGATATGAGAGGCAAAAAATTAGGACTTGAAATTACAAATCCTGACCCCATATCAACAACCATAAGCAAATTTAGAAACACTAAAATTTTATATTCGGAGATCCTCATGGGCAAAATTATTGGTATTGACTTAGGCACAACAAACTCTTGTGTTGCTGTCCTTGATGGCGGCAAAGCTCGCGTAATTGAGAACGCTGAAGGCGAACGTACTACTGCATCTATCATCGCATACACAGAAGATGAAACATTGGTAGGTTCACCAGCTAAACGTCAAGCGGTTACTAATCCGACTAACACTTTCTTCGCAATTAAGCGTCTAATCGGTCGTCGTTTTAAAGATGACGAAGTTCAACGTGACGTTGACATCATGCCTTTCAAAATCATTGGTACTGACAATGGTGATGCATGGGTTGAAGCGCACGGTAAGAAAATGGCTCCACCACAAGTTTCTGCTGAAATCTTGAAAAAGATGAAAAAGACTGCAGAAGACTTTTTAGGTGAAGAAGTAACAGAAGCCGTTATTACTGTTCCTGCTTACTTTAACGATTCACAACGCCAAGCTACTAAAGATGCTGGCCGTATTGCTGGTCTTGATGTTAAACGTATCATCAATGAACCAACTGCTGCTGCATTAGCTTACGGTATCGATAAGAAGCAAGGCGACAATGTTGTTGCTGTTTACGATTTAGGTGGTGGTACTTTCGATATTTCAATCATTGAAATCGATAGCAATGACGGTGACCAAACTTTTGAAGTACTTGCGACTAACGGTGACACTCACTTAGGTGGTGAAGATTTTGATAACCGTTTAATCAACTACTTAGCTGATGAATTCAAGAAAGAGCAAGGTCTAGATTTACGTAATGACCCGCTAGCAATGCAACGTGTTAAAGAAGCTGCAGAAAAAGCGAAAATTGAACTTTCTAGCACTACTCAAACTGAAGTTAACCTGCCTTACATCACTGCTGATGCAACAGGTCCTAAGCATTTAGTGGTTAAAATCACTCGTGCTAAGTTAGAGTCTTTAGTAGATGACTTAATTCAACGTTCTTTAGAGCCACTTAAAGTTGCTCTAGCTGATGCTGACTTATCAGTTTCTGATATCAACGAAGTGATTCTTGTTGGTGGTCAAACTCGTATGCCTAAAGTACAGGCTGCAGTAACTGATTTCTTCGGTAAAGAGCCGCGTAAAGACGTTAACCCTGATGAAGCTGTAGCGGTAGGCGCGGCAATTCAAGCTGGCGTACTTTCTGGTGATGTGAAAGATGTATTGTTACTTGACGTAACACCGCTTTCTTTCGGTATCGAAACTATGGGTAGTGTAATGACTCGTCTAATCGAGAAAAACACCACTATCCCTACTAAAGCACAGCAAGTTTTCTCAACTGCTGACGACAACCAAAGTGCAGTGACCATTCACGTACTTCAAGGTGAGCGTAAGCAAGCGAGCTACAACAAGTCTTTAGGTCAGTTCAACCTTGAAGGTATTGAGCCTGCTCCACGTGGCCAACCTCAAATTGAAGTTGCATTTGATATCGATGCCGATGGTATCTTAAACGTATCAGCAACTGATAAGAAAACAGGTAAAGCACAAAACATCACCATTAAAGCTAACTCTGGTCTAAGCGACGAAGAAGTAGAGCAAATGGTACGTGATGCTGAAGCGCATGCTGATGAAGATGCTAAATTCGAAGAGGTTGTTCAAGCACGTAACCAAGCTGATGGCATGGTTCACGCGACTAAGAAGCAAATCGAAGAAGCTGGCGATGCATTACCAAGCGACGAAAAAGAGAAAATTGAAGCTGCAATGGCTGAAGTTGATACCGCAACTCAAGGTAACGACAAAGAAGCTATTGATAAAGCAACTCAAGCATTAATGGAAGCGTCAGCTAAGTTAATGGAAATTGCTCAAGCGAAAGCACAAGCGCAACAAGGTGAAGCTCCAGCACAAGATGCTCAAGAAGCTAAGCCTGAAGATGACGTTGTTGATGCTGAGTTTGAAGAAGTAAAAGACGACAAAAAGTAAGCTAAATAGTTAGTTAACTTTCAGGCGGGCGTTGAGAGAAATCTTTAACGCCCGTTCGTACAATACCTGCTTGAGAAAACTGAGATTATGTCAAAGCGAGATTATTACGAAGTTCTTGGTGTCGGTCGTGACGCTAGTGAACGAGAAGTCAAAAAAGCCTATAAACGTTTGGCGATGAAGTTTCACCCGGATCGCAACCCGGGCGATGAAGAAGCTGAAGCAAGCTTTAAAGAAGTTAAAGAAGCTTACGAAATTCTAACAGATGCCAATAAAAAAGCGGCTTATGACCAATTTGGTCATGCTGGTGTTGATCCTAATCGCGGCGGCGGTGGTCATGGTGGCGCTGGTGATTTCGGTGATATCTTCGGTGACGTGTTTGGTGATATTTTTGGTGGTGGTCGCCGTGGCGGCGGTCAACGTCAAGCGGCTCGTGGTAGTGACTTACGTTACAACCTTGAGTTATCGCTCGAAGAAGCTGTTCGTGGCTTATCAAAAGAGTTACGTATACCAACACTAGCATCATGTGATACCTGTGATGGAAGTGGCGCTAAGAAGGGCACTTCGGCTACAACATGTGGTACCTGTCATGGCCAAGGCCAAGTGCAAATGCGTCAAGGCTTCTTTGCGGTTCAGCAAGCGTGTCCAACGTGTCATGGTCGCGGTAAGATCATTAAAGATCCATGTAACAAATGTCATGGTGAAGGTCGCGTTGAGAAGAGCAAAACCTTATCAGTTAAAATTCCTGCTGGTGTTGATACGGGTGACCGTATTCGCTTATCTGGCGAAGGTGAAGCTGGCGAGTTTGGTGCACCTCCAGGTGACTTATATGTTCAAGTTAGCGTTCGTGAGCACGCTATCTTTACTCGTGATGGCAACAACTTGTACTGTGAAGTGCCTATTTCATTCAGTAAAGCTGCCCTTGGTGGCGAGATTGAAGTACCAACACTTGACGGTAAAGTAAATCTTAAAATCCCTGCAGAGACTCAAACTGGCCGTATGTTCCGTATGCGCGGAAAAGGCGTTAAGTCAGTGCGCAGTCATGCAGTAGGTGATTTGCTTTGTAAGGTTGTGATGGAAACTCCTGTTAACCTTAATGACAAGCAAAAAGAATTGTTGCGTGAGTTTGAAGCGACATTAACCGGTGAGTCAAAGAAACACAGCCCAAAAGCTGAAGGCTTCTTCGACGGCGTTAAAAAATTCTTTCACGATTTAAATAGCTAATTATTACAATAGTCATAAATCGTCACTGATAATTGAAAGGCTGATTACTTTGGTAAGCAGCCTTTTTTATTGCCAGTATTTCAAGTTCAGTAGCATTTCAAGTTCAGTAACATTTTACGTTTAAGTATTAACTGCTTTCGTATTTTAGTTTGAATACTTAACGTATTGATATTTAGAATTAATTTTTATCTTATTTAGGCCCAGCCCATGTCGTTTGCAACTTTCTTACTCAACCCTAAATTAATCGATGCTTTGCCCGCCTCTATTGATAGTGCCACCGATATTCAGGCACGTGCTATTCCCGCTATTTTGAGTGGAAAGGATGTGATAGCGCTGGCGCAAACCGGTAGTGGAAAAACCTATGCTTTTGGTTTGCCTATTTTGCACAGTATTGGTCAAAATAAATCACAGAAAAAAATAGCGTCGTCATCTGAATCTATCTCAGGTTTAATTATCGTGCCGACAAGGGAGTTAGCCAAACAAGTGGCTGATGACTTAGCAAAAGTCTCTGCAGGTCTAGATGTCCGTGTTGATGCTTTGTGTGGTGGTGAAGATATAGAGTTGCAAGTTAAACGATTATCATCACCTGCTAGTGTAATCGTTGCAACTCCAGGGAGGTTACTTGCGTTAGTGAAACAAGGCTCAGTGTCGCTTAATGAGATAAAGCATTTAGTGCTTGATGAAGCGGATCGCTTATTAGACATGGGATTCATTGCAGATATTAATGCGCTTATCGCTCTGATGCCTGAAAGGCAGACAATGCTGTTTTCTGCAACCATGCCTGGGCCTTTAGATAAACTAACACAACAGATATTATCTGCAGAAAGCGTGCGGATTGAGACAAATGTGGTTAATTCTGCTGTAGAAGATATTGCGCAAACTATTTATCACGTTAATAAAGGCAGCAAGGCTAAGGCCTTAATTGAGTTGATTAAGCACAATGCTTGGTCTCAAGTTGTAGTGTTTGTTAATGGCAAAGCCAATGCAGATGGCTTGTGTAAAAAACTCATTAAAGCAAAAATAAATGCCGCAGCGCTCCATGGTGATAAAGAACAAGCAATGCGCGCTCAGACACTTCAAAATTTTAAAACAAAACAGCTTAATGTACTAGTGGCTACAGATGTTCTAGCGCGCGGTATCCATATTGATGCTTTACCCGTTGTGATCAATTTCGATTTGCCTGAACAAGCAGCAGTGTATGTTCACCGTATAGGCCGCACGGCAAGAGCGGGACTCAGTGGCATTGCCATATCGCTTATTAGTCATGCCGAAATGCAAAACTTAGCCGCTATTCGAGCGCTTACTGGTCTAGCACTACCTTTACACGAACTTGAGAATTTTCCTGTGACCGATAAACCTGTTGATCCCAATAGCAAAAGGCCGCCTAAGGACAAACAAGCGAATAGACGCACGGCTAAAAAGCGCAGTATTCGTGATTTTTCTAAAACCAGAAAAAGCTAACTCAACTTAAGCTAGCTGAACTAATACTAACTCAGCTAAAACTAGCTGAACTAAAACTATTCTGAGCTAAAACTATTCTGAGCTGTATCAGCTGATTCAGAATTCATCATCTGATCTTAATTAGGCTCGGTCTTTTAGTGTTACCGAATGCAGCAATAGTTTAAAATAGTCGCAAATAGATAGGGATATAAGGGCCTGTTGATCTTTAAAGGTTGTTTTTGCAGCGAATTGTTGGCCATTTATACAAGGTAGAGACTTTGTGGTGTAGTTATTCTACATAAAAAGTCGATAACGCAGTAAAAATGGACCAACAAACGCTGCCCAAAGGGTTCGACTAAAAGCGTTTTACTCTTTGTTGGATGAAGCTTGCTTAGATGACTAGGCATCAATCCATCCGCCTCAATTAAAACGCTTTTATTTCGAACAAAACTTAACCAGCAAAGATCAGCAGGCCCTAGTAACAAGTCATGATTTTAAGGGATGAAAATGAACAAACTGGCGTTGATATTAGCTGTCTCTGTATTGCTGGCGGGTTGTGCTACGACTAAGTCGCCAACAGGGCGAAGTCAGGTGCTGTTATTTGATAAAAATCAAATGACAGAAATGGGCGCACAGTCTTTTACTGCTATGAAAAAAGAGCAAAAGATTAGTAGTAATAAACAAAAGACTGCCTATGTAAATTGTGTGGCTAATCGAATTACTGCGGTACTGCCAGACAAGTCTTTGCAATGGGAAGTTGTGCTGTTTGATTCAGAGCAAATTAATGCCTTTGCTTTGCCTGGAGGACATATTGGGGTGTATACCGGATTACTGACCGTGGCAAACGATCCTGATCAACTTGCAACCGTAATAGGGCATGAAGTAGCGCATGTATTAGCAAGACACGGCAATGAACAGGTTTCTCGTGCACAACTCACTAATACAGGTATGCAACTCGCTGATGTGGCGTTAGGCGCTGGTGGCGTATCAAATAAAGATATGTATATGGCTGGTTTAGGTTTGGGGGCTCAAGTGGGTATTTTGCTTCCTTTTGGACGAGATCAAGAAAGCGAAGCTGACGAGCTGGGTTTAGAGCTGATGGCGAAAGCGGGTTTTAATCCTGCAAAAAGCGTCACTTTGTGGCAAAACATGGCGAAAGCAGGGGGAGAACAAGGGCCTGAATTGTTTTCTACTCACCCGTCACACTCTACTCGAATTTCTGATTTAAAGGGGTTACAAACTAAGGTCACGCCTTTATATCAAGCGGCAAAAAAACAAGCCTTAAACCAATGCCACCAAGGCTAATGAAAAATAGTCATAATCACCGCAGATTAACGCCCATCACACTATAAAGTGTGCTAAACTGCCCCGCAAATTTTAACTGATGAATTGAGAGTATAAAAGTTATGTCAGAGTTCAACACAATGGAACAGCAAGCAAGTTACGGTGTAGGTCGTCAAATGGGTGAGCAACTAGCTGCTAACTCTTTCGAAGGTATCGATATCCCTGCTGTACAAGCTGGTCTTGCTGATGCATTTGCTGGTAAAGAAAGCGCTGTTGCAATGGAAGACTTACAAGTGGCTTTCACTGAAATCAGCCGTCGTCTTCAAGCTGCTCAAGAAGAAGCTGCTGCAGCTGCTTCTGCAGAAGGCGAAAACTTCTTAGCTGAAAATGCTAAACGTGAAGGCATCACAGTAACTGAATCTGGTCTTCAGTATGAAGTTATTACTCAAGGTGAAGGTGAAAAACCAACTCTTGATTCAACTATTCGTGCTCACTACCACGGTACTTTCATCAACGGTGAAGTATTCGATAGCTCTGTAGCTCGTGGCGAGCCTGCAGAATTCCCAGTTTCTGGCGTTATCGCTGGTTGGACTGAAGCATTACAACTAATGCCAGTTGGTACTAAGCTTAAATTATTCGTTCCACAACACTTAGCTTACGGCGAACGTGGTGCTGGTGCTTCAATTCCGCCATTCTCGGCGTTGGTATTTGAAGTAGAATTATTAGAAATCGTTTAATGATTAACGCCTAAGTAAGACTTAGGCGTTTTTGTATCACTGGGAGAAAGACATGACTGCAAAAGTAAGAATCGCTGTTGTTGGTGCCAGTGGCCGAATGGGTCGCACATTGATTGAAGCTGCTAAGCAACATGAAATGATTTATTTAGGTGCTGCTGTTGAGCGTACCGGTTCTACCCTGATTGGTGTAGATGCTGGTGAGCTAGCCGGTGTAGGTACCATGAATGTCGCGATTACAGATTCATTAGACATTGCATCAGAACACTTTGATGTATTAATTGATTTTACCTCTCCAGAGTCGTCACTTGTTCACCTTGATTGGTGTTCAAAAAATAATAAGGCGATTGTGATTGGTACAACAGGGTTTAATCATGCTCAAAAAGAGATGATTAATGCGTTTGCTGAACTGACTCCTGTTGTGTTTGCACCTAATATGTCTGTTGGCGTTAATTTAACCCTAAAACTATTAGAGCTGACGGCTAAAGTCATGGGCGATTACACAGATATCGAGATTACAGAAGGGCATCATCGTTATAAGAAAGATGCACCATCTGGGACTGCATTAAAAATGGGTGAAGTGATTGCTGATACCCTTGGCCGCGATCTTGAAGAGTGTGCTGTTTATGGTCGTGAAGGTATGACTGGTGAGCGTGATAGAAATACCATTGGTTTTTCTACTATACGTGCTGGTGATATTGTTGGCGATCATACAGTGATGTTTGCCGATATCGGCGAGCGAGTCGAAATAACCCATAAAGCCACCAGTCGAATGACATTTGCAAATGGTGCAATGCGTGCAGCCTATTGGTTATCCGATCAGGATTCAGGCTTATACGACATGCAGCAAGTGTTAGGTCTCAATTAATATTTAAAAAAACCACCTTCGGTGGTTTTTTTTTGGAAATAAATTTTCCCAAAATAAAATAACTAAGCATAGACGCTTTAAGTTAATTCATATAAAATCGCTGGAATTTGCCAAAATTTCGTAAATTGGTAGGTTTGTAAAAATAAAATAGCCATAATTTCAGTGGCTTGGCTCTTTTTTTTTGGAGGTCGCGTTGACACAGTCTGCCTTACTCGTACTCGAAGACGGAACCGTATTCTCTGGCACAGCAATTGGTGCCGATGGACTCACTGTTGGTGAAGTAGTTTTTAACACTTCAATGACAGGCTATCAAGAGATTTTAACGGATCCGTCATATTCTCGCCAGATCGTAACTTTAACTTACCCTCATATTGGTAATACCGGCACAAACGATGAAGATACAGAATCTGATTCAGTTCATGCTTGCGGTCTTATCATTAGGGATCTACCTCTATTAGCCAGCAACTTTCGTAACCAACAATCATTAAGCGATTATTTAAAATCGAATAATGTTGTGGGTATTGCGGATATTGATACACGTAAATTAACGCGTATTTTACGTGAAAAAGGTTCGCAAGCCGGCTGTATTATGGTTGGCGATATCGACGAAGCTAAAGCATTAGCTGCAGCCAAGGCATTCCCTGGTTTAAAAGGCATGGATTTAGCCAAAGAAGTCACGACTGAGTCTACTTATCAATGGCGTAAAGCTAGCTGGCGTTTAGTTGGCGGTTTACCTGATGAGACTCCAGAGTCAGAACTTAAATATAAAGTTGTCGCTTTTGATTACGGCATCAAACGTAACATCTTACGTATGTTAGTTGACCGTGGTTGTGATGTGACAGTAGTACCTGCGCAAACTTCTGCTGCAGAAGTATTAGCAATGAATCCAGATGGGGTTTTCCTATCAAATGGTCCTGGCGATCCAGAGCCGTGTGACTACGCTATTACGGCTATTCAAGAGATTCTAAAGACTGATATTCCAGTGTTTGGTATTTGTCTTGGTCACCAGTTGCTAGCATTAGCATCAGGGGCTAAAACCTTGAAAATGAAGTTTGGTCACCATGGTGCTAACCACCCTGTGAGCAATATTGAAAAAGGTAATGTGATGATTACCAGCCAAAACCATGGTTTTGCTGCTGATGAAACCACACTGCCTGCGAACATCAAAGTGACTCATAAGTCATTATTTGATGGTTCACTTCAAGGTATTCACCTTACTGATAAGCCAGCGTTTAGTTTCCAAGGCCACCCAGAAGCGAGCCCTGGACCGACAGATGCGTCACCACTGTTTGATCACTTTATTGATTTGATTGAGCAATTTCGCCAAAACGCTAAATAGTTAGGTCACTCGGAGAAGATAGAAGCAATGCCAAAACGTACTGATATTAAAAGTATTCTAATCCTAGGCGCTGGACCAATTGTTATTGGTCAAGCGTGTGAATTTGACTATTCAGGTGCTCAAGCGTGTAAAGCGCTACGTGAAGAAGGTTATCGAGTTATCTTAGTTAACTCTAACCCTGCCACCATTATGACCGATCCTGAAATGGCCGATGCTACTTATATCGAGCCGATTCATTGGGAAGTAGTTCGTAATATTATCGCTAAAGAAAAGCCTGACGCGATTTTACCGACTATGGGTGGTCAGACTGCACTTAACTGTGCTCTTCAACTTGAAGCTGAAGGCGTACTGAAAGAATTTAACGTTGAAATGATTGGCGCGACGGCTGATGCAATTGATAAAGCTGAAGACCGCAGTCGTTTTGATACCGCAATGAAAGCCATTGGTCTTGAATGTCCTCGTGCTGGTATTGCTCATACAATGGAAGAAGCTCACGGTGTATTAGACCAAGTAGGCTTCCCATGTATTATCCGTCCTTCTTTCACCATGGGTGGCAGTGGCGGTGGTATCGCATACAACAAAGAAGAGTTTGAAGACATTTGTTCTCAAGGTCTTGAGCTTTCGCCAACCAGCGAGTTATTGATTGATGAATCATTAATCGGTTGGAAAGAGTATGAAATGGAAGTGGTTCGTGACCGCAACGATAACTGTATTATCGTTTGTGCTATCGAAAACTTCGATGCGATGGGTGTGCATACTGGTGATTCAATCACAGTTGCTCCAGCGCAAACATTAACCGATAAAGAATATCAATTAATGCGTAATGCTTCTTTAGCAGTACTGCGTGAAATTGGTGTGGAAACCGGTGGTTCTAACGTTCAGTTTGGTATTTGTCCAAATACTGGCCGTATGGTTATCATCGAGATGAACCCACGTGTATCTCGTTCATCTGCATTAGCCTCTAAAGCAACAGGTTTCCCAATTGCTAAGATTGCGGCAAAACTTGCTGTAGGCTTCACTCTTGATGAATTAATGAATGATATTACTGGTGGTCGTACTCCAGCATCATTCGAACCTGCTATTGACTACGTTGTGACTAAGGTTCCTCGCTTTAACTTCGAGAAGTTTGCTGGTGCCAATGACCGTCTAACGACGCAAATGAAGTCAGTAGGTGAAGTGATGGCGATTGGCCGTACTTTCCAAGAGTCACTGCAAAAAGCATTACGTGGCTTAGAAGTCGGTCGTAATGGTTTTGATTCTGTTATCGACATTACGCTTCCAGAAAGCATGCAGCAAATTCGTCATGAGTTGAAAGAGCCAGGTTGTGATCGCATTTGGTATATCGCTGATGCATTCCGTGCAGGCCTTAGCCGTGATGAAATTTTCAGACTGACTAATGTTGACCATTGGTTCTTAGTTCAAATTGAAGACTTAATTGCTCAAGAAGCAAAAGTTTCTGAAGTAGGTATGTCTGGTCTTAACCAAGAATTCTTACTTAAGCTTAAACGTAAAGGTTTTGCTGACTCTCGTTTAGCTGAAATCTTAGGTGTAAGCGAAACCGAAGTTCGTAAAATTCGTGATAGCTATGATATGCACCCTGTTTACAAGCGTGTTGATACTTGTGCAGCAGAATTTGCGACTGATACTGCTTACATGTACTCAACGTACGAAGAAGAATGTGAAGCTGCGCCATCAACGCGCGATAAAATCATGATTCTTGGCGGTGGCCCTAACCGTATTGGTCAAGGTATTGAGTTTGATTACTGTTGTGTTCACGCAGCATTAGCATTGCGTGAAGATGGTTACGAAACCATTATGGTTAACTGTAACCCTGAAACAGTATCAACTGATTACGATACATCTGACCGCTTATACTTTGAGCCAGTTACGTTTGAAGACGTACTTGAAATTGTGCGTATTGAAAAGCCAAAAGGCGTTATCGTTCAATACGGTGGTCAAACTCCACTTAAACTAGCTCGTGCACTTGAAGCTGCTGGTGTACCAATTATTGGTACAAGCCCTGATTCAATTGACCGCGCAGAAGACAGAGAGCGTTTCCAACAAGCGATTCAACGTCTTGAAATGAAGCAACCTGAAAATGATACTGTTACAACAGTAGAAGGTGCGGTTATTTCAGCTGAGCGTATCGGTTATCCGTTAGTTGTTCGTCCATCATATGTACTGGGCGGCCGCGCGATGGAAATCGTTTATGACGAGCAAGACTTACGTCGTTACTTTAACGAAGCTGTTAGCGTATCTAACTCATCTCCAGTATTGCTTGATCGCTTCTTAGACAATGCGATTGAAATTGATATTGATGCAGTTTGTGATGGTGAAATTGTGGTTGTGGGTTCTATCATGGAACACATCGAGCAAGCTGGAGTTCACTCAGGTGACTCAGGTTGTTCATTACCACCATATAGCTTAAGCGAAGATGTGCAAAACCGTATGCGTGAGCAAGTTGCTAAATTAGCAATGGAGTTACGTGTAATTGGTTTGATGAATGTTCAGTTTGCGGTTAAAGATGACGAAATCTACATGATTGAAGTTAACCCGCGTGCTGCCCGTACTGTCCCGTTTGTCTCTAAAGCGACAGGTATTCCATTAGCGAAGATTGCAGCGCGTGTGATGGCCGGTCAGAGCCTAACATCGCAGAACTTTACTAAAGAAGTGATTCCACCTTATTTCTCTGTGAAAGAAGTGGTATTGCCATTTAACAAGTTCCCTGGCGTTGACCCAATGCTTGGCCCAGAAATGCGCTCAACAGGCGAAGTCATGGGAGTCGGTGAAACGTTCGCTGAAGCTTATGCTAAAGCACAACTTGGTGCGACAGCTGAAGTGCCAAAATCAGGTCGAGCATTAATCTCAGTTCGTAACAGTGATAAAGCACGTGTAGCAGAACTTGCAGCACAGTTGATTAAACTTGGCTACCAAATCGATGCTACACACGGTACCGCTGTAGTACTTGGTGAAGCGGGGATCAATCCACGCTTAGTTAACAAGGTGCATGAAGGGCGTCCTCACATTCTTGACCGTATTAAGAATGATGAATACACCTACATTGTTAATACGACAGAAGGTCGTCAAGCAATTGAGGATTCTCGTCAAATTAGACGTGGTGCACTGCGCTATAAAGTGAATTACACTACAACGCTAAATGCTGCTTTTGCTACTTGTTTAGCACACTCTGCAGATGACAGAAATAATGTGAATTCAGTACAAGAATTACATGAGCGAATCGCAAAAAATTAATTTTGTTTAATTAATTGCTGATTTGATTAAAAAGGCTGCATTCGTGTAGCCTTTTTTATTACTATTTTTTGACAGTCACTAGTAACTAAACTCAAGCTTATGTAAGCTTAGGGCATCATCATTAGATGCATCCTCAACGCAAGACACCGCATCATTTAGACTTTTTGTTATAAAGATCGTGCGCTATGCGAATTAATCGAGATTTAACTGTGTTGGTTTTACACCAGCACGGGGTGCTTTTGTTTTTAAAGGAGACATAAGACATTATGAATACCGTCCCTATGACGATTATCGGAGCCGAGCAGCTTCGCAAAGAACTAGACGAGTTGAAATTTGAACGTCGCCCTAGCATTACTTCAGCAATTGCCGAAGCGCGTGAGTTAGGTGACTTAAAAGAAAACGCTGAATATCATGCAGCACGTGAAGAACAAGGTATTTGTGAAGCGCGTATTCGTGATATTGAAGGCAAATTGTCTAATGCACAAATTATTGATGTGACAGCAATGCCAAACTCTGGTCGCGTTATATTCGGTACCACAGTGACGATTTTAAATGTTGATACCGACGCAGAGTCGACTTACCGCATTGTGGGTGATGATGAAGCAAACATTAAAGAGAATTTAATTTCAGTTAACTCTCCTATTGCTCGTGGCTTGATTGGTAAAAGTATCGATGATGAAGTGGCTATCACCACTCCTGGTGGCACAGCAGAGTACGAAATTACTGCCGTTGAATATATCTAGTCGTAATTACTACTAATATTAATTACTACTTAAGATTGATATTCTATAGTCATAAAAAAACCACTGCATGGCAGTGGTTTTTTTAGGTCAGAATGAACATTTGAATCGTATTGACTGCAAGATGAACACAAGACCCTAAGTTGTTTGACGAAATTATTTTGCTTTTGGAATGGCAACTTTCATTTCAGCAGACTGACGGAAAATAACTAAGGTGTGTCCGATAAGCTGTACTTTGGTTGATTGAGTTTCGCGAATAATCGCGTCAACGACAGCATTTTTAAGCTCTCTATCAGAAGAGCCTACTTTCACTTTTATTAGTTCATGATGAGTGAGTGCACTATCAATTTCAGCCAGCACACCTTCGGTCAAACCATTAGCACCAAGCAGCACTACTGGCTTTAAGTTATGCGCCAGGCCTTTTAAATGCTGTTTTTGTTTGGTTGTTAAGTTCATTTGTACCAACTTTTTGAATGTTACTGTTGAAAAACGGCTATTCTACCCTTATATAAGCTTTATGTAACTCCAAATCGTTACGGAATTTAAATGGCAACGAAAAAACGTTCGGCTAGTTCAAGCCGATGGATGCAAGAACATTTTGACGATCACTACGTTAAATTGTCTCAAAAGCGAGGTTTACGTTCTCGTGCAGCATTTAAGTTGGAAGAAATCCAACAGAAAGATAAACTAATCAAACAAGGCATGACTGTTGTTGATTTAGGCGCTGCGCCTGGCGGATGGTCACAAATTGCTGTTAAATTGGTTGGAGAAAAAGGCAAATTGGTAGCATGTGATATTTTACCAATGGATCCGATCGTGGGAGTCGACTTTTTACAAGGTGATTTCCGCGAAGAGAAAGTACTTGATGCTTTACTTGACCGTGTTGGTGAGGATAAAGTGGATGTAGTGCTTTCAGATATGGCGCCAAATATGAGTGGTTCAGATGGTGTGGACCAACCTAGGGCGATGTATCTCGTAGAATTAGCATTAGATATGTGTCATCAAGTTTTGGCCCCTAATGGTAGTTTTGCTGTTAAAGTCTTTCAGGGGGAGGGCTTTGACGAATATATGAAAGCGGTTCGACAAGCTTTCACTACAGTTAAAACACGAAAACCAGATTCATCGCGACCACGTTCACGTGAAGTGTATATAGTGGCGACTGGTTACAAGTTATAGTAGTCTAACGATTAATTATCGTGGGTCTTCAAGAGGTCTAGAAATTTGAGTGACATGGCAAAAAATTTAATTCTCTGGGTTGTCATCGCCGTTGTGCTGATGTCAGTTTTTCAGGGTTACTCCCCCTCTTCTTCGTCATCGCAGAAGATGGACTATTCCGTATTTTTAGATAGTGTCCGAAATGGCAATATCAATTCGGTTGAAATCAAAAGTGACCAGCGAACTATTGAAGGAATCAAACGTTCTGGAGAGAAGTTCACCACTATTATGCCAATGTATGACCAAGATTTAATTAATGATCTTGATCGTAAAGGGATTTCAATGAAAGGGCAGGAAGCTGAAGAATCTAGCTTCTTAACCCAGATATTTATCTCTTGGTTCCCAATGCTACTGCTTATTGGTGTATGGATATTCTTCATGCGTCAGATGCAAGGTGGCGGTGGTAAAGGCGCTATGTCGTTTGGTAAGAGTAAAGCCAAATTGATGAGCGAAGACCAAATTAAAACCACTTTTGCAGATGTTGCTGGTTGTGATGAAGCAAAAGAAGACGTTAAAGAATTAGTTGATTACCTAAAAGAGCCAACTCGATTCCAAAAACTAGGTGGTCGTATCCCTACTGGTGTTTTACTTGTAGGCCCACCGGGCACCGGTAAGACCCTAATCGCAAAAGCGATTGCTGGTGAAGCAAAAGTGCCGTTTTTTACAATTTCAGGTTCTGACTTTGTTGAAATGTTTGTCGGTGTTGGTGCATCTCGTGTACGTGATATGTTCGAACAAGCTAAAAAGTCTGCACCTTGTATCATCTTTATCGATGAAATCGATGCTGTAGGTCGTCAGCGTGGCGCTGGTGTAGGTGGTGGTCATGATGAGCGTGAGCAAACACTAAACCAAATGCTGGTTGAAATGGACGGTTTCGAAGGTAATGAAGGCGTGATTGTCATTGCTGCGACAAACAGACCTGATGTGTTAGATGCTGCATTACTTCGTCCAGGTCGTTTTGACCGTCAAGTGGTTGTTGGTTTACCGGATGTTCGTGGTCGTGAACAAATTCTTAAAGTGCATATGCGTAAAGTGCCTTTAGGTGACGGTGTTAAAGCCAGCGTTATTGCTCGTGGTACGCCTGGTTTCTCAGGTGCAGACCTTGCTAACTTAGTTAACGAAGCTGCTTTATTCGCTGCTCGTGGCAATCGCCGCGTAGTAGGAATGGAAGAGTTTGAAAGTGCTAAAGATAAAATCATGATGGGTGCTGAGCGCCGCACTATGGTGATGTCTGAGGAAGAAAAAGAAATGACCGCTTATCATGAAGCAGGTCATGCTATTGTGGGTTGTTTAGTGCCAGAGCACGATCCAGTTCATAAGGTAACAATTATTCCTCGTGGCCGAGCGTTAGGTGTGACTTTCTTCTTACCTGAAGCTGATGCGATTAGCCAAAGTCGACGTAAACTTGAAAGCCAAATTTCAGTTGCTTATGGCGGCCGTTTAGCGGAAGAGTTGATTTACGGTGGCGAGAAAGTTTCTACTGGTGCATCACAAGACATTAAATATGCAACATCGATTGCACGTAACATGGTTACGCAATGGGGCTTCTCTGAAAAATTAGGTCCTGTTCTGTACGCTGAAGATGAAGGCGAAGTATTCTTAGGGCGCAGCATGGCGAAATCTAAGAATATGTCTGATGAAACAGCAGGCATGATTGATCAAGAAGTGAAGCACTTAATCGATAGCAACTATGAACGTGCTAATAAGTACTTAACTGAAAATATGGATATTCTTCATTCAATGAAAGATGCATTGATGAAGTATGAAACCATTGATTCAGAGCAAATTGATGATCTAATGAATCGCCGTGAAGTCCGTCAACCTGCTGATTGGCAAGCTGATGACTCCATGGATGATCAAGATAAAGGTAACCCGGTAACACCTGAAGCAAAATCAACTGAGGAAACCTCAGAAGAACCTTCAGTTGATAAGCCTGATACCGAGCCTAAAACGGATGAATCGCCAGCTAAATAAGTTGCTGATTTTAAAGTTTGAAAAAACCCCGAAAGGGGTTTTTTTATATTTGTTGAACTAGTGTCATATTTAAGTCATATTTCTATAAAGATACTTTTTAAAAGATCTATTTAAGTGAGGTTGTGTGTTTCAAATTAAGTCTGGTGATAAAACGTTATCGCTAACTAGTCCTGTCGTTATGGCCATTATTAATGTCACTCCAGATTCTTTCTCTGATGGTGGTCAACATGCAACTGTCGAAAAAGCTTGCGCCCATGTAGATAAAGTCATAGCTGAAGGGGCACTCATTGTTGATATCGGTGGCGAGTCGACAAGGCCCGGTGCAGATGCTGTATCTGTTGAACAGGAATTAGCCCGAGTTATCCCTGTTATTGAGTATGTGGCTAAACATCATGATGTTTGGATTTCTATCGATACCAGTAAACCTGAAGTCATGGAAAAAGCTGTTGCTGCAGGAGCACACATTATTAATGATGTACGTGCACTACAAGAGCCTGGCGCGGTTGCGATGGCAACAAGTTTAGATGTCCCTGTGTGCTTGATGCATATGCAAGGGCAACCCAAAGATATGCAAGATGCTCCTCAATATGAAGATGTGATGCAACAAGTGAGCGAGTTTTTAGAATTGCGTGTTGATTATTGCTTAGCTGCGGGTATGCCTCGCGAAAATATCATCTTAGACCCTGGTTTTGGCTTTGGTAAAACCTTAGAGCATAACTATCAATTGCTGGCAAAGCTGCCTGAGCTACACAGTTTACATTTACCAGTATTAGTTGGCTTATCTAGAAAAAGCATGATTGGTGATTTACTGCAGCGTGATGTAGATGACCGCTTAGCAGGAAGTTTAGCTGGAGCAATGATCGCTGCTCAGCAAGGAGCACAGATTTTACGTGTTCATGATGTGAAGGAAACGGTAGATGCTTTGACTGTCATGTCAGCAACTATGGCGAGTTTGCATCAGTAATTAGTCGTTTTAGAGTCTGCTATTTTAACGGATTGAATTAGTGTGAATTCACTTAATGTGAGGTACTAATGCAGGACCATGATCAGCAAGGTAAAAAACAGCAAGAGAGAGAACAGCAAGATAAAAAACAGCAAGATAAAAAACAGCAAGATAACAAGCTACTCAATAAAGAACAGCAACAAAGAACTCTGTTTGGCACCGATGGTATAAGAGGTAAAGTCGGTGCCGGATTAATGACACCAGAACTTGCCTTGAAGTTAGGGTGGGCTGCTGGGCGTGTACTCTCACGCAGTGGCACTCAAAAAGTTATTATAGGAAAAGATACCCGTATTTCAGGGTATCTTTTTGAGTCAGCGCTTGAAGCTGGGTTATCTGCAGCAGGGCTGAATGTATTACTTGTAGGTCCTATGCCAACACCTGCTATTGCATACCTCACTCGCACTTTTAGAGCTGAAGCAGGCATTGTCATCAGTGCATCCCACAATCCATATTACGATAACGGCATTAAATTCTTTTCTGCTGATGGCAGTAAGCTTGATGACGAACTTGAGCTTGAAATCGAAAATGAACTCTCTAAGCAGCTGGTTTGTGTCGAATCTCATTTACTCGGCAAGGCGGCAAGGATTGACGATGCCGCGGGCCGTTATATTGAATACTGCAAGGGGCATTTCCCGGCAGAGCTGACGTTAAATGGGCTAAAGCTCGTTGTCGACTGCGCTCATGGCGCTACTTATCATATTGCTCCAAGTGTATTCAAAGAATTAGGCGCTGAGGTGATTACCATTGGTGATAAACCTAATGGCTTAAACATCAATGAAAATGTAGGCGCAACATCGATGCAAGTAATTTGCGCTGAAGTCATAAAACATCAAGCGCATGCAGGCATTGCATTAGATGGTGATGGCGATCGAATCATGATGGTTGATCATCAAGGAAAAGTGATTGATGGCGACCAAATATTGTATATTCTCGCTTGTGATGCGATTAGTAAAAATGAGTTCAAAGGTGGTGTGGTCGGGACATTAATGTCCAATCTTGGTTTAGAGTTGGCACTTGCAGAGTTGAATGTACCTTTTGTACGTTCAAACGTTGGCGACCGTTATGTCATGGAACTGATGCGACAACATGATTGGCGTATTGGCGGTGAAAACTCAGGACATATTTTATATTTAGATCACGGCACAACAGGTGATGGTATCGTTGCAGGCATCTTAGTCCTTGCAGCAATGCAACATCAGCAAAAATCGTTGGCTACTTTGGTTAAACCATTAGCTATGTTGCCTCAAATTTTGGTTAACGTTCGATTTGAAGGAGACTCTAATCCGTTAACTTCAAAAGCTGTTCAATCAGTAAAACAGGAAGTTGAATCTAAACTGGGTAAAACAGGCCGTGTTTTACTAAGGAAATCGGGAACTGAGCCTTTAATTAGAGTGATGGTAGAAGGCCAAGACATTGACCTTGTCACAACCTTTGCTAATCAAATCGCAGATGTGATTAAAAAGGTAGGTTTGTAACAAAGTTGAATATACAATCAACTGCAGTTTTATTTAATATTTGGTTATTTATTAATATCTAAAGTCAGCGCGTAAAAAAGCAACATTCTGTCATCTTATGACAAATATTCCTGACTTAGCTATTGTAACTTGTTTGGCGGTTCGTTATTATTCACGCCGCTTTCAAAGGAGACAGTAATGGCACTCAGACGTCCTATGGTAGCTGGCAACTGGAAAATGAATGGTAGTGCGCCTCTAGCGCAAGAGTTATTCAGCAAGTTTGCTACGAAGCTCCAAAATGATTCTGCAGAAGTAGTTTTATGTCCACCTTCAATTTATCTTGAAAGTGTTAGACAACTGCTTGAAGCAAATAAGCAAACCCTAGATGGTGCGCTTGTAAGAATGGGCGCACAGAACCTGAGTCAACATGACTTTGGTGCCTATACTGGTGAAATTTCCGGTAAAATGCTAAAAGATTCAGGATGTCGATATGTGATTATCGGCCATTCCGAGCGTCGTCGTATGTACGGCGAAACAAGTAATATCGTTGCAGAGAAATTCGCTGCAGCACAAAAACATGGTTTAACGCCGATTCTTTGTGTTGGTGAATCAGGTCCAGCTCGTGAAGCAAGAAGAACTTTTGAAGTGATTGCTGAAGAGTTAGACATTGTGATCGAAAAGAATGGCACCATGGCTTTTGATAATGCCATTATCGCTTACGAGCCTTTATGGGCTGTAGGTACTGGTAAAAGTGCAACTCCAGAGCAAGCGCAAGAAGTACATGCGTTTATTCGTAATAGACTCTCTGAAGTGTCTCCATTTATTGGAGAAAATATTCGCATTCTTTATGGTGGTAGTGTTACTCCATCAAATGCTGCTGATATATTTGCCCAACCAGATGTCGATGGTGGATTGATTGGCGGAGCTAGCTTAAACTCTAGCGAGTTTTTAAGTTTATGTTCCATTGCGATGAGCGCTTAATATTATGTATGAAGTTTTAATTGTTGTTTACTTGGTTGTAGCAATTGGTCTTGTTGGACTGATTTTAATTCAACAAGGTAAAGGAGCTGACATGGGGTCTTCATTTGGTGCTGGCGCATCAGGGACGCTATTCGGTTCAGACGGTGCAGGTAATTTCCTAACCCGAAGCACGGCTGTTTTTGCCATTGCGTTTTTCGCTTTAAGTCTTACTTTAGGTAACTTGAGCGCGAATCATTCAAAGCAGGATGATGCATGGAACGATTTAGGTTCTGCAGTAGAGCAAGTTGAACAAGCTCCTACTCAGGCTGAAACATCAGAGACTAAAATCCCTGATTAATTTGCCTCTTTAATAGAAGCAAATAATGTAAGACCGCAGTCATAGAGTTATCTTAATTTCCTCAATTAAATATGATAACGACTGTAAAAATTTAGTAGTAAGCGGATGTGGCGGAATTGGTAGACGCGCCAGCTTGAGGGGTTGGTGACTTAGGTCGTGTGGGTTCAAGTCCCACCATCCGCACCACTAAATTTTATTAATCATTTTTAACTTAAATTGATTAATTATTGCAAGCGAAGACGTAAGTTAATATAATTGCGCAAGTTGTCGCGGGGTGGAGCAGTTTGGTAGCTCGTCGGGCTCATAACCCGAAGGTCGTCGGTTCAAATCCGGCCCCCGCAACCAGCTTATTGTTTTTACTTATTTGCAGTACTGCAATGTAAATACAATTAAAAGGTTCTATATTTAAGACCTCGTTATTACGGGGTTTTCTGTTATATGGAGCTTAGTAACTCCGTGATTTTACGGACTTTTCGAGGGCTATTTGCCCTTTTTTTCGTTTTTGGGGGTCATTTTTGGCAACATTAGAAACTAAACTGACAGAAATGCTGACAGTACCTGTTGAAGCACTAGGTTTTCAACTTTGGGGTATTGAGTTTGTCCATGCAGGGCGTCATTCAATATTACGTGTATTTATTGATGGTGAAAGTGGGATCAATATTGAAGATTGTGCTGAAGCCAGCCGCCAAGTTAGTGCTGTTCTAGATGTTGAAGACCCAATCTCGACAGAATACACACTAGAAGTTTCATCGCCAGGTGTAGATAGACCATTATTTACGGCTGAGCAATACGCTGCTTATATCGGCGAAGATGCAAAAGTACAGTTAACGATGCCTGTTGCAGGGAGTCGTAATTTAAAAGGTGCTATCACGGCAATCGAAGGGCAAATGCTAACGATGACCGTAGATGGTGAAGATTTGATTGTGGCTTTAGATAATGTCCGTAAAGGCAACGTTATTGCAAAGTTTTGATGGTTTCAAGGTGAACGAGGCAACACAATGAATAAAGAGATTCTGCTAGTCGCAGAGGCGGTATCAAATGAAAAAGCCGTCCCACGCGAAAAAATATTCGAAGCGCTAGAAATTGCTCTAGCCACAGCAACAAAGAAAAAATACGAAGGCGAAATTGAAGTTCGCGTAGCTATCGACCGTAAAACTGGCCACTACGACACTTTCCGTCGTTGGATGGTAATCGATGATAAAGGCGAAGCTTTAGAAAATCCTTACAGCGAAATCACGCTTGAGGCTGCTCAATTTGAAAACCCAGAGATTCAACCTGGTGAGTTCATCGAAGACGAAATCGATTCAGTGGTTTTTGACCGTATTACGACGCAAACAGCCAAGCAAGTTATTGTGCAAAAGGTACGTGAAGCTGAACGCGCACAAATCGTAGAACAGTTCATCGAGCGTGAAGGTGAGATTGTCACTGGTGTTGTTAAGAAAAGCACCCGCGAAAGTGTTGTTGTTGATTTAGGTAATAACGCTGATGGTGTTATTTACAAAGAAGACATCATTAGCCGTGAATCTTTCCGCCCAGGTGACCGTGTTCGTGCATTACTTTATGCCGTGCGTCCTGAAGCGAAAGGTGCTCAGTTATTTTTGACTCGAAGTAAGCCTGAAATGATCATCGAATTGTTCAGAGTAGAAGTACCTGAAATTTTAGATGAAATGATTGAAATCATGGGCGCTGCTCGTGATCCAGGTGCACGCGCTAAAATCGCTGTAAAAACTAATGATAAGCGTATCGACCCAATCGGTGCTTGTGTTGGTATGCGTGGCGCACGTGTACAAGCTGTATCAAACGAGTTAAGTGGTGAGCGTGTTGACATCGTAATGTGGGATGACAATCCAGCACAATACGTCATCAATGCAATGGCTCCTGCTGATGTTGCTTCTATCATCGTTGATGAAGACAACCACTCAATGGATATTGCTGTTGAAGCTGACAGCTTAGCTCAAGCTATTGGCCGTAACGGTCAAAACGTTCGTTTGGCAACTCAGTTAACGGGTTGGGAACTAAACGTAATGACGGTTGAAGAGCTTAATGCGAAGCATCAAGCTGAAAGCGCTAAAGTTGTTAACTTATTTGTTGAAACTTTAGACGTAGATGAAGATTTCGCGACTGTTCTAGCTGAAGAAGGTTTTACTTCGTTAGAAGAGATTGCATATGTACCAGAATCAGAACTGTTAGAAGTTGATGGTTTTGATGAAGATATTGTTGCTGCATTGCGCGAACGTGCAAAAGCGGCGATTTCGACTAGAGCATTAGCGACAGAAGAAGCACTTGATGGTGCTGAACCTGCTGCTGACTTATTAGCGTTAGATGGTTTAGAAAAGCATTTAGCATATGTTCTTGCAAGTAAAGGTGTGTCGACCTTAGAAGACTTAGCAGAACAAGGTATTGACGATTTAATCGATATTGAAGAATTGACAGAAGAAAAAGCAGGTGAGCTCATCATGGCTGCCCGTAATATCTGTTGGTTTGGCGAAGAAGCATAAGTCGATCAACAGGGGGATTTAATTGATGGCAGATACAAGTATAGATAAATTGGCCGCGGAAGTGGGCAAGAATGTTGACAGACTGATTGAACAGTTTGCCGAAGCAGGCATTAAGAAAAGTAAAGCTGACAGCGTTTCTGAAACAGAGAAACAAACCTTGCTAGATCACTTGAAGAAGCAACACGGTGCGGATAAAGAGCCTCAAAAAATGACGCTGCAACGCAAAACTGTTTCTACTTTAAGTGTTAATGCAGGTGGCGGACAATCTAAAGACGTTAAAGTTGAAGTACGTAAGAAACGTACTTTCGTTAAGCGTGATGACAGTGAGTTAGCCGCAGAAGCTGAGCAACAAGCTAAACAGCAACAAGAAGCAGAAGCCGCAGCGAAAGCTGCAGCAGAAGCAAAAGCTGTTGAAGATAAAGCTAAAGCTGAAGCCAAGGCTAATGCAGATGCTGAAACTAAAGCGAAGAAAGAAGCCGATGCGAAAGCAAAAGCCGAAGCTAAGCCAGCTAAAGCAGAAGACCCAGAGTCTGCTGCCGCAAAAGCTGAAGCTGACCGCATTAAAACTGCGCAAGAAGAAGCAATGACTAAAAAGCAGAAAGAAGAAGCTGCACAAGCTGCTGAAACTGCTCGTAAGCTTGCTGAAGAAAACTCAAAGCGTTGGGCTGAAGAAGAGCGTCAACGTATTGAAGCTGAGAAAAACAGTGATCACCATATCACGACTTCAAAAGCTGCTCGTGCTGCTGAAGATACCTCAGATGCTGCAGAAGAGAAACGCGGTCGTCGTACTCGCAACAAAAATGCTAACAAGAAACGTGGTGGCAAAGGCGGTCGTGATAACCGTTCTAGAGGTGCTCGTAATCAAAGCACTGCTCCAGAATCAATGGCGCATGGTTTTAACAAGCCAGTTGCAGTAGTTAAAGGTGAAATCCGCATCGGTGAAACCGTTTCTGTTGCAGAACTTGCTTCGCGTATGTCTATTAAAGCCACTGAAATCATCAAGCAAATGATGAAGATGGGCTCAATGGTTACGATTAAC
Source organism: Shewanella olleyana (assembly GCF_023283825.1). Lineage (GTDB taxonomy): Bacteria > Pseudomonadota > Gammaproteobacteria > Enterobacterales > Shewanellaceae > Shewanella > Shewanella olleyana. The sequence continues at coordinate 29,119 of NZ_JAKILD010000008.1, read as the reverse complement.
CAAATTTTGGACCAAGAAACAGCACAAATGGTTGCTGAAGAAATGGGCCATAAAGTGGTACTACTTCGTGAAAACGAATTAGAGCATCAAGTACTTGGTGATCGTGATGAAGATGATGTTGTACTAGAGACTCGTGCTCCAGTTGTTACCATTATGGGTCACGTTGACCATGGTAAAACCTCATTACTTGATTACATTCGTCGTGCAAAAGTTGCTGATGGTGAAGCGGGTGGTATTACCCAGCACATCGGTGCATACCACGTTGAAACTGATAATGGCATGATCACTTTCTTAGATACTCCTGGTCACGCGGCGTTTACGTCAATGCGTGCTCGTGGTGCTAAGGCTACCGATATTGTTGTATTGGTTGTTGCTGCTGATGATGGCGCTATGCCACAAACGATTGAAGCAATCCAACATGCTAAAGCGGGTAACGTTCCGTTAATTATCGCTGTTAACAAAATGGATAAGCCAGAAGCTGATCCTGAGCGCGTTAAGAGTGAACTAGCTCAACACGGTGTGATGTCTGAAGATTGGGGCGGCGAACATATGTTCGTAAACGTTTCAGCTAAAGCGGGTACCGGTATTGATGAATTACTTGAAGGCATTCTTTTACAAGCTGAAGTTTTAGAGCTTCAAGCTGTTCGTGAAGGTATGGCTGCTGGTGTTGTTATTGAATCTAAATTGGATAAAGGTCGTGGCCCAGTTGCTACTGTTCTTGTTCAAGAAGGTACTTTACGCCAAGGTGATATCGTTCTTTGTGGTCTTGAGTACGGTAAAATCCGTGCAATGAAAGATGAAAACGGTAAGAGCATCACTGAAGCCGGTCCTTCAATTCCAGTTGAGATTTTAGGTCTGTCAGGTGTGCCATCTGCAGGTGATGAAGCGACAGTTGTACGTGATGAACGTAAAGCTCGTGAAGTTGCACTTTACCGTCAAGGTAAGTTCCGTGATGTTAAACTTGCTCGTCAGCAGAAGTCTAAGCTTGAGAACATGTTTGCCAACATGACTGAAGGCGAAGTACAAGAGCTAAACATTGTACTTAAAGCGGATGTTCAAGGTTCACTTGAAGCAATTTGTGATTCATTAACTAAACTGTCTACTGACGAAGTTAAAGTTAGCATTATTGCTCGTGGCGTTGGTGCATTAACTGAAACTGATGCGACACTTGCTGCAGCATCAAATGCAATCATGGTTGGTTTCAACGTTCGTGCTGATGCACAAGCGCGTAAGACTATTGAAGCTGAAAGTGTTGATTTACGCTACTACAGCGTTATCTACGACTTGATTGATGAAGTTAAAGCGGCAATGACGGGCATGTTAGCTCCTGAATTTAAGCAACAAATCATTGGTCTTGCTGAAGTACGTGATGTATTTAAGTCACCTAAGATTGGTGCTATTGCGGGTTGTATGGTTACTGAAGGTACTATCAAACGCAGTGCTCCTATTCGTGTTCTACGTGAAAACGTGGTTATTTACGAAGGTGAACTTGAATCGCTACGTCGCTTCAAAGATGACGTTAACGATGTTCGTAACGGCATGGAATGTGGTATCGGTGTGAAGAACTACAATGACGTCAAAGTTGGCGATCAGATTGAGGTCTTCGAGACGGTCGAGGTGGCCAGAACGCTGTAACACAGAAAGGGCGGCGTTAGCCGCCTTTTTTATTTATATAAAGCTATAAGGTATTAATGTTATGGCAAAAGAATTTAGTCGTACACGACGTATTGCACAGCAACTCCAACAAGAGTTAGCGATGATTTTACAACGTGATATGAAAGATCCACGCATTGGCTTTGTGACGGTAAACGATGTTGATGTGTCTCGTGATTTAAGCTTTGCGAAAGTCTTTGTGACTTTCTTCGAAGAAGATCAAGAGTTAGTCGATCAAAAAATTGAAGCACTTACAGCTGCAGCACCATATGTAAGAACACTGGTTGCAAGCAGAATGAAGTTGCGTGTTATGCCTGAGCTTCGTTTTGTTTATGATAGCTCGCTTGTTGAAGGTATGCGCATGTCTAACCTTGTTAGCCAAGTGATTACTCAAGACAAAGCTAAGCAAGATAAAGCTAGACAAGAAGAATTTGGTTCTGAAGAGGCTGATGCTTCTGAAGAAAAGCCTGAGGATAAAGATTAATGGCTCGTCGTCGCAAAGGTCGTTTTATTAATGGCATTGTCCTTTTAGATAAAGGTACTGGCATCAGTTCTAACCATGCTTTGCAACGGGTCAAACGTCTTTATAATGCCAACAAAGCAGGTCATACAGGTGCGTTAGATCCTTTAGCTACAGGTATGCTGCCGGTTTGTTTAGGTGAAGCGACTAAGTTCTCTCAGCATCTTCTTGACGCTGATAAACGTTATTTAGTAACGGCTAAATTGGGTGAGCGAACAGATACTAGTGATTCTGACGGTGAAGTTGTTCAAATTAGACCAGTCAAGTTTGAGCAGAAATTGCTAGAGGATTCATTAGAGCATTTTCGTGGTGATACCATGCAAGTGCCTTCAATGTTTTCAGCGTTAAAGCACCAAGGCCAGCCGCTATATAAGTATGCTCGTGAAGGTATTGAAGTACCACGAGAAGCAAGACCAATAACTGTTTTTGAACTGCTATTTGTGAGCCTTGAAGGTGATGACTTAACCCTTGATATTCATTGTTCTAAAGGCACCTATATTCGCACCATCATTGACGACTTAGGTGAAATGCTTGGCTGTGGCGCCCATGTCACTATGCTAAGACGTACTCAAGTTGCTGAATATCCATATGCGAAAATGGTGACTCTTGAACAGCTGATTGAACTTGCTGAAGGGACTGACAAAGAAGACGAATCATCTTTTGCAGTACTCGATGAGTTGCTTTTACCAATGGATACAGCCGTTGCCAATTTCCCAGAGGTGAATTTACCTGAGGCAAGTGGGCAATACATTATGCAAGGTCAGCCGGTGCAAGCATCAGGTTTAGTTGCTGATGTATTGGTGCGAATGACGCTGGGTGAAGGGCGCCAATTCATTGGTATTGGTACTATGAATGATGATGGTCTATTGGCTCCAAAACGTTTGGTTGTCGACCATAGCGGTGAGTAGCTTAAGGCTTTTGTAGACGGAACTGCATTTTTTATTGCGATAGAGACTGAATATAGTTAGAATATCGCCCCCTCTGGCTGAGTTAGTGATTGGCTAGAGTTAATTTAATTTTTTCTGGAGATAAATATGTCACTAAGTAATGAACAAAAAGCTGCTATCGTAGCTGAATATAGCCGTGGCGAAAACGACACTGGTTCTACTGAAGTACAAGTAGCTTTATTGACTGCGCAGATTAACCATCTACAAGGTCACTTCAAAGAGCACATCCATGATCACCATTCACGTCGTGGTCTATTACGTATGGTTAGCGCACGTCGTAAACTTACTGCTTACTTAAAGCGTAAAGACGTAGCTCGTTATACTGCTCTTATCCAGAAGTTAGGTTTACGTCGTTAATAACGACGTTTAATTTGAATATGGTTTCATGTTCAAATTCAAACCGTGAAAAAGGAGGCTTATGCCTCCTTTTTTATTGAGTGAAATAAAACAAACGTTTAATGCATGACTCAGCAGCGTGATTATCTTATCTAAATTGGTTAAACATGCTCTAAAGGTATCGGCATTTCGACTAAGTATTTTGCTTCAAATTCTTCAAGGGGTAATGGCTTGCTGAAAAAGAAGCCCTGACCAATTTGACAGTTGTGATGCTGCAGCCATTCAAGTTGTTCCTCATTCTCAATACCTTCAGCCACAATATCTAAATTCAACTGCTGTCCAAGCATAAGAATTGTGGATGCGATTGCTGCGTCATGAGGCAAGTCGGAAACAAAACCACGATCAATTTTCATGGTTGTTATCGGTAAATGACGTAAATAAGATAGTGAGGAATAACCCGTTCCAAAATCGTCTACAGCAATACCAAATCCAGCGCTCTTTAGCTGCTCTAGCTTGGCAATGGCTTGGTCTACATCATTCATCAATGATGTCTCAGTTATTTCAATCTCGAGTAATTCAGGGCGAATTTGATAGCGCAAAGCTAACTGTTTAATGTCTGATACCAAGCTGGCATCTGCAAACTGCTGTGAAGCGACATTAACAGCAATAGGAATAGCGTAATTGTATTTCTTTTCCCACTCGCGGATAACTTTACAGCTTTGCTCAATGACCCATCTGCCAATCGGGATGATAATCCCAGTTTCTTCAGCAATTGGGATAAATGACAGTGGTGAGATAAGCTCTCCATTTTTTTGCCATCTGATCAGTGCCTCGCAGCCAATAACTTGATTAGTTCTTAAGTCTAATTTGGGCTGAAAGTAGAGTAGGAATTCATTGTTTTTAAGTGCATTATGCAGTGATGCTTCGGTTTTAAGCCTAACTGCGGCATTTTCTGTCATTTGCTGTTTAAAGAATGCCCATTGATTTGAGCCTGCAGCTTTTGCACTGTACATGGCAATATCGGCATGGCGAATTAAATCTTCTGCACCTGGGCCATCTTCAGGATAAATTGATATCCCAATAGATGCGGCAGGGTGAATTGCATGTTCATTCAGTTGAACTGGCGCATTGAGGTGTTGCTGCATACGAGCAACAAAGTCAGCCGCTTGATCTGGTGTCTCAATGTCATCTGCGACAATAACAAATTCATCACCACCTAATCGTGCCACGCTGCCTCTATCTCCTACAACGGTTTCTAGAATGCGAGCAATGCGAGCGAGAAATTGGTCACCAATAGCATGGCCTAGTGAATCATTCACATTTTTGAAGCGATCTAAATCGATAAACAATAATGCGAAGTGCCTTTTGTGTACTCTAGCTCTTTGAATGGTTACGTTAAGAGTTTCAAGTAATAAAGTACGGTTAGGTAGGCTTGTTAAAGGATCTCGAGTAGCCATTTTACGAAGTTTATTCTGAGTTTGGCTAAACTGTAATAAAATTTGATTAAACTTGGAGGTTACCAGACCCAGTTCATCGTCTTTGTGAGCAGCTGAAATAGGCAGTAGGTTTTCATCAGGCAAATCTGGATCAATTTTATCAATAGCTTCACTGATCCTCGCAATAGGCTGAGTGAGAAAGCGATGGAATACAATAGTTAATACTAGTGTTAGTAATAATGCGCGAGCAAGGGTTGCAATAAATCCCAATTGAAGCTGATTAAACAGGTTGTTGGTCATTTCTTGTGTATCGTAAAAGATAGTTAAGGTACCAATAAGTTGCTGTTTTTTATTACCTTCGAAGTAAAATGGTCTGTAAAGTAGCCGTGATATTTCATTTAAATCATTGAAAAGGAAGTGGCTTAAATTTTCATAGCTATCTGAGAAGTGTGACGGTGTATTACTAGCTGTAACGAATAAGCTACCGTCATCAAGGGTAATCACTGCGGAGCTGATATTATCAATTTTGATAATACCTTCTAGAGTTTGTTCGGTTTGTTTGTCATCTAATGCCCAAACAGCATTAGCTGCAGTTTGTTCAACAGAATTGAGTAGCTCTTGTTGTGATGCGGTTAGTTGCTGTTTGGTAGTCACGACAACTAGTGCGATCTCGACGACAAAAATAGCAATCGCAAAAAACAAAGCTGTAAAGACAACTAAGTTAGTTTGTTTCCATGTCAGAGACTTAAACCTTTGCGTCATTAAAACGATTCCATTTGCTTTAGTATAAATATATAGCTTTGATGCGTATTTGATGCATTTATCATGTTGTACTCATTTAATTATTTGATAGTTATTCTTATTTTGTTACAACAATAATTAACTTTAGACAAAATTGTATGAAAAGTCATTAATTATAGCTTCGACAAGTGATATCAACTCTGCAATTTCGAACAGTGAAAATAATGTATTCTGCGGTTGATAGTGGGTAGGTTATCTATGCCATTGCTGATTAGTCATTTTATCGGCAAACTGAAGATTAATTTTAATTATTTTTTTGCGTGTATTTTGCGATGCGCTTTAACTATTGTAATAAATTGCAGTATACTTGTGCGCGTAATTTAAAGGTAAATAATTAAGGAATGGGTCAAGTGAATCCAATAGTAAAGAGTTTTGAGTATGGTCAACATACCGTCACCTTAGAAACAGGTGTTATTGCACGTCAAGCAGACGCTGCAGTTCTAGCGAGCATGGGCGATACAACTGTATTAGTTACAGTTGTTGGTAAAAAAGCAGCTGATCCTAGCCGTGACTTTTTCCCATTAACAGTTAACTACCAAGAAAAGACCTACGCAGCAGGTAAAATTCCTGGTGGTTTCTTCAAGCGTGAAGGCCGTCCTTCTGAAGATGAAACACTGATTGCTCGTTTAATCGACCGTCCAATTCGTCCTTTATTTCCTAACGGTTTTAAAAACGAAGTTCAAGTGATCATCACAGTTGTTTCTGTCGATCCTCAAATTGAACCTGATATGGTTGCAATGATTGGTACATCAGCTGCACTATCTATTTCAGGTCTTCCATTTAATGGTCCTATCGGCGCAGCTCGCGTTGGTTACATTGATGGCGAATATTTATTAAACCCAACTGTAGATCAAATTGCTGAAAGTGATCTTGATTTAGTTGTTGCTGGTACAGAATCAGCAGTACTTATGGTTGAGTCAGAAGCTAAATCATTAGCTGAAGAAATCATGCTTGGCGCTGTGACTTACGGTCATGACCAACAACAAATTGTTGTACAAGCTATTGCTGAATTCAAAGCAGAAGCTGGCAAGCCTGCATGGGATTGGACTGCTCCAGTTCAAGACCAAGACTTAGTAGCTCAAATTAAAGAGTTAGCTGAAGAAGGTATGACTGCTGCTTACCAAATCGAAGTTAAGCAAGATCGTTACGCTCAAGTAGGTGTTGTTAAAGCTGCTGCTAAAGAAGCATTAATTGCAAACAACCCTGATGTTGATACTCGCGAAGTTGATGGTTTACTTGGCAGTCTTGAGAAAAAAGTTGTTCGTGGTCGTATCATCAGTGGCAAGCCACGTATCGATGGCCGTGAACCAGACATGATCCGTGCTCTAAATGTTCTAGCTGGTGTACTTCCACGTACTCACGGTAGTTCATTGTTCACTCGTGGTGAAACTCAAGCACTAGTAACTTGTACTTTAGGTACTGAACGTGATGCACAAAAGATTGATAGCATCATGGGCGAGCGCACTAACCGCTTTATGCTTCACTATAACTTCCCTCCTTACTCTGTTGGTGAAACAGGTATGGTTGGTTCACCTAAGCGTCGTGAAATCGGCCATGGTAAGTTAGCTTGGCGTGGTATGGCTGCTGTTATGCCATCAGCTGAAGAATTCCCATACAGTGTTCGTGTAGTATCTGAAATTACTGAATCAAACGGTTCAAGCTCTATGGCTTCTGTTTGTGGTACTTCATTAGCATTAATGGATGCGGGTGTACCAATCAAGACTTCAGTTGCAGGTATTGCAATGGGTCTAGTTAAAGAAGGCGACGACTTTGTTGTACTTTCTGACATCTTAGGTGATGAAGATCATTTAGGTGACATGGACTTTAAAGTTGCTGGTACTCGTGACGGTATTACTGCTCTTCAGATGGATATCAAGATCGAAGGTATCACTAAAGAGATTATGGATATCGCACTGCAACAAGCATACGGCGCACGTGTTCATATCCTAAACGTAATGGATCAAGCAATTGCTGGCCCACGTGAAGATATCTCTGACCATGCTCCACGTATCACGACTATCAAGATTAACCCTGAGAAAATCCGTGATGTTATTGGTAAAGGTGGCGCTACAATTCGTGCACTTACCGAAGAAACGGGTACGACTATCGAGCTTGATGATAATGGTGTGGTTAAGATTGCATCTTCAAATGGCGAAGCAACGAAAGAAGCTATCCGTCGTATCGAAGAAATCACTGCTGAAGTTGAAGTGGGTCGTATCTACAAAGGTAAAGTTATCCGTATCGTTGATTTCGGTGCGTTTGTTAACATCCTACCTGGTAAAGATGGCTTAGTTCATATTTCACAAATCAGTGAAGAGCGTGTTGCTAACGTTTCTGACCATCTTGAAATGAATCAAGAAGTCGACGTTAAAGTGATGGAAGTTGACCGTCAAGGTCGCGTAAGACTTTCTATCAAAGAAGCTAACGCTAAAGAAGAAACTGCGGCAGAATAATTTCTGACAATAATTTCTGATTGAATAAAGGAGATCTTCGGGTCTCCTTTTTTGTGCCTAAAAATTAGAGTCGGAGTACAATACCAATCAGCATAAGAATATGATTATTCTTACTGGTTAAAATCGCTTATAACTTCGTTAGAATTTTGTATGAAGAGCAACTAGCTGGCTGCAATTCCTGCCTTGTTCTAAGCGATTTTTCCAACGCAATTTCTGAACACTTATTTATCCCGATTAGTATAAACTCTCACTTTCTGCAATATTATTGAACTGTTCTTTAGACTGAATAGTCTGAGCAAAGAATCTAGAATTTGAGGATGTCGAACTCTCAAGCCGATAAGCCTCTTTTTAGATTACTATTTGTAAATGAAAAATTATTAGCATCTCCATAGCCCTAATGGGTATTGGTTGTTATGATGCAAAGTAATTATAGAACCTGATAAGGTATTTAAATGGAACAGAAATTACGTACCACAGTCGTCGCATTATGTGTGGGGGCCAGTTTGTTATTGTCAGGTTGTGCTTCTTTATCAGGTGGTGCAGATAGTGCCGCAGCTGGAAAAGTGATGGTCGCACCAAATGTACCTGACTATAAATTAGAAGTGACTTTGGCAAAGCTCAATGAAATACTGGGCTCAATGGAGTTAACTTCAGAACAGCGTGCTCGCTTTCATTATGATCGTGGTGTGATTTATGACAGTGTTGGTTTGCGTTTGCTTGCACGAATCGATTTTCATCAAGCTATCAAACTACAACCAAACCTTGCTGATGCTTACAATTTCTTAGGAATTTACTATACCCAAGAAGGCGAGTTTGAAAGTGCATATGAATCCTTTGATGGTGTATTAGAGTTATCTCCTGAATATGATTATGCGTATTTAAATCGTGGTATAGCATTATATTATGGCGAGCGTTACGAACTTGCAGCTCAAGATATGCAAGACTTTTTAACTAAAGAACCATCAGATGGTTACCGTGCTTTATGGTTGTATTTAGTTGACTCTCCAAGAAGTGCTGAAAACGCGCAATTAGCCTTGATTGAAAATAGAAAATCACTCAATGAGCAGGCTTGGTCAACAGTGTTAGTTGATTACTATTTAGGGACGTTAACTAAAGAGCAAGTATTTGAAGCGGCGAAAGAGAACCTAAGTCAGCCAAAAGAATACTCAGAGCGCTTATGTGAGACCTATTTTTACCTAGCGAAAAAAGCGGTGGAGCAGCAAGATTATGAATTAGCAATTGATTACTATCGTCTTACGCTAGCAACTAACATTTATGATTTTGTCGAACATCGCTATGCACGTATAGAGCTTGCTAAAGCGCAGCAAAAGCTGAGTGAACAAGAAATGGCAACAACAGAGTAGTTCATATTCAAGAATTCATTAAAGGCTAACGATAAAGTGTTAGCCTTTTTATTACTTATTTAGCACTTCAAATATCCTTCAGGCCGCTTAGTTATTTGTTATAGCAATCTTGAAGACTTTACCTAGCCAACTATCCTCGGAAAAGCTATAATTTGCGCCATTTTTATCATGCTAGGGCAAAGTAACTCATGTCAGCTCACACAGTCGAGGTCGATAAACGTCGTACCTTCGCGATTATTTCGCATCCAGATGCCGGTAAGACCACCATTACCGAAAAGGTTCTTTTATTCGGACAAGCTATTCAAACTGCTGGTACCGTTAAAGGCCGTGGCTCTAAGCAACATGCTAAGTCAGACTGGATGGAAATGGAGAAAGATCGTGGTATTTCTATCACCACATCAGTCATGCAGTTCCCTTACAGTGATTGCCTAGTCAACTTACTTGATACTCCTGGTCACGAAGATTTCTCAGAAGATACTTATCGTACCTTAACCGCTGTTGATTCATGTTTGATGGTAATCGACTCGGCAAAAGGTGTGGAAGACCGTACCCGTAAGCTGATGGAAGTGACTCGTTTACGTGATACGCCTATTGTGACATTCATGAACAAGTGTGACCGTGATATTCGCGATCCTATGGAAGTCATGGATGAAGTAGAGAATGAGTTAAAAATTGCCTGTGCTCCAATTACATGGCCGATTGGTTGTGGTAAATCTTTCAAAGGTATTTACCATATTCACCGTGATGAAGCTGTTTTGTATCAGTCTGGTCAAGGTCACACTATTCAAGAAGTGCGTACCGTTAAAGGTATCGATAACCCTGAGTTAGATGTTGCGATTGGTAGCGAGCTTGCTGAAATCTTACGTGAAGAGTTAGAACTTGTTGTCGGTGCTTCTCATGAATTTGATTTAGATGCATTCTTAAGTGGTAAGTTATCACCTGTTTTCTTTGGTACTGCATTAGGTAACTTTGGTGTTGACCATGTATTAGATGGGTTAACAGAGTGGGCTCCAAAACCACAACCACGTGCAACTGAAGCAAAAGAAATTCAAGCTGAAGATGAGAAGTTCAGTGGTTTTGTATTTAAAATTCAAGCCAATATGGATCCAAAACATCGTGACCGTGTTGCGTTCATGCGTATTGTATCGGGTAAGTACCAAAAAGGTATGAAGATGCATCACGTTCGAGTTGGCAAAGATGTGCGAATTTCAGATGCACTGACCTTTGTTGCTGGTGACCGTGAGCAAGTTGAAGAAGCTTACCCAGGTGACATTATTGGTTTACATAATCACGGTACGATTCAAATTGGTGACACTTTCTCACAAGGTGAGAAGCTTAAGTTTACCGGTATTCCCAACTTCGCACCTGAAATGTTCCGCCGTATTCGTTTAAAAGACCCTTTGAAGCAAAAGCAATTGCTTAAAGGTTTAGTTCAGTTAGCTGAAGAAGGCGCTGTGCAAGTATTTAGACCACTTGATACCAATGATTTAATTGTAGGCGCAGTTGGTGTGCTCCAGTTTGAAGTCGTTGTTGGTCGCTTGAAGAGTGAATATAACGTTGAAGCAATCTACGAAGGCATTAGCGTATCTACTGCTCGCTGGGTTTATTGTAAGGATGAACGTAAGTTAGAAGAGTTCCGCCGTAAATGTAGTGCAAACCTTGCACTTGATGGCGGTGATAATTTGACTTATATTGCACCAACCATGGTAAATCTAAATTTATCAATGGAACGTTATCCTGACGTTGAGTTTGCTAAGACTCGTGAGAACTAAGCAATAGTTCAAATTCAGTGTTAATCTTAAAGGCGGGTAACCGCCTTTTTTATTGCCTGAATTTTATAGTTAATTGTTCATCAATTAAAGGTTAATTAGCTGCAATTCCTCTAAATGAAAGGGTTAGAAATGATTGATACTCATGCACATCTTGATTTAGACGATTTTGATCATGACCGTCATGCGCTGTTTAAGGAGATGCATGAGCTAGGTATTACCAGTGCAATTATCCCAGGTATTAGTGAGCACCAATGGCAAAGACAAATTGCAATCGCAACAGAGTTTAATTGTTATTTTGCACTAGGGATCCATCCTTGGTATCTCCCTCAGAATATTGAAGATTCGTTAACCTTATTAGAACAAAAAATCTCAGAACAACAAGGATACACACATTTTGTGGCCTTAGGTGAATGTGGTTTAGATAAGTTAAAGCCTAATTTCACTATGCAATTAGAGTTACTTTCAGGCCAATTAAAGTTAGCTAACCAGTTTAATCTTCCTGTCATATTACATGCGGTAAAATGCCATCAAGAATTATGTGATTTACTCGCTAAACATCCCAATCCCAAAGGTGGTGTTATTCATGGCTTTTATGGTGGACCTGAGCTAGCACAACGTTATATCAATTTAGGCTATAAATTAGGTATTGGCGGATTGGTGATGAACCCTGATGCTAAAAAGTTGCGAAAAACGATTACTGAATTAGATATTAAATACTTCTTAATTGAAACTGACTCACCCAGTATGACTCCCTCTTATGTAACAGAAAAACGAAATACTCCACTTCATTTACCAAAGTTCGTCTCAGAAATTGCAGATTTACAGAAAAAAACAACTGTTTTTATATTAGAACAGCTGAATAGAAATGCAGTCCAACTGTTTGAGCTGTAATTCTTTTTTTTTAAACATAGTTATTAATTAATGTTAATGTTGCATAAGATCCTGAAATTAAACTCTAAAAGTATGATCTAATCCACGATTTTCATCTGCTCCTCAGTTATAATCATTAACGGAAAATAGGTGAGTTAACAACAAATATACAAATCGTTAACATAATAAGGGTGATGATTAATGGATATACTAATGAGTCTAGTAGGTGTGGTTACCATACTAGCAATCGGTTATGCACTATCAAATAATAGAAAAGCAATTAATGTTCGTACAGTTGGTGGCGCTCTAGCTATCCAGGCGTTCTTTGCTGGTTTTGTTCTATATGTTCCAGTGGGTAAAGACATCTTAAAAGGTGTTTCAGATGCGGTATCTAGCGTTATTGGTTACGCACAAAGTGGTATTAACTTCTTATTCGGTGATTTAGCCCAATTCAAAGTTGGTTTCATTTTCGCGGTTAACGTTTTACCGGTTATCGTATTCTTCTCTTCTTTAATTGCAGTTCTATACTACTTAGGCATTATGCAGTGGATCATCCGTATTATCGGTGGTGGTTTACAAAAAGCATTAGGCACTAGTCGTACAGAATCAATGTCTGCAACTGCTAACATCTTCGTTGGTCAAACAGAAGCACCTCTAGTAGTACGTCCGTTTATTGCAACGATGACTAACTCTGAATTATTCGCAATCATGGTTGGTGGTCTTGCATCAATCGCGGGTTCAGTATTAGCGGGTTACGCGCAGATGGGTGTACCTATTGAGTACTTAGTTGCTGCATCATTCATGGCTGCTCCTGGTGGTCTTATGATGGCTAAACTAATGCATCCTGAAACTGAAGAAGCTAAGAATGAAATGTCTGAGCTTCCTGAAGACCCTGATAAGCCAGCTAACGTGTTAGACGCTGCTGCTGCAGGTGCTTCTTCTGGTATGCACTTAGCTCTTAACGTTGGTGCAATGTTGATTGCATTCGTTGGTCTAATCGCAATGATCAACGGCATTATCGGTGGTGTCACTGGTTGGTTCGGTCTTGAAGGTATTACTTTAGAACTGATCCTTGGTTACATCTTCATGCCTTTAGCATTCTTAATCGGTGTACCTTGGAACGAAGCTCTTGTAGCAGGTTCTTTCATCGGTCAGAAGATCGTAGTTAACGAATTCGTAGCGTATCTTAACTTTGCTCCTTACTTACTTGATGCTTCAGCTGAAGGTTATCAAGTAGTAGCAGAGACAGGCATGATGATGAGTGACAGAACCAAAGCGATTATCTCTTTCGCACTTTGTGGTTTTGCTAACTTATCTTCAATTGCGATTTTGTTAGGTGGTTTAGGTGCTATGGCTCCTGAGCGTCGCCATGACTTAGCTAGACTAGGTATCCGTGCTGTTATCGCCGGTTCACTAGCTAACTTAATGAGTGCAACTCTAGCCGGTTTATTCTTAGCAATTTAATTCTAAGAGTACTGACTATGAGTTAAAAGAGGGCTGTTATTACTTAGGTAATAATGGCCCTTTTTTTTTAGGTTTTATCGATTGTAATCAAAGTTTAATCTGTTGGCTTCTTTGTATGGCATGTGGATTGCTCCAGCCTTTTGGTAGTGATTTATATTGGTTTGGACAAGTAATGCAGTTTATTAGATATAAATGCTTCAAGTTGTTAGTGAAAAGTAGAGATATTGTTCACGTTTTGGGATTAAGTATTCGTATTTCTGCTAATTCTTATTGAGCTTTTATTTAATCGATGTACAATGCGAACGTTTAAAAAAAATCGCCACCCACGTAGGTGGTAATAAATATATCAATGGGGTTGATAATGAAAAATGTTAAAACTTTAGCTGTTGCAGCTACACTAGCGACTATGTCTGCTTCAGCAGTTGCTGCTGACCGTACAAATTTGCGTGAAGGCGATTACAGCTGGATGCAGTTCAATGCAATGTACGCAGTAAACGAATTACCACGTGATGGTTCTACTGATAACGGTCATGATTACCTAGAAATGGAATTTGGCGGCCGCGCTGGTATCGTTGATTTATACGGTTATGTTGATGTATTCAACATTACTAACCAGAATTATGGTGACAAAGGCGCTGGCGCAAGCAAGATGTTCATGAAGTTCAATCCACGTTTTTCTCTTGATGCAATGACGGGTAAAGACCTTTCATTTGGCCCTGTTCAAGAACTTTACATCTCAACTTTATTTAACTGGGGTGGCGGTGCTATCTCTGGTGTTGATAAAAATGGCAATGAATACGCCGGCGATGTAAACAACGCTTCAGTGGGTATTGGTGCTGATGTTATGGTTCCATGGTTAGGTAAAACTGGCATGAACTTATATGGCTTCTACGACATAAATGCTAAAGATTGGAATGGTTACCAATTCTCTATGAACTGGTTCAAGCCAGTTGTTAACTTTGATAATGGCACTTTCATTTCATTCCAAGGTTACCTTGATTATCAGTTTGGTGCTGATGAAGTAACTGCTACAGACGATAATGATATTACAACTACGACCTTTACTTCTAATGGCGGTGCAGCATACTTTGGTCTTCATTGGCATTCAGACAACTACGCACTAGGTTACGGTCTTAAGGCTTACCAAGATGTTTACCTTCTTAAAGATGAAGGCACATTTGGTTTAGAAACTACAGGTTTCGCACATTACTTTACTGCTACTTATAAGTTCTAAAGCTAACTTGTAAGCATTTGGAGCCACATAAATGTGGCTCCAAATTTTTATTAAAATATGTTAGTATTTACTTAAGTACATAGAAAAATTTGATAGTATGTATTTAGATAAATATTTACATCCAGACAGTGTTTTATTGAACTAATATATGATGATTCAGTCTTAAATAGTTCAAGATAAATAGTTCAAGATAAATAGTTTGGATTGATTTGCGCGCTAAAAGGGAATTTTCGCGGAATGGATGGAGCAATAATCATTGTTTCACCTCTTCCGGTCTTCAAGGATTCAAGTCGTGGTACTCGTTATCAGATTGAATACTTAGTTCAGTAATTTATTCACTAATTTACTGGCAATGCTCGAAGGCCCGGCCTCACAACTTAACTACTGCCAGCTTTATGCATTGCCAAAACAATATTTTATTAGTTTTTTGTTTCGGAGAGCAAACATGAGTGATTTAAAAAAAGCAGCACAACTTGGCATCTCGTTAATGGATTTAACCACATTAAACGACGATGATACTGATCAGAAAGTCATCGATCTATGCCATAAAGCGAACACTGCTGCTGGCCATACTGCTGCCATCTGTATTTACCCGCGTTTTATTCCAATTGCTCGTAAAACATTAAACGAGCTTAATTGTGAAGACATTAAAATTGCTACAGTGACTAACTTCCCGCACGGTAATGATGATATTGCCATTGCAGTATTAGAAACGCGTGCAGCTGTTGCCTATGGCGCAGATGAAGTTGATGTCGTATTCCCTTACCGTTCACTAATGGCAGGTAATGAATCTTTAGGTTTTGAACTTGTTAAAGCTTGTAAAGAAGCCTGTGGCGATGAAGCTATTTTAAAAGTCATTATCGAATCAGGTGAATTAAAAGATCCTGTGTTAATTCGTAAAGCGTCAGAGCTATCAATTGATGCTGGTGCTGACTTTATCAAGACATCAACAGGTAAAGTACCGGTTAATGCCACACTTGAAGCGGCAGAAATCATGTTAACCGTGATTAGCGAAAAGAACAGCAATGTTGGTTTTAAACCTGCCGGTGGTGTACGTGACGCGGCTAAAACTGCCGAGTTTTTAGGTTTGGCTGAACGCATTCTAGGTGCTGACTGGGTAACTCCTGCACACTTTAGATTCGGTGCTTCAAGCTTATTAACAAGCTTATTGCACACTCTTGAGCTTTCTGATGCTCCTCAGGGTGCACAGGGCTACTAATAAAGCGTGGCTAATTAAAGACTGCTAAATGATTTAGTATCATCATTAGTTAGCCAAACTTGTTTTAACGGTTTTAATTGATAGCATTAATCACCTCTGCATTCTTGTGATTGGTGCCATCTTGTTAAGGTGGAGTGTACGGGCTCTAAGTCATTAGAGTTTTACATGATGCTGGAGGAAATAGTATGTTTCTCGCTCAAGAAATTATTCGTAAAAAACGTAATGGTGAAGCTCTCAGCAATGCTGAAATACAATTTTTTGTAGATGGTATTACTCAAAATACTGTCTCAGAAGGCCAAATTGCCGCTTTCGGTATGGCTGTTTATTTTCAAGATATGAACATGGATGAGCGTATTGCCTTAACTACAGGTATGCGTGATTCTGGTACCGTGCTTAATTGGGATTCTTTGTCACTCGACGGCCCAATTATTGATAAGCACAGCACTGGTGGTGTGGGTGATGTTATCAGCCTGATGCTTGGCCCTATGGCTGCAGCATGTGGCGGTTATGTTCCTATGATTTCCGGTCGTGGATTAGGCCATACTGGCGGTACACTAGATAAGTTCGACGCTATTCCTGGTTACCAAACCGAACCTTCAAGTGAATTATTCCGTAAAGTTGTTAAAGAAGCCGGAGTGGCTATTATTGGGCAAACTGGTGATTTAGTGCCTGCCGATAAACGCTTTTATTCCATTCGAGACAATACTGCGACGGTTGAATCTATCTCGCTGATCACAGCTTCAATTCTCTCTAAAAAGCTGGCTGCTGGCCTAGATGCATTAGCGATGGACGTTAAAGTCGGTAGTGGTGCATTCATGCCAACTTATGAAGCATCTGAAGAACTGGCTCGCAGTATCACAGCGGTTGCTAATGGTGCCGGCACTAAAACAACAGCGTTATTGACTGACATGAACCAAGTGTTGGCATCGTGTGCGGGTAATGCTGTTGAGGTTCGTGAAGCGATTAACTTCTTAACCGGTCAATACCGTAATCCACGTCTATATGAAGTCACCATGGGTTTATGTGCTGAGATGCTAGTTTTGGGCGGTATTGCGCAAAATGATGCGGACGCTCGTAATAAGTTAAATACCGTTTTAGATAATGGTAAAGCTGCTGAAATTTTTGGCCGTATGGTTTCTGGCCTTGGCGGACCGACTGACTTTGTCGAATCATATGATAAATATTTACCTCATTCACAGATAATCCGTCCTGTGTACGCTGCTAAACAAGGTTATGCTCATAGTATGGACACCCGTGAATTAGGATTAGCTGTTGTCACTCTAGGTGGTGGTCGTAGAAAACCTGGTGATAAATTAGACTACAGTGTTGGCTTAACTGATGTGTGTGCCTTAGGTGATTTTGTTTCTAATGACAAACCTATTGCGATGGTGCATGCACAATCTGAAGCGGCGTTTGAAGAAGCCTCTGCGGCGGTTCAACAAGCGATAAAAATTGAAGATTCGGCACCTGAAAAAACGCCTGAAATCTATCGTTATATTCGCGCTTCGGATCTATAAGGAGACTCGTTATGAAACGTACATTTATTATGATGCTGGATTCGTTCGGTGTAGGTGCTGCCACCGACGCTGATAAATTTGGCGATGTGGGTTCTGATACATTCGGTCATATTGCTAAAGCATGTGCAGAAGGTAAAGCTGACATTGGTCGACAAGGCCCGTTAAATCTACCTAACTTAGCTAAACTAGGTTTAGGTCACACAGGTTTTGAAAGCACGGGTAAATTCGCTGAAGGTTTTGGCGATAACGTAGAAGTTATCGGCGCCTATGGTCATGCTGATGAACTGAGCTCTGGTAAAGATACACCGAGTGGTCATTGGGAAATGGCGGGTGTTCCGGTTCTTTACGAATGGGGTTACTTTTCTGATTTAACAAACTCATTCCCAAAAGAATTAACTGACAAAATTTTAGCTCGTGCCGGTTTAACTGAGTTTTTAGGTAATTGCCACGCATCAGGTACTACAATACTTGAAGAGCTTGGTGAAGAACACATGCGTTCTGGTAAGCCTATTTTTTACACTTCTGCTGATTCGGTATTTCAAATTGCCTGTCATGAAGAGACTTTTGGCTTGGAAAACCTTTATCGTTTGTGTGAAATCACTCGTGAAGAGTTAGAGCCTTATAACATTGGCCGTGTTATTGCGCGCCCATTTGTAGGTACTGGCCCTGATGATTTCGCTAGAACAGGTAATCGCCATGACTATGCAGTATTACCGCCAGCGCCAACCGTATTAGATAAACTGAAAGATGCCGGTGGTGAAGTGGTGAGTATTGGTAAAATTGCCGATATCTATGCCAACAGCGGCATTACTCAAAAGTTTAAAGCAACAGGGCTTGAAGAATTATTTGATGCAACACTTGAACAAGTGAAACGTGCAGGTGATAACACTATTGTGTTTACCAACTTCGTTGATTTTGACTCTCATTATGGTCATCGCCGTGACATTGCAGGCTATGCTAAAGCGTTAGAGTATTTTGACCAACGTTTACCAGAGCTGTTGGCATTATTAAGTCCAGAAGATTTAATTGTGTTCACTGCTGATCATGGTTGTGATCCAAGTTGGCAAGGTACAGAGCATACCCGTGAGAGAGTGCCTGTATTGGCATTAGGCGCTGGTTTAGCTGCTGGTTCTTTAGGTCGTCGTAATAGTTTTGCTGATATTGGTCAGTCAATTGCTAGTTACTTTGAACTTGAGCCAATGGAATATGGTGAATCTTTCATTTAACAATGAAACATTACTATCTTCTAACGATATTATTGTGAATAAATATAGTAGAATCGCATTTGGTAATTAAGGGGATGACTTAATTACCAAAATTAAAGATTTAAGATAAAAATATAGGGGTTTTTCATGGCTACACCACATATTAATGCTGTTGACGGCGCTTTCGGCGAAACAGTTTTATTCCCAGGCGATCCATTACGTGCAAAATACATTGCTGAAACGTTCTTAGAAAACGTTGAGCTAGTGACTGATGTACGTAACATGTTCGGCTACACTGGTACTTATAAAGGGACTCGTATCTCTGTTATGGGTTCAGGTATGGGTATTCCTTCTTGTTCAATTTACGCTCACGAGCTTATCAAAGATTACGGTGTTAAAAACCTGATCCGTGTTGGCACTTGTGGCGCAATCAGCACCGACGTTAAAGTACGTGACGTTATTATCGGTATGGGTGCTTGTACTGACTCACAAGCAAACCGTTTACGTTTTAAAGGTCAAGACTTTGCTGCTATTGCAGATTACGGCCTATTGAGTGCAGTAGTTGATTCAGCTAAAGCTCACGGTACTAACATCCGCGTTGGTAACGTATTCTCTGCTGATTTATTCTACACTCCAGATCCTTCAATGTTTGACACTATGGAAAAAATGGGTGTTTTAGGCGTCGAAATGGAAGCTGCAGGTCTTTATGGCGTAGCACACGAATTAGGTGCTAAAGCATTATGTGTAGTTACTGTTTCTGACCACATCAGAACGGGTGAAAAAACATCTTCTGATGAGCGTCAAACTACATTCAATGACATGATTGTTATGACATTAGATGCGGCAATTACTCTTTAATATAGAGCTAATTTGCTAAGCAAGAAAAAGGGATAACTTAAGCGTTATCCCTTTTTTAATGTCTGTAATAATATTATTAGGTAATATCTTAGTTTTTAGCCTTAGCCTTAGCCTTAATCTTTAAGCTTAGTCTTTTGTTTTCGCCTTCTTCACTGGCTGACTATCTTCTGGCTCAAGCTCTTCTTCTTTCATACTTGAAAGCTCTTGATATTCAATGTCATCCCTTTCACTATGACTCAATTCATCACCATTTTGCTCATTGGTGTCTATTTCACTTTCCTCTAGTGAGGCGTCATCATCTTCGACTGCATTTTTCTGTAATAGGTTACTATTTTTTCGCCCTTGTTTAGCGCGTGTTTTACGGCGATCAAAATCAGCTCGTTTAAACGATAACGCTCTGGAAAGCAGTAAACCAATGATGCCCGCGACGATGAGCATGGTTTGCTGTAGCTTCATATTTTCTTGATATAATGTTTTTATTTCATCAAAGAAAATGCGTAAGTTGAGTCGAACTTCAATATAGCCTAAGTTATTTTCGCCTTGGAGTACGTTTTCTATCATCGGTGGGTAAGGCGATAGAAGTTGCTTCAACTCTTGGTCATCAGCATCAAGCTCATCTTTAGATACCGATTGAGCAAAAGCCAGCCTGACCCCCTGAGCGTCGTAAATATTAACCGACATTACTTTGGGGTCATCAATCAAAGCATTTGCAAGCCACTGAAGTTGTTCATCATTTTGTAAAAACATAGCTGGCGCAGCACCATTTGCGGCCTGCTGAGCTAATAATCTCGCCATTATCTGTGTTTGAGAATTAAGCAATTGTTGGCCATTGTTAAGGCTTGATTTCCACAAATGTGTTAGCCCAAACAGTAATATAACCGCCAAGACGATTTGAATGATCCTGCTGATTTTCTGACTTTTCTTAAGACCTTTAACAAAAATCACTTTAATCCTTGGTATTTTTTCTATTTAATTAATACTAATCGAAATAAATCATAGTAGATAGTCGCAATCATTGGGGAAATGCAGTCGATGGAAAGTCAGAAAAATAAACAAGCTTTAACATGGTTATTCTCAGGGTTTGATGCGTCTTTTACTTCTGGTTCTAATACCCTTACTCGTTATTTTGAAGATGAGTTTATTAATAATATTCAAGTTAAACAGCCGCATCGATTTAGGGTGATATTTGATGAGTCGGCATTTGATAGTATTAGTCAGTGGTTTGAAGGTTTAGAGCAAGATTGTTCAATTGCAGTATTAATGCGACATAACGATTTAAAAGGGATGGAAATCGCATCTTCAACAAGATTAGGTGATTTTATTGAGCTATTCCCTAAAGACATCGATGCAGAACTATTGGAAGTGACCCAAGCCTTACCAAGCTTTTTTAAGCCAGGTTTACTGGTGATGGATATGGATTCGACGGCTATTCAAATTGAATGTATTGATGAGTTAGCTGCGATGGCTGGCGTGGGTGAGGCTGTGTCTGAAGTCACTGAAAGAGCTATGCAAGGTGAACTTGATTTCGAAGAAAGCCTTCGTTTACGTGTGAGCAAATTAGCTGGTGCAAATGAAGATATAATTGACAGCTTATGCGAGAAATTACCTTTAATGCCTGGACTTGAAAGCCTAGTGGCAGAGCTTAAACCAAACGATTGGAAGTTAGTGCTAGCGTCTGGCGGCTTCACTCCGTTTGTGGGGCATTTAAAAGACCTTTTAAAGCTTGATGCTGCTTATGCCAATGAGCTTGTGATAGATGATGGTAAGTTAACGGGTGAAGTCACTGGCGAAGTTGTTGATGCACAATACAAAGCCGATGTTATCGATAAAAGTAGTGCCGCTTGGCAAATTGCAATAGGTCAACGTATGGCAATAGGTGATGGGGCTAATGATATTCCTATGGTCAAAGCTGCTGACTTTGGCATTGCTTTTCATGCAAAACCTAAGTTACTTGCTGCTGCGGATGCGAGTATTCAAAAGCTTGATTTACGTTGTTTGGTGTTTTATTTACAAGGCTAGTTTTAAGCCTAATAAACTCTGCGAAAGATTGTAAGTGGTAAGGGCGTGTTGATCCTTTAAGGTTGTTTTTGCAGCGAATTGTTGGCCATTTATACAAGGCAGAGACTTTATGGTGTAGTTATTCTACATAAAAAGTCGATAACGCAGTAAAAATGGCCAACAAACGTTGCCCAAAGGGTTCGGCTAAAAGTGTTTTAATCTTTGTTGGATGCTTCTTTTTAAAAAGAAGTGCTTAGATGACTAGGCATCAATCCACCCGCCTCAATTAAAACACTTTTATCTCGAACAAAATTTAACCAGCAAAGATCAACACGCCCAAGTAATTGAAACCATTTTTAAACGGTTATAGTGATTTATTATTGGTTAAACAGGTAAGTTGTCGTGCTTATTAGTTTATACAACTTGTTGAGTAGAAATTACTTATCATTAGATTTTTTACTCTAATTAACTTGAAATTAACACACGCTGTGTTTAACGTGGTTATATTCATGATGTCGGATATAGCCAAATTTTTATGCAGCAATCTCATTACCTTCCTTATCGAGACGGGAAGCTTCATCTTCGTCATATTAAAGCGCAGACTTTATCAAATACCGAAAATATCGTTCGTGCACCTATTTTGATGCTTCATGGTGCAATGTCTAATGGCCGGGTGTTTTATAGCCCTTCAGGGAGAGGCTTAGGCTGCTATTTAGCAGAGCAGGGATATGATGTTTATGTGTTAGACACTGCAGGAAGAGGCACAAGCGAGCCATTAATTGGTGCTGATTATCAGATGGGACAAACAGAAGTTATCCTCGAGCAACTCCCTTTAGCCCATGAGTTTGTATTGAATCACACTAACGCTGAAAAGGTACATTGGTGCGCTCACTCATGGGGAGGCGTCTTGATGGCAAGTAGCTATATCCGTCTGGCTCATTTACGTCATCAGGTCGCTTCGTTCGTTACTTTCGGCAGTAAAAGAACGATTAAAGTGAAATCATTTCGTAAAACGATGATGGTGGATTTATTTTGGAATAGACTTGCGCCATTGATGAGCAAATATCAAGGTTACTTGGCTGCAGATAAATATCGTTTAGGAATGGATAATGAAAGTCGTTTATCGCTGCTACAGACCATTGATTGGATCAGAGGCGACTGGATAGATGCGGATGATAAGTTTAATTACTCCGAAGCTGTGCAAAATGTCGATTGGCCTAAAAGCTGGTTTATTGCAGGTAAGAAAGATTTTGTACTCGGTAACCCATCTGATGTGAAAGATATGATGAGTGAGTGTTGTTTGAAAGATGCTGAATATACATTACTGGCTAAACGCAAAGGCTTTAAACGCGATTACACTCATGCTGGAATGCTAACTGACAAATTAGCTGTGACAGATCATTTTCCATTGGTAAGTGATTGGTACAACCGCTTTTAACTCAAGTCAATTGACAGCTGACGTTTTAATGCCTTCAAAATCCTTCAAAATAGAACGCCTTCGAAGGCTTAATGACTGTTCGAAGTGCTTTAGTGCTTAGTTTCTAAGCTTCTATTTCTAACTATTTAGATCTAAAAATCATTATGAAGTTTAAGCCAAAGTATCATTATGAAGTTTAGGCAGAAGTATTAATGTGAAGCTCAGGAAACCTGACTTCCACTTCGGCGGTAATATCCAGTAACTCTCCGCTGCCGATAATCTGCCATAATCGCTCTTCAAGTTGTTTTGCTCGATGACTTGCATGAATCGTAATGTATTCCATTTCTCGGCGTATATAGCTCATATCAGGCTTTTCTGTCGCACCAAAATAAACTCTTAGTGCCATAAAACGGCCAACAGCTTGGGCATGGCTAATAAACTTTATTTGTGCAGTACGGCTATTAAATTCATTCATTAATTGAGTTTGGATATTTATTGCGCCTCTTCCTTGCCGTGATATTTGCATAAACACTTCAAAGTATTGCGCGCCATCAATGGATTTCATATTGCGTATAGGGTCGATGATGAGCTGTTTAAACTGAGCTTCGTCAAATAATGGCGTTAGGTTAAAGTTGAGAGGTTTAGTAGAGCCTGCTGCAAACAAATGACTAATCTCATCTGTTTTAGTACCTACCCCAATACAGGCAAGTTGCGCTGATTTTTTGGTTTTTTCAACAAAATAGGGTACACCAACTAACTGTCTTAGTAGTAAGTTCTTCATCCCGTCTGCTAACTCTTTAAGCTCGCCCTCGTCATCAGATAACTGCTCAAATTTGTCTCGGTTATGGTTGATCAGCTTATTGATAAATTCGACCCCAGTATGAGGTTCATGACCAACGATGGCAGATAAATGCAATGTTTGGTGATTATTTCGGCTTCTAATGAGTTGATAAGGAAGCTTTTTAAGTTCAGTTTTACCTGCAATAGCTTGTAGCTTTGGAAAGCTTAAACTCACTTCTGCAGGGGAGGTGAACTTAGTGTGATCCTCAAGAGTAAATTGCATACCACGAGTTGAAATATCATGTGAAATACCGCGGCTTTTTTTTCCTGCTTGCTCTATTTCAATGATGGTTTTAAAAGCGAAACGAGCCTCTCTTCTTCGTTCACTAAAGGGCATTGATAGACGTTTAATGATATTTTTCTTAAGCTTTGCTTGATTAAAGAGCTTTAGTTCATTGACGTTATCGCCTTCATTGAACCAAGCGCGGTAGTTAGGTCTTACATCTTCATTTGTTAGATCGATGAGCTGCAAAATATAACTGAACCTCGCTAACTGCTGTTCAGTTAGTGCTGAGTATTGGTCTTCATCACCAGGAAGTGTCGAGGTTTTGTAATTTAATTTGTGATTCACTTTTTGTTGGCTCACTTTAAAAATTCGCCAACTGGTTTTTGCTGCGCCAAAGCCAAAAAACAACTGCATCGCATTGTTTTGTTTTAGCTCATGGAGTGAGGCAGAGAAATACTGAGTTACGCCTTTAGCTTGATGGGTAAAACAAAAAAATAAACCATGATCCGCTTCATTGGGATACTTGATAAGGTTAACTAAGCGATTGTTGGTTAACATACTAGGAAGCTGGTTAACTTCTTTCTCGTCAATAAAATATTGCAATATAGGTTGATTGCCACGGCTTAATAATTGATGACTGATGAAAGGTTTACCGTCTGCAACCGATATATACAAAGGCATATGGGCTAGCATCGGCAAATAATGACGTTCAAAGCCTAAACCTGTGGCATTAACGATGACATCGTTTACATCGACTTTATAGCGAAACTTATAGCCTCGGATCAGTTGGGTGAGCACTTTATCAAGTTCAACGCTATCTCCAAGTCTGCGCAGGCGCATAATGGCATTATCATCTTTAGTCTGAATATCAACTATTTGATAATCAACCCCGTTCTGTAAGTCCTCAAAAAAGAATTCTTCGTTAAGTTCTAATAACTTCACTCGTAGTGGTTTATCTTGTTCAAAACGGTGTTTAGCAGGAAGGCGGACTCTTGCTCCCCCGACAGAAAGGTCAAGGCTTGCGCCAATTACTTCTGCGCCGCCATTTTGTGAAGCAGAGATGCGAATGGAGTAATTCATTCGCTCTTCACTACGATGAAAGTAACTGCCCATGACTACACCAGGTACGATTAACTCTGATGTCTCTATTACGGGTTCTTGTTTATTTTTACGTAATTTATCTTTTCGCTGTCGATGCTCATTGAGTACATGCTCATAAACACCAATGGTGTATTTATTGCGAAAGAGCTGCAGTGCTTGAGCTAATGACGTTTTTGACGGTTCATCAAGGAAGTGGCGTTGTTTGGCTATGTTAACTTCTTCGCACTCTAGCTCTGTTTTATCACGTAAATCAATAATACGGGTGCATATTGCTGAAAGGCGGTTAAGCTCCATTTTGAGAAGAAATCGAGTCGAATTAGATTCGTCGACAGTCAGTTTTTCAAAGACATCTTTAAAGTCTGGCTCCATCAGTAGCGGCTTGAGTTGTTCTATCAGCTGACTATGGTCTTCTATGCTCATTGGTTCTTTTCAGTTTTGGTGCGATAACAAGGTGCTAATTATAAGCCTGACTGGTAATCTTATCGGCTCACGACATACTTACTTTATACAAATTTAATTTATGTGTCTGTTAAAGCAAGTAATATAACAATTTAAATACAATAATAATGCAAGCCGAATAATTATTAATCATTTATTCGTCAATAGCGTTTAACTTAATGACAGTGAAGCATGGCAAAGAATAAAACAGCGTTTGTGTGTAATGAATGTGGACAAGATTTTCCTCGCTGGCAAGGGCAATGTAGTGCCTGCCAAGAATGGAATACGATCTCTGAAGTCCGTATTGCTGCGGTAAAATCTTCAACTGCATCCGTTGCTGGTTATGCCGGCTCTGTTGGCGGCGGCTCTAAAAAACTTGGCGATGTTGAAGAGTTCGAAGCGCAAAAGCACCTCACTGGTATTGGTGAGCTGGATAGAGTGTTATGCGGTGGGCTGACCACAGGTTCGGTGAACATCATTTCGGGTGATCCTGGCGCAGGTAAAACTACCTTGTTGTCTGATTTAATTGCCCGTATGTCGCAAGACATGCCGTCACTCTACTGTACTGCTGAAGAGTCCTTATCTCAGTTTAAAAACCGTGTGAACCGCTTAAAGCTCAATTACAATGAAGACAACTTATATTTAATGGCTGAAACGAATGTAGAAGCCATTATTGCTGAGCTTGATGCCAAGAAAATTAAGTTTGCTGTTATCGACTCAATTCAGGCCGTAGTATCTGATTTAGCTAATGGTAGTCCAGGTTCGCCTTCTCAAGTCAAAAGCAGTGCCCAAGCATTAACTCAGTATTGTAAACAAAACAACGTGACCATGTTTTTGGTCGCTCATGTAAACAAAAATAATGAAACCGCGGGCCCGCAAACCTTGATCCATATTGTGGATTGTTTAACCCATATTGAATGTAACGATGGTCAAATAAGAACATTAAGAGCCAACAAAAACCGTTTTGGTGATGTAGATACCGTGGGTATCTTTAAAATGACTGAGCGCGGCATGATAAGTGTCGATAACCCAAGTGAAATTTTCCTCTCTGGTTCTACCACTGAGTCTCCTGGCGCTGCAATTACTTGCATTCGCAAAGGTAACCGTAATTTATTACTTGAAATTCAATGTTTGACGACTGAAACCGAGGGAGAGTTTCCTCAGCGAGTGTGTGTCGGCCTTAATATGAATCGGATTAAAATGCTGACAGGAGTCCTTCGTAAGCATACTCGTACTAAGATATTTCACGACACCTACTTTAATTTAGTGGGTGGTCTTAAAATTGATGAGTCTGAAACGTGCATTGATCTGGCTTTGGTTACAGCACTATTAAGTAGTTTGAATGATTTTGTGGTTCCTCGAACGACTTGTATTATGGGAGAGCTTAGCCTAAATGGAGATGTTAGGCCGATTGATAGTGGGGTGCCAAGAGTTAAAGAAGCTGTACAACACGGCTTTACTGAAGTGTACATACCACACCGAAACTACCATAAATCTATGGAAGGGTTAGGGGCGAAAATTCATCCTATTAAAACAATTCATGAGTTACTAGAATTGATTAATTAGTCCGTTTTTGGAAAGACTAGCTTAAGAAGTCTGTAGCGTTGAGGCATTCATCTGCTACGATCATACACTTGTTTAAATTATTACTAGGCAAGTGTATCCCAAAAAAGATATTATGCGCTTGTTGTAATTCTTAGCCTGAGAGTTTAATAATTTCTAGCTACTTTTGACACTTTATCTGAATAGTGACCATAAGTTGATAATATAAAAATAAGTTTTAAAGGGTGATATAACTAAGCATGACGCGGTACAATTGTTTTAAAGCCTCATTGATTGCTTTTGTTTGCCTTTTCATTGCTGACGTCTCAGCAAAGCCTACTTCCACACAAGTATTACGCTTATATCAAACCGATTTTCAATTTGAGTATCATATCGAACTGCTTAAAATTGCACTTGATAAAACTGCAGCTGATTATCCTGACACAAAATTACAATTCACCGAACAAGTGACTCCTGGTCGCGGATTAAAAATGCTTGAGCAGGGTGAGGTCGATATTGCCTTTTTAGCATCCAGCAAAGAGCGTGAGCAAAACTTTATTCCAATTAAAATTCCGTTGCTTAAAGGCTTACTTGGATACCGCTTATTACTCATACACCAAGACAACTTAGAAAAGTTTCAGCAAGTAACAAATACAAAAGACCTTGGCGACTCGTTTGTTGCTGGCTTTGGTAGCCATTGGGCTGATATTGAAGTCTTGAGACATAATAATTTGCCGACCCAAGAAGTGGGTACAGTAACCAGTTTATATCGGATGTTACATGCAAAACGGTTTGATTACTTCCCTCGCGGGGTTAATGAAATTTGGGAAGAGAAACAACGCTTAAAAGGGCAATTACCTGATTTAATGATTGAGCCTAATATTGCCCTTGTTTATAACTTGCCAGTCTATGTTTTTGTAAATAAAGACTTGCCTGAGCTAGCAGCAAGAATAGAAAAAGGCCTCAATATAGCCACTGATGATTTGTCTTTTCAAGAATTGTTTTTGAAGTATTACAATGACTCAATTCTGAAGGCGAGATTGTCAGAACGTAACATTATTCATCTTCAAAATGATGATTACCCAATGACTTCAACTATCGACACAAGTTGGTGGTTATAGTGAGTATTAAGAACTAAATACTAAGTAAATTTAGCAATGCTTAATGCGCTAATCTCTCACTTCTTACGCTAGCTACTATAGGCTGATAAGCTGACCCAGCTCTCTTTGTAGTAAGTCATTATCACCGATATTGAGCTCTATAATGCGCTTTAAGTGACTAATACTGTCTAGATCTATGTGCTGACACTCTAAACCTAGATGATTTACTTCTTTATGAACAAGAACAGTGTCCATGCTTAATACAATATCGGATTCAGGTAATAAGAAGCTTAATGCAACGTTTTGTCCTTCCTCTGCCTCAAGTCCCTCAGGTGTTGAAACTAAGGCACCGTTGATACTCAAATCTAAAATATCCGTGCGATAGGTTTTATCTTCGACGTTAACAGAAGCTGTTGCAGCAAAAAGAGTACGAGTGAACTTTCTTCTTTCATCCATAAATATGATATCCACTTATTGATGCTAGTGAGTAATAACTTCTGCTTAGAACTAGAGTCTAGGGCTTAGCATTAGTATTAATATTAGCATTAGTATTAGCGTTGCTTCTTTAAAGAATACGCTATATAAAAATGAATGCCAATAAAGGCTTAGTCAATTCCTTAAGTGACGAAATTACAATAGTCCTTAGTGAAATAGTTGTTGAGGAATTAAAGATATAAAAAAGGAGCCTTAGGCTCCTTTCAGATTAATGACAAACCCCCACTTTTTTTAAAGTGGGGGTTTTATTTTATTGGTTTATACGCATTTCACGACGTTTATTTAAAAACACATCTTGAGCAATATTGTTGGT
>NZ_JAKILD010000007.1 GCF_023283825.1 Shewanella olleyana | reverse complement strand
CGGTCTTGGTTAAATTGTATTTCTTGTTGATAATGCTCAATATTAACGTTTTCATATTCAAACGGACTACTGTTAACAATACGAATCGAAAGCGGTTGACCATTTTGGGCGATGACTTCCACCTCCATAAAACGAAAATAAGCAATGTCTTGTGGCAGGCCATACTTTGAATAGCGAAACTGAATACGATCGGTGCCGTTGTCCAATTCAGTAACTCTCACCGATTTAGGGTCAAAACTGTCGACAAATTTACGTAACTTATATTGTGTTCGAATCATCGCCTCAATGGGTTTGATATAGTCTTCATTTTTTAAGTTCTGCTCTTGTGAGTATTTTACTTGAGCGCTGATGTTACCTTTTACATCGGTATTCCGAACCACGTACACTTTTTTAGCGGTTTTATGACCATCAATGATTTCCTCTTTCGTTACCAGCGCCACTAAATGCTCGTGTTCAGCAAATGAGCTAATTGCAATTTCAGGTATGTTGGTATCGATCACGTAGTGTGAAAAAAGTCTATGACCCTCTTCAGATGATGGCGCATCATTTCCAATCTTGACGTCAGCAAATGAATATAAACTGAATACAGTAGTAAGTGCGACACTGAGTCTCAACAGGGCTGAAAGCATAGATGGTTTAACCTTTTTAAGGAGGGATGAAATAAAGTGTGAATTGATTTTGAATGGTCAACTGACAATGTATTCAATGGTTATGGAATGCATTGTATCTTTATGCTCATTTTTGTCTGTATCGTGAATGAAGGATCGAATCATACAAAGTGACGTGTGTTTTAGAGCAATGATAAAAAACTAGCCAGTATTGTTACTTGTTTCCTATCTCCTATCTCCTATCTCCTATCTCCTATCTCCTATCTTCTATCTCCTATCTCCTATCCCTATGGGGAGTGATTTGTGATGTTTGACAGTCGTGGATGTTTTGACGACAACCCGCTAGAAAGACTATATGGCAACGGCAATAACAGCATGACCTTATTCAAATGTATTATTTAACTCACGTTGAATGCTTGTCTCATTTCTATTGCGGTAGTGAATGAGCCTCGCTTTTACTTGTGGCTCAATTTCAGTTTGGAATATGTATTCTTTGACTCGAAAAACCTACAGAAGGGAATTGCCTGTGCACTTTGGCGAGCCTGTTCACAAATCTACTCATCAGAAATCAAATTATGTGTCTTAGATGAACTAATTTATCGTCTAAAAGGTCTATTATGCTGACTGCCAATTTATTATTTGTATCAATCCGCTAATTCCACATCTTTGAAACGGAATAGTAAGAGGAACGTTTGTTGAATATCGTCAAAATTTTATTACTTTCTTTGCTGACGTTTGTCTCAATCAGTATTCATTCATTTGCTCATGCGGCCTCTACAGGTTGGCTGGTTAATGATAATCACCCTCCGGTCAAAGTGCGCTTTATGCTAACCGGCGAGCTTGATAAACAAACTCAAACTGTGCCTGCCATACTGGATGTGCAATTAGATGATGACTGGAAGATGTACTGGCGCACGCCAGGAGAGGGCGGTATTGCACCTAAAATTGATTGGAGTGAGTCTTCAAATATAGCTGAGGTTGATTGGCAATGGCCAACGCCTAAGCAATACACTATTTTGGGTTATAAAACTCAGGGCTATCAAGGTGAGAGTGTATTTCCTATTCAACTTAAAGTGGATGACATTAATGCCAATACAGAGCTAAGAGGCAAGTTCACTTTATCTTCATGTACTACGGTATGTGTATTGACCGACTATGAACTTGAATTAGATTTTATTGCGGATGAGCTTCAGGCTGATACCGAAGCTATGTTTGCCTTCAATAAATCAGTATCGACAGTGCCACTAATTGTCGAGGCTGAAAATGCAACTGAACAGGTTAATGTTGGCTGGGATATGGCCCAAGAGTTGCTGCAAGTGATTTTACTTGATAACCAGTGGCGCCGACCTCAAGTAATTGTTGATGGCGACAAAGACACTAATTTCAATATTTTAGGAGTGAGCCGTCAATCACAAGCCGATGGCACAGATGCTTGGGTGGCCCAATTTGATGTATCGAATTGGTCTGGCGATCCTAAGCTGCTAGAAAAACAACTCAATGTGACTGTGAGTGATAATCAGCGCGCTTATGAGTATCAAACTGATGTTGAATTAACCTCAATTGAAGCTGCTGGTAGCTCACTGCTGACTATGATGTTGTTTGCGCTGCTTGGTGGCTTAATCCTTAATGTGATGCCATGTGTATTACCTGTTTTAGGGATGAAGTTGAGTTCAGTTATTGCTGCACCTGACATGCAAAAAAATCAAATTCGCTCGCAATTTATCGCCTCAGCATTGGGGATTATTGTGTCATTTTGGCTATTAGCTGCCTTTGTGTTAACTCTTAAGTTCACCGGCCAAGCGATTGGTTGGGGTGTACAGTTCCAAAACCCGTGGTTTATTGGCTTTATGGTGCTGGTAACCTCGGTATTCTCACTTAATATGTTGGGCGCATTTGAAATTAATCTACCGTCGAGCTTACAAACCAAGTTAGCGACAACAGGTGGCAATAATCATCGCGGTCATTTTTTACAAGGCATGTTTGCCACCTTATTAGCCACACCGTGCAGTGCTCCATTCTTAGGCACTGCAGTGGCATTCGCACTAGGTGCTGATGTATTAAGTTTATTAGTGATATTCACAGCGTTAGCAGTGGGTATGGCACTACCATGGATTTTGGTGGCAATGTTCCCACAGGTGGCGCGTTACTTCCCTAAACCTGGCCGTTGGATGAACATCGTAAAAGTGTTTTTCTCGGTGTTATTACTCATTACTAGTTTGTGGTTAATCAGTTTATTAGCAAGCTTTATCAATGTGATGGCGCTATGGGTTATCGCTGTATTGTTAGTGGTTGTTTTCTTCTGGTTAATGGCCAAGGAATATGGCGTACCAGCGGTGATAGCAAGTTTTAGTATGGTGGTGATGTTTGCTGCTATTGGCGCATTTGCCACCTCTGATGACTGGTCAAGTCCTTTGCCGACTGACTTAGCGTGGACGCCGCTTGAGCAAAGCGATATAGCGAGCAGTGTTGCCCAAGGTAAAACGGTCTTTGTTGATGTCACGGCAGATTGGTGTATTACCTGTAAAGCCAATAAAGTAGGGGTGATTTTACAAGACCCTGTTTACTCAACGCTCAAACAAGACAACATTGCGTTAGTAGAAGGGGATTGGACAACGGCGTCACAGCCAATCACAGATTACTTACAAAGCCATGGTCGCTTTGGGGTACCGTTTAACGTGGTTTATGGGCCTAATGCGCCAGAGGGCATAAAGTTGCCAGTGATTTTAACCACTGAGCAAGTACTGGCCGCTATTGAGCGAGCTTCTGCAGGTTAATCATTTTTTAATGTGATGCGATGAATATAAATATGATAATTCACGGTCAAATTAAGTCTGTGAATTATCATCAGTAAGCACATTGGAATTAATGACAAAACATGGCTGATTCAATAAATAAAACTTGGGTTCAAAAAGGGTTAAGTGGCATCAAGCAATTACTCATCATGCTGGTGCTGTTTTTAATCGTTTCAACAGCAGTTGATTTATGGCGCGGGAAAGATATCCCAACCGAAGCTCTGCCAGCTATCAGTGCGCTAGATTTAAATGACAATTTAGTGGATGTGATGGCAATGAGCCATGATAAACCTGTATTAGTTTATTTCTGGGGGACGTGGTGCCCAGTGTGCAATTTTGTCACACCTTCGGTGAATTTATTGAGCGAGCATTATTCGGTAGTTTCAGTGGCGATGAGCTCAGGTAGCGATGATAGGTTAACGCATTTTTTAACCGAAAAAGGTTATAGCTTAAGTACAATTAACGATCAGCAAAGCTTTTTAGCCCGAGAATGGTCAGTGCAAGTCACGCCCACAGTTATGGTGTTTAAAGATGGCGAACTTAAGCATTACACCACAGGCTTTACCAGCCTACCGGGGATGTGGTGGCGAATGATGTTTGCTTGAATATGTTATCGACCTGATGACTAACTCAACTATATAGTTGGCCGTAAAACAGTAACAAGTAACACTGAAAGATTTGCTGTGGTAGTTAAAAGGCCAATTAAATTCGGAGTAAACGAAAGTGACCCTAGGCTTAATATATTTATTTTAGTTTTACTTTAGTTTAAATTAGCTAAAGCTTATCTAAAACAACATCTTAGCTTTATTTGTATTATAAATACTGTTGTTATTATCTACTTCAACTAAAAGCTATAGCGTATTCCGATACGGCTTCTTAACTCCCTTTGACTTGAATCATCTGAAACAGACACATCACCGAACTCTACCCATGGAGTCCAACTTCCTATCTTATAGTGAGCTGTTAAATTGTTCTCATAGTTAGTTCTATTGTCGTTATAAAGTAGGTAATCATCATTGTCTGCATAGTAATAATTACCTTCAAATCCAAATGACCAATTCTGGTACTTATAACCAACATTTACCGTGTAACGATGGCGAAGTCGTTTAATGTCTTCATCAGGTTTTACGTCAAGACGATAGCGACCACTTAGTGAAAGACCTTCGATACTGTCTGGAGTGTAAGTTAGACGTAGTTGGGGTTTATAGGTTGCGCCTGATGAACCAAACTCAATAGGCATACCTGGTATGAGTGTCAATTGGTCGGTAAGCTTTATACGGTAACCTAAATCTAGTTCAGAGCCATTTGATTGTAAATCTTCCATAAACTTACCGTCAGCGCCTTTAAATTTTAGCTCTAAACTGACTGAAAAGTCACTGTCAAAAGTATGCCCCATTTTGATACGACTAGCATGTTGATCCGTTCCGCTTTTATATTCTTGGCGAAAATCCAACGAAGCAGCATTTGCATATGAGCAAACTAAAAATACAGTACAAATCAATAAAACTAGTCTAATAGATGACATCGCTAACTCTATCTAAGATTTAATTAATTTGTATTACAATATGAATAATTAAGATTTCCAATGTACAGTTTTACAAACTGTGATTAATGGCATGAATAATGGTTTTATCATCTTATTTATTGATAACAACTAGGCATATAAATTACCAACTGTTAACTTGGTGACATTATTGGGTTGAATTTAACCTTCTGGTAACAAGGGTGGTGTGTGGTTTCTTGAGGGAAATTAAATGACTTTTTAAAGATTAATCTAAAATGATTTAGCATAAATGAGGTAACTCGTTTCAGTAGTTACTCTATAAGAATTTCACGTGGTACCATTAACAGTAGATTAAGTGTCAAGGATCTGATTTACATGGTTTAATGTTATTTAAATTACAATATTTGAATCTATCAATGAAGATGAACTAACAATAAAACTCATTTTTTAATAATAATGGCCTAAAGTTTGCTGAGTAGTTTTAAATTAAGCTTTAGTGTCATCTTTTTGACCAAGAGATAACACGCTGTGTTACTGAAATATTTAACGAAACTTTTCAGGGCCGAGTATATCTAAAAGTCTTGTGGGGAATAATCAATGCTAAATAATAAATCAGTTTTAATTACAGGGGGCACGGGCTCTTTTGGTAAGCAATTTATTAAAACAATTTTACAGCAGTACCCTGATGTAAAAAAAGTGATTATTTATTCTCGTGATGAGCTTAAGCAATTCGAAATACAGCAGCAGTATCCTAGAAAAGAATTTCCACAGTTACGTTTTTTTATCGGTGATGTGAGAGATCAAAATCGTTTAACACAAGCATGTGAAGGGGTGGATGTCATCATTCATGCGGCTGCAATCAAACAAGTCGATACTGCCGAATATAATCCAACCGAATGTATAAGAACGAATATTGATGGCGCTGAGCACGTCATTCATGCAGCGCTTCAATGTGGTGTTCGAGATGTCGTTGCATTATCAACAGACAAAGCATGTGCGCCAATTAATTTATACGGAGCAACAAAATTAGCTTCAGATAAGCTTTTTGCTGCTGCTAATAATATTAAAGGCTCTAAAGATATTCGTTTTAGTGTGGTTCGATACGGTAACGTTTTGGGGTCTCGTGGCTCTGTTATCCCTTTTTTCATGGCGAAAAAGAAAGAAGGGTTGCTGCCTATCACTCATAAGGATATGACTCGCTTTAATATTTCCTTGCAAGATGGCGTAAATATGGTGATGTATGCATTAGATAATCATCTTGGTGGAGAGATTTTTATTCCTAAAATTCCATCCTATAAAATTCTAGATGTAGCAGAAGCAGTTGCTCCCGAATGCGAAATAAAAATTGTAGGTGTGCGTCCTGGTGAGAAGCTTCATGAGGAAATGTTCACAGACACCGATTCGTTGAATACGATTGATTTAGGTAGTTACTATGCGATTTTACCTTCTGTTTCTTATACATACTCTGAGGAAGATTACATGAAACATCATAATGCAGAAAAAGTCCCTTTTGGTTTCAAATATGATTCAGCTACTAATGTTGAATGGGAAACAGTGGAAGGATTACGAGAACTTATTAAACAGCATATTGATCCTGGCTTTACGGTGTGACTAACACATGATTCCATACGGTAAGCAAGATATTTCTCAGCAAGATATCAATGCTGTTATCGACGTTTTACAATCAGACTTTTTAACTCAAGGTCCTAAAGTACCAGCTTTTGAAGCTGCAATAACGGCATACACTAAAGCCCAGTTCGCTGTCGCAGTGAATAGTGCCACATCGGCATTGCATATTGCTTGCTTAGCACTAGGGCTGTCAGAAGGAGACTGGCTATGGACATCACCAATTACGTTTGTTGCTTCAGCTAATTGCGGTTTATATTGTGGGGCCCAAATCGACTTTGTCGATATAGATCCTAAAACCTACAATATGAGTGTTAGTGCATTAGAGGCTAAACTTGAAAAAGCTAAACTTTCTGGCACATTACCAAAAGTAGTAATTCCTGTTCATCTTTGCGGCCAATCTTGTGATATGAAGAAAATCCATTCTTTATCTAAAGAGTATGGTTTTCATATTATTGAAGATGCCTCTCATGCAATTGGTGGACGGTATTTAGATGGGCCAGTAGGTCAATGTCTTTACTCAGATATTACTGTATTTAGTTTTCACCCTGTGAAAATTGTCACGACAGCTGAAGGGGGCGTAGCTGTCACTAATGACCCATCTCTGGCGGAGAAAATGCAATTGTTTCGAAGTCATGGTGTGACTCGTGACCCTGAATTGATGCAGAAGAAGTCTTGTGGTGGCTGGTATTATGAGCAAGTAGAGTTAGGTTTCAATTATCGAATGACCGAACTTCAAGCAGCCTTAGGCGTATCTCAAATGCAGCGTTTAGATGAATTTGTAGCAAAGCGTCATCTGCTAGCTAAAAGATATAACCAATTATTACTTAATTTGCCAATCACATTGCCTTTTCAGCTAGAGAGTTCGTATTCTGGCCTTCATCTATATGTTATTCGTTTGAAATTGGACAAAACCTCTTTAACTCATCAGCAAGTATTTAGCTTACTTCGTGAGAAAGGGGTTGGAGTTAATTTACATTATATTCCAGTGCACACTCAGCCTTACTATAAACGAATGGGCTTTAGCCAAGGGGATTTTCCGAATGCTGAAGCTTACTATCGAGAAGCAATCTCTCTTCCCATGTTTCATTTAATGACACAAGTTCAGCAAGATAAAGTCGTGAGTACATTATCTGAAATTATTATAAATAATAGTTTGGAGTTGAATTAATGAATATTGCTATTATCCCTGCTCGAGGGGGCAGTAAACGTATTCCTCGTAAAAATATTAAATTATTTAATGGTAAGCCGATAATTGGGCATGTTATTGAGCGTGCTCTTAAAAGTGGCTGTATTGACCGTATTATTGTTTCTACTGATGACCAAGAAATTGCAGAAATAGCAAAAAGTTATGGCGCTGAAGTACCTTTCTTAAGACCTCCTGAATTATCTGATGATCATGCTACTACAGCTGTTGTTATTTCTCATGCCTTAAATTGGTTAATTACTCAAGGTCAAAAACCCGATTATGCATGTGTCATATATGCTACAGCTCCCTTTATTCAGTCCCAAGCCTTAAGTGATTCATTTTCACTCTTAAAACAGCAACCTAATAAAAAATTTTGTTTTGGTGTCACTGAATTCCCATCTCCTATTCAAAGGGCTTTTAAAATTACTAAAGCAGGCGACGTAGTGATGTTTCAGCCTGAGCATTTTAATTCTCGCTCGCAAGACTTAGAAAAAGCTTATCATGACGCAGGGCAATTTTATTGGGGCACAACTGACGGTTTCTTTGACAGTAAAGGAATGTTTTCTACTGATGCCATTCCTTTTCCTTTACCTTGCCATCAAGTACAAGATATTGATACTCCGGATGACTGGGTTAGAGCTGAAGCCTTGTTCCAGGTGATGACAGGATAGTAATTTTCAATGAAAAAGATTGTATTTAGAGTTAACGCTGGCAAAGGAGTCGGAGTCGGACATTTAGTGCGTTGCTGCTCTTTGGCGACAGAACTCATTAAGCTTGGTCATCACTGTGATTTCCTGTTAGGTAGTTTTGATGTTGCGGTTACGCCTTTTCTCGTGGGATTTAAACACCACTTTTTGTATGCAGAAGGTGACATTAATCAGGAAGAACCTGATTGGCAAATGGACGCTAAGTTTACAAAAGATTTTTTACATGGCAAACAAGTCGATTGGCTTATTATCGATGATTATAATTTGGGACATGAATGGGAGTCACAATTTGTAGAAATGCCATTATGTTTGATGGCAATTGATGATTTATGTAGATTGCATTGTTGTGATGCTTTATTGGATGTTCGCTGGCGTGGACAAACTACAAATGAGTCTTATCAAAAGTTAATTCCAAAAGGTACAGATACCTTATTAGGTCCGCAGTATGCTTTATTAAATCAACAGTATAAACAGTCAGGCTCTCTTATTTTAGGCTTAAAACCCTTTACTGTTTTGGTCGGTATTGGTGGGGCTGGCGATAGTCACACTGCAATTGAGATTATAGATGCTTTAATTGCATTAACTCAAATACCACAGTTGATTATTAAACCCATATTAGGCCCCCTTACCGAAAACAAACAACTTTTGCTAGATAAATACAAAACTCTTGAAAACGTTAAACCCATCGAGGACTGTTTTGATTTGTATCCTCATTTGTCGAACTGCCATTTATATATTGGTGCGGCTGGTGGAATTTTGTACCAATTAAAAGCATTGAACAAACCTGCTATTACATTTTCACTCGCTAGTAACCAACAAACTGCTCATGCAGACTTAGAGGGAATTGGACATTATTTTCATTGCGAAGATGACTTTAATGTTGACCAAGTAGCAAAATTAGTCACGTGTTTTGCTGAACATTATTCCAGAATTATCAAGATGAAACCTAAAGCTGTTCAAGTTGATGGACTTGGCGCAAGTAGAGTGGCGCAATTCTTAGTAAGAGAGCAAGTCCCTAATCTTCAGGCGACATTTTACGACGGTAATACTCAATGTTCTGAGTTTGAATCTTTGAGTGAGCATTATCGTATACGAAAGGTTACAGATGGTGATATTAATCATTACTTAGATAGCCGGAATTTATCTACGAATTCTCAAAACATGATTCAAACTAAGCCCATTGCTCGTTTAGGGCACTACACTTGGTGGTTTAACTCACAGAGAGAGTCTTTTCTGCTTGAGAAGCATCACCAACCTAGCTTATATATTTGGCATCAAGTTCAGCAATACCAAAAGCGTCAATTTCTTATCGGTGGATGGTTTGTATGTAATGGAGAAAGCTCATTTCAAGATGCGTTAATTGCTTTAAATTGGCAATTAGAACATTGCGATCTCCAGTGGCCAAACTTACCTTGGGTTGCCGTCATACATAGAGAAAACCGTTATGTAAAGCTTATGAATGACTATTTAGGTTTTAAAGAAATAACACTTGAACACAAATATTATGATGCAATTGGTTCGATTTTTGCTGATGCATCCCATGATGATTTTTATTACGTGATACGAGAGCCTGTGGCTAACTCACTGTCACCATTGGTTGAATCACAGGATTGAAATGCATAAATTCAAATTGAATAATACCCCATTACATATTGGTTTTATCGGTGGCGCGCATGACTCAGCTGTGGGCTATGCCCACAGCGTAGCTTGTCAGCTTGATGGTTTTTGGAAATTAACATCAGGTTGCTTTTCTCGTGACAGAGGCAAAAGCGAGCAAACCGGTGAATATTGGGGGCTTGATGCCTCACAAGTTTATACTGACTGGCAACAATATATTAAAGAGAAAGGCAAAACATTAGATGCTGTGGTTGTGCTTACTCCGACACCTAGCCATGAAAAGATTGTTTGTGAGCTACTTTATGCAGGTATTGCTGTAATTTGTGAGAAAGCGATGGCTGCAAGTGTTTCACAATCTTTAGCTATTCAAAAGGCGTTAGAGGAAGCCAATGGTTTTCTAGCGGTAACATTTAATTATAGTGGTTACCCAATGCTAAGAGTACTAAAACGTCATGTCGCGGCGGGTGATATAGGTAACATATTACAAATTAGGGCTGAAATGCCTTCAGATGGGTTCATTCAAGATATTAATTCCATGACACCTCAAGCATGGAGACTCATGGATGGCGATATTCCAACTTTGTTACTCGATTTGGCTGTACATGTTCATCATATATCTGACTTTGTCACAGGGTGTAAACCATTAAGTGTTAATGCTGATTTTAATCATTTTTCTGTATTTGATGGGATTGTGGATGATGCAAATATTTGGTTGAAATGCGAACAGGATATACGTGCTTCTTATTGGGTGAGTAAAACTGCAATTGGTCATAAAAATGGATTAAAAATTTCAGTATTTGGTGACAAAGGTAGTGGTCATTGGGTTCAAGAAGAACCAGAGGTGTTACGAATATTTAATCAGCAATCAGTTGAGACTATATATAACAGAGGTAATTGTTACTTTCCTGATGAGATTATAGAACGATTCAAACCTGGACATCCTGGTGGGTTTATTGAAGCATTTGCCAACCTTTATCGAGATATTGGTGATGCTTTAAATGAGTTTAAACTCAGCGGTTACCATAACTCTCCTTATGTTTTTGGGTGGCAACATGCTCATGATGGCTTGGTATTACTGGATGCTGCTACTCAATCACATCAACAGCAACAATGGATAAATTTAACATGAAGGAGCGAACCATGACTGTACTATCGCATACCGTGAAAATTGGTGAGAGAGAAGTTGCTGCAGGCAAACCGGCTTATGTCATTGCTGAGTTGTCAGGTAATCATGGTGGCAGCTTATCAAAAGCACTGGAATTATTAAGAGCTGGAGCTTCTACTGGTGCTGATGCTATCAAACTACAAGTATACCGTCCTGACACTATTACATTAAATGTTAGTCATGGTGATTTTGCTATTCCACAAGATAATGCTTGGTCTAAATACAAAAATTTGTATCATTTATATGAGTATGCTCATACACCTTGGGAATGGTTGCCAGACTTATTTGCTGAAGCAGAAAAGTTAGGCGTTGAGCTATTTGGATCAGTATTTGATAACACATCTGTAGATGAATTAGAGAAGTTTCCTGTTCGAGCTTATAAAATCGCATCGCCTGAAATTGTCGATTTAGGGTTACTCAAAAAAGTCGCTATGACTAACAAGCCTGTAATTGTTTCAACGGGCTTAGCAAGCTTAAGTGATATAGCCCGTGCAGTAGACTGTTTAACTGAACATGGCTGTAAAGAAGTCATTTTATTAAAATGTACAACAGCTTATCCAACTCCTCCAGAAGAAGTGAACTTAAAAACAGTTCAGAGCCTAGAGCAGACTTTTAACTGTCCTGTAGGACTTTCAGATCATACGGTTGGCATTGGTGTATCAATCGCAGCAGTCACAATGGGGGCATGTGTGATAGAAAAGCACATTAAACTTGATGATGGAGAAGAAACTGTTGATAGTTTTTTCTCATTAACGGTTGATGAGTTTAAAAATATGATCACAGAAATTAGAAGAGCTGAACTAGCTATTGGTAAAGTTGAATATAGTCTGACCCCTGAAGCAGCTAAAAACAGTAACGGAAGACGCTCTTTGTATGTCTCACAAGACATCAAAGCTGGTGACTCCATTACAGAATTAAACATTCGTTCAGTCAGACCAGGCTATGGACTTGCACCTAAGTACCTTCCATTAGTATTGGGAAGGAAAGCATCAATTGATTTGAAAGCGGGTGACAGGTTGAGCTGGGATGTTATTGCTTAAGTAATTGAATAGAGAATTGAAAATGAAAAATGAACGGGTTGGGGAAGTCGTTGAATATATTACATCTTATATCCAACAACATAATGATGATATCAGCATAAATGATGGCAGTAACTTTGTTAAAGAGGGTTTGCTAGATTCATTTGCTATTTTGAGTTTGATCATGACATTAGAATCAGAATTTAATGTCAAATTTAAACCTATAGAGCTGGCAAATGAAGAATTACAGACAATTAAAGGCTTAGCTCAAGCTGTTTGTAATAAATGGTCATCATAGGTTCAGTATGTCTCCTATTTATTCTCGCTTTCAACAAATGGTTCTTTTATCACCTGATAAAGTTGCATTGCATATAGATGAGCAGCATTACACTTATGCTCAATTGCTGGATATGGTGGATAACATTGCTGCACGTATACTGACTCATTGCAATGGCATCAGACCACGCGTTGCATTAATTACGCTTGATCAAATAGATAATGTTTGTGTCAGTCTCGCTTTAGCTAAGTTAGGCGGATGCTGTATTCCAATGAATGCTCATATGCTTCCAGAGCAACTTCAGCAAGCCTGTGAAGCTGTTGATGCCACAATGGTAATTGGCAAGAAAGCATTTATCAAAAAAACATTAGGTCAAACTCAGCTTACTTATTTGTTCACTGACACAGTTGATGAACAAATGAACAATATTGATATGTTATCTGATTTGAGGGTTCAGGAGTGGATGAAAGCAGATGATTATTTGATTACCTTATCATCTGGTTCAACAGGAAAGCCTAAACCTATAATGATTTCTCAGGATGTCAAGCTTGCCAGGGCTGAACAAACATGGTCCTTGTATCAATTAACAGCTAACGACATAGTTTTGTGTGCTTCACCTTTTTTTCATTCTTTAGGGCAACGTCTTACTTTTGTACCTCTATTATTAGGTGCTGAAATGGTGCACCTTTCGCGTTTTACTCCAGCGGCTTGGTTAGCTGCAGTTAAACTTCAAAAGGTTAGTTTTATTATTGCGGTGTCATCTCATTTATACGCACTTAAAAACAGTTTGCTATCTAATGCACAAGCGTTAAATAGCTTACGTACTATCGTGACTTCATCAGCACCTATTGATGCAGCTTTTAAAGCCCAAGTTTTTCAGGCCATAGGGTGTGATTTTCATGAGATTTATGGCGCAACAGAAATTGCTGTTGCGACTAATTTAGCACCGAAAGATGCCAGTGAAAAATACCAAACAGTTGGCGCTCCCTGCGAACAGGTTAATGTTTTGGTTCTTGATGAAGACTTAAAAGCTGCAGAAGTGGGTGAAATTGGCCAAATTGCTGTTAAATCACCGTTAAGATTTAATGGCTATTATAAAAATGAATCATTGTCTCAAGCTGCACTAAAAGATGAGTACTTCTTAACTGGTGATATTGGAAAAGTCGACCATGAAGGTTTTTTGACTTACGTTGGTCGCCAAAAAGATATCATTATTTCTGGTGGGATTAATATCTACCCCAAAGATATAGAAACTGCATTATTAAAGCATGAACTACTTAATGAAGTCGCTGTAGTTGGTATTGATGATAGCTTGCTTGGGGAAGTGATTATCGCTGTCTGTATTACTGACAATAATAACAATATAGAGCCAGAGTTACGTAAATTGTCCAATAAAACACTTGCACCATTTCAGCGGCCCTTAAAATTCTTTTTTCCTGAGTTTTTACCTTTAACTTCAACGGGTAAAGTATCAAAGCTAATGCTGAGGGAAGAATATTGTGAGCTCAATGATGGCTGGACCGACATGCTGAGAGTTATGTTATATGGAGAGCAAACTGATGAGTAATGTTTATTTATTTGGAGCAGGAATACAAGGCCAGATATTTTTACGTGCAATAAAAGCCAGTGACGTCAATGTCATTGGTGTTATTGATAGCTACTCAACTAAGGCCGTTCTTGAAGGTATTCCAGTGTTAAAGCCTGCAGAAATCCTTGATAAAACAACGAAAGTGTATATTTCTGTTGGTCTAATAAGTGAAAAAATAAAAAGAGAGTTAATTGAGTTAGGCTTTCTGCATGTTTTTGACTTTACCCAATCGCTCAAGAGTTTTCCTACAATTATTGACGAGCTGAAACTGCACAGCTTGTGGTATAGCAACAAGCTGGATGAGCGAGTCAATAAAAAAGGCATTTCTCAGTTTAATGAATGGCTTTCTGATGAACAAAGTAAAGCGTTACTGGCACAAATTGTCCGTTTTAGAACCGACTTTGATATTGCAGATTATGTAACACCTGATCGTCAGGTACAATATTTTTCCGATGATGTGCCAGCATTTAATTCGCTTGAGAATGTTAGATTTATTGATGCTGGTGCGTACAATGGTGATACCTTAACTCAATTATTTGAAGTGGCAAAATCTAAACATACTCAGATTGAATATTGCGCTAGCTTTGAACCGGATCCAAATAATTTAGAGGGATTAAAGCAAGCGGTTTTTGCATTATCTACTGTACAAAACTGTACCAATATTTTTGTATATCCATCTGGTGTATGGAGTGAAAGTGCTCAACTGAATTTTGAAGCTGAAAGTAATACATCGAGTAAACTTTCATTAGGTAGTATCAACTCTGACACCA
The DNA here is from genome assembly GCF_023283825.1 of Shewanella olleyana. Taxonomy (GTDB): domain Bacteria; phylum Pseudomonadota; class Gammaproteobacteria; order Enterobacterales; family Shewanellaceae; genus Shewanella; species Shewanella olleyana. The sequence continues at coordinate 161,224 of NZ_JAKILD010000007.1, read as the reverse complement.
TTCATTGCGTCGCGCTAGATGACGTAGTTTATGGCGCCAAGCCAAACTTTATCAAAATGGATATCGAAGGAGCAGAACAAGCAGCATTAAATGGAGCTAGTAGGATCATTAAAGATTACTGTCCTATTTTGGCTATTTGTCTCTATCATACCCCAGCCGATCTTTGGCAAATTCCTGCATTGATAATGAAGATAAACCCCAATTATGACATGTACTTAAGGGTATATGGAGACATGTTGTTAGAAACCGTGCTTTATTGCGTTCCTAAGCAAGTTAACATCAAATAAATAATATTCGAGGAAGCTGTGCCATGTGGTTAGAACAAATAGAGCTTATTAGCCAAGATATGCAACAAGTAGATTCAAAGTATTTACCCACTAGTTTTTGGCAATTTGGTGCAAATGGTTTAAAAAAAGATATTGAAATCCATGGTATTGAGCATTTTCGCAGTTTACAAAGTGCATTATCTTTTTTTGTTCCAACCTACTTATTTCATGGATGGGCAACGTGCCCTGAGAAATATCAAGGTATGCTATCAATGTGCGAGAGCCAACTTGTTGGTGATAATAAAGCTCTGCTTTCGATGAAAGATTTCTTATCTGGTGAAAATCACGCTAGAAGTGACTTTAGAGTGTATAAAGCGAGTGAAACGAATAAAAAACCATTTACAGATAACTTTACAGAAAGTGCCGTGGGTGCACCTATAGAGCAGTTTGAGTTTGATAATCGAAAGTTTAGCCGTTCAAGTTTAAATTACTTGCTCGGCTTGAACTTTTTAAAACAGCAAATTTCAGATGTTCCTATTAAAACGGTGTTAGAAATAGGTGGAGGTTTCGGCTCTCTTGGAGAGATATTACTCAGCGATGAACGTAATGATACTTTTTATTTAAATGTGGACATAGCACCAACATGTTTGTTTTCAACTTACTATCTCCAATCAATATTCGGCAGAGACAAAATTGCCGACTATCAGATGCTAAAAAATAGCGATGACTTGTCATTATCACATTTAGCGAGCCAATATAAAGGTGCCGTAATGTGCCCTTGGCAACTGCCTAGCGTCACTGGAGAGCTAGATTTATTTATTAACTTTATTTCGTTCCAGGAAATGGAGCCAGATATCGTTGAGAACTATCTTAAACATGTATCACGTTTAAAGTCTAAATATGTCTTATTGAGAAACTTAAGGGAAGGAAAGCAGCTTGCCACTAATGGCAATCAAGCTGGCGTACAACAGCAAATCAAAGCCAATGATTACGATAAGTTTTTACCTGACTACCAACTGGTTTCTACTAATATTCATCCGTTTGGTTTTGAAACTATTGATGGATTTAACTCTGAGTTACGCCTCTATAGACACAATAGCTTAAATGACTGATTTTTAGTTTAACTGCTTAGCTCTTCGGGAATAGTTGAATATGGTCTCCCCACAAGGACTCGAACCCTGATCGATCGCTTAGGAGGCGACTGCTCTATCCTGTTGAGCTATAGGGAGACTTCGCTAATTATACAAGTTTTACCTTTGATTAAAAGTGTTTAAATTTAGTTGCTTAGTCCTTAGCCACTTCTAATCTATTTTCCTTATTGAATCAGTGATTATCACGTTTTTTCCTCATAAATTAACGTACCTCTAACCAGGAAAAATCATAAGATGAATTCGTTAATATAAAATCGCTATAGGCTAGGTGAATGTCTAAGCGAGCTGAAGTACTTGCTCCAAATAATTTTTTGCTGAAAGACTATCAGGGTTAATACTTAACACTTGTTCAAAAGCTGATTTCGCTCCTTCAAGTTGACCAATTTTAGCAAGAAAAATTCCAAGCTTAAGTAAAGTGGCTTCATCCGTCGGATATTTATCTAAATAATCTAGATAGGTATCAAGTGCCTGCTGATTATTGCCTTGTATCGAGAAAATATGAGCAAGCTGAGGGAAATATTCATCGCTGTACAGTGAAAGACTTTTAATAGTTTCTTCTGCAAGATCGAGTTGATGAAGCTTTAAAGCCAACAATAACAGTTGCTTGAGCTCTAGTTCTGTTCTATCAGCCTTGTTTATTTGTAATAAAGACTGCAACGAAGATTCATATTCTTTCCCTATGAAATGAATATAATGCTCTACAAGGAGTAGTAACCTTGCCGCAAAAGCATCTTTTTCGATTAAAGGTCTAATGCTGTTAACGAGTAAAGTTAGCCCATTTATGTTGTCATGTTTCTTTAAGTCCAGAATTTTGGCTAATGTATTATCTAAATTCTGATTGGTTTTTTTCATGGCAAAATATGGATGAGAAAAACTAGTTAACTGCTCTTGATATTGCTTTTTTGATTCTGCTAATTGTTCTGATTCTTTTGCTGATAATGTATTTAAAGATGTTTCATCGAGCTTTTGATCCAATAACCATACTCGACCTGGTTGATTGTATTTGTTCCAACCAGCGGTAAGCAGCTCAATGTTGGGCTGAACTTTAGTTTCTTCACGTCTAATTCTAATCGTCTCTATCGCTGTTTCTGTCAGCTTTTGTAGCTTTTGAGTGATGACTTCATATGCGCTGTAATACAGCTGTGTCATCTTAAGCATATGTTGCTCTGACCAATCTTGTGTTTTTTTTGTGGTCAGAAACTGAGAGAACTCAAAATAACCAAATACTTTAATCGACATGTTATAGCGATGAAACTTCTTATTGATTTTAGTTTCAATGCTATCTATTTCTTTAACTTTAGCTTGGTATTCTCTGCAGTCAGGTTTCAGTTTTCTCGCTGAGTTATTTAAGTTCAATGCTTTTTTTGACAGTTTTTGAATGCTGATAAAAGCATTTTTAGCCTCGGTGATTTCAGCTTCTAATGTATTAAGAAAGCTTGATTCATTATTGGATCTCGACGGTATCATTGCCAATAGTTGAGCAGGGGAACATTGTGCAGATACAATATTGATATCTTTGATGCTTTTATAATTTACGCCTTTTAATTTTGCAGCGTGTTTTGAGAGGTTAATAATTTCAACATTTGGAAATTGCGAAGCTTCCTCTTCAAGCCCTTGAGCTGCGTATAGTAATTGAATAGGTGTTTCGGCTATTTGCCCAGAATAGGTTTCAACCCACTCATGGATTGTACTATTATTACTGCCGGCACTGGCTTCAATGCTACCTTTAGCATGGGTGACCCCAGTTGGAGAGTGACAAAAATCAACGCCAGTTAATAATACTTGTACAAACCCCATTTCTATGGCGATTCTGATGGCACTGTTTGTGACTGTTGGTCCAATAGTGGGGATGTTGTCTGTATCAACCCAGGGAAGTTGGTTGCCTAAAAATAGGGACTTACCTTGCCATTGAGCAAGAATTCTATGATTGACATGATGTGAATTGATGAACAGGCTTTCTCCTGCTAATTTCATCATGTCACGATTCACTTCAAAGCTGGTATCTTGGGGATCAACTGAAACAATAATATGTGCGGGAATACCAGCTTGGGAGAGCTTTGCTGCAAACCTTGAAACGGTAAAGATAAAGAGTTGATGATAGTTTTCTTGTATCCACTCTAGATGTAGATCCAGTGACGGGCCACCGCCAATGACTATTGCAGTTTTACCAAGAAACTTATTCCTTAATAATGATGCAGGTAACTGATTTTCAGCCACGTTAAACATCTGCTGTTCAAAAAAAGCTTTTTGGTTAAAGTTGGTTTTATGTGAAATAGAGTGCTGATTTATGGTTCGATAAGCTTGGCTGTATAAAGTTGAATACTCCTCTATCACTCCTGATGAAGCGGCTAGTGAAAGTGTCACAGCAATTTGGTCTTTAATAAAGTATAAGTCGTCTTCAGCAGATTCAATATGGTGTTTTAGCTCATCAAAACTGATGACTTTTAGGTAATCCTGTTGCTCAGTTGGTATATCAATATTGAGCATGTTCATGACTTCTGGCAATTCAACAAAAATGTATTTACTGCCTTCAGTTTTAGGCGCTTCTAAAATGTAATTTACCAATAATCCAGAATCTAAACCCAAGACAATATGTAGTGTGTCTTTAGCGAAAATATCCTGTTTAAATTTTTGTTTAAACGCAGTCGTAGAATCCACTTTTTCAAAGGTATTTCGGTTAATACTCGGTAAGTAATATTCGCCAAACTGGCTAATAGAAAATTGATTATTCAATACTGAACCGGATGCTTCCATGTGGTAAAACCTTCTTGAAAATGATGCTTATACTAGCCTGGTCATGAATACAAGTATTGTTGATTATATACAATAAATTCATGCACCAAGGTGACAACTTAATTTATCGAACCTTGACTTTCTTGTGCTTTATAGCTTTAGGCTATTGTAAGTAAATACCTAAATTTTAATCACAATGTCTTGAATTTGAATATTACCGGTGCCTTCAACGCCTTCTAACACTGCTGTTGCACTTTCTTCTGATACTTGCTCAATGGTCACTGTCGCACGGTTCTTAGTAGCAACAGCGCGCATTAAATTCACTCTATCAGGGATATTTTGTTGCAGCACAATCTGAAAACTATCGCCCATTTTGACATTGTTTTTTCTGCCTAAATTGATAATGATTCTGTTACCTTGCTTTGCAACAATTTGACCGAGTAATGGGCGGCAATTAAGTAAATTGTCTATGTCTTGGGTACTTTGCTGTAAAAGCTGACTCATGGTTTGTCCGTAGGCTGAACCCCAAAATCTTTGTGTAGTTGGTGATACCGTTTCATCTTTATCAAATTCCCACTCTGCAGTGGCAGCATAATCTTTGCTCCATACTTTCTCTCCGCTAATACCATGGAATAGCGTAAAGCGTAAGTTGATTTGACGCTGAGGGTAATCACTCCATAAACCAAACATTGAGCTTTGATAAGGCTCAGTTGAAATGTCTAAAACCTCGGGCTGTAAAATATATTGGCTATCGGTTATTTCACCCAGCCAGCTTGGTATTCTGTTGCCTTTAAAGTTAATTAATTCGTTAGCGTGATCCAATTTTTCATTTTCATGCATGTGAGCAAAACTGTAATCAGATGAGCTATTAATGACGTTACCATATTGCTGAGACAGCGCTTGTTCAAAATTTGCCAGTTGGCCATATCTAAGTTGTGAACGGTCGCGCATAGTTGCTTGCGGGATCATTAGCGCAGCCTTGAGTTGTTGGCTATGACATTGTTGTGCTTGTTGTTTTGATTGTAAATTCAAGCGAAGTAAAACAGTGATATCTGATTGGCTAATGATTTCAGAAACAAGCTCGATGTTGCTGGCTTCGCCAATTCGTTGAATATCGAATGAATTTTGGGTTAAATTGCCGTGGTTGATGCTTTGTTGACTATTAAAGTTAACGCCCGCTTTTAAGCTTGCATAATTAAGAGCCTGATTAATGGCTGCTTCCCGAGCTTTATCGATATTGCCATCAATAATTTTAGCTTTTCCTGAAACCTCGACTCTTTCGGCCAATGCATCACTACTCATACTCGCTGACAGTACAAAGAGTAGGGCGAAAGCTAAAAGTTTAACGCTGAAGTTTGGCATGTTCATCATCACTTTTCACAATATTCAATAAATTTAAGTGCCAACTAAATGACTCATCAGCACTGATTAGATTAATTAGCGTAATAAAGCAAAATCTGTGCCTTTTTTGAATGTATCGCAACTGATTTATTAATATTGAATGGCTATTTTAGGTAAAGCTTTTATGTTCTTTGCCGATACCTTTTATATAGTGTGTTGTTTTAGCCATTTAATATGATGACTCATTAGTTAAAGCAACATGTAATCATTCAAGCTTCGTGGCACCAATGTATTCGATTGACGCGAATATCATTGAGTTAAGGAATAGGCTATGCGTCGACTGATATTCATCCCAATTGCTTTGTTAGCGGTGGCATGTGCTAATAAAGAACCGGTGCAGACCGATGAGTTAACTTATGTCGATGAGCCTGTACAGACGAGTTATTGGTTTGCTGAAGAGCCTGAAGCTAAATCTGAACTCACTTATGACATTAAAAAAGTGGGAATAGCGCCTAAGTCTCAAGTCAATATTCTGGCTGAGAAAGTGGTTAATGAGCTGGTGTTACAAAATGATAGTTTACGCTCTGATCAACCTTTACTTGTTACCACTCCATTAAGGGTAGATAACTTTAATCAAACGGATGCGTTGGGATTGCAATTACAGCAAGGGTTTGTAGCCGCTTTCCATGGTCACGAGTTTAATTTAGTGGATCTTAATGTAGCTAAAGCACTTAGGGCAACAGAACAAGGCGAATTTATCTTAAGCCGTGACTGGAAACTATTACCCTCTGACTTACCCGTTTCTCATGTGGTGGTTTCGACCATGGATACCACCCCGATGGGACTTGCCTTAAATACGCGGATTGTGAACGTTAGTAATAATCGCGTGGTTTCTGCAGTACAGACCTTTGTGAATATGAACAGTTTGCCTGGCTATTTATCACCATCTAATAAAGTGATTTCTGAAGGCGGTTTATTGTATCGAAATGAACAGGCCGGATTAGGTAATGTTGCCGTGTTAGGAGATAAGCAATGAAAAAACTACTTTTAACTACGATGGCGTTAGCAAGCCTCTGTTTGAGTGGCTGTGTCGCTAATGATAAATATGTGCAATGGGAAACAGAAGCACCAGAGCAGTTCCCTAAATTAACTGCTATTGGCTACGCCCCACTTGCTACTCAACCTGCTAAAGACCAATCCCATAAAGTCTTAATGGCAATGCAGGCATCTAAAATTGCCGCTTATCGTGAGTTAGCTGAACAAGTTTATGGCCAGCAAATTGATGCACACAGTCAAATGAGTGATTGGCTCATAAATAATGAAACGGTTTCTGCAAATGTGTCGGGCATGATAAAGGGCGCTAAAGTCGTTAAAAGTTATCCTGCAGGTGATATGTATGTAACTGAATTAGAATTGGATTATGCTCAGGTTTGGAATTTATATCAGCAAAATAATCGTCCAAGAAAGATTAAAGACGTTACCTATTTTTAAGAAATTTGAGATGAAAAAATAACAGCCGCTGATCCCAGCGGCTTTTTTGTACTTGTTATCAGCTGAATTGAGCATGTAAATGTTCAGCATTTTAAAATGCTTGAAGTGAACCGTTATGCTTTTAAATTAGAACCTAAAGAGGAGATAGTTGAGGTGCGGCCTTTGTCGTTATAAGTCAGGCTGGTGGCATTTCGGCTCATTTGCATTGCTTGCGAGAAGCGGTTCAAACTTGCGATATTAAGCTCAATTAAACTGGCATTTTGATTATTAATATCTTTGCATTGCTCAAGAATTGCTTTAGCTTCTTCAACTTTTTGAGCGAGCTCCGCATTAGAGTTGAGTAACGCTTTGTCTGGATGGTTAGCGAGTTTTTGATCGTTTTGCTGTAATTCATTTAGGCAGGTGACTTTTTCCCGTGCTAAAGCCAACAGGGTATCAGCATCTTGATCCGTTAGCGCTTGTTTTTCTGCAGATACGAGTTTTTTCAGCGACGACAAAGTGCCGTGCTGAAAAGATAACAGCTGTAGTAATTCATTCATAAGATACTCTTTATAAAATTCACATTACATAGGTAATGCGTGATTAACCAAGAGTTATTATGAAATTACTCTTGGTCGAAATTAAGTCCGCTCATGTCAGCTTCAAAACTGGCAATATTAGCAGCAAGTTTTTCAGGGTCTACTTTATATCGACCTTCTGAAATCGCTGTTTTAATTGCATCAACTTTACTTTGATCAATTTCAGGTAACGATGCCATTTTGCTTTGAGCTCCTTGCAGCTGTTGTGCTTGCGAGGTAATGCTGACCGAATCAGTTTTAACTGCTGCTGTATTACTGCTTGTTGAATCTGCAGATTGAGTCGCAGCACTTGAGTCACGATTAGTGCGTAACTGTGTGTGTGAAGCTGTTTTCAGATTGTTAATATCAATTGCCATGTAAGGCTCCAGCGTAATTTATGGTATTCCTAACAGGGTATCGGCCGTGCCGGAAAGAACTTTAGGATTATTTTACATCCTAACTTCAACTTCGCCAACACCTATGACAATAACATCTAGTCTCCTGTTTGAGTTGGAGTTTTTTACTCTAATCGTGTCTCCAACGTTACCATCTCTTAATGCTTCACCGGCCGTTTTTATTTCAAAGCTATTGGTTTTAGCATATATCGATACTGAATCCCCTTTACATACAAAACAGAGGTTATTATTGAGTAATGGTGCTTTTGCTGCGACACGCCTTTTAGAGCGAGTGCCAACGATATCTGCTATACCAGAGAAAAATTGGCCACGAATACTGTGTTGGTCGACAAAGTTGATTTCAATGGTGTCATCAGTGATGAGTTCACCTTTTTCAATGATGCTTTTTGCTGTAACCACTGGATAGAGCACTTCAACTTTGACCGATAAGTACATTTGCCATGGGTAGTCGAACTCAGGACTTATACAGCTTACTTTTACTGTGTTGGTTCGATTAATCGGCCTATCGCTAGCCATTTCTACTGTTATTGGTGGATAACAGGCTGGTGGATTTAGTCTGCCTTCTAGACGTTGCGGCAATATATTAATTTTTGCATCAGGGTGATATGAAGGTGTTTCAGTGATTTTTTTTGCTACTGTCTCTTTAGCTAACTCTGTAATGGTCGATAAAGAGTAGGTAACAGTGCTCCCTTCGCTGGCTAAAGCCTGAAAAGCAGAGCACATTAAGATAAGTAACAAAAGAATGTTTTTGTTCATATTTTGTTTCTAGCGAGTATTGCCAGAATACCTCTATACTTCATGTTAGCGGTTTAAATACATTGATTTAAACAAGATTCTTTTAAGTTGAACTATTCACTTAACTATTAATTAAACAATAAGTGAACCAGCAGTCAGAAGTTTGACTTTTCAGCTGAAAATATTGGTTTATATGGTAATGGATTAATTTAAAGCAATAAGTATGCCTATTACATTAAAGCTACTAATATAGCGATTAAATCACACCAAGCGTGTGTTACTATTTGATGATAGTAGGATTAGTGTCGCTTTAAATCATAAGAAAAATGCCCGCAGGGGCTGTATTAATTAAGGCAGGGTTATGTCGAGTATTCTTGAATCAGTCAATAAACGTACCCAACTTGTTGGTCAAAACAGACTCGAGTTGTTGCTTTTTAAATTGAATGGCCGTCAACGTTTTGGTATTAACGTTTTTAAAGTAAAAGAAGTCTTACAGTGTCCGCCATTAACCACTTTACCGCGCCTAAGCCCTATGATTAAAGGCATTGCACATATCCGTGGTTCGACCATTTCTGTAATTGATTTGAGTGCGGCAACCGGTGGCCGCCCGTTAACATCAACGGAAAACTGCTTCATTATTATTGCTGAGTATAACCGTAGTATTCAAGGTTTCTTGGTGAGCTCGGTTGAGCGAATTATCAATATGAATTGGGAGTCTATTATGCCACCACCGCAAGGTGCGGGACGTAATTCATATTTAACAGCAGTGACAGAAATTGAAGGTGAATTAGTTGAGATTTTAGATGTTGAAAAAATCTTAGATGAAATTTCACCGGTTAAAACTGAAATCAGTAAAGAAGCTGATGAAGCGCTAACCATTGATCGTGAGCAGCATTACCATATCATGGTGATTGATGACTCGGCAGTTGCTCGAAAGCAGATTATTCGTTCTTTAGCGTCGTTGAATCTACAAATTGATACCGCAATTGATGGCAAAGATGCGCTGGAAAAATTAAAAGCAATTGCTACCGAAATGGATAATGTTGCAGATGAAATCCCGCTAATTATTTCAGATATTGAAATGCCAGAAATGGACGGTTATACGCTGACGGCAGAAATACGTGATGATCCTAAGCTTAAGGACATTAAAGTGGTACTGCACACGTCCTTGAGCGGTGTATTTAACCAAGCAATGGTTGAGAAAGTTGGGGCTAATGATTTCATCGCGAAATTCAACCCTGACGAACTTGCGTCTGCGGTAAATAAACACTTAATTTTATAAGCATTGTTAAGATAGTCTGTCTATGATTATATGTATAGGCAGACTTTCAGAGCCTGACTTACGATAAACAGAGCCCCTTTGTACGTTGACTCTAAATAAACGTAAAATCGGCCGGTTCACACTGAGATTACTCGATGCGTAATTTCTTTATAATAGGGTGTAAATGTGACTAATAAATCACTCGCTGAAGCAGAATATAATCAGTTTAAGCTTTTTTTAGAGCAGCACAGCGGCATTGTATTAGGTGACAATAAACAATATTTAGTAAGAAGCCGCTTAGCACCTTTGATGGGGAAATATGATTTACCTTCATTATCAGAAGTCGTTAAGCGTTCGATGAAACCTACCGAAAGACACTTAAGAGCGGAAGTTATCGATGCGATGACCACCAATGAAACATTGTGGTTCAGAGATAAGTACCCGTTTGAGTTACTGCATAACTCGTTATTACCTGAGTACAGCCGTTTAGGTCGCCCCTTGAAAATATGGTCGGCGGCATGTTCGTCTGGGCAAGAACCTTATTCTTTAGCGATGACGATACTTGAATATCAACAGCGTAAGCCGGGCGCATTGCCAGGTAACGCCACAATTCAAGCGACAGATTTATCGCCCTCAATGCTCGAACGTTGTAAAAATGCAGAGTACGATAGCTTGGCATTGGCCAGAGGTTTATCGCCTGAGCGCAAAAGGCAATTTTTTGATCAATTACCGTCAGGTAATATGAAAGTTAAAGATAACGTAAAGCGTTTAGTTAACTTTAGAGCCCATAACTTACTGGAAAGTTATAGTTTGTTAGGTAAGTACGACATCATTTTTTGTCGAAATGTTTTAATTTATTTTGCCCCTGAGGCAAAGGCTAAAATATTGCGGCAATTTGCTGCCGCACTAAACCCTAACGGCATATTATTCCTCGGGGCGTCAGAATCTATTTCAGGATTAACCGATGAATTTAATATGGTTCGATGTAATCCTGGTATTTATTATCAGAAAAAAACTTAATCATAAGTGTATGTAACTAAATAGTTTTATTGTTATTTAATGCCAGCATTCGCTGGCGTTTTGTTTTTTATCCTTTCCTACCTTATTTCTATATTATTTTGGCACAGCCTTTGCTTTATTCATCTCAGTTAGCTGATGGAGGCAATTTTATGGCGATCAATTTTGAAAATGGTTTGGGGATACATCAATACTCATTGGGCATACGTGCTCAAAGGGCTGAAGTGCTATCAAGCAACATCGCCAATTCAAATACGCCAGGCTATAAAGCTCGTGATGTCGACTTTGCATCTGCAATGAACAGTGCTCGTTCACATCAGCAAGGTCTTCAAATGAGTCAAACAACTGACAAACATTTCGATTTAAAGGCATTAAGCCAAGAACATGTTCAGTTCCGTGTGCCAAATCAACCTGATACTGGTGATGGTAATACCGTTGACTCCCAGCAAGAACAAGCAGCATTTATGCAAAACTCATTAGAGTATCAAATGTCATTAGGATTTCTGGAAAGTAAGTTTACTGGCATGCGTAAAGCGATTAGAGGAGATTAATTATGAGCCTTTTTAATATATTCAATGTGTCAGGTTCAGGTATGTCAGCGCAATCGGTACGACTCAATACCACTGCCAGTAACATTGCTAACGCTGATTCTGTATCAAGTAGCGTTGATCAAACTTATAAGTCTCGCCATCCTATTTTTGAAGCTGAAATGGCTAAAGCAACCAGTCAACAGAATAGTTCTCACAGTGTCAGTGTAAAAGGCATTGTTGAAAGTGATAAACCGTTATTAAAGGAATTTTCTCCTGATCACCCAATGGCTGATGGTGATGGTTTTATCTATAAACCGAATGTGAATGTGATGGAAGAAATGGCAGATATGATTTCTGCTTCTCGGTCATATCAAATGAATGTCCAAGTGGCTGATGCGGCAAAATCGATGCTGCAACAAACGCTTCGTATGGGTAAGTAATATGAATTTTGTTGGAGGTAACAAATGAGCCTCGTTAATCCTTACAGTAGTCAAAGTTTGCCGCAAACCCAGTCAGCAAGTTCTACTGGTATAGCATCTAACACCACGCAAACTGAAACGAGTAATAATGCCTATTTAGACAGTGTTCAACATGCTGCCGCAGCTGAAACACCTGAAGCAAATAGTCAGGAACTGACTCAATCAGATTTTTTTGCATTATTGAGTCAGCAGCTTTCTATGCAAGACCCATTTAAGCCAGTAGAAAATGACCAGATGATTTCTCAAATGGCATCATTCTCGACGGTAGATGGTATTGCCAAGCTAAATGAAGAGATTCTAAATCTCAATAACTTAACCAGCTCTAGCCAAGCCTTGCAGGCGTCTGGCCTTGTTGGGCAGAAAGTACTTATTCCGTCTGATACCGGTCATATTGGCACTGATAGTTCTGAGGTCAAAGGGGTGATCAGTACGCCAACACCGATTGATAGCATTACTGTCAATATCGAAGATGAAACCGGTCAAGTCATTAGAACCTTTGAAGTCGATGGTTCTGCGGGCGGGAACATCGATGTGACATGGGACGGTCTAGATAAAGACGGTGAGCCGGTTGCTGAAGGAAACTACGCCATCAAAGCCAACGGTAAAATTAATGGCACATCAGAAGATTTAGCGGTATCGACTTACGCTCACGTTTCCAGTGTTTCATTAGGTGATGTAACCACTGGTGCAATATTAAATCTTCGTGGTATTGGCGGCATTCAATTATCAGATGTACTGGCTGTAGCTGAAAGTTAATTTATTACACGTTAGATCGTGGAAAGCTTAAAACCAAATTACGGTAGTTGTCAGATTACTGGCGATTACTATAAATAGAATGAGTAAGAGAAGGGGTGAATTATGTCGTTTAACATTGCTTTGAGTGGTATTTCTGCTGCTCAAAAAGATCTCAACACCACAGCAAATAACATTGCCAACGTTAACACTATTGGCTTTAAAGAGTCCCGAGCAGAATTTGCTGATGTTTATGCTAATTCTATTTTTTCCAACAGTAAAACGGCAGTGGGTGGCGGTGCGACAACGACCCAAGTAGCTCAGCAGTTCCAACAAGGTAGTTTACAGTTCACCAGTAACTCACTTGATATGGCGATTAGTGGTGGTGGCTTCTTTGTCACGGCTTCTGAAGTGGGCACACAAGATCACTCATTTACCCGTGCTGGCGCTTTCAAAGTAAACTCTGAAAGTTTTATGACAGATTCAGCGGGTAATTTCCTTCAAGGCTTCCCTGTGGATGCTGACGGTAACTCTACTTCAGTCAGTTTATCGAGTACGGTACCGATTAAAATTCCTGATACGGCAGGTAGCCCAGTTCAAACAAGTAATGTTGGCTTGCAAATGAATTTAAATGTTGGTGAGTCAGCGCTAGATCCTGCTAATTTCGACCCGAACGATCCTGACACCTTCAACAATTCAACTTCAGTAACGATCTATGACTCGTTAGGTGAGTCACATATTATGACAACTTACTTTGTTAAGCCTACAGGTGGTTCATACACTGGCGAAAGTAACTGGGTTGCTTTCTACGCTGTTGATGGCGAGCAAGTCGATATTGACCAAGCAAATGGTGGATCTTACGGCGTTGATACCACGGGTGATGGTATCGATGACAGTACAGCATTAGCTGAAAATGCGTCAGGTTGGAAAGGATCTGTATTAAAATTCAACGATGCGGGTGCATATACTGGATCGGACCCTGCTACAGTTGAGACTGTTGAATTAGGTGTCAATGGCGCCAATGTTTTAGGTCCTGGTGCTGATGGCACTCAAAAACTAAACCTTGGCTTTAATAACCCAACGCAATACGCTTCACCTTTCGAAGTGACTGAATTAACCCAAGACGGAACCACAGTTGGCCGCTTAACTAATGTCGGTATTGGTGATGATGGTTTAGTGACAGCAAGCTACAGTAATGGCACAACTGAGCCGTTAGCGCGTGTAGCTTTGGTACGTTTTGCTAATGAGCAAGGCTTGACTCAAGTGGGTAACACCTCTTGGAAGGCAAGTTTAGACTCAGGTGCAGCGTTAGCGGGTGAAGCTAATAGCGGTACTTTTGGTAGTATTCGTTCATCAGCACTAGAGCAGTCTAACGTTGATTTGACTACTGAGCTTGTTGATTTGATTTCAGCTCAACGTAACTTCCAAGCTAACTCACGTACGCTTGAAGTGAATAACACCTTGAACCAATCGATTCTTCAAATTCGATAAATCTTTTAAACTCTCTAAGAGTTTAGCTAGTCAAAGAGTTGCCGCCATGGCAACTCTTTGCCATTTTATTCTGACTATTTATCAGCTCTCCTTATTTTATAGCACTGTTTATTTCTTCTATATTTCATTCAGTTAATTCTAAATACTCTTCCTTTTATACTTTGGCACACTGATTGCTAGTTCTGTATATATCTTTTGTTATGTAGAAAGTTTGACGGAGCAGCAAATGGACAAATTACTTTATGTTGCCATGAGTGGGGCAAAGCAGAATATGAATGCTTTGGCTGTTCGTGCCAATAATTTAGCCAATGCGAATACCGATGGTTTTAAAGCTGATTTGGCTCAAGCTCGCTCTATGCAAGCATTTGGCGAAGGTTTACCTACGCGTGTTTTCTCTATGACAGAAAGCCCTGGGCATAACTTTAGCTCTGGTCCAATTAAAACAACGGGTCGTGATTTAGATATCGCCATTAAAGATCAAGGCTGGATAGCCGTTCAAAGTGGTGATGGCGGTGAAGCTTACACTCGCTCAGGGAGTCTAAGTTTTGACAGTACTGGTTTACTGACCAATGGGCGCGGAAACCCGGTGATGGGTGAGGCTGGCCCAATTGTGTTGCCGCTACCTATCGATAAAGTTCAGATATCACCTGATGGGATTATTTCTGTACGGCCACAAGGCGCTACAGCTGATGTCATTGAGGAAGTCGCTCGAATTAAGCTGGTGAACCCTGACAATCAAGAAATGATGCGCGGCGAAGATGGTTTATTCAGATTGACCTCAGGGCTTAATGCACCGAACGATCCCAATATTCAAGTTGAAACAGGCGCTGTTGAAGGCAGCAATGTTAATGCTGTATCTGAAATGGTGGCGTTAATTGATATTCAGCGCCAATACGAAATGCAAGTGAAGATGATGAAAAATGCCGAAGATCTTGATAAAGCATCATCATCTTTAATGAGAGTTAGTTAGGAGTAATTATTATGCATCCCGCTTTATGGATAAGTAAAACAGGCTTAGACGCCCAGCAAACCGATATTGCAGTTATTTCTAATAACGTGGCGAATGCCAGCACTGTTGGCTATAAAAAAAGTCGTGCAGTATTCGAAGACTTGCTTTATCAAACCGTGAATCAAGCAGGTGGTATTAGTGCTGATAACACCAAACTGCCTAATGGTTTAAATATTGGCGCGGGTACTAAAGTTGTTGCTACTCAAAAGATGTTCACCCAAGGCAACATGCTGACCACGGATAACTCACTCGACTTAATGATTGAGGGACCGGGTTTTTTTGAAGTAGAAATGCCAGATGGCACAGCAGCTTATACTCGAAATGGCCAGTTTAGTTTAGATGAAAATGGGCAAATAGTGACTCCAGGTTCTGGCTATGTGGTGCAGCCATCTATCACTATTCCAGACGATGCAACCTCGATTACGGTTTCTGCTGAAGGAGAGGTCTCAGTCAAATTATCAGGCGCAACAGAAAGTACCGTTGTTGGGCAACTTGCCATGAGTGATTTCATCAATCCGTCAGGGTTAGATCCATTAGGCCAAAACTTATATACCGAAACGGGTGCTAGTGGCACACCAATTCAAGGTACAGCTTCATTAGATGGCTTAGGTGCAATTCGTCAAGGCGCACTTGAAACATCAAACGTGAACGTCACTGAAGAGCTAGTTAACTTAATTCAAAGTCAGCGAATTTATGAAATGAATTCTAAAGTGATTTCAGCCGTTGACCAAATGATGTCTTACGTGACTCAAAACCTATAACGTTTGATGCAAGGGGAAGGATAATGCGTACTTACTTAGCCTTAGTAACGGTAATTTTGCTTGCTGGTTGCAGCAGCACTCAAAAAAAACCTATTCCAGATGATCCGTTTTATGCTCCGGTATACCCAGAGGCACCGCCAACAAAAATGGTATCAACGGGTTCTATTTACATAGACCATCAGTCATCGAGCTTATATTCGGATATTCGTGCGCACAAAGTTGGCGATATTATTACTGTGTTACTTAATGAGTCCACCCAAGCGACAAAAAGTGCTAATAACGAAATTAAAAAAGACTCTAATTTAAGTGTTGATCCCATATACGCAGGTGGTGGCAATGTCACGATTAAAGGTGTGCCACTGGATTTACGTTATTCAGATGAGATGAATACTAAGCGTGAGTCTGATGCCGATCAATCAAACAGTTTAGATGGCAGTATCTCAGCCAATGTCATGCAGGTACTGAGTAACGGTAATCTAGTGATTCGTGGTGAAAAATGGATTTCGATTAACAACGGTGACGAGTTTATTCGTGTCACAGGTATGGTTCGTAGCCAAGACATCACCCCAGATAATACCGTCGAGTCAACTCGCGTTGCTAATGCCCGTATTCAATACAGTGGTACAGGCACCTTCGCAGATGTCCAAAAAGTGGGATGGTTAAGCTCATTCTTTATGGGCGAGTGGTGGCCTTTCTAAGGAGTATGCCATGAAGATTAAATCATTTTTTGTGAGTGCTGTTATTTCCGCAGCGACCGTTGCGATGTTAACTGTCTCAGCGCCAACTCAAGCTCAGCGAATTAAAGATATTGCCAATGTCCAAGGGGTGCGAAGTAACCAGTTAATTGGTTATGGCCTAGTGGTAGGTTTACCTGGAACCGGTGAAAAAACCCGTTATACAGAACAAACGTTTAGAACCATGTTGAAAAACTTTGGTATTAATCTACCTGATAATGTCAGCCCAAAAACCAAAAATGCTGCAGTGGTTGCAGTGCATGCTGAGATGCCAGCGTTTATTAAACCTGGTCAAAATCTTGACATTACAGTATCCAGTATCGGTGAAGCCAAAAGCTTACGCGGCGGCACATTACTACAAACATTCTTGAAAGGTGTGGACGGTAATGTTTATGCGATTGCCCAAGGCAGTCTAGTGGTGAGTGGCTTTAGTGCTGAAGGTTTAGATGGCTCTCAAGTGATTCAAAATACCCCAACTGTTGGTCGTATTCCTGGTGGCGCGATGGTCGAGCGTAGCGTTATGTCGCCTTTTTCGACTGGCGATCATTTAACCTTCAATTTACATCGTTCTGACTTTTCTACCGCAAAAAGTATGGCGGATGCGATCAATAGCTTTTTAGGCCCTGGCATGGCTCGAGCTTTAGATGGTACTTCTATTCAAGTGAGTGCGCCTCGCGATGCATCCCAGCGAGTATCCTTTTTAGCGACGCTTGAAAATGTCGAGGTTGAAATAGCTAGCGAGTCGGCAAAAGTGATTGTTAATTCACGAACAGGGACGATTGTTGTTGGCCAAAATGTGAAATTGATGCCAGCTGCGGTTACTCATGGTGGATTAACGGTAACCATTGCAGAAGCTACACAGGTCTCTCAGCCCAACGCATTTGCCAATGGTCAAACTGTTGTCACTACTGACAGCACGATTGATGTGGCAGAAGCTGATAGCAGAATGTTTTTATTCGACCCAGGAACAACGCTAGATGAGCTAGTGCGTGCGGTTAACTTAGTGGGTGCAGCACCTTCTGATGTGCTTGCAATATTAGAAGCGTTAAAGATGGCAGGCGCTTTGCATGGAGAACTTATCATCATCTAAAAATTGTCGGTACGACTATGGAAAAGCTGTCAAATTCATCGCACTTTCTGGATCTAGGGGGACTAGATTCATTACGTTCTCAAGCTCAGAAGGACGAGAAAGGGGCACTTAAAGAAGTCGCAAAACAGTTTGAAGGCATCTTCATTCAAATGCTGATGAAAAGCATGCGAGATGCGAATGCGGCTTTTAAGTCTGATAGCCCGATGAATAGTCAAACCACCGAGTTTTTTGAAAACATGCGTGATCAACAAATGTCGGTGGACTTATCTGATAAAGGAATGCTGGGCATCGCTGACTTAATGGTTCAGCAGTTATCTCCACAAGATACGCCATTCAAGCCAGCATCAGTGTTACGCGGCGATATTGATGCCAAAATCAGTCATTCATTATTTGACGGTACTTTTAATAAAGGATTGGCTCAAGAAGCTTCAGTAAATCAAGCTTCCACTATGAATGCATCGTCATTATGTGCCATTGGATCAGGTAAACCTGCGGTTAATATCAATCAGTTGTCCAGCAGTCATAATGTCATTGATGAACAAACCCTTGAAAAAATACTCGCCGGTAATATCACTTCTTCAGTTGCCTCTAGTGGCAATCAATTGCCGCAAACCATTCATCAGGCGCCAACAGAATTTGAAAATCCACAGCATTTTGTCTCTGTTTTATATCCACATGCAGAAAAGGCTGCCAAGACTTTAGGGACAACACCTGAAGTGCTTTTAGCACAGTCAGCACTTGAAACCGGCTGGGGTCAAAAAATGATCCGCCGTCAAGATGGCAGTGCCAGCAATAACTTATTTAATATTAAAGCTGACAGTCGCTGGCAAGGTGATAAAACTTCGGTGAATACACTGGAATATGAACAGGGGATTGCAGTGAAGCAAAAAGCCGATTTCAGAATGTATGAAAGTGTTGAACACAGTTTTAATGACTTTGTGTCATTTATTTCAAATGGCGAACGTTACCAAGACGCTAGAAAAGTAGCAGCTGAGCCTGCCAAATTTATTAATGCATTACAAAAAGCCGGTTATGCCACTGATCCTCAATATGCGCAAAAAGTGTTGAAAGTGATGGAATCAGTGACCAATGGACTTAAGTCTGTACTACCTGGAGAGACTAACTAATGGCTGTTGATTTACTAAATATTGCCCGAACGGGTGTACTGGCGGCGCAATCTCAAATGGGCGTGACCAGTAATAACATTGCCAATGCCAATACTGTGGGTTATCACCGTCAAGTTGCTGAGCAGTCGACATTAGAATCTCAAAAAATTGGTAGCAGTTTTTATGGTCAAGGTACTTATGTGTCTGACGTAAAACGTATTTATAACGACTTTGCGGCACGTGAGTTACGAATTGGCCAGACTGCAATGAGTGGTGCGGAAACCCGTTATACCAAAATGAATGAGATGGATCAGCTTTATTCTCAAATTGGTTCAATGGTGCCAGATAGACTTAACGACTTTTTTGCCAGTATCAACAGTGTTGCGGATCTTCCTACCGATTTCGGTATGCGTGACAGTATGCTTGGCGCCGCTCAGCAAACTGCGACCAGCTTGAATCAAATGCAGTCACATCTTGATTCGCAGATGAAGCAAACCAATAGCCAAATCGGCGCAGTTGCCGATCGTATTAATGAAATTAGTAACGAGCTGGCCAATATCAACTTAGAGCTGATGAAAAGTGGCAACCAAGATAGCCAATTACTTGATCAGCAAGATGCACTGATCCTTGAGCTAAGTGAATACGCGGAAGTGAATGTGATCCCGTTAGATAATGGCGGCAAGAGCGTCATGCTTGGTGGCTCCGTGATGCTTGTATCGGGTGAAGTTGCCATGCAAGTGGGAACGACTGCTGGCGATCCTTATCCAAATGAACTGAGATTAACCACGTCGACTGGCAATCAAACATTAGTGATTGATGGTTCAAAGTTAGGTGGTCAACTGGGTGAGTTATTCAAGTTCAGAGATGAAACATTGATCCCAGTTAATCAAGAGTTAGGTCAGTTAGCACTCGGTATCGCAGATGCCTTTAATGAAATGCAGTCTAAAGGTTTTGATTTAAATGGCGAACTTGGACAGAACATTTTTACCGATATTAATGATCCAACGATGGCTGCCGGCCGTGTAGGAGAATATGAAGGTAACACTGGGACAGCAAAATTAAGAGTTAATATTGATGATGTAAGTCAGCTTACTGGCAGTTCTTACGAGTTATCTTTTACAGCACCTTCTACTTATGAATTAAAGGATACCAAAACCGGTGATATTCAAGCATTAACTTATGATGCTGTGAATAATCAATTAACGGGTGGGGATGGTTTTTCTATTCAAATTGATTCTACCCCAGCGGGTTTCGCTGATGGTGATACTTTTGAAATCAGACCTAACGCAGGTGCGGCGGCCGGTATCGGTGTGGTGATGACTGACGCTAAAGGCATTGCTGCAGCGGGACCACAAATTACTGGTGAGCCAACTAACTCTGGTGAAACAAGTGTAAAACTGACGAGTATTGACAGAACGGATCCAAACTTCCCAATTACAGACAGTGAATTAACATTTCAGATTGACACTGTCACTAACACCTATCAAGCATTCGACTCCACTGGAGCTGCTGTTGGCGGCCCAACTGCATTTACGCCCCCTCAAATCATCACGCCTTATGGTTTTGATTTTGAAATTGATGATAGTTCTACTGGCGGTGTTATTGATACTTATACCTTCGATTTGTCATTTGCTGAAGGTGATAACAGTAATGCAGTTGAAATGGCGAAATTAGTCGATGCAAAATTGATGAATGGCGGTTCTACCACGTTAGCTGGTGTTTTCGAAGGCACAAAGCTAGATATTGGTAGTCAAACTAAGGCTGCTGCGGTGTCTGTCTCTTCAAATGAAGCTGTTTATTTGCAAGCTTATAACCGAGTACAAAGTGAATCAGGCGTTAACTTAGATGAAGAAGCAGCAAACCTCATGCGTTTTCAACAATCTTATCAAGCGTCCGCCAGAATAATGTCAACTGCGCAGGAAATGTTTGACTCACTGCTTAGTTCAGTTCGCTAGGAGAATCAGTTATGCGAATTTCAACCGCTCAGATGTTTAATCAAAATACTAGCAGTATTTCTAAAGGGCAGTCGGCAACTAATAAAATTCTTGAACAGTTAGCCAGTGGTAAAAAAATTAATACCGCAGGGGATGACCCTGTTGCCGCAATCGGGGTTGATAATTTAAGACAGAAAAACTCGTTAGTCGATCAATATGTCAAAAATATCGATTACGCCCAAAAGCATCTTGGTTTAAGTGAAAGCAAGCTTGGTAGTACTGAAACTGTACTGAGCAGTATGCGCGAGCAATTTCAGCGCGCTGCAAACGGCAGTTTGTCTCAATCTGAACGGCAAATGATTGCCGATGAAATGAAAGATAGCCTCGAAGAACTAATGTCAATTGCCAACACAAGAGACGAATCAGGCAATTACATCTTTGCTGGTAATGATACCAATAATCCACCGTTTGCTTTTGATAGTAATGGCCAAATTGTTTATAGCGGTGACAGTGGAGAACGGCAAAGTGTTGTTGCCTCTGGTGTTACCGTCGGAACAAATGTGCCAGGTGATACGGTATTTATGAACGCGCCAAACCCGTTAGGTGATTATGGCGTCAATTATTTGCCATCTCAGCAAGGAGATTTTGTCGTTGAGAAGGCTGCTATCTTTGATCCTGCCGCACATATTGAAGATACCTACACTTTTAACTTTGTTGATAATGCTGGGGTGCTAGATTTACAAATTCAAGACTCTGGCGGCACAGTGGTTTCTACTGTACCTAATTTTGATCCAAGTAACCCTGTGAGCTTTAACGGAATAGAGGTTAAGTTGTCTGGACAACCTGTTGCTGGTGACTCTTTCACTATGGAACCTCAGGAAACTGTCAGTATTTTAGACACCTTGAATGAAGCAATTGCGATGCTTGAGGATCCTACAATACCGAATACTTCTCAAGGAAACTCAAAGTTGGCACAGCTATTGAATAGTATTGATAGTGGTCAAATTCAAGTCAGTACAGCAAGAAGTATTGCTGGCAATAGCTTGAAGAGTTTAGAAAGTATTTCTACTAATCACGCTGAAGAAAAAATTGTTAATGATAGCGCATTGTCAATGCTTGAAGATTTGGACTATGCAGCTGCAATAACTGAGTTTGAAAAACAGCAACTGGCATTAAATGCCGTGTCGAGTGTATTCGGCAAAGTCGGTTCTATTTCGTTGTTTGACTATATCTAGCTAGGCGTTTGAATCTCGCAAGATATATGAACAAGAAAAACCAACGTTAAATTGTAAAATTTAGCCAAGCTCCAAAGTCTTGGCAACAAAACTGAGAATGAGGATTTATTTATGGCTATTACAGTAAATACCAACGTTACATCAATGAAAGCGCAGAAAAACTTGAATGCTTCGACTCAAGGTTTAGCTACCTCAATGGAACGTTTATCGAGTGGCTTACGTATCAACAGTGCAAAAGATGATGCCGCAGGTTTAGCTATTTCTAACCGTTTGAACTCACAAGTTCGTGGCTTAGATGTTGGTATGCGTAATGCAAACGATGCTATTTCGATTGCGCAAATTTCTGAAGGTGCGATGCAAGAACAAACCAACATGTTACAACGTATGCGTGATTTAACCATTCAATCTGAAAATGGTGCAAACAGCCCTGACGATTTAGCCGCTTTGAAAGCTGAAATGGACCAATTAGCTGAAGAGATTACTGCTATTGGCGATAGCACTGCTTTTGGTGATACTAAATTATTAACAGGTGGTTTTTCTGCTGGTAAAACTTTCCAAGTTGGGCATCAAGATGGCGAAGATATCAGCATCACAGTAAAAACAAGCAACGCGACTAGTCTATCTGTCGCTGCGTTGACTAATGCGACGTCAGCAGGTCGTGCTTCAGCACTCACCAAAATTGATGCCGCAATTAAAAATATTGATACCCAGCGCGCAGACTTAGGTGCTAAACAAAACCGTCTAGCTCATAACATTGCTAACAGTGCAAATACTCAAGCTAACGTTGCAGATGCAAAGTCACGTATTGTTGATGTCGATTTTGCTAAAGAAACCGCTGAAATGACTAAGAACCAAGTGTTGCAACAGACTGGTAGTTCAATGTTGGCTCAAGCTAACCAACTGCCTCAAGTTGCGTTATCATTATTAGGTTAATGAACGATTTAAATTAAGACACTAGGGCACGCCCTAGATATTCATTAGTTTTTTAATTGAGCCACATTTATCTTTAAAAGATGAATGTGGCTTTTTTGTACTTGTAAGTTATTGTTTTTAAATGTGACAAACCTTTGTGTGAAAAATGTTCAAAAAAAACTAAAGTATCTAAATTTGCTGCCGTTAAAGTATTTGTAACCAAATAGACCCGCCTGGCAATAAAAGACAGGCAAGTTTTAAAGCCAGGTATAAAGAGGAAATCAAATTATGGCTATTACAGTAAATACAAACGTCACTTCAATGAAAGCGCAGAAGAACTTAAATTCTTCAACTTCAAACTTAGCCACATCGATGGAACGTTTATCAAGTGGTTTACGTATTAACAGCGCAAAAGATGATGCAGCGGGTTTAGCTATCTCTAACCGTTTGAACTCTCAAGTTCGTGGTTTAGAAGTGGGCATGCGTAACGCAAATGATGCAATTTCAATTGCACAAATTTCTGAAGGTGCAATGCAGGAGCAAACTAATATGCTTCAGCGTATGCGTGACCTGACGGTACAATCTGAGAATGGTGCAAACAGTGCGGATGATTTAGCCGCTCTTAAATCTGAAATGGACGAGCTTGCTTTAGAAATCACTGAGATTGGTAACAATACCGCATTTGGTGAAACTAAATTATTAGATGGTAGTTTCTCAGGTGGTAAAAACTTCCAAGTAGGTCACCAAGATGGTGAAGATATTACTATCACAGTTAAATCAAGTGACTCTACTAGTTTATCAGTTGCGGCATTAACTAATGCAACTTCAGCTGGTCGTGCTTCAGCTCTTACCAAAATTGATGCAGCTATCAAAACAATTGATAGTCAACGTGCAGATTTAGGTGCGAAACAAAACCGTTTAGCTCACAACATTGCTAACAGCGCTAACACTCAAGCAAACGTTGCTGATGCAAAATCACGTATTGTTGACGTTGATTTCGCTAAAGAAACTGCCGAAATGACTAAAAACCAAGTGCTACAGCAAACAGGTTCTGCGATGCTTGCACAAGCTAACCAGCTTCCTCAAGTGGCGTTATCTCTTCTATAATTTGAATAGTCTGTTTAAATATTAGAATTAAAGAAGGGAGATCTTGAACGGTCTCCCTTTTATCGTTTTAATCTTGTTCGTTTTAGAGTGAAGACTCTTTAACGAATCATATGGCTTTACAATAATAACAATTTAAAGGAGTAAGATGGCTATGGATATCAATTTTACTAGCGCCTCAAATACCCTTATTGATAATATGGGCACGCGTCAGTTAGCTGAAAGTAAAACTCAACAGGCCGAGGAAAAAACAAAAGTATCACAGCTGGCTAAATCAGAGCAGTATGAGCAAGACTATGCTGATAAAAAGCCTGAAGAGCAGAACTTAGCAGAAGTCACTGATAATCTTAATGACATGGCGTCAATAATGCGTAAAGGTCTTGCTTTTAAAGTTGATGATGATTCAGGTCGAAATGTGATCAGTGTTATGGATATAGACACTGGTGACCTCATTAGACAGATCCCAAACGAGGAAGCGTTAGAACTGTCGCAAAAGCTAGCTGAAGTGGCAGGTTTATTGCTTAATACTGAAGCGTGAATAAAGAGATTTTTGTAGTTAATTTTTCGCAATCAATCTTTTGTGATAAAGAAGCGTAAACGATTTTATTGAATACTATGTGAGGAAACTATGGCATTAACAGCAACAGGTATTGGCTCCGGCCTAGATATCAACACCATTGTAGGTGTTCTTGTCGATGCTGAAAAACTTCCCAAAGAAGCATTATTTGATAAAAGTGAAGCGACAATTGATGCAAAGGTATCGGCTATTGGTTCACTAAAAAGTAAATTATCTACATTCCAGGATGCATTAGAGAAATTAAGTGACCCTGATGCACTTAATATTCGTAAAGTATCTACCGGCGAAAGTATTTATTTTGGCGCTACAGCAGATAAAAATGCGCAAACAGGTAGTTATCAAATTCAAGTAGAACAACTTGCCTCTTCACATAAAGTGGCAGGAACCAATGTTGCAGATCCAAGTCTCGGGGTGGGAACGGGCAGTCTTGATTTATCAGTTAATGGTGAAGCATTTTCTGTGGATATTGAAGCGACAGATTCACTTGAAGATATTGCCAAAAAAATTAATGGTGCAACAGACAACTCTGGCGTTACAGCGACAATCATTAAAAGTGATGCTGGTAGCAGGTTAGTATTTAGCTCAGATGAGCCTGGTACAGATAACGAAGTGACAATTTCAGCTACAGATACTACAGGCTCCGGATTAAATGATATGTTCGGTGCTGGAAATTTGACGACACTGCAAAGTGCAGAAAATGCAATACTATACATAGATGGTCAAAAGGTCACTTCTCAAACAAATGAAGTGTCAGATGCGATAGTTGGTGTAACCCTTTCTCTCACTGAAGCTGATATATCAAAAACATCGACATTAAAAATCGAGCAAGATGATGAGCTAGTTAAAGAAAATATTCAGGCATTTGTTGATGCATATAATACTTTGGTGACCTCAATCAGTGACATGTCCAAATACGATACTGAAAAAGAAGAGGCCGCAGCACTTCAGGGGGATTCAATGATCCGTTCAATTGAATCCCAAATGAGAAGTATGATCAGTAATCGAGTCGATGTCGATGGGCAAACAGTTGCATTATATGACATAGGTATTGAAACAGACCGCTTTGGTAAAATGTCAATTGACAGTGAAAAACTAGATACAGCAATTAGTGAAAATATGGATTTAGTTGAAGGGTTATTTGCAACTCCTGACACTGGGATTGCAAATCGTTTAGATACCATGGTTGAAGGTTATGTCAAAACCGGTGGCTTAATTGATAGCCGCAATAATAGTTTAACCAGTGAGAAGAGTCGTTTAGATGATCAGCGTGAAGCTTTCAGTTTGAAAATGGAGCTACTTGAAGCACGTTTATTTAAACAGTTTAATGCGATGGACTTAGTGGTCGCCTCATTAAATCAGCAAAGCTCAGGTTTAACAGAGAGACTTAATTCACTTCCTGGTTCGGTAGCACAGAACTAAGTTTAATAATTGTTTAAAGTATATGAATCAATTAAATAAAAAAAATGATGTTATTGAAGAAACACTTCAGTTATTAGAAAATACACCATCAGAAAATGAAAAGTCAGATGAGTTGGTATCTAAATTGCTTGTATTGATTGGAGAGCGTCAAATTTTACTCGATAGTATTGATGAAAGCGATGTGGAAGTTGCTAGAAAAACACTTCAAGACCAAATCGTGATTGGTGAAGGGTTTGAGAAAAGGGCTAATAATGTTCTTAAGCACATTCAATCGTTACTTCAAGCTAGGAAAAAAAATCAGCGCCAAATAAATGTTTATCAGTCAATCGATTCAAATAAGTAGCGAAGGTGACCTATGAGAGGATCAATAAAATCTTACCGCAAAGTATCTCTAGATAGTGAGATTGCTGTTGCGTCCCCCCATCGAATTATCCAAATGATGTTTGATGGTGCTCTTTTGCGTTTAGCCCAAAGTCGCTACGCAATTGAAACTCAAGATTTACAAGGAAAAGGTGTTGCAATCAATAAAGCCATTGGCATTATTAATGGTTTAAATAACAGTTTGAATATGGATGTAAAAGATTCTGTTGCTAGCAATTTAAGCGATTTGTATGATTTCATGTTACGCCGTATATCAGAAGCAAACGTGAATAACGATGTTAAAGCGATTGATGATGTAACAGGCATCCTTCGAACCATTAAAGAAGGTTGGGACTCCATTCCTCAAGATATGCATCAAATGACCTCTGAAGCTAGCTAAGATATAGTTTGTTATTGTTAAACAAAAGGCGCCGTTGGCGTCTTTTTAGCCTTAGGCATTTAAGTATAAATTAAGTTTGAAAGCTGCGAATTCTAGTGTTTGCATTAACTTTACTTCAATTGTTGTATATAAAATCGGCTATCAGTGACTTAAATCATCGCCATGATAGAATAATGACTAGTGTCACTTGATTCTGATGCCCTGATAATACAATATTTATTTTTGCGTATTCGTTTAAACTTTATTGCGGGCTTGGCTATATTTAAGTAAAGATTAAAAAAATATGAGTATGCTTTCTGCTATGTTAATGTTTGTATTATAATTGTGTCATTTGATTGAGTGAGATCTGACATCAATATACATAGCGCGATAATCAATATTCAAGTCGAGACTCTATGTTGAGTAGAGTATGTTGAGTAGATTATGTTGAGTAAATAAAGCTCAATAACATGAATATGACTTTGAATAACTAATAACTAGAGCTTTGGCCTTCTTACATGATGCAAATAGAACAACGAATTTTAATTGTTGCTGAACCTTCTGAGCGTGTGTCTCGTCTTTGTTGTATTTTTGAATTTTTAGATGAAAAACACCATATCATTACTAGAGATGATCTTGCTTCATTAACGCGAGAATCGCGTTTCAGAGCTTTAGTCATAGATACTGAATCAGTCACTCCTGAATTTATTAAAGATGTTCAGTCATCAATTCCATGGCAACCTGTATTATTAATGGGTGATCTTAAAGTTCATGGCGTCAATGTTTTAGGCACTATTGATGAGCCCATTAATTACCCCCAACTAACTGAGCTTCTTCATTTTTGTCAAGTCTACGGTCAAGCTAAACAACCTCAAATACCTACTAGTGCCAATCAAACCAAACTATTTCGGTCTTTAGTTGGGCGAAGTGAGGGCGTGGCTAACGTGCGTCACTTGATAAGCCAAGTTGCTTCTTCTGATGCGACGGTTTTGGTATTAGGTCAATCAGGAACCGGTAAAGAAGTTGTCGCGCGTAATATCCATTACATGTCCGAGCGACGTGATGGGCCTTTTATTCCTGTTAACTGTGGCGCTATCCCACCAGAATTATTAGAAAGTGAGCTTTTTGGCCATGAAAAGGGCTCATTCACTGGGGCGATTTCTACCCGTAAAGGCCGTTTCGAATTAGCTGAAAATGGTACGCTGTTTTTAGATGAAATTGGCGATATGCCATTACAGATGCAAGTTAAGTTACTGCGTGTGCTGCAGGAAAAAGTGTTTGAAAGAGTAGGTGGTTCAAAGGCTATAACGACAAATGTAAGAGTGGTTGCTGCTACTCATCGTGATTTAGAAACGATGATTAATGAAAACTTGTTCCGTGAAGATCTTTACTATCGTTTAAATGTTTTCCCAATCGAGATGCCATCACTGAGTGAGCGTCGTGATGATGTGCCTTTGCTATTGCAAGAACTGGTTAGCAGAGTATTTAATGAAGGTCGTGGTAAAATCCGTTTTACTCAACGTGCGATAGAATCATTAAAGGAGCATAATTGGTCGGGTAACGTTCGTGAATTGTCTAACTTAGTCGAGCGATTAACCATTTTGTTCCCTGGTGGCTTAGTTGATGTCAACGATTTACCGCGTAAATACCGATATATAGATGTGCCAGAGTACTGCGTCGAAATTAGTGAAGAGCAACAAGAGCGTGATGCATTAGCGTCAATTTTCAGTGATGAAGAACCCATCGAAATTCCTGAAACGCGTTTCCCAAGTGAACTGCCTCCTGAAGGTGTTAATCTTAAAGATTTATTAGCAGAGCTTGAAATCGATATGATCCGCCAAGCGTTAGAGCAGCAAGATAATGTTGTTGCTCGGGCTGCTGAAATGCTGGGAATACGCAGAACGACACTAGTTGAGAAAATGCGCAAATATGGAATGAGTAAAGATTAACCCATTTACTATTTAACTGTTTCAGTAAAAGCATGCCTTAGGCATGCTTTTTTTCTGTCTGTAAATCATAGCCTATAATATTAAAATATAGTTTGGCACACCAAATGCATTAGCTCTTACCAAAGTTATTATTTTGACGGAGTGGCTATGTTTTCGGCGCACAGCAGTTCAGCACAAACTATGGTAGAGCCTCGCTCCCAACTAGACACTGTGGATTATATTCACAGCGACAAAGGCTATAGTACTATTGTTAAAGGTGTTGAGAACATCGCAACAACATCTACAGTATCCAGTAGAGATTCTGCTGAGCAAACTGGGTGTTCAACCCCGCAAAAGGCGGCCAATATGTCAAATCAAATGGCGCATATCCTACAAGCAATGCCCTCTGGTGTTGTGATTATTAATGGCGATGGCTTGGTGACACTTGCCAATCCAGTAGCAACTGAACTATTAGGTCGACCGCTTCAAGGGGCTAAATGGTTTGATATTATTAATCGTGCTTTTTCTCCCCAAGAAGATGATGGTCATGAAGTCTCACTTAAAAATGGTCTTAGAGTTAAGTTAGCCATAACACCGCTGTCACCGGAGCCTGGGCAATTAATCGTATTAACTGACTTAACGGAAACCCGTTTATTACAAAAGAATCTCTCTCACCTACAACGCTTATCCGCATTGGGTAAAATGGTGGCGACATTAGCTCATCAAGTGAGAACGCCACTTTCTGCTGCAATGCTGTATGCATCAAACCTTGCAAGCACTAAGTTAAATGAACCCGCTAAAAAACGTTTTCAGACAAAACTGGTAGATAGACTTAATGAGCTCGAGCGCCAAGTAAATGACATGCTGCTCATGGCGAAAAACAAACAAGATGATACTTCTGAGCCAATGACTGCCGAAGATGTCATTGAGCCTGTATTAGCGAGCTGTGAACCTATTGTTGAAAACAAACAGTGCAAATTAAGTTATTTCAACCACGCTAGTGAGAAGATATTAGCGAATGGGAATGCATTAAGCTCAGCAATTAATAACTTAGTGATGAATAGCTTAGAAGCTAACGCTACGGAAATTAGGCTCATTACTGCTTCATCAGATACCCACATCCATATTGATGTCATTGATAATGGCAAAGGGTTAGCTACTGATATGCAACAGCAAATACTTGAACCTTTCTTTACGACTAAGAGTCAGGGTACTGGTTTAGGTCTTGCGGTGGTTCAAACTGTGGTACGCAATCATAATGGAACTGTGCAAGTGTCTTCACAACCGAATAAAGGTTGTTTGATTCGACTGACATTTCCTATTTATCAGTCAATTAAATCTGAAGCAATACAAGATACCAATAATAAGGTAAATGCAGTGGAGGCAACGCATGGGTGAAGCAAAACTATTACTTGTTGAAGATGATGAATCCTTACGAGAAGCCTTACTAGATACCTTACTTTTGGCAAGTTATGAATGTGTGGACGTTGCATCTGCAGAAGAAGCAATCATTGCCTTAAAGTCCAATGAGTTTGACCTAGTAATCAGTGATGTACAGATGGAAGGCATTGGCGGTATCGGATTGCTAAATTATTTACAGCAACAAAGCAGTAAGGTGCCAGTGTTGTTAATGACAGCTTATGCCACAATCGATAGTGCTGTTAGCGCTATAAAGCTTGGCGCTGTTGATTACTTGGCTAAGCCATTTGCTCCTGAAGTATTATTGAATCAGGTATCACGCTATTTACCGCTAAAGCAAAACCTTGATCAACCCGTGGTTGCAGACGATAAAAGTTTGGCCTTGCTATCAATCGCACAACGTGTCGCAAGCTCTGATGCATCAGTGATGATTATGGGACCAAGTGGTTCAGGCAAAGAAGTGCTTTCTCGTTATATACATCAAAATAGTAACCGCTCAGAACAGCCTTTTATTGCGATTAATTGTGCGGCAATTCCTGAAAACATGTTAGAAGCCACCTTATTTGGCTATGAAAAAGGTGCTTTCACAGGCGCTTATCAAGCATGCCCTGGAAAGTTTGAACAGGCCCAAGGCGGCACCATTTTATTAGATGAAATTTCAGAAATGGAATTGGGTTTACAAGCTAAATTGCTGCGTGTTTTGCAAGAGCGAGAAGTGGAACGCTTAGGCGGCAGGAAAACGATTTCATTGGATGTCAGAGTCCTTGCAACATCAAACCGAGATCTGAAAGAAATGGTTGCATCGGGAGGGTTCAGAGAGGATTTATATTATCGAATTAATGTATTCCCTTTAACTTGGCCAGCATTAAACCAACGACCTGCAGATATATTACCACTTGCTCGACATTTGCTGGTTAAACATGCCAAAAATGCCAATATTTCACCAGTACCAAGCTTAGATGAAGTGGCTTGCCGTAGGCTACTTACTTATCGTTGGCCGGGAAATGTCCGTGAACTCGATAATGTGATTCAAAGAGCACTTATTCTTCATACTGGTGACGAGATTTCTACCAGCGATATTATTCTCGACACTAATGAAGTCGATTTGCAACAACCTGAACCCTTGCAAGCTAAGCCAGCAGTAGAGAATGATGGCCTTGGTGGAGAGCTAAAAGCCCAAGAGCATGTGATTATTTTAGAAACGTTAAATCAATGCAATGGTAGTCGTAAAGACGTAGCTGAAAAGCTGGGGATCAGTGCGAGAACATTACGTTATAAAATGGCAAAAATGCGTGATATGGGGATTCAGGTTCCTGCATAAGCGCTGATAAATTTAATACTTCACTTCTCAAGCGGGCCTAATTTGTCGAATCATTAGGTCCGTTGTCTATTTGTTCGTCAAACAGCCACCCTTTAGCGATAAATCTGCTTAAACTTTCTGTTTGCTTATATTGTTGGCATTCAATTTGCTAAATCTATTGTAACTGGTTTTAGTCGTCAATTATCCGACGAATAGGAGATTACAATGCAGATTAGTTCAAATCCTTTTTTACAAGAAATGCAATCACTTCGTGGTGAGATTTCGCCTAATCTACGTTCACCTATTCAGCCAGATATGGTTCAAAAAGTGGGGAACACTTCAGGGGCTGATTTTGGTGA
Organism: Shewanella olleyana; assembly: GCF_023283825.1. Classification (GTDB taxonomy): domain Bacteria; phylum Pseudomonadota; class Gammaproteobacteria; order Enterobacterales; family Shewanellaceae; genus Shewanella; species Shewanella olleyana. The sequence continues at coordinate 129,398 of NZ_JAKILD010000007.1, read as the reverse complement.
GTTACTTTCACAAGCCGTTGGTGGAGTGACTGAGTTACAAAAAAACTCAGCAAATTTAGCCACTCGTTTAGAAATGGGTGATTCAACTGTGACCTTATCAGATACCGTGATTGCTCGTGAGAAATCTGGTGTTGCTTTTGAAGCAACAGTACAGGTAAGAAATAAGCTTGTAGAAGCTTATAAAGAAATTATGAGCATGCCTGTTTAGGCTTCTTTATTAGATTAGAAAGTAGGTAATTATTGTGAGTACAGATCTCGTATTAGATTCAGATTCCGTCAATAGCTCTGGGATTCAGCAGGAAAACAAACCTGGTTTGATGAGTTCTTTTGGTAGTGCTGACTTTATGCGCCAAATTACGATGATTTTGGCGTTAGCTGTATGTTTAGTACTGGCTGTATTTATGATGATTTGGGCACAAGAGCCAGAATTTAGACCATTAGGCCAAATGGAAACCAACGAAATGATCCAAGTATTGGACGTTTTGGATAAGAATAAAATAGCATACAAAATTTCTGGTGATGTGGTCAGTATTCCTGAAGATAAATATCAAAATGTAAAACTACTTTTAGGTCGTGCAGGCGTTGAAGCATCAAGCCAACCGACAGATTACTTAAGTAAAGACAGTGGCTTTGGTGTGAGCCAACGAATGGAGCAAGCACGTTTAAAGCAAAGCCAAGAAATTAACTTAGCCAGAGTTATTGAAGAATTAAAAAGTGTCACTCGAGCTAAAGTTATTTTAGCGCTGCCAAAAGAAAATGTTTTCGCACGCAATAAATCAAAACCAAGTGCAACCGTTGTTGTTAGCGTTCGTCGTGGCAGTTTAGGACAAGAAGAAATCGATTCAATCGTCGATATAGTGGCTTCAGCAGTACAAGGTTTAGATCCAACACGCGTTACTGTAACAGATTCAAATGGACGTTTACTCAATTCAGGTAGCCAAGATGCCGCATCATCTAGAGCGCGTCGTGAACAAGAGTTAGTTCAACAGAAAGAAGCTGAATACCGTAATAAAGTTGAATCAATTTTAATGCCTATATTAGGACCTGAAAACTTTACCTCTCAGGTCGATGTCAACATGGATTTTACTGCAGTAGAGCAAACCGCTAAACGTTTCTCTCCAGATTTACCCGCCATTCGAAGTGAAATGACCATTGAGCGTAATTCATCAGGCCAGTCGATGGGAGGGATCCCTGGGGCTTTAAGCAATCAGCCGCCAATGGAGTCAGATATACCTCAAGAAGCTGGCGGCGCAGAAGCGACATCAGTTAATGGAGATAGTCATCGTGAAGCGACACGTAACTTCGAATTAGACACCACGATTAGCCATACACGCCAGCAAGTAGGCCAAGTTAGACGAGTCAGTGTATCAGTGGCAATTGACTTTAAACCTGGCCCTGTAGATGAAAACGGTGTCGTTACCAGAATACCTAGAACTGAGCAGGAATTGACTAATATTCGTCGATTACTTGAAGGTGCAATGGGGTTTACCAGTCAACGCGGTGACACCTTAGAAGTGGTAACAGTGCCATTTATGGACCAATTAATTGAAGCTTTACCTGAGCCAGAATTGTGGGAACAACCTTGGTTTTGGCGCGCAGTGAGACTGGTGTTAGGTGCATTTTTGGTTTTAGTATTAATCCTGTTTGTTATCAGGCCTATGCTGAATAAGCTGCTTAAAGCAAATGATATCGAAATGCCTGAAGAAGCACGTTTAGGTCATGAACTTGCTGAGATAGAAGACCAGTATGCTGCCGATACATTGGGAATGCTCAATACTCAAGAGGCTGATTATAGCTACGCAGATGATGGCTCAATTCAAATTCCGAATCTGCATAAAGACGATGATATGATCAAATCAATTCGGGCTTTAGTGGCAAATGAACCTGAACTTTCTACCCAAGTAATTAAGAGTTGGTTACAAGACGATGGCAAATGATGACGTTTCGGTAGCAGAGGCTACCAAAGGGTTCAACCCAGATGATTTAACGGGAACTGAAAAAACCGCTATTTTACTCTTGAGCCTAAGTGAAGCTGACGCGGCTTCAATACTAAAACATTTAGAACCCAAGCAGGTTCAGAAAGTCGGTATGGCTATGGCTGCTATGGAAGACTTTGGTCAAGAAAAAGTCATTGGTGTTCATAAGCTCTTTCTTGAAGAGATTCAAAAGTTCTCATCAATTGGTTTTAACAGTGAAGAGTTTGTCAGAAAAGCGTTAACCGCCGCGTTGGGTGAAGATAAAGCGGGTAATTTAATTGAACAAATTATCATGGGTAGTGGTGCTAAAGGCCTAGATTCATTGAAGTGGATGGATGCGCGCCAGGTTGCCACTATTATTCAAAACGAGCATCCACAAATTCAGACCATTGTTTTATCCTATTTAGATCCAGATCAAGCAGCTGAAATTTTCAGTCAGTTCCCAGAGAACACCCGACTCGACTTGATGATGCGTATTGCCAATTTAGAAGAAGTTCAGCCTGCAGCATTGCAAGAATTGAATGATATTATGGAGAAACAGTTTGCTGGCCAAGGCGGTGCACAAGCTGCGAAAATGGGCGGACTTAAAGCGGCTGCTAATATTATGAACTTCTTAGATACAGGCGTTGAAAGTCAAATTATGGAAACGATGCGAGAGTCTGATGAAGAAATGGCTCAGCAAATTCAAGATCTTATGTTCGTGTTTGAAAACTTAATTGATGTCGATGACCGTGGTGTACAAGTTATACTTCGAGAAGTGCAGCAAGATGTACTGATGAAAGCACTAAAAGGCGCTGATGACCAATTATCAGATAAAATTATCGGTAATATGTCTAAACGAGCTGGCGAGTTACTTCGTGATGATCTTGAAGCCATGGGACCGATACGAATTAGTGAAGTTGAAGCTGCTCAAAAAGAAGTTCTCGCTATTGCACGTCGCTTAAGTGATAGTGGTGAAATAATGTTAGGTGGCGGTGGTGGTGAAGAGTTCTTGTAACGTTAATGCTAACGACTTTTACCTGAAAGCTGTTTTATGACTAGATTAATCGCAGTAGAAATTAGGCAGACAGATGACGGAATCTAAAACCAACAAATCAATTGATAATGATGACGTAGATTTCAGTCATTGGCAGCTGCCTGATGTCACCGAAAACAAAACTGATGCTCCATCTAACCTTTTTGGCTATCAAGGTCATCAAAATCCTCCAGCACCAAGTGAAGATAAGCCTCTTTTACCACCAACAATGGCCGAAATTGAGCAGATCCGCGTTGAGGCTGAGCAAGAAGGGTTTGAGCAAGGTAAAATTGAAGGTCATAGCCAAGGTCTTGAACAAGGCAAGCTTGAAGGATTAGAGCTAGGACATGCTGAAGGCTTTGCGCAAGGTGAACAACAAGGTTATGAAGTCGGTCAAGTCAAACTCGATGAAGTCCTTGAACGATTAACTCAGCTGGTGCAGCAATTCGAACAACCGTTAATGTTACTCGATGCTGAAATTGAAGCTGAAGTGTTAACCTTGGCTATCAATCTTGCTAAATCTATTGTCGGTCATGAACTAAAAACTCACCCTGAACATATCTTGTCTGTGCTGCGTCAAGGCGTTGACTCATTGCCTATCAAAGAGCAGCAAGTCAAACTTAGATTACATCCTGATGATGCCACTTTAGTGATGCAACTTTATAGCGACGCACAATTACAAAAAAATCACTGGGATATAGAAGCGGATCCTTCACTTAATCCTGGCGACTGCATTATTAACAGTATGCGTTCGAGTGTTGATTTACGTGTTGAAGAAAGAATGCGTCAGGTGTTGCATGACTTGCAAGAGCAAGCCAGTGGTATTCAAGCCAACGTACAAACCATTAAAACTGAGCACCCTCAATATACCACTGAGGTAGTCGACGAGTTACCTAAGATAAATGATATTGATGCCCGGGCTCAGGATGTGGAGCACGCGGAAACTTCTGCTGATAGCGTCAATAAAGCAAGTGTGAATGACTCAGGAATGTTAGCTGATGATGCGTCTAATGAGACTGCAACACATGATGACGTTTCAGCGCAAGCTAAAGAAAATACTCAGGATGACAACCAAGAGCTAATTTCACAGTCAGAGCAGCCCTCAGACCAACAGCAATCTTTAAATCCTAATGATTTAGCAAAAGACACTCAATTGGATTCAGCAACTCAATTAGATACTGATGAAGGGGACAATAATGTTAAACCGTCAACATCAGTTACTCAATAAACTAAAAATTCAAAGCCAAAAGGTTAGCCCGCTTCGGCCTGTTGCCAGTGGGCAATTAGTGCGAGTTGTCGGTTTAACCCTTGAAGCAACAGGCTGCAGAGCGCCGGTTGGCAGCTTATGCTCAATTGAAACTATGGCTGGAGAACTTGTTGCTGAAGTGGTAGGTTTTGACGATGAGTTATTGTACCTAATGCCAGTAGATGAGTTACGAGGGGTATTACCGGGGGCAAGAGTAAAGCCCTTAGGTGAACAATCAGGTTTAAAAGTCGGGTTAAGTTTACTCGGTAGAGTGCTTGATGGAAGTGGCTTACCGTTAGATGGCTTAGGGCCATTAAATACAGAACAACAAGCCTCACGTCATGCACCGCCAATAAATCCGTTAGCAAGACGCGCCATTTCAGAGCCATTAGATGTTGGTGTTAGAGCCATTAATGCCATGCTTACTGTCGGTAAAGGTCAACGTATGGGCTTATTTGCAGGCTCAGGTGTGGGTAAAAGTGTGTTATTGGGGATGATGACTCGCGGAACGACGGCTGACATTATTGTTGTCGGCTTAGTCGGTGAGCGTGGACGAGAAGTTAAAGAGTTTATTGAAGAAATCCTTGGAGAAGAAGGTCGATCGCGTTCTGTAGTGGTTGCCGCTCCCGCTGACACCTCGCCACTTATGCGTCTTCGAGCGTGTGAAACCTCGACTCGTATTGCTGAATATTTCAGAGATTTAGGCTACAACGTATTACTCTTGATGGATAGCTTGACCCGTTACGCTCAAGCTCAACGTGAAGTGGCTTTGGCTGTCGGGGAACCTCCAGCAACAAAAGGTTATCCGCCATCGGTATTTGCAAAGCTGCCGCGTTTGGTTGAACGTGCGGGCAACGGTGGACCTGGCCAAGGTTCTATCACAGCCTTTTATACGGTGTTAACGGAAGGCGATGATCAACAAGATCCTATTGCTGATGCATCTAGGGCTATTTTAGATGGCCACATTGTGTTGTCACGAACACTTGCCGATTCAGGCCATTATCCAGCCATTGATATTGAGCAATCTATTAGTCGCGTCGCGCCCATGGTCATTGCGCCTGAGCATTTAGAGTCGATGCGTTTAGTAAAACAAATGTATTCTACTTACCAACAAAGTCGCGATTTAATCTCTATTGGTGCATATTCTCAAGGAAGCGATCCGCGAATAGATAATGCCATTAGGCTTCAGCCAGCAATGAATGCATTCTTAAGACAAGGTTTTAAAGACGTGATTTCGTTTAATGATAGCCAAACCATGGTCGGGCAAATCGCTGCCCAATGTAAATAATGCGCCGTACCGATCCACTGCTTACGGTATTAAAAATCAATAAAGAAGCTGAAGAGCAAGCTGCACTACAGTTAAAATCTGCTCAACTTGAGCAACAAAAGTGTCAAGGGCAGCTTGATGCGTTGAATAATTATCGACTTGAGTACATGAAGCAAATGGGTGAAACCCAAGGTAAAACCTTGAGTGCCAGCGAATATCACTCATTCCACGAGTTTATTAAGCAGGTTGATCAAGCCCTTATTCAACAAGTTAATGCGGTAAAAGAAGCTGAAAAGCAAACGGGATATCGACAAGTACATTGGCAAGAGAAGCAACAGAAGCGTAAAGCTGTTGAAATGCTGCTAGAAAAAAATACCCTAAAGGCTCAGTTAGTTGAGAATAAGCGAGAACAAAAAGCTTCTGATGAATTTGCCATGCAGCAATATATTAGGAAAAAGCCGCGCTAGTATCCCTTTCTAATTACACTCTCGATACAATAAATCATTGTTTAAGCTGGTTATTTAAATTCAAAAACCTCTATAATTTACCATTTTTATAAGCTGGCATTTTATTTGCTTGTTTAATTAGTTAACAGGCACAGTGTCAGCTTTGTGACTGTTGTTCTGTTTTTGATTTTGTGCCCAATAATTCAATATGAATGATTATAAGTGGAGTTTGTTATGCAACAAATGAGCAGTATTTTACTTGGAAGTAGTAGTAAAACAGCCAATGCACAAGTAGCTGGTGCTATGGAAGATACTGTTCAAAGTACTGATAACAAGTCATTTTTGTCAGTATTTAATCAAGCTTCACAATCCGAATTAGATAAAACCCAAATCGCCGTAAAAGCTGAAGTGACTAACGAAAACAACGGAGAGTCACAAACTGAAGAGGCTGATGTTGAGCTTATTTTTGCTCAAATAGGGCTAGCTGAAAACTTTGATAAAAATGCAGAGGCCGAACAAAGTGGCAAAGACTTGCCGTTAGAAGCTGATGCTTCAAAAGAAAGCCTCTTACAAGCTGATACTGAATTGGTATTAATTGATGAGACCCAGCACTCAACAGATAAAGTACTTTTAAATAGCGAATTACCTATCAATGACTTATCTAATGATACAGACTTGGATTCTGCTACCTTTTTAAATTCGCTCTCTACAGAGCAAGTTAGCGCCCTAAGTCAATTTTCTTCGATGAGTGAGGCCGAACTCGCAGCATTAAATCCTGCAGAGCTGAATAAATTAATCAGTAATTTTAATCAGCAGCAAACCGCAAATAACGGTTTAACTTTACCGCTAATGGGGCTGGCTGAGTCGAATGGTCAAAGGGTTGTAAACTCAGCAGTTCAAAATCTTAACTCCGAATCAAATTCAGCTGAACTTAAAGCTGCCGCTAGTGGATTAAGAGGCACTGACAAAGTCGCTAACGCCTCGAATGTTTCTGCTGCACAAGCGACAAATGCTGAAAAAGTCGCTGCAGAGAATAAAGCTATTTCAGATTCGAAAAAGTTAGATATTAATAATACAGATAAAGAAACTACATCAATTAATCTGACGAAAGCAGAAATTAATGTCTCTTTAGATAAGCCTACTTCAAAAGTGGCTTTCAATAATGCCCTGCTTAGCTCAGCAAAAGATAGTGCTACAAATAGTGCTATTAATACGGGGTCGACTAATATGAGTTCGATTAATATAAGTTCGTTGGATTCAATGAAAGACAGTGAATCGATAGATGTTAAGGCATTACAAAACCAAAGTAGCTTTACGCCTCAGCACAAGAGTGATGTACCTCAATTTCAACTTTCATTACGTCAAGGCACTGAATCTGCAGTACAAATGCAAGATATGATTCAAAAATTTGCGCCAGTGATGAAACAGCAGCTTATCACTATGGTGGGGCAAGGAGTGCAGCACGCTGAAATTCGCCTTGATCCGGCTGAATTAGGGCATATGGTGGTAAAAATTCAAGTTAATGGCGAACAAACTCAAGTACAATTCCAAGTCGCCCAGACTCAAACCAAAGACTTAATCGAACAAGCTATTCCTAAACTTCGTGAAATGCTCGCAGAGGAAGGGTTACAACTTGCAGATAGTCATGTTTCTCAAGATGGTGAGAACCAGAAAAGATCTGAATATGATGAGCAAAATAGTACTGGCGATAGTATGTTGGATGAAATAGCAGCACAAGAGCTCGACATTGCCACAAAACATACAAAGAGTAGCAACTCAGCTATAGATTATTACGCCTAAGTCGGTAATCTATAGCCACCAAGTTAAAGACAGTCAACGCCATGTGATATTCATAACCAAAATATCACCAAGTGGCAACAGAGAATGGAATGAATGATGGCTGAAGAAGAATCGTTAGAGTTAACAACAGAAAACCAACCTAAAAGTAAGAAAAAGCTCATTATCTTTATTGTGATTGGCGTCGTCCTTGTTGCGTTAATTGCTGGAGCAGCTTTATTTTTCATGGGCGGTGATGATGAGTCGATTCCTGCAACACCAGGTACGTCTGCTTCAACTGAAACAGTCGTTGATGAGTCTAAAAAAGGCAAAGCAAATTATGTAGGTATGCCAAGACCATTTTTGTTCAACCTTCCGGGAGTGGATCGAGCTCGTTTAGTGGAAATTAAAGTGCAATTGATGGTGCGCGGTGATGATGGTCAAACAGCAAAAATGCATATTCCATTAATTGAAGATGCACTGTTAACCACTTTTAGTGCGGCTGATGTACAAAAGTTAAGTACACAAGCTGGTAAAGATGAGTTAAGACAACTGGCGCTGCTAAATGTGCAAAACACATTGCAGCCTGTAGCAGGCCAAAAAGTAGTTGAGAAAGTGCTATTTACTGGCTTTGTAATGCAATAACGCCAGTGAATAAGACAAGGTGATGACGTGAGTGATTTATTAAGCCAAGACGAAATTGATGCTCTATTGCACGGGGTTGATGATGTCGATGAAGATGACATTAACGAAAGTGACGATGCTCGTGTATATGATTTCTCATCTCAAGATAGAATCGTTCGTGGCCGGATGCCGACGCTTGAAATTGTCAACGAACGTTTTGCTCGCCACTTAAGAATCAGCATGTTCAATATGATGCGCCGGGCTGCAGAAGTGTCAATTAACGGCGTACAAATGCTTAAATTCGGCGAGTATGTTCATACCTTGTTCGTTCCCACAAGTTTGAATATGGTGCGTTTTAGTCCACTTAAAGGGACTGCGCTTATCACTATGGAAGCGCGTTTAGTGTTTATCTTAGTTGATAACTTTTTTGGTGGGGATGGTCGCTTTCATGCAAAAATCGAAGGTCGCGAATTTACACCTACAGAACGACGCATCGTTCAATTACTGCTAAAAATCATATTTGAAGATTACAAAGACGCTTGGGCGCCAGTGATGGATGTTGAGTTTGAATATTTAGACTCAGAAGTTAACCCCGCTATGGCCAATATTGTCAGTCCAACTGAAGTGGTCGTGATTAACTCTTTTCATATTGAAGTTGATGGCGGTGGAGGTGATTTCCATATCACTATGCCTTACTCGATGATTGAGCCTATTCGTGAACTGCTTGATGCAGGTGTTCAAAGTGATAAGCAAGATACTGATATGCGTTGGGGCCAAGCCTTACGTGACGAGATTATGGATGTTCAAGTGGGTATTGATGCCAATATCATCGAACATGAAGTCACACTGCGTGATGTAATGGAGTTTAAAGCGGGGGATGTGATCCCTATTGAACTGCCTGAACACATCATGATGCGAATAGAAGATTTACCGACTTATCGATGTAAATTGGGTAAATCGAGAGACAATTTAGCGTTGAAGATCAGTGAGAAAATTCCTCGCCCAGAAACGGCTAAATCAGAATTACAATTGATTACACGCAAACAAGGTAAAGCGCGTGATATTTCAGAATTATAAGGTGACGTAAATGAGTGATGATACTGACGATTGGGCTGCAGCAATGGCTGAGCAAGCACTTGAAGAAGCGAATGTAGCTGAACAAGTTGAACTTGATGAACTCGTCGATGAGTCTGCGCCAATTTCACAAGAAGAAGCAGATAAACTTGATAGCATCATGGATATTCCTGTCACTATTTCTATGGAAGTTGGGCGCAGTTTTATTAGTATCCGCAATCTACTTCAATTGAACCAAGGTTCGGTGGTCGAACTAGATAGGGTTGCTGGCGAACCACTTGATGTTATGGTCAATGGAACCTTGATTGCTCATGGTGAAGTGGTTGTGGTCAATGATAAATTTGGTATTCGGTTAACTGATGTGATCAGCCAAACTGAACGAATCAAAAAGTTAAAGTAGTTTATATTTAAATTTAGTCTGTAAGGATTTTTCTGTGCTAAATGCAGTTAGTTTATTCATGGTGACAAGCTCTGCTATTACCGAAGCCGTTAGTTCAGAGCCTGCAAGCTCAGAAGTCGCTATTCGCGGCGCAGAAACATCCAATATTGCCGCATTATCAAGCATGATGGGCGGACTGATACTGGTTATCGCAATCATTTTTGTATTGGCTTATATCGTCAAAAAACTGAACTTAGTTCAGTCAAATCAAGGTGTCATTAAAACAGTTGCTATGACGCCTTTAGGTCAAAAAGAAAAGCTGGTGTTAGTGGAGTTAGAGGGGCAACAATATTTACTCGGTGTTACTGCCCAGCAAGTTAATCTTATCGAAAAACTCGATTCGACTGTTAATGTTGAAACCAGCTCATTTGCCAGTCGATTAAAACAAGCTAAACAACAAGCAAAAGAACAGGCTAAGGAATAGCAATAATGAAGAAGTGGATAGTATTAGCCATTTTTGCAGCTGCTTTTTTTACTCCATTAAGTTTTGCTGAAGATGGAATATTAAAAGCTGTTACAGTCTCTACTGGCGCTGACGGTAGTACTGAATATTCAGTAACGATGCAAATATTGCTATTGATGACTGCGATGAGCTTTATCCCTGCGATGGTGATAATGCTAACATCATTTACGCGGATTATCGTTGTGCTATCTATCTTACGTCAAGCATTAGGTTTACAACAAACTCCTTCAAATCAAGTGCTTATTGGTATAAGTATGTTCATGACATTCTTTATTATGGCGCCGGTATTCGATCAAATTTATGATCGGGCCGTGGAGCCATATATAAACGAATCACTGACGATGCAACAAGCCTATGAAGTGGGTAAAGAGCCGCTTCGCGCATTCATGTTATCGCAGGTAAGAACGACAGATTTAGAAACTTTCATTGAGATTTCGGGTTACACCAACATCGCTTCACCAGAACAAGCACCGATGAGTGTTTTAGTTCCAGCTTTTATTACCAGTGAATTAAAAACAGCTTTCCAAATTGGGTTTATGCTTTTCGTGCCATTTTTAGTATTAGATTTAGTGGTGGCGAGTATTTTGATGGCTATGGGTATGATGATGTTATCGCCTATGATTGTTTCATTACCGTTTAAGATTATGCTGTTTGTACTCGTCGATGGTTGGGGATTAGTGATGGGAACACTCGCAAACAGTTTCGGTACATAGGGAGCGCTACAGATGTCACCTGAGTCACTGATTGATATTTTTCGTGAAGCGCTATCTGTAATTGTATTGATTGTGTCAGCCATTATTCTGCCAGGTCTTTTTGTTGGCTTGATTGTGGCCGTCTTCCAAGCTGCGACATCGATTAACGAGCAAACCTTAAGTTTCTTACCTAGATTGTTAATGACATTGTTCTCATTGATGTTTCTAGGACACTGGCTAGTACAAACCATGATGGATTTTTTTTATACCATTGTTAATATGATCCCACAAGTGATAGGCTAGCCTGTGGAGATTTTATTTGAAGAAATCAGCCGTACTATAGCTGCCTATGTATGGCCGTTATTCAGAATATCTTCAATGCTAATGGTGATGGCAGTATTTGGTGCCAATACCACTCCCGCAAGAATTCGATTATTTTTATCTGTCGCTATAACTGTCGCTGTCGCCCCTGTACTTCCTGCATTTGTTGAACCTGTAGAGCTATTCTCCCTCAGTGCAGTATTTATATCTGCCCAGCAAATTTTAATTGGCACGGCCATGGGTTTTGTCACTATTTTAGTGATGCAAACGTTTGTTCTCACAGGTCAAATCATAGGTATGCAAACCAGTCTGGGTTTTGCTTCTATGGTTGATCCGGGCTCTGGCCAACAAACTCCTGTGGTAGGTAATTTCTTTTTACTTCTAGCAACGCTGATTTTCTTGGCTGTTGATGGACATTTATTAATGTTCAAGATGCTGGTGGCAAGTTTTGACACTATTCCTATTTCAAATCAGGGTTTTAGTATCACAAACTATCGCAGGCTTGCTGAGTTTGGTAGTTATATGTTTGGCGCGGCATTAACCATGTCTATATCGGCTATCGTGGCGTTACTGCTCATTAATCTATCATTTGGTGTGATGACCCGTGCATCGCCGCAATTGAATATTTTTGCTATTGGCTTTCCAGTGACTATGGTCAGTGGATTGTTAATTCTCTGGCTCACACTTGGCCCCATCATGTCCCATTTTGATGAGGTATGGCTTCAAGGCCAATTATTGATGTGTGATATTTTGCAACTGACCTGTCAAATTGACGGTTCGATAACTCAGTAGGTTACTGATGGCAGAAGATACAGGCCAAGAACGCACAGAGGACCCCACCGCCAAGCGACTGCAACAGTCGCGTGAAAAAGGACAGGTGGCACGATCTAAAGAATTAGGTACTGCTGCGGTATTATTAGCTTCAGCCGTTGGCTTTGCGATTGTTGGCCCTAACCTTGCTCGAAGCCTACACAATGTTATGACCCAAATGCTAACCATGGAGCGGGATCAAATTTTTGATACCAGCTCAATGTTTCGTGTTTGGGGAGTTATTGGCAATGAGTTAGCTTTCCCTCTAATTAGCTTTATTGCTTTTCTCGCCCTTATTGCTTTTATTGGTAATATTATTTTAGGGGGAATCACTTTTTCCGTTAAAGCATTTATGCCTAAAGGCAGCAAAATGAACCCTGCTAAAGGGTTTAAGAGAATGTTTGGTACTCAAGCCTTGGTAGAGCTGACTAAAGGGATTGCAAAATTTCTGGTAGTCGCTGTATCTGCTTACTTTTTATTAAGCTTTTACTTCTATGACATCATGACTCTATCGACAGATCATTTACCGGGTAACGTATATCATGCACTAGAACTATTGGTGTGGATGTTCATCATATTATGTTCTTCCATGTTACTTATTGTGGTTATTGATGTGCCATTTCAAATATGGAATCACAATAAACAGCTGAAAATGACCAAGCAAGAAGTGAAAGATGAATACAAAGACACGGAAGGTAAGCCTGAAGTAAAAGGCCGGATCAGGCAGATGCAGCATGAAATGGCGAATAAACGTATGATGTCAGAAGTGCCAAATGCGGATGTGATTGTAGTGAATCCCGAGCATTACGCTGTGGCAGTTAAGTATGATGTCAGTCAATCTGCAGCACCGTTTTTAATTGCAAAAGGAATTGATGATGTTGCTTTTAAAATTAGAGAAATAGCCAGAGAACATGAAGTACCGATCGTATCGGCACCGCCTTTAGCGCGAGCGATATACCATACAACTAAAATTGAGCAGCAAGTTCCCGAAGGTTTGTTTACCGCTGTTGCACAAATTTTGGCTTATGTTTTTCAGTTAAAACAATATCAAAAAGGTAAAGGCAAGCGCCCTAAAGCCATACCTATAAACCAACCTATACCAGATGATTTAAAACATTAATTGTCTATAAATCCCTCACTCAGTTTTAGTTCGCCTTTAATAATATTCTTTTGGCTTAGTAATTGCATTTTACTGTCGTCGGCGTCAAGAATATTACTATAAAGGTTTTTTACTGATGGATGTAAAAGCAGCATTAGGTCAAGTTAAGCAAGTTAGGTTTAGTACTTTTAAAGGCGTAGGTACGCCATTATTAGTGCTTGCTGCCTTAGGTATGGTGGTATTGCCCATGCCTGCTTTTCTTTTGGATATTCTGTTTTCATTCAATATCGCTTTAGCCTTAGTTGTACTACTCGTCGCCATCTATTCTGATAGACCGCTAGATTTTGCTGCATTCCCCAGTGTGCTTCTGGTCGCGACGTTACTGCGTTTAGCCCTTAACGTCGCGTCTACTCGTATAGTTTTGTTAGAAGGACATAACGGTGGCGATGCCGCCGGTAAAGTCATTGAAGCTTTTGGCTCCGTAGTGATCGGCGGCAACTATGCTGTGGGCTTAGTCGTTTTCCTCATTTTAATCATTATTAACTTTGCTGTAGTGACCAAAGGTGCTGGTCGCATCTCTGAAGTGAGTGCTCGATTTACGCTTGATGCTATGCCTGGCAAACAAATGGCGATTGATGCCGATTTGAACGCCGGAACATTAACCCAAGATCAAGCTCGAGTTCGCCGAGCTGAAGTCACTAAAGAAGCTGATTTTTACGGTGCAATGGATGGAGCTTCTAAATTTGTAAAAGGTGATGCCATTGCTGGGATCATGATTCTGGTGATTAATATTCTAGGTGGTTTTGTCATTGGTATGGTGCAGCATGGGCTAGATTTTTCCAGCGCAGTTGAAATTTATACCTTACTGACCATTGGTGATGGATTAGTTGCACAAATTCCTGGTTTACTATTATCCATAGCTGCTGCACTGATGGTGACTCGTCAGAATGAGTCAGGTGATATGGGCGGCATGATGATAAGCCAAATGTTTGTTAGCCATAAATCTATGGCGATAGCATCAGGTGTGTTGTTCATTATGGGCATCGTGCCTGGTATGCCTCATTTTGCTTTCTTAACTTTTGCTGTGATCACTGGCGTTGCTGCTTACATGATTTATAAGCGTAACAACGACAATAAAACCGCAGCGCTTGAACAAGCGGTTAAGAACCCTGCTGAAGTCAAGGATACGGAGCCAAAAGAGCTTAGCTGGGAAGACGTTCAACATGTTGACACTATTGGTCTTGAAGTGGGTTACCGCTTAATTCCTTTGGTAGATAAAAGCCAAGGCGGTGAATTACTAGGCCGTATTAAAGGTGTACGTAAGAAGTTATCTCAAGAATTAGGTTTCTTAGTTCCAGCTGTTCATATTCGAGACAATCTAGATTTATCACCCAACTGTTACCGGATTTCCTTGATGGGGGTTGTGGTTGGAGAGGCTGAAGTGAGGCATGATTGTGAGCTAGCCATTAATCCAGGCCAAGTATACGGTAAGCTGGATGGTATTGAGACTACCGACCCTGCATTTAGTCTAGAGGCTGTTTGGATTGCGCCAGAGCAGCGCGAACACGCGCAGACCTTAGGTTATACCGTGGTAGATACAGCAACAGTTGTTGCAACCCATATTAGTCAGCTACTGACGAACAACGCAGCTAAGTTACTGGGTTATGAAGAAGTGCAGCAGCTAATGGATATGTTAGGTAAGAATTCTCCTAAGCTCATAGATGGCTTTATTCCTGACATTATGCCGTTAGGCTCAGTGGTTAAAGTGATGCAAAACCTTCTAAATGAAGGTGTTTCTATCCGCGATTTACGCACAATCGTGCAAACCCTGTTAGAATACGGTACAAAGAGTAATGATACAGAAGTATTAACTGCAGCTGTGCGTATTGCATTAAAACGAATGATTGTTCAAGAGATATCTGGACCGGAATTAGAAATCCCTGTCATAACATTGGCACCAGAGTTGGAACAGATGTTGCACAAGTCTATGCAAGCGACAGGCGGAGAAGGGCCAAATATCGAACCAGGCCTTGCAGAACGCATGCAGAAGTCATTATTAGACGCTTCTCAGAAGCAAGAAATGGTTGGTCAGCCAGCCATTTTATTGACATCAGGCATGCTAAGGTCAACGCTGTCACGATTTGTTAAATATACTATCCCGAATTTACGGGTTATTTCTTACCAAGAAATACCTGATGAAAAGCAAATACGCATAGTATCTGCAGTAGGGCAATAGCGATGACTATCTGTTTGAAAGAGGTGTGTAGTGAAGATTAAACGATTTTTTGCCAAAGACATGCGTTCAGCGTTAGCTCAAGTGAAAGAGACCTTGGGCTCTGATGCAGTGATTATGTCTAATAAAAAAGTAACGGGTGGTATAGAAATCGTTGCGGCTGTTGACTACGACGAGCCTAAAGCAGATGTTGCTGTTAACTCACCCGTTCCAGGATTTATGAATGTCAGCGATGACCAAGTCTCTATTGGGCAGAGTAAGCCTACAGTAAAGGCGCAAACTAAAGTCAGTCCGCCACCGGCAGCAGATTCTTTACAAGCATTGCTTGAGAAGCAACATAACCGTTTGCAGCAACAGATTTCACAGCGAGTTGAAGAACCTGAGTTACCAGATTGGGCGAAACAATTACAAGATACCAAAGCTGCTAAAGTTGAGCCTAAAGTGCAGCAACCGCAATTTGAGCAGCCAAGAAGTGCTAATAAAAACCCGTCTGCTGAAATGGAAGCAATGCGAGAAGAAATGGCATCACTGCGTGGCTTATTGACTCATCAAGTGTCATCGTTGATGAAAGACCAAAAAAAGCGTACCGATCCTGTAGGGGCTATGCTTGAAAGTAAGTTAATCAATGCTGAGTTTTCACCAGCAGTAGCGGCTAAGTTAGCAGGACTAAGTCAACAATATACGCCAGCTGATTTAGTGAGGGCATTGCCGCAAAGTTTAGCTAATTTATTAGATAATCAAGGTGATGATATTGTTCGAACGGGTGGCGTGGTTGCTTTTGTAGGGCCGACGGGTGTTGGCAAGACCACATCATTGGCTAAATTAGCCGCAAGATTTGCAGCACATCATGGCCCTGAACAGGTTGCACTGATCACAACAGATCATTATCGTATTGGAGCCTATGAGCAATTGGCAACTTATGGCAAAATAATGGGATGTCCAGTAAAACAAGCTCATGATCTTGCTGAATTAGAACAAATTCTTTATCAGTTTAAGAATCGTAAGTTAGTATTAATAGATACAGCTGGGATGGGGCAACGTGATATGCGCCTATATCAGCAGTTAGATGATTTAATGGCTAACACAAGAATACCGATTAGAAGCTATCTAGTGATGTCGGCAACCTCGCAAAGAAGAGTATTGCAAGATGCTGTGGAGCATTTTAAAAGAATCCCGCTTTCAGGGGTGATTTTAACTAAACTAGATGAATCCGTCTCGATTGCCGGCGCATTAAGTGTATTGATTCAAAATGGGTTACCATTAAGCTATATAACAGATGGTCAACGTGTTCCAGAAGATATGCAAGTTGCTGATACACTTATGCTTGCAAAGCAAGCGTTAGCAGCATTGAACGACACAAAACCTCAAACGTCACATGACACTGCGTGGTCAAATGACATGGCCTATGCATTCGAGTAAAAATATGACCAGAGATCAAGCAAGTGGTTTACGTATGATGAATCAACCAAATAACGAAAAAGTAAAAGTAATTGCAGTCAGTGGTGGTAAAGGCGGCGTGGGTAAAACCAGCGTGTCAATTAATACAGCTGTTGCTCTTGCTGAAAAAGGTAAACGAGTATTAGTGCTCGATGCCGATTTAGGCTTAGCCAATGTCGATGTGATGTTAGGTATTCGAGCCGAACGCAACTTATCTCATGTATTATCTGGTGAAGCAGAATTAGACGATATTATTGTCCGTGGTCCTAAAGGTATAGGCATTGTGCCTGCCACTTCAGGTACACAAGCGATGGTTGAACTGACTCAAGCTCAACATGTTGGTTTAATCCGTGCCTTCAGCGAAATGAAAACACAGTTTGATATTTTAATTGTTGATACCGCTGCTGGTATCTCCGATATGGTATTGAGTTTTTCTCGTGCATCACAAGATGTACTCATTGTTGTTTGTGATGAACCGACATCAATTACCGATGCTTATGCGTTAATTAAAATCCTCAGCCGTGAGCACGGCGTGTTTCGTTTCAAAATTGTTGCGAATATGGTCAGAAGTTTGCGCGAGGGCATGGAATTATTTGCCAAACTCAGTAAAGTGACCGATAGATTTTTAGATGTTGCTTTAGAGCTGGTCGCGACCGTTCCATTTGACGAAAACTTGCGTAAGTCTGTGCGCAAACAAAAGTTAGTCATTGAAGCTTTCCCTAAATCTCCTGCGGCAATTGCTTATCACGGTTTAGCCAATAAAATTATGAGCTGGCCAGTTCCGCAGCAACCTGGCGGGCACCTTGAATTCTTTGTTGAACGTTTAGTTCAGCGTAAAGAGACACAAGAGGATTCGACGAGTGAATAAAGCCGCAGCGTATACTCAGTTTGATAATAAAACTTCAATTGTTGAACAGTATGCTCCGTTGGTAAAAAGAATTGCACATCATATGCTAGCAAGGCTGCCAGCATCAGTGCAGTTAGATGACTTATTACAAGCAGGGATGATGGGGTTATTGGAAGCATCATCGAAATTTGATGGCAGCAAAGGTGCTAAGTTTGAGACTTTTGCTGGTATTCGAATTCGTGGCTCTATGATTGATGAAATCCGTCGCGGTGATTGGGTTCCTCGTTCTGTACATCGTAATCAGCGCCGAGTCGCGCAGGTGATTGATGAATTAGGGCAAGAGCTTGGTCGAGACGCTAAAGATACTGAAATTGCAGAGAAA
Source organism: Shewanella olleyana (assembly GCF_023283825.1). GTDB lineage: Bacteria > Pseudomonadota > Gammaproteobacteria > Enterobacterales > Shewanellaceae > Shewanella > Shewanella olleyana. Next base: position 111,251 of record NZ_JAKILD010000007.1, on the reverse strand, counting down.
TTAGAGATGACTCTTGAAGAGTATCATCATATTCTAAATGATGTTTCAGTCGGTAAAATCATAGGTATTGAAGATCTTGGTGTTTCAGAAGACGTCATTGTAACTGAAGAAATAACCCATGATGAAAGCTTTGATTCGCTCGCTGAAATGCAATTTAAATCTGCATTATCTGAAGCAATTACCACATTACCCGAAAGAGATGCGTTAGTTTTGTCGCTATACTATGACGAAGCATTAAATTTAAAAGAAATCGGTGCCATTCTTGAGGTCAGTGAGTCGCGTGTTAGCCAGATATTAAGTCAGGCAATGCTGCGTCTTAAAGGCAAACTCAAGCATTGGACACAGGTATAATTATTAATATAGAGCACAATGTGTAAAGCTCACCGGAGGAAACCTTGGACAAGAATATGAAGATTCTTATTGTTGATGATTTTTCAACAATGAGACGTATCATCAAGAACTTGTTGCGAGACTTGGGATTTAACAATACTCAAGAAGCAGATGATGGCTCGACCGCGTTACCAATGTTACAAAAAAGCGAATTTGATTTTGTTGTAACTGACTGGAACATGCCTGGAATGCAAGGAATTGACTTACTAAAGGCAATTCGTGCAGATGATTCACTCAAGCATTTACCTGTATTAATGGTAACTGCAGAAGCAAAACGTGAGCAAATTATTGCTGCAGCGCAAGCTGGTGTGAATGGTTATGTTGTTAAACCGTTCACTGCAGCAACCTTAAAAGAAAAACTCGATAAAATCTTTGAGCGTTTAGCATAAGCTAAGGATAAGTTATGCAGGCAGCCACATCAGGGTTGATTGATCTTGAGCAAGCCAAGCAACTCGTAAAATTACTTGAAGAAGGTCAACAAGAACAAGCTGATGAAGTCATTCGTGACTTATCAGCTCCTCTTCAACGGGAGTTGTTTGATGAAGTCGGAAAGTTGACGCGTCAACTTCATAGTTCATTGAATGAGTTCCAAATTGATACGCGATTAGCCGAACTTGCTAACAGTGAAATACCTGACGCAAAAGAAAGATTGAATTTTGTTATCGATATGACAGAGCAAGCTGCAAATAAAACTATGGATGCAGTTGAAGAATGTTTACCTTTGGCCGATACAATAATTAATAACATTCAATCGGTCACACCAATGTGGGACAAATTGATGCGAAGAGACATCGCACTGAGCGAATTTAAGTCTTTGTGTCATGACGTTCAGCACATCATGTCTCATAGCGAGCATGACTCAGGTAGATTAAAGGAATTGCTTAATCAAATTTTGATGGCACAAGATTTCCAAGATTTAACTGGGCAAATGATCCGTCGTGTTATTGATTTAGTCAGAGAAGTAGAAAGCAGTTTAGTGTCAATGCTAACTATCTTTGGTGATAATGCAGCAGACTCAGCACGGGTCGTTGATGAAAATAAAATTGAAGCAGAAGGTCCTATCTTGAACGCTGAAACACGAGAAGACGTGGTAACAGGCCAAGATGAAGTTGATGATTTGCTATCAAGTCTGGGTTTCTAATTAGGAGTCAAATTTAATGTCGTTTGATGTTGATGAAGAGATACTCCAGGACTTTTTGATTGAAGCTGGTGAAATTTTAGAGCTTCTACAAGAGCAACTCGTCGCTCTTGAAAATAATCCTGATGATGCTGATTTACTTAATGCTATTTTTAGAGGTTTCCACACCGTAAAAGGTGGTGCAGGTTTTTTAAGCTTGGGACCAATGGTCGATGTTTGTCATGAAGCTGAAAATACCTTTGATTTATTGAGAACCGGTAAGCGTCAAGTAAACGCAGAGTTAATGGATATCATTCTACAAGCTGTTGACGCTATCAACAGCATGTTTGAGCAAACTCAGCAAGGTCAGCAGCAAGATGATGCAGATCCTGATTTGTTAGAAAAGCTTAAATTGCTGAGTTCTGGTGCTCCACTTCCTTCTGAATTATCTGAGCCAGTTGCCGAACCCGCTGCCGTTGAAGAGTTTATCGAAGCGATCACTGAAGAAACAGTTGTAGAGCCAGAACCAGAGGTTACAGCCGAAACAACTTCTTCTGATGTTTCAGGCAGCATAGATGATATAGATGAGAGTGAATTTGAAGCCTTGCTCGATGCTTTGCATGGTCAAGGTAATAGTCCTACATCAATTGCTGAAAAAGCTGTTAACCAACCAATCAACACTTCAGTGACAGAATCCGTGACTGAAAATACAGCCAGTGATGAAATCACTGATGATGAGTTTGAAGCCTTGCTTGATGAGCTTCATGGCTCAGGTGGGTTCCAGTCTACGGCGAAAGTGAGCGAGCCAGCTCCAGTAGCTGAGGAACCTAAAGTTGATGCTGACGACATTACCGATGATGAATTCGAAAAATTACTTGATGAGTTACACGGTAAAGGCTCTGCACCTGCAGCAGTCACTTCAGCACCAGCCGCGCCTCAAGTTCCAGCGAGTACAAGCCAGTCTAGTACACCTAAAAGCACCAAACCTGCTGAAGCCGTAAAAGCAGCCAAAGCTGAACCTAAAGCTTCTGTAGAGCCAGCTAAAGTAACAAAAGCACCTGTAGCAAAACCAGCTCCGGCAGCTAAACCTGCTGCTAAAAAGGCTGAACCTGCCAAAGCGCAAAATGCAATGCCTCAAGGTGAAACCACTGTTCGTGTTGATACCTCTCGATTAGACCAAATTATGAATATGGTTGGAGAACTCGTATTAGTACGTAATCGCCTGGTGAGCTTAGGTATTTCTCGAGATGACGAAGAGATGTCTAAGGCGTTAGCTAATTTAGATTTGGTGACAGCGGATCTTCAGGGCGCGGTCATGAAAACGCGTATGCAGCCAATCAAGAAAGTTTTTGGTCGCTTCCCGCGCGTGGTAAGAGATTTAGCGCGGACGTTAAATAAAGAAATTGATTTAATCATGGTGGGTGAAGATACCGATCTTGATAAAAATTTAGTTGAAGCTCTTGCTGACCCATTAGTCCATTTAGTGAGAAACTCAGTGGATCACGGTATTGAAATGCCGATAACCCGTGAAGCTAATGGTAAGCCAAGAACGGGTACTATTACCTTATCTGCTAGCCAAGAAGGTGATCATATTCTTCTAAAAATTGAAGATGATGGCGCTGGTATGGATGCGGGTAAGTTAAAAGAAATTGCAATTAGTCGTGGCGTGTTGGATGAAGACTCCGCTGCCAGAATGACTGATAATGAAGCTTATAATTTAATTTTTGCTCCTGGATTTTCTACCAAGGTAGAAATCTCTGATATTTCAGGCCGTGGTGTGGGTATGGACGTGGTGAAAACACGTATTACACAGTTAAATGGTACTGTTCATATTGATTCAGTTCAGGGCAAGGGGACGATCTTAGAGATTAAAGTCCCACTCACATTAGCAATTATGCCAACTCTGATGGTTGATGTTGCTAAGCAAGTATTTGCTTTGCCTCTTTCAAGCGTTAATGAAATTTTCCATCTCGATCTAACTAAAACAAATGTAGTAGATGGCCAATTAACCGTTATCGTGCGTGATAAAGCTGTACCGCTATTTTATTTAGAGCAATGGTTACATCGAAATAAAACCAACTTTATCCATGGTGATAAAAAGCAGGGACATGTTGTCATTGTACAACTTGGAACAATGCAAATTGGTTTTGTTGTAGATGCACTTATTGGCCAAGAAGAAGTTGTGATTAAACCTCTTGGCAGTATGTTGCAAGGCACGCCAGGTATGGCGGGAGCAACGATTACTTCTGATGGTGGTATTGCACTCATTTTAGATGTGCCAGGTTTATTAAAATATTACGCTAAAAGTAAGAAGTAAAAGTTCCATTATTTAAGGAATTAAATGGCTACTAAAGTTTTAGTTGTTGATGATTCAAGTTTCTTTAGACGACGAGTCAGTGAGATTGTTAATCAAGATCCTGACTTAGAAGTTGTGGGTGTTGCCGTTAACGGTAAAGAAGCCGTTGATATGGCTGCTCAGTTGAAACCTCAAGTTATCACTATGGATATTGAAATGCCTGTAATGGACGGTATCACTGCCGTTCGTGAAATAATGGCATCAAATCCAACTCCAATATTGATGTTTTCTTCTTTAACACATGACGGAGCGCAAGCGACGCTTGATGCGTTAGATGCAGGCGCATTAGATTTTTTACCTAAGCGTTTCGAAGACATTGCCTCAAACAAAGACGATGCGATTAAACTTTTACAACAAAGGGTTAAAGCATTAGGTCGCCGTCGTTTATATAGACCTGTAACCAGAACAAGCCCGACGACAGCAAGCCCAACAGCAGCAAGAGCATCCGGTTCTAGTCTCAGTAGCTCATCTAACAGCGTAAAATCTGCTTTGGGCTCAAAGTTATCTACTTCTAGTGCAACAAATCAGCCAGCGGCTGCATCAAGCTCTGTAGCTTCCATACGAGCGAGCGGGAAAAAATATAAAGCATTATTAATTGGGACATCAACTGGTGGCCCTGTTGCTTTGCAAAAAATCCTCACGGCTTTCCCTGCGAGCTATCCTCATCCTATTTTATTAATCCAGCATATGCCTGCTGCATTTACACCAGCTTTTGCCAGTCGTCTTAATAGCTTATGCAAAATTCAAGTTAAAGAAGCACAGACAGGTGATGCACTTAAACCTGGTTGTGCTTACCTTGCACCGGGTGGCATGCAGTTGATGGTTGAGAAAAGTGGTTCTTTAGGCCGTTTGAAGGTTATCGCGGGTAACGCTGACATGAATTATAAGCCAAGTGTTGATATTACCTTTGCTTCAGCTTCAAAGGCTTTTAGCGGCGATGTGATGGCAGTTGTATTAACTGGAATGGGAGCAGATGGTCGTGAGGGTGCTAGAATGTTAAAAGCTGCTGGCGCGACTATTTGGGCTCAAGATGAAGCAAGTTGTGTTGTCTATGGGATGCCGCAAGCTGTGACTTCTGCTGGCATTTCTAGTCACTCAATCGCATTAGACAGTATGGCTGAAGCTATTATTAAAGAAACCGCTCGTGGCTAGGGTTAAGCCTGCAATGTCTACACAACACATGTTTGTTGTGTTTATATTGATTATTGCAGTGATATGTTTAGGAAGTTTATATTTTGATTTAGCAAAAAAAAATCGTGAACTAGCAATAGAAGTTAACGCGCTAAAGGGGTCGCAAGTTTTGTTAATGGTTCCCGATGATCAAGCTGCGCAAATCGCAAACTGGTTAGCTAAATACCCTGAACAAACTCAAGCTATGGCAGCAAGAGCTGCAAAAGGTGAAGATATCACCTTGGCATTCGGACCAGGAAGCGAGGTAGTTAGTTCCGACACTCTTGATAATACTCTAATGAGTGAGCAAGCAAAAAATTCTGCACTTTCAAGTCAAGCAGTCACTGAAAATGCACAAGGCGTAAAAGTCATCACGTTGCCTCATGGTGGAATTCGAGTCACAACGCGAGAATCTGAGACACCTAAAAATAATAAATAAGTGCAAACAATATTGAGTGACGAGGCGTGATTTGAAAGTATGGACAATAGCTAATCAAAAGGGCGGAGTCGGAAAGACTACGACGGTTGCAAGCCTTGCTGGCGCGTTGGTAAAACGTGGGCAGCGGGTGTTGATGATAGACACAGATCCTCACGCTTCATTGGGCTATTATCTTGGCATTGATTCTGAGCAGGTTCCTAGCTCTTTGTATGATATTTTCCTCGCTCATAAAAACCTAACCCTTGAAGGTGTTGAAAAACATATTGTTCCTACCTCTATTGATGGTTTAGATTTAATTCCAGCCACAATGGCTTTGGCAACACTTGATCGGGCGCTAGGCCATCAAGAAGGAATGGGACTAGTACTGCGAAATGTAACCTCATTGCTTGAAGATAAATATGATGTTGCCATCATTGATTGCCCCCCTATTTTAGGAGTGTTAATGGTTAATGCTCTTGCCGCTAGCCAGCACATTATCATTCCAGTACAAACCGAGTTTTTAGCTATTAAGGGCTTAGAAAGAATGATAAAAACGATGGGGCTAATGGGACGTTCTAAAAAAACTTCTTATAGCTTCACCATTTTACCAACCATGTTTGATCGCCGCACGAAAGCCTCGCCTACCGCACTTAAGTCGCTAGAAGAAACTTACCCGGATACTTTATGGCCTGATGTGATCCCTGTGGATACCAAGTTTAGGGATGCCAGTTTAGCGCACGTTCCAGTCTCGCATTTTTTCCCAAGTTCTCGTGGTATGAAAGCTTACAACCGATTATTAGACTTTTTGTTAGCGAAGGAGTTTAAGCATGTCAAAATCGGTTGACGAGACTGTTTTTGATTTTTTCGCTGTATTATTACAAGAGCCTTCAACAGAGGTTCCAGTAGCTGCTGAAAACGAACTTGATAGCAAAAAAGCAGAGGTCGAATCTGTTAGCTTTAAAAAACAACACGGTAAGACAATTAACAAAGCAAGCTTAAAAAGTACTCAAGATGTAACGAATGTCTCGGCTAAGAGCCCACAAGTTGAATCGAAAAAAGTGCATACAGAGGTAAACAAGGAGTTTGCTGAGCCTCAAGTGGATAAGGCTGCTCTATCTAAATTGTTATCGGCGGTATCTAAACCGTCGATTAAACAACATGAGCACAAGGTTGATGAATTAACAGCAGGTGAAAATCCTCCTGAACCTGTAAAAACACAGCAACAAGTTCAACAAGAAATAAAATCGAAAGCTCAGCAAGTAAGGCAACAACTTGGTCAAGTTATCGTCGAAAAAGAATCGAATGAGAAAAGCGAAACTTTATCTTCTGTTGATAATAAAGAATCTGAATTTTCAGCCGATATAAGTCTAGATAAAGCAGAAACGAGTTTTAGTGAGACCGATGGAGAGCATGATTCACGCGTTGCTCAACAGTCTGCAATTCCGCCGAGCATTACGGGTAATTTACAAGATGTATTAGACGATGAGTTTCAGGTTTTATTTTTCAATGTTGCGGGTTTAACCTTAGCTGTGCCATTGGTAAGTTTGGGTGGAATTGTTAAAATAGAACATATAAATCATTTGATTGGACGTCCTGATTGGTTTTTAGGTGTACAAACTCGTCGTGAACAAAAAGTGAATGTTGTTGATAGTTGCCGCTGGGTGATGCCTGAGAAATACACTAAAGAGTTGGCTGACGGTATCGATTATCAATATCTGGTAATGCTAGAAGACACTGACTGGGGACTTGCATGCGAATCTTTGGTTAATGCCGTTAGAATAGATAAATCACACGTTAATTGGCGTGAAAAGCCTGGTAAGCGCCCATGGCTTGCTGGAGTAGTAAAAGAACAAATGTGTGGTATTTTGAATGTGCAAGCACTTATCGAAATGCTAGATGCAGGATTAGGTTGTCAAGATTCGATTGACTGAGGTTATTTATGACAGACTCGAGAAATGTTGCAGCAGTTGCTGCTGGTAAAGAAGACGTAGTACTACAGTGGGTTACATTTAAATTAGATAATGAAACTTACGGTATTAATGTAATGCAAGTTCAGGAAGTATTGCGCTATACCGAGATTGCTCCTGTTCCAGGCGCTCCTTTATATGTACTTGGTATTATTAACCTTCGTGGTAATGTTGTCACAGTCATTGATACTCGTTCACGTTTTGGTTTAGACGCTGCTGAAGTGGATGATTCGTCGAGAATTGTCATTATTGAAGCTGAAAAGCAAGTTATTGGTATTTTGGTTGATAGCGTCGCTGAGGTTGTTTATTTGCGCCGCTCAGAAATTGATAATGCACCTAATGTTGGCACCGAAGAAAGTGCTAAGTTTATTCAAGGCGTGAGTAACCGTGACAATGAACTACTGATTTTAGTGGATTTAGATAAGTTATTATCAGATGACGAATGGGCTGAAATTACTCAGTTATAATGAAATAACTTGGTCATCTTGTTTGACAATGAAAGCCAGCATTATTTTTTGCTGGCTTTTGTGTTTTAATGACTTAATTCAATTCGGTAAGGAAAATAAATGTCGCAAGAACTGCTGATTACGATCGTTGTTTATGTTGTTAGTTGTGCTGTCATATGGATAGTCTTCAGTAAAAAGACAACAAAACTACAGAGCAAAGTCGATGCGTTAACTGTTTTAGTAAAAGAGCAGGACCGACAGCGTGAAACGGTAAAAAAAGAACTCCAAGAACTACGCAGTGGTACTATTGGTGTTGGCCGAAGAGTTGTAGAACTTGAGCAGAAAATGACTAAACAATCTGAACTCATCGAAGAAGCAAGTCAGCAAGACCCACAGTCTAAGATGTACTCTAGAGCGTTAAAAATGGTCGGCTTAGGTGCTGGAATTGAAGAGTTGATGCAAGAATGTGAGCTGCCTAAAGCTGAAGCTGAGTTGATAATCCGATTACATAAAAAGTAACCTGTTCTCTTAGCGTTTTAACTAAGTGGTATTAGTTAAAGCATATAAGTTTAGGGTATTAGCTTAGTCATATTAGTTTACGCTTTTTCAATGATTTTTTGGTGAAGGTTGTTCCATTGTTCAGGGAACTTACCATCAAGCATATAAACAAATGCAATAAGCTCTGCAATTAACGTGTAGAGCTCTTCTGGGACTTCATCACCTAACTCAAGTAGCTGTAAAAAATTGCTTAGGTGTTCATCTTGATGGATATATACACCAGCATCATTAGCTAAAGCAATAATCTCTTCCGCAATTAAATCCTGGCCCGTTGCTGTGATAGTAGGGGCTGTATTTCCATCAAAACTTAATGCCACCGCTTTCTTTACATCTTTCATCTCAAATTTCCTTATGGGGAGAAAATTTACGCATTGGTTTTTACTAAGAAATGATCACCAGGTAACAATGTTGCAGGAACAACATCAATTTTGGTGCTGATGTCTCTTGCTTGTAGACCTGCCTGTTGAATTTTCTCTGAAAGCGAAGCTTGATATTGTTCAACCTTAGATAACACCTGCATATTATTTCCTGTAAAGGTTAGGTCTAGGTATTCACCTTGCTTAACTGCCATTATGAGCAAAGGCCCTTGAGCTAAGTTAAATTTTAATTGCAGCCGCCAAACTTTATTATCGTTTTCATTTTCATCTTTAGGTGATTTCTCAAATTTCCCTTCTAATTGTTCATCTCTTTGCCCAACAGAATAGGGTAAAGCAAAGTACCAGGTTGTATTTTGATTAGGGTCACTACTGCTTTGTTGATACATGCCTATGCTGCTCGCAAGCTTTGTCATTGACTCCAGACTGCCAGCTTTGTCTAATGCGGATAATAACTGCGGAGCGAATGTCGATGGGCTCAACATCTTCTGCTGCAGTTTGTTTATGTATGACTGCAAGCGGGGGCTGGTCGTAGTATGACTATTTTGCAGTTTAAAACCTAATAGAAGCTGGAATAAGCTGGTTATCGCCCCACCAGAAAGATTAGTGTTTGCTGTCTGCATAGCTTGGGATAAGTTTAAACTTGCTAAGCTTTTAAGCTCAACTTTTAGTAGTGCAGGGTTGGCAAGTTCAGTTAAAGGGGAGGGGTCTAATTTAGGAAACAGTTTTAATAATTGAGTGGCAAGATTTTGCTGAAAATTATTACCGTCTGCACGCATTGGCAGTGCTCCAGCTTTAGACAAGTTTTGATTTAAGACCTCAAATGGTGATTTAAACGATTTGTCTATTTGGGTTTGATTGATTGCCATGGTTTCAGGGTTCAATTTGCTTAACAGTAATTTCAGTTCACCCATTTGATTTGCAGTTAAACTTGTTCCCGGTTTTATTAAGTTCTGATTAATCTGTAATTCTAGTTGTTTAAATACATTGAGCTCTAACTTACTGTGCTGGATTAGGTAGCTGTTTAATTGCTCTAACGTTTTACTATTTAAGGGTTGCTGAACCAACGCGCTCAGGCTTTGTGGTAATTGCTGGTTAGTTTCTGTTCTCTGCTCTGCGGGCTTGTTTTCATTAAAAGGGATCCGTTCTAGTTTTTTTAAAAATTGAGTGATGACTTGAATCGGTTCTGATTTAGCTATCACAGTACTGTCTAATGGCTGTGAAGTGCTTTGTGTCTTACTCGAAATGGGGCTTATAGATACGTTATCAATCAGCTGAATTGGACTTAAGCGTAATTGTAGTTGCCCAGCTAACTGTGTTACTTCTGCAAGATGAGGCCCTGAGGGCAATTTATTGAGCGGTGACACCATAATATGGGTGCCATTTTCAAAATGAAGCTTATTATTATTTATTTCTACAGAAGGTAATGGGTAACCTTGAGGCCTTGTAGCCAATGCTAAAAGCTGCTGAGATGACACTCCATTGGATTTTGCTAATTGGAGTATCTCATCAGGGAGATTAAATTTTATTGCTTGGGATACGATTACAATTTGTTTAATAACCTGGTTGTTCTGGCCGTTCACTGCTGAGGGTATTGTAGCTTGAAGCTGCATTAAGTTATCAGCATTGAGCATTACTTTTGCACCGGATTGTATTAACTGCCGGATCTGATCATTGGTATGAATTTGAAATAATTTCCCATTCACTTCAATGGCTAGATTATTAGCTTTGGCTGCACTAACTTCGCTTTGCGAAGCTAAATGATCTTGAGTTAAGATCTTGACAGCTCTTAATGCCGTATTTACCGTTAATGGGCTACTGGTGTCTTTAGTGGCTTGCTGTTGTTCAGGTGATTGTTTGTTTTTAACGTTTAGGCTAGCTGTTTCAGGATGAACTTGTGCCTTAACACTATTTTTGGAAGCGTGACTAGTTTTGGAAGCATGACGAGTAAGAGAATCTGTAGATGATGCTCTTAATGTGGATAATCCGGAAGAATTTGTTAATTTTATTGAAGTCATGATAAATCCAGTATCACCTTTAAATATGTCCTATTACAATTTAATTGTTGATTTACAATGTTTCAGCAGTATTCTTAGCGATAACTGTAGCTCTTAGCGACAACAGTAGCCAGAATGTCAAAATTCAACTTTAAGATCTAGCGATAACACTAACCTTTATCGACTCGCAATCATTAAGCTTTAACGTTTCAATTCACTTACAATTGCATACAACTTGTGATTTATTTTATGTTTAGAATGTTAGTTATAGTATTGATTTAAATTATTATTAGGGTGTTAAATGATTAATTGGTTTGAATTCGCTTGTTTGTTCCCCTAAAGAGAAATGTATGAAGTATAAATGGATGTTACTTTCTTTGTTGTTGGGTTGCTCTTCTGCTTCAAGTAAAGCAGAGGAAATAAATACTGTGAGTGAACCTACTCAAAAACCAGCTGTGGAAATTATTTATAATGATCCACGGGATCCCATCGAAGGTTTTAACCGCGCGATGTGGGATTTTAATTATCTGATTTTAGATAAGCATTTATTCCGTCCAATTGCCCATGGTTATAACGATTATATACCTTCGCCAGTTAAGTCAGGCGTCAATAATTTTGTACGTAATTTTGAAGAACCTAGTTCACTCGTCAATAATGCTTTACAAGGAAAATGGGGCTGGGCGGCTAATGCTGGCGGACGCTTTACTGTAAATACAACCCTAGGGCTACTTGGCGTAGTTGATGTTGCTGACATGATGGGAATGGTCAGAAAGCAAGATGATTTTAATGAAGTACTAGGCTATTACGGTGTGCCTAATGGTCCTTATTTTATGGCGCCCTTTTTTGGTCCTTATGTGACTCGCGAACTCGCGACAGATTGGGTTGATGGTCTATACTTTCCTTTATCAGAGTTCTTGTTGTGGCAATCAATTGTAAAGTGGGGATTAAAAAATCTAGATTCCCGTGCATCTGCTATTGATCAAGAACGTTTATTAGATAATGCGCTTGATCCGTATACCTTTGTCAAAGAAGCTTATTTTCAGTATATGGATTACAAAGTTTACGATGGCAATGTGCCAGCTAAACAAGATGACGATGAGTTGCTCGAAGAATACTTATCTGAACTTGAGTAACGCTGCCGAGGCGAAAAGCGACTTCGGCAGTTAGCTGTCGAGGGAGTTGTATGGCATTAACCGATGTCTCAGTGCTTTTAGTTGAAGATGATTCAGTTTTTAGGCAGTTATTGACGGATTTTTTAATCCAACAAGGTGCAGTTGTATTTGAAGCTTGTGATGGTGACGAAGGCGTCAGTGAGTTTCAATCTCACACGGTTGATATTGTCATTGCAGATTTAAGTATGCCAAGGCTAGGTGGCCTTGGCATGTTGAAACAAATTCTTAAGATAAATCCCGCTATCCCTTCTATCGTCATATCCGGCAATAATGTAATGGCAGATGTGGTTGAGGCGCTGAGGTATGGTGCAAGTGATTACCTTGTAAAACCAGTTGCCGACTTAAAAATTATTGAACATGCGATCGAACAAGCCATTTCTCCTGCGAATAATCAATTTGGTGTTGTCGACTTTAATGATAGCGACGCCGTCATTAATTCTGCTGCCAGCATGAGCCAAGATTTATGTTATCAAGAGCTCAGTGATAATCTCACTTTACTTGAACATAATGCAGAAGCTGCAAAAAGTGTTCAGCAGCAGCTTTTTCCCGCCTCTAATGTGAGCTATCCAGCTGCCCGAATCCATTACAGCCTTTGTAAAAATAGCGATGTAAGTGCGTACTTCATTGATTCGACCATGGTGGGCGAAAATAATTTAATCATGTATATGGCTCACTTCCACCCGGAAGATAATCGTTCAGCTTTTGGTTGTGTCATGCTGCGAAGTTTTGTTAATCAAAAACTCAAACTGTATCGAAATGGTCTAAGCACCACTCTAATTGAACCGTTTAACATGTTGAGTTACCTCAATGATAGAATGGCAAATTCAGGTTTAAGTCTTTATGTCGATATCGTTTATGTCGCAGTAGAACTAACAAATTTTCGTGCGGCTATTGGCCAAGCTGGAAGCGGTCTACGGTGTTATTTAAGAAATGATAATGGCCTAGCACCATTAGCTATTTCTGAGTCTTTACAGCTTGGTGCTGTTCAGTGGAATAAACCTAGTATGCAATTTAGGACATTAATGCCAAATGAGAAAATTTGCATTGCGAGTAACATATCTCATCACAAAAGTAGATTAATGAAAAATCAATTTGATGGTTTGTTTTATGATGAAGAACTACCTGCTGGTGGTTTTATTGAGCTCGAACTATCTTAAAGCTTATTCAAAGTTTTCATTCATTATTTCAGTAAATAAAAGCATAAAAAAACCTCGCAATTGCGAGGTTTTTTTGAAGTATTAACCACAGGCTTAGCTTGGTTTAATTGCTTCGTGTTCTGCAGTAACAGCGATTTCTTCAGTCAAGGCTTGTTCTTCAGTTTCATTTTGCCCTTCAGCGCCATGCATCCAGCTAACAAGCTTGTCAGCCATGAAGTAAAGAATAATGCCTGATATAACAGAAGTAATTGCGATACCCGCAAAGATTGACATTGCATTGGCTAATTGCTCTTCTTTACCACCGTCATGGCCGATAAATGAGCCAACTATACCGCCGATCTTATTAGCGATAGCAATGAATAAGAACCAAGCGCCCATCATTAATGATGCGATACGCAGAGGAGCCAATTTAGTCACCATAGAAAGGCCGATAGGAGATAAACATAATTCGCCCATTGTATGGAAGAAGTATGCACCAACTAACCACCACATGCTTGATTTAGCATTTGCATCGCCGCCCATTTCTAGTACAGCGCCAATCATGAATAAGAAACCAATACCCAGTAATACAAGACCTAAAGCAAACTTAACTGGTGAGTTAGGCTCATTCTTGCCAAGACGCACCCAAATAGAGGCGATAACTGGAGCGAAGATAACAATAAACATCGCATTTAATGATTGGAACCAAGTTGTCGGTACTTCCCATCCACCAATCATACGATCGGTGAAATCGTGAGTGAATAGATTGAGTAAGCCGCCCGCTTGTTCGAAACCCGCCCAGAAAATAATAGTAAATAGACCCATAACCATAATGACTTTAATACGGTCACGTTCAATTTTAGTTAATGGTTCTTTACGAACATTACCAGCAGCGGCATCTTTCTCTTTTTCAAGTTTAGCAGCAGGGTAACGTCCAATATCACCCAATAATCTTTGAGCAAAAATAAACTGTATGATTAATGAAAATACCATACCGATACCAGCACATAGGAAACCCATTTGGAAGTTACCGTCATAAGCTGCAACAACTGAACCTACAATGATACCTGAAAGGAATGCACCAACGTTGATACCCATATAGAAGATAGTGAATGCACCATCACGACGATGATCGCCTTCTTCATATAAATCACCAACCATAGTAGAAATGTTTGGTTTAAACAGACCGTTACCTAAGATTAGGGTGCCTAGACCGAGGTAAAACATCATTGTTTCTTGACCTGGTATCCAGCTGTGAGGCAGTGCTAATAGGAATTGGCCAGCAGCCATTAACGCACCACCAATCATGATGGCTTTGCGTTGGCCTAAATAGGTATCAGCTAACCAGCCACCAATGAGTGGGGTTAAATAAACAAGGCCTGTGAAAGTACCGTATAGAGAGATAGCATCTGCTTGTGTCCAACCTAGACCGTGTCCACCTTCTGTTTGTACTTTATCAACAAGATATAGCACCAGAATGGCGCGCATTGCGTAATAACTGAATCTTTCCCAAAGTTCTGTTGTAAACAGCAGGAAAAGCCCCTTGGGATGACCAAGCATGGTCCCCTGTGGTTTTGCATTGCTCATTAAGTCTTCCACCTTAAGCTTGTGATTTGCCTGTGGGACAAACGTCGCCACAGAAATTGTTGTCTGCAATGGTAATTAATTTCAACGTATTGATATTTTCAGCCTTAAGCCTTTTAGTGTTTCAATTTGGTTGCTATAAAATTAATCACTTTGTTGTTTATTTATTATATTAAATATTGTCTTTTTAAAGTTTTAATCATGAAAACCAGAAAAAGCTAACCTTATATACCCTTTTAAGCCCCTAGAAGTCAATGGCAATGGGGTATCTGGCTCAGTAAATACTTGTACAAAATTACCTTTTAAAACGATTTGCAGGATACGTATGTTGTGGGTTTGGGCTGTTTTGTAAATTTTGAATGCCAGAGGTATGTTTCAGTAAATTTAACCATCAATTTTTAAGGGGGCTGTTTTAGTTTGCTTAGTATAGGCATTAATTTTGTAATTGAATCTATACTTGTTGTAATTAAATGTATTTTCTTTGCAAACTCTTA
The DNA here is from genome assembly GCF_023283825.1 of Shewanella olleyana. GTDB lineage: Bacteria > Pseudomonadota > Gammaproteobacteria > Enterobacterales > Shewanellaceae > Shewanella > Shewanella olleyana. The sequence goes on along the minus strand of NZ_JAKILD010000007.1, from coordinate 96,072 downwards.
ACAAATATATAAAATGTAATCCGCTGGTTTTATGCTGCTATATTGGTTTCGTTTTAAAAATTACCGATTTTATAATTAATGAGCAGTGCCAAGTTTCCGAGAGTAAGGTGGCTAAATGAATATTAAAATATTAGTTTCACTTATATTCTTGTGTTTTATCCCGGCGAGTTATGCTTGGATAGATTCGGACAAAGATGGTGTGCCTGACAAGAAAGATGCCTGCCCAGATACACCCGTTGGCGTTGTCGTATTAGCAAATGGCTGCCAAGATGTCTCTGAATTAACAAGTGTAAACAGTTTAGAACAACAGGATCTGTTTCAGGACAATCAAGAACAAGATTTATATCTTTCTCAAGCGTCTTCATTACCGATTTATTTTGACTTTGCACGTACAGAGGTTTTGACCACGCAACTGCCTACAATCAAGAAGGCCTTGCCTGTGTTGCTAAAAAGCAAAGCTATCTTACTAGTGGGGCACACAGATAATGTGGGTTCTGAACAAAGCAATTTAAGTCTTTCGTTGCAAAGAGCGTTATCAGTCAAAAAAGTGCTAGTTGAACAATTTGATTTTGAAGTTAGTGCGATAACAGTACTAGGAAAAGGAAGTTTTGAGCCAGTGACAAGCAATACAACAGCTGAGCAAAGACAATTAAACAGACGTGTAGAATTTAAAGTAAAAAAATAATTTTTATTAAGGGAGTAAGACAATGGAAAATATTGAAGGTTTAATAGCTCAAGCACCTGAGTTTATAGTGACTTATGGTCTTAAAGCTGTCATGGCGATTGTGATATTTATTATCGGTAAATATCTAGCTAATGTGGCAAAAAAGTTGACCACAAAAATGATGTTGGGCCGTAAAATTGATGAAACAGTAGCTTCATTTGTCGGTAATTTAGTCTGGGGATTAGTTTTTGTCTTTACCATCATTGCAACCTTAGGACAGATTGGCGTTCAAACGGCTTCACTAGTGGCTGTTATTGGTGCCGCGGGCCTTGCTGTTGGTTTGGCGCTTCAGGGCTCTTTATCGAATTTTGCCGCTGGCGTATTGATGGTTATTTTCCGTCCTTGTCGCGTAGGTGATTTTGTTGAAGCAGCTGGTGTAGCAGGTGTGATTGAAGAAATTACCATTTTCTCTACTAAGCTTCGCACTGGAGACAACAAAACCATTATTGCGCCAAACTCAGCGATGATGGATGGCACAATTACTAACTACTCAACTAAAGAAACACGTCGAGTTGATTTGGTCATCGGTGTGGGTTACACATCAGACATCGCAGCAACCAAGAAAGTTATTTCTTCTGTATTAGACAACAATCAATATGTACTTAAAGATCCAGAATATACCGTTGCCTTAGGTGAGCTTGGTGATAGCTCTATCAACTTCGTGGTTCGCCCTTGGGTTAAGACTGCTGATTATTGGGGAGCAAAGTTCGAATTACTTGAACAAATCAAAAATGCGCTTGATGCTGCTAATATTGAAATTCCATTTCCGCAAATGGATTTACACTTAAAAGAAATGCCTGCTCAGTAATATTGAGTTAAGCAATCGTTTTAAAGCCAGCATGTATGCTGGCTTTTTTGTTTTCAGCCCTTAAACCACCAACTTCAGTAGATTGATTATTTACTTGTGATATTTAACTCAGCGCAGGTAATATTTTTTAAGGTAGAATGATTTTTTTTGTGATTTTAATTGCTTTAAACGAGCTTGATGTAGTTGAGAATAAACATGATAGATTTTCGAAGTGATACAGTGACTAAACCAACCGATGCAATGCGCAAAGCAATGGCAACTGCAGAAGTCGGTGATGATGTTTATGGTGATGATCCAACCGTCAACCGTTTACAAGATATGGCTGCAGAGCGGTTTGGCTTTGATAGCGCCTTGTTTGTCAGTTCAGGTACTCAAGCTAATCTATTAGCGCTTATGAGCCATTGTGAGCGCGGAGATGAGTACTTATGTGGACAGCAAGCCCATAATTATAAGTTTGAAGGTGGTGGGGCAGCAGTACTTGGCAGTATTCAACCCCAGCCGTTAAATAATCAAGCTGATGGTAGTATCTTATTGGCTGATATTGAAGCGGCAATTAAACCTGATGATGTCCATTTTGCGCACACTCGCTTATTGAGTATCGAAAATACTATTGGTGGTAAAGTCTTACCTCAAAAGTACCTTGCTGGCGCGCAAACGTTAGCGTTCAATCGAGGCTTAAAAATTCATTTAGATGGTGCGCGGGTTGCTAATGCCGCTGTTGCCCAAAATGTGCAAATAAGTGAAATTACCCAATATTTTGATTCGGTATCAATTTGTTTATCTAAAGGTTTAGCAGCGCCTGTAGGCTCTATTTTACTCGGCGATGAACGCTTGATAAAAAAAGCGGTTCGCTGGCGCAAAATGCTCGGTGGTGGAATGCGCCAAGCTGGCATTATTGCTGCAGCAGCTGAACTTGCTATCACTGAACAGGTTGATAGATTAGCGGAAGATCATGACAACGCGGCTTTACTTGCTCAACATCTAGCAGAGATGCCAGAATTTAATGTTGATGTGAAACAGGTTCAAACAAACATGGTGTTTGCAGAACTTGATAAACGTTTTGATGTTAATCATCTAACCCTGTTGCTATCGCAACAGGGGATATTAATTAGTGCAACCTATTCACTGCGTTTTGTTACTCATAAAGATATCAGTCGCCAAGATGTATTAACCTTTATTGACGTGTTAAAGACGTGTCTGCCTCAAGTTACAGCTTAATAGAAACACTCCCGCGGCTTATTAATTAACATGTAAGTCGCGCGTTTATTTGGTGCAAGTGATTCAGTTTATGCGATAAAGTGGGTCGTTTTTTGAGTGGCGTTGAATCTATAACAGATTAATTTTTAACTTTTTCAATGGTTTATTATATTGGCTTTGATTTTGCTACCTCTTTAGGGGTATTCATAAAGTAAGGATCAATATAATGGAATATTTAAGCCGTCATATTGTAAAACCTATTGATTTAAATTCTGAAAAAAACCTTTGTTGCGGTCAGTTACTTAATTGGCTGAACGAAGAAACATCCCTTTTTGCTCGCTGCGAAATGCATAGCTCAATGTTGATGGCTAAATTAATGTCTGAAATTAATTTTATGAGCCCAGCAAAATTGGGTGATGTTATTGAGTTTGGTATGGAAGTGATTAGTTTAGGGCAAAGTTCAATTACGCTGCGTTGTAAAGTGCGTAATTGCTTTAACAATGCGCCTGTAGCCTTTGTTGATAAAGTTGTGTTCGTCAACATCAATGAAAGAGGTTTACCTGTTCCTCATGGCGTTAGAGCTAACGCAGCTTAGTATTGACGTATAGCCAGCAAGCACTAAAAAGCCCACTTAATATAAATGAAGTGGGCTTTTTTATTATATTCAGCCACCTTTTAAAATTTATCGACAAGGTAGTGAGCTAAATTATTACTGATTAAATTTAGTGCAGCTTAAGGTGCGGATGAATAATGCGTCCAATACCTTTAGCTAACATCATTAATGTTCCTTTTACTACACCATGTAATTCAATCAAATGGCGACGATATAGTGATGTATAAACAAACCGTGCGATCTTACCTTCTACTAGTACACCACCGCCCATAAATGACATTAAATTACCTACAGTATGGAACTTAGATAGGTTAACTAATGAGCCCAGATCTTTATAGACATATTCATTGCTTGGTGCCTTACCATCAAGCATTAGCATAATGTTGTCAGCTGTCATTAAGGCCATTTGTCTTGCTGATTGGCCACGTGGAGGAACCCAGCTACCATCTTCTTGTGGACAAGCTGCACAATCACCAATTGAGAAAATATGTTCGTCATAGGTGGTTTGCATATTTTGCTTAACCATGACTTGATTAATGTGGTTACTCTCTAATCCGCCAATATTATTTAAAAAGTCAGGCGCTTTAACACCAGTAGACCAAATAACCATATCTGACGGGATTAAGTTTCCATCAGTGGTAGAAAGACCTTCTGGGCTGACCTCGGTAATACGAGTATTGGTCATGACGTTAACGCCTAACTGTTTAAGCTCGCGAGTCACTGAGTTTGAAATTTCGACTTTATCTACTTTAGGTAAAATGCGCTCATCAGCTTCGATAAGTGTTACTTCAAGTAAACTGGTATCGATTTTATAACCAAAACCACTTAGCTGCTCAACGGCATGGTGCATTTCTGCAGACATTTCAACGCCAGTTGCACCAGCGCCAACCACAGCAATTTTTATTTTTTCATCTAGCTGATGATGACTGGCATATCGCATAAATTTATTCAGCAATATTTTACGAATAGACATCGCTTGCTCAGTGTTATCTAGGAACAAACTATGCTCTTTAACGCCTGGGATTTTAAAATCGTTTGCAACACTACCAATAGCGATGACAGCATAATCGTATGGGATTTTACGCGCAGGCAGTAACTCTTGGCCTTCTTCATCGTTAATTGGAGCAAGGATGATGTTTTTTTCTTCACGATTAATATCAATCATGGCACCTTGCTGGAAGTGGTAACCATGATCTGATGCGTGACCACGGTAACTAATAGCATCTAGACCGATATCAAGGGCACCTGTTGCTACTTCATGTAATAAAGGTTTCCAAACATGACTTTCTGCGCAATCCACTAAAGTGACTTTTGCTTTACCTTTCTTACCAACTTTACGGCCTAATTTTGTGGCGATTTCCATACCACCTGCGCCGCCACCGATGATGACGATATTTGGAACTGCTTGCATCGTGTGATGCTCCTTTGACTTAAGATTAAAATAATTCGGTAAAATTTCTTAAAAACCACAACTAATGAACCAAGTGATGACTGGATATATTGGTTTAATGCTGAGTCGGGGTTGGCGTTGATTAATGTGGGTATTGAGCCCAAAAGAATGAAATCAACAACATAGCGTTAGCGCTAAATTTTAGTACATCACTATGATCATCACAGCATGGTCACCAAATCATGGTCACCAAAACGAGTTGCTGCTAATGAAGTACATTAGAGGTTAGAAATTCAGATAGAGATGTTTATATATTAAACAGTAGTGGGCGTCTAAATAAGTTCGTTAAAGTGTGATCGACTATTAAAGCAGAATAAATAAATGAGCAATGGATCACTCATTTCAAAAAAAAATTCATTCTAAAAAACAAAACCGACAAGCAACTACTTGTCGGTCTCAATTTAGCGATTGTTATTCTACTCAATATCGCTATTGGTGAGTTTGAATATTTTTAACTAGCATGCTATTGAATCGATGGTTGCTAGTGCTAAGTAAGCAATTACTGTGCTTTAGCTAAGCGACCATTATAGTCTTCAACAAGGTGAGCAATAATTTTCTCTGGGTCTGCATCTTGACAGCATTTGTCTAAGAATACTTTGAAGGTAACTAATGAGTGGGCATTATTGAACATGCGATCACTTTGCATCGCATAATAGGTGTCATCCGTATTGGATTTTCTGACGACAAACTCGCCACTTTCGAAGGCTTTAGTACCGGGTTCACCATGCCATTTTGTGATTCTGTTTAATGCGATTTCACTAGATTGATTGACTTCGACATGATTTAACCAGCTTGCTGGTTTTTCGTTTTCTTTGTAATGAGGACATCTTACTGTGTAGTTGTACACATGAGTGATTGCTGTCATAGCTTACCTACTTTTTTAAGAATGTAATTCATCATAGACCGCTAATTTAACTTTGGTCAACGGTTATTTATAGAAGTTAGATCTAGTTAACAATTGTTAATAGGTTAACTTTTTTTGTTCATTAAATTCAGTGGTTTGGGATGTTAGTGTGAATCTTAGTGTTGCTTAATTAATGGCCGATCATGGTACATTCAGCTTAGCCATACACATTAAATGAGCAAATAGTTAGCTATGCACAACATTGCTGCAGTTGTGCATAACCAAACATTGATGTAGCAATCATTATTTATAAGTTTTGCTACTGTTTCTTACTGTATATTTATAGTGCGTTGGTGAATATTTCGCAAATTTCAGCATGTGTTGCTTGTTTAGGGTTAGTTAAGCCACAAGCATCTTTTAATGCATTATCAGCAAGCACGGGAATATCTTCTGGGTTAACCCCTAGCTCAGTGAGATTCGCTGGAATATTAACGGCGACAGATAGTGTTTTGATTGCATCGATAGCAGCTTCAGCACCTTGTTCATCGGTTAAGCCTGTAATATCAACACTCATCGCTTTGGCAATATCTTTTAATTTTGAAGGTACGACTTTAGCGTTGTAACTCTGAACATGTGGTAATAACAGTGCATTACAAACACCATGTGGTAAGTCGTAAAAGCCGCCAAGTTGATGCGCCATAGCATGAACATAACCTAGACTTGCATTGTTAAATGCCATGCCCGCTAAAAACTGTGCGTACGCCATTTGCTCACGTGCATCAATATTGTCACCTTGTTCAACTGCATTGATTAAATTCGCTTGGATAAGCTCAATGGCTTTAATTGCACAAGCATCAGTAATAGGTGTCGCTGCGATTGACACATAAGCTTCAATGGCGTGAGTTAGCGCATCCATACCCGTTGCAGCAGTTAATGATGCAGGTTTTTCTACCATGAGCTCAGGATCGTTCACAGATAAAATTGGTGTGGTATTTTTATCAACGATAGCCATTTTTATATGACGTTTTTCATCGGTAATAATACAAAAACGCGTCATTTCACTCGCTGTACCTGCTGTAGTGTTAATAGCGACAAGTGGCATTTGAGGTTTAGCTGACATATCTAAACCTTCGTAATCACCAATTTTTCCGCCATTAGTTGCGACTAAAGCGATACCTTTTGCGCAATCATGCGGCGAACCGCCACCTAAAGAAATCACAAAATCACACTCGTGAGCTTTTAGCATCGTTAAACCAGCTTCAACATTGCCAATAGTTGGGTTCGGCTGCACACCATCAAATACAAATACAGCAATGCCATTTTCAATCAGTTTGCTGGTAACTTTCTCAACTAAACCAATTTTTACCAAAGGTGTATCGGTAACGATTAATGCACGTTTAAAACCTAATGTTTTAATGTCATTAATCGCTTCATCAACACCACCTTGACCAATCACATTGACACTAGGAATAAAAAATTTAGTAGCCATAAAAACCTCTTTAACGCGTAAAATTTAAAATGATAAAATTCTCTTCTGTCGTTAAAGTAACAACCAAATGCACTGCAGTTTGTGATGAAAATCATATATTCGTACTTGTTTAGTGCGATTTTGTAGTTTTAATACCAAATGGGGAGTTAGCGCTAATTTTGTTGTTTAGCTTTGAACTGGCTCATATTTATTTAGAGATAAAAATGCCTGTAATAGGGCCTGTTGAACTTTCAAGGTTGTTTTTGCAGCGAGTTGTTGGCCATTTATACAAGGCAGAGACTTTGTGGTGTAGTTATTCTACATAAAAGGTCGATAACGCAGTAAAAATGGCCAACAAACGCTGCCCGAAGGGTTCGAGTAAAAGCGTTTTACTCTTTGTTGGATGCATCTTTTTAAACAAAGAGTAGCTTAGATGACTAGGCATCAATCCATCCGCCTCAATTAAAACACTTTTATTTCGAACAAAACTTAACCTGCAAAGATCGACAGGCCCTATTTTAGTTACAGGCATTTAAGTATGTTTAATCAGATGGATTTAGGTGTTTAGCTTGAAGGGCAAGCTGTTTCCACAACACTGTTAATCACGATATCTGTGACAGGTACATAGTTACTATTAGTATCAACAATGTTGATTTGATCAGCAATATCCATACCTTCAACCACTTGACCAAATACCGCATAACCAGGAGCACTTGTACTGCTGTAGTCAAGTTGCGGGTTATCTAAGGCATTAATATAAAACTGTGAGGTCGCCGAGTTTGCTACATCGGTTCTTGCCATCGCAATCGTATAATGCGCATTTGTTAAGCCTAAATTGGTTTCAAGCTCAATAGGGTCATTAACAGGTTTTTCTACTAAGCCTGAAGTAAACCCGCCACCTTGAGACACAAAGTTGTAAATCACACGATGGAAAATAGTGCCATCATAAAATTGCTCATCCACGTAGTTTTTGAAGTTTTGTCCTGTAATTGGCGTCGTGGTTGTATCAATTGCTAAGGTCATATCACCCAGTGTGGTAGACATTAAATAACAGATATCCATTTGAAGTTCTTTGTCTTCAACTGGTGGGATCGGGTCTGGGTCAATTGGAGCTGGAGAGCTTGAACCTGAACTTCCGCCACATGCGGATAAAGTCAGAGCGAATAATACTGGGTACAAGAGTTTCATTTGAGGCCTTTATTTTTGTTTTATTTATGTAGCTAGCATGTTGCTTAAACGCTTTATTTAAAGCAACTGAAAATGGTTCAAGATACAAAATGTTACTTGGTAAGTAGTCAAGACAGCAAATTATTTTATGCGGATAAGAGCTGAAGTCTTTTAAACAGTGGTTTCTTAATTCATCGTTACCAAACGATGAAGTTTACATCGTTAATTTGGATTTTAAGATTGAGTGTCGTGGAAGAGGAGCTGCAGGCTTAAGAATAACTTTTTGTTAACGGCTATATCTGCTAACGAGTGTGCGAATAAATAGCGTGTGAATAAATCGCATCAGAAGGCTATTACCGTTACAATGACGCCATTATTGGTAGTGTAGATTAGAGAAAAATATGACTTTTGATTCAATTGGCTTTTCACAGCCTATATTAGATGCAGTAACGGCTTGTGGTTATGACAGCATGACGCCAGTGCAGCAAGTTGTGATGCCATTAGCCATTGAAGGTAAAGATATCTTAGCCAGTGCTCAAACAGGCACAGGTAAGACTGCAGCTTTCTCATTACCTTTACTGTCACTTTTAGAGCAACAGCTTGCAGAGCAAGACAATAAAACCGCTTGGCAAAGACTGCGTGTATTAATCATGACACCTACGCGAGAACTCGCAATTCAGATTGAGCAAAACATTGTGAGTTACGCTCAGTTTCTGCCGTTTGAAAGCGTTGCGGTTTATGGCGGCGCGAGTATTAATCCGCAGCGTAAAGCGTTAACTAAAGGTGTTGATATTCTTGTGGCCACTCCGGGTCGCTTATTTGACATCATTGGTCAACATCAACTGGATCTATCGTTTGTCACTCATTTAGTGATTGATGAAGCTGACCGTATGTTGGACTTAGGCTTTGTTAAAGACATCGAAAAGGTAAAGCGTTTAGTTAATCGCCAACATCAAACTATGATGTTTTCAGCGACATACTCTGAAGATGTAAAAAGTTTAGCAGCAAAAATGCTCAATGAACCTGAGTTTGTGCACGTGTCGAATCAAACTACCGCCGATACGGTTTCTCAGTCAGTATTTCAAGTAGATAAAAGACGTAAAGCTGAATTACTGTCAGAACTGATTGGGCGCAATAACTGGCAGCAAGTGATGGTATTTACCAGCATGAAGGAAACGGCTGAACATCTATTAAAAGAATTAAAATTAGATGGCATTAAAGCGGCAGTATTTCATGGAGATAAAACCCAAGGGGCTAGAAACAGAGCACTTGAAGAATTTAAAACTGGCAAGTTAAGAGTGATGATAGCGACAGATTTGGCTGCTAGAGGGCTAGATATCGAAGCACTGCCATTGGTGATTAATTTTGAATTACCACCAGAGCCTGAAGATTATGTTCATCGAATTGGCCGTACCGGGCGTGCAGGTTTAACAGGCCAAGCTATATCGCTTGTAGCTCAAAATGAAATGGAACTACTCAGTGACATTGAAGCATTAATCAATACTCAAATTGAAGTGCAAATTCAGCCTGGTTATGAAGCTGGCGCACCTTTACCTGCAAGGTACCGTGAGGTCGAGGCTGTAAAACCTAAGAAATCATTTAAGTATAAAAGGCCGAGTGGTAATCGTGGTAACGATAAAGCCAAGCCGACTCGTCAGGGTAAGTACGCTAAAAAGACAAAGTAACCTGTTGAATCGCCGTAGCTTAAAAAGTTGAATTTAAGTCTTAAAAATACAAGGAAGTTTTAGCGTGATCCTTAAACCTATTAATACCAATATTATTACTGGCTTTTTAGGTGCCGGTAAAACTAGCCTAATTTTGTCTTTACTCAAACTTAAACCAGATAATGAAACATGGGCGGTGCTGGTAAATGAATTTGGTGAAATCGGTATTGATGCGGGCTTAATGGCTGGCACTAACTCTTCTGAACAGATTGTGATTAAAGAGGTCGCAGGCGGTTGTTTATGCTGCGCCGCGGGTATTCCAACCCAAGTGGCGATTAATCAGTTGATTCAAAAAGCCAAGCCTGACCGTTTGTTTATTGAACCTACAGGCTTAGGTCATCCTGCTGAAATTTTGAAAGTGCTGACAAATGAATTTAATCAGCAAGTATTAAAAGTGAATCAAACTGTGTGTGTGGTTGATGCGCGAAAAGTGCTAGATGAACAATACAGTAAAAATGATAACTTTAATCAGCAAATGCAAATCGCCGATATTGTGTATGCCAGTAAAGTTGATTTATACCAGCAAAATGAACTTGAGAACCTTAGTGAATTCTTAGAGCAATTTGACCAGACTAAATCGTTAATCAGCTCAGCCAGTGATACTTCAATACAGCAGTTGTTTGCAGGCATTAATAAACCGAATACTCCCAAAACAACAAAGCCACAACTGACGAGCTCAGTGGCAAACAATAAATCAGTTCTAGCTGGTAACTCACCATCAATATTCCCGCAGTCTTCATCCCAAGGCGAAGAATCTCAGATTATCGAATTTAATCAGCAAGGCTTTTGGGTTAAAGATAACCAAGGTGAGGGTGCGTTTAGCATAGGTTGGGTATTTGAACCCAGATTATGTTTTGATTTTGATGCTTTGATAAATTTAGCTAATCACTTTATTGAGCTCAACATTGTTCGATTGAAAGCGGTGATGATTACAGAAGAGGGCATAGCGGGTTTTAATATGGTGGATGGTAAACTTTCTGTGATGGAATTGGATGAAACCATGGATTCTCGAATGGAGATTATTGCGCTATCGCCATTGGCTGAAGTTAAACTTACTGAGTTACTGCTAGCCTGCTTGCATGAAGATTCAAAAGCTTAAAATATCCATTTAAATGAAAGAGATTAATTATCTGAGTTAACCTCTTTCAATAATGTTTCTAAAGCCTAATGATCTAACATCAGCTTTTTAAACATTAAAAAAATAGAACGTTTTATTCAAAGTCTGGATTTGCAGGTAAGACTAAAACAGTTTGCTTCCCCAACCGAGTTTCGCCCGTAGAACATTAAAGTAATTATGTCCTTTAGGATGGATCATTCTTAATCTGTCTTCACTTCGACTAATTAAAATCTCATCGCCGGGTAATACCGATAAATGGACATGACCGTCACAGCTCACTTCTAAGTTCTCGCCATTATCTGGTGATACCACCAGTTTAATGGTGCTACTAGCATCCACGACTATGGGTCTGCAGGATAATGTGTGCGGGAACATTGGTACTAAAATGAGTGCTTGTAGGTTAGGTGTGAGGATAGAGCCGCCTGCAGATAAAGAATAAGCAGTAGATCCTGTAGGGGTCGATACAATCATCCCATCAGCACGTTGGCTATACATGAACTGATCATCGATATAAACCTCAAACTGAATCATGTGGGCAATTTTACCTGGATGCAGTACCGCTTCGTTAACTGCCGTATTGCTGGCCTTTAGCATGCCGTGGCGATGAACTTCAGCTTCCAGTAAAAAACGGTACTCAGTATCATACTGGCCATCTAACACTTTGGATAATGACTCTTCAAAGTTGTCAGGGGGTAAATCAGTCAAAAAGCCTAAGTTGCCACGGTTAACGCCGATAACAGCAATATCAAACCTGGCTAATACTCTGGCTGCACCTAACATGTTACCGTCACCGCCAACCACAATGGCTAAGTCGCAACGTTCACCTAATTCAGTTAAATCAACAGATTCAATATCAACCTTGAGTTCTGAGGCCACTCGCTCTTCAGCTAAAATCTCAAATCCCTGCATAGATAACCAATGATGCAAACGCTTCAATGTGAGGTTTGTACCTTGGTGGTGTGGTTTGCCGATAAGGCCAATTGTTTGAAACTTTTTGGTCATATTAGTATTTGATTTGCTCAAAGGCTTGAAACAAAGAAATTGATCCCCATAATATGCCCATAGTAATCAGAAACAAAGCATTTTTAGCTGGAGTGAAAATGAGCAACGAGTCGAATAAACCAGATCAAGAAGTCATTGATGCAGAAGTAATCACTGATGTTGAAACAGAAGTAGCAGCTGAAGCAACACAAGAAGTTGATGAGTTAACTCAAGCTAATCTTAAAATTGAAGCATTAGAACAACAACTTGCGGAGTCTCAAGCTGCACTAGCTGAGCGTAAAGATGTTGAAATCCGTGCTGCTGCAGAGACGGCAAACATCCGCACTCGCGCGGCAAAAGACGTAGAAAAAGCACGTGCTTTCGCTTTAGAGAAGTTTGTAAACGAGCTTTTACCAGTGTTAGACAACATGGAGCGCGCGTTAACAGGTGTTAACCCTGAAGATGAAGCGACCAAAGCGATTGCTGAAGGTGTTGATTTAACCATGAAAGGTTTCTTAAGTTCTGTTGAGAAATTTGGTGTGGTACAAGTTAACCCTCTAGGCGATGTATTTAACCCTGAACATCATCAAGCTATCGGTATGCAACCAAGTGCAGAATACCCGAAAGACACTGTGATGTTAGTGATGCAAAAAGGCTACACATTAAACTCACGTTTATTGCGCCCAGCTATGGTGATGGTTTCGCAAGGCGGACCAAGCGTAGATACTCAAGCTTAATTTATTAACCATTATAGTGTTTAGTTAACCTGAACTCGGTATAAGAAGTTAGTTAAACTGTTGAATTATTACATGTTTGCTTTCAATCTTATTCTAGAGAGATAATTTTGCTTAGAACAAGGCAAATTTGTGCGTCAATAGCTGGCCTATTGCAAACAAATTTAACGCCGTTATCTGCAAAAATAACCTCTAGAAAGCAAGTTGTTATCCCGAGCTCAGGTTAGTTAATAAGTAGCAGCATGTTAAGTGCTGCAATAAAAAAGGACTGCCATGGCAGTCCTTTTTTGTGGCTGTTATAAATTAAATATTAGCCAATATATTGCTGAATTTGTTCTAGTACGCCAGCGCCATCAAGTTTTAATTCTTGGATAATTTCATCAGGTGCACCGTGTTTAATGAACTCATCAGGTAAACCTATCTGTAGCACAGGTTTGATGATTTTCATTTTTTGAAGTGCTTCAATCACGCCACTACCTGCGCCGCCCATAATGGCGTTTTCTTCAAGTGTGACAATAATATCATGGCTATTAGCAAGTTCGGCCAGCAGAGCTTCATCAAGTGGCTTAACAAAACGCATATCGGCAACGGTAGCATCTAACGCTTCTGCTGCTTCAAGGCCTGCTGATAAGGTGGTACCAAAATTGACAATCGCTATTTTAGAGCCTTGACGTTTAATAACACCTTTACCGATTGGTATTTCGGTCATCACTTCTGTTTGCTCAATGCCTGTGGCACTACCACGAGGGTAACGAACTGCAGTAGGACCTGCTTTATAACGATAACCTGTATATAGCATCTGACGACATTCATCTTCATCAGAAGGTGCCATTATCACCATGTTAGGTACACAGCGTAAGAAACTTAAATCAAATGCGCCTTGGTGAGTAGGGCCATCTGCGCCCACAATACCACCACGGTCAATGGCGAATAATACCGGTAAGCGTTGTAAGGCCACATCATGGATGATTTGATCGTAGCCGCGCTGTAAGAAGGTAGAGTAAATGGCCACAACAGCGTTAAAGCCTTCACAAGCAAATCCAGCACCTAAGGTGACAGCATGTTGCTCTGCAATCGCAGCATCAAAATACTGCTTCGGGAATTTTTGCGAGAACTCAACCATGCCCGAACCTTCGCGCATAGCGGGTGTAATGGCTAATAGCTTTTCGTCTTCTTTAGCAACATCACACAGCCACTTACCAAACACTTGTGAGAAGGTCGGTGAGCTAGGTTTCGCTTTCGGTTTTCTAAATTGGGTGTGGTCAAATTTAGGTACTGCATGCCAGCCGATAGGATCTTTTTCAGCGGGTTCATAACCACGACCTTTTTTAGTCATGATATGTAATATTTGCGGTCCTTTAAGGTCGCGCATATTTCGCAGTGTTTCAACTAAAGAGTCAACATCGTGGCCATCAATAGGGCCAATATAGTTGAATCCTAGCTCTTCAAACAGAGTGCCAGGTACAACCATGCCTTTAAGATGTTCTTCGGTGCGTTTGGCCATTTCTTTGATAACAGGCATGCCCTTGAGCACTTTCTTGCTACCTTCACGAATGGTGGTATAAAAACGACCAGACATTAGCTGAGCTAAGTGGTTGTTTAAGGCACCAACGTTTTCTGAAATTGACATCTCATTGTCATTTAATACAACTAACATGTCATTGTGCAAATCGCCCGCGTGGTTCATGGCTTCAAACACCATGCCGCCAGTCATTGCGCCATCACCAATGACGGCAACGACTTTTCGATCTTTTTGCTCTTTCTCAGCCGCGACTGCCATTGCTAAGGCGGCACTGACAGAAGTGCCTGAATGACCAACACTAAATGTGTCGTATTCACTTTCTTCGCGCCATGGGAAAGGGTGCAATCCATTTTTTTGACGAATGGTGTGCATCTGGTCGCGACGCCCTGTGAGAATTTTATGCGGGTATGCCTGATGGCCTACGTCCCACACTACGCGATCAAAGGGCGTATTGTAGACGTAATGGAGTGCTACTGTTAATTCAACAGTACCCAGTCCTGAAGCAAAATGGCCACTAGAGTTACTCACCGACTTGAGTAAGAATTGTCTTAACTCATCAGACAGTTGTGGCAGCATGCCTTGTGGCAGCTTTTTTAAATCTTCAGGGGTATTAGCTTGAGCCAATACCGGAAATTGAGAATTATCGAAACTCATAATGAGATAAACTGTCTCTTTTATAATCTTCGCGCAATGATATAGCGGGCGAAGTCTGCAATTAACTGGCTATTGTAGGTCAATTTTGCCAGCGCTGATAGTGCATCGTTAATTAGTTTTTCGGCGCATTCATTTGCACCGTCAAGTCCAAGTAAGCGAGGGAAAGTACTCTTATTCGCTTCTTCATCACTGCCTTGGGGCTTGCCCAACTCTTCAGTACTTGCAGTGATGTCTAATATGTCATCTTGAACTTGGAAAGCTAAGCCGATGTTAGCGGCGAACTCTCTTATAATTTGTTGTTCATCTTGGTTAGCGTTTGCTGCAATTAACGCTAATTCAGCTGCGCAGCTAATTAGCGCCCCCGTTTTTTTATTATGTAATTGGGTTAACTGTTCAAGATTGATACGTTTGTCTGTTGAACTCAGATCAATTGCTTGACCGCCACACATGCCGCTATAACCCGATGCTTTCGCTAACGCAGTTACCATGGCCAATTGTTGCTGTGGGGTGATGTTAGCGTTCGGCTGACATATGAGTTCAAAAGCGAGTGTTTGTAGTGCATCACCAGCAAGAATCGCTGTTGCTTCATCAAAGGCAATATGAACGGTTGGCTGACCACGGCGAAGCGCATCATCATCCATTGCTGGTAAATCATCATGGATTAATGAATAGGCATGAATACACTCAATGGCAGCCGCTGCATTATCGAGTAATTCGATATCGGCGCCTAACATTTCGCCAATGCTGTAAACCATAAAAGGTCGAATGCGTTTACCACCTAATAAAGCGCCATGGGTCATAGCTGCTTTTAATTCAGGTGCTGTGTCATCGAGTTCTGCAAGTTTGCTTCTCAGAACACTATCGACACGTTGTTGGTACTTTTCAATTGCTTGGGCTAACACACTTATTCGCCTTCAACGGTAAATGGGCTCAGGTTGGTATCGTCTTCATCCAATAAAATTGATACTTTCTGTTGTGCTTGTTCAAGCTTGGACTGGCTTTGACGAACCAGTTTAATTCCACGCTCAAATTGTTTGAGGGCACTGTCTAGTGTGACTTCACCTTGCTCAAGATCTGCAACGATGTTTTCAAGCTCCGATAAGGACTCTTCAAAACTAAGATTCTCAGGTTTTTTGGCCACAATTATTGTTCCTTTTGTTGTGCGGAGGACAAGGTATATCAGGGCGAGCTAAGGGTCAAATTCAGTCGTAGTTTATTTGCTCAAAAGCACGCTTTGTGACTGAAAAATTATACAATTCATAAAATAACTCTAAACTTGGGCTAAGTTTGACCGATAACTATAACGAATGCCAGTTTCCTTCATCGGCTATCAATATTCTTATTAACATGAGAGTACTTTTTAAATTGAAGTTGCTGAATTTTTTATCACTACTGGCTGTTTTTTATTAGAATGCTGCTTATTGAGTGTTTTTTTGTTATTTGAACTATTATCCCTGTCACTCAGGGTGTTACATTGATATTCATAAATGGTTAATGAAATTTATGACCATCAATAGGTAAGGCAGCATTTTAAGACTGCAATCAAGGAGAAATTGTGGATTTAGCAACCCTAATAGGTTTGATCGGAGCCTTTGCTTTTATTATTGGGTCAATGGTCAGCAGTGGCGGTATTTCAATCTTTGTTGATGTGCCATCGGTGATGATCGTATTTATTGGTTCATTGTTCGTCGTCATGATGAAGTACAATTTAAAGCAATTCCTTGGGGCGGTTAAAATTGGCGCTAAAGCCTTCATGTTTAAAATTGATAAACCTGAAGACTTGATTGAACAGTCGGTAAATATGGCAGATGCCGCCCGTAAAGGTGGATTCCTAGCATTAGAAGAAGCTCAAATTACTAACAGTTTTATGCAAAAAGCGGTCGATATGTTAGTCGACGGCCACGATGGTGATGTGGTACGTGAAGCGCTTGAAAAAGATATTGCTCTGACCGAAGAACGTCACAAAACAGGGGTTGGCATTTTTAAATCGTTAGGTGATGTCGCTCCAGCAATGGGGATGATTGGTACCTTGATTGGCCTTGTTGCCATGCTATCAAATATGGATGACCCTAAATCAATTGGCCCGTCAATGGCCGTAGCCTTGTTAACCACCTTATATGGCGCGATCATCGCCAATATGATTGCGATTCCAATTGCTGATAAATTGCAACTTAGAATGGCGGAAGAGTTATTGAATCGAAACCTCATAATGGATGCGGTATTAGCGATTCAAGATGGCCAAAACCCTCGCGTAATCGAAGGCTTCCTTAAAAACTACTTATCCGAAAAACAACGTCAAATTGATACAACGGACGGAGAATAACTCATGGCTAAGAAAGCCAAGTGTGATTGTCCACCACCAGGAGCCCCATTATGGCTAGCAACCTTTGCTGACCTAATGTCTCTGCTGATGTGTTTTTTCGTTTTACTGCTCGCATTCTCTGAAATGGATGTGATGAAGTTTAAGCAAATTGCCGGTTCAATGAAGTACGCTTTTGGTGTGCAAAATAAAGTAGAAGTAAAAGACATTCCTAAAGGGACTTCAGTCATTGCACTGGAGTTTCGCCCGGGTAAACCAGATCCTACCCCGATTGAGATTATCAATCAGCAAACCAATGAAATGACTCAGCAAACCATTGAGTATCAAGCGGGTGATGATGCCAGTGCTGGTGGCGTACAAAAACAACAAGGTGAAGACAGAGGCGGCAATGCTGCGGCAACTGCGCAGCAACAAGCTCAAGCTCAACAATCTCAAGCATCATCTGAACAAGAGAATATTAACGATCAAGTTAAGAAAATGGCAGAGAAACTCAATGAAGAAATTGTTGATGGTGCTATTGAAATTGAATCTTTAGGTCAGCAAATTATTATTCGAATTCGAGAGAAAGGCTCTTTTGCTTCAGGCTCTGGATTTTTGCAGCCACGTTTTAAACCTGTGGTGCGCTCAATTGGCGATTTACTCAAAGATGTGCCAGGCATTATTACTGTCTCGGGTCATACCGATGGTATGCATATCAGTAATGAGCTTTACAGTTCTAACTGGGACTTATCCAGTAAACGTGCCGTTGCCGTCGCTCATGAACTTGCCAAAGTAACCGGCTTTGATGAAACCAGAATGCAAGTGGTTGGCATGGCGTCTAATTCACCATTAGTGCCCAATGACTCTAATCAAAATCGAAGCCGTAATCGCCGAGTTGAAATTGCTATTGAGCAAGGTAAGGCAAAAGAATCTAGAGAAATTGAAGCGATACCTCAGCCATAATCAAACTAAACCGTTAGAACTGTTTTAATTGAAACAGATGATTTAAAACAAATTTAATCAGACTAAATTAACGCTGTTTTAAAACTGTATTGCACAGGGATTGACACTGAGAATAGTCGCTTTTATTAAGCGGCTATTTTATTGGTTTTGGCGCAATTCACTCAAACTCGTCATAGTCTACGAAACGCTATTTAATGTGTTTGGTAAATAGCCAATTTTTGCTATAATCCCGCCCTTAAATGGCTGGTCACTATACCAGCCATCGTTTTTATGCCTGATAACACCAATATTAATGCCAAAAGTATGCTCTCAATTAACCTGAGAAGATCGCTTTTTAGCGTTAGATTATGAGTGATTATTAGGTTGATACCGAATCAGATGCCCGCGGAAGTCCAATGAAGTTTATCGTAAAGCTATACCCAGAAATCATGATGAAAAGTAAAACCGTTAGAATGCGTTTTACTAAAATCCTTGAAACAAACATTCGCAATGTACTTAAAAAAGTCGATGAAGATGTAAGAGTGCAGCGCCAATGGGATCGCATCATGATCCATGTAGCTAGTGATGAACAAGCAAGAGTTGATACTATTTCTGCACGTTTAGAGTGTATTCCTGGTATTGCCCATGTGATTCAAGTTGATGAATACAGTTTCGATTCTATCGATGATATTTATCAGCAAGTGTTACCTGTTTATAAAGATGAACTTGCTGGTAAAACTTTCTGTGTGCGTGTTAAACGTACCGGTAAGCATGACTTTAACTCTATCGAAGTTGAACGTTACGTTGGTGGTGGATTAAATCAGCATACTGATGCGGCAGGTGTTAAGCTGAAAAATCCAGACATGACGGTGAATTTAGAAATCGATCATGAAAAGCTTTATATGGTCGTTCGCCGTATTGAAGGTTTGGGCGGATTCCCAATGGCAACCCAAGAAGATGTGTTGTCGTTAATTTCTGGTGGTTTTGATTCAGGTGTTTCTAGTTACCAATTTATTAAGAAAGGCGCACGTACTCACTACTGCTTCTTTAACTTAGGTGGTGCGCAACACGAAATCGGTGTTAAACAAGTGGCTTATCACCTATGGCAGAAATACGGTGAGTCTCACAAAGTACGTTTCATCACGGTTCCTTTTGAACCTGTGGTTGAAGAGATTTTAGAGCGTATCGATAACGGTCAAATGGGCGTTATTTTAAAACGTGTGATGATGCGAGCAGCCACTAAGATTGCTGAAAAATACGGTATTCAAGCGTTAGTTACTGGCGAAAGCTTAGGCCAAGTGTCGAGCCAAACGCTGACTAACCTTAACGTGATTGATCGTTGTACTGATTTATTGATTTTACGTCCGCTGATCACTATGGATAAGCAAGACATCATTAATGAGAGTCGTAAAATTGGTACAGAAGATTTTGCTAAAGCGATTCCTGAATATTGTGGCGTGATTTCGCAAAAGCCGACGGTTAAAGCTGTACTAGCGAAAATTGAAGCCGAAGAGCTTAAGTTTACTGAAGACTTAATTGATCGTGTGGTTAACGATGCGGTTGTTATCGATATTAAGCAGATTGCTGAAAAAGTTGAAACCACTGTTAGTGAAACTGAAACGGTTGAGTCTATCGATAATGGCAACGTAGTGATTGATATCCGTGCTCAAGATGAAGAAGAGCAAAACCCGCTTAAAATCGAAGATACAGAGATTTTGAAAATCCCTTTCTTTAAATTAGCCACTCAGTTTGCTGACTTAGACAAAGAGAAAACTTACTTATTATATTGCGACCGTGGCGTAATGAGTAAGCTACAAGCGCTTTACTTAACCGAGCAAGGTTACAGTAACGTGAAGGTATATCGCCCTTAAGCGTTAGCTTTTCAATATATATTTTATATCAAATAGCCATCGGCATTGCGTCGCTGGCTTTTTTTAGCTTATTTATATGCTAATAAAAGACATAAAAAAACCGCATTACCATTAATTTGGCTAATGCGGTTTTTTTGAAACGATTTTTACAGTAGATTAATCAGCAGTGCGAACTTCTGCCGTAGTGACTGTTGTGTTGTCTTCATTCTCTGCAGTTACAGTGCTTTTCACATCTACATCAACGTTGTTCTGCATTTCTGACATGCTTTGTTCAAACTCGGCGTTGATTGATGCATGAAGGTCGCTGATATCAATGGTGGTATCAGTTGCATTAGCAGCAAAAGCAAAAGAAGAAAGTAAAGCTACAGTAGCTAAAGTTTTTAAGTTAAACATAAAGGGTCGCCTCCGGGCTGACAAATATCGCTGTCGGACATTCCCTCTTTTCCATGTTTGAGACTGTCCAACTCACTAAATTTCAATGGTTATAATTTAAACGAACAGAGTGTTCTTTACAAACGACAAAAAATAACGATAATCATTAGAAAAACTAATTAAAAAACGAGAGGCGGATCACTATGTCGAGAAGATTGCCACCTTTAAATGCTGTAAAAGCATTCGAAGCAGCTGCTAGGCACCTAAGTTTTACTCGTGCTGCAGAAGAGCTATTTGTCACACAAGCGGCAGTGAGTCATCAAATTAAAGCATTAGAAGACTTTTTGGGCTTAAAACTGTTTCGCCGCAAGAACCGTTCACTATTATTAACCGAAGAAGGTCAAAGCTACTTCCTCGATATTAAAGATATTTTTATCCAATTAGGTGAGTCAACAGACCGACTTTTAGCCAGAAGTGCAATTGGCTCATTGACTGTGAGTATGTCTCCAAGCTTTGCAATTCAATGGCTTGTACCGAGATTAGCCAAATTCAGTGAGCAGAATCCTGATATCGACGTACGCATTAAAGCGGTAGACAGTGAAGCGGATTCTTTAACTGATGATGTGGACGTTGCAATTTATTATGGCCAAGGAAACTGGCCAGGACTTCGAGCTGATAAGTTACGTAACGAAGTGCTAATTCCAGTTTGTTCCCCTTTGTTATTGAGCGGTCCTAAACCGTTAGAAAAACCGAGCGATCTTAAAAATCACACCTTATTACACGACTCGAGTCGTCACGATTGGCAAGCGTGGTTTAGACAATGCGGGATTAGTGAAATTAATGTTAATTCTGGACCTATCTTTAGCCATTCTTCGTTAGTTTTACAGGCTGCTGCCCATGGGCAAGGGGTTGCTCTAGGTTATAGCGTGCTGGCAAGGCCTGATATTAAAGCGGGTCGATTAGTGTGTCCTTTCTCTGAAGTGCTCGTCAGTAAAGATGCTTATTACCTGGTTTGTCAGCAAAATCATTCAGAACTCGGCAAGGTTGCTGCGTTTCGTGAGTGGATGGTCGACATGTTTGCTGAAGAATCTCGAAGTGAATTACTTGCGGGATAACAGTACAACTATGTTGAAGTAGCACTTTAGCTATTTTGAAGCTAACAGCGCTTTAGCGAACAGTGAGTTTAAATTGAAAAAGCGATAAAAATGACACAAGTAGATGAAACAACTCCAACACTAGCCTCAGAAGCAGTTGAATCTGTTTTATTGGGAAAGCCAAATAAAACCTTAGTGGTCTTTGCTCATGGGGCCGGCGCTAATATGCATTCTGATTTTATGGAGCAAGTTGCGCAAAAGCTTGTTGAAACAGGCGTGCAAGTTCTGCGGTTTAACTTTTTGTACATGCAAGCCAACATGCAAGATGGCAAAAGAAGACCGCCGGATAGGGCACCTAAGTTACTGAACTATTATCAGCAAGTGTTAGTAGATACCTTATCCTATATTAATGACGGCAGTTTAATCACTGAAAATATCATTCTGATGGGTAAATCCATGGGAGGAAGAATGTCCGCCATGATAATGACCCCCGAACTTGCTGATACTGATAAGGTTGAAATTCATCCACAATTTGAGCAAGTCAAAACGTTAATCAAAGGCGTTGTCTGTTTAGGTTACCCGTTTGTACCGCTTAAAGGTGGTGAGCCAAGGTTATCTCCAATTAATAATGCCAGTTGTCCTGTTATGGTATTACAAGGAGAGCGAGATAAGTTTGGTGGAAAATTAGAAATACCTCATTGGCCAATTAAAGATTCGATTTCATTAGGTTGGATCACCGATGGCGATCATAGTTTTAAACCACGAAAGTCGTCAGGCACAGATTTAGAAGCTAACCTGCAAGATTGTGTTGAGCAGAGTCAGCAATTTATTGATTCGCTGGTTTAACGAACTTTAGATTTAATAAAGTAATAATGGGATATTAAGGTAATAGAATGAAAAAAGGCTTGTTATTGTTAGCGGCATTGAGCGGTTTTTTAGCAGTTGGTTTAGGCGCTTTTGGTGCCCATGGACTTAAGAATATCGCGCCACCTGAACTTGTGGCCATTTTTAAGTTAGGCGTTGATTATCATTTTTATCATACCTTTGCGATTATTGCAGTTGCCTTTGCGGGCCATTGGATATCTTCAAAGCTGCTTAATTGGGCGGCAGGTTTGTTCTTTGTTGGTATTCTGCTTTTCTCTGGTTCGTTATATTTGTATGCGTTCACAGGCGCTAAATGGATTGGCCCAATAACCCCAATGGGTGGCTTTTGTATGCTTTTAGGCTGGTTATTATTTGCTGTGGCAATATTTAAACATGATGACAAGGCGGCAAGCTAAGGCTAAATCGCTGCAGTCGTAATTCTTCAGAGTTCATCATCGTGACGCAATCGTGACCCAATTTTTTTAATGCAGTTGAAAAAAGCTATTTCAACTGCATTTTTGTTTGCGCTTTTTATTTTTCAACTCACACAGTGCCAGTAAACTTGCGTATAATGCATTTCATTATTGTATTTTTTATCCGTACGTACTGACGGCGCTCAATTTAGAGTGCTGTTATTGAAGCTTAAGGTTCACCATGAAAAACCTATTTTTATTCTGCCGTGCAGGCTATGAGAAAGATTGTGCAGCAGAGATTCAACAGCGAGCAGCTGACTTGAATATTGGTGGTTTTGTTAAAACCAATACCAACGATGCCTATGTTATTTACCAATGCTTTGAAGAAGATGGTGGTGAACAGCTAGCCAAAAAAATCGAATTAAATTCATTAGTGTTTGCCAGACAAATGTTTGCAGCCAATGATTTATTAAAGAACTTGCCTGAAACCGATCGTATGACGCCAATTGTGGCTGCAGTAGCGGGAGTCTCAAAAGCGGGTGAGCTGAGGGTTGAAACTCCAGACACCAACGAAGCAAAGGAGCTTTCAGGTTTTTGCCGTAAGTTTACAGTGCCGCTTCGCCAAGGGCTTAAAAAGTCAGGTTCACTGCTTGCCCAAGAAAATGATAGAAGACCGATTATCCATGTGTGTTTTGTCGCGCCAGGACAAGCTTATGTCGGTTATTCTTTGACTAACAATAGCTCACCTCACTTTATGGGTATTCCGCGTCTTAAAATGGCAGCGGATGCACCGAGTCGTTCAAGCTTAAAGCTGGACGAAGCTTTCGGTCATTTCTTGACTAAAGAAGAGCAAGAGCAACGTTGTCGTTCAGGATTACATTCTGTGGATTTAGGTGCTTGCCCTGGCGGTTGGACTTATCAACTGGTTCGCCGAGGTATGTTTGTTGCAGCCGTTGATAACGGTCCTATGGATCAAAAATTAATGGATACAGGACAAGTACGTCATTATCGCGCCGATGGTTTTCGATTTGAGCCACCAAGAAAAAACATTTATTGGTTAGTGTGCGACATGGTTGAAAAGCCATCTCGTGTTGCTGAATTGATGGAAGCATGGGCCATTAACGGATGGTTTAAAGAAGCCATTTTTAATTTAAAACTACCAATGAAAAGCCGTTATAAAGAAGTGAGACAAATCCTTGATACCATGGCTGAGATTTTAAAAGAAAACGAAATTGATGATTTTAAAATCCAATGTAAACATCTTTATCATGACCGTGATGAAGTGACAGTGCATTTATGGGTTAAGCCTAATACGGCATGGAACTTTCACGATTAAGTGACTAACTGACATCACAGCAAGTGAAGTGAATTAAAAGATATTAAAAAAGCCCTTAGTGAATCTCACTAAGGGCTTTTTGTTAGCTTAAGTTTATATGGCTTATTGCCAGTATAAATTAGCCTAAACGGTCAATAACGGCTTGAGTGAAGTCAGTCGTTCCGTGTGTGCCACCTAAATCGCGAGTGGTACGGTCACCTTCTTCAATCACTGCAGAAACTGCACTGCGGATCAATTCAGCTTTATCAGCCATACCTAGGTATTCAAGCATTTGGATAGATGCAAGGATAACTGAAGTTGGGTTAGCTAAGTTTTTACCAGCGATATCAGGTGCACTACCGTGAACAGCTTCAAAGATAGCAGCATCTTTACCGATGTTAGCGCCAGGAGCCATTCCTAAACCGCCAACTAGACCTGCACATAAGTCAGATAAGATGTCACCGAATAAGTTAGTGGTTACCAATACATCAAAGTTTTCTGGATTCATGACCAACTTCATACAAGTTGCATCTACAATCATTTCTTCTGTTTCGATATCTGGGTAACGTAAGCTAACTTCACGAGCCACTTTTAAGAATAAGCCTGAAGTTGACTTCATGATGTTCGCTTTGTGAACAATCGTTACTTTCTTACGGTTTTCTTTGCGCGCTAGTTCGTATGCGAAAGTCGTGATTTGCTCAGCACCTAGGCGAGTAATGATACTCGTCGCTTCTGCTGTTGCGCCATCGTCAGAGACTTTTTGGCCAAGACCTGAATACATACCTTCAGTATTTTCACGAACAGTAATGATATCAATATTGTCGTAACGTGCTTGAGTACCTTTAAAAGAAAGTACTGGGCGTACGTTAGCGTATAAGCTGAACTTTTTACGCAAGCTAACGTTAATTGAAGTGAAACCTTCACCAACTGGTGTAGTTAGTGGGCCTTTCAATGTAATACGGTTTTTTTCGATGAGGTCTAAGGTGCGCTGTGGTACTAATTCACCTTGTTTTTCTAGTGCGGCTAAACCGGCGTCTGCAAATTCATATTCAAAGTCGCAACCAGCCTTGTCGAGAATCTTTAAAGCAGAATCGATAATGCTTGGTCCAATCCCATCACCTGGGATTACGGTTATAGTACGTTTTGGCATGGATAGTCCTTCCACTTAGTGGTTACTGCATTTTCCTGTCAGTGTTAACAACACTGTTACGGGACGATTAACTAACGGTTTTGTTGCGGCGCATTTTAACGAATTTTGAAATTTTTTTACAGGATTTAGTGAGTTTAATCACATATTTTTTATGTTTTTTAAGTTAATCCTCAGCTGATTGCTTTAAGATATTCACAACAGCTTAATTTAAAGGTTCAATATGCGTCATATTTTGAATGTGATTGTTATTGAATCGTTAATTGGTTCGATGAATTTACCAAGATAGCTTATTGAGGTTAGATTTTTTGAACAGACGACTTTGGTCTAACAGTTTATCGATCAAGCTTTATTATAAAGTTTGAAGAATGAAAAACTAAACTTAAGCACGATATTGAACGATTTATTTCAAATTTAGGTAAATGAGTCGTTTTCTCATGGTTGAGCGCAGGAATGAGTCATTAAAGGCTTAGCCGTTTAAAATAATAAATATAACGAGGATAACTTTGAAGTTACATAAACTTATTCCTTTGACGCTACTAGCAGCGTCAATGTCCGTTACCGCGGCTGAAAAAACCACGACGCTTTCACTAAATGACATCATGCATTTTGAAAGCCTCAATCAACCTGTTATCTCCGATAACGGAAAAACATTGGCGGTTGAGGCGATGCCTGATAGGGGGGATAGTCGTGCTTTAGTCAATCTTGTTGAATCTAAAAAGCAGTTTGTTATTGCCGGTGGTTCTGACGTTAAGGTGAATAGCCAAGGTAGTTTTGCCATTGCAACACTAGCGCCTTCATTATTAAAACAAGAAACCTTGAAAAAATCAGAACTGCATTCAGGCCTTGCGCTACTTAATACTACAACGGGTGAGCAGCAAACCTTTGAAAAAGTTAAACAAGCTGAATTTAGCCAAGATGGTCAATTTTTAGCGATTTGGTTTGAACCCGAAGGTAGCGAAAACGATGAAGATTCAGATGATAAAGATGCCAAAAAGCTTAATGAGAAAGATATAGGTAGTGAGTTAAAGCTGGTAAAACTCTCTGATAAATCAGCTCATGACTTTGAAAATGTCACTCAATTTACTTTTGATAGAGTCGCCAAAAACTTTGTCGTTGCTATTAATGATATTAAAGCAAAACAGCATGTCATTAAGAAAGTGAATTTAGTGAGCAATACGCTAAAGCAACTATATAAAAGCAGTGATGCACAAATTGGTGAGCTGAGTTTGTCTGATGATGCCAAGTGGTTAGCGTTTACTCAAGGCTCTGCAGCTGAGGAGCGAGATGAACGAGAATATCAACTGTCGTTATTGAACCTTGAGATCGTCGAGCTTAAAGAAACCCCGAAAGATGATGATTGGACATTGAATCAATACTCTAAGGTGTTTTTCTCTGAAGATAGCTTAAGGCTTTTTCTAGGTCGTGTACCACAGGTTGATAAAGTCGTTACGCTTGCAAAAATAGAAAATGAAGCTGACTTATTCGATGAAACTGTTGTAACAGGCTTGCGTAACTTAAAAGTGTGGCATGGGGACGATCCTAAGATTAAGCCTCACGAAATTAAGCAATACTCAAAAGAGCAGCAACGTACTTATTTATCGGTTTTGCATATCAATGCAAACCGAATTGTCCAACTTGCCGATGAGTCCATTCCTGATGTGCAATATGGTGAACAGCAACGTTATTTGTTAGCGACTTCTGATGTACCATATCAGAAAATGATTACCTGGGCAGGCTTTTATCAAGACGTGTATTTAGTTGATTTAAATACGGGTCGTAAACAGCAGTTGTTAACTCAGCACCCATCTAATGAAATGCCGACTTTATCGCCCAATGCTCGTTTTGTTGCTTATTATCAGCAAGGTGAACTGTTTATGTACGACATTGCTGGCGTTAGAAGACATACTATTTCAAAAGACATTAGTGTCAGCTTCGCCAATGAAGATCATGATTACCCAGGTAATGCCCCTAGCTATGGCTTTGGACCATGGTTAGCTGATAGTTCAGGAATTATTGCTTACGATAAATATGATATGTGGCAGTTTAACTCATCATCATTTGACGGATTTATGCTTTCAAATGGTGAAGGGCGTAAAACCAAGACGCAGTTACGAGTTAAAGGCTTATATGAAGACCCAAATGCTCCTGCTGTGATAACACAAGATCAGACTTTGCTTATTCATGGTTATAACGAAGCAACCAAAGCCGACAGTTTATACAGTGCAACCGTAGGTGTACCTGGTTTGACTGAATTGGTAGATAGTGGCGCTAAATTGAAAGTGCTTGCGCGTGCTAAGAACGATGACACTATCGTGTTTTCTAAAGAGCGCTATGATTTATACCCAGACCTTTATACTGCAAGTGTCACTTCACCAAACAATGCAGTTAAACAGACTCAATTAGATAAGCAGCGTGACGGTTTTGATTGGGGCAGTGCTGAACTTGTGCAATGGAGTGATGCTGATGGTCGCCAAACCGATGGTGTACTTATTAAGCCGACTCATTATCAAGAAGGTCAACAATACCCTGTTATGGTGTATTTCTACCGCTTTATGAGTGATCGTCTACATTCATTCCCTCATATGGCCATTAATCATCGTCCTAACTTTGCTTGGTATGCAGATAATGGCTACGCTATTTTCTTACCTGATATTCGTTTTGAAGTTGGCTACCCAGGTGCATCGGCAGTTAAAGGGTTAACTTCTGGCGTCCAAAAGCTAATTGATATGGGCATAGCAGATCCTGATGCTGTCGGCATTCAAGGACACTCTTGGGGTGGTTACCAAACAGCGTTTGCTGTCACCCAAACCAATATCTTTAAAGCTGCGGTTACAGGTGCGCCTGTATCGAATATGACCAGTGCATATAGTGGTATTCGTCATGGTTCAGGCCTTGCTCGTCAATTTCAATATGAAACAGGCCAAAGCCGTATTGCTGAAAGCTTATTTCAATCGCCACAGAAGTACATTGAAAATTCGCCAGTATTTTATGCAGAGCGTATTCAAACACCTATGATGATCATGTTTGGTGATAAAGATGATGCAGTGCCTTGGGAGCAAGGTGTTGAATTATACTTAGCTATGCGCCGTACAGGTAAAGATGTGGTGTTTTTACAATATGAAGATGAGCCGCACCATTTGAAGAAGTATCCAAATAAGTTGGACTACACTATTCGAATGAAGCAGTACTTTGACCATTATTTAAAAGGAGCGCCAGCACCGCAATGGTTAGAAAAAGGCGAAGCTTACCAAGAGTATAAATCAGCTAAATAAAGCTAACCTGATTGAGAGACATAAAAAATGCCGCAGTTAGCGGCATTTTTTATGTCTTGAACAAACCGAGCGATTTGTTAGAAAGAGCGTTTAGAGCTAACGCTTAGGAACTAATATTTAGAGCAATCTCTTAGAACTATTGCTTAGATTGATCTGTTTCTGTTTCTGTTTTGGCTGCAGTAATGGGCAGTGGATTACTAGAAACACTTGAGTCAACGATATTATTTAGAATAGGAATTTGTAAAAACTGATCATACGTTTCTTGTCCCCAGGCGATCAACTCACCATCTTTAAACAATAATGGAGTGCACTCATCTCGAGTTGTTTTTCCATCTGACTTAACGTGATGTGTTCTGTAGAACATTATTTGGAAGTTGGCTTCATCTGTCGCCTTAGCTTCAGTAAAGTCAGCACGCCCCATTTTACCGCGGATAGCTTCAATGGTTTGGCCAATGTTAATTTCACTTAGCATTTGATGGTTAAATTCTTGTCTTTCTTGCCAGCTTCGATCTTCTGGTCGTGGTTCGTACACCAAAACAACCGTAATAGCGAAAACCACGTAAGCAATAAACATTGAAGCAATAAGAAAGGATAAGGAAGGTTTCATTGCCTATGCACTCCTTTCATTGGTTGTTGGCACTCTAAATTGCTTTAGGTTGATATTAAGCGGCATATGACATTGTAGCTGTGCAAGTTTATAACTCACTCGCGCCATTTCTTTTCCATCTATTAACTTTTGCGCTTGTTTAGCACCAAGGTTATCGATTGATTTATAGAGGTTGGCTAAGCTGCGAAATTTATTTAATAAATCAGCAGCAGATTTAGGGCCAATTCCAGCAATACCGGGTACTTTATTACCAGAGTCACCCGCTAAGGCAATAAAGTCTAAAATTTGGTTTTGCTGCACAGCTAATTTCTTTTCATACTCTTTAATATCAAAATACTGCTGCTTGAAATGGTCCCAAATATCAATATTGCTCTGCCAGATCTGACCAAACCCTTTATCCGTCGATACGATAATGGCTTGACCATTATTTTCAGCAATTTTGGTGGCTAGCGTGGCGATGACATCATCAGCTTCAGAAGCGGCGTCATGGGAGTTGATATGTGCTTCAGCTAAAGCTGCTTTAATATCAGCTAACCCCGCCTTTAAAGGCGCAGGCATAGGTTTTCGGCCTTTTTTGTAATCAGGATATAACTGTTTACGCCATGACTCTTCATCTCCATCCCAAACTACAATCGCATGAGTGGGCTGGTGATGTTTAAGGAGCTTTTTAGCCGCTGAAATGGTTCGCTCTTTGACACTGGCGATGTCATTTTCATCTGGTAATACAGCATGAATACGTCTAACAAGATTGAGACCATCAATGATCAATAGTTTATTCATGTTTTATCTTTCGTAGCTGGTGGTACGACTCAATTGAGCCGTTGAAGGATATATTTATTCTCACACCTTCAAAAATTTATTTCAGATGTGTTTTTAAGATGACTTATCATATAGCTATTTAACATGATATTAAACAACACCCTGCATTTACTTTGTTGATAAAGACTAATGGGTATAAAGACAGTGGCCGTTTCTATTGTGAATGGCAGTTAAGAGTTTACTGAATCTTGGCTAGGACTTAAAAATATAGCGTTTGTTTACATCAAACCATCAACCATCAAAAGGAGTAGCTTAAGTTGGCAGCTTGATGTAGACCATGCTTATGCATGTGGACTATATTGAATAAGCTCTATTCGTTGAGGTTAACTAGCCTTTTCATTGATGATTTGATAACAAGGGATATAGTCACTACCAGGTAATTTCATTCTTTTTTGCTTTACAAAGGCTTTTAATAGCTTATCCATCATGGCCATCAATTTTTCATCGCCGCGAATTTCAAATGGACCGAACTCTTCAATCAATTTAATGGTTTCACTTTTCACATTACCAGCGACAATACCTGAAAAAGCGCGTCTAAGGGTTGCAGCAAGTTCGGCTTTGTTAGGTTGGAAGTACAGATGTAAGTTACTCATCACTTCGTGATTAGGCTCAAATGGTAGCTGAAATTCGGGCTCAATTTTTAATGACCATTGATATTGATACGCATCACCTAAGCTTTTACGCATTTCTTTTACTTTGAGCATACCTTGTTTCATGATGCGAGCCACTTTAACTGGATCGTCTATGATGATTTGATATTTATCTTGTGCCTCTTTGCCTAAGGTCGCACTAATAAAAGTATCGATTTCAGTAAAGTATTCAGCGCTTTCTTTTGGACCGGTAAGAATGAGTGGGAAGGGTAGCGCTTTATTCGCCTGATTGAGTAATATACCAAGAATATAGAGTAGCTCTTCAGCAGTACCAGCGCCGCCTGGGAAGATGACAACCCCGTGGCCTAAGCGTACGAATGCTTCTAAGCGTTTTTCGATATCGGGCAATATGACTAATTCATTGACGATTTGATTTGGTGGCTCGGCGGCGATAATACTCGGCTCGGTCAAACCTATGTATCTAGCATTATTGACTCGCTGTTTTGCATGGCCAATGGCAGCACCTTTCATTGGGCCTTCCATAGCTCCTGGGCCACAACCTGTACAAATATCTAAACCTCTTAATCCAAGTTCATAGCCGACTTCTCGAGTATATTGATATTCAATGGCGTTAATACTGTGACCGCCCCAACATACCACCACATTGGGGTCTTTCATTGGTGAAATGACTCTGGCATTCCTGAGAATATCAAATACCACATTGGTGATATGACTGGCATTGGTGAGATTGATGTGTTTTAAGTTATCGTATTTGTTATCGATATAAACAATGTCACGCAGCACGGCAAAGAGGTGTTCTTGAATACCGGCAATAATTTCGCCGTCGACAAATGCTTGCTCTGGGGGATTGATAAGTTCAATGAGCAGGCCGCGCTCGCGCTGCAATACATTAATATCAAAATTAGAATAGGTATCGAATAATGCTTCTGAGCTATCACTTTGTAGGCCAGAAGCCAGTACAGCCAAAGAGCAATTTCTTAGTAGTTGGTAAAGTTCACTTTTAGCGCTTTGTTTAAGACGATTAACTTCCATTTGAGACAGTTGATCTAAACTGCCTCTAGGGCTAATTTTTACAATCATATGCAACTCCTCTAAGAGATGAGTTGACTATGATATTAGATATCAATTACGACTCTATCTCTGCCATTATTTTTTGCTTTGTAAAGTGCAGCATCTGCTCGTTCAAACGTTTCTTCGATTCGTTCATTGTCCATCACTTGTGCTGCTCCAATGGATAATGTGACAGTAATACGCTGATTCTTAAATTTAAATGGAATGTTCTTAATTTTTTCACGTACACGGTTTAATAATAAACCAATATTGTCTTCATTGATTTCTGGCAGCAATAAAACAAATTCTTCTCCACCATACCTTGCAACAAACTCGCTTTCACGCAGTGAGTTTTTAAGCGCCATTGCGATAACCTGTAGGGTCTTATCACCCGTGCTGTGGCCGAAATTATCATTAACAGATTTAAAGTAATCAATGTCGGTGACAGCAACCCAAAGCGGGGTGTTAAAGCGCTTATGGTTTCTGAACTCTTGCTCCATACGGTCTTCAAGTGCCGCACGGTTTGGTAATTGTGTCAGTGGATCAAGTAAATTGAGTTTTTGATGTTCAAACAGCTTTTCTTTATAGGTATTGGCTTCTTTGGTAATACTTGTCAGCTCTTTACGCATTGAATCAATAGATTTACGCAGCAAAGCTTGCTCACGGCTTTCTAACGCTTCTTTACGACTCAAAGCATCTTTAAGAGACGTAAGCTGCACGGTAAGCGCTGTCTTTAATGATAATAAATCATCAGATTCAATTAAAATACCGTCGGCGTTATCAACTCGCAGGTTAATCTCTTTATTAAGCTGGGTTTTGATTTGTTGTGAACGATCATTGTTATTAGCTGTGTTAGTAACAACATCTCTCACTACGCTAATGGCATCATTTAACGCATATAAAAAGTCTTGAGAAGCGGTTTTTTCGCGAGCAATATTATTAAGTAATAAACTTAAAATGGTTTGATAAGATTCAAGTAATGTATTGAGCTTGATGTCACCCATCAAGACCTCTTTCATGACTAAAATCTGGTCGCGTTGCTCTTTGCGAAACTCAATCTCAGATATTTTATGAGCGAGCTCTTTCGCTAAAATAAGGTGCTGAGGCAAAATGACGTGCTCATCTGTGCCAGCAAACTCCTTTTGTAAAATGTGCTCATAAAAACTAATAACTTGTTCTACTTTAGGGATGTATTCCCAAATAGTATGAATAGGTTTGTTGAGATCTTTTTTAAAGTAATTGATTTCTTTTTTGATTTCATCTGGAGCTGAATCAACACGTTGTATCTGACCGATGACTCGGGTCAGACTCGTTCGGCTTTCTTCTAAACGCGTCATGGTGTGGTGATATTGGCCTTTTAACAGACGCTCAATTTCCACCAGTTCAGGTAAAGCTTCATCTATTTGATCATAACCTTGAAGATGATGACGTAACTTGGCAAGGCGATTATCAAGTTCCAGATTTTGACCTTTACAGGCTAGACTCAAATGACCCAGGAATTGAATTAAAGTGCGCAATTTCTCATTACGATCTTCATGTATTTCCTCGAGTGCCAACCTCGCCGAATTAAGCTTCTGTTTTAATAATGAAACTTGTGAGACTGCAGTTGAAGAATCTTTCATGCTTATAGGGTTCCTAAAAATAAACAAATAACCAACATCATCAGAAATCTGGGCAATGGATGATACAAACTAATATTAAAAAGTTGCGCATATCAATGACATGTTAAATAACTATACACCTATATCGGCAGGTTAGGACGAAAGCTTAGTTAACTTGGGTTCTACCGCTTAATTTTTAGGCCATTTGAACTCAGAAATAGATCTATTACTTTCTGCTCGGATGATGCCTCTTTGCAGAGCATGGGTTAGGTTCAAATATAAAGGTTTGTAAAATATAGCCGCTGGAGCAAAGTTCAACGTTCTAATGCTGACGTAAGTATGGTCTACATTGATACTTTTAGCTGCGGCTAACGCATATTGAACTGTTTCAAATAATAACTCGTTGGTTAATCTCAAGTCTGGATTTGCTAGCAAAGGTAAGTTTATATGCCCTAAAACACATTCCAGTTTCTGTTTATTCAATTCAGAATAGTTAGGAACATTGGTATTGATTGTTAATGCTTGAAAAGAAAGAGCTTCGGATATTTGAGTCAGAGTTTGCTCAGGTGCAAGGGCGTCGGAAAAACAAAATGCAAATTCACCGGGTTTAATCAAATAAACTTTGCAGCTTAGGCGCGCTTCAAATTGGTTAATTAAATTTTCAGTGATGTTTTTAAATTCTGTAAGTCCGAACTCTAAATCTAAATCAGCCAATAGCTTCACATTGACAAGTGCTATGGTTTTAGGTGAATTGTCATCTGACATGCACTTTAGCAGGCCGTGGTACCCTTTAAGTTGAGTTTGGGGTTCTTGCAGTACCTGCTTTTCAAGTAACGCTTTTTGTTGTTTAAAACTGTTTAACCTTTTTAAGCTATAAAGCCAGGCAAAAGATAAAATAAAAATGGCGGCAAGCAAGATAATAATGGCCATTTGCTGGTCTTTACTGCTTTCAATGTAACCACTGAGTTTGTGTTGATATATATTGATTTCAAACTTTAACTTTTCTTCAGTTAAGTTTGATGTGAGCGTTTCTTCAACAGGCTCTTCTTCAGTGTCTTGTTTCATTAGGACTAATCTGTCCATCATTTCCAATGCCGCAGGGTAATTGTTTTCCTCTCTGTATGCTTTGGCTAAATATTCCAGTGCTTCTTTTTGTGCATCAGCTAATTGCTTCGAATCGGCTATCGTTAAAGCGGCAATCCCATGGGTGATTGTTTCTTTCCATAATGATTGCTCTGACATCGCCTGAGCAAATAGTAACTCATTATAAACAAGGTAATGCTCAATCCCTTTTTCTTTAAAAATATCATTGGCCATTTGTAAGTAACTCATGGCTGAAGGGTAGTTATTTAAATGAAGATACGCTTCGCCAATATTATGAAAATTAAGACCTTGGCTTATTATTCGGTTGTTCTTTTCATCTAATTGCTGAGCATTCAGGTAGTAGTCAATGGCTTTATTCCACTGTTCTTGATTGGCGTAGATCATTGCAATGACAGTCATCGCTTTAGATTGAGATGCATCTCGCCCCAGTTTTTGATAACTGATAGCAGCTTCGTTGGCATTCTTAAGAGCTTCATCCCATTGACCTAAGTCGCGGTATGCGCGAGATAACTGAAACTGCGTTTGCGCTTGAATAACAGGATAGTTTAAACGATTTGAAATTCGATAAGCTTCACTATGATGCTGCAGTGCTTTAGCGAGTTGATTACGTCTAGTGTAGTAAATGCCTATTGCTGTTTCAGATAGGGCTATGAAGTAATCATTACGCAGTCGGTAGGCTATTTCTCGGTAGCGTTTGTAATGATATAAGGCTTGAGTATCTTGTTTCACTAAGGTGTGTAAAGAACTTAAGTTTTGATGCAGTATAAATTGCAAATTTAAACTTTGGTTATCTTTAAGGTTGTTTATTTTATTAAGAGCTTCTTTAAATAAAATGATTGATTGCTTGTATTGCTGGTCTTCAAGCGCTCTTATTCTCCCTTCGAGCAGTAAAATAATGGCTTCTTGCATTGGCGTTTCAGCTAAAGATTCAAGTTGCTGTGTCAGTAATCGGGCTTTATTTATTTTGTCATCAGCTTTGAGCGCCGTTTCCAGAAACAGCCGCGCCAGAATTTCTAAATCAGCTTGTAATTCATCTGGGCGGTACTT
Source organism: Shewanella olleyana (assembly GCF_023283825.1). Taxonomy (GTDB): domain Bacteria; phylum Pseudomonadota; class Gammaproteobacteria; order Enterobacterales; family Shewanellaceae; genus Shewanella; species Shewanella olleyana. Next base: position 60,638 of record NZ_JAKILD010000007.1, on the reverse strand, counting down.
TAATGATTCGGCCACGGCTTCAAATTCAGTACGATTATTAAATGACAGCGGAAATTGAATACGAGCTGAAATTCGCTTGAATAATTGATTGGGGGTTTCTATAAACTCAATCTCACGTTGTTCGTTTATCTCAGCATTGACAGGAAAAACAACAAAAGATAACAACAAGGCATAACAGAATAGTATGAATTTTTGCATGAATGATTAACGGCCTTATTATTATTTTGTAAGCTTTTGTTGGAAGTAGGTGGGCGAATAATCGCTGTTGTTATAATATCACTTTGTAAAAAGTAAACTTACCGCAAAGAATTTGTATGATGTTGAAAACAAATAACTACAATACATAAAAACATAACAAGAATAATAACAGAAGGAATGTAGAGTGAAAGTCTCAAAACTGGCTATTTTTACTACAGGGGTATTTTTTTCGGCAAACAGTCTTGCTGAAGTGAACTATCAAATTGATTTAACCCAGCCACAACACCACTTAGCAAAAGTTCAAGTGAGTTTTCCTGAATCTTCGTCTGATGTGCTCACTGTTAACTTACCAGTGTGGCGTACGGGTAAATATGCTGTGCTTCCTTTAGCTGATGGAATCCGACTGTTTAATGCGACTGACAGCAAGGGCAAACCGTTAACTTGGCAACGAAGCGCCACTGGCGAATGGAAAATTAACTTAGCTAAACCGACTGAGGTTAAGGTTACTTACCAGCTATACGCCAACGATTTAGGGACTCGCGTGCGCCACATTGATGAGTCTCATGCTTATTTAGATGCCAGTGGCGTGTTTATGTATAGCCCAGAATTTAGAGACGATAATGTTAAAGTATCGATGAATGTCCCTAAAGGTTGGAACAGTTACTCAGGCATGGAGCAGGGGAGAAAGTCTCACTCATTTGTGGCTGATAATTATGATGTGCTAATTGATTCACCTATTGAAACAGGTATCAACACTCACTATAGCTTTGAGGCTGATGGAAGAGATTACGAACTGGTTTTTTGGGGGGAAGGTAATTATGACCCTCAAAAAGTAGTAGAAGACCTAACCAAAATTAGTAGTACCGCTGAAGTGATATGGGATGATTATCCTTTCGAGCGTTATGTTTATATGGTGCATGCAACCAGCGGTGCACGGGGTGCAACTGAGCATTTGAATTCAACGATTATCCAATTGCCTCGCTTTAATTTCAGAGAGCGCAAAGATTACCTTCGTTTTATCAGCACCGCTTCTCATGAGTTCATTCACACTTGGAATGTTAAAGCATACCGCCCACAAGGGTTGGTTCCTTACGATTATCAAGAAGCCAGCATGACAGAGCTATTATGGATGGCTGAAGGTTCAACAAGCTATTTTCAAAATCAGTTGCTGCTACGCGCTGATGTGATTACGCCAAAAGAGTTTTTTGCTGATTTAGCCAAGCGGGTTAACAGTAATATGCATAAACCGGGTAGAGAGATCCAATCGGTATCGGAGGCAAGTTTAAACGAGTGGACTCATACAGGTGGGGATTATGCAATTAACCACGGGGTTAATATTTACTCTGAAGGCTATTTAGCTTCGTTATCTTTAGATTTTAATTTACTTGAAGACACCAATTTAGCGCATTCATATAGGGATGTGCATCGTCAGCTGTATCGTGATTTTAAATTGCCTAAAGGCTATAACGTTGATGATGTGAAAGGCATTTTGAAAAACTTATCGGGCAAGGATTACCAAACTTGGTGGCAGCAGCATATTACGTCACCGTTTAGTTTAGATTTTGACTCATTACTAGCCCAAGCTGGGCTCGTTATTAGTTATGGCAAAAAAGATGAGGCTACGATTTACAGTGGATTAAAGCTTACTGGAGCTCATAACGACTTGACGCTTGCTCATGTCAGCCGTAATGGCCCCGCTTGGAATGCCGGCATTGTTGCTGGAGATGAAATCGTTGCTATCAATGGCCTTAAAGTAACTGCTGCAGGATTTAAAAAACGTTTAGAAGACTTTAAGCCTGGTGACGAAATTTCAGTGTCGTTATTCAGTAACGATCAACTAAAACAAGTGGCTTTGACACTGAAAGAACAGCCAAAGGGTGATCTAAGTATCAAAGGAATTAAAGATGCAAGTAAAGAGCAGAAAGCGTTCTTAAAGGCGTGGCTTGGCATTGACTGGCCATTTGATGAATCTGGAAACTTTATCAAATAAGAAGATTTAGAGAGCTTCATGTGAATAAAAAGCCCCCATAACCAAAGTTATGGGGGCTTTTAAATTTAGACCATTGCTTTTTAATGATTGCTTTTAAACGATTACGATTAGAACGACAGCAATTAAATATTTTCTTCAATTGGGCCTAGAGCTTGTTTAATTGAATTAATAAAGGCTACAAGTTCGCCGCCCATCAATGCAAAATCTGCATCTAATTTTGCAAGTGGGTCTTCTGTACCAACATCATCTGTCGCTGCTCTAAATTCTTCAGAGAACTTAAGACGCTTAACACTCGCATCTGATTGCAATAAAAAGGCAATGGACTGACCAAAATGAAGCGCAAGTTTATGAACCTGCTTGCCTGTTGCTAAATGAGCAAGCACTTCATCTTCTTGAAGCACTTGTTGCTTAAAGCGCACAATACCGCCTTCATCAGAGTCTGATTTAAGTTCGGCTTCATCTTGCATTTCAAATGGTTGTGGCGAAGCGCCATTACGTAACCATTCAGTCAGAGTCGTTTCAATTGGCGTGGTGAAGTGTAATGGCACTACTGGCAAGCTGCCTAAGGCTTTACGTAATAAAGCCAATAGCTCTTCTGCTTTTGCTGCACTAGAGCTGTCTACAAGAATCATTTCGAGTTCAGGCATGATAAGCGCATGAGTTTGGCTACGACGAGAAAAAGCTCGTGGCAGTAACGTCATGGTTATCTCTTCTTTCATCGCATCTTTTTCTTTCTTGGTCACTTTGCGGCTTTCTTGATCTTCGATCATGGCCACTTTTTCGTCCATGGCTTCTTTAATCACTTGGCCTGGGAGAATCTTTTCTTCTTTAGTGACACAAATAAGGTGACGGTTTTCAGCGCTGTGCACTAAAGCCTGACCTTTTTTACCTAAAGCATTGGAAAAACCAAATTTACTGATGTCTTGGCTTGAGCAAGGTGAAAAGGTGAAGTCTTCTAAAGCTGTCTCGAGAGCCTCGGTATCGGTAGTGAAAGGCTTATTGAAACGATAAAGGGTGAGATTTTTAAACCACATTATAAGGCACTCATCAAAAATTAAAAATGCAGTTTACGGTATCACAGCTCTGGGGTAAACCATCTGAGTAATGATGAAAGATTGTCGCCAAAGTAGAATTCATCAAACTGTCACATTTGTTTTTTTGAGTAGTATTCCTTTTTGAAACAGTGGTTTATTTGTTTTTGTGTGCGTTTAATTTAGCGTTATCTAAATATAATTACCTGATTGAAATATTTCTGCAACAAAACACGTGCAGAATTCGCCTCGTTCCCAAGCTATTGGTTAACAGTTACCTGTTAGTTCCAACCGAATAGCAGCAAAAACTAGGTGTAAAACACCAATAAATTATGTCTAAAGGATGATAATGATGAACGCTTTTTATAAAACTCTAGTTGCTTCAGCTATTACCGCTGCTACGCTTTCAACTGCTCACGCTGCAGAACCTCTTGAAGTATACGGTAAGTTAAATGTTTCTGTTCAATCTAATGATTCAGGTGATGGTTCAGTTACAGAAGTTCAAAGTAATGCGTCTCGTTTTGGTGTTAAAGGCGGATTTGAATTAAGCGACTCTCTAGAAGCGTTTTATACTATTGAATATCAGGTAGATACGGGTAAAGATAGCTCTAATAACTTCACTGCTCGTAACCAATTTGTTGGTTTAAAAGGCAACTTTGGTTCTTTCGCCGTCGGTCGTAACGACACTATGCTTAAGCAGTCACAAGGTAAAGTTGACCAGTTCAATGATTACTCTGGTGATTTAGGTAAGTTATTCAAAGGTGAAAACCGTTTAGCGCAAACAGCAACATACTTATCGCCTAAATTTAGTGATTTCCAGTTTGGTGTGACTTACGCTGCTGAAGGCGATGACAAGCAAGAAGATGATGGTTTCAGCATTGCAGCTATGTACGGTGATTCAGGCCTCAAGAAAACGCCAGTTTACGCATCAGTTGCATATGATTCAGAAGTCGCTGGTTACGACATCGTTCGTGGTACTGTTCAAGGCAAAATTGGTGGTGTTGTACTAGGTGGTATGTACCAACAAGAAGAAGAAATCGATAGCGGTGATAGCATTGATGGTTACTTACTAAGTGCAGCTTACAAGATTCAACAAGTGACCTTAAAAGCACAATACCAAGACATGGAAGACAAAGGTGATTCATGGTCAATTGGTGCAGATTACTCACTAGGTAAGCCAACTAAACTATTTGCTTTCTATACAGATCGTACTTCAATGGGTACAGTTGAAGATGATGAAGGCAATGATTTAGACATCTCAATTGATGAAAGCTACTTCGCAGTAGGTATCGAACACAAATTCTAAATTGAGTCGTTATTCATAACGATTTAATCAGAATAAAGTTGTATCACAAAGGAGGCGTTAGTCTCCTTTGTGTGTTTTTAAACAATACCCTAAGCTAAAACGTGATAGGACCTAAGCTAAAACGTGATAGATTTATGACAAAAATATGATTTTATATGCCATAACAGCTCTAAGATCATATTTCTGTAATAAAACTGACCAATAATACTCATGCGGCAAATTAATCACAGAAAATATTATGACAGCTAAGATTTTAATTGTAGAAGATGAATCAGCCATCCGTGAGATGCTGACCTTTGTTATGGAACAACATGGCTTTACCACATCTGCAGCTGAAGATTTTGATTCAGCGATAGATTTACTACAAGAACCTTATCCTGACCTAATCCTATTGGATTGGATGTTCCCAGGTGGCAGTGGTATACAATTAGCTAAGCGTTTAAAGCAAGATGAGTTTACTCGCCAAATTCCTATTATCATGCTTACTGCTCGCGGTGAGGAAGAAGATAAGGTGAAAGGGTTAGAAGTGGGTGCTGATGATTACATCACTAAACCATTCTCTCCTAAGGAGCTGGTGGCACGTATTAAGGCGGTATTGCGTCGTAGTGCACCGACTCGTTTAGAAGAAACCATTGATGTGCAAGGTTTGCTACTTGACCCTGTCAGTCATCGTGTCTCTGTTGGTGAGTCAGTGCTTGATATGGGCCCAACGGAATTCAGATTACTGCATTTCTTCATGACACATCCTGAGCGTGTTTATAGCCGTGAACAGCTATTAGATAACGTTTGGGGGACTAATGTGTATGTAGAAGATAGAACGGTTGATGTGCATATTCGTCGTTTGCGTAAAGCGGTTGAAGACTCCGGACATGATAAGTTAATCCAGACCGTACGCGGTGCAGGATATCGTTTTTCGACCAGAATGTAATTACTCTTATCGCCGCATATAAAATCACTGCTGAATATGATTACTGAAAATGAAACACACAGGAAGTGGTGTTTCAAATACACAATTATTCGGCAGTTATTTTAACAATTGGCTATAGTCAGTGACATCATTTTAAGCTATCTTGTGAGCCATTATTCTCCTACCAACAATTAGGTAAAAACCCGCTAAGGGATTATTTACATTAATTATTAGGCTGCTTATGTTTCGATCTTATTCAGGATCCCGATTGCTCTTACGCCTCGTTGGAATACTATTCGTTTTCGCATTAATCGGTTTCATTATTGATCAAGTTGCACTGACTATTATTATTGGCAGCGCAGTGCTTTTAGTTTGGCATTACCGACAGATTAGCCGCCTTAATTATTGGTTGTGGAAAGACCGAAAGTTAACTCCCCCTCAGGGTTCTGGAAGCTGGGAAGGTATTTTTAATGGTATATACCGTCTTCAAGGTAAAAACCGTCGCCGAGTTGGTCAACTAGCCTCATTACTTAGCCGCTTTAGACAAGGGGCCGAAGCACTTCCCGATGCCGCAGTGGTATTGGACTCTGAACATAATATTCTTTGGTGTAATAAACTCGCACAATTGATCTTAGGCTTTGTGTGGCCACAAGATAGTGGCCAGCGAGTGGATAACCTCATTCGTCATCCTGATTTTTCTGAGTATTTAAAAAAAGGTGATTTTAAAGAACCTTTAGAGCTTGCATCTCCAGTGTCTGAGCAGCGTTTACTAGAAATACGCTTAATGAGTTATGGGGATAAGCAATTACTGTTAATCGCTAGGGATATCACCCGAATTAACCAATTAGAAGGCATGCGCAAAGAGTTTGTGGCCAACGTATCTCATGAATTGAAAACACCGCTAACAGTATTGCAAGGCTATCTTGAAATCATGCAAAGCATGGAAGAGCCAGATAGCATGAACCATAAGCCATTAAACCTAATGCAGCAGCAAACCCGTAGAATGCAATCTATGGTCGAGCAATTATTGGCGCTGTCACGCATTGAAGATGGTGCAGACATCGATTTAGAGCAAACGATTAATATGCGTGCAATGCTCGATATATTAAAAGATGAAGCCTCGGCCCTGGCGCTAGATCAATATGAGCTTTCTTTCTATTCTGAAGATGATTTAGATTGCCATGGAAACGAGGTACAGTTACGAAGTGCTTGTACTAATCTTATTTCGAATGCGATTCGTTATACCGAACCAGGTGGTAAAATTTCAGTGCGTTGGGAAACAGTCCCTACTGGGGCAAAATTTAGTGTGACAGATACAGGGCTTGGGATTGAAGCGCAGCATCTTAACCGCCTAACCGAACGTTTTTACCGAGTTGATAATGCGCGTTCAAGTAAAACCGGTGGCAGTGGTTTGGGCTTAGCGATTGTTAAACATGCACTTAATCACCACTACAGTGAACTGAATATTACCAGTGAACCTGAAAAAGGAAGTTGTTTTAGTTTTATTATTCCAACTCACTTAGTGGTCGATAAAAACTGACTCACAAAAAGTTTGTGTTAGTAGCTAATGCGTTTGAGTAAAAAGCACTCACTGATTAAGCCAACTCTATTTTATCGAGTTGGCTTTTTTGTTCTTTGTGTCTCGTCTTGGGACAGGTTGCAGTATTAGATCCTACTTAGTTTAATAGCCATAATTTAGATCTATTATGTGTTACTCAACCTTATCTCCTATGTGAAGTTAGTATTTGAAACAAGCTTTGTCTGTGCTTGTTTTCTTATTTCTTATTTCTTAATTATGGCTAGCTTGGTTAAAACCTAAGTTAAAATGACGACAATAAACATTTTCTACCTTGTATAAGCGGTCTACAGTTTTCAGTAAAAATAACCTTGAAGAACAGCAAGCTCTAGTGGGTGTAAATTACGACTTTGGATCTTGTTACGAATGGAAGCTTCATACGCAATACCGTTATTTAAAGTAGCAGCACCTAACTATAATATAGTGAGGTTATAGCGCCAGGGTGGGTGTTTTAATCGAATTGAACATTATTTGTCATAATAGCTCTTTCAATAAAATGAAGTTTTTAAGTTTTAGGGCGATTTTATACAAATAATTTACTGATTTAATTGTTATTTCTTTTGTTGTAAAACGCTCTGGAAAGATTGTGACTTAAATGTTTTAAATGTTGATTGTCATACAACTGTCATGTACCGGTCATATACTTGTCATCGAATCAATTGATACTGAGCGTGTCTTAAATAACAACGCTAATAATTAATACCGGAGCATTACAATGAAACTTAAACAGCTAGTTGGCACTATCGCCTTTGCAGCAGCTGGTGTTTTTTCAGCATCATCAATGGCAGCAATTGATAAAACATTACCTGTATACGAAAAAACAAGTGGTGTTTCAGGTAACTTGTCATCAGTTGGTTCAGATACGTTAGCAAACATGATGACGTTATGGGCTGAAGATTTTAAACACATTTACCCTAACGTTAATATCCAAATTCAAGCTGCAGGTTCTTCTACTGCACCACCAGCCTTGACTGAAGGTACTTCACAATTCGGCCCAATGAGCCGTCAAATGAAGCCAAACGAAGTTGAAGCTTTTGAAAAACATTACGGTTACCAACCAACGGCTATCCGTGTTGCTATCGATGCATTAGCAGTATTTGTACACAAAGATAACCCTATCGAAGGTTTAAGCATTGACCAAATCGACTCAATTTTCTCTTCTACTAAAAAGTGTGGCGGAAATGATGTAAACCGTTGGGGGGATGTTGGTCTTGATGGTAACTGGTCTAAAAAAGACATCCAGTTATACGGACGAAACTCTGTATCGGGTACTTACGGTTACTTCAAAAAGAAAGCACTTTGTAAAGGTGATTTCAAAGCAAATGTAAATGAGCAACCAGGTTCTGCATCTGTAGTGCAATCAGTTTCTCAAGGTCTTAACGCTATCGGTTATTCAGGTATCGGTTATAAGACTGCTGGTGTTAAAGCGGTAGCACTTTCTAAGAAAGGCGATAAATACATTGATGCAACGGCTGCTAATGCTGCAAATGGTACTTACCCATTATCACGTTACCTATACGTTTACATCAACAAGCACCCTAACAAAGATTTATCACCAATGGATCGCGAGTTCATCCGTTACGTGTTATCTAAGCAAGGTCAACAAATCGTAGAAAAAGACGGTTATGTACCACTACCACGTAGTGTAGTTGCTAAAGACCTAGAAAAAGCAGGTATCAAGCTTTAATCACTAAGGTGAACATCGCTTAGGTTTATCTGACTATTAAAGCCTCATTCGTGAGGCTTTTTTGTGCCTGAAATCCACTAACACCACACTCGATGAAGCCAAAATATTAAGCTAGAATAGCAACAGAATAATACCTATAAGGAACTGTTGTGGCTGAACAATTTGATTTCAATACCGATTACCATTCTTTAGCAAATACTGACGAGATGAAAGTGCACCACATGGCACTTAGCTTAGATGTCGATTTTGACAAGCAGCAGTTACAAGGTTCAGTAAATTTGTTGTTTAAACGGTTAACGAATTCGACTCAATTAACCTTAGATGGCCGCGACTTAATTATTACCAGTATCACTGATACAGATGGTCAGCCACTTGAATTCAGTCAGCAGCATGTCAATGGACTTCAAGGCGAAAAGATTACCATTGAAGTAGGTACAGAACTGACTGAAGTTACAGTCAATTATCGCACCTCAAAGGATGCTCAAGGGTTACAATGGCTTACTCCAGCTCAGACCTTAGGTAAGCAATCTCCATATTTGTTTAGTCAATCTCAGCCAGTAAATGCCCGCAGCTGGATCCCGCTGCAAGACAGCCCTAAAGCCAGAATAACCTTCAGTGCAGCAATTCAAGTTCATAACGGCTTAAGAGCAGTGATGAGCGCGGCTAATTCAGCCGAAATGCCAACTGATGGCTTATTTACGTTTGAAATGGAAAAGCCCATTCCTACCCATCTGTTAGCGCTTGCTGTGGGCGATCTTGCTTACAGTGAGGTGAGTGACCGATGCGCTATTTATACTGAACCTGCAATGCTTGAAAAAGCGCTCAAAGAATTTGAAGATACCGAGTCAATGATTGTGGCGGCTGAATCCTTATTGGGTCCTTACCCATGGGGACGGTACGACATGATAGTGTTACCACCAAGCTTTCCCTTTGGCGGTATGGAAAACCCTAGATTAGCTTTTATTACGCCAACACTTATTGCAGGTGATAAGAGTTTAGTTTCAACTGTTGCACATGAGTTAGCGCATTCTTGGACGGGTAATTTAGTGAGCAATGCCACATGGCGCGACTTATGGCTTAATGAAGGCTTTACCACTTACTTTACTAATCGTTTAGTCGAAAAAATATACGGCAAAGAACAAGCGGATCTTGAGTGGGTGATTGAGTATGGGCGCCTGCAAGAAGAAATGCAGTCAATGCCGATTGAGTCGCAAACTCTTCCAGCTAATGTGCAAGACCAAGACGCCAACGACTCATTTAATCGGTTTACTTACGATAAAGCATCTATGTTTGTTCATGAGCTAGAAAGTCGTTTAGGGCGTAAAGCATTTGATGAGTTTCTGTTTAACTATGTTCAACATTTTAAATTTGAAGCGATCACCACAGAAAAATTTGTTGAATATGCTAAACAGACTCTCCTTGTTGAACACAGCTCAGTACTAAGTGAGTCAGAATTAATGACTTGGGTATATGGTGAAGGATTACCAGAATGGTTTGTTCCACCTACTTCAACCAGTTTAGATAAAGTTAACCTGGCTTTGCGGCAGTTTAGTGAGGGAGTCAATGCCACAAAATTAACTGTAACTGGTTGGCGTGTTCATCATTGGCAGTTCTTTATCACTCAATTACCGTTTCAGTTAAACCAAGTACAGCTTAAAGATCTCGATATGGCTTTTGCATTTACGCAGAGTCAAAATGCCGAGTTAGCATGTGATTGGTTTAGAGTTGCTATCAGAAATCAATATGACGTCGTTTTACCCAAAGTGTCAGGCTTTCTTAGGGAAATTGGCCGTGCCAAATTTGTGAAACCACTTTATAGCGAATTGCTTATTGCGGGCTATTTGACTGAGGCGACAGAAATATATCAGCAAGCAAGGGCTGGCTATCATCCTTCATTGCAAGTTCAGCTCGATTTGATGTTTGAGGCTAATAACTGATTTGCAGTCGATAAGGATTCAGCAGCTGATCTTCAGTCGCAAAGTTGAGTCAGTGAAGTCGTGTCAAAAAAAATGGCAACCCAATGGGTTGCCAGAAGTATTTCTTGCGGGACATGGGCTAATAGTGCGCTAGCGTATTAACTCGTTCCCAAATAAGGGGGATGATGATGAACAAATGATGAAAAAGTCTAAAACTAATTCGGTTAGCTTTGGTTGATGAGACCATGCTGAAATGTTGGCTTACCTTGAATATTCCGTGATGAAGGGCGTATTCGTTTAGGGTAAATCTTCATTACCAACTTGCTACACTTACTATGAGTGCCCATCTTGATAAAGGTTCAACTCGTTCGATAAAAAAATCATCTTTAGCATCATTTTTTACGCAAGCGATTCCATTTTTTGTCTGGAGTAAAAACTAAGATATTGATTTGTTGTAACTATATTTATATGTAATTATTTCTCTTATTTAGTGTTTTGTTTACTGCACTTAATAGTTTCTGCCTTATTTGCTACTGCAATTACTTTTACTTCTCTTGTTTTAATGTTCATTGTTACGTCTAAAGTTAACTACTTTCGCTATCCCAAAAGTAATGACTTTAATGACCCTAAGTAAATAAAAAATGATAAGCAAAAAAAAATGGCAACCCAATGGGTTGCCAGAAGTATTTCTTGCGGGACATGGGCTAATAGTGCGCTAGCGTATTAACTCGTTCCCAAATAAGGGGGATGATGATGAACAAATGATGAAAAAGTCTAAAACTAATTCTGTTAGCTTTGGTTGATGAGACCATGCTGGAATGTTGGTTTACCTTGAATATTCCGTGATGAAGGGCTTATTCGTTTAGGGTAAATCTTCATTACCAACTCGCTACACTTACTATGAGTGCCCATCTTGATAAAGGTTCAACTCGTTCGATAAAAAAATCATCTTTAGCATCATTTTTTACGCAAGTGTTTCCATTTTTTATCAGGAATAAAAACTAAACTATTGATTTATAGTAACTATATTTATCTGGAATTATTTCTCTTATTTAGCGTTTTGTTTACTGCATTTAATAGTTTCTGTCCTTATTCGCTACTGCAATTACTTTTTACTTCTCTTGTTTTAATGTTCATTGTTACGTCTCAAGTTAATTGCTTTCGCTATCCCAAATGCAATGACATTAATGACCCTAAGTAAATAACAAATTATAAGCAAAAAAAAGGCAACCCAGAGGGTTGCCAGAAGTATCTCTTGCGGGACATGGGCTAATATTGCGCTAGCGTATTAACACGTTCCCAAATAAAGGGGATGATGAACAAATGATGAAAAAGTCTAAAACTAATTCGGTTAGCTTCGGCTGATGAGGCCATGCTGAAATGTTGCTTTACCTCGAATACACCGTGATGAAGGGTTTATTCATTGTGTGTAAATCTACATTATCAACTCGCTACAGTTACTATGAGTGCCTTTTCTAATAAAGGTTCAATGAATTTGAAAAAAAGATCATTTTTATAATTTTTAGATCGATTGGGGCTAACTAACAAACAGATGTTTTTACCGAATAGCGGGAAAGAACAATAATGACTTTCTGTTTGTTTAGAGCTGATTGTCTCGGTTTATTTATTCTATTTCTGTTCATTCAAGGTTAGATTTTTCAACTTTTGCTGCAAAAGACATCTGCTCGATTCAATTCTTATTATCATAAACCACGATGACCACCGACGATAACCAATGGCGATAACCAACGATGATAAGCAATGAACTTATAGAGAAACAAAAGTAGTCTCAGCTATTGTTAGACAATGAGGTGAATGGCCGAATTTTTGATAAAAAAATGGCAACCCAATGGGTTGCCAGAAGTATTTCTTGCGGGACATGGGTTAATAATGCGCTAGCGTATTAACTCGTTCCCAAATTAGGGGATGATGATGAACATTTACATGAAAAAGCCTAAAACTAATTAGGTTCGCGATAATTAACGATGCCGTGATGAGGGGCTAATTAATCTAGATACCTGTCAAAATTAGTACATCTAAAGAGTGCTATTTAAACATTATCAACTCGCTACAATTACTATGAGTGCCAGTTTTAAAAAAGGTTCAAACAGTTTGATAAAAAATCACATTAATCTCAAATTATCGACTCTTACTGCGTCTTTATACTCTTAACCCTAGTCTTTCAACCCTAGTCTATTTGAGCTGTTCAGTTAACGAATGAGTCGTTGTTGCGGTTATTTCAATGACAATTTGTAAGTAAAAAAAATGGCAACCCAATGGGTTGCCAGACGAATCTCTTGTGGGACATGTATCGATAATGCGCTAGCTTATAAATACTTTCCCTAATATGGGGGATGATGATGAATATTTACATGAAAACAATGAAAAAGTCTTAAAACTAATTCGGTTAGCACTGGTTGATGAGACCATGTTGAAATGCTTATTTAAGTTAAACAAACCTTGATGAAGGGCTTATTAGCTTGAGAAAGCGGGCATTATCAACTTACTACATTACTGTGAGTCATGGTTTTTTAAAAGGTTCAAAATTTATGTAAAAAGATCAAATTATTTTCGTTCTTCATTTAAAAACATCATTGATAAGCGAAGGAACAGCTCATTGCGCTGTTATAGCTAACGTTATTTATTTAGCGGGCAGAATAGATTTAAATTCATCCATAAAAAAAGGCAATCAAATGATTGCCTATCGATCCACTTTGAGATCAAGGGGACCGCGCTAGAAGTCCCAGGGAGATGATGAAAGTGAAATCACACTGTCTTAATAAATAAGACTCTCACCTGCGACAATAGTTCAAAAAAAATACAGTTTTTTTTACTTTTTTATCAAATAACTTTTTGTGCGTTTAAAATCAGATATTTGCAAAAACAATATATTTATTTGTTGGCTTATAAGCTTGCGATCTAACACTCTCACCAGCATTTATTTCAGTAGTGACTCGATTTCCGTCATCATATTTTCAGGCTTGGTCGTCGGAGAGTAACGCTTCAATACTTTACCGTCTTTGTTAATCAAAAATTTAGTGAAATTCCATTTGATGCCTTCGCTGCCAAGTAACCCTTTGGCCGATGATTTTAGGAATTTATATATTGGAGCGGTATTTGCTCCGTTAACTTCTACCTTACTGAATAAGGGGAAAGTCACACCGAAGTTCAACTCACAGAATTTGCTAATGGTCGCTTCATCACCTTTTTCTTGTCCACCAAATTGATTACAAGGAAACCCTAATACCACAAAGCCTTGGTCTTTATAGAGTTGATATAGGTGTTCAAGTGGCTTGTATTGATGGGTAAAACCACACTCACTGGCCGTGTTTACAACTAACACCACTTTGTCTTTATAATCTGACATAGAAACAGTGTTGCCTTGAATATCAATCGCACTTTGCTCGTAAAAAGACTGACTCATAAAATACTCCTTATAGGTTTAATATCACTATATAGTACAATTTAATTTAGTCAATTAAATTGTGCGCAACTTAATTTTAAGGGGGAATTTGACGGCTGGAGTTTGCTAGCTTGTTCGCTAGGGCTTGTTAATCTTTCAAGGTTGTTTTTCTGTCATCATCTATGTCTCCCTTGAATAGGTATCATTTATTGATAAAAAAACACTTTTGTTACTCTGGTGTGTAGGGTTTGTGTGGGTATTGCTCGAAGCCTCAGCGATACAACTGATTTTTAAAGACTAAATAAATTAGCTCAGTATAATCTCGCCTATTAAGATTTTAAGACTGAGGTTTGTAGTATGAAAAAAATCATTTTAGCAGCGGCTATGACAGCAAGTGCATTACCTTTAAGCGTTACAGCGAGTGAAATCACTCTTGGATTAAGTGAACATGTTGTGTCGGCAAATCTAAAGTCAAATATTAATTCTCACGCAAACCTTGAGGGTGGCTATATTTACTCCGATAAAAAAGGCCATCTAGCAGAGTTCGCGATGCATATGATGCATCAAACTGGTCCTCATACTATCGAAATTGGCCCTAAGTGGACATCGGTATGGTTTGATAACAGCCCAGATGGTAGTGTTATTTCAGTTGGAGGACATTACTCATTTGCATTAAGCAATAATATCTCTATTCACGGTGATGCTTATTATGCGCCATCGGTATTGTCATTTTCAGATGTTGATGGTTATACAGAGTTAGGTGCCAAAGTGCAGTATGACTTTAATCCTAATATGGCTATCTTCATTGGTTACCGTAACTTGAATTTTAAGTATGACGGTAGATCAGATAGATCTTTTGAAGATGGTTTCTTTATTGGCGGGACTTCTCGCTTTTAAGTTTGATAGTATTGGCCTGAAGTCATAGGGAATAAAAAAGCAAGTTGCGGGGCAACTTGCTTTTTAATCGAATAAGTATAAACACTTAATTGTACTGGTTTACTTCAAAATCCAATTCCGCATATTCATCAGCATAACGACGCTTAACATCTACTCTGCGTTGCTTTAGCTTTTTCGCTTTTGGCTTTTCTTCAACTTCGTTTTCCCATAGGGCGTCGTCGATATCAAATTTGTAGTATTGAGACATTTCTCTTTCCAACGTGTTTCTTAAACTGATAAATGATCACTAAACGAGTGACAGTTCAACTCACAGATGAGTGGTATTCACTTTGAATACACATCCATTTTTACCTAATTTGAATTTATAACGAAAGCAAAAAAAATCACCTATCACGGTGAATTTTTTTGTTCAATCTTTAGCGTGGGAAGAGTATGGCGAACTATCTGATCTAATGGATGATTTACTGGGTAAATCAGCAATTTTTTCACAATATATTTTTCTTCATCATTTCCGCGTATTCGTTGACTCTCCACCTTCAATAAGTACATCCCACATTCACTAAGTTCATTTCGTCTTCGACAACATGATAAATTTGGCCGCGATCTAAATAGATAATATTGCCTGTTTTTTCCCAGTGAAATACGCCTCCATTATTAAATGGAGAGTCGGATTGACCTAAACGTTCAGTAGCGATTTTATTTTTTCGGAGGAAAAGGGTTAGGGTGGTCTTCATGCCATTATAACTTGGCTAAGGAAAGTATCTTGATAAATTTCAGTTCAATTGACGGTGTGCAGCTGTCTTGGGTTAGAGCAGGGTTAGCTCTGGCTTGAATGTTAATTGTGATTCAAAGTAAACGGTCATTAAGTGAAGGCTATCGGTGTAATTAACCTAATTGAGCTCATGAGCATTTTTTTCGTGTTCAGGTTATTATTTCATGGCACACAGCAAAATTGATTTTTGTTTAATAACGATGAATATTTTAGTGTTTAAATTTAACTCAATTGATAATAGTAATTTCAATATGGTTACTGGCTATTTCTACTGGCTATTGCTTACTTGGTCGAGATTAAAAAATTCCTTAATGGTATCGATTTCTGTCATAGCGTCTTGGTAACCTAATTCAATTAAAGCACTCGTATAGGCCTTTTCAAATAATAAATATGAAACAATACTGGAGTCTGTCTCACAATCTATGCCAAAGAATTTTAGCAATATTCTGATGGCAAGAGGTAATTCCTTAAAGTAACGTGCTGCAATTTCACTTAAATCTTCACTTGGTTTAATGACTAAGGTATCAATTTTTCGTAAATTTATTAGCTTAGCATCTGCTTCTGGAATTAACGCTAATGTAGTGTTTATTCGCTCTAAACGTTCTAAGTCACTATTTAATGTATCTGAGAAAATGGTATCAAGTAAATGACCCGCTATGGTGGCTGTTTTAGGGTGTGCGTCGATGTCATCGTCGTGCTGATGAGGACTATCGAGATTAATCACCATGATTTTATCTGCGCCTAAATGTATCGGGCTTGATAGTGGTGAAAGTTGATGCACCGAACCGTCACCAAAATAAGCCTGATTCAATTTAATTGACGGAAATACTAACGGAATAGCAGAGGTCGCCATTAAATGATCTGTCGTTAAGGTACAGCGATTGCCTTGCCTTCTGGCTCTTTGCCAATCATTGATGCTGCTGTTGGCTTGGTAGAAGCTGTAAGAGTGAGAGTCGTTGTAACTAGAAGCATCTAAACTAATGGCTTTTAGTGCACCGCTGCCAATGTTGCGTTCTATTCGCTGAAAATCAATGAGCTGGTTAAGTAGACTGCGTAAAGGAGAGTTATCGAGTAGGCTGCCAGCATCAGTATTCATTTTATCGCTTTGCAGTCCTTTAAGCGCCATTTTACAAAGGTGCTTAAATACCTTACCAAACGAAGAGTGGTACACTTTTTTCGTTTCAAAGTGTCGCCAAACCCAATCTAATTTCTTCACCCCAAGATGAAAACATGAAGCATGAGTGGCCAAAGATGTCGCATTAATTGCCCCAGCAGATGTGCCACTAATAATTTCAAATGGAATGTGATGATTACGCGGGTACAGTTGGACTAAGGCTTTTAATACCCCTATTTGATAAGCGGCTCTCGCGCCACCACCGCCTAAAACAAGTGCAATTGATTCTGCCAACTAAGATCTCCTTCCAATGACTAACGCCATGATATCAGTATGGTTAATAATATCTGGTTCGACGAGTAATTGAACAGTTATTTCATCTTTAACGGTCAAAGCTTGGTTTGGTATCACAATTGTTTAGGCATAAAAAACGCACCTTAAGGTGCGTTTTAACGTCGAGGCTTTTTAAAGCACTTAAGAACTTCGCAGGCGTGATTAGCCTTTAATTGAAGATTTGATGAAATCAATAATTTGATCGAATGGGATATCTTGCTTTTCACCCGTACGACGATTTTTATACTCGAATACGCCCGCATCAATATTTCTGTCGCCAATCACTACAACGTGTGGCAAGCCAACTAATTCCATATCGTTGAACATCACACCTGGACGTTCTTTACGATCGTCGAGTAAGATTTCAATGCCTTCTGCCGCTAAGTCTTTATACAACTGCTCAGCCATTTCTTTTACACGGTGAGATTTATGCATGTTCATCGGTAAAATACCCACAGTGAACGGTGCAAGAGACTCAGGAAGCATCATGCCACGCTCATCATGATTTTGCTCAATCGCTGCAGCAACGATTCGGCTAACGCCTGCGCCGTAACAACCCATCATCATCACTTTAGATTTACCGTTTTCATCAAGGACGGTAGCACCCATGGCTTCAGAGTAGTTAGTGCCTAATTGGAAAATATGACCTACTTCAATACCACGAGCGAAAGCATATGTACCTTTGCCATCGGGTGTTGCTTCACCTTCTACTACGTTACGGATATCCATGGTTTGCGCCATTGGTAAATCACGTTCCCAGTTAATGCCGAAGAAATGCTTACCTTCTTGGTTAGCCCCAGCAGTGAAATCACTGATAACAGCAACATCTTTGTCGATGATAATTGGCATTTCAAGACCCACTGGGCCAATTGAACCAGGGCCCGCGCCAATGACAGCTTTGATATCTTCTTCGTTTGCAAACTCAAAAGGAGACAATACAAGTTCATGCTTTTCAGCTTTTAATTCATTTAACTCATGATCGCCACGAACAACTAACGCCACTAAAGGTGCGTCTTCTGTTGCCCCTTTAACAATCAGCGTTTTCACCGTTTTGGTGATCTCAATGTCAAATTGCTCAACTAGCTCAGCAATAGTTTTGGCATTAGGAGTGTCAACCAAAGTCATTTCTAACGTTGGTGACGCTAAAGCTGCAGTCGGTTCTGGAGATTCTGCTTTTTCGATGTTAGCGGCATAATCGCTATCAGTTGAGTAAGCAATTAAATCTTCACCACTGTTAGCTAACACGTGGAATTCGTGAGATGTGTCGCCACCAATTGATCCGGTGTCAGCAATCACTGAGCGGAAAGCTAAACCCATTCGAGTGAAGATATTGTTATATGCTTCATGCATTGCAGCGTAAGTCGTGTCCATACATTCTTGATTTAAATGGAAAGAGTAAGCATCTTTCATCAAGAATTCACGGGCACGCATCACACCGAAACGTGGACGAACTTCGTCACGAAATTTTGTTTGTACTTGGTAAAGACTAAGTGGAAGTTGCTTATAAGAGCTTACTTCTTTACGCACTAAATCAGTAATCACTTCTTCGTGAGTTGGTCCAAGTACGAAATCACGATTATGACGGTCTTGGAAACGTAGTAATTCAGGACCAAACTTTTCCCAACGACCCGTTTCAACCCAAAGATCTGCGGGTTGAACTAGCGGCATTAAAATTTCAATTGCACCTGCTTTGTCCATTTCTTCACGAATTATCGCTTCAACTTTACGTAAAACACGTAAACCGCTCGGTAACCATGAATATAGACCTGATGCATTACGACGGATAAAGCCCGCACGTAGCATTAATTGATGACTGGCAACCTCTGCATTAGCAGGGGTTTCTTTTTGTGTTGAAAGCAGGTACTTGCTAACTCGCATTCCCAATGTCCACTTAGTAGCTATTAATGAGCGACATTTTAGCACTTGCCACGATGTTGTCACCCGATAATTGCTGTGAAGAATGCTTTATTGAAAGTGCTATAGAAGGGAGTTGATGAGTTAGCGTATTATCAATGGTTTTTACGGTGTATTTAATTAAATAAACGGCTACATAGACTGACTGCCAAGCATTACTAGGCCCTAGTCGCATTGCTTACACTTCGTAAAGTTTACTCATAGAATTTAGCGCATAGAATTAGCTTATAAAATTAGGATACTAAACGGGTTGATTAAACTTATTTATCTCGTCTGTCGCCAATTATCTTTGCAGGGTTACCCGCGACAATAGCAAAATCTGGTACATCTTTAGTGACAATGCTGCCCATACCCACGACGGCTTGGTTGCCAATATTCACCCCATCGACAATACCTGCTTGAGCGCCAACCCATACATCTTCCCCAATGGTGATACCTTTTGCGGTTACTGCTTGTTGATAAATAGGCGAATCCACTGACATCCCATGATTAAAAGCATAAATGGTGACGTTATTTGCAATGCGAGTACGATTGCCAATGGTAATCCCCACTTTGCCGCCATCAAACGAGCAACCATGGTTAATAGCAACTTCATTGCCCATTTTTATAGGGCCATGGAGGAAAACATCTGCGGCAATCATACATTGATTGCCGATGTGAATATCTCGGCCACGCTCTGCAAATAAGTTCGCTTCTGGAGCGATAAAGGATTGCTCGCCAATGTGTATGGTTTCAACTTGCATTAAACTTTGCTGGATTTCATCCTGCCAAGGCTTTGCCCAAACTAAATGTTTCTCTTTCAATGAGAAATAAAGCCAAGGCATCCAAGATAAACGCTTTTTATGTTGAGTTTGATAATCTGGTTTATCGTTAATCATAGATATGGACTTTTAGTTGTGAAACCTAACAATAGGCTGACTATATTTATTCGCGCAGTTTTTAGTAAGTGGGTATAAGAATAGTTAACCCACTGAGGTTGGCTTTAATTCAATCACTTCAATCTTGTCATTGACGATATGCCAAAAAATATCAATATCGTATAAAGCCACTTGATAAATTTTACTATCCGCTTTTGCTTTTTTATAAGCAGGGCGAGGATCTTGAGCTAAAACATCATTAATCACTTGCTTTAAATCACTCATTTTATTTGCGCTTGAATGTTCAGCAATTTGAGATTCTGCTTTTTGACTAAATTTAACTTCAATTAATTGAGGTGCAGATTGAGCAATACCACCAATGGCGTGATTTATCGCATCAGAAAAAGGAATATAAGGTTTAATATCTATGATGGGAGTGCCATCTAATAAATCCATACCGGATATTTCCAAGCAGACTTTGCCATTTCGTTGCACCACATTGTGTAATTTAACCACAGACTGACCGATACCATTAGGTCTAAATGTAGAGCGAGTGGCAAACACACCTAATTTTTCATTTCCACCGAGTCGTGGAGGTCTAACGGTATTTTTCCAACCTTGGGCTAAATTTTCATGAAAACAAAAAAGTAGCCATAAGTGAGAATATTGCTCAATGCCTCTTACCGCATCGACATTATTAACATGTGCTGCTAATTCAACCCAACCACGAACATTTACCAGACCAGGTTGTCTTGGTATTCCAAACTTTTGTTTGTACGGTGTACGACATATTGCAACCGCCTCAATTTGAGCACTAAAAGTCGGCTCAGAATATTTATTCATTTTTTTAAGTAATATATTTTCGGTTATTGAGCGGTTTCAGTTTTAATCGCCTGACCCACACAAAAAGCTTGAGTAAAACAGGTATTTGTTTTCTGTTCTGTTAATAAGCACTTCTTTACAATCAAGCCATTAGCGCCTAATTCAACGGCTTGCTTACGGGCTTCAGTGCGGGCATCTGCGATGTTAGCTGGGACGCCATGTTCAGTTTCTTGACAAGACTCGCCTTCAACCAGTCCAACGATTTCAAATGCGCCTTGAGGACGCTCACCGTCTTTAAATAGCACAACACCTGCAGGCTGAAAGTATTCATCAATCGCTTCACCATCTAAATTACTGTTGAAGGTGTAATTGCTAGAACAGGCAGATAAAAATACGACAGGAAGAAACGTTAATAACGCAAATTGACGAGAAATGTTCATAATACGGCCTAATTCAATTGAGTGCATTAATGAGGAGTCTATATTGTTTATAGTTTACATGGCTAATAAGTTTGTGGAAACATTTGATGTTAGTTATGCAGATAACAAAAGAGCCTACCTAAGTAAGCTCTTTAATAGCGAAATGGTTAACTGTTATTCCATGCCAGGAATTAAAAAGTCTTCCATTGTTTTGCCTGCATCAATCTGATTTTTAAATACTGTTGGCATACGGCCTTGACCAGTCCACTGAATTAACTCACCGTCAACTTCAATTTGATATTTAGCTGGACGTGGAGCACGTTTCTTAGGTGCTGGCTTAGCGGTAATTTCACCTAAGTCTTCAATTGATAAACCACTGTTTTCAATTTGGGCTAATATTTCTGCAATACGTTGGTTACGCTCTGCATTAGCTTCTAATTCAGCTTTTTCGTCTTCTTCTCTTTCAGTGATAATCTTTTCTAGCTTAACTGAAAGTTCACGTAAGTCTTCTAGTGATAACTCTTTTACAGCAGCTTTAAAACGACGACCATGTGTTAAAATTTCTAAAAAGTCACTCATATCAATGTGCATCCTAATGATTTTAAATAATAAGTATCTCAAGTAATTCTGTGGTTATTAAATAATACTTATCAAAACTCTTGATTGTTTAATTGTTATCAAACGAGAGTGTAGATTGATTTGACCATTTAAAATGTAAAACCAAATAATAGTAGAAAAACACGGTTACTTGAATCGTGATTAATAATAGAAACTAAATTTGTTTGGATCAAATAAAAATAACATTAAAAGTGTAAATTAAATAAAAAAAGCCTAAATAAAGCGGTTGGTAAATAAATTATTACAAAAACAACTCATCTATAAGCATCAACTTAATCCAAAAAATATATAAACAAGTGTTTGACTTTGGTTGACGTTAACGTTAACAGAACGTAAAGTTGTGCCATATTGCATTGGTGATAGCCAATGTGCCATCCACATACATTGAAGGTGTAGAAGGAAATCCCATGAAAGTATTGGTGCCTGTAAAGCGCGTAGTCGATGCCAATGTGAAAGTCAGAGTAAAGGCTGATAACACAAATGTTGATACTGCTAATTTAAAAATGGCGTTAAACCCATTTTGTGAAATTGCTGTTGAAGAAGCAGTTCGATTAAAAGAAGCAGGAAGTGCGACAGAAGTCGTGGTGGTAAGTATTGGGGCGAAAGCTGTGCAAGAACAGTTACGTACTTCAATGGCGCTTGGTGCAGACCGCGCAATTCACGTGCAAACAGATGAAGAGTTAGTGCCTTTATCAATCGCTAAAATTCTAAAAGCTGTGCAAGAGAAAGAACAAGCAGATTTAGTGATTTTTGGTAAACAATCAATCGACGGTGATAACAACCAAACCGGTCAAATGCTAGCTGCATTAACTCAAATGCCTCAAGCTACTTTTGCTTCAGAGCTTAAGTTAAGTGCAGAGGGTGCTGAAGTGACTCGTGAAGTGGATGGTGGTTTACAAACGCTTAAGATGCCACTACCTGCTGTTGTTACTGCAGATTTACGTTTAAATGAACCTCGCTATGCTTCATTACCTAATATTATGAAGGCAAAGCGTAAGCCGCTTGAAACGCTTTCAATTGACGATTTAGGCGTGAGCTTAAAAGCACATCAAAATATCGTTAAGGTGACACCTCCTGCTGAGCGTCAAGCTGGCATCATGGTGAGTTCAGTAGCTGAGCTAGTTGAAAAGTTAAAAAATGAAGCGAAGGTGATCTAATTATGGCCATTTTAGTATTAGCAGAACACGACAATGCAAGTTTGAAGCTAGACACTGCAAAAGTGGTCAGCGCCGCAGTTGCTATCGGTGGTGATGTTCATGTATTGGTTGCTGGTAGTGATTGTGCAGCAGCTGTTTCAGCGGCTCAAGCGTTAACAGGTGTGAGCAAAGTATTAGTGGCTGATGCCACTGCATACCAAGCGCAAATGGCTGAAAACTTATCAGCGCTTGTGTTAAACCTTGCTGGCGACTACGAGTACATTGTGGCCGCAGCTTCAAGTGTTGGTAAAGATACGCTTCCTCGTGTTGCAGCCCTTTTAGATGTGGCTCAAATTTCAGAAGTTATTGAAGTGGTAAGTGCAGATACCTTTGTGCGTCCTATCTACGCAGGTTCTGCGTTAGCGACAGTGCAAAGTTTAGATGACAAAAAAGTATTAACTGTTCGTACGAGTGCATTTGATGCTGCTGGTAACGAAGGTAGTGCAGAAGCTGTTGCAGTAGACTTTGTGGCTGAAGCTAAAACAGAGTTTGTATCGCAAACACTGACTGAATCAGAACGTCCTGAATTAGGTAGCGCTGGTGTGATTGTTTCTGGTGGTCGCGGGATGGGCAGTGGTGAGAACTTTGCCATTTTAGAAGCGCTTGCTGACAAAATGACCGCTGCTGTAGGTGCATCGCGCGCCGCTGTTGACGCAGGTTTTGTACCGAATGATTTACAAGTGGGTCAAACCGGTAAGATTGTTGCTCCAGACTTATATATCGCTGTCGGTATTTCTGGGGCGATTCAGCATTTAGCGGGAATGAAAGACTCTAAAGTGATTGTCGCAATTAACAAAGATCCTGAAGCGCCAATTTTCCAAGTGGCTGATTATGGTCTTGAAGCTGATTTGTTTGATGCTATTCCAGAGTTAACTAACTTACTATAAACAGAGTTGAGCCATTCACTTTAAACAGTGGATTAAACTTTTAAGTTCATTGTTAAAGCTTAATGTTTGGATTAGATGTCAGGTTATTTTTAAAAGGTTTTTGTCTTATAGGCAAAAACCTTTTTTATTGCCTTAGCTCTTTGTTATTTGGGTTATTTGGGTTATTGGGGTTATTTGTTTTTTGTCGCTTTAGTTGTGCTTTCTTGAATCTGAAACCTGCAAAAGTTATCGATTATGTGGAGGAAATATATCTCTTATAGTGCATGCCTATTCAATATAGAGCTGATTTTTTGAATGTTTGATTATAAGATTCAATTATATTTATCACTTTTGTTTTATTTTTATCGAATAAAAACTGATTTAATTATTAACTTTATATAGGGCTTGTTGATCTTTGTAGGTTAAGTTTTGTTCGAAATAAAAGCGTTTTAATTGAGGCGGATGGATTGATGCCTAGTCATCTAAGCGCCACTTTATTCACAAAGATGCATCCAACAAAGAGTAAAACGCTTTTAGTCGAACCCTTTGGGCAGCGTTTGTTGGCGATTTTTACTGCGTTATCGACTTTTTATGTAGAATAACTACACCACAAAGTCTCTGCCTTGTATAAATGGCCAACAATTCGCTGCAAAAAAACCTTGAAAGATCAACAGGTCCTAATGATTACGACTTACATGCCGCGCACTGACTTTAGTTGCAGATTTTAGTAACTAGCTAGCTCCTAATTGTAGTAACAAGCTCTTATACCGAATTGTGTTTAAAGAGGAGTGACTGAGTCGATGAACTCGCTGTAGGCAATCGACTTGCTAGTAACGAGATGTCGTTGAACACACGGCGGTATATCAACGATTAAAGCGTCATGTCGGTGAGTTGAAATAAAAGCGTTTTTAACTAAGGTACGCCTAAGTGAGTCTAATTGAGTTTATATGCCAGCAATTGATGGTTAAACCCTCGCTTGCTAACAATTCGTTACACCACTGATAAGCTACTGTGGTGTTTTTTGATTGTGATGTTATTTCTCACAAGATAAGCTACTTTTATCTGGTAATTAACCTCGCGCTTATGTTTGTATAGTGGCGTGTGACAGCAGAGGGCACTGTTTAAGGCTCTCTCAATGCTGAATCATAAGTAGAGGCGCATCAAATATCAGTAACGTTAAGTTGGGTGATACCAATAACTTAATTTGAAAGGATTTGGTGCCGAAGCGAATAGGTTCTATCAAAACCATTTGCTGGGGCAGTTTCCCGAAAGGGGCTGCACTGTCATAGTAATTTTTATCCGTGAGGATAAAACAATGGATATCGATGTTGATATCGATATTACTGTGGAGTGCTACTGAAAAGAACCTTGTCTTCGCTTTCTGCGTCGTCTTGCCTTATCAGTTATCCTCCATTCGTACTCAACGAAGAAAATATAAAAAATGATGATAACAAGTTATGCCGATTCGGCACTTTCGCTTTTGCCTCCAGTAGTGGCAATTATTTTAGCTGTAGTTACCCGTAGAGTTCTGCTTTCACTGGGCCTAGGTATTCTTGCCGGTGTTGTGCTTTTAAGTGACTTTTCGTTCGGCGCTGCAGCAAGCCACCTTTTCAGTACAGTCACCAGCTTAGTATGGGACGATGGCGCACTTAATGCGTGGAATTTACAGATCATCGGCTTCTTAGTCGTATTAGGCATGATCACCGCATTAATCACTGTCAGTGGTTCTGCTCGTGCATTCGCTGATTGGGCGCATCAACGCATTCGTAATAAACGCGATGCAAAGCTTATGACGATATTCTTAGGTTGTGTTGTGTTTATTGATGACTACTTTAACAGTATTGTTGTCGGTTCAATCGCTCGCCCTATTACTGACCGTTATCATATTTCACGCGCTAAACTCGCTTATTTATTAGATTCAACAGCAGCACCAATTTGTGTCATCTCGCCAGTTTCTAGCTGGGGTGCATATATCATTGCATTAATTGGCGGTATTTTAACGGCTCATGGTTTTGCTGATACTGGTCATTTAAGTGTTTTCTTACAAATGGTACCGATGAATTTCTACGCCATTTTTGCCTTACTATTGTTACTTTGTGTGGCTATCTTTGGTTTAGATATTGGCCCGATGCGTCAACATGAACGCAATGCACAAAAAGGCGAGCTGTTTGACGAGAGCAAAGGTTTACCACCTGGAGCAACAGCCGATTTACCAGAAGCTGATACTGGTAAAATCATGGGCTTGTTCTTACCGATTTTTGTCCTAGTTGCCGCAACGATTTATTTTATGGTTTCAACAGGTGCTGACGCACTTGCTAGCGAAGGCCTTAAGTTCAGCATACTAGGTGCATTTGAAAACACCGAAGTGAGCGAATCATTATTTTACGGCTCGCTTGTTGGGTTAGTGGTAACAGTATTACTGACTATTCAACAAAAAATCAGTACTAGCATGATGTTTACAGGCCTTAAACTTGGCGCTAAGTCGATGTTACCGGCTATCTATATCTTGTTATTTGCATGGACTATCGCATCAGTCATTGGTGAGCTTGAAACCGGTAAGTACATGGCAAGCCTTGCAACAGGTAATATTCCGTTTGCTTTATTGCCTGCAGTATTATTCTTGCTTGCTGGTTTAACCGCATTTTCTACCGGCACTAGCTGGGGGACATTCGGTATTATGTTACCAATCGCTGCAGATATGGCGATGGGCAGTGACAGTACGATGATGTTACCTATGCTGGCAGCTGTGTTATCTGGCGCTGTATTTGGTGATCATTGTTCACCGATTTCAGATACCACTATCTTGTCTTCAACAGGGGCGAGCTGTCATCACTTAGACCATGTTATGACTCAGCTTCCTTATGCGATTATTGTGGCGGTGTTAAGTTTAGTCGGTTACACAGTGCTAGGTTTTACCGGTTCTGTTGCCATGGGCTTCATCACTTGCTCAGTGTTATTCGTATTGGCGATATTAGGACTTAAAGTTGCTACTAAGTAGTTACTTGAATTAGTTACTTGAATTAGCTTCTTGAAGTAGTTACTTGAATTAGTCACTTGAATTAATAAGTTCCTGTTTATAGGCTTTATCCTCAAGGAACATTCATAAAAAATGCCACTCAATTGAGTGGCATTTTTGTATTTGCTCTTTTTTGAAACTAATAGCTATTTTGAAACAAATAGCAGCTTGAAACAAATATTAGCTTGAAGCTATTAGTCGCTTTGTGCGATTAGTTTAAGCCACGACGCTCAAGTAGTGCATCAGTGGTTGGTGCTTGGCCTCTGAAGTTTTGGTAAGCTTCCATTGGCGGTACGCTATTTCCGACTTCACGAATGGTCTTTCTAAACTTCATTCCTATCTCACGGTTTAAACCACCTTGAGTTTGCACGTAAGCAAAGGCATCAGCTGCTAAGATTTCACTCCACATGTAAGCGTAGTAACTTGCTGAGTAACCACCTGGGAAGGCATGAGCAAAGTAAGTTGAGCGGTAACGTGGTGGTACAGCAGGTAAATCAACGCCGTGTTTCTTAAGTGCATTGGCTTCAAATTTTGCCACATCTTGCAGTGGTGCATCAGCATCTAAGGCGTGCCATTCTAAATCAAGCAGCGCTGCCGACATATACTCTAAAGTATCGAACCCTTGATTAAAGCTTCGCGATGCTAACAGTTTTTGCAGCAAGTCTTCAGGGATTGGTTTACCTGTATCGTAGTGCTTGGCATAGTTTGCTAACACTTTAGGGTGCGCAGCCCAATCTTCTTCAAAGGTTGATGGAAACTCCACAAAATCACGTGACACCGCGGTGCCAGCAAGTGATGGGTATTTTACTTTCGAGAACATACCGTGGGTTCCGTGGCCCATTTCATGGAACATGGTCGTGGCTTCATCGTAGCTAACAAACGTTGGCTCGCCTTCTGGTGCTTTTTTAATGTTCATCACATTAACGATGACAGGCTTTTGATTGAGTAGCTCTGATTGACCGACAAAAGAGCTCATCCACGCCCCCCCACGCTTGCCTTCACGAGCAAAGTAATCGGCGTAAAAGATGGCCATGCTTGAGCCATCTTCATCAAACATTTCGTAAGCTTTTACATCGGGATGATAGACAGGTAAGTCTGGACGTGGCTTGAGCGTAACGCCGTAAAGTTCTTGTAAGGTAAAGAAAACCCCATCTTCTAGGACTCGGTTGAATTCAAAATATGGCTTAATCGAAGCAGAATCTAAGTCAAATTTTTCTTTACGTACTAGCTCAGCATAATAAGCCCAGTCCCAAGGTGCTAAGGTAAAGTCGCCGCCAGTTTTATCAATCATGGCTTGAATATCAGCCGCTTCTTGTTGGGTATTTTTAACGACCGCAGGCACCATAGAGCCAAACATGTCGTATACCGCTTCAGGTGTTTTTGCCATTTGCGGCGCTAAACGGTAATCAGACCAAGTATCAAAGCCTAAGAGTTTGGCTTTTTTAGCGCGAAGCTGAGCTAAACGCGCAACCAATGATGCTGTTTCGTTATCACCCGTTAAGCCACGATTAGCTGAGGCTTCCCAAACTTGCTGGCGTAATTCACGATTATCAAGTTGAGATAATACCGGTTGACGAGTGGTGTTAGTGATATTGAGTAGGAACTGACCTTCAAGACCTGCAGCTTTTGCATCAGCTTTAGCCGCCGCAATAGCTGATTGTGATAAGCCGGCAAGTTGCGCTTCATCATCCACTTTAACGGCAATCTCTTTACTTAACCTAAGTAATCTTTGCGCAAATTCGTTAGTGATTGTTGATTGCTCTTCATTGAGCTCACGAATTTGTTGTTTTTCAGCTTCTGTTAACTGAGCGCCAGCAAGTACAAAACGCTGGTGATAAACTTCCACCAAGCGTACTTCTTCATCGGTTAAAGCGCTTGTTGTACGCGTATCGTAAATTGCTTGAATGCGGCTAAATAACTCAGGGTTCAGATTGATGTTATCTGAATGGGCTGCCATTTTCGGCGCCATAATACCTTGTACTTTGCGAAGTTCTGGATTGCTATTCGAACCCGTTAAGTTATAAAAAATGCTTGAAGTACGGGTAAGCAAGGCACCACTTTTTTCCATTGCGACGATGGTATTTTCAAAAGTCGGCTCTGCTGGGTTCGCTGCAATATCAAGAATTTGTTGATAGTGCTGCTCCATGCCAAGCTCTAATGCTGGTAAGTAATGTTCATCTTTTAACTGACTAAAGTCAGGCGCTTGATATTGCAGTGAACTGGCTTGCAGCAATGGATTTTGTAGTTGCACTTGGGCACCTTGTTGTTCCGCTTCAGTTTGGGTGTGACTGCATCCGCTTAATGCAAGGGTAGTAGCAATAGCTACAGCGACAATAGATTTATGCATCGACTTTCTACTTCCTTAATTATAATTGTTTGTGCAATTTATCAATTGTTTCTTAATCGTATATGAAGATTTTACTGTTTCGTGATGCCTGTAGGAATTGTGAGCAAGGAAGACTTAAAAACTGTGATCTAATTTATTTCAAAATGTAAGTTTTGTTAATAAAAGCAGAGCGCAATAGCAAGATGGTATTGCGCTAGCGATGATATGTTTGTTATCAACTTCACAGCGAGGGAGTCAAGCTAGCGCTTTATAAAAAGCTTATTGCGTTATAACAGCCTATTGCTTATTGCTGTCAGAGGTTAAGAAAGAGTGCTAGCTGCTTCACGGTATTTCATCCCTTGATGGCTTATCTATAAAACGATTCAATGATAAACTAAGCGCGATTATAACAATAAGGATCTTCTGTTTTGGCACAACTCTATTTCTATTATTCGGCAATGAATGCCGGCAAATCAACATCACTGCTTCAGTCATCTTATAACTACCGTGAACGCGGCATGAATACGCTGGTAATGACTGCATCAATCGATGATCGATACGGTGTGGGGAAGGTTGCTTCAAGAATAGGGATTGAAACCGAGGCGCAAGTGTTTGGCGCTGAAGATAACTTATCGAAAATGATTGAAACCGAACTTGAAACCCAAAAGCTACATTGTATTTTAATCGATGAGTCGCAGTTTTTGAGTAAAGAGCAAGTGAAGCAATTGACTCATGTGGTCGACAACCTCGATATTCCTGTATTGTGTTACGGCCTTAAAACCGATTTCCAAGGTGAGCTATTTAGTGGCAGTCAGTACTTACTTGCTTGGGCTGATAAATTGGTTGAGCTAAAAACCATTTGCCATTGTGGCCGTAAAGCTAATATGGTGGTGCGTCTTGATGGTAATGGCAAGCCTATGCGCGAAGGTGAGCAGGTGGCTATTGGTGGTAATGAAAGCTACGAGTCAGTTTGCCGTAAGCATTTCCGTGAGTTTCTTTGGGATTAACTAGTTTGACGCACAGTTTAAAACCAAAGTTAAAACCAAAGTTAAAACCAAAGTTAAAACCAAAGTTAAAACCAAAGTTAAAACCAAAGTTAAAACCTAGTTTAAAGCCTAGTTTAAAACCTAGTTTAAAACCTAGTTTAAATACGAGTTTAAACTTGGTTTAGAATATAAAAAAACAGCGTCTAATGGCGCTGTTTTTGTTTGCAAATTACCCAGATGTCATTTACATAATGCCAAGAGTTTAAAGATATCGCGGCATTAAAGATATCGCGGCATTAAAAATACCAGCAATTTAAAACTCTGCTTCGTCAAAGGCTGCAATTTCAGCGCTACTCATTTCTACTTGCTTTCGTAAGCTACGGGTTTTACAACCCCAATAGTTCATGTAAAAGCTAGCTGTGTTTAACTTAGCTTGATAAAAAGCCTGTTCATCAGTGCCAGCCTCTATGGCTTTAAGTGAAGTGGCAGCAATGCGTGCCCACATCCAAGCAAGTGCGCTAATACCAAATAACTGCATATAAGGCATTGAAGCTGCGCCAATCATATCTGGGTTAGTGGCAGCGGATTTCGCGATAAAACCAGTGGCTTTTTCTAAATCTCCGGCAGCATCCATGAGTCCTGCAATATATGGCTTCATAGCATCATTAGTGCTGTGCTCACCAATAAACTGCTTCACCATGTCAGACCATAGGCTTAATGTTGCCCCTTTATCAGATAACAATTTACGACCCACTAAATCTAATGCTTGAACGCCGTTAGTGCCTTCATAAATCATTGCAATACGAATATCACGTACAAATTGCTCCATGCCCCATTCATTGATGTAGCCATGACCGCCATAGATTTGCTGCGCATCAACACAGGCTTTAAAGCCTTGGTCGGTGACGAAACCTTTAACGATAGGGGTAAATAGTGCGGCGAGGGCAGAGGCCTGCTTTGCTTTAACTGGATCGGTATGACGCTCAGCTTGATCTAGCCATAATGCCTGTTGACCCATTAATGCGCGGGTACCTTCATTGAATGATTTTTGCGACAACAACATACGGCGTACATCGCCATGGACTAAAATCGGATCTGCTGCTTGGTCAGCTTGTTTGACGCCTGATAGTGCTCGGCCTTGAATACGCTCTTTGGCGTATACCAGTGCATTTTGATAGGCAATATCTGATACACCCAATCCTTGTATTCCGACACCGAGTCTAGCTTGGTTCATCATAGTGAACATAGCTTTTAAGCCTTGATGCGGCGCACCGACTAATTCGCCCACCGCGCCATCAAATAACATTACACAAGTTGAGTTACCGTGAATGCCCATTTTATGTTCAAGCGCAGTGGCACTTAAGGTGTTGGCTTCACCAAGGGAGCCATCATCATTGACCATGAATTTAGGCACTGCAAATAATGAAATACCTTTCACGCCATCAGGTGCGTCTGGCAGTTTTGCAAGCACCAGATGAATGATATTTTCTGCTAAATCGTGATCGCCAGATGAGATAAATATCTTCTCGCCGCTTATGGCAAATTTATCATCACCTAATGGTTTTGCTTTAGTGCGCAGCAGGGCTAAATCAGTACCTGCATGAGATTCAGTGAGATTCATGGTACCTGTCCATTCGCCACTGACTAATTTTTCTAAGTATTTTTGCTTAAGCTTATCGCTGCCATGAACATGAATTGCCGAATAAGCGCCATGGGTTAACCCTGGGTACATGGCAAAGGCCATGTTTGTGGCTGTTTTCATTTCGGTGGCAAAGGTACCAATGACTTCAGGTAAACCTTGGCCGCCGTATTCAGGATCACAGGTTAGCGTTGCCCAGCCGTCATCAATATATTGCTGGTAAGCAGCTTTAAATCCTTTTGGGGTGATCACTTTACCTTTTTCTAGCTGACAGCCTTCAAGATCGCCAGAGGCATTTAATGGCAACATGATATCAGTGGTGAAGTCTGCAACGCCTTGTAAAATTGCATCAGTCAGTTCGGGGTCTATTTCATCAAAACCTTTAAGATCTGTTTGCTGATAAATATTGAGTAACTCAGATAAGATGAACTGATAGTCACGAAGGGGAGCTTGATAAATCGGCATAATACGGTCCTTTGTTGTTTACTCTCTGTCAAACTGCCGATACCACTTAAGCAGGGTTAACAGAATCCATTACTGTTCTTTCTACTAAATTGCTAGTTATTGACTTCTAGTACTAGTTATTGATTTATTTATAGTACTAGTGATTGAACGTCTAACCTTGATTACAAAAGATTTTTTAGTGATTTTTAGCTTAATTATTAAGCAATAAAACTACCTTAACCAATTTCGAGTAAAAACTCAGCTTTATTTATTCTGAAGCTAAGCCGTTGATGATTTTATGAGATTTCCAAAAAGAGAAAGCATGTTCGAGCACAAGTTCTGGCGCTTCAACTTGAGGGTAATGTCCCACTCTTTCAAGGCTAACGGCATCAGCTTGGTTAATCAGTTCTTGGTAGCGTTTTAACATGTCTCTGCCTGAAATAGGGTCTTCTAAGCCATTAATAAATCGCATCGGTTGTTGGTTATTAATTAAAGCGCCCACCCAGCGGTCACGGTGTTTTACTCTTTCTTTCATATATTGAATCAGTTTATGAAAGATACGATTCCCTTGATTGTGTTGGATCAATTGCCAGTATTTACGCAGCTCTAGTTCATCAATACGAATATGACAGATATCGTCGAAGTTACGTTTGAAGGCGCGATAACTCATCGCTTTCGCCACGATAAACCCTATTGGGCTGAGTAATAACTTTTGGATCAGAATTGGGTGGATCACCTCAGGGAAAATGCCACCGTTCAGTAATAAACTGCTCAACACTTCAAACGGACGCGAGCTGTTGTTTTGTTTTGCATCAACTTGTCTTGCTAATAATTCTTGAGTGACAGTGTTACCGTAGTCATGGGATAAAATATGGACTTGTTGAATCTCGATTGATGTGAGGACATCTTCAATGAGATTAGCTTGAGCATCAAAAGAGTAAGGGAAGTCGGTAGGTTTATCTGAGTAACCAAAGCCCATCATGTCTAGGGTCACTAAATGAAAATGATGCGTTAACTCATCCCAAATTGGCTGCCAGTCATAGCTGCTGGTGGGAAAACCATGGATCAGCAGTAAAGTGGGTTTAGTCTTATCTCCAGCTTGTTTTACAAAGACATTATTTTCAAAGTTTTTAGCAAATGAGTGTTTATGAAAATATCCTTCATTCAACCACTTAGTTAACGTCTGCATATATAAACCATTATTTTTTTTATGTAAATCTAACCCGATTAGACCAGTTTGTAAAACCACTTATGGATCTAGAGGTCAATAAAAAGTGCTACAAAATATGAGTGCTTAAATTAAATGGATTTGAATAGAAATCTAACGCCAAGCGGTCTTGATATTTGAGAGTGCAATAACGCTTCCCGTTTGCAACTTTATTAGGATTGAATACTTATGAAATGGATTAAAGACAGTGAACTCAGTCAAACATCAGCGAGCGCTTTAAAATGCTCTGTTAACTCATCGACGCACCATGGATTCTCAAATGTTAACTCACTGCATCGGGAGCTGTTGAGGGTGATAATGATTTTCAGTGTATTTACCTTAGTTATTTTGTTCTCTGCTGGGGTTATTGCCGACGACTCACAATCGACGCCTGAGCATCAATTTCCACAGGCGAAATCTTTTGTTCTTAATGATGCACAAGGTAATGAGTGGTCACTGGCTGAACATGCAGGCAAACCGATTGTGATTCATTTTTGGGCGACGTGGTGCCCTTATTGTAAAAAACTGCAACCTGGCCTTGAGCGATTACGATTAGCTAATCTTGATAGCGACCTTGAAATGATTGCCATAAGCTTTAATGAGGATAAAGGTGCTAAGCCTGCACAAGTATTAAAAGCGCGAGGTATTGGCATGAATACTCTGGTAGAAGGTGACAGTGTTGCACAGCTTTACGGCGTAACAGGTACACCAACAACAGTATTTATTAACCGTGCAGGGCAATTAGTATGGCTTACACGGATTTCAGATCCTGATTCACCTAAGTTGGACCAAGCGATTGAATTTTTATTATCTGAGTAATGATAAGGCTTTATACCCAAACAACTTGAAGATGCTCGATTTCAGCAAGAATTTACACGCGTTTAGGCAAGACATTGATTGCGGGTAATGGTTATTCCCTTTTCAAAATCAATAACGCAGCATAAACGCGTGTAAAACTTGCCCTCAGGGAGTTTCACCGTGTTCCCACTACGTTGTTGCGCTAATTTATAAGGTACCTACATTACCGCATTAACGCGCCTAGTATTGAAAACACGGTGAAGCTCTGAAACACGTATCTTCAAGTTGTTTGGGTATAAGATTGCTATATAGAGTATCAACTCGCAATAATAGTGATTGCGAGTTGATAAGGCATGAGACATGACTTTAGGCATGAGCTAGTATGTCAGCAAATGCCTGTTATGAAGTGATAATCGAAGAAGCTTGGCTATCGTCTTCAGTTTCAGCCACTGACATGGTGAGTGGTAATTCTCTTGCTTGTTCGCGCAAGTAATCCATACCAGCCAAGAAACCAGAAAACATCTTAAGTGCAATAAATTGGCCTTCGGTTGTCGTTTGGTAATTATTGCCTTGTTTAGTCAGTGCGCCTGCTGAAATTAAATAACTCATCTCTAGCGGGAAGGCTTGCCAAAGAGATTTACCCGTGTGGGCTTTAAATTGTTGATTATCTAACAAGCCATGACCCATCATCATCATTAAATGATGCTGCAATAAAGCTTTATTTTCTAACGGTTTAGTATAGCAAGTGCCAGAGAGCCCAGCATTGATTCGACTAATATAATCAGGAATATCAAAGCTTGAAATCCTAAACTGCTCACCAAAGCGTCCAAAAGCACCAGAACCCACACCAAAGCAATCTTCACCATCTAACACATATTTATTTGCAACCGGTTGGCCGAAGTTACGGCTGAATGTCCACGGAAACTCCATAATGTAACGTTCACCCATGGCTTCTTTCACAGCTAAAAACTGTGGCCATAAATCTTCAGGATTACCCGCTAAACAACCGGCTTTTTTACGGTTTTGACCAATACCAACAGTAAGCGGATAAGTGGTAATTTGATCTGGGCTGAGTCGTATGGTTTGGGCTAAATCATTAGCAACGGTTTCAGGCGTTTGCATTTTAAAACCGTACATCATATCTAGATTGACGGTTGGGATAACTTCAATAGCGCGGCTAACATATTCAGCTTGTTGTAGTCCGCTACCAAACTTTTCAAATCGGCCACTGGCTTTTAAGATTTTATCGTCAAAGCTTTGCACACCAATCGACATACGATCGACTAAGCCTTTAAGTAAATGCGGGTTACCTTCTTTAAAATAGATTGGGTCACTCTCGCAGGACACTTCACGAACTGTCGTGATTGATTTGATCATCTCGATTGTTTCAATCAATTCGTCTTCTAAAATCGTCGTGGTGCCGCCGCCAATATAAACTCGATTAAAACGATATCCTTGGGCGATGACGGTACGGATCTCTTGTCTTAAGGCTTTGAAATATGCCTTAGCGACCCCTTCATTGAATTTAATTTTATGAAATGAGCAAAAACGACAAAGGGTGTGACAAAAAGGAATATGGATATACAGGGTCTCAATGGGTTTATCTGGGATAGCCAATTTAGTTACATCATTTAACGCCACAGCATCTTTTAAGCTTAAAGACTGCTTAATGGTCATGCCCATTACCCAGTCAAGACTGCTAGCGGCTAGGTTCAACCTTGAGGTAGATAAATATTTTTTCATGAGTTGCCTTTAGACTTCAATTTTACCAACGGGTGTATTCATATAGAAAACAACAGTCATTGGCTTTGTGCTAATTCAGTAGATTGATATCAGCCTAAATTAGCTAATCATTCCAAACTGTTGCTCAAAGCATGAAAATACAAATATCTACAAAAAATGAACAACTGAATGGCTAAAATTTGATGCCTATCACTTGTTTGGCGACAAATTCAATTCTTTATCTAACTAATTATTCTCATTTAAGTTTTTAATTAATTTAAAAAACAATATTGAGCATATAATTAAAAAGTATCTTGAATTAGTAATATTGAATACAAAGAGGTGCTGGAATAGTTAATTGCCGATTTATTCATCAAAGTTGGTGCTAGATCGCTTTTGTTTATCAGCAAAATAGCGTAAATTACTTGGTATTGTACAAATTAAAGAACGCTAAGTTTTTTAATGGGAACTATAATCAAGAGGTTAACTATGGAACATCGTTGGCAAATCGCTATTTCAGCTGGATTACTAGCCGCATTATGGGCAGGGGTTGCAGATGTATTTCAATTAGTCACTTGGGTCGGTTTTCTAAGTTGTAGTACTTTCTTCGCACAGACAGAAACAGGCGTCAAAGGCATGTTTATGGCTATGAGCACCAATTTATCAGGCGTATTTTGGGGCTGGTTGATTATTTCAGGTAGTGGCTTCTTTGTTTCGCCTATGGTTGGATATGCGATTACTGGTATTGCTACCGCAGCGATGTGCTTACAAGCCAGTTATCAAAAGCTAGCCTTTATTCCTGGTGCCTTTATCGGTTGCTGCATTACCTTTGCATTAGGCGCTGATTTAGTCGCAATACTACCGCCATTACTGATAGGTGCCACGCTCGGTTATAGCATGAGTGTATTAACCGCTCAGCTGATTACAATAACACCTAAAATCCAAGGGTTATTTACGACTAATACTGCCAAAGAGCTTTAATATTGATTGCTTTTTAAGTAAGTCTAAAGTGATAGTTAAGTAACCATAAAAACGCCGCTTTTTAGCGGCGTTTTTAATTGTGTTATGACTGTATATCCTTTGTTAAAGGATAAATGTAATTTTGCATTGTCCATATTTTATATCCTTATTCATCAGATGTTTGTATCACTTTAGTTTTACTTTTAGAAAAGATAAATGCTGCTAATTATTTCTAATAAACTGATAAGCCACACGTTTATATTTTGTCATGTGTTTATAACCCTTTCGACTATACTCTTTAAGCTTATTTGGTTAAAAAATGAGCAGGTTAATTTAGTTAACTATTAGGAGTGAACGAAATGAACAAGACCTTAATAATGGCATTATGTGTATTAGTGAGTAGTTCTGTTTTTTCAAAGGATAGATTAGAGGTATACGAAGATTATGATATAGGCACTGAATTAATGATGATGACGACCGTCAAGGTTGACCCTAACATGGGCGATATCTATTTAGCAGGCTTACAAAGTAGTTGGGTAAAAGCTGTCAAAATTCAAAAAGAGCTTGGATTTATTAAAGATTGGAAAATTTATGGTAGTGATTTACCTACCAGTGGTGATTTTAACATGCTGCTGGTGGTGAGCTTTGAGAATGCAGAGGATTTGGAACCTAACAAGGCTAAATATCAAAAGTTCATGGAGAAATGGAGTGAGTCAGATGAGAAAATGTCGAATGAAATTTCAGCCAAGTACCCAGAAGTAAGAACCCTAACCGGTGAATATAGAATGCGAGAAATTATCTTGAAATAAGATAAGCGGAACTTGTTCAGGCCTGACCGACGAAATCGAATAGGTTCCGTAACTACCAGTTAAGTTGTATCACAGCTTTACCTTGTATTTGAACTTCAAATGCAAAGGTTTATTTGACCATTAAAATTGATATGAAATGGTTATAAACTCGCTATCAGTATTGATGTTAATTAAAGATATTTGTTTTAAAAAGAATGTAAAACACCTGAAAAATTTACTCTGATATACAAACTCCTTAGGATGTGGCTTTTTAAAGTATCAGGGTTAACCATGAAGTCTGCTCGTTTATATACATCATTAATGCTATTTATCACCTCAATTATCACTCCGTCAGTATCAGCAGCACCAGAAGTTGGCCTCATGGTCGGAAGTGATTCCGGCATTAACGTTAAAATGGATAATTACAAGTTTGGCGTTGGCTTCGATGATTTTTCATTTACGCTGGATAAAATGTTTAATTTTAACGATCACCCTCATTTT
Source organism: Shewanella olleyana (assembly GCF_023283825.1). Taxonomy (GTDB): domain Bacteria; phylum Pseudomonadota; class Gammaproteobacteria; order Enterobacterales; family Shewanellaceae; genus Shewanella; species Shewanella olleyana. The sequence continues at coordinate 22,429 of NZ_JAKILD010000007.1, read as the reverse complement.
TATTGGGGCGTGGGCGGTAAAATTGCTGATAGCAACAAAGATAATGTTAAGTTGGGCGCAAGAGCAGTATTTGGCGCTCATACTAAAGTAGAGCGCTTTACGTTTTTTATTGAAGCACAGCCTACCTTGTACTTGATTGATGATGTCAATGTCGAACTAGAAGCTATTGGCGGCGTGAGATATCATTTTTAGTCATTGTTATCTGACGTTTAATTTCAGCAAGCAACAAAAAGATAAAACTCGACAAACTGAACTTGAATTTGAGGGAAACCCTCCCTTAAATTCAATTATGTCGCCACAAAAAAGTATAGCGTTATAGCGCAACTCATTACGATGACAAATATTCTTATATGTCGCTGAGAAATCCGTTTTGATATGTGAGCAGACATATAGCCGCCAATTAACGTACCAATCAGCACAACGCCACCTTCAAACCAAGCAATGGCATCATTATAAATAAACAAGATGATAGCAATGAATGACACTGAAGATGAAATCATCAGTTTAAGGCCATTCATCGCATTAATATCTGAGTGACCAGCCAAGGCTAAGTAGCTTAATGCGATAATCCCGAGCCCCGCATTAAAAAAGCCGCCATAGATACAAATTGATAAAAGAACTAAGAATAAAAGAACAGCGCCAAATTGGGAGGCGTATTTATGTTTACCTGAGAGTCGACTGACGAATTGATTTATTCTTGAACCAAAAATAAACAGCACAGTAGCAAAGAGTAACAGCCAAGGGATGGCTTGCTGAAATACTGCTTCAGGGGCTAAAAGCAATAGCCATGCGCCCAACCCACCGCCTAGTAAGCTAGTTAACACGATAACCACTAACTCTTTCTTATGTGAGCTTAGTTCGCGTCTAAAGGCAAAAGCGCCACTAAGGTAACCCGCAAATGATGAAAAGGTGTTGGTGGCATTGGCCATAATCGGTGGTACACCAACAAAAATAAGCGCAGGGAAAGTAATAAAGCTGCCACCACCAGCGAGTGAATTTAACACTCCGCCAAAAAAGCCGGCAAGTAATAGCAATACGACATCAAAAGTCATTCAATCAGCCAAGGTAGTAAGGTAGGGATTGAGCCTAACTTGTTGTCGCTAAAGGGGCAATATTATCAATGGGTTTTCGCTTAGATTTGAGATTATTGTTGCATCTATTTTGCTAGCGCTTAAATGCTTGCCTTAGTGTAGTGACAAAATTCAGTTTTAAGGCTTGTTTACGAGTCAACAAATTAGGCTGAAATTGCGCGATTAAGCGATATAAATGGTAGTGAGTCACTTTTTTAGCAACATACCAATCAAAGCGAAATATGGAGCCCTTTAGAGTAGAGCGTTCAAAATCAACGACCCCCAGTTTATTACTGCTATCAACGATGAGATCTCGAATAGGTAATGCATGACGAGCAACACCAGAATCAAGCATTTTATTAATAATGACGGTTAAATCATGTAAATTTTGCTTATTTAAATGGCTAGGGCTTTGTCCTGGCAGCTTAGACATCACAAGTATCTTTTGTTGGTCATCAAAACTAATTAAATTCGGCACACCATTAATGCCTTTAAGGCGGATTAATGACTCTTTTTCGATGTTATAGCGGCTAATGTATTTACGTGATGGCTTAAAGCGTTTATTTACTGAGTTAGTACCAATGGTGAGGTACATTTTTTTAGTTTCGTAAACTCCATCTACTACTTTTTTTTCGGTAGTCATATAACTTGTTTTATTTGAGGCGTTTACTTTAGCTTAGTGTAATTAACACAATGTCGATATGGCACTTTGGTATAATCGTTAAGACAGGTTTTATTGTGAAGAAACTAACTTTTGTTATTTGATAATAATCAGGTGTCTTGTATTTATTAGGATAGTGATATCAAAACGCGATGTAGCGCATGGTTACTGGAGAATGAGCTGCTTTTATCACGCATAATAACTTAACTAATTCATGCACCTCCAATGGAGGCAACAATACCAATAGGCTTATTTAGTGTCTGATAGAGAAGGTTTACAGCTTTGCAATTTACCAGTTGAAAATAGGCAGCATATACTCAGTATTTATTTCATTTTTTTATTAAAAATTAACAGAATAGGTAATTAAATCAAACTTGTTACCATCATCACTCATTGGCATATTTGAGCTTGTGCTAAGTGGTCACTATTTTTATTATTGGACTTTCTTATTGTGATTAGTACCCAAATTTCAATGAATCTTCTTTTACCGTCAGCCTCTAGGTTTAAAGGCATATTGAATGAGCACTTAGCTTGTTCAGTGGTTGGGAAATTCGAGTTTACAGAGCGAGTTTGAATGAAAAATATTGTATTACCTGTTTTTATGTCGATGTTGTCATGCGCGATTGTGGGATCAGCCTTTAGTTATATGTTTGATATTAGTTATGCAGCAGGTATTTACTTCTGTGCGTTTATAATGTGGTCAATGGGATTTAAAAAAGACTTTGAAGGGTTTGGTAATAATGAGTTTGGTGAAGGTGTTAAAAAGCCTAAAAAAGTTGTCGCTATTCGTTTATCACTTTGGGTAACATTTTTGATTGGTGTTTTATTTCTGAATTAGAGTTGGTTATTTGTTAGCTGGTGCTATGTATGTACCAATGATCTATTATCGGTCACGATGACATGGATGCTTGCTTATGACCTGTCGGTCACTAAGATTTAAAGTCGTGGTGCTTCGCTCTTAATCTTTATTAAAAATGACGAAAGGGAAACAACAGCATTTCCCTTTTTTCTGATTTTTATAAGAATTTTACCGCTCTGACGAAGTGACTTTTTGTAGTAGATAAGCTTCATGCTAAATAAGCGGATTTACTACCGCCTCAGATTCGTATCTGCTGTATATGAATGTCACTATGACATGGGGTCTTGCTTATGACCTGTCGGTCACTAAGATATAAAGTCGTGGTGCTTCGCCCACACCAGACGAAAGGGAAACAACAGCATTTCCCTTCTCGACATCCCTTGCCGCTCCGGAGAAGTGTTGTTCTTCATGCTAAATAAGCGAATTTGTTACCGCCTCAGAATCGCCATCCATGGCTCAACTGAGGCTATGTCGGCGTCCTGCCTCCATCACGCAAATTAGCTTAACGCATTCAGACACTTCCAACGGATAACATCGAGCCGGCAGGTTCATTTGGTGTTGGACTGAGAAAGTTTGATCTGACCCACCTTATTTGATTCGTATCTGCTGTATATGGATATATGAATGTCACGATGACATGGGGTCTTGCTTATGACCTGTCGGTCACTAAGATATAAAGTCGTGGTGCTTCGCCCACACCAGACGAAAGGGAAACAACAGCATTTCTCTTCTCGACATCCCTTGCCGCTCCGGCGAAGTGTTGTTCTTCATGCTAAATAAGCGAATTTGCTACCGCCTCAGACTCGCCATCCATGGCTTAACTGAGGCTATGTCGGCGTCCTGCCTCCATCACGCAAATTAGCTTAACGCATTCAGACACTTCCAACGGAGATCATCGAACCCGCATGTTCATTTGTTGGTAGATAGAGAAAGTTTGATCTGACACGACTTATTCACTTATTCCACTTAATTCCATATTAAAACTGATACACTATATGTATCAAAGGCATAGTGTCAGAATAGAGAATGCAAGATGAGTAATCAAAGAGAAAACTTAGCACAAATTGACTTGAATGAAGTTTTTAGTGGAATTGATGAAATCAGTATTACAGCACCTTTTGAAGAATATCTTGAAGGTTTAGATTCATTTTACTCAAACTTTAAGTCAGATGAAAACACCTCATTGATTAGATATTTTAGTGATTTTGACCCTAAAAACTTTGATGATAAAGAAAAAGAGTTCGTACGTGGTGCGTTATTAGTTGCTAACTATGATGAAGCAGCATTGCGTGGCGAGAATGTTCTTTTATTTTCTGAACCCATAATCCTAGCAGAGTTATCTTGTATAAATACACCTTATGAAGAGAATGATAGTGCTATTAGGCTTATATCTTATTTGGGAACTGATAAAAAAATAACAACACAAAGAACTACTCAATATGAGGGTTTGGGATTAATTTCTAAAGAAGTAACAGTATATCAAGTACATCAAATAGTCATTGGTGTCATTCTACCTAAAAGAAGTAAATTGGAATCAGTAAAATTAGCAAGGGCCACTTATCTTCATTCAGACCAGAAGAAATTAAAAAATATACAAAAGTTATTAAAAAAGGCAAGCGATTTACCTCAAGTTTTGATTCAGAAAGCCTCAAGAAAAACTGATGAAATAAATAGATTAATTAGAATTGAGAAAGATAATTTTAAAGCATTAAAGGGTGATATTGATGTTTTGGAGCAAGAAAAGGCTAATGTAGAGGGAAGCTTAAAGACTAGTCAAAATTCATTAAAAAAAGTTCAAAATGAATTAAAAACTATATCTAAAGATTTTGATAATACAGTTGCTGATGTAAACCAAAAATCACTTGAGATAGATAGCCTTCAATCTGAAATTAAATCAAAGTCTAGCTTTTTAAAGAACGAAGAAACTCGATTGAATGATATTAAAAATAATATCATTGTAGAGGGGGCCACTTTAAATGCGATAAAGGAAGAATTAGCTGATGCGCAGAGAGAAAAGAACCTAACAACGTTTGACACAATAGGTCATTCTAAAGAAACCGCTAAACAATTAACACCATATTATTGGTTTGCAGGTCTTACGTTTTTAGGCCTAGTTTTTATGGCTATTTATATATATGCAAATGGTCAAGATTTTACTAAAACTTTACCGTACTTAGTTCATGTAAGTGCATGGGATATCTTGTTGAGTAGATTACCATTAATAACAGCTACAACATTGATTATTGGGGGGCTATCTAGTGTGTTCTTTTTCTTAATAAAACATATTATCTCTCTGAATACCGAAAAAATGACAATGTTAAAAGCAGGTATTCTTGCTGAACAAATTACTAACTCACTTGATTGTAAAGACATGACTGATGATCAAAAGCTTGAGTTTAAACGTGATACTAAAATAAAACTAATTATGCAGGTTTTTTCTAAAAGTGAACCTGAAGTAGATAAGAATAATATTATCATTGAAGCTTTAAAAGCTATGAATTCAAAGTAGTACGTAGGTGTTTTTGATGAACATTATGAATTAGTCATCAAACAAACCTGCCTACTCAACAACCTCCATTCGAAGTGTCCGATGACGTTAAGTCAATTCACGTGATGGAGGCAGGACGCCGACATAGCCTCAGTTGAGCCAGGGATGGCGATTCTGAGGCGGTAGTGAATTGGCTTAGTAGTCAGAGGAAAAACACTTCGTTGGAGCGGGTGGGTGTTCCAAGAGGGAGTTGCCGTTCACTCCCTTTTGGTCTGGTGTGGGCGAAGCGCCACGACCTTGATCTTGCTGTTATCTTGGTTGCTAAATACAATCCCAAAAAACTCAAATTAAACCAACAAAAAAGCGAGCCTCCAATAAAGCTCGCTTTTGATTTTAAAAGACCAACCATTTAACTTTTGGCTAAAAGTTAAAACACCATTTCTGGTACATGCTCTGGCACGACCAACTTACCTGCAGTCTTAGATTGGATCTCTTCAACCGACACCCCTGGTGCGCGCTCTAACAAGTGGAATGCGCCGTCTTTGATCTCCATAAAGGCAAGATCAGTCATTACGCGTTTAATACAGCCATAACCTGTTAATGGCAGCTCACATAAAGGCAGTAGCTTTGAGTTACCTTTTTTATCAGCGTGCATCATGGTGACGATAATATTGTCAGCGCCAGCCACTAAGTCCATTGCACCGCCCATGCCTTTAATTAACTTGCCTGGGATCATCCATGATGCAATTGAACCATTAACATCCACTTCAAAAGCACCTAGTACGGTTAAGTCGACGTGGCCGCCGCGGATCATGGCAAAGCTTTCTGCTGATGAGAAAAATGATGCGCCATCAACAGCGGTGACGGTTTGCTTACCTGCATTGATAAGGTCTGCATCAATGGTTTCTTCAGTTGGGAACTCGCCCATACCTAATAAGCCATTTTCAGATTGCAGCATGACGCTCATGCCTTGTGGAATGTAGTTGGCCACTAGCGTTGGGATACCGATGCCAAGGTTAACGTAAAAGCCGTCTTGCATTTCTTGTGCTACACGTTGAGCAAGTTGTTCTCTTGATAATGCCATGTCTTGCTCCTTATTTTGCTACCGCGTCAGTTGGTTTGACTGTACGTTGCTCGATGCGTTTTTCAAAGCTGGCTTGGATCACGCGGTCAACGTATATACCTGGGGTATGAATGTGGTTTGGATCTAATTCACCTGGCTGGACAATTTCTTCTGCTTCTACAACGGTAATCTTGCCAGCAGTCGCCATCATAGGATTGAAGTTAGCTGCAGTTTTACGGAAGATTAAGTTACCCATGGTGTCAGCTTTCCAAGCGCGAACAAGGGCAAAGTCTGAGGTAAGTGAGTCTTCAAGCACGTAATGACGGCCTTTGATTTCACGGGTTTCTTTACCGTCAGCAATTGGGGTGCCATAACCTGTAGCTGTGAAAAAGGCAGGGATACCCGCGCCGCCAGCTCGGATTTTCTCAGCTAATGTGCCTTGTGGCGTTAAGATGACATTAAGTTCACCTGAGAGCATTTGCTGCTCAAAAGTGGCATTTTCACCGACGTATGAGGCGATCATGGTGGCGATTTGACGTTGTTTAAGCAGTAAGCCTAAACCGAAATCGTCCACACCCGCATTATTTGAAATGGCAGTTAAACCAGATACGCCCATTTTTACCATGTGGTTAATTAAGCCTTCTGGAATACCGCATAGGCCAAAACCACCGACCATGATGGTCATGTCATTTGTTAAACCTTGTAAGGCTTCTTCGTAGCTTTGAACGACTTTGTTGAGTCCTGCCATCATCTTGTCCTTTTCAGTTTGCTAAGGTGCAAAGTGTGTACTTATTCTGTGTTTGTCTATTAGCTCGTTAACTTGAGCTAATAGCTCTGCTGTAACTAAAAACTAATCCGCGCTAATGGCTTTAGCCACTTTTGAACCGTTGTCTCGGCCTAAGGCTTGGCTTATTTGATTGCCAGCTTTAGCAAGTTTCGTTAAATCAACACCAGTTTCTATGCCCATGCCGTGCAGCATGTAAACAACATCTTCGGTGGCAAGGTTGCCTGATGCGCCTTTGGCGTAAGGGCAGCCACCCAGTCCTGCAACCGATGAGTCAATGACACTCACGCCAGTATCTAAACAGGCCTGAATATTGGCGAGTGCTTGGCCGTAGGTGTCATGAAAGTGTAGTGCGAGTTTTTCAACAGGCACTAATTTAGCGACAGCTTCAACCATCTTACGGGCTTTAATGGGCGTGCCAACACCTATGGTGTCGCCAAGAGAAATCTCGTAACAGCCCATTTTGTAAAGTATTTCAGACACGCGGGCGACTTCGTTAATATCAATGTCACCTTCGTAAGGACAGCCAAGCACGCAAGAGACATAGCCGCGAACAGGGATGTTTTTTGCTTTAGCTAGCGCCATGACTGGCTCAAAGCGGGCAATGGACTCTGCAATTGAGCAGTTAATATTGCGCTGACTAAAGGTTTCTGATGCTGCGCCAAAGATGGCAACTTCATCGGCGCCAGCGTCAAGCGCGAGTTCCAGCCCTTTTAAATTCGGTGTCAGTGCGGAATAGACTACTCCAGCTTTACGTTGGTTATGTTGATTTAGCTGAGTAAAAACCTCACCTGAGTCGGCCATTTGTGGCACCCATTTAGGTGACACAAAACTGCCTGCTTCAATACGGGTTATGCCTGCCTCAGCCAATTGCTCAATCAAAGTAAGCTTGTCTTGGGTCGTCACAGCCTTTTCATTTTGCAGGCCGTCACGAGCGCCAACTTCAAAGATGCTCACCTTTTTAGGAAGACCAGATACATTCATCATTAGTCTTCCTTGTCTGCAGCTTCGACATTGAGTGCTTCTACATTTAGGAGCTGGGCACCATCGGTAACCAGCTCGCCGCTTTGGAAGTAAAACTCGCTGACGACTCCGTCAAATGGCGCTTCAATGGTGTATTCCATTTTCATTGCTTCCATTACCAATAAACCTTGGCCTTCAGTGACGGTATCGCCCACTTCAACTAAATGTGTCACCACAGTGCCGTTCATCGGCGCATTTAATTTATCTGCGCTATCGGATGTATCTTCAGCTTCTTGATCTAATACCGCTTTAAAGTGATAACTGCCAGATGGAAGGAATAGGGTGAAATCATCACCTTCATGGCTTACAGGGACTTTGCTTTTATGGCCGTTAATTTCAGCCAGTAATACGTCATCCTGAATTGAGCCAGCAAGCTTGAGGGCTTGACCGTTTAGACCAAGATGCAGTGCATCGCCCAAGTCGGTAATGACGAGGTTTTGCAGTGCCGACTCATCACTGTCACTGGCACTGTTATTGTTACCTGCATGAGTATTGGCATGTTCAGTCAGCAGTGATACATGATGAATGCTGGCGCTATTGAGTCTAAAGCCGCTTACTTGTCCCCAAGGCGAGTATGGGTCATCGCTATTGGTGGCGTTAACCTTTGCTGCTTCTTGACGAGCAAGAACTTGATACAGACCAGCTAACGCAATAGCGTTATCGAAATCATTGGTTACATCACCAATCAAGCTGCTTGAGTAGCGCTCGATAAAGTCGGTGCAAAAGTCCGCTTCAGCAAAGGCTTTGTGCTCAGCAATGTTGGCCAAGAATTCGATATTATGTTTAAGGCCACTGATTTGGTATGAGCTTAATGCATGGGTTAATCGTTGCAGCGCACGTGAGCGAGACTCGTCCCAGACAATTAATTTTGAAATCATTGGGTCGTAAAAGTTACTGATGACATCGTTTTCACGAATACCTGAGTCAATACGCACATGGCGGTTTTGGTCTGGCTCACGCAGGAAGTTTAATTTACCTGCTGCTGGCAAAAATTCATTGCGTGGATCTTCAGCGTAAATACGAACTTCAAATGAGTGTCCGTGAACACTGACTTCATCTTGTTTAAGCGGTAATTCACTGCCACTAGCTACCATTAACTGCCACTTAACTAAGTCTTGGCCAGTGACCATTTCGGTAACAGGATGCTCCACTTGTAAGCGAGTGTTCATTTCCATGAAGTAGAAGCTATCGTCAGTATCGAGTAAGAATTCAACGGTACCTGCGCCCACATAATCAATGGCTTTTGCTGCGGCTACAGCGGCTTCGCCCATTTGTTGACGCAGTGCATCTGAAAGCCCAGGTGCTGGCGCTTCTTCAACCACTTTTTGGTGACGGCGCTGAATTGAACAATCACGGTCTGATAAGTAAATGGTGTTGCCAAAGGTATCAGCAAATACTTGTACTTCAACATGGCGCGGCTGACGTAAGTAGCGCTCCATTAAGAGTTTGTCGTTACCAAATGATGAGGCAGCTTCACGGCGGGCTGAGTTTATCGCATCCTGCACTTCTGCTTGGCTTTCAACGATACGCATGCCTTTACCACCGCCGCCGTAAGCGGCTTTAATTAGCATAGGGTAGCCGACGTTTTCAGCTTCAGTAAGCAATGTTTCATCGGTTTGGTCATCACCATGGTAACCCGGCACTAACGGCACATTGGCTGCGCCCATAATGATTTTTGCCGCGCTCTTGCTGCCCATTGAGTCGATAGCGTCGCTACCAGGTCCAACAAAAGCAATGCCGTTTTGTTCACAGCTGCGGGCAAAGTCAGCGTTTTCTGACAAGAAGCCGTAACCTGGGTGAATGGCTTCAGCACCAGATTTTTTGGCGATATCGATTATCAAATCGCCTTTTAAATAAGAGTCTGCTGGGGCGCTGCCGCCTATATGAAATGATTCATCAGCCATGGCCACATGACGGGCATTGGCATCAGCATCAGAATAAAGCGCTACCGTGCGCACGCCCATGGCGCGAGCTGTATTGATGATGCGACAAGCAATTTCACCGCGGTTAGCAATTAATAATTTGGTAAACATTATTGAGCTCCTTGTGCATCAGGCTTGGCGTTTTGTTGCTTATTGGTCCAAGCTGGCGAGCGTTTTTCAAAAAATGCATTGAGGCCTTCTTGGCCTTCATCTGACACACGAATGCGAGCAATTTGCTCACTGGTATAGGCAAGGGTTTTGTCGTCAATGACGCCATCTTCAAGGCGAGATACTAAGGTTTTAACCCAAGCCATACCCTGTGGGCTATTGCCATTAAATGCATCAATGAATGGCTGCGCTGCGGCATCTAAATCATCATTAATCTCATGGATCACTTGATGGGTTACAGCGACTTCTGCGCTAAAGCGCTCTGCCGTTAACATGTAGCGGCGAACTTGGCGGTTGCCCATGGCGCGAACCACATAAGGGCTGATGACAGCAGGGATAAGGCCGAGTTTGACTTCACTTAAGCAAAAACTTGCGTGGCTATTTGCGATGGCGATATCGCAGCAACAAATTAATCCTAATGCGCCGCCAAAAGCCGCCCCATTGACTAAAGCAATGGTGGGCTTAGGAAACTTATCCAGTACGTGCATTAATTTAGCCAGCTCGTTGGCATCGCTTAGGTTTTGCTCAAAGTCCATTTTTGCTTGTTTGCGCATCCAATTAAGGTCGGCGCCAGCGCTGAAGTTTTTACCGTTTGCGCGCAAGATTAATTGCTGGCACTCATCGTCATTTGCAAATGCTTCAATGGCGGTGATCATTTCATTGATCATCACTTCATCAAACGCATTGTGCTTTTCTGCGCGGTTTAGAATTAATTCTCCAACGCCTTGGTTAAGCTGGCATTGAATGTACTGATATTGGTTGGCTATTACCATGTTTGATGCTCCTATTGATATTGAATGAATAACCGCAATTACATGCGGAACACACCAAACTTGGTATCTTCAATAGGCGCATTTAACGCCGCGGATAACGCTAAACCGACAACATCTCGGGTTTGCGCTGGATCGATAATGCCGTCATCCCATAAACGTGCACTGGCATGGTACGGATGACCCTCTTTATCGTACTGCTCAACAATAGGTTTTCTAAACGCTTGCTCGTCTTCATCAGACCATTCTTGGCCTTTACGGGCTAAACCGTCACGGCGCACTGTGGCTAACACGCCCGCAGCTTGCTCGCCGCCCATGACTGAGATGCGGGCATTTGGCCACATCCACATCATGGTTGGCTCGAATGCGCGGCCACACATACCATAGTTACCAGCGCCATAACTGCCGCCAATAATGACGGTGAATTTCGGTACGCTGGCACAAGAAACAGCGGTAACCATTTTAGCGCCGTGCTTGGCGATGCCTTCATGTTCGTATTTTTTACCCACCATGAAGCCAGTGATGTTTTGCAGGAACAATAATGGGATTTTGCGCTGGCAACATAATTCAATAAAGTGCGCGCCTTTTTGGGCTGACTCTGAAAACAAAATGCCGTTATTGGCCACAATACCGACAGGGTAGCCATGAATACGGGCAAAACCACACACTAAGGTATTACCGTAATTCGCTTTGAACTCGTCAAAGTCAGAGTCATCGACCACGCGGGCAATGACTTCTTTTACATCAAATGGTTTTTTAAGATCGGTACCGACAATGCCGTAAAGCTCATTAATATCAAACTTTGGCGGTTTAACTGGACTTAACTGAGCTTCAATTTGTTTATGATGATTTAGGCGGGCAATCGATTTGCGAGCAAGTTCTAGTGCATGGTCATCATTTTGGGCTAAGTGATCTGCCACACCTGAAATTTTGGTGTGCACTTCAGCGCCGCCCAGTTCTTCTGCTGAGACTTCTTCGCCTGTTGCTGCTTTAACCAGTGGCGGCCCCGCTAAAAAGATGGTGCCTTGCTCTTTTACAATAATTGATTCATCGGCCATGGCTGGCACATAAGCGCCGCCCGCGGTACATAAGCCCATCACTACTGCCACTTGCGGAATGCCTTTGGCTGACATTTGTGCTTGGTTGTAAAAGATACGTCCGAAATGGTCACGATCTGGGAACACTTCATCTTGGCGAGGCAAGTTAGCCCCGCCTGAATCGACAAGGTAAATACAAGGCAGGTGACAACGGCTAGCGATATCTTGCGCACGTAAATGCTTTTTAACGGTAATGGGGTAGTAAGTGCCACCTTTTACTGTGGCGTCATTTGCGATAATCATGCACTCAACGCCGCTCACTCGGCCAATGCCAGCAATCACACCTGCTGCAGGAACGGCTTCGTCATAAACTTCGTAGGCTGCGAATTGGGAAATTTCTAAAAATGGCGAGCCTGGGTCGAGTAGTTTTTCAACACGTTGACGGGGAAGCAATTTACCTCTCGATAAATGACGCTCAAGGGCAGCAGGGCCGCCACCTTGTTCAATCTTTGCGAGTTTGATTTTTAAGTCGTCAACGATGGCGGCCATGTCATTATGCTTGGCTTTAAAATCATCGCTACGGGAGTTAATACGGCTGCTCAATTGCGTCACAATGCATATCCTTATTTGATAAAGGGGAGCGATAACATGGCTGAGACAATGGGGGAACTCCCAACCATGTTACGCAAAACACTTTCTATTTACCTTGGTACAGGCTGTTAGCCCATAATTTGGTTTAAGTTATGTTCTTCTAACGTTAGCTTTTGGGGCCAACTATTTTGTTTCGTTGAAAAGCTCACGACCAATCAGCATACGACGGATCTCTGAGGTGCCTGCGCCGATTTCATATAGCTTGGCATCACGCAGTAAGCGGCCTGTAGCATATTCATTGATATAACCATTTCCGCCCAGTAACTGAATCGCATCTAATGCCATTTTTGTTGCCAATTCAGCACTGTATAGGATTGCGCCTGCAGCATCTTTACGGGTCGTTTCACCGCGATCACATGATTTAGCCACGTTATAGACATAAGATTTTGCGGCATTCATGCCAGTGTACATATCAGCGATTTTGCCCTGAATTAACTGGAATTCACCGATTGATTTACCAAACTGCTCACGCTCGTGAATGTATGGCACCACAATATCCATACAGGCATTCATGATGCCTAATGGGCCACCTGATAGCACAACACGTTCATAATCTAGGCCGCTCATTAGGACTTTGACGCCATTGTTTAGACCGCCAAGAATGTTTTCTTCTGGGACTTCACAGTCTTCAAAAACTAACTCACAGGTGTTTGAACCACGCATGCCGAGTTTGTCTAGCTTTTGCGCTGTGCTGAAGCCTTTAAAGGTTTTTTCAATGATGAAAGCGGTAATGCCGTGGGGGCCTTTATCGATATCGGTTTTAGCATAAATCACTAAGGTGTCAGCGTCTGGACCGTTGGTGATCCACATTTTGTTACCGTTAAGAATGTAGCGATCGCCTTCTTTACGGGCATTAAGCTTCATTGAAACAACATCAGAACCCGCATTCGGTTCACTCATAGCCAAAGCACCAATGTGCTCACCGCTAACTAATTTAGGCAGGTACTTTGCACGTTGGGCATCATTGCCGTTACGGTTAATTTGGTTAACACATAAATTTGAATGTGCGCCGTAACTCAGGCCAATAGAGGCAGATGCGCGGGAGATTTCTTCCATTGCTACTACATGGGCAAGGTAGCCCATGTTTGCGCCGCCAAATTCTTCAGGAACGGTGACTCCGAGTAACCCCATTTCGCCTAGAACTGGCCACATGTGATTAGGGAATGCATTGTCTTGATCAACTTGTGCTGCGATAGGGGCAATTTCGTTAGTTGCAAAATCATTGATGGCGTCGCGAAGCATGTCCACGTCTTCGCCCAGGCCAAAATTAAGGCTTGTGTAGAGTGATGTCATTGTCTTGTGTCCTGTTGAATATAGGTTACTGCTGCCGTGAAACTATGTTGTTTCTTTGGCTTATAATTTTTATGGTCTAACTGTTATTGCTAACATTGGTAAGCTTGGATTCTTAGTGACCCAATGCTTACCTTTTATGATGTGACGGTTTTCTACTATTAAGCTTTAGTGCTTATTTTTGACTAAATGCTTATTTTTACTGCGTAAGGCCAAAAGCGTCGATGAGTTTAGCTATTTGAACTTACTGCTTTTTTATTGTTGTAGTTTTATTTTCTACTTTGTACTTTCCAATGGGTCTAACACGTTCAGTGATTACTTTTCTTGCTCAAGTGCCGCGCGACATTGCTGCTCTGCAGAATTGAGCTCCATTAGTACCACTTTAATATCGTCCATTTGCTGTTGCAGTGATGCTTTCTTTTCTTCAACTAAATCAAGCATGGTATGAAGTTGTGATGTACTGCTTTTATCAGCATCGTACAGTTCAAACAAACGACGGGTTTCAGCTAATGAAAACCCTAAGCGTTTACCGCGCAAAATTAGCTTTAAACGTACACGGTCTTTTAGACTGTAAATACGGGTTTGCCCACGGCGTTTAGGCTTAATAAGCCCTTGGTCTTCGTAGAAACGAATACTTCGTGTGGTGATATCAAATTCTTTTGATAAATCACTGATTGAATATGTGGATTGTGGGTTCAAGTTTGCGCTCATCGTTTCACCAAAAGTACGTCTTTTGATGCAAGATATATGAAGTTTACGTAAAGGTAAAGTTTGATGCCAGTTTGGAATTGGTTTTTTGACTGAGATTATTGTAAATCGAGCTTGCCAATTGAGGTGATAATTCTACAAAAGTGCCTGTGATTAAGCTGTCATAGTATATCAGCTATCACTGATTGTTGGTTATGAAAATTTATACGAGTGTTTTAATTTCAATGCGTTAGCTGTTGAGTTTATGTCAAAGTAGCTGGTTTTGGGTGAGCTAAAAGCTATATCCCTTGGTCTAATGGGGTTTATTTTTTAACCACGCCATAATGAAATAAAAATAATCGTTGTGATTAAAGATTAACTTACAAGCATGATACAGGGGAGTTGAAGATGGCTGGATTAGGAAAGCAAATGCATCAGCAATCTTTGCAAGATAAGCAAGGGTTTTGGCAGCAAGCCGCACAAGCTGTGACATGGTATACACCGTTTGAACAAGTGTTGGATGAATCGAATGCGCCGTTTTATCAGTGGTTTGCAGGCGGTAAAATGAACACCTGTTTCAATGCTGTAGACAGGCATGTTGAGGCGGGACATGGCGATCGAATCGCCATCGAATATGTGAGTCCAGTCACTCAAAATCAATACAGTATTAGCTATCAAGAGTTACTTTCTCAGGTCAGTCGTTTAGCGGGTTACATGCAATCTATTGGCATTGAAAAGGGCGATAGGGTGGTGATTTATATGCCTATGGTGCCAGAAACTGCTTATGCCATGTTAGCGTGTGCTCGTATTGGTGCTATTCATTCTGTGGTATTTGGTGGCTTTGCGGCCAATGAGTTAGCCACACGAATTAACGATGCTAAACCTAAATTAGTTTTGTCAGCGTCATGTGGTATCGAGCCTTCGGGGGTCGTGAAATACAAACCTTTGTTAGATGAAGCGCTAGAACAGGCAAGCCACAAAGTGAATCACTGCGTTATTTTAAATCGTCCTCAATACACTGCTGAGATGCAACCAGTGAGAGATGCTGACTGGCAGGCTTCAATTGCAGATGCACCCTTTGTTGATTGTGTGCCTGTGGAGTCAACTCATCCTTTGTACGTGCTGTATACCTCAGGCACCACAGGGCAACCAAAAGGCGTGGTGCGAGACAATGGTGGTCACGCTGTCGCCATGACGTGGTCAATGAAGCATATTTATAATATCGAAGCTGGGGATGTATTTTGGGCAGCATCGGATGTGGGCTGGGTCGTTGGTCATTCTTACATTGTTTATGGGCCATTAATGGCTGGCGCTACCACATTAATGTATGAAGGTAAGCCTGTAGGCACGCCAGATGCGGGTGCATTTTGGCGTATTATTGAAAACTATAATGTGAAAAGCTTTTTTACTGCCCCGACGGCTATCAGAGCCATTAAACGTGAAGATCCCAATGGCGAACTCCTTAAAGGCGTTAATTTATCTTGTTTAGGACAAGTCTTTTTGGCGGGAGAGCGTTGCGATCCAGATACCCTTTATTGGGCGCAAGATAAACTTAACAAGCCTGTTATCGATCATTGGTGGCAAACAGAAACTGGCTGGCCAGTCGCTGCTAACTTAATGGGCGTTGATCCGATTGAAGTTAAAGCGGGATCGCCCGCAAGACCTGTTCCTGGTTATCAGGTCGAAGTACTCGATGCCATGGGCGATCAAGTGCCTGCCAATGAAAGTGGTAATGTGGTGATTAAACTGCCATTACCACCGGGTAATCTCACCACGCTTTGGAATAATGACGCTCGTTATGTGGACAGCTATTTATCTATGTATGACGGATATTACTTAACGGGTGATGCGGGCTATATCGATGAGGATGGTTACCTTTATATTATGAGTCGTATTGATGACATCATTAATGTCGCGGGTCATCGATTATCCACTGGGCGCTTTGAAGAGGTGTTATGTCAGCATGATGCGGTTGCTGAAGCAGCTGTGATTGGGGTACAGGATAAGCTTAAAGGCCAAGTGCCACTTGGGTTAGTGGTGCTCAAAAATGGGGTTAACTTATCGGATGAACAACTATATAAAGAGCTGCTGGCATTAGTACGCCATGAAATTGGCCCCGTAGCTTCATTTAGATTGGTCAGCGCGGTACAAAAATTACCTAAAACCCGCTCAGGTAAAATATTACGTGCCACCATGCGTAAGATTGCTGATAACAATGAGTACACTGTACCTGCGACAATTGAAGATCCAATGACATTGGATATTGTCCGCAGTGCGTTAACGAAAATGGGATACGCTGACTCGCTCACTAAGGAGCTTACGGTTTAGCAAATCTTTATCAGCAACCTAGTTAAATATTTAATTACCTAAAACGAGCCAGAAGGCTCGTTTTTTGTTTATTAGGGTTTACTGTTAAAGATTGTGGTTAATGAGCTGGATATGGTGTGTATTTGGTCTAAAATGGGAGTTAAGTGCTGATTTATAGTGTTATTTAATCAAACTTCTGCGATTTTTATCTTATAATCGATACTGTTAACCAAAATAGTTGACCCGTTATTTTTAATCAGTAAAAAGACAAAGGCTTGATCTACGTTTATGAACAACATTAAAGAATTACCTGAAAAGATTAATACAAAAACTAGCCGACTCTTTTGGTTAACGGTATTTACTGGTGGGATATATCCGATCATTTGGCTGTTTGCTAAATATCCTAAAATGGATGAGATCACCTCAATTCGTACCGCAGATGATTCGTTTGTACTTTCTATTGCTGTATGTTTTGGTTTTGGTGGGGTGTTATCCCATAGCGAATTCGGCTTTATCGGGGCGATAGGGACCTTGTTATTAACCGCAGCTTTTTTCTTATACGTATTTTGGTCATTCAGAGCGCGGGCAGCGTTGCAAGATTATGCCCACGTGAATTTCGGTATTGATTTCAAAATGAACAAATTTTTCACTGTGGTGCTGAATATCTTTTATATCAATTATTGTATTAATCAATTGCCTGAAGAGCAGCAAAAAGGTCACCCAACTTACGGTAAAGGTTCAATCAATATTACCGAGCTTAAGTGAGTTTTTGAAATCAATTACTAAAAGGAGAAGCTATTAGCTTCTCTTTTTTTATGTGTTTTTTATTATTTTAGATGAACCGGTATCAAATTATTTATTGAACGATATAGGTTGGTTTTAGTTTGTTAAAGCAGCGAGTTGTTGCTTATTTAACTCATTTTTCGCAAAAGTTTATCAGGTAAAACTCGCAGTATTAGCTGGATAAACGCCCATGGATAACTTGGCACATAGCAGTTAGCTCGCTCTTTATTGATAGCATTTGCCATAGCCCGACAACCTGTTTCAGCATCCACCATAAATGGTGCGCCATCCGCGTGATCGTTTATTTCTGTTTTAATATAGCCTGGGTGAACGCAAGTGACGTTTATAGGGGTATTCATTACATCTAATCGAATCCCTTCCGTTAACGATGACAATCCTGCTTTGGTGGCTGCGTAGACGGTCATTGCGCGTCTAAACCCGCGTAAGGCACTGATAGATGAAACCGTGACCAGATGACCATAGTTCTGTTGTCTGAAAATCTGCATCGCCGCTTCACATTGGGCTAATGCCGCGACAAAGTTAGTTTGTGCAGTTTGTTTATTGGCTTCAAATAATCCTGTACCAATTGAGCCACCTTTACCCATACCCGCATTAACGATCACTCTATCAACACTGCCCATTTTCGTATTGAACTGCTCAAAGACCTCGAAAACCTGCTGGTGGTCATTAACATCTAACGCCAATATCAACACCGTCACATTAGGGTAAGCTTGGTTTATTTGAGTTTTAAGTTCTTCTAAACGATCGGTGCGTCTCGCACACAAGCCTAAGTTTGAACCTTGCTTAGCGTATTCAAGTGCCATCCCTTGCCCTAAGCCCGAGCTTGCGCCAGTAATGATGATATTTTGTCTGTGCATCTTGATTCCATTCTTAACAATTGAGTATGAGTCGTTTTTTATTTTGGCTGTAGCTGTACTTAATAGTTGTAGTTGTAGCCGAATGTCATTACACAATTCAAAGTGTTACTTATGAAAAATCAGAGCAATAACTTAAATTATCTTGCGGGCAATTGAGAATGGAGTCAAATAAGTGAATTATTTAATAGAGTATTTGTGCTGTAGGAAGTGAGTTTAATGAACTGAAAGAAGAGATACCAACCAACTTAATATGGCTGGTATTGTTTTGTTTTGGCTTGGTTAGTTATTAGCGTTCGTACTGACAGGCTTTAATACAACCATTTGCACCTGTTGTAATGAGTTCAGCGAGTTTGCTTTTAACGCAGTCCGTTAGCTTTCGCTCAGTTTTGCGAGTTTGCATATACAAGGTCATATTTGGCTTATTACGCATCAGTTCAGCGCGTTCGGCTCTTGGCACTATTTGTGCTCGAATTGAGTCATCATGCGTTAGGTAATCAACAGCGCCTTGAGATACCACTAACGTAATGGCATCGGTGCCAGTCAAAAAGTCAGAAATCTCATTGAGATTATTGGTTTTGGCTGCCACTTTTAAATCGCGTGTTCTACCATCAGCAAATTGTTTTAACGGCGTCGCTGCAAGTTCACTATTAAAGTGTAAAACCTCTGTAAGGATCACGGGATAATTTAGCACTCTATCGAGAATGGGCTTATAAATTTCGTCCCAAATCGGATGGTCTTGTCTGGCAACAACAAAGGTGTCTGTGACTTCACAGATCTTTGTGCTTTGGATGCCGACATGAATAGATGGGTTACAAGTAATGACAACATCACACTGATTATTCAGCAGCATTTCTTCATCATTTGGACCATTATCTTGAAGTACAGCAGATTTCACACATGTTTGACCGCATGCATTATTACATTGGCAATTATAGAGTTTTCTTAAAATTCCATTGGTGAAACCAGATGGTGCGTGAATGGTGATGTCGTTATCAAGACTATCGATACTTTTATCAATTTCTTGGGCAAGATCGATATGGTTAATTTCGATTCTTTTTAGAATAGGGTATAAGCGCTGAGATTTATCCGTTATCTCAAGACCCGAGACTTTTTTTACAAACAGTGGGTCATCGAAGGCATCTCTGAGTCGTGATAAACAGCGACTTATTTTTGATTGAGGAACGTTAAATGATTCAGCAGTTAGTTTTCCGCTTTGAAATTCGTACAACCTTAAGAACACTAACAAGGTCATATAGTCGAGGTTAAGCAGCCTTTCTTGTGTCGTTGTAGGGATCATTATTCACGCTTATTATGGATTAACGTTGCAGTTAATGTACCAATTTAGAGGTACTTTAGGAGTGCGAAATGATAAAATTTGTACTTCAATCACGCTTTTGTATGACTTATACGGTTGAAATGTTAACTCACGAATAGTATTAGGGAATATCAGATTAAAGTTTTACAAAATACCCATAATGCCTTTGTTATATTTTCTTATTAGAACTAATGAGCCTTCTTTACTAACTTACTGTTTAATAACTTACTGTGTTTATTAGATATAACTTGTTTAATGCTTGTTTTCCTATTTCAGCAATAGTGTGTACACATATTGCGACTGTAATTTTGTTACATAAATCCGTATAATCCCCCTTCAAATGGATTCGCTACGCGCGATTAATCTCTGTGACCTTTGGAAAATAATAATGAATACCCTACCATTTCGTTCTGACATCGGTGTTATCGGCCTCGGTGTAATGGGCAAAAATCTCGCGTTAAACATAGCTGATAATGGCTACCTGGTGGCCGCTTTTGATCTTGACAGTGAAAAAGTAAATGCTGCTATTAATCAAGAACAAGCGGAAAGAAAAGCCGACAAAGCCCCCCGAATGCTTGGTTGTAATAATCTTACCGAAATGCTCGACTCTCTGGCTAAACCCCGCGTCATCGTTCTATCTGTTCCTGCTGGTGGGCCAGTTGATGGTGTGTGTAATGCTTTAATTGATGCTGGTATCGAATCTGACGATATTATTGTTGATACAGGTAACAGTTTATGGACTGATACCGTTGAACGTGAAGCGCGCTTTAAAGGCAAGTTTGTGTTCTTTAGTTCAGCTGTTTCTGGTGGTGAAGTTGGTGCGCGCTTTGGCCCATCGCTCATGCCGAGTGGCGACAAAGATGCATGGCAATATGTTGCGCCTGTATGGAAAGCCATGGCGGCTAAAGTCGACCCTGAAACAGGTTTACCCATTGAACGCTTCGAGCCTGGCAACCCAGTCACTGAAGGCGAGCCATGTACCACATATATTGGTCCAGCTGGTTCTGGTCATTATGTAAAAATGGTACATAACGGTATTGAATATGCCGATATGCAATTGATTTGCGAAGCTTATCAGTTACTTCATGATGGTTTAGGTTTAACTGCTCATGAAATTGGTGATATTTTCCATGGTTGGAATCAAGGTAGCCTAAACAGCTACTTGATGGAAATCAGTGCAGAGGTTTTACAACAAGATGATCCGTTAACGGGTCAACCTCTGGTTGAAATGATATTAGATAAAGCAGGCCAGAAAGGCACTGGATTGTGGACTGCTGTGAGCAGTTTACAAATTGGTTGCCCAGCGCCAACGATTGCAGAAGCTGTCTATGCACGTGCTGTGAGCACACAAAAAGATTTACGAGTTAACTTAAGCTCAAAGCTTGCAGGTCCAGCTAAAGTTGCACTTAACGATGCTGAAAAAGCGGAGTTTATTGCCAACCTTGAAGATGCATTGTATTGCGCCAAAGTGTGTTGCTACGCACAAGGTTTCCAATTAATGGCTATGGCTGCAAAAGAGCAAAATTGGTCGTTAGATTTTGCTGAAATTGCTAAGATTTGGCGTGCAGGTTGTATCATACGTGCGACTTTCTTACAGTCAATTACCAAAGCTTATCAAGATGATGCAGCGCTTCCTAACTTACTGATGGCGCAAACCTTCAGTGACAGTTTATCAGCTAAGCATATGAATTGGCGCAAGACGGTAGCAGCGTCAGTAATGCAAGGCATTCCAGCACCGTGTATTAGCTCTGCTGTGGCGTATTACGATAGTTACCGTAGTGAAACGTTACCGGCCAACTTACTTCAAGGTCAGCGTGATTTTTTCGGCGCACATACATTTGAACGTACCGATAAGCCTGCCGGTGAAAAGTACCATTTAGATTGGAGCGCTAAAGAGCGTACTTTATCTAAAGTGTAGATTTCCTTTAATTTGCTGAAGTCGGTTACTAGCACCAGCACCAGCACCAGCAGTGAGAAAAGAATAAAGCGCCTAATTACTATATATTATAATTAAGGCGCTTTTTTATTGCTTTTGATCATCTAATATCATTAGTTATCGCTGAAAAATCTGTCTTAATTTCAATACTTACTTATTAGCAAGCTTGAAGAAAACTTGTATCTCAGACGACTGTGTTATAGGTTCAGTTATAGGATGCAAAATATATAACGGAGCAGGGTGCTAATATGGAAAAGACCGCAAGAGTTGATGAAGCGATTGAATCACTTATCGCCGAATATGATAAATACAGTCAAGCCGCAGATAAAAAACTCCCGCCTTTAGACATCAAAGATAGTGAATCACTCGAGAAATTATTAGAAGTCGTATTATTACGAGAATCTCTGAGCCAAAGAACGACCAAAAAAGCGCCTGCCTCGGTGAAGTTAAGAGCCGCAATTGCTGATTTGATTTTACTGAATGATAATTTTGATAGAAAACAAATTTCAGCCAATGCCGCCGCAGAAAATGCTGCAGAAGTTGAATAGTGTACCGATAAAGTTTTGGCACAGGTTAATATCAGGAAAACGATTTAACGCATTTAAAAAAGGCTTCCTTAGGAAGCCTCAGACTGCTGACAAAGCCCTAGACATTCGTCTAGGGCTTTGATCTAATAGAAGTACAGATAATAACCAAGTTTATCATCATGCTTCGAGAGCCTAGTCCACAACAATATG
>NZ_JAKILD010000006.1 GCF_023283825.1 Shewanella olleyana | reverse complement strand
GCTGCGTTATTGATTTTGAAAAGGGAATAACCATTACCCGCAATCAATGCCTTGCCTAAACGCGTGTAAATTCTTGCTGAAATCGAGCATCTTCAGGTTGTTTGGGTATAAGCTTTATCGCTGAGTAAAGTTAGAGCTACTACAGTTAAACGTAGCGCTAGAGCTCAACCAAATAAGCCGCTGAAATTAATCAACGGCTTATTTAATTGTGAAGAGTAAGGTATTTTGCTCATACATTAGACCTTTTGTAGACTGAGCCGAAGGTGAGTGCCGAGCACAGTCGCTTGTTTTTGAACTTGATCCATCCACTGCTCCATAATCCATAACCCTCTGCCATTAGGCTTATCAACTGGGGGGCATTTTTTAGGCGCTGATAATTTCACAAAGTCAGTATTATCTAGAATATCTATTACAATATTATCTTGTTGGTTTTGCAGCATGACAGAAATAGTTCCAGCGCTATCAGGGCAATGCTGGATAACATTATTAACTGACTCTAAAATACATAAAATGATTTGAAACCTTTGCTGTGTCTCTATGCCATGAGCCAGTAAAAACGCTTCAATTTGGTTGTATACTTGTTCCGTTTCTATTTCATTCAATGAAATATTCATTTGTAAGTTGTTCATTACTCATCCTTAAAAGCCTGATAAAGATTGAAAATATATGGCTACTTTTAAATATGACTGCTGTTAAATATAAAAAGCTATTCTCGTCAAATGCAGGTTTATTTATGGTTAATATATTCGATGCTTTTAAATCTGCTATCTAAAGTCGCTATTTAAACCTGCTATTTAAACCAATTAATTAATACGGTCACTAGCAAACAAGTCTTCAACTTCAGAATTTGCATCACCGTAATTAGGCGCGCTAAATAGCAAAAGTGACATGTCGTCTTGTGGTTCATTTTGTTTCCACAGGTTTAATACATAAGTTAAATGCTCAAGAAACTTATTGGCTGGCATTTCTCTATATTCAAAGCAGCGTTGTTTAAATCTTTCTAAACCAAACATGCCGTGTTGAGGATGATTTACTTCATAAACGCCATCTGAAAATAGTAATAATTTCTCTGCAGAGTTGAGTTGGAATTGGCCAGTTTTATATTGACTATTTTTGTCTATACCTATTGGCAGCCCTGAGGGGACATCGAGTGCTTTTACTTCAAATTTAGTCATGACTATTGGCATAGGGTGACCTGCATTACACAACTGTAATTGGTGGGTTTTAGTATTAATTTTACCAATAATCACCGTTGCGAATTGACCAAGATTGGCTGGATCATCAAACAAAAGATTCAGTCTTTGCATCAAGGTTTCTGGAGGAAGCAACCAGTCCATTCGCTGCGGAGAAAGGCCTTGGGCAAGGGTAAAACTCAGCAAGGCCGAGCGTGCCCCATGACCTGATACATCAATGATATAAAAGCCAATCCAATCATCTGTTATGTTAAAACATTGAAATATGTCGCCAGCGAGCTCTGCTGCAGGCTCAAAATAATGCCTGACATGCCAATCATTAAAGGCTAAGTTTTCTTTTGGTAATAATGACTGCTGAAGTAAAGCGGCTTGTTCCAATTCTGATTGCTTGTCATTAAGTATAGATTCAAGCTTTTGTTTGCTATCTATAATTGATTGCTTGGCTTGAATCAACCTTACTGCAGCTTGAACTTTTACTTTAAGCACTGATGCGAGAAAAGGTTTTGTGATGTAATCATCTGCGCCAGTTTCCATGGCATAAACCATATCTTGAATTTTATCATTTCCAGTTAACAGCATGAAAAATGAAGGGTTGTTGGCTTCCTTTAAACGTTTACAAAGGTCGACTCCGCTCATATTCGGCATTCGCCAGTCACTAATGATTAAATCAAAATTGTGTAATTTGCAGGTATCAAGTGCTGTGAGCCCGTCTTCACATTGAGTGATAACAAACTCAACCCCTTCAGGTGCGAAGCTCTGTAAAAGGCTAGCAATGTAATAACGCTCACTAAAAGTGTCTTCGACCAGTAAAATAGACAACTTTTTAGTATCCGCACTTGCATTTTGCATAGCTATTTCCTAGAAATAAATGGGTATAGCCTATCAAAGCAATTAATGTTCCTATATTTTTTAGTTGTTATATATCATTGGTATACGGATCTATTCGCAATCTGCGATAGTAGGTATTTTCATTTTGCGAATTTAGCTTTGCAAATTGCAACAAGGTACTTCATAGTGACTTATAAGGTGCTTATTATTGGATTTGTTATCAAAATTTTCCAATTCATGGATTGATTTGCTAACCGCTTTAGGAGAAGGAATTTGTCTTTTAGATTAAAAGCCATTATCGCCATTGGGTTAATGCAAGCAGCATTACTGTTGATGTTGATATTTAACAGCCTTGATGTGATTAAAGTTGCCAATCAAGAAGAGGTTCAACAACAAAGTCGTTTATCAGCTGTGCTGATTGCCAACAGTGTTAATGTTACTCAGCCTCGTAAATCAATAGAACTTCTCAAACAATCGGTAGAAGAACATCAAATCAGTCATATTGAATCGGTTCAGGTTTTCAGCGCTGATACTCGTATTTTTGCTGCGCAAAGAAATGACCAAGGCGTTTTTGAACTATTAGCTCCAGAGGTCTCCGTTCGAACTGAAGATTTAGTGTTAGTCGAAGCAAAATCCAACAATGGTACTGGCATTGATATTAAGGTCATGGTCAATACTGGCGCATTTGATACCAGTGTTGAAAATGTTGCCTTGAAATATAGTGTTCTAATGCTGCTGGTGATTATCCTTATTTCCATTTTATCTTGGTACCAAGGGCTACGCCTTATTAAGCATGTGTTCAATATTCAGCATGCCTCTAAAAGAGTGCTTGAGGGAGAAATGGGTGTACAAGTTGACGAACCTGGCACTCAAGATATTACAGATACGACTAATGCTTTTAATGAAATGCTGAAAACCGTTGATGAAGAACGTCATGATTTAAAAGGCGCAAATGTTCGTCTTAATACCATATTAGATTCAGCGGCAGATGGTTTTGTCATTATTGATGTCGATGGTGTGATTAACGAAGTTAACAATGCGGTTAGCAAACTTTTTGGATATCAAAAAGAGGAGTTAATAGAACAAAATGTCTCAATCCTGATGCCGATGGCTGAGCGTTTTATGCATGATGGCTATATTCAAGATTATTTGAACGGCGGTGATGCCAAAATCATTGGTTTTAGCCGCGGCAGAGAGTTACAAGCGCAGCATAAAGAGGGGCATTTATTTCCAATTGAATTATCTATTTCTAAAATGGAAATAGATGGCGAAGTATTATTCCTTGGATTTATCAAAGATGTTTCTGAACTTAAAAAAGAACAAGCATCAGCCGCAAGAACCCAATCTATTCATCTAGCCACACTTGAAGCAAGTCATGATGCGTTAATCACGATTAACATCGCAGGTCGAGTGGAAGAGTTTAATGCAGCAGCGGTAAAATTGTTTGGTTATGAACGTGAAGAGGCATTGGGCGAATTGCTAGAAGACTTGATTATTCCTGATGGGTTTCATAGTGCGCATAAAAATGGCATGGAACACCATAGAAAAACCGGTGAAGGCCCAGTACTTAATAATCGAATAGAAGTGCCTGCACATAACAAAGCGGGTGATGAATTCCCCGTCGAATTAAGGGTTATTCCGATTCAACTTGATGATGAAATGTACTACACGGCATTTTTACGTAATATTTCAGAGCAAAAATCTAAAGAAGAAGAGTTACGTCAAGCAAAAGAGCAAGCAGAAGAAGGGAGTAAAGCTAAGTCTCGTTTCTTGGCGACCATGAGCCATGAGATCCGCTCGCCACTGAATGCAGTGTTAGGCAGTGTTGATTTATTACTGGATTCAAGTTTAGAGAAAGGGCAGAGAATGTATGCCCGTACGGCTAAAGAAGCGGGCTCTGTTTTATTAAGCACGATTAATGACATTCTTGATTTTTCTAAAATTGAAGCGGGTCAAATGGTGTTAGAGCCTAAAGAGTTCGAGCCAGATCAACTGGTTGCTCAAGTACTGCAAATTTTATCCCATAAAGCTCACGATAAAGGGGTGCATTTAGCCAGTTATATTAATCGAAATGTGCCACAAATGCTGGTGGGTGACGCTCAACGAATAAGACAGGTGGTACAAAACTTAGTCGATAATGCGATTAAGTTCTCAACCAGTGGCTGTATTTCTGTTGAGATGTGGATCCCGAACCGTGGCAATGACAAAGTCGAGTTATGTTGTCGTGTTACTGATCAAGGAATTGGAATAGGGGAAGCCTCTCAGGAGAAATTGTTCCGAGAATTCTCTCAAGTGCATGATACTCATACAACGAGCTATGCAGGTACTGGTTTAGGTTTAGCGATTTGTTCAGAGTTAGCCAAAATGATGGGTGGGTCTATATCTGTTAAAAGTCAGTTAGGTGAGGGGAGTCAATTTACGCTGTCTGTTTTATTAGATGAATCGAGCCAAGCCACTAATCATAATGTGAGGTTACCTGAGCGTCCAAGAGTCTTGCTGCTTCATCCTGACGAAACTGTGTGTAAATTGATTAAGAAACAATATAGCCAATATGGTGTTGAGACTAAGTATGAGCATCAAGTTAACAAGGTGTTCCAAAGTTCTCGAGTGCGGGGACGATTTGACTTAGTGATGCTTGATGATGCTTGTTTACTTGAGGCAAAAGAAAAAGATATTGGCTTGTTAAGAAGTGACTATTTGTTCGAGTCAGGTTACATCTCGGCATTGTCATCGGGGGTTAACAATGATGCTCAGGCGCTTATTACTGCCCTTGGTATTGAAGAATCGGTTAGTAAACCACTTAGCCGTGAGATGTTACTCAGTCTAATAAGTGGTGCTACAGCGGATAACACCCACGAGAAACCCTTAGAGAAGGTGGCAAGCTTACCCAATGGGTGTCGAATTTTATTGGCTGAAGATAGCCCTGCAAACCAGATGGTTGCGGGCACTATGTTAACCAATGAAGGCGCTTTGATGACCTATGCAAACAATGGTGTTGAAGCTGTTGAACTTGCGCTTAAACATGATTTTGATCTAATTCTGATGGATATCAGAATGCCTGAAATGGATGGTCTTGAGGCTTGTCAGAAAATTTTAGCCCACAAACCCGATCAAATAGTATTGGCAATGACAGCTAATGTATTTAGTGAGGAAATTGCGGCTTGTAAAGCGGTGGGAATGTTAGATTGTATTGGTAAACCGGTGAATAAACCCGATTTGATTAAAGGCGTCAGTCATTGGTTAGCTCGGGTAGTACAAGAACCTGGAATGGGGATGGGAATGCAATTGGTGCTAAATGAAGCTGACAATAGTGAATTAGGTAACACGCTAGAAGCTGAGTCGAATAGCCCAGAACAAACTACAAATGTTGAACCTTCAATTGTTGAAACCTCAATTGTTGAAACTTCAGTGCAATCGCTAAGCCCCCAAACGCAGGATGAAGTAAGTAAAGATACTGAGGTAAGCAACGAAGAAGGTAACGGCTTAAAAGCTGAATTATTAAATCAACAAGTGTTTGATGAATTGGAACAAGCCGTAGGGAAAGCCAGTTTAGCGAAAATGATGAAGGTATTTTACGGCGAAACTAAAATGAGAATCGATACTTTAGAAGCGCTTACTCCACAGGGCAACCGTGAACAAATCGAAGATCAAGTGCATACCATAAAAAGCAGTGCAGGCAGCTTTGGTGCGCAAAAACTATCAGAAATTGCCACCAAACTAGAGGCTGCAACAAGAACAAGTGACGAACCATTGTCGGCATTGTTTGAAGAAATTTTTACCGTTGCAGAGCAAAGTTTATCTCAAATTAAGCAGAAATTTAATATTGAGTCTGATGAATAGAATAGTTGAAATAAAAAAGGAATTATCACATGGGATTTAGTGCCGTTCTTGTAGAAGACAGTATGTCATTAGGTGCGTTGTACAGTGAATATCTATGCGCGGAAGGCGCAGAAGTCACCCATGTCAATTTTGGCGAAGACGCATTAAAAGAGCTGGCGCGAAAACAGCCTGATTTATTGGTACTCGATATCAAATTACCCGATATGTCAGGTATGGATATTTTGACTAAAGTGCAAAATGAATACCCTAATATTACAGTCATCATGATCACAGCACACGGCACGATTGATTTAGCTGTTGATGCTATGCGCGCTGGTGCATTTGATTTTTTGATTAAGCCCTTTGATAGTAAAAGGTTATCAATAACAGTGCGCAATGCGCTCAAACAACGTGATTTACTCGCGTTAGTTTCAAATTATGAGAACAGCTTACCTAAATCAAACTTTCATGGTTTTATTGGTGACTCACTCGCCATGCAAACGGTTTATAACACCATTGATTGTGTTGCAAATAGCAAAGCATCCGTGTTTGTCGTTGGTGAAAGTGGCACAGGTAAAGAAGTATGTGCCCAAGCGATTCATGAAGCAGGTATCAGGGCTGAAGAACCTTTTATCGCGCTTAACTGTGCTTCTATACCTAAAGATTTAATCGAAAGTGAAATCTTCGGCCATACTAAAGGTGCTTTTACTGGCGCTGTCAGTAATCGTGATGGCGCAGCAACTCGTGCTGATGGTGGTACCTTGTTTCTTGATGAGCTATGTGAGATGGACTTAGAGCTGCAAAGTAAGCTGCTTAGGTTTATTCAGACTGGTGTGTTTCAACGTGTTGGTGCCAGCAAGGAAGAAAAAGTTGACGTCCGTTTTATCAGTGCAACGAATAGAGATCCTTGGAAAGAAGTGCAGGAAGGACGCTTTAGAGAGGATCTTTATTATCGATTGCACGTTATCCCCATTGAGCTGCCACCACTAAGACAGCGTGGTAAAGATGTCATTTCTATCGCGAAAAAACTTTTAAAACAATATAGCAAAGAGGAAGGTAAAACCTTTAAACGTTTTAGCTCAGAAGTTGAACGCTGTTTTACCCAATATTCGTGGCCGGGTAATGTTCGCCAACTGCAAAATGTTATACGTCAGATTGTGGTGCTTAACATTGCAGATGAGGTCAGTTTAACCATGTTGCCTGCACAGGTGACATCGGCATTAACCTTATCTAAAAATGCTAATGACCAAGATAATACAATTGCAACAGTGACCGAGATAAATGCTAAGCCTCAGCTGCAATCTCAGCCACAA
This sequence comes from Shewanella olleyana, assembly GCF_023283825.1. Lineage (GTDB taxonomy): Bacteria > Pseudomonadota > Gammaproteobacteria > Enterobacterales > Shewanellaceae > Shewanella > Shewanella olleyana. The sequence goes on along the minus strand of NZ_JAKILD010000006.1, from coordinate 177,190 downwards.
CCTCAGTCACAACCTCATCAAGAAGCGCAACCTGATGATAATTCTCAGTTCACAAGCACGACTGCTAGCGTGAGTAACCCAGTTGCTTTAGCTGAATCAGTTGTTAATGCAGTGACAGTAGAAGAAGATATTCAACCGCTTTGGTTGACTGAAAAAATAACCATTGAAACAGCAATAAATCAGTGTGATGGTAATATCCCTAAAGCTGCAGCTTTGTTAGATGTTAGCCCGTCGACTATCTATCGAAAAAAGCAGCAATGGGAAGATAAAGGGCTTTAATGAGTTAAATTCTAAATCTAAATTGTAAAGCACTAACAAGAAGCCCATCACAGTCGATGGGCTTTTTAAGTTTCTAGCTTAGTAAAATCAAAAGTTGAGTTTACGTTATTGTTGTAAACTGTCTAGAAGTCACGTTCCCAACCAGCATAAAAGGTGGTTTCCCACTCACTGCTTGTGTCTATTTCTGGGTATTCGCTGTAACCAACGGTGCCACCGACTTTTAGTTTTCCTTCATAAAACGGGCGATGGTAGCTAGCATCAATTTGGTATAAACGTTCGTAGCGGCCTGGTGATACAGGGTTACCGCCACTAGGTCTGTCTGTATCTACGCCATCAAAATTCAATTTAGCATAGCGGAATTTTGTACTTAAGCTTTGGCCATGTTCAAGTTGGGTTATACCACCGAGGACAACAACTCTAGAGTCATTATCATAGGTGCTACCAAGGCTTCTACCGTAATAACGGTAGCCATCTTGGTAAAATCCATGCTCATACATACAGTTGTAAACATTTGAGTCTGTACCGCAAGCTGCTGCTGTATCGGAGTATTCAGCAAAGAAACGTGTGCTTAACTCTGCAATGTAAATATCAACACCACCCATGTTAGATGCATTAATTAGCTTGTGTTTTCCGTTGTGGTAATCTTCATGAATACGCTCGTAATAAATACCATATGGCACGCCCCAAGCGGTATCTGACCATCTGAAATCATAGCCCGCGAGCATATTCTCTTGTCCGTTTGCTTCATCACCTTCGTTAACACCGCCATTAGTGAGGCCATCCCACCAATCAGATAGGCTATTACCATAGCCTTCACCACCCCATTGCATGGTCCATGAGAAACCGATTTCTAGTTTAGAGACTGGTTTAAACGTACCGCGAGCCCCCCAATGTTGGGTGTCAGGTACATAACGGTCACTTTCCATTTGGCTAAAGCTAGTGGTAAAGGTCCAAGGACCAATCCAGTTAAGCCATGGCGTTTCAAATGCATTGCTGTTATTACGAGATAAAGTCACCCCAGGCATTGGGCGAGCATTGGTGGTTTGGATCAAACCCGAATCCCAACCAGGGCCCCAATATTTTTGTACCGCGCCACCAGTGACTATCCAGTTACCAAGTTTTACGGCGGCGAAACTGTTATCAAGACGGGATTCGTTGCCATCAATGGCATCGTAATGGTAACTGGCCGCAAGGCGTCCACTAAACCAGTCTTGAGTGACTTCAGCTGTAAATTCAACTTCTGCTTTATCTCGGTAGTCATTGCCGTAGCCAATGAAGCGCGCTTGCTCGTTCGCACCAGAAAGGCTAGCACTTAGATTCACGGCTTGGTGATCTTTATTGTAGGCACGCATAACACGATGGTAAGCGTCTTTTTGATGTACTGACATCGGACTTTCTGCTGCATTATCCAAATCTGACTTTATTCCTGACCACATTAATGGAAAGGTGGTAACAGGTTGAAGAATAATACCTGTATCGGCTAAAAGTTGAATGTCTGCGCGAAGCGGTAAGTCGGTAGGTTCTATCCACCAAGCTGCTTGGGTTGAAAAGCTGCTTAGTAATGCTATCCCTGCTAGTATTTTTAACTTCATTTTGTACTCATTTAGATGAAACTTTGGCATCAAATAATAAAAATAGGCTGTTATCGGTAATGATAACAGCCTATTGCTCGTATGGTTAACGGAGAAGTTTAATTTTTACTGCTTGTTACACAACAATTAAGATTGAAAGTGGGCGTTTTTATAAAAAAGTTGTGAATTAGTATATTAAACGCTTTCGTTTAATCCAGAATTCAGATAATCACTGTGACACGGTGAAAGAGCTCATGAGATCAATATCGCGTTAAATTTATTAGGGCGTGCTGTTCTTTGCTGGTTGAATTTTGTTCGAGATAAAAGTGTTTTAATTGAGGCGGATGGATTGATGCCTAGTCATCTAAGCGAAATTCATCCAACAAAGAGTAAAACGCTTTTAGCCGAACCCTTTGGGCAGCGTTTGTTGGCGATTTTTACTGCGTTATCGACTTTTAATGTAGAATAACTACACCACAAAGTCTCTGCCTTGTATAAATGACCAACAATTCGCTGCAAAAACAACCTTGAAAGATCAACATGCCCTAATATCAAACGTAAACTAAATATTTAGCGCTATCAATATTCCAGCAATTAGCATCACACTGCCAGCGACTCGGTTTATGATCAAATTAGCTTTCGCGGAACTAAAAATTTTCTTAGCTTTAACGGCCATGAGTGAGTAACAAAGATTGACGCTGCCAAATGATAGGGTGGCAATACTCATAACAATAATGACATCGTTAATAGTAATATTGGTTGATGGAACAAAAGCGGGGAAAAAGCCAATATAAAATATAATGGCCTTTGGGTTACTTAGCCCTATCATTAGACCCGTTATAGTATGTTTGATGCCACTTGAGTAACGGGGCTTTTTACATCAATAATTTCAGCCGCTTTTGTTTTTGAAGTGATGAGTTGGTAGCCTAAGAACCCCAGATAGAGCGCGCTGCAATACTTTATGACCACAAAGGCAGGCCCCATGACGTTGGCTAGAGCAGTAAGTCCAAATAGTGCAATACAAATAAATAGATAGTCAGCTAATAATACTCCCAAAAACAATTGCATGGCTGGAATTAAACCATGGGAAAAAGTGCGTGAAATAATAGCGAATACCACAGGACCTGGGACCAAAGCCAACACTAACATGGTAAATAAAAGGCTGAGAGATTGCTGTAATTCCATTATAATTGTGCTTCCTGATACATTGACAATTGAGCTTATCTTAAATAAATATCAGAGCGCAATGTCCGACTTATTCACCCACTCTCTCAATGAACCCGTTTAAATGAAAATCATATTACTTACTCACCAAAAAGAAACCACAAGACCGAATAATACAGGGCGCTGGGTCAAACAAGTTCTTGATGAAGATGCTTGGGTGATTGAGTGGGATAGAGTGAATCCCAATAAGGCATTAATTGAGTTAATCACTACGTCTAGAGTCGGTTTACTTTATCCTGAGACTGAGACTGAGACTGAGACTGAGACTGAGAATAACTCTGGTAACTCAAAAGTTGCTGGTAACAATAAAGCCGTATCGGAATTTGAAGCTTTAATCATCATTGATTCCACTTGGCAGGAAGCTCGCAAAATCTATAATCGTAGTCCTTACTTAAAAATGCTTAAAAAAGTGTCCATAAACAACTCTGCTGAATCAATTTATAAACTGCGAAGGAATCAGCGAGAGGGAGGGTTGTGCACAGCAGAGTGCGCTGCATATGTTTTAAAACAATGTGGTGATTTACAATACGCTGAGAGCATTATGGATTTACTTAGGTTACAAATTTCAGTTACAAATTGAATCGCAAAATAGCGAGGAACATGGACGTATTATGGTGAGAAAATTATTAGCAGTCTTATTAATCCTATATGGTTTAATTGCTGCGATGTTATTGATATTCACTCAGCCGACTCATGCCCAATGGTTCTATCAATTTAGCTATATTCTAGTGTTTATTGTTATTCCTTTTGCTGGGAGTTACTGTGTACTTAAAGGAAGCCGACTAGGGCTAGTTCCTTTGTTAGTTTTGTTTGCTACACAAGTCATAAGACCTTTGTCACCTCTTGAGCTCTTCCCTTTCAGGCGCCTTTTTCTCTTGCCGTCCCTTTTGGTAACTTGTCACAGGGACAAGGCTATCTGGTCGATTTTTTTGCAATAACGATGTTTATTATAGCGATACGATTCAGCGTAAAAACTAGCTAAACCGTTTAGCCGCGAAGGTGCATTATGGTTTTTGAGTAGCACTGAAAACTTTGGGGGTAGATATAAAAATTAAGCCCAGCAATGCTGGGCTTAGATATCTTTCTTGACTTAGTCACTTAGTCACTCAGTCAAGGTTTCTAAATTTAACTGGGTTTAGTCGCTTTCTTAAAATAACTTATATTATTGTTGATATTGAAAACTCTTTTGCAATCGAATGTCCTCAACCGATGCACCAATCAAAACCTTAAATTCGCCAGATTCGGCTAACCAGTCATTGGTATTGATATCCCAGAAGGAAAGGTCGCGTTGAGTTAGGGTAAAGTTAACTTGGCCTGTTTCACCCGCTTTAAGCCAAATTTTATCAAAGCCTTTAAGCTCTTTTAATGGTCGTGACACGCTTGATTTAACGTCATACAGGTAAAGTTGCGCAACTTCAGCGCCGTCAACCTTACTCGTATTCGTGATATTAGCGCTGACAGTTAAGCTTTTATCTCCCGTTAATTTACTCTGTGAAAAAGTGATATTTTCGTAGCTAAACTCACTGTATGACAGTCCGTGCCCAAATGGAAATTCAGGGGCAATTTTTTGTTGTTCAAACCAACGATAGCCAATAAATACACCTTCAGAATATAACGACTCAGTCTCGTTATAATCATTCAGCGCAATAGGCGCAGTATCTTGTAGTTTTTTAGGTAAGGTTATCGGCATTTTACCGCTTGGGTTCGCATCACCAAATAATATATCTGTATAGGCATGACCTGCTTCCATTCCGCCATACCAGCCCCAAGCAATAGCATTTGCTTTTTCTGCCCACGGCATTTCTACCGCAGAACCACCAATCATAAATACCACGGTATTAGGGTTCGCTTTGATTAGCTTATTGATAATTTCATCTTGCTGACCCGGTAATTTCATATCAGGTCTATCAATCGACTCACGATCATCTGCATGGCTTAATCCACCGTAATAAATGACCGCATCGGCATTTTGGGCCGCTTGTAAGTACTCTGATTCTGAGTTGTACAAGCTATTAGGTGTTTCCCAACCTAATGTGACCTGTTTCTTACCTTGGTAGACTAATTTAAAGGCGTAAGTTTCACCGGCTTTAAGTTCAATATCTTCATTAATCACATTGGGTTGCTGAGCGTTTTGGCTAAATAATTGTTCATCATTAATCAGCAGAGAAACCTTACCATCACCTAGGACTTTTAAAGTATGTTTACCTGATTCCATCGGTTTGATGTTTGCGAGTATTTCAACGTTTTGTTGCTGTTCTTTGGCGTCAAACTGCGGATCTGCTATCCAAGACTCACTGGATAATTGTGTAAGTTCTTTATCTGCATAGTAATTAATTTGCCAAGAAGGGGTGCCAGTCCAGTGACGGGTAGTTAAGTAATCATTAGGTATTGGCATAAATTGGCTGCTAGCAGGGCGCATATATTGAATGTTGACCTTGTTGCCGCTTTGCTCAAACTTTGCTTTTAAGCCGTCTAGTGGGCTAATTTCATATAAGGCTTTTACTTCAGATGAACCGCCACCGAAACCATGTCGTTTATCAGCATTAGGGCCTAGTACTAAGATGTTTTTGACCTTATTCACATCAAGGGGTAATACCTGATTGTCATTCTTTAAGAGCACTACACCATTGGTCGCAATAGTGCGGGCATCATCACGATGAGCTTGAGTATTTCGCTCGCCCGATAATCGCTGCTTATCCATCATCCCGATACTTAATTGAACTCGCAGAATCCGGCGCACTTTATCATCAAGCTCTGACTCTGGTACCTTGCCAGCCTTAATCATTTCAAGTAACGGAGCCGCTAAAAAATACTCATCATAACTTTCGACAGCAGTGCCCATTTCAATATCTAGGCCGTTCATCGCAGCATCATAGGTATTAATGTCGACATTCCAATCGGTTAGCAAAACGCCTTCATAGCCCCATTCACCTTTAAGAATGGTTTTGATTAGGTGATGACTTTGGTTGGCATTGGTGCCGCGAAATTCATTATAAGCCCCCATAATCGCATAAACGTTAGCTTCTTTTACTGCTGCTTCAAAAGCGGGTAGGTAGACCTCACGTAGCGTGCGCTCGTCAGGTTTTGCGTTAACACCAGTGCGATTTAACTCTTGAGTATTAAGGGCATAGTGTTTTGCTGTAGCGCCAACATCATTGGCTTGAATAGCTTTAATCGTTGGTACCACTAACGCTGCTGCTAGGTATGGGTCTTCGCCCATGTACTCAAAGTTTCGACCATATAACGGTAATCGAGCAAGGTTAACGCCAGGACCGAGAATGAGGTCTTTATTACGGTGACGGGCTTCAGCGCCTAATACATTGCCATGTAGGCTTGCCATTTGGGGATCCCAGCTTGCTGCGACCGCAGTCAGTGGGGGCAAATAAGTCGAATAATCATTTGTCCAACCCGCTGGCGCCCATGAATTTCTGTCGATTTCGTAACGCACACCGTGGGGGCCATCAGACATCCACATTTCATGGATAGTTAACCGTTCAATGGCTGGGATATGAAACTTACCGCCTGCATGGACTAAAGAGACTTTTTCTTCCAATGTCAGTTGCGTTAACAAGCGCTCTATTTCAGATTCAACTTTAGATAGACGACTCTGTAAACGTTGCTGCTCACTTTGACTTAATACTGATAATGCGTGTGACAGCTCAATTGTTTTGGAAGTGTTGGCAAAACTAGCAGAGCTGCTAAGTATCAATATTGAAGCGGACATCGAAACTGATCGAAGCGTACCTTTTGTAAGCGCTTCCATATTTAGCCGTTTTATCGGTGTCATCTGAGGCTCCCTTTCAAGTGATGAACTGTTTAAATGATTAATGAAAAAAGTGGTAAGTATTTAGATTATTGAGGGTACTAATTCAGTGGCTAAGTGACATTAATAAATATATTGGCAGTTAAGCGACCTGTTTTGGGATTGCTGTCGATATCAGTTTGGTGATTAACCAAGGTAGAGTGCAATAAATTACCAGGATATATAACCAAGCGATGCTGCTTATATTCAATGTGATGGTGTTGTTGGTAATACTCATTACTTTCAACAAAATACTTTGCAGGAAAGGGCGCTAATTCTTGCAAATAAGGCTCAGCGGCTCTGAAATATTCATCCATGTTGGATTGAGTTATTCGATCGTAACCCGTTGGCTTGTGTTTGAAAAAAGCGGTAGCACCGTGAGGATCATCATTTAAATATTGCAGTATGGCAAAGTAGTATGGCGAAGGCGTATCAAAATGCGGAATACGCTGTAATGTCGTCAAACTTTCAGGTTGGCGATTGATTAAAGAAAAATATGTTGCTTGGGGTTTGATGCGCAAATTGGTCGGGATTTTGTAAACATCATAAATCAATTGAAAAACATGGTTTAAAACTTCAATCACGTAATCTTTCGGCAATTTAGCTCTTACACCTGGGTAGTAAGAGCCCTTATCTAAAGTAAAGTCAATTTGATTTGCGCAGTTTTGAAGTTCAGTAACATCAGCAGTAAAGTTATCGATGACAATCACAGGTGTGCGCAGTTCACCAATATAGTGGATCTCGGGCTTGATTGGCTTATTCACCAATATCAGCGAATTGAGATCGGTCATGCCCTGCGCTCGTTGATTCTGTGTGTTTGAGTTTGTCATATACAACCTTACTGACTTGTTGTGATTAACAACATTAACTAAATGGTTTACAGCATTTTTGATTTACAGTAATGCTGAACAAAATCATAATGATCTGGCAAATTGGCCACTTTCTGTTTGGCTTTAGCCTTGATAGACCCTAAAAAGTGTTCTAACTCTTCATCTTCCATCATATCGACAATAGGGTGATACTGCTTTGGCGCGAGGCCTTGTCCCATCATCACCTGTATCCATGAACTTTCGCCAAATAACTCATTGCCGTGCTTATAGACTTTACCTGAAGCATCAAACATATCGATGCGGTGTTGCAACGAGGCAGGAACGCTCATGTTTTTACAGTAACGCCAGAAGCGGGTATCGGTTCGGTCAGTCACTTTGTAATGCAACACAATGAAGTCACGAATATTCTCAGTTTCGGTGCGCGTCTGCTCATTAAATTCATTAATGTCTTCTTCAACAATCCCTTGAGATGGAAACATCTGTAGTAAACGCACAATACCACGTTGAATAAGGTGGATGCTGGTGGACTCTAATGGCTCTAAGAAACCTGATGACAGTCCTATTGCGACACAGTTTTTATGCCATGTTTTACGGCGGCTACCTGTGCGGAATTTGATCACTCGAGGATCGGTTAGCGGTTCACCCTCAATGTTATTCATTAGTGTGGTTTTCGCGTCTTCATCACTCATGTATTTACTGCAAAAAACTATGCCATTACCAGTGCGGCTTTGCAGTGGTATACGCCATTGCCAGCCAGAATCCCGTGCGATTGAGCGAGTATAAGGAATCGGCTTTTCAGTGGTTTTGGTTTGCACAGCGATGGCGCTGTCACATGGCAGCCAGTGACTCCAGTCATCAAAGCCAGTATTCAATGTTCCTTCAATCAGCATGGCTCTAAAACCAGTACAATCTAAAAATAAGTCGCCTTCTACCAGCTCGCCAGACATCAGTTTTAAGCCACTGATATTGCCTGTATCTTCATCTTGTAACACGTCAGATATTTTACCTTCGATGCGAGTAATACCGTGTTGCTCAGCAATAACACGTAAAAACTTAGCGTAAAGGGTCGCATCCATATGATAGGCATGGTTATAGTCTTGGTTTGGCAATACCGCGAAGCGGCCTTCACGAGCAGCTAAGTGCTCAGTGCAGTAATCACCGATTTCACTGACAATGCCTCGTTGTTGGCCTTTGAGCCAAAAGTGCTGAAAACCACAGGCCCAACAATCTTTACCGAGAAAGCCAAATGAGTGAATATAGTTTTTATTCACATCGTGCCAATTTTCAAATGAAATCCCAAGCTTGAAGGTGGCATTAGTCGCCGCCATGACATCTTGTTCTTTAATGCCTAATAAACGATGGAAAATATGTAATGTTGGAATGGTGGCCTCACCGACACCTACAGTACCAATCTCATCAGATTCAACTAAAACAACTTCTAGGTTTTTACCTAATAATTTTGTTAATGCAGCCGCTGCCATCCAACCTGCGGTGCCACCACCGGCGATGACCACTTTCTTAATCTGTTTGTTTTTTGCGCTAGTTGTTCTATCTGAAGTGGAGGCTTGGTTTTGCATAACTGTATTTCCTTAAGGTTAAATCACTCATTGGTCATTAACGCTTTATTATTTGTACCTGAAGTCTTTAATGAATAAGCAATTAAACATGACTATGTAGAAGCTATCGTTTTAATTTGTTGATCAAATCAGCTCTTAATTTTCTGGCGTTCAATTCATCAAGTGGTTTAGTTTGCATCCCTTGGGCTTCTTTGGGGATGTGGCTAACATCATCATCGTCATGATCAAAAATATAATGGTCAAACATGGCTTTCCAAGCCTGCCTTTGCGCTTTAGGCAATGAACGAAGGCTTAACATCGCCATTGCTAAGGCATTATTAGGTCTGCCAAGGTAGGCAGGAGTGTCACGCCACCAATGGGTAATTAACACATTGAATGGTTCAATCCCGCTGACTTGATGCCACCACATACTGGGCACATAAAGCACATCTCCAGCTTCAAGTTCTGCGGTTTTCGCAGCAGCTAAGGCATCTTTATATTTGGGGTATTTATCAAAGTCAGGGTTATCAAAATCCACCATGCTGATTTCTTGGCCGCCGGGTGCAAACTCCATTGGTCCAATATATAAATTACCGACTTGCTCTGGCGGAAATAGGGTAAAAGTTCGCTTTCCGACAACATTACAAGCTAAGTTTTGCGGGAAATCAAAATGAGCAGCAATACGTGACTGATTACCTAACCAAACACTGGTTAACGGCTTGATAGACTCAAGCTGCAAACTGTTTTGAGCGGCTAAACCCGGTAAGAAATGATTAATTTCAGTTGAGCCCATATAGATGCTAGGTGGTAATGCATCGTCTTGGTGAGCAAATAGCTTTTCAATAACTTGCTTTAAATTGAGCTGGGCAGCCTGATAATTAAAGCCATTAACTTGCTCGTTATAAAACACTCTGCCTTTATATTTTGGTTCTACATAATAAGCCGTCACAGGTGTATCTTGATAAAAGCTGAGCAGGTAGTCAGCAGCAGCTTTAGCAGAGTTTAATCCTGCTTGGACTAAAGGCCATTGCAGACAAGCACCTCTAAAAATGACCGGCTCATCTGTTTGATCCATCATTAATGGGATATCCGCTATTGGACAATCCTCTATCACCTTAACTGCTTGTGTCATCTACAACGACCTTAGATACTCAACTTTTAATTGATTCGACCTGAGTTACTGAGCATTTTTGAAGTTCAGTAATTGGCGGATATTAGATTGCGATGCCAGAGTCATATAAATCGCATTTAAATAACCTTGCTGATGCAGCTGAGCCAGTGTTTCAGCGGGTAATGCGGCAAGGGTTTCTTCATTAATAGTATAAAAACCAATCATTTGATGCTTTTCACCGTTATCTAATTCGATATCTAACGTGAATGACTCAAGTAACTCGAGTTTGATTAAGGTATCAATGAAATTTTTGCTATCAATTAAGCCGTGGTGAATGGTTTCCAGCATGTCACCCACTTCATCAAGGTAAGGCGTATTCCCACCATAAGGGAAAAATAATGGCTCACCTTGGTCTTCATTTATCCTTGGATGGTTAGGGTCTAAATGGATAACACGTTGAATTTGCTCGACGCCATCTTCTTGAACAGTTTGCTGACCGATTAAAAATGGTTGGCGACGAACGGTTAGCGGAATATATGCCGCTTGCCATTTACCGTCTTGTAGGAATAAATTTTCTTTATGTTGAAATCCAAACATGGCAATTGAATAGAATTGGCCAGTATTGGTGTCTTTTTGAAAAAAGATAGGATAGTGCGCTTGTACGCTTCTAAATTCTGCAGGGAAAGTCACCGTGTACCAAAGGTTATCACCGTACTTTTCTGAACGTTCAGTGATAATTTTTAAATCTTTATGATCGACACTATTAAGTAATACTGGTTTGTTCATGCTGACATCCTAATCAAATACAGCCTTGGCTGTGCTTATTATTCGTTTTTGTTGGTTTACGATTCTCTTTTTCTAAGTCTTGTTCTAAGTCTTGTTTGAGTCTTATTTAAATCTTGTTCTAAATTTTAGGTAATCCATATTGTGCTATTTTGGCTAGCAACTCACGGTTGGTAGGCAATAACTGCTGTAAACCTTGAGTGCGTTTAATATTTTCAGTGAAAAGCTGCTGGGCTCTATTTTGTAGCGATGGCTTTAACTGGCTAGGCAATAAGGTTTGAAATCCCATTCCGTAGAGCACAAATTGAAAGCTGGCAGCAGGAAATAGCGCATCAGTATGTTGAATATCATGTTTACTTGGCGCTTGAGTGCGCCATAGCTTAAGTTGCTGCTGTAATGATTCTGGAATTGAACAAGACTCGCGATGGTCATGCCAATAATCACTGTCGCTTCTTTTACTGAGTACATAGTGTAATTTCAAAAATTCTATAATCTGCTGCCAATGTTGATTAAACCTTTTATTGACTCGGGCAGAAACAATATCCATGACTTGTCTGTTTGCTGGCAGTTGCTGAGCTAAGGTATTTGCACTCCACTCAACCAATGCTAATGCAGAGGCTTCTAACGGCTCTATAAAGCCTGAAGCCATGCCGACAGCCATACAATTGTTTTTCCAACAGACTTGTCGATGACCAGGTGCTATTGAAAGCTTTCTGATTTCAAGGTTATCCACATCAATATTGACTGTTGGCTTTAGGTATTCAACTAATTGTTGTTCAGCCTGCGCTTGGTCTGTATGGCTTGATGAGTAAACATGACCGACCCCGCGTCTTGTAGGCAAACCAATATCCCAAATCCAACCGTTTGATTGCGCAGTTGAATGAGTACAAGAAGCTATTTCAGTATCAGCGCTTGGATAAGGCACTTGCACCGCAAGAGCTGAGTCATTAAACAAAACTGATTTTTGGCAAATAAAAGGGACATTCAGTTGCTCACCAAGTATTAAGGATTTAACGCCAGTGCAATCAACAAAAAAGTCTGCACTGAGCTCACCAGATTGTTTAGTAGATAAGTGGCTAATATCACCACTGTCATTTTTATGGATAGCAGTGACATGGTCTTGAATATGGGTGACACCAAGCTTTTCAGTGCAATGCTGTTGTAATAGCTGGCTAAATTTTCCTGCATTGAGGTGGTAGCCATAATTATTTTGAAATTGGTATTCACCCGTGGTGATTTGTTTAGGCGCTAAACTTAATTGGCTTAATTGATTTTGCTGGCCGACAGCATCGGCAAAGCTGACTTGTTCTCTGTGTGCTAGCCAATGAGGGCAAAGATCTAATTCGTTAGTGCCAATGGGCAAGCTAAAAGGGTGGAGATAATGCTCTGCTGAATTGCCGTTAGCTTTTTGAGCATGAGTCCAATTAATAAAGCGTGAACCTTGCTTAAAGCTTGCGTCACAACTTAATAAAAATTCAGTTTCACTGATACCGATGTTTTTTAAGGTCGTTCGCATTGAAGGCCAAGTGCCTTCTCCGACGCCAATTGTTGGCACATCAGGGGATTCGATTAAGGTAATATTGAGTTTAGGGGAGGGCGATAGCTTACCATTATCAGCATTATGCTCTGCAGCCAAAATGCCTGCTGTTAACCAACCTGCAGTGCCGCCGCCAACAATAATAATGTTCTGTATCGCTTGTGCCATAAAATGCCTATTTTTTATATTTTAGTAAAGGCTAGTTTTGTCATTCTGTATAAATCACTTCTGCTAGTACAGGTCTAGCATTGAATATTTTTCAATCACTTACAAGTGGTTGTAAGTAATAAATTGTATTAATGAAAACGAAATGTAAATCCGAAAAAAGGTGCAACGTCCATGTTGCTAACGGATGTAGCTTAAAAAAAGAGGTGACTGTGGGGGTCACCTCAAACGACCTTAGTTTAAGAAAGATGCACTTAGAATGTGTAACGTGCACCCAGACTGTAACGGGCTCCTGTTTGGGTATAATTAAGGACTTCAGAATAAGAACGACCATGAGTACGAGTATTTTCTTCAGTAATATTTAACCCTTCGAAGAATACCGTTAGGCCTTCAACTGCAGCGATGTCATAACCAATATTAAAGTCAACTTGTGAGTATTCTTCGGTATAAGTTGGGTTAGCACCAGTATCGTTACCTGTAGAGTTTAAGAACTCATCACGCCAGTTCCATGCGAGACGCGCCGAGAAACCGTAGTTTTCATAGATAGCGACAATGTTTGCAGTATCACTGATATTGGTTAGTACATTTTGTGCTGCATCGGCAGCGCGAGTAACACTTTCAGGACGACCTAAATTTGTATTGTCATAGGTATCACCAGCATCAACTAGCGTGTAGTTAGCTTGTAAACCAAAGCCTGACTCACCGAAGAAGTGTTGAACTGCGAATTCCCAACCATCAATTACAGAGCTATCACTGCTATTTGAAGGTGTTGTCAAAATGAAGTTCAAATCTGGATCGCCAGGGTTACCTGTAATCTCAATATTGCCGTTGTCAGGATTTAGTGTCACATTCGGATCAGTTGCACCATAGTTATCGTAAATCCATTGACGTTGACCAATAGCAGTTGTTTCACCTGCAGCAATAGCTTCTTGAACATAAGCGCCATTTGATGGGTCTGGAATGTTATAAATTGATGAATCAACAGGGTTACTATCAATAAAGTTGGTTACGTCTTTACGGAAGTAACCAATAGATACGTAACTTCCTTCAGCGTAGTACCACTCACCAGAGAAGTCATAGTTTGTCGACTCAAGTGGCAGTAAGCTTGGGTTACCACTTGAACCACTACCACCGCCACGGTTAGCAAGAGTACCGACAGTGGTACCACCTTGAATCGAGGTGTAATCTGGACGACCAATCGTTTCACTGTATGCAGCACGTAGGTAAATATCTTCTACCACTTCGATATTGAAGTTAAAACTTGGTAAGAAGTAATCGTAAGAACCTGTTTGAGTACCAAATACACGGTTATCTGAAGTTGTGCTCTCAAGTGCGATTTCTGTTTCAGCAATCCAAGTTGCTTGGTCATATGAAGATACCGCAGACTTAGATTCAACATCTGTTTTTTCATAACGTACGCCGAAGTGAACGTCAAATGGCATATCACCGATGTCGCCTTCGTAGTTATATTGCAAATATGCTGATTGAGATTCTTCTTGAGTAAATCTGTCAGTATCGCTTGCATAATCAGTCGATGGACAGAATCCATTACCACAATCACCAATTCCAGTTAAACCATACAATTCAGCTGCGCGAGCACGAACAGCTTCAAAGTCCCAAAGGAAAATCACATCTTGTGGGTCAATAGAGGCTGAACCTTCGTAATCTGAGAAGTCACCTTGTGAACCGTCAAATTTATCTTGAACGCTACCAGCAGGGAACCAAGAAGGGTCAAAGTCGCCTTCAGCACCCACACCACCCCAGTCATTACGTTGAACATTAACTGATTGAGAGTGATTGTTTACGTCAGTTGCTGCGATACCAAAGTCAATGCTGCCTGCTTCTTCAAAGACGTAAGTACCATTGATTTGTAGTTGCTCGATTTCAGATTTATTGCGTGAATTACCAAATACAGAACCGGTTACGCGCATGTCTTCTGGGCGAACAGCATTACCACCACCTACAGCTAATACTGGTACATCGCCAGTGAAGTCGGTTGCTGCACTCGTACGAATAAATGCTGCTGTACTTAAATTACTGCTACTACCATTTGGGCTATTTGGTGAACGCTCAGCTTCTGAAGTATGGTAATCCAATGATAAGAATAAGTTATCTGTCGCATCCCACTCTAAGTTAAAACCTAATGACCCACTTTCATCACGGGTACCGTAATCGCCCGCAGCCATTGATAAATCAGCGCCACCGCCAGGGTAGGTTTCTGAATAAACAAGCGGAGAAGATACAGGGCCATCAGACCAAGTGCTTTCTTGAGTTGGCACAAAGTTAAACCATGCAGATACATCATGAGATTGGGTATCAACATCATTTTGCATATAGGTATAATCTAATGTTGCACGTAACGAGTCAATTGGCTCGTATTGCAATACTAACTGACCGTTAGTACGGGTACGTTGCTGCTCTTCAAAACGGTAAACTGTGGTTTGTGGTACAGAGTAAATATCACCTTCACCTGGGCGGTTAATTTGGTTGTCATCTTTTGGTACACCGCCCCATTCAGCGTTATCGCCGCCCCAATCTTGGTCAACAATACCTGGGAAACTACGCCAGCCAGTACCAACTTGTGCTTGTTGGTTACCACTTTCACGCTCTTGGTAACTCGCAGAGATAGAGATACCAAATTTGCCATCAGCAAAGGTGTTTGAGTATAAGCCTGATAATTCTGGTGTGACAGAGCCTTCATCAGTTGATTGATCATCAACAGCTTTGACTCCAAAACTGGCTTTAAGGCCTGGAGAGCTTAATGGGCGATGAGTAAGAACATTAATGGTTGCACCGATACCACCGGTTGAGTTTTTCGCTTGGCTTGTTTTCTCAACTTCTACAGCACTGATAGCTTCAGATGCGATGTTGGCGAAATCAAAAGAGCGAGAACCGGTTGTCACTGGCATTTGACGGCCGTTTAGCATGACTAAATTTTGGTCTGGACCGAAACCACGAACAGAAACACGGCTACCTTCACCATTTTGTCTGTCGATAGATACACCAGTAATACGTTGTAACGACTCTGCTAAGTTACTATCCGGGAACTTACCAATGTCTTCAGCGTTAATTGCATCAACAATACCGTTAGAGCTACGTTTTAAATCCATAGATTTAATTAAGCTTCCGCGGATACCAGTGACCTTAAGTACCTCAATGTTTTCATCTGCAGCGACTTCATCTGCTGCAAATGCAGGCATCATGGCACTTGCACTCAGTACTACCGACAAACTAGTGGCAATTCTGGTCTTTTTAAATGTTCTAGATTTCATCTAAGTCTCCCCTCGACTAGATCTCAGGCTACTACTCTCTGATTTTTTTATTCGGATTACGTATTCACGTAATGTGTTTTATTCATCATTTGTAAACGCTTTTAAAAGCCTTTATGTAAAAGTTAATGTAAGCGCTTACATAAAACTAGATTAATTTGTTAACAGCGTCAACAATAATTACGAGTAATTATCACAAGTTGTTAACCTTGTTTTTAAGGGGGAATAATAAATTCAATCTTAAGTTAATGATTTTTAGGTGAAATAAATTCGATTCTCATCGTTTTATTCAAAGTGATAAATGAAATAATTTTGTGATAGCGCTTACATTTTTTTTGTTTTAATTGCGCTAGGAAGGTGAGTTGTTGCTGATCTAGGAAGGTGATTTTTAATCAAGAACAATTTCAAGTTAATACAACACTAATTAGGTGCATTTTGTATGACAAATAGACAATATTTCGAACCGTTATTGAAAGAATAATTGTTAATAAATAATGGCTCATTTTTTTAAAGTCGAGCTGTATTAGCAAATCAATTTTTATGTCGTTTGAGACTAAGGGGAGGGAGTTGTTTGAGTGGAAGTGAGTCAGGTATATATCCAAACAACTTGAAGATACGTGTTTCAGAGCTTCACCGTGTTTTCAATACTAGGCGCGTTAATGCGGTAATGTAGGTACCTTATAAATTAGCGCAACAACGTAGTGGGAACACGGTGAAACTCCCTGAGGGCAAGTTTTACACGCGTTTATGCTGCGTTATTGATTTTGAAAAGGGAATAACCATTACCCGCAATCAATGCCTTGCCTAAACACGTGTAAATTCTTGCTGAAATCGAGCATCTTCAGGTTGTTTGGGTATAGAGCAAAAAGACCTTATAAAAATCGATAAAACCCCTATATTGAATCTTATAGTAAAACCTATAAAAAACCGCGATTTTAAATAAAAACGCGGTTTAAATGTAAATTTATTTAATGCTTAACTAATAGGTTTGGTTGCAGAGTCCCTAACAATGAGGTTAGGACTAAATGTGTTTTCCACTATAGGTTTTGGATCGTTGTATACATGCTTTAAGACCCATAGCGCAGCCATTTTACCCATTTCATGAATTGGGTTATTCACTGTAGTGAGTTTAGGCGAGATATACTGGGGGAAAGGAATATTATCGTAGCCTACAAAGGAGAGTTCCTCTGGGATACTCATGCCTTTCTCAAGACACACTGCAATGGCACCTGAGGCCATTTGGTCATTGGCACAAACTACCGCTGTAAAGGGCTTATTCACTTTAAGCAGGGCATCCATGGCTTGACTCCCGCCTTGCTCTTTATAGTTTCCTTCGTAAAAAAGTTCTTGTTCGAACGCTAAATTAAACTCTGTCAAAGCACGCTTATGACCTAATAAACGGTCTTTGGAATCGAGTTTAAACATTGGCCCAGAAATGTAGGCAAGTTGTTTGTGGCCATGTTGCAGGACATGTTTTGTTGCGAGGTAACCACCTAGTTCGTTATCAAGGTAAACGCAACGTTCGCTGATTTCATCAATATAACGGTTGATGAGTACAATTGGAGTATTACCTTGATGCAGTTTTATCAGATATTCATCATCTACCGCTTCAACATCTAGAATTAAGGCATCGCAGCCTCGGCTAATTAAAAAATCAACACCGTCTCTTTCTTGTGATTCGTCACTGTGTCCTGCGGCAATAATAACGTGTTTATTGCCAGCACGAAGGGCTGTTTCAATCTCAGTCATCATCGGGCCATAGAATGGACCGTCAAGTTGCGAGACGAGAACACCGACGCTATTAGATCGGCTAGATGCAAGCGACTGAGCAATGGTATTTGGGCGATACCCCAATTGATCCATTGCACTTAATACTTTCTGTTTCGTTTTTTCGCTGACTTTAGTGTTGTTATTCATCACTCGGGATACTGTCGCGAGTGAAACGCCTGCTAAAACTGATACATCGTATATTGTCGCCATATATCCCTATTTAATTACTTTTATGCTTATCTTCTTTAAAACGCCGATAAGACTAGCATGAACCATTTAGCATAATCATTAAAAAATGCCTTCTTTTAACAAGCCATTGCGAACAACCTCTGTTTTTAACTAGTATTTTCTACTGGTTCTATTAAACGATTCAAGATTTGAAATCAAACATGAACTTTTATATTAAGTCGTTATTATCTGAATTCTCCTTATTCAGTAATGGCATTATGTACTTCGGCAACTTTTTCATCATCCAGTTTGTACCATTTCATGACGATAGCAACAATGATTGAACCGACAGCTGGGTAGATAGTGAATGAAATTAATATGCCTTGCTGAGCAGCCTGTGTTTGCTCGGCATCAGCTTGGTAACCGTATAAAGCCAGTAACCAACCCGCTGCAGCGCCACCAATTGCAACCCCTAACTTGATAAAGAAAATCACTGATGAATAAATCATTCCAGTGATCCTAACGCCAGTTTTATATTGTCCGTAGTCTACTACGTCAGCCATTTTAGCCCACAATAGTGGCGTTCCCATATTGAAAGTAAAGCCCCATAAAATAAATAAGGCAAATGCTATCTCAACTTGTTCACCACTAACAAAGTAAGCTGCAATACATAACGCCGCCGCAATGATTTGAATCGTGATGTAGGCTTTCACCTTACAAACTCGTTTTGCTAAAGGTTCAGCCAAGATACAGCCAAAAATGTTACCTATCATCCCTAGGGTAATGAATAAGGTAATCGAATCAGGCATATGCAAATAATATTTCACATAATAAATGGCCAAACTGGTTTTAAGTACCATGCCTGATAATAGCCAGATGGCGGCAATTGACAGAATGCGCCATTGGTCATTTTTCCAAAGTAGCTTAAAGTCTTTTTTGAAGCTTAAGTTCTGATCTTTAGGTGGGTGTAAACGCTCTTTTGTACCCATAAAACACAGAATAAACATCACTACGCCCAATGCGCTCATCGCGGCAATGGTCAGTTGATAACCTTTAGCTTGATCGCCTTGGCCAAAGTATTCTACTAAGGGTAAAGTGAGCGCCGACACCATTAATCCACCAATCATGGCAAATACAAAACGGTAAGATTGCACTGAAACACGCTCTTTAGGATCTGCGGTTAATACACCGCCTAAAGCGCAATAAGGAATATTAATAGCGGTATAAACCATCATTAATGCCGTGTAAGTGACGAAGGCGTAGATCATTTTACCTTCTTCAGCTAAATCAGGTGTGGTAAAAGCGAGTACGCTGATTAGACCAAAAGGCAGTGCAAACCAAATGAGGTAAGGGCGAAACTTACCCCATTTAGTTTCAGTTCTGTCGGTTAATGCCCCCATAAGAGGATCGGTTATCGCATCAATGAAACGCACCGCAAGAAACATAGTGCCGACAAATGCCGGTGAAATGCCAAAAATATCAGTATAAAAAAAGGTTAGAAACAACATTACAGTTTGGAACACAATATTACTGGCAGTATCACCTAATCCATAGGCTATTTTTTCTTTAACGCTAATCATGCGAACCTCTTTCGGGTCATTATTATTTTTAATATAGGGGGCGAGCATTAATAGTTTTTATTAAACCGTTCTTTGGCTGATAAAGTCACGGTAGGCAAGGCCACTGCGCTTTATTGTTCTTTTTTGAGTTTGGTAATCAACATACACGATTCCAAAACGTTTTAAATAGCCCTCAGCCCATTCAAAATTATCCATCAAGCTCCAAGCAAAGTAGCCATCAACCTTAACACCTTGCTCCATAGCATCATTGACGGCATTTAAATGAGCTTGGTAATACTCAAGTCTGTCTAGATCATTTACCGCGTCATCAACAATTTTATCGTCCATAGCTGCGCCATTCTCAGTGATATATATCGGCGGTAATGAATATGTTTTATGCAAGCTGGTTAATAAGTCGGTAAATGCAGCGGGATAAATTTCCCAACCGATATCGGTTTTAGGGGCATCTTTCATATCAATTTGTACAAACTGATTGTCACAGCATGCTTGATAGACTGCGCGGGTATAAAAATTGATCCCTAAAAAATCGATTGGCTGACTAATGATATCCATATCACCTGGTTCTATATCCGGCTTATCATCTGCATCAAAATCATCAATGATTGAGGGATACTCAGCATCTATAATGGGTTTGATATACCACTGATTGAAATAGTCATCTGCAATTTGGGCTGCTTTTATATCCGCTGGTTTTTGTGAGAAGGGGTAACAAGGAGTGAAATTCAGTACGATACCATTTAAAGAGTCAGGGCTATTCTTCTGAATAACCTGCATGGCAAGGCCGTGTGCGAGTAGTAAATGGTGAGCGGATTTACGACCATAAGCTTTAGTTGCAAGCCCTGGAGCATGAATACCAATCTCATAGCCTAAATAAGAGCTACAAAAAGGCTCATTTAAGGTGGCATAAGAATGAACACGGTTACCTAGTGCTTGGGTAATTTTATCGGCATAGTCTTGAAATAGGTATGCAGTATTGCGGTTAAGCCAGCCGCCTTGATCCTCAATATGTTGTGGTAAGTCCCAATGATATAGCGTTGCATATACCTTAATCCCTCTACTGATGAGCGCATCCATCAAATTAGTGTAGAAGCTCACCCCATCAGGATTCAAGCTGCCATCTTGATTGATGACTCGCCCCCAAGAAATCGATAATCGGTAAGCATCAACACCTAATGAACTGATTAACTCAACGTCGTTCTTCCATAATTGGACATGCTCACAAGCTTGCTTGCCGTCAGAAGCATCACGAATTTTATTGGGGGTTGCACAGAAGGTATCCCAGATACAAGGTAAGCGAGAATCAGCCGCACCTTCAATTTGAAAAGAAGCGGTAGCAACCCCAAAAGTGAATTCTTTTGAGTGCATTTTAGAATTTGAAGGTAAAGATATTTTCATATTTATTATTCACTTAATATGTTTCTGACGTGTTTCTGTCTACAGTTCTTCAATGCCCTGAACACAGGCAGTTATCGAAGTGCTGTTACAATTTTTCCTGATAAAAATCGTTGACTTTCGTTATCGGTATGTTAAAAATGAAAGCGCTTACATCGAGGTTAGTGATTAATTTACCAAAGGTCAATAATTGATTTAGATAAATCTCGAAACAAGCTGTTTACATACTACAAAAGATGTAGAACACAGGTTTTAAATTGGCTTAATCCATAAACACATAATAATTAAAGAGGAAATGTCATGGCTAACGCACCGTTAAATGCAGATGCTGCAGAAATGGGAAGTGTTCATCAGACTGGGAGTTTTCGGTTTGCTTTGATGGCATTAACATCATTATTTTTTATGTGGGGTTTCTTAACCTGCTTAAATGACATCTTAATTCCATATTTGAAGAATATGTTTGAATTAAGCTACACCCAAGCCATGTTGGTACAGTTTTGTTTCTTTGGCGCTTACTTCATTGTTTCAGTCCCAGCGGGTGCCTTGGTAGGTAAAATAGGCTATCAAAAAGGTATTGTGACTGGTTTAGCTATTGCTTGTGTCGGCTGTTTACTATTTTATCCATCAGCAA
Source organism: Shewanella olleyana (assembly GCF_023283825.1). Taxonomy (GTDB): domain Bacteria; phylum Pseudomonadota; class Gammaproteobacteria; order Enterobacterales; family Shewanellaceae; genus Shewanella; species Shewanella olleyana. The sequence goes on along the minus strand of NZ_JAKILD010000006.1, from coordinate 155,522 downwards.
GTTTTGCATCTTACTGGATGTTTCTAACTGCTTTTTTTGTTTTAGCATCAGGTATCACTATTTTACAGGTAGCCGCTAATCCTTATGTTAGTGCACTCGGGCCTGCTGAAACTGCTTCATCAAGACTCACAATGACTCAAGCCTTTAATGCGCTTGGGACAACCGTCGCGCCATTTTTTGGCAGTTACCTTATTTTAAGCAATATGAGTCACAGCTCAGAGTCAGTCGCTGCTGATTCTGCAGTTGATTCGGTAGTATCAACTGCGACTGTAGAAGCTGTTCATCAAGCCAGTACAGTGCAAGTGCCTTACTTAATGTTAGCTGGCGCATTATGTGTGTTAGCGATTATTTTCTTTGTCCTTAAATTACCGGTACTAGGCATTAATGAACAAAAAACGGATCAAGATACTTCAAAAACTGGTAGTGCGTGGAAGTATCCTCACTTGGTATTAGGTGCAGTGGGTATTTTTGTATATGTCGGCGCAGAAGTCGGCATTGGTAGCTTCTTAATTAACTTTTTAACTCAACCAGATATTGGTGGTTTTACAGAAGCACAAGCCGCTAATTACATTGCTTATTACTTCGGTGGAGCAATGATCGGCCGCTTTATTGGGGCTGTAGTCATGCAGAAAATTGCTGCGGGCAAAGTGCTGGCATTTAACGCAACTTGTGCGGTGTTATTAGTGGCTGTAGCTATGCTCGCTGAAGGAACAACGGCGATGTGGGCCTTGTTACTGGTTGGCTTATGTAACTCGATTATGTTCCCAACGATTTTCAGCTTAGCGTTAACTGACTTAAAGCAACATACCAGTCAGGGCTCTGGAGTCTTGTGCCTTGCAATTGTTGGTGGTGCGATTGTCCCACTACTGCAAGGGATGTTAGCCGATACGTTTGGTATTCAACTGGCATTTGTTTTACCACTCATGTGTTATGCCTTTATTGCTTATTACGGCTTAGTAGGCAGTAAAGCCAAGCGTCCACAACAAGCGGTTTAATCAAATTCTTACCTGAGTGCATGTCATTGTGATTGTCATTGAGAAGTGAATCGTGCATTCAGGCATCAGATTTATAAATTATTAAAAGAATAGATAAGGCAAATTTTATGAAGAAGGCAAATAAAGTTATCGCAAGGAAGCAATTAACGTTGCCATTGCAAATCATCGCCGTATTGGTTGGGCTGTCTGCTTGCTCGGATGACGATAAAAAGGCTATGCCTGCACAAGCCAAGTCAGAGAAACATGCGGTAGTGGAAGTTGCACAAACAAATGAAGCGGCTAGCACAATGGAAAATAACATTGATATTTGGCCTACTTTAGATATTCCCTTAGCCAAAGACGCTGAATTGGAAGCGCGCATTTCTAAGCTAATGGAAAAGATGACCTTAGAGCAAAAAATTGCCCAAATGATCCAACCTGAAATTCGCGATATCACTGTTGAGGATATGCGCAAATATGGTTTTGGTTCGTATTTAAATGGTGGTGGTGCATATCCAAATGATGATAAGCACGCGACACCTGCTGACTGGATTAAGCTTGCTGAAGATATGTATCAAGCATCCATTGACGACAGTGTTGATGGGATTGCTATCCCGACGATGTGGGGCACAGATGCGGTACATGGTCACAACAACGTGATTGGTGCGACTTTATTCCCTCATAACATTGGTTTAGGTGCAGCAAATAACCCTGATTTAATCCGTGACATTGCGGCAATTACCGCTAAAGAAGTGATGGTTACTGGTATTGATTGGGTATTTGCGCCAACGGTTGCAGTGGTTCGTGATGATCGCTGGGGACGAACCTATGAAGGTTACTCAGAAGACCCTCGCATTGTAAAAGCGTATTCGCACTCAATTGTGGAAGGTTTACAGGGTAAGGTTGGTGATGACTTTTTGTCAGATCAACATGTTATTTCTACCGTTAAGCACTTTTTAGGTGATGGCGGTACTGAAAAGGGTATAGATCAGGGCCAGAACATGGATTCTGAGCAAGAGTTGTTTGATATCCATGCTCAAGGTTATGTGGGCGGATTAACCGCTGGTGCACAAACCGTGATGGCCTCATTTAACAGCTGGCAAGGCAAAAAAATCCACGGCGAAAAGTATCTACTTAATGATGTGCTAAAAGACAAAATGGGTTTTGACGGTTTTGTTGTTGGCGATTGGAATGGTCATGGGCAAGTTGATGGTTGTACCAATGAATCTTGCGCCCAAGCTGCAAATGCAGGTTTAGATGTATTTATGGTACCAACCAGTGCTTGGAAGCCATTATATGAAAATACGATTGCACAAGTACAAAACGGTGAAATTACTCAAGCAAGAGTTGATGATGCAGTGCGTCGTATTTTAAGGGTTAAGTTCCGCGCTGGTTTATTTGAAAAACCAAGCCCTGCAAATCGCGCTATTTCTGGTAAAACGGAATTAATTGGTGCTAAAGAACATCGTGATGTGGCAAGACAAGCGGTTCGAGAGTCATTAGTGCTGCTTAAAAATAACGCCAACATTTTACCATTAGCGCCCAATACAAAAGTGCTGGTAGCAGGTGATGCTGCTGACAACATTGGTAAGCAATCAGGTGGCTGGAGTATTACTTGGCAGGGGACCGATAATTTAAATGAAGACTTCCCAGGCGCAACGTCTATTTATGCGGGTATTGAACAAACAGTAAAAGCTGCAGGCGGACAAAGCTGGCTAAGTGTCGATGGCCAATTTGATGCGGCAAACAAACCCGACGTAGCCATTGTAGTATTTGGTGAAGAGCCATATGCAGAAGGGAATGGCGACATTGATAACCTTGAGTATCAACGCGGTGACAAACGTGACTTAGCCTTGCTTAACTCATTTAAATCACAAGGTATTCCTGTGGTATCAGTGTTTATCAGTGGCCGTCCAATGTGGGTAAATCCTGAGCTTAATGCATCAGATGCGTTTGTGGCAGCATGGTTACCGGGCACTGAAGGTGACGGTGTAGCTCAAGTGTTATTTTCAAACTCTGACGGTAAAGTGAATGCGGATTTTGTGGGTAAGCTTTCTTTCTCGTGGCCAACAACCCCGCAGCAGACCACAGTTAATGTGAATGATGAAGATTACCAACCATTATTTGCCTATGGATATGGCCTTAAATATGGCGAGATGAGTGAAGTGTCGAATACGCTTTCAGAAGATAACTTTGCCTCTGAAACAAATCTTGAGTCATTAGCTTTATTTGAGCGTGCGGTTAAAGCTCCATGGAAACTGATTGTTGGAACTGAAACCTCAATGGAAACTGTCAGTAGCAGTATTCAGCAAAATGATGCATTAACCTTAAGAACCTATGATAAAGCAGTACAAGAAGATGCTCGTTTAGTGAACTTTAATGGTACAGAACTTGGTTTTGTAGGCTTAATCAGTAACTTCCCGCGGGACTTACGAGCTTACTCTAATAATAATGCCGCGCTTTCTGTACTGATTAAAACCACTAATAAAATTGAAAAAACTGTGATGTTAGGCATTGCATGCGATCGAGATTGCCGCGCAGAAGTTGATATTACAGCAGCATTAAATGCCTCAATTGGTAACTGGCAAACCATCAGTGTTGATTTGAAATGTTTTGCGAATAAGCAAGTGGATTTCGGCAACATTAACACTCCATTTTATCTTGCTACCGATGGCCAAGCAGAAATCAATTTCAGTGATTTATTAATTGTGCCAAATGCTGCAGATAACGCCACAATTAGCTGTTCGGCTCCTTAAATAACCTTATACCAGTTAGTCATTTATGAACATAAATGACTAACTGAGTTTTACTCCTGCACTGCTGTGAACTTGCAATTAACTTTGTAAGGGATTTTGTTGGATTTTTTTCAAGATTTTTAGTTATTTCCTTGGGGGGAAAATGAAAAAATTAACACCAGCTTTAACGCTCACTAGTATCAGTGTCGCTGCCGCATTATTAATAGGTTGCGGTTCAGACAGTTCATCGGAAGTAGAAGCTGCCAATGATACCGCTCCTGTCGATAATAGCGTTGAACAGCCACAAGAGAGTACTTGGACTTTGGTTTGGAGTGATGAATTTGATGGTACCAGTATTGACTTAGATAAGTGGAATCTTGCCCACAACTGTTACGGTGGGGGTAATCAAGAACATCAATGCTATACCCAGCGTGATGAAAACAGTAAAGTTGCTGACGGTATGTTAGTTATCACAGCTGAGCGTGAAGATTTCAGTGGCCCCGCAGTGGCTTTAGGAGATCCGAATTATGATGCTAATGATACGTCAAAACAGCAGCCTTATACTTCAGCAAGGTTAGATTCCACCAATAAAGGTGACTGGAAGTACGGCCGTTTTGAAATCCGCGCCAAAATGCCTCATGGGCAAGGGACATGGCCTGCAATATGGATGTTACCCACTGATTGGGCTTATGGCCCTTGGGCAGGTTCTGGTGAAATCGATATTATGGAAGCGGTCAATTTAAAAGTGGTGACCGAGGGCTCAGAACCTGAAGCCAAAATTCACGGTACTTTGCATTACGGTAAAGCATGGCCTGGTAATGTTTACTCAGGTGCTGAGTATTCACTTCCTGAAGCTGCCAATCCAGCTGATGACTTTCATGTTTATGCCCTCGAGTGGGAAAAAGACGAAATTCGTTGGTACGTTGATGATGTACATTTTGCGACACAGCGCTCGACAGGTTGGTACAGTCAATATACCGATAGCGATGGTAACCTTCAAAATGCGCTAGAAGATGGCCCATATAACCAGTCATTTCATATGATTTTAAATCTAGCAGTTGGCGGAACATGGGCTGCGAATGTCAATAATACTGGTGTGGACGAAAGTGTTTTTCCGCAAACCTTAGAAGTTGACTATGTGCGTGTTTATGAATGTAGTATCTCGCCTGAAACGGGGCAAGGCTGCGCATCTGTTGATGAAAATGCTGAAATTGTCGAAGGTCATGTAGCGCCAGAAATTACCACGCCTTCAACGGATATCGGCGCAGGACCTGTGTTTACTTTATACGAAGGTGCGCTGGCTGAAGGCTTAAGCTTAGACAGTTATAACCCTGATAACGCTGTAACTATAGCCACTGTTGAAGTCGAAGGTCGCGGAGAAGTGTTGCAGTTAGATAAAGTAGGCGCAACGGGCAATGCTTATTTCTCTTATCCGCCAACGGCAGATTTATCACATTGGTCTGCAAATGGCGTTTTAGTGTTTGATTTGAACGTAATGAGCACGGATACCGATGTCGACTTGTTAGTTAAAATAGACAGCGGCTGGCCTAATGTTAGTGATACCAGTGTTGAGATCCCAGTACTTAATACTTGGACTGAAATCCGCTTACCTATTGTTGAACTTGTCACTAGCAGCAATCGATTTTCACCGGGTAGTTTTGTTGATTTAGCGTCGGTTTCAAACCCTTTTGTCATCGAGCCCTTAGGCAATATGAGTTTGCAAATTGATAATGTGCGTTATGAATATGATGTGGCACAAGCTGATGAACTGCTTGTTTATGATGATGCAGTTAAAGCGCCTTTTACTATCGGTCATTATGCAGCAACGGGCAGTGTTGCAATTGAGCAAGTCGATGTGGGCGCTGATAACGGATTAGTGAGCCAATTTAGCTTTAACACAAACGAAGCTGTTGTGTATTTTCAAAGTACCAACTTTCAACAAGATGTGAGCAGTTTTAACTACCTTGAGTTCGATTTGAATGTGACGACAGATGTGAGAGATTTTAATATTAAAATTGACTGTGGTCATCCGTGTAGTTCTGGAGATTTTGCCATTAATGCACCTGAAGTCGGGGCTTGGACTCATTATAAAATAGCACTTGTTGATGTCGCTGCCAATACAGGTTCTAGTCTAGATTTAACTAAAGTTGATACCCCGCTTGTGTTATTTCCTGCTTGGGGTAACCAAAATGGTGTGGTGATGCAAGTTGATAACGTAAAACTGACTAAATAACCTGAACTAGGTTTAAGAAATTTTTGTAACTTGAACTTGAGATAAAAACTTTGAATACGAATGCAGCCAAGGCGTTGAGGGTTTTAAGCTCTTCGTTCTTGGCTTACTATCAAGCTGACGTTACAAATAAGTAACAATACGCTTTGGCTAATGATTGAAAAATGCTAAAGCATCATCAATGCGACTAGGCATTGATTGAATAAGAATAAGCATTGATTGGGTAAGAATAAGCATTGATTGAGTAAAAGTAGGCATTAAACCGGGTATGAATATGGTTTTAAATAAATGTCTAAGACAAACTAAATAGTTATAAATCTTTAATACGGTCAATGGCATAATATGTGTCGATCATTTTCCGGCTTAAATGTCGGTATTTTCTAAGGAATACCCTTTGACTGATAAAGAATTAGAACAAGACATTAGTTTATCTAAAGCACAACTAAAAACCGTTATCACCATAGCGAAACAAGCGGGTGATGCCATTATGCAAGTGTATTCAAAGCCTGACTTGCAAGTGGATCATAAACAAGATGATAGCCCTGTAACCGCAGCAGATATAGCCAGTCACAATGTGATTGTTGCAGAGCTTGATAAGCATTTTGCTGATATTCCAGTAATGAGCGAAGAAGCGGCTGATATTGATTGGGATGTTCGTAAGCGTTGGACCACCTATTGGTTAATTGACCCGTTAGATGGCACTAAAGAATTCATCAAGCGTAATGGCGAGTTTACTGTCAATATTGCGCTGATCCATAAGGGAAAAGCAGTAGCTGGCGTAGTGTATGCACCTGTATTAGATAAGTGTTATTCAGGCATTGTAACTAAAGGGGCTTGGCTTGACGCTGCGGGTAAAACCCAAACGTTAGATATCACTGATAAGCAGATTAACGATAAACCCATTGTTGTAGGGAGTCGTTCACATATTAGTCCAGGGCTTGCAGAATACGTTGCTCATATTGGTGAGCATCAAATGCAAAGCGTTGGTAGTTCACTAAAGTTTTGTTTGGTAGCAGAAGGCAATGCAGATGTTTACCCGCGTTTAGGTTTGACTAGCGAATGGGACACAGGTGCAGCACAAGCAGTATTAGAAAGTGCAGGTGGTAAGGTGCTTAAACACCCTGAATTAACCCCACTTGAGTACAACCAAAAAGAAGATATTTTAAATCCGTATTTTATTGCCGCATCACCTAAATGGTTTGAGCGTAAATAGTTTTTGTATCAAGGTTTGATTGAAAATCTGAGTGTATTTAAGTTGTAGCACACAGTTATTTCATCAAGGATACAGGCTTTACACAATCAAGATTGCAGCACCAAATGCGTATTTAGCTACAGATTATAATTACAATGGAGAGAGAAGTTATGATGCGCATGGGTGTGGATCTTGGTGGGACAAAAATTGAATTAGTTGCGTTAGCTGAAGATGGTAGCGAGCTGTTTCGCAAACGTGTACCTACCCCTAAAAATTATCCTGGAACCTTAGATGCCATTATTGGTTTAGTGGATGAAGCCGAAGCTGAGACCAAGCAAAAAGGTTCTGTAGGTGTTGGGATCCCGGGTGTCGTTTCACCTTTTACCGGATTAGTTAAAAACTCAAACTCCACTTGGATTAATGGTCATCCACTTGATAAAGATTTAAGTGCTCGCTTAGACAGAGAAGTGCGCGTCGCTAATGATGCTAACTGTTTTGCAGTCTCTGAAGCTGTAGATGGGGCTGCTGCAGGAAAAGGCGTAGTGTTTGGTGTCATTGTCGGTACTGGCTGTGGTGGGGGACTGTCGATTAATGGTCGAGTTCATGGCGGCGGCAATGGCATTGCAGGCGAATGGGGACATAATCCGCTACCTTGGATGACACCTGATGAGTTCAATTCAACATCTTGTTTTTGTGGTAATAAAGATTGTATCGAAACCTTTATCTCAGGCACTGGCTGGGTTCGTGATTTCCGCCGTGCTGGTGGCGAAGCTGATAGTGGCATTCAAATTTCACAAATGATGTCAGAAGGTCATCCATTAGCAACACAAGCTTTTGTGCGTTATATCGATCGCCTTGCCCGTTCTCTAGCGCATTTGATTAATATGATTGATCCCGATGTGATTGTATTGGGCGGTGGTGTATCCAATATCGATGCTATCTATACTGAGCTTCCAAAGGTGTTACCTAAGTATGTAGTAGGAAGAGAGTGCGGCACGATTGTGGTTAAAAACCAATTTGGCGCTTCTTCAGGTGTGCGCGGCGCAGCTTGGCTTTGGGGTAAAAACGAACACTAATTACTCGTTTGGTTTACTCATTGAAATTAAAAATGGCGCTTTTAAGGCGCCATTTTTTATTAAAACTTAGTATTGAACTCTATATGTTTAATCGCATGACAAGGTGATATTTTCGCATTCTGCAGCCACAGTCGATACAATAGATGAATGACACTTCAGATACTTCTAATTAAGCAGATAAAAAACAGATGAAATTGATGTTTTGGTTTAAAAAAGGCTTGTCGCAATTCGTCATGCCGGTGCCGTTTATATTGATCTGTTTATTGTTCGCACTTTTCATTTGGCGTTTTCAAGCCAAAAAGCTTAAGTCCTTCGGCCAGTTTAGTTTGTTATTGGGTATTTCATCATTGATGTTACTGAGTAACTCATTTATTTCTGCCAACCTCGCGAATAGCTTAGAGTCTCAATATCCTGTTAATGAACTGCCTTTAACCCAGATTAATGACGATGCTTGTTACGTAATGGTCTTAGGTTCCGGCCACCGTGAAAATGATGAAATCAGTGCTGTTCAGCAATTATCTTCTACTGCATTAACAAGGCTGTCTGAAGGCCTTAGACAACTCAGATTAGCTGATAATCAATGCACTTTAGTGGTGAGTGGTTGGAGTGGTGGTTTAACCCCAACTCCCCATGCATTCATTATGAAACAAGCAGCGATAGAGTTAGGGGTAACTGAACAAAGTATTGTTACTTTTCCAGAGGCCTTAGATACCATTGAAGAAGCGCAATCAATGAAAACCCTTGTGGGTAAGACTCCGTTTATATTAGTGACATCGGCAACCCATATGCCGCGTTCTATGATGATTTTTACAGCCAATAAATTATCCCCAGTTGCAGCACCGACCAACTTTTTAAGCTCTCCAGGATATTGGTGGCGCTTTAGCGCAGAAAATTTATTTATTTCGCAGCGCTCAATTCATGAATATGTCGGTATGCTTTGGATTAAAATTAAAGGGTTTATCACCAATGTCTAATGAGAATTTTACAGACACTAAAATATTACTAATTAGTCCATTTGGCAAAAGAAACGGCATCACGCTGAGTGTGTTTGGCGGGTTGGCGCTACTTATTAGCCTTATCTTGTTCATCAATGCTAAAAGTTTATTTGGTATAGGCATTGTCCTATTTGGCTTCGGCAGTGTGAGTTTGATCCTTGGTATTGCCAAGATTAACCAACCTAAAGCGAGCTTTAAACTGACTGAGAATGGCCTAGATTACTTTCAAAATCGGGGCACCGTTCACATTGGTTGGGAAAATATTCAAAGAGTGGATGTGTCACGGGTGACTCAAAATCTCGAGTTAATAGAGCTGCCATATATTGGTTTTAAATTAAAACAGATAAACCCGATCCTTGATTGTATTTCACCTCGGTTAGCCACAGGGCTTTTAACTGAGCAGCGTCCACTACTGATGACAGCTGCAACGCAAGATGAAGACCTACAGAGTTTGGAAACCTACTTAGGAGCTGAGTTCACGCCACTTGTGGTCAATGGAGATAGGTATCGCGGAGTGCTTGCGATGTTCGGCCATCGATGTCAGACATTAGAGAGTCATTTAGGCTTTCATCTGTATGTGTCGATTGATAGCCTTGATAGGCCACCCGCAGAATTTGTCGAGCTATTACGCGAGTGGCAACAAGAGTATCTTATAAAAGATAATTAATGGTATTGCAGTCTATACATTTACAGCAGAAAGTTGAGGATTGTCTACAGACTCGTCAGTACTTGGGCTGACGACTTTCTCATTAAGAAGACTGTTGTGCTCTAGGCTCTCGTCGTAAGCTTTACGGTAACCAATAAATTGGCCGTTATCTAAGATTTCCATACGTTTACTGTACACTTCGCCATCAAAGGTGCCAGTATTGGTTATGGATAGTTTTTCACAAGTGATATTGCCAGTCATTAAGCCAGATACAGTGGCTTCAACACAAACAACGCCACCCGTTACCACGCCAGAAGGTTCTACTGTTACATTGCCTGATGCACGTATTTCACCATTGATTTTACCAGCGATGAGTACATCTCCAGCCACTTTAATATTACCCGTTAATTCACAATCATTAGCGATGAAACTTAAGTTACTGCTAGGGCTTTTTTTACTAAACATGTAGGCTCTCTTTTTTCGCAAATTAGTCCACTATAAATAAGCGACCGAAATGGCTTTATTATAAAATTTAACAATTAATATAACGGCAAATAAAATCAAAAAAAACCATTATATTTTGACGCCAATGACTTTTTCTGGCGCAGCGCAGCAGAAATCACCACTATTCGCTGCTTTTTGACTCATTGATACTAATTGACACTGCAGGACAGGGCGACACGCAAGCTCCGCAACCTGTACATGCATCAATATCAACGATCGGCTTAGGGATTTGACCTACAGCCATTTTAAAACTGATAGCACCAGGATCGCAGGCATCTTTACAGCTTTGACACCAAACGCCTTTGTACGTTAAGCAAGTGTCGTTAACTACAGCTTTAATTGACCATGGCTGAGTTTGAGTTAGGTCGAAAATAGGCTCTTTACATACAGTGGCACATTGCTGACAAAAGGTGCACTCATCTTCTGTAAATTTAATTTCAGGAAAGCCACCATCGCCTTTAACGAGCACTTTGGTTTCACATGCATCTATGCAGGCATTACAGCGAGTACACTCGTCGGTAAACTCTATGTCTGTTTTTATCCATGGCGGTCTTTGAGCATCAAACTTTTTACGACGGAACAAATTTCTACGGCTGTGATTTATTGATTGGCTCATATGTTTTCCGGTGACACTGATGTATTAGCTGGACGATTATTTATACTGACAATTGTTTAAGTCGGCGGTTACTTAAACATGCTTATTGATTAAAGCCTGTTAGTCGTTATAGCCATTCGGGTTTTTAGACTGCCACAACCAACTACTTTCAACCATAGACTCAAGTGAGTGCACTGGGTGCCAATGTAGCTCTTCATAAGCAAGACTCGCGTCGGCAAAGTATGCTGCTAGATCGCCATCACGACGAGCGCTAAAGCGATAAGGAATTTGTTTTCCGCTGGCCTGTTCAAACGCTTTGATGATTTCTATGACGCTATAACCTCGACCTGTACCTAAGTTATAAGTCACGATACCTGGTCGCGTTGATAATTTCTGTAAAGCTTTTAGGTGGCCTTTGGCAAGGTCGACAACATGGATGTAATCTCTTACGCCTGTGCCATCGGGGGTCAAATAGTCATTGCCAAAAATCTGCAGCTCAGGCAGTTTTCCAACAGCAACTTGGCATATATAAGGCATTAAATTATTGGGCGTGTCGGTAGGATCTTCACCAATTAATCCACTTTCGTGAGCCCCTACAGGATTAAAATACCTTAGTACCGCAATATTCCACTGTTTATCAGCGATGTGTAAATCAGTTAATAATTGCTCAACCATTAACTTTGATTGCCCGTATGGGTTAGTCGCGCCAGTGGTGAAGTTTTCCCGAATGGGTAAGCTGTCAGGGATGCCGTAAACGGTTGCCGAAGAGCTAAAGACCAGCTCCTTTACACCGTGTTCATCCATGACTTGGCATAATATAATTGTGCCAGTGACATTGGTTTCATAATACTGCAAAGGCTTATCTACTGACTCACCGACTGCTTTTAACCCTGCAAAATGAATAACCGATTCAATTTGATGGTCAGTAAAAATTTTATGTAGCAACGCTTTGTTAAGCACACTTCCTTGATAAAAAACGCATGTTTTGTGGGTGATGTTTTCGATGCGCTTTAAAGCATTGACGTTAGCGTTAGAGAGGTTATCTAACACAATAACTTGCTGGTCGGCATTTAAAAGTTCAACAACAGTATGGCTTCCAATATATCCTGCACCGCCTGTTACTAAAATTGCCATGGCCTTTCCTTAACTAATTGCACTGAGCTTATTGCACTGAGCTTATTGTACTGAACTTATGGGCTTGATTATAACATTTGTTGTTTTTTATTAAATTTGTCCATAAATCTGCGCGTTAGTAATCGGTCAATCTTGACTAGTGCGGATAATCGTCAAACATTAACTACATTTTAATTTACTGATTTTAAAGATGATAAATCGTAAAGGATTCGCTTTGTAGTGAAAAGTTTACGTTTATCACTAGCACATGACATAAGAATAAACCTTGAGGTTGTTAACAAATTTAAAACCTTAGCACACTATGAAGGGAGAGAAGTTTACGTAAAGTGACACTTATGAGCAAAGCAACAAATTACACTGCAAAAATTCCTGACAGTCAGGGTTATATTCAATACGCAGATGAAGAACATGATGTGTGGCATGAGCTGTATCAACGCCAAGCGATCAATATGCCTGGCAGAGCTTGTGAAGCCTATATGAAAGGCTTAGATGCGTTGGCTATGCCAAGCAATCGGGTACCACAATTGAAAGAAATTGATAAAGTGCTAGTTGAAGCGACAGGCTGGAAAACCGAAGGCGTGCCTGCACTTATCTCATTTGGGAAGTTTTTCGAATTATTGGCGAATAAGCAGTTTCCTGTTGCCACATTCATTCGAACTAAAGAAGAATTTGATTACCTACAAGAGCCTGATATTTTTCACGAAATTTTTGGTCATTGTCCGTTATTAACCAATCCTTCTTTTGCACACTTTTCCCATATTTATGGGCAATTGGGACTTGCAGCCTCGAAAGAAGAAAGAGTTTATTTGGCTCGACTTTATTGGTTTACCGTAGAGTTTGGTTTAGTAAAAGGTGATGACGGTGAGTTGAATATTTATGGCGGTGGTATTTTAAGCTCGCCAGGAGAGACTTTATATGCATTAAGTGACGAGCCTGAACGTAAGCCCTTTGATTTAATTGAAGTATTAAGAACGCCATATCGCATCGACATCATGCAGCCAATTTATTATGTCATTGACAGTGTTGATTATCTTGATGAAATTGCCGAGATGGACATTATGGCTGCAGTGACAGAAGCACGTAAACTAGGCATGCTTGAACCTAAGTTCGCACCTAAAACGATTGCCAGCTAGCGTTAACGATAGTTAGCTAGTCTTAACAATAGTTAGCTAACAACATAAAATTTAAATAAAAATACAATATTATTCAGGAGTTGTTATGTCTGATTTATCAGAGTTGAAGTGTGAAGCTTGCCAAATTGATGCCCCAAAAGTGACTGAGCAAGAAATGATTGAGTTCAGCAAAATGGTTCCTGAGTGGCGTGTTGAGAATCGTGACGGAATCAACCAATTAGAGCGCGTTTATAAGTTTAAAAACTTTAAACTTGCCATGGTGTTTACTAATCAATTAGCTGAGCTGGCTGAAGCTGAGTTTCATCATCCAGGTATCTTAACTGAATGGGGCAAAGTGACTGTAACTTGGTGGTCACACTCAATTAAAGGCTTACATAAGAATGATTTCATCATGGCTGCGAAAACAGACCAGTTAATTGGTTAATCATCTTCAGTATTATTTTCAGCAGGTTACGTTAACGTAACCTGCTGCAATACTTCCTCTGTTACAATTCCACTGTAAACAACACTTGCCACACGCCTCATAACCTTTTAACGTATCGCTCACAAATTAAAGAAGGATGGTATTTCTCATTATTTTTTAATGAGTTTTTCATTAATCCTCGTATATTCCAGAAAAATGACTGATAGGGAATAGTTGTATATGCGTTTGGAAGTGAGCTGTTTAGATCGCATCGGCCTTGCGAAAGATATTCTCGAAGTATTAGAAAATTATGGCATTAATTTAATCGCGATTGATGCTAGTAATAAAGGTTTCTTATACCTGCAATTCGCTGAAATTGGTTTTGAAACCTTAAGCGAGTTAATGCCCCTCATCCGAAAAGTAGAAAGTGTACATGATGTTCGCACTGTGTCATTTATGCCGTCAGAACAAGAACATTATGCGTTAAAAACCTTGTTAAAAACCTTACCAGATTCGGTATTCTCTATTAATTCTAAAGGCCGCATACGTATTGTAAATGAGTCTGCGCTGCTGACATTAAACATGCATGAGCATGAAGTGATTGATGAGTCATTAAACCATTGGGTGCAAGGGTTTAACTTTTCTCGTTGGTTAACTGAAGCGCCTGTGCTTGCACAAGCCACTCGCGTTCAAATAGGCAGTAATGAATATTTGGCTGAAATGCTGCCAATTTATCTTCCTGATGAAAACAATGCCAGTATTCTTGCTGGTGCGGTGGTGTCTCTTAAATCTCCTGCAAGAGTCGGTAAGCAGTTTAATGCACTCCAGAACCAAACGACTGGTTTTGATAATGTGTTAGCTGTAAGCGACAAAATGAAAGATGTACTTAAACAAGCTAAGCGTATGGCTCAGCTTGATGCTCCGTTACTGATAACGGGCGAAACTGGTACAGGTAAAGAGTTAATGGCTAAAGCGAGCCATGATGCCAGCATGCGCCGCGAACATCCCTTTATTCCAATTAACTGCGCCGCGCTGCCTGACAGCGTTGCAGAAGAAGAGTTATTTGGTTTTGTTTCTAATGACGGCCAAGTGGTTAAACGTGGTTTGTTTGAAGAAGCAAAAGGTGGCACAGTCTTTTTAGATGAAATTGCTGAGATGTCAAAAGCTGCGCAAGTTAAGTTACTACGCTTATTGCAAGATGGCACTTTTAGACGCATTGGTGGTGATGAAGAAGTTCGCGCCGATGTACGAATAATTTGCTCAACCCAGAAAAACCTTGCTGAGCTTTGTCAGTCGGGCGAGTTTAGGGAAGATTTATATTATCGCATTCACGTATTGAGCTATCATATGCCGTCACTTCGTGAGCGCAAAGTGGATGTTATTCCACTGACTGAGATGTTTTTAGAACATTACAGTCAGCAGCTTTCAAGTCCGCTTCGTCGTATCTCTGCCAGTTGTCGTGATTACCTTTTCACTTATGCGTGGCCTGGTAATGTTCGTCAGTTAAAGAACGCTATTTTTAGAGCTGTCTCAATGTGGGACGGTTCTGCTGAATTAACTGTAGAGCAATTAAAGTTACCGTCTTATGCTGAAGGCTTCGGTTATTTTGATGAAGAGTTTGAAGGCAGCTTAGACCAAGCAATGAAAGAATATGAAGCCAGTTTGCTAAGGCGTTTGTATCCTGCATATCCAAGTACACGCCAGTTAGCAAAAAAGCTTGGGGTTTCCCATACGGCGATTGCCAATAAACTCAGAGATTACAAAATTACCAAGAAGCGCTAGGGCCTGTTAATCACGACGAGCACAAGAGTATTGGCATGAGCTAATTATACCTGTAACGATTTAATGCCAGCCATATGCTGGCATTGTCGTGTTTTTAACACGCATATTGGCTTAATTGCTAATATCTTGAGCAATGTATCAAAAGGTTTACAAAACCAAGGGTGCCTTGCAAAAGTGTGATTTGCCTCACGCTATATTAATTTGGCTAAGCTTAAGGTATTTCTAGCCTTAAGAAGGCTATTTTTGTTGATATTAACCTGTGAAGTGTCATGTTTCTCATTAATACAGTGAGCTATATAAAACTCGCTGGCTAACGCTGATGTCGAAGTATTAAACGCACTAAGCTGGGATGATAATTTAATTAATTTAATATCAACCTTATTTGTACCTATTTAGGAGTCAAAATGAAACTTGCAAGTTATAACAACGGTCGCCGTGATGGCCAACTGATGTTGGTTAGCAAAGATTTAACTAAAACCGTTGCAGTACCTGCTATTGCTAAGACAATGCAGCAATTACTTGATGCTTGGGACTTACTTAATCCTCAACTACAAGAGCTGTATGAAGCGTTAAATGCAGGTCAAATGGATAATGCAGTGGATTTTGACGAAGCACGTTGTTTATCACCGCTTCCTCGTGCTTATCAGTGGGCTGACGGTAGTGCTTATGTGAACCATGTTGAGTTAGTGCGTAAAGCTCGTGGCGCTGAAATGCCTGAAAGCTTTTGGACTGACCCATTAGTGTATCAAGGTGGTTCAGATTGCTTTATCGCGCCAAAAGCTGATATTGAAATGGCGAGCGAAGAGTACGGTATTGATTTCGAATCTGAAATTGCTGTTGTCACTGATGATGTGGCAATGGGCGTTGATTCTGAAAATGCGGCTAAGCACATTAAACTATTAATGCTAGTGAACGATGTGTCACTTCGTAACCTTATTCCTGGTGAGCTTGCTAAAGGTTTTGGCTTTTTCCAATCAAAGCCATCAAGTGCATTCTCTCCTGTGGCGATTACCCCTGATGAGTTAGGCGATAAATGGCAAGATTCTAAAGTGCATTTACCATTAGTGACTCATTTAAATGGTGAATTATTCGGTCGTCCAAATGCTGGTGTAGACATGACGTTCGATTTTAGTCAGCTAGTTGCACATGTGGCTAAAACTCGACCATTATGTGCTGGCGCTGTGATTGGCTCTGGTACTATTTCAAACTATGACCGCAGTGCTGGTTCTAGCTGCTTGGCTGAAAAACGTATGTTAGAAATCATTGCTGATGGCAAGCCTGCTACGCCATTTATGCGTTTTGGTGATACTGTACGCATTGAAATGTTCGATGAAAACGACAGCAGTATTTTTGGTTCGATTGATCAAAAAGTTGTCGAATACAAAGGTTAATTCCTCATATTAATGAAGGTATTAATTAATCAAAAGCAATAGCGCTGTGCGTTATTGCTTTTTTTATACCTAATAAAAACTGACTCAAGATGTAACAATTTTGCTCAACATTATTGCTTAATAAAGACCGATAAGGATATACAATGAAACTATATGGTTACTGGCGCTCAAGTGCAGCCTATAGAGTGCGTATAGCACTGAATTTAAAACTATTAAACGCAGAACAAGTCTCAGTTCATTTAGTGAAAAATGGTGGTGAGCAACACAGTGACATGTTTAGTCAGCTTAATCCTCAGCACTTGGTGCCAGCATTTATTGATGAAGATGAACAAGGAGAGTTTGCACTAACCCAATCATTGGCGATTCTTGAATATCTTGAAGAGCAATATCCACAGCAAGCGACTTTACCTGAGTCAGCAAAAGATAGAGCGATTGTGCGGGCAATGTCTCAAGCGATTGCGTGTGAAATTCATCCTCTGGATAATTTACGTGTTCTGCAATATTTAGTGAAAGAAATGGGCGTGGACGAAGAAGCAAAAATGAAATGGTATCACCATTGGATACACCTAGGCTTTAGTGCATTAGAAAAGCAATTAAGCACAACCTCTGGACAATTTTGTTTTGGCGACACTCCGACCATGGCTGATATTTGTCTTATTCCTCAGGTTTACAATGCCTATCGTTTTAACGTAGATATGGCGCAATATCCTCAGATTGTCAGAATTTGGGAGCAGTGTAATCAATTAGCTGCATTTGCTGATGCCGCGCCTGAAATGCAAGCAGATGCGAGTTAATCATTATTCTAAAGCCGTTTTTAATACTGTTAAAAGCAATTAGTTTAGCAAGCGTTAATATTTACATTTTATTGAGTGAAGCATGAAAGGTATTGTGATAGGTTTATTTGATAAGAAATAAAACCGTCATTGGCAGTGGTCGCTGTTAGCAATGGTAATGGCAATTGGCACTAATAAACAGTAGCAATGGCAGTAGGAATGGATAGTCGCAATGGAATATGAAGCTCGGTTAAAAGATTGGTTACTCAGTGATGAAATGCGTATGTCTGCGCTTAAGCTGACAGCGCAGTTTTTTGCTGAGAACGAAGTTGATGATTGGTATATTGCTGCTGGTTTTGTGCGTAATCTAGTGTGGGATAAGCTTCACGATTCGCCAGTATCTGTATTAGAGGATATTGATGTCATTTATTGGTGTCATGAAGAAACCAGTATTTACCGCGACAAATTAATTGAGCTTGCGTTATCTGAGCAGTCTAATTTGCCCTGGTCAGTTAAAAACCAAGCAAGAATGCATAAGAAAAACAACCATTCGGCATATTTATCTTGCCTTGATGCCATGTCTTACTGGCCAGAAAAGCAAACAGCGATAGCTGTAAAACTGGATGAAGAAGGGGAGTTAATTATCGATTCTGTTTTTGGCTTAGAAACCGTATTTGGCCTAACCGTTAATTACAACCCCAAAGCAGACGAGTCGGTATTTATGAAACGTGTTTCCAGTAAGCCTTGGTTCAACAACTATCCTAACTTGTCCTTAGAATTATAAAATCATTATCTAAGAGAAAGCATTTAGACGTTTTGAAACAGGATCTCTAAGGTGAAGGTAATCACCATTTGATTTAACCGTTCAGTATCGTCTTCTTTGGTCCAAGTGTATTCAGGTGTTCAGGTGTGATTGAAAAGTATAGCCACTCTCTAGCGTAATTTTGACGGTAGGTGAGACCGATGCTGGCTGCCTCAATATAGTGATATGGTTCAGTGACACCATTAATTCTGGCTTGATAACTGATGGCTTGATCATCACTGATATATTGATATAGCTGCAACCCTGTCCCTAAGTCCCAACCATTATCTTTGGTTTCATATTGAACAGCACTATTCCAGCGTAATAGAAACTCGTCATTAAACGCATGTTCAAAATCAAATTCGGATGTTTCACCTGTGACGCTTTTCTCTTGATAAAGCGTTTGAGTAAATCGCCATAAGGTATTTTGAGAGATGGGGTAGGTATAACGATAGCGCGCTTCAATTTTAGGTTTAAAGCTAGCTTTAATATTGAAGCTAGTCCTATCTTTTGCATACCAGTCATATCGTAAGCTGATATCTCGTTCATTGTCATCATCTGGCCTTTTGATGAACGAAAAGGGATCATCTTCGCCTGTTGAATCAAAGATAAGCTTTAGCTTTTTACTCATGCCAGGCAAGTTCAAATGAGCTTTAATGTTAGAACGATATTTAAAGCCTTCTTTTTCAAAATACGAAAAATCGTTATACCAACGAATAATCGTTCCGGCTCTAGCATCGTCTATAATTCGATCATCAGCAAAAAAGCTGTCGAACCAAATTGCGGGTTCACAGAATTTGGTGTTGAAGTAGGCAAATGTTTTGTCTATTGCTCTGTCTGATTGAGAGCGACTATAGCAAGGTGAGTTAACTGTTTCATTTTCAGTATCAGTATCAGTATCAGTTTCAACTTCTGGCTCAGCTTCTATTTTTGTCGCTTTTACATTAGCTATGTCTGTTTGCGTTTTTGCATCATAAGTATTTTGTACTTCTGAAGCATGAGTGTTGAACGTTATAACCAAGGCTGTCATAAACTGGAAAATTGTCCATAAGGTTGCATTTAATCTAGTTATCATTTGAAAAGAAAGCAGCCTCATATTATCCATATCATTTGTATCATAATCGTATCACTTTAATGTCTAAAAATATCACTATTGAGGAGGTAACTCCTCTTCCACAATTTGTATTTAATTACGTTGTTAGCTGTTATTTTTTTGTTAATTAACGAAGGTTGCGAAGAAATGATAATTAGCAGCGTTTTAACAGGTAATCGCTCAATAAGCCTGCTGCTTTTGACTTTAAACATCTATTTTTAAAGCATCTTAATCATAAGTTGATGGCTTTTTGTGATCAAGATCAAGTCGGTGGTCTACCTATTTGGTTGTAAGTGCTTTTATTGATCTATATCAATATTGTTACTGATACTTTCTGGCAGTGTAGCGCCAATTGTTAAATGTGTTTACGTAAAAGCACTAATTATGTTGCATACATGGAGTCGTCATAATGAATAAAAAACTAGCCCTTAGTCTTGTTGCTGCCAGCCTATTATCTGCAGGTGTTTCAACTACCGCATTCGCTCACCAAGCTGGTGATTTCATCGTTCGAGTGGGTGCTGCTGTTGTTGCGCCAAATGACTCAAGTCAGGATGTTAATACTCCTGATCTTGGAAATCTTGGCGAGTTTTCAGTTGATGACAATACACAAGTTGGATTGAATTTTGGCTATATGATTACTGATAATTGGGCTGTTGAATTGCTAGCTGCGACACCTTTTTCTCATGATATTTCGATAGCTGGTATGAAAGTGGCTGAGACCAAGCATTTACCACCTACCTTGGTAGCGCAATACTATTTTGGTAATGCGCAATCTAAATTACGCCCTTATATCGGTGTTGGTGTGAACTTTACAAACTTTTTCGATAATGAGATCACTAATGATGTAGGGGGCAGGCTTTCGGATTTAAGCTTATCTAATTCTTGGGGAGTCGCTGCTCAAGTTGGTCTAGATTACAATGTTAATGAAAACTGGTTAGTAAACGCGTCTGTTTGGTATGCACAGATTTCAACTGATGCAAGTTTCAATTATTCGCCAGAAGGTGGCGATGTTTCTGTACCTGTGACTATTGAAACTGATATTAACCCTTGGGTATATATGGTGAGTGTTGGTTATAAATTTTAAGCAGATTTACTACTGATACTGACCAATAAAAACAGGAGCTTATGCTCCTGTTTTTTTAATTAAAAATTAATCAAAAGTTACTTTTTCTTTTTTACTTTCCAATGACGTGTATTGTAAATAAATTCAGGTAAACCCATGGTAAGCCAAGCAACCAAACGCCAGCGCTTAGTGACGTAGACTTTTCGTTTTCCTTTTTGCATCGCTTTAATAATTTGATCTGCAACCTTAGGTAAAGGCGGCAACCATAATTTACTTTGTTGCATGGCGGCTTTATCCAATAAGCCTAATTGTATATCTGTGATGGTAATGGGTAGCTTTAAGCGCTGTGCATGCATGCTTAACCCTTCAAGGTAATTTTGCGCATAAGCTTTCGACGCATGATATGCCACGCTTGGTCCACCGCGTAATCCAGCAATCGAGTTAATGGCAGCAATTTGGCCGTAACCTTGCTCGCGCATCAAACGGAATGTCGTATTACAAATTGCGGTAAAGCCACTCACGTTCACATCAATAATATCTTGTTCTAATTGCCATGGAAGTGATTCGTGATAACCATTTAGCCCGGTATTCACTAAAACAAGATGAGCTCCATCCATACTGAGCCAAACCTTTTCTAGTTGGCTGATAATTGCAGCAGGATTTTCAATATCGAGTGGCAAAACATCAACTTTAATAGGAAGTTGCTCGGCAAACTCCTTCATGTCATCAGGGTTTTGAACAAATAGCACCAAAGAAACCTTTTGCTGAGCTAATTTAGTCGCGATTTCTTTACTAAGGTGTGAGCTAGCGCCCACTATAATTGCGTTTGCTTGTGTCATGCGCTTTATGGCTTTGAAATGATGGCCTATGATAAAAACAACTGCTTTCGATAACAAGTAAGAATATTATTCAAGTGAGACGTATAGACTTCTAGAAGTCTTAATGTATGATAAGGAAATTGATTATGGGTAAAACGATGAAACACACACTAAACAAGTTATTAATGCCGTTTGTGCTAGCTGTGGCGTTAGTCGCTGCGCTGGGGGGATGCGCTTCACAAAGCGATCTTGTGACTATTTCGGGTGATGTTATGTACCGCGAACGTATTGCATTACCTGCAGATGCGGTCATTAAAGTGCAATTGAAAGATGTCTCACTGCAAGACACTAAAGCGATTGTGATGGCTGAAATGATGACTGATAACGTGAAGACACCCCATGCATTCGAGTTTCAATTAGCCAGAGATCAGTTTCAATCAGGCCATACTTATGCCGTTGGTGCCCGAATTGAAGTCGATGGCAAGTTATGGTTTATCAATACTCAGTCTTACATTGTAAATATTGACGCAACTGAACCCGTCAATGTGCTCGTCAACAAGGTCGGTGGATAATCATTTCATACTAGGGCAAGTTCAGCCCGAAGGAAGTGATTGATAGCACCGAAAATTTTTAGATTAAAAGGTGCCTTTAATGCCGGTTAGAATTCCAGATAATTTACCCGCTGCAGAAATTTTAGAATCAGAGAATATCTTCGTGATGTCCGAAACTCGGGCAGCAAATCAAGATATTCGACCTATGCGGGTACTTATTTTGAATCTTATGCCAAATAAGATTGAAACCGAAACTCAATTATTACGTTTATTGGGTAACACCCCGCTGCAAGTCGATGTTGATTTGCTTCGTATTCACGATAAAGCCTCAAAACATACTTCTATTGATCATATGAATACTTTCTATCGCGATTTTGAAGCGGTAAAAAGTAAAAATTATGATGGACTCATTATCACTGGTGCGCCGTTAGGCCAGCTGGATTTTGAAGATGTTGTCTATTGGGAACATATTAAAGAAATCATTGATTGGTCCCAGCATCACGTCACTTCAGTATTATTTTTGTGTTGGGCAGCTCATGCCGGGTTATTCCACCTATATGATTTACATCGTAAATTATTAGATGAAAAACGCTCAGGGGTATTTTGCCACCGACGCTCAGCTAAACCACACCCGTTATTACGCGGTTTTGATGATGAGTTTTTTGCGCCGCACTCGCGTTTTGCTGAAATGAATATTGAAGATATAAAACAACATCCTGATCTTGAAGTACTTGCAGAGTCAGACCAAGCAGGTGCCTATATTGTATTAAGTCGCAATAGCCGAAACTTATTTGTGATGGGACATCCTGAGTATCAAAAGTCGACATTGAAAGATGAATACCAGCGAGATCTTGAACAAGGACTGAATCCTTCTGTACCCAGCCATTATTTTAGAAATGATGATCCAAGCCAAGAAGCAATTGCAAGGTGGCATAGCCACGGCAGTTTACTCGTGAGCAACTGGCTAAACTATTATGTTTATCAGCTAACACCGTATGACTTATCAGATATGAGTGGCAGAACGCCATGGGAATCTGAGAGTTAAGTAAACCTAATTCATATTATTTAAACACTATTCTGAGCCATTTAGTCTAACTAAATGGCTCTTTTGATTATGATATATAATATCAAAATACCCATAGGAATTAGATATTAAGCTCGAAATAATACTTGGGCATGAAATGTTATCTCTGGTATGTCGCCCATGAGTTTCTTCGGTTAGGATTTTTGAATACTTAGTTAACGTAGCCGAGTCTTTCTGAGTAGAAAATTTCAAACGGAACTGAATTTCACATGAGGGTATTCAATTGAATAACACAAAATTTATCCCACTAGCCTTGGCTATTGCTGGGCTCTCAGTAAGCTTGCAGGCAGCAGAGCATGCTCATATACCACAAACTGGTGCTTTTGATTTGGTGATTGCTGATGAGCAAAAACTAATTCAAATGCTCAAAAACTCGGGCAAGATATCACAATCAGCGAGTTTACAAGAAGCTGAATCAGCATTGAAAGTGTATTTGAAAAAACGACAAGCTGAAGCAGTAATTAACGCAGCGGCTCAAGATGCAGAAGTCACTAGTCATTACTCGATGACAAGTAGCATCAAAAGTAAATCAAAAATGGAGCGACGTCATCAAGCTTCAAAGGGCAGTTTAACAGGCCGATCTATTCGAAACAGTCCAGCTAATGTTGAAGAAGAGCTTTATGATGGCCCGACCCGTGAAGCTAGAGTGCTTGCAATCCTGATGGAGTTTCCTGATTTTGTGCATAATTCAATATTGCCTGAAGAGTCAGGCATGTATTACGAAGATTATAATCAAGACCATTACCGTCAAATTCTATTTGGAGATGATGGTTGGGTTGCACCCAATGGCCATCATTCCAATTCTTTTAGACAGTTCTATGAAAAACAGTCAGGCGACAGTTACACCGTGACCGGTGATGTAGCAGGTTGGTACATGGCGACTATGCCTGCTGCGTTTTATGGTAATAATGTTGATGGTGATGCACGTAGTTTAATCCGTGAGGCATTAACTGCCGCATCGTTAGATCCTACGTTAGATTTAAGTCAGTTTGATATTGAAGATCGCTACGATCTTGATGGTGACGGAAACTATTGGGAGCCAGACGGATTAGTTGATCACGTAATGGTATTTCACTCCGCAGTCGGTGAGGAAGCGGGTGGAGGACAAGTGGGAGAAGACGCTATTTGGTCACATCGCTGGAACCTAGGTGGTGTATATGGCATTCCTGGCTCGTCTACTGATATCCCATATTGGGGCGGTGTGATGGGGGCATATGATTATACCATTGCACCTATTGATAGCGCTGTAGGGGTTATTAGTCATGAATACGGTCATGACCTAGGGTTACCAGATGAATATGATACCCAGTACACAGGTCAAGGTGAGCCAGTATCCATGTGGTCTGTTATGTCTTCAGGTAGTTGGGCTGGCGAGATTGGTGGTACAGAGCCCGTAGGTTTCAGTCCGTTTGCCAGAGAATTCCTTCAAGCTTCATTAGGGGGGAATTGGCAACATGGTGCGATAGTTAATTTCGATGATATTCCACGCCGTGGTGTCGTTGGCTTGCTAGATCAAGCGTCAAGTAAGGGAACAAATCACGATGTGATAAAAATTGCCCTTCCTAATAAGGTTAGGGTTATTACTGAACCAACAAGTGGTGAATACGCTTACTTCAGTGGCTCGGGAAATGACTTACAAAATGTGATGGGAGTCGCTGTCGATTTATCTGATGCAACGACAGCCGCGATTAATTTCCAGACATGGTATGACATAGAAACTGACTGGGATTATGCATATGTAATGGCTGTTGGAGACTTTGGACAAGTGATGCTGGAAAGTACTATCACCTCTACCACTAATCCAAATGGTACCAATTTAGGTAATGGTATTACGGGAAGTTCTTCTGGTTGGATTAATGCAGAGTTTGACTTAACTTCTCTTGCTGGTAATGCGTTTAACCTTTATGTGATGTATCAAACCGATGAAGCCGTGTCTAATCCAGGGATGTACATTGATGATATCCAGTTGGTTATAGATGAAGTTGAAAGCTTTACTGCCAATGCTGATTCTTCTCCTGAAAACATGATGCTTGGCGGCTTTGAAGTATCGGCTGGAACCTCTGAAACTGAGCATTATTACTTGGTTGAGTGGCGAACCCACCATGGTGTAGATAGTGGTTTAGCGCATATCAATGTGGGCGGCCAACCAATGACCTACGAGAAAGGCATGCTCATTTGGTATGTTGATAACCAATACTCTGACAATTGGGTCGGGATTCATCCTGGGGATGGCTTCTTAGGAGTCGTGGATGCAGATCAAAATACCTTGTCTTGGAGTAATGGCAACATAGCGACGACTCGTTATCAAATTCACGATGCGACGTTCAGAATAGATAGACCTGAAAAAATGTTTATCGACTTATCTGAACAATACGGTATCACTATGTATGACAACCGCACTCGTGCACAACGCACATTTAGAGATTCACGAGATTACACAGGTGGGGGGTTACCAGATGCAGGACGTAATATTCCTGAATATGGTTTAACCATTCGCTTAATTAATCAAAGTGAAGACAGAAGTGTAGGCGCTGTGATGATTACTAAATAATGTTATGACGTGAAAACGAATTAAATCTGTTAAAAAGCGCTGATATCAGCGCTTTTTTTATTTGATTTTTACAATCGCAATTTGGTGTTATCTGTCGCATTTATCCTTATTCTAGGAGAGTTAAATGATATATTGCTAGACACTAGATGTTATGACTAATGACAGATGTGAAAAGTTTGGCTTTATTCTAAGGTTAGTTTCTGATTTATCTTGGTTTTTCGTACAAGGTTACTATTGTTGGTATAATGTTAAGGCTAACTTGGCTTAAATAGGATACTCAGTGACTTCTTATTCTTTCATTAATAATCGAAATGCTTTTATTATTGCGCTATTGAGCTGCATGGCGTTGAGCTGTCTAGTATTTGCAGGTGATGCTCAAGCTACTGAAGTTTTAGTGGACACAGAAGTTGAGGGAAAGAGTGAAGTTAGAATTGAAGATAAACTCGAAAAGAATATCGAACTATTTAAACTCAAGTTATCTTTGATTGAAGTGACAGATGCGCGTTTAACTTTTTTATTAGATCAAAAAGCGAAAATTGCTGGTTGGAGCATACAAGAACAAGCTAAGTTTTATCATTTGTTAGCGATCGAGCAAGAAGCAATGGAGCAATTGGATAATGCTTATGCAAGCTACAATGATGCTATTGCGATACTTGAAGCTCAACCTATCTCGGATATGCTGGTTATAAGTTATATTGAACGTTCTTATATCACTTATTTGCAAACAAACTCCAAAGCAGGATATTGCCCCGACCGTGAGCATGCATTAACTCTTGCTCGCCAATTAAACTCTCCAGATATACTCGTTAAAGCTCTGACTCAAAGTGCATTTTGTTTTGCCGATGTGGATTTATTCGAAGAAGGCCTGAGCCGTTTAGAGGAAGCGTTACTGTTAGCCAGAAAACATCAATTTACTGCCAACAGACAAGCCATGATTTATAACTCAACGGGTGCGATTTATCGTTCAAATGGCTTGCACAAATACGCGTATGAATATTTCCATGAAGCTTACAATTTATGGCGTTCAGTCAATGACTATCAAGATATGTTTAACATGCTTCACAATATGGTGGGCGAGTCGATCAAAGTATCGGACTGGAGAACGGCCGAAATTAATGTTGCTGCTTTATTTGAGTTAGCTGAGCAACACCCAGAGTTTAATGACTTTTTGTTTTTTGCTCATAGTAATGCCGGTAGAAATCAGTTTTTTCAACAGAACTTTGAACAAGCTATCGAGCATTTAGAAGCGGCATTACGGATAAAAGATTCCACCAAAGAAGTTTATTTTATCAATTTGATTTATGGCTATTTATCGCTGAGCTATATGCAACAAAGTCATGCTGATAAAGCTTTTGAAATGGCATCTTTGTTTATAAACTCTAACAGTTATCAGTCGAGCCCAATGTTTTTAAAAACATCAGTATTGGCATTAGAAAAGTTTGCGAAGCAGGACTATCAAGACAGTTTTAACCTGTTACTCAAAAGCTTGGGCAATGAACGTAAAACCTATGCTTCAATGATGGATAAAGATGTGATCTATTCATCACTTGAGCACAGTGCAAAAGTAGCGGAATACGAGATACAAATTCTTGAGAACCAACTAGCAATAAACTTATTAAAACTGAAATCTGAAACCGATAAACAACAAATTTCCACCTTGAGTTTATTAGTTACAGCGCTAATAATTGCTGTGCTATTAGTGATTATGGCTTTTTTAATTCAATCACGTCGCTTCTTTAAACGCCGTTCTCAAACTGATTATATGACGGGGATCTCTAATCGACGCTACACCATGGAGCAGGGGAGTAAGTTATTTGCGGCTGCCAAAAAGCGCAATGAAGCTCTGGCGGTGATTATTTTTGATATTGATAAGTTTAAAACGATTAATGACACATATGGACATGCTATTGGCGATCTTGCGATTAAAGCAACAGCTAGTAAAGCTCGCAATTGGTTTAAAAAGAGTGACATTCTTGGGCGTATCGGTGGTGAAGAGTTCTTACTTATTTTGCCTAATACTGATTTAGAGCAAGCAGTAGAGATTGCTGAGCGATTGCGCTTAAGTATTGAGCAACATCAATTTAGTTTTAATGATATAAAACTACAATTTACAGTAAGTCTCGGTGTTAGCGTTAGACACACCGAAACTGGCAGTTTAGCCGATATGATTAAGTGCGCTGATACAGGCTTATATAAAGCTAAAAATAGCGGCCGTAATCAGGTCTTCTCAGCATGAGAGACTCTTTCGACTAAGGACGTCTTTGCATAATACGATAAGCACCTCGCCAGTTTTTATCGGATACGTGCTTATGTCACCCAATACTGATACTCATAGGCCAGAGTAATCACTTAAAACTATTCAGCAATCATCATTTCCCTGTCACCAGCCACTCAAAAAAAGGCAATAGCCATTAAACATGGGTTATTGTAAGTCGCTCCCTAAGTATATTAATACTGGTCAAAGATCTGCCAGTGATAAAGTCAAATATAGCCTTGTTTGATAATAGATATTATCTATATTTCAGTCACTTAACCTTCATGTAAATTTTCAATGACAGCGTTTTAAAAATCTTAATGTGAATTTAACTGATTTTTCTTGCTTTACGTTAGCGTAAACGTCACAGTGTGATTATTGAACTAGATCACATTTTACTGTGTATTAATCTCGGCCAAGTTTAAAGCCGGTTTACAGCGGAGAAGTTATGAGCACTACATCACCACAAGATATCGTTATCGTTGCAGCAAAACGTACCCCAATGGGTGGATTTCAAGGCGCACTATCAGCCGTGGCATCACCAACATTGGCAGCAACAGCGATAAAGGGCTTAGTTGAACAAACTAATATCGATACCCAACAGATTGATGAAGTGTTAATGGGCTGCGTATTGCCTGCAGGTTTAGGTCAAGCTCCTGCACGTCAAGCTAGTATTGGAGCTGATTTACCACTGAGCGTAGGAGCAACTACAGTAAATAAAGTCTGTGGTTCAGGCATGAAAACAGTGATGCTCGGGCACGACTTAATCAAAGCGGGTTCAAGTGAAGTGGTTATTGCTGGTGGTATGGAAAGTATGACCCAAGCGCCATATCTTTTAGATAAAGCCCGTGGCGGCATGCGTATGGGACACGGCAAAGTACTCGATCACATGTTTCTTGATGGCCTTGAAGACGCATACACTGGCGGTGCAATGGGCACATTTGCTCAAAAGACCGCAGATGATTTTGGTTTAACTCGTGAAGGCATGGATCAATTTGCCTTAAATTCACTTGAAAAAGCCAATGCAGCTATCAACTCAGGTGCATTCAAACAAGAAGTGGTTCCTGTGACTATTTCTAGTCGCCGTGGTGATGTCACCATCGATACCGATGAACAACCTGGTAATGCTCGCCCTGAAAAAATTCCAGCTTTACGTCCTGCATTTGCTAAAGATGGCACCATCACTGCTGCAAACTCAAGCTCTATTTCTGATGGCGCAGCTGCATTAATGCTGATGAGCCGTGAAAAGGCTGAGACTTTAGGGCTAGAAGTGATGGCAACTATTAAAGGCCATACCACTCATTCTCAAGAACCATCAATGTTCACCACTGCGCCAGTGGGTGCGATGAACAAACTCTTCGACAAAGTGAATTGGTCAAAAGCCGACGTTGATTTATTTGAAATTAACGAAGCGTTCGCCATGGTGACTATGTTGGCGATTAGCGAATTACAGCTTGATGAAACCAAAGTGAATATTAATGGTGGCGCGTGTGCACTGGGCCATCCTATCGGCTGTTCTGGCGCGCGTGTGCTTGTGACACTCATTCATGCCCTTAAAGCGAAAGGCTTATCGAAAGGGGTTGCATCACTGTGTATCGGTGGTGGTGAAGCGACTGCAATGGCTATTGAAGTTTAATCAGTCTCGAAATTTTATAAGCAATATCAACAGCAAAAGCTGTAACTCAACAAGACACAAGTACCAAAACGAGTACTGGACTAGCTAGGCAATTAATAGCCACATAAAAAGCAGCCAGTACTTAACTTATACCAGTACTTTACTAATAGATGAGCTTTGGGGCTCAACAGGGATTTAGGAAACGACATGACTGTTCAAGTTAAACATTATATTAATGGCGAGTTCACCGAAGGTGTTGGTTCACAGATTATTTCTGTCACTAACCCGGCTGATAACCAAGTGATTGCGAACATCAATGCAGCGACTGCTGATGAAGTTAAACAAGCTATTCATAGTGCTAAAGAAGCGTTCAAAACATGGAAAGAAGTCCCAGTTTCTGAACGCGCTCGCGTGATGCTTCGTTACCAGCATTTGCTAAAAGAGCATCATGATGAACTTGCTACCATACTTGCTCAAGAAACGGGTAAAACCTTTGAAGATGCTAAAGGTGATGTTTGGCGCGGGATTGAAGTTGCTGAACACGCATGTAATATCGCGTCAATGTTAATGGGTGAAACGGTTGAGAATGTTGCACGTAATATTGATACCTATAGCTACACTCAACCACTAGGGGTGTGCGCTGGTATTACACCTTTTAACTTCCCAGCGATGATCCCATTGTGGATGTTCCCATTAGCGATTGCTTGCGGTAACACTTTTATTCTTAAGCCATCAGAGCAAGATCCAATGACACCACAGCGTCTAGTTGAGCTATTTGTTGAAGCAGGCGCGCCAAAAGGCGTACTGCAATTGATCCACGGTGATAAAGCTGCCGTTGATATTTTATTAAATGATGAAGCCATTAAAGCTATTTCGTTTGTGGGCTCTGTCGGTGTTGGTCAATATATTTACAAAACCGGTACCGATAACCTTAAACGTGTTCAAGCCTTTGCCGGCGCTAAAAACCACTGCGTAATTATGCCTGATGCCAATAAGCAGCAAGTGATTAATAACATGGTCGGTGCTTCAGTTGGTGCTGCAGGTCAGCGTTGTATGGCGATTTCTGTCGCGGTATTTGTTGGCGCAGCAAAAGAGTGGATCCCAGAACTAAAAGAAGCATTAGCTAAAGTGCGTCCTGGTTTATGGAATGATGAAAATGCGGCTTATGGCCCTGTTATCAGCCCCGCTGCAAAAGAGCGTGTGCTTAAGCTTATTGCCCAAGGTAAGGAAGAAGGTGCTGAGTGTTTACTTGATGGCAGTGATTACACTGTTGAAGGTTATGAGTCTGGTAACTGGATTGGCCCGACTATGTTCAGCAATGTCACTACAGATATGGCCATTTACAAAGAAGAAATCTTTGGCCCAGTGTTGTGCTGTATGGAAGCAGACGATTTAGATGAAGCGATTGAATTAGTTAATAACAGCCCTTACGGCAACGGCACTTCAATTTTTACTGCATCTGGCGGTGCAGCGCGTAAGTACCAGCATCACATCGAAGTGGGTCAGGTTGGGATCAACGTACCTATTCCTGTGCCATTACCATTTTTCTCATTCACTGGCTGGAAAGGCAGTTTCTATGGCGATCAGCATGCTTACGGTAAGCAAGCAGTGCGTTTCTATACTGAAACTAAAACCATTACTTCTCGCTGGTTTGCTGATGAAGTCGTCAGTGGCCCGAATATGAGTATTGATCTTAAGTAATCACGCTATAAGTGTGTAAATAGGCCTTCTTTTGGGAGAAGGCCTTAGATAATGCCAACGCTTGAAAGATAAACATTCCATTCGTTGGCAATTGCCGAGACATGTCATTCAGCAGGACGCTGGATAAGTGCAGCAAACAACAATAATCACGCCTAGTTATCAGCAAACAGAGCAAAATAGCTCACACAATTAATGCTGAACTAAGGCTTAAGTGACCATAGAGTCATAGTAAAAAAGGATTCATACCATGGATTTTAATCTCAACGAAGACCAACGCCAATTCGCCGATCTTGCCCGTCAATTTGCAGCAGAAGAGCTGGCACCATTTGCTGCCAAATGGGATGAAGAACATCACTTTCCTAAAGATGTTATGCAAAAAGCAGGCGAACTCGGCTTCTGCTCACTTTATTCACCAGAGTCAGAAGGTGGCATGGGTCTATCTCGTCTGGATGCCTCAATCATTTTTGAAGAATTATCCCATGGCTGCACCGCAACAACGGCAATGTTGACCATTCATAATATGGCAACTTGGATGGTGACAACTTGGGGAACAGAGTCACTTCGTCAACAGTGGTCTGAAGGCCTAACAACAGGTCAGCTATTAGCATCATACTGCTTAACAGAACCTGGTGCGGGTAGTGACGCTGCATCACTGCAAACTAAAGCCGTTAAAGACGGTGATGATTATATTATCAATGGCTCCAAAATGTTTATCTCAGGTGCCGGCGAAACTGAATTATTAGTGGTGATGTGCCGCACAGGTGAAGCGGGAGCTAAAGGTATTTCAGCGATTGCGATTCCAGCAGATGCCCAAGGTGTTACTTATGGTAAAGCAGAAGACAAAATGGGCTGGAATGCTCAGCCAACCCGCTTAATCAGCTTTGAAAATGTGCGTATTCCTCAAGCAAACTTATTAGGCGAAGAAGGCCAAGGTTTCACCTTTGCGATGAAAGGACTCGATGGTGGTCGAATCAATATCGCAACCTGTTCAGTGGGTACAGCGCAAGCTGCATTAGAGCGCGCCACAGAATACATGAATGAACGTAAGCAATTTGGTAAACCCATTGCGGCATTTCAAGGGTTACAGTTTAAGTTAGCTGATATGGCAACTGAGTTAGTTGCGGCGCGTCAAATGGTGCGATTAGCAGCGTTTAAATTAGATCAGAAAGATCCTGAAGCCACTGCATATTGTGCAATGGCAAAACGCTTTGCGACTGATATTGGCTTTCAGGTGTGTGATAGCGCATTGCAAATCCATGGCGGTTACGGTTATATCCGTGAATATCCTTTAGAGCGCCACTTTAGAGACGTCCGTGTGCATCAGATTTTAGAGGGCACTAACGAAATTATGCGTCTGATTATTGCTCGTCGTTTGTTAGATGAAAACGCCCACGCAATTCTATAATTGTCACCATTTAAGGAACGAATAATGACAAGCTCAGATTCAACTCAAACTAATGGTTTAATGCAATCAAATGATGCAGCACCAGCAATTATCGAGACCATCAATGGTCATACGGCGATATTAACCTTAAATAATCCACCTGCTAATACTTGGACTGCTGATAGTTTAGTCTTGCTGAAAAATATCGTGCAGCGATTAAATGCAGATAACAATATCTATGCTCTTGTGATCACCGGACAAGGTGAGAAATTCTTTTCAGCGGGCGCAGATCTTAAATTATTTGCCGATGGTGACAAAGGTAATGCCGCGACAATGGCCAAATGTTTTGGTGAGGCTTTCGAGACCTTAAGCGCATTTCGCGGCGTGTCGATTGCAGCAATTAATGGCTATGCCATGGGCGGCGGTCTTGAAGTTGCACTGGCCTGTGATTTACGCATTGCAGAAAGTCAGGCCCAAATGGCACTGCCAGAAGCGACCGTTGGCTTATTACCGTGTGCTGGCGGTACACAAAACCTGACTGCACTTGTGGGCGAAGGCTGGGCGAAAAGAATGATCCTTTGTGGTGAAAGGGTGGATGCCGCAAAAGCTGAGCAAATAGGTTTAGTTGAAGAAGTGGTCGAAAAGGGCAGTTCTCTGGATGCTGCAGTGGCATTAGCGGCGAAAGTAGCGCGTCAATCTCCAAGTAGTGTGACTGTATGTAAAAAGCTGATTCAAGCTGGACGTACTATGCCACGCACTCAAGCATTGCCATTAGAACGTGAACTATTCGTAGGCTTATTTGATACAGAAGATCAGGCAGAAGGCGTAAATGCCTTTTTAGATAAACGTGCGGCAAATTGGAAGAACTGCTAATGACTCAAGATGTAATATTTCAGACTTTAGGGACATTATCTGGCAAATCAATTGGTGTGGTTACGCTCAATATTGAAAAAGCCTTAAATGCCTTAAACCTTGATATGGTGCAAGCCATGACCAAGCAATTACAGGCTTGGAAAGACGATAATGATATTGCCTTTGTGGTACTTGATGGTGCTGGCGAAAAAGCATTTTGTGCAGGTGGCGATGTAAGGGCGATTTACCATGCTTCTATCGCTAACCCAAACACCATGACCGCTGAGGCATGTGATTTCTTTACTCAAGAATATCAGCTTGATTATTTACTACATCAATTTGGTAAACCTGTTCTTATCTGGGGTGATGGTATTGTCATGGGAGGTGGCCTTGGCTTGATGGCTGGCGGTAGTCATCGTGTTGTTACTGAGCGCAGCAGAATTGCCATGCCAGAAGTCAGTATTGGTTTATACCCTGATGTGGGTGGCAGTTATTTCCTCAACAGAATGCCAGGCAAACTTGGACTGTTTTTAGGGTTAACGGCCTACAATATGAACGCGGCAGATGCGTTACATGTTGATCTGGGTAATCACTTTTTAGGCAGTGATGAGAAAGAGCCTTTGTTCGATGCCATTGCCGAAATTAGCTGGAGCGATGACGCTGGCTTAAATCATCAGCAGTTGAGTATATTACTTAATAAAATGCAGGCGAGTTCCACTAAAGAGGTTGGCGAAAGTCCTCTTGCGACATTCCAGCCACAAATCGATCAATTAATGTCAGGTGAAATTGAAGAAGTCCATCATCAAATTACCAGTTTAAATACTGAACTTGATTGGCTGAAACGCGCTCAAAAAACGGCGTTATCAGGTAGCCCGTTAAGTTGGTTTTTAATTTTTGCACAAGCCAATTTAGGCACAAGTAAAACCTTGGCAGAATCTTTTAAATGGGAACTAGGCGTGAGTGTTAATTGCTGTTCACATGGTGATTTTTGCGAAGGCGTTCGTGCACTTTTGATAGATAAAGACCGTCAGCCAAAGTGGCGTTTTAGCCATGCAAGTGAAGTGACAGCTGAAGCGGTAACGCAATTACTGACATCACCTTGGGATGCTGACAAGCATCCATTAAAAGATCTTTAAAAGGAATTTATCATGGCTACAGTAGCATTTATTGGTTTAGGTAATATGGGCGGCCCAATGGCGGCGAATTTAATTAAAGCAGGCATGACTGTGACTGTATTTGATTTAGTTCCAGCTGCGGTTGAAGCATTAACAGCGCAAGGTGCACTCAGTGCTAAAACAGCTTGCGGCGCAGCGGCATCGGCTGACTTTGTCATCACCATGTTGCCAGCAGGCAAGCATGTTCATCAATTGTATATTGGCGATGCAGACAATAAAGGCCTACTGGACGTAGTTGCCAAAGATGCCGTATTGATTGATTGCTCGACCATTGATGCTGGCACGGCGCAAGTGGTAGGTGCTCATGCTGCCAAGAAAGGTATCGAGTTTATGGACGCACCTGTTTCGGGCGGAACGGCAGGCGCTGCAGCGGGTACCTTGACCTTTATTTGTGGTGGTAGTGATAAGGCCTATGAGAAAGCGCAAACGGTATTAACGGTAATGGGCGCTAATATTTTCCATGCAGGCGCAGCAGGTGCAGGTCAAATCGCTAAGATTTGTAATAATATGCTGTTATCAGTATTAATGGTTGGTACTAGCGAGTCATTACAATTAGGTATTGATAATGGTTTAGACCCTAAAGTGTTATCTGATATCATGAAAGTCAGCAGTGGTGGCAATTGGACCTTAGAGAAATATAACCCTTGTCCAGATGTGATGGAAAGTGTGCCTTCATCTAACGATTACCAAGGTGGCTTTATGGTCGACTTGATGGTCAAAGATTTGGGTTTATCTCAACAAGCGTCGGTAGCATCAAACTCAAGTACACCTATGGGAGCGTTAGCACGCAGCATGTATGTTAATCATGCGCGTCAGGGCAATGGTCGCCGCGATTTCTCAAGTATTTTTGAACAATTTGCCCCCGCGGATAAAAAGTAACGGGTTTAATAGACTCAAGAGCAATAATCTCGGTTTAAATAAGAGTAGAAAGGATCCAGTTAATGGAAATTAAAGATAAGGTTGTGGTCATTACTGGCGGTGCTGGTGGTTTAGGTTTAGCCATGGCGCAAGACTTTGCTGCACAAGGCGCTCGTTTGGCGCTTATCGATGTAGACCAAGAGAAATTAGAGCGCGCATGTGCTGATTTAGGTGCTTCTACTGAAGTACAAGGTTATGCACTGGACATTACTGACGAAGAAGATGTAGTTGCTGGTTTTAATTACATCCTAGAGGATTTCGGTCAAGTAAACGTGTTAATTAACAACGCGGGTATTTTACGTGATGGTTTAATGGTGAAAGCCAAAGAAGGTAAAGTCACTGACCGTATGTCTTACGAGCAGTTTCAATCAGTCATCAATGTTAACTTAACCGGCACATTCTTGTGTGGCCGTGAAGCGGCTGCGGCGATGATCCATTCACAGCAAGCTGGTGTGATTATTAATATTTCGAGCATCGCTAAGGCTGGTAACATGGGCCAGTCAAACTACTCAGCTTCTAAAGCGGGTGTTGCCGCGATGAGTGTTGGCTGGGCAAAAGAGCTGGCGCGTTACAATATTCGAAGTGCTGCAGTGGCCCCTGGCGTTATTGCGACCGAAATGACCGCAGGCATGAAACCAGAGGCCTTAGAGCGCTTAGAGAAAATGGTACCAGTTGGCCGTTTAGGTGAAGCGCAAGAAGTCGCAGCTACAGTAAAATTCATTGTCGAAAACGACTATGTTAATGGCCGTGTATTTGAAATCGATGGCGGTTTAAGCATGTAATATTGAAGTGAGGCTTGATATTAAAACCATCAAGCTATCTTCAAGTTTCACGCTTACTTAGTGAGAGTCAGTTTTTGAAAGCAGTTATTGAAAGAAGTTATCGAAATAATTTGTTTACTGTCACTTAATCACTGTCATCAACATCCTGTAATACAGGTGATGTTAGTTAAAGCCAGCCTGTTAAATGGTTGGCTTTTTTATTAATGATTTTATTGTTACCATCTTATACCCAAACTACTTGAATATACGTGTTTCAGAGCTTCACCGTGTTTTCAATACTAGGCGCGTTAATGCGGTAATGTAGGTACCTTATAAATTAGCGCAACAACGTAGTGGGAACACGGTGAAACTCCCTGAGGGCAAGTTTTACACGCGTTTATGCTGCGTTATTGATTTTGAAAAGGGAATAACCATTACCCGCAATCAATACCTTGCCTAAACGCGTGTAAATTCTTGCTGAAATCGAGCATCTTCAGGTTGTTTGGGTATAATGAGTTAATTGTGTGGCATCACACAGTAAAATATAAAGATATTATTAGGGATAAGAAATGGATAGGCTAGAAAAAGCAATGAGGGTGACGATGCTAACTGTTGGTATTGCAGGTATAGCCGTGATCTATTTTGGTTTTTTCTACTTACAGTTCAATGACCAGCTTGGTATGACCATGCCTTGGTATTTTCTACTTTCCCCGTGGATCTGCGTTTATTTCGGCTTAAGCCAGCAGCAACAAGTCGACACGATTAATTGGTTTACTAAAAAGTTTAGCTTTAAAAAGTAACTAAGATAAAGTAACTAAGATATAGCAAAGCATTTGCTGCAATAATGGCCAACCTTGTTGGCTATTTTTATATGTAAGTTTACAGACACATTAAATTCATCAATTTCCCATCGAATTATCTTCTACTTCTGCTAAGTTAAGTTGAAAAAATAAGCTGAAATGCTATAGTACGCCGCCTAATTATTGTGACCATGCTTATTATTTTAAGGGTGGTTTAAAACCAGTGCTATTTACGTACAGCCGCTATACTCGTTAAGCAATATAGAACTTGTTAAACGCAGCTGCTAATGAAGTCGGCACTGGTTTTTTGTTTTTGTCATAACTTGAATTTTGGAATCTCATTTTGATTACTACAGCTAACATCACCATGCAGTTTGGTTCAAAGCCACTGTTTGAAAATATCTCAGTTAAATTCGGTGGCGGTAACCGCTACGGTCTTATCGGAGCCAATGGCTGTGGTAAATCCACCTTCATGAAGATTCTTACTGGCGATTTAGAACCCACAAGCGGTAACGTGTCGATTGATCCAGGCGAGCGCATGGGTAAGTTGAACCAGGATCAATTCGCTTATGAAGCTTTCTCAGTAGTCGATACTGTGATCATGGGTCATAAAGAGTTATGGGAAGTAAAGCAAGAGCGTGACCGCATTTATTCTTTACCAGAAATGAGTGAAGAAGACGGCATTAAGGTGTCTGAGCTTGAAATGGAATTTGCTGAGATGGACGGTTACACCGCTGAATCTCGCGCGGGTGACTTATTGATGGGCGTGGGAATTGGTGTTGACCAACACTTCGGCTTAATGAGCGAAATCGCCCCTGGTTTTAAGTTACGTGTACTTCTTGCTCAAGCTTTATTCTCAGATCCAGATGTATTACTGCTTGATGAACCAACCAACAACTTGGACATCGACACTATTCGTTGGTTACAAGAAATGCTGAACCAACGTAACAGCACCATGGTTATTATCTCGCATGATAGATATTTCCTAAACTCAGTATGTACTCACATGGCTGATATCGATTACGCTGAATTACGTGTTTACCCTGGTAACTACGATGAGTACATGATGGCCGCGCAGCAAGCCCGCGAACGTCTACAATCAGACAATGCTAAGAAGAAAGCACAAATTGCTGAACTTCAAGGCTTCGTTGCCCGTTTCTCTGCTAACGCATCGAAAGCAAAACAAGCAACGTCACGTGCTAAGCAAATCGACAAGATTAAGATTGAAGAAATCAAAGCATCTAGCCGTGTTAATCCATTCATTCGTTTCGAACAAGAAAAGAAATTGTTCCGTAATGCATTAGTGGTTGAGCAACTGGCTAAAGGCTTTGATGAAAAGCCATTATTCTCAGGCTTTGACATGATGGCTGAAGTGGGCGAGCGAATTGCTATCTTAGGTGAGAACGGCGTGGGTAAAACCACCTTGTTACGTACTTTAGTACACGACTTACCGCAAGATGCCGGTACTATCCAATGGTCTGAAAATTCAAACATTGGTTATTACGCACAGGATCACGAAGCTGATTTTGCTAACGATATGACATTATTTGACTGGATGAGCCAATGGCGTAAACCAGAAGATGATGACCAATCAGTTCGTGGTATTTTAGGTCGTATGCTATTCGGTTCTGACGATATTAAAAAGTCAGTTAAAGTACTATCTGGTGGTGAAAAAGGCCGCATGTACTTTGGTAAGTTGATTATGCAAAAGCCAAACATTTTGCTGCTTGATGAACCAACTAACCACATGGATATGGAATCAATCGAGTCATTGAATAACGCCTTAGAAATGTATGAAGGTACCTTGTTATTCGTCTCTCATGACCGTGCATTTGTATCATCACTTGCCACACGTATTTTAGAAGTGACGCCAAACGGCATTAACGACTTCAAAGGAACTTATGATGAGTTCTTAGCCAGCAAAGGCGTTGAAGGATAAGCTAAAGTTTTAACTTTAGATGTCGATAAAAACCTGTATGGCTAAATAATTAGCTGTTACAGGTTTTTTTTTGAGCAAACGAAACGTCGCTACTATTTTGATCTAGAATTAAGTCGCCTTAATTACATCAAAGCATGTAATTTACCGCCAAATTGCATGGAGCACTTACTCTAAGGGTAAAGATACAATGAAATGGATTACCAATCTTAAAACGCTACACAAACTTCTTTTACTGATTATTCCACCACTGGTTATTTGTCTCATATATGGCGGCATGTTTGTGCATAATAAATATGAAACCAAATCGGAATTAACCACAGTACTTTCGTTAAGTGAGTTGGCCGTTATTAATAGTGCGCTTGTGCATGAGTTACAAAAAGAGCGTGGTATGAGTGCGGGCTTTATTGGTTCACAAGGGCAAGCTTTTGCTGATTCAATACCAAGTCAGCGCGCTATGTCAGACAGACAAATCAGTACTTTTAATAATATTCCCGATATGGATGATTTTCCTGTTCAAATCAGTTCGACTTTACGTCAAATTCAAAATCAATTGCAGCAGTTACAATCCATTAGACGCTCAGTTGATAGTTTAACGATATCTGTAGCAGATGAAGTGAAGTACTACACTGGTCTTAATAGTGCACTTTTGTCCGTTGTCGATGAAACAGCCATGCAAAGCACCGACAGCGAGTTGTCATTAAAGCTGGCTTCATTCGGCGCATTTTTACAATTAAAAGAACGCGCAGGTATAGAACGTGCTGTATTGAGTACGACTTTTGGTCAGCAAGGTTTTAAAGATGGGGTGTATGCTCGTTTTGTTACCTTAGTGTCGGAGCAAAATACCTATGGTGAACGTTTTAGAGCGCTCGCTACCCCCGATTGGATATCGCAATTTAATCAAGTGAATCGCTCACGTGAAATCAGTGAAGTAGAGCAGTTACGTCAAATTGCTTTTTCACAGGTTGCGAGTGATATCAGTGAGCAAAATCCTGAAAGTTGGTTTAAGACTTCAACAAACAGAATCAACGTACTGACTGACTTTGAACATTTTCTTGCTGATGACTTAATTAGCTTAACTCAAGAGCGTTTGAATTCGGCAAGTCAGTTAATGTGGACATCTTTGTTAGCATTAACTATCTCCATAAGCTTATTAGCATGGTTGAGTTTATCTGTATCTAAGTACCTTAATCGCAGCCTCAGTCATTTATTCAGTAAAGTGACCCATGCTGGTAACCATTTTGATTTAAGCACCCGCATAGAGCATCAGTCAGCGGATGAATTTGGTCAGTTATCAAATGCGTTTAACGCTATGATGAGTGATTTTGAAACCATTATTTTGCAAGTGCGCCAGAGTGCGACCCAAGTTGTCACTGTGGTGGAGCAAGTTAATGGTTATACCCATACCATGAAACAAGATGTTGAGCTGGGTTATCTTGAAGCTGAGCAAGTTGCATCAGCGATGACAGAAATGAGCGCGACGGTGACTCAAATTGCTGCCAATGCAGTGCAAGCCTCTGATGCATCGACTTCTGCCAATAAAGAAGCACATATTGGTAACTCTGAAGTTTCAAAAACCACTGTCTCTATTAAGAATCTTGCAAACGAAATCAATGATGCCTCTAACGCCATTGAAAAGCTTGATCAAGATGTTCAATCGATTGCGACTATTTTGGATGTGATAAGCGCTATTTCAGAGCAGACAAATTTATTGGCCCTAAACGCAGCAATTGAAGCTGCCCGTGCGGGGGAGCAAGGTCGAGGCTTCGCTGTAGTTGCCGATGAGGTTAGAACGCTAGCCCAGCGAACTCAGTCATCAACAGATGATATTAAACGCATGACAGACAGATTGAAGTCTGGCGCACAACTGGCTGTTAAAACGATGCAGCGAGGCATGGTTAGTGCCGATGAAAGTGTGGCTGAAGTCGAGCATGCAGGCCAAGAATTAAAGCAAATTGTTGCAGATGTTGACGTCATTGATAGCATGAATCAACAGATTGCGTCAGCTACTCATGAGCAAGCGGCTGTGGCTGAAGAAGTGAATCAGAACGCAATGAAAATTAGTGAAATTTATAGCCAGACACAACAAATTGCAGAATCCTTGAGTCAGCTTAACGAAACCTTGTTAGAAGATGCAGCGGCCATGTCTGAGCAAGTACAAAAGTTTACCTTGACCCAATAACCCTCAATCTAGATAGCTACAATCAAGTTAATAATAAACCGATCGATACATGGTCGGTTTTTTTATGAACAATCGCATTCTAAACCTGAGTTGAAAATGTGAATCTCAAATTTACTTTGCTAATATACTGACAGAATAAATAATATAGTGGATAAGCAATGGATTACCTCAATATCAATAAACAAGCTTGGAATGAACGTGCCAAAGTGCATTTCGATTCCTCTTTTTATGATGTGCCAAGTTTTCTGGCTGGTAATTCATCGTTAACTGAAATTGAGTCTGCAGAGCTGACTAACGTTGAAGGTAAATCTTTATTACATCTTCAATGCCACTTTGGATTAGATACTTTGTCACTGGCGCGGTTAGGCGCCAAAGTGACCGGTGTTGATTTATCGGATGCCGCGATTAACAAAGCTTGCGACTTAGCAAAGCAATGTAATATCGATGCAGAGTTTGTGTGTGCTGATGTGTATAGTTATTCAGCTTCAAGTCAGCATAGCTTTGATATTGTCTTCACCTCGTTTGGTGCCATTTGCTGGTTACCATCTTTAACTCATTGGGCGCAGGTTATTAGCGATAACTTAAAGTCCGGTGGCACTTTTTATATGGCTGAGTTTCATCCGGTGCAAGATGTATTAGATGGCTATCCGTATTTTCACAATCCCGAACCTGATGTCGTGGTTGAAGGCTCTTATACTAAAACTGAAACCGAAACCGATTCAGATGATAAGCAAACAATGGTGACATGGGCGCATTCGTTAAGTGAAGTGATTAATGCCCTCATTAAAGCTGGGATCCGCATTGATGCGGTTAATGAGTTTCCATTTAGTCCATATAATTGTTTTGAAAACCTTGTTGAAAAGCAGCCAAACCAATTTCATTCCATAGTAAAAGGCCAATCAATCCCTTTGGTGTTTTCTATCAAAGGAACTAAGAGCTAATGTTATTTGAATCGCAACAAAGGCTAGGTATAGGTA
Organism: Shewanella olleyana; assembly: GCF_023283825.1. Taxonomy (GTDB): domain Bacteria; phylum Pseudomonadota; class Gammaproteobacteria; order Enterobacterales; family Shewanellaceae; genus Shewanella; species Shewanella olleyana. Next base: position 113,442 of record NZ_JAKILD010000006.1, on the reverse strand, counting down.
ATCGCTGGGGCAGACTTTTTATCAAAGTGGCCGCGGGCTTAACTACCTTAATCGTATTAATGTATTTGAGCTATTTTTACGTTAGCCCAAGTGTCACTGTCAAAAACAATTCTGAGTTCGTTATTGATTCTGCTGTAATCAATTTACCGTTAACTCGCTTGGATTTTGGTGAGATTAATACATCGAGTAAAAATACTATTTACTATGATTTAGCGCAGCTTGATGGCCAGTATGAATATGAATTACAACTCAACAGCGGTGATACCCTGAAAGGGAAGTGTGGTTATGTGACCAATTTTGAAATAAATAAGCGTGTAGTGCTCATTTTAAATGACATTGGCGAAATCAGTTGCAACTTTTAATGTTTAAGTGTGCAATTTAAATTTTAAGTGTATTTGCCTCAGTTTGAGCAGACATCCAATTGTTTATACTTAAATATCTTATTTTTGTCCTGTCTTGCTTGTGATTTATGACTTAGCTGCCAAATGTTATCTGTGTTACATATGTGAGGTGTTTGTCTGACCGCTTATCTCCACTGTTATGTCTGCACTGTTCCTGTTAACTTTTTGTTGGAAGAGCAAGCTGTTTTATTAGAGATATTCTAATTTAAACGTTTTTAAGTTTAAGTTAATATTACCTTTCTATCATCCTCGCCCCCGAAAATTCCGCTGCATATTTCATCTGCAACTGTTAAACTAAAGTTAATTGCATGCGGGGTTGTTATAGTTAATTTCAACCCAAAGGTTCAATTTGAGTTGTTTAAGGATTTATTGTTCAAATGCTAAGAGTTTTCGTCGTTATTTTTCTATTTATTATCACTATCTACAGCCAGTTTGTCATTGCTGATGACGCTATTGAAGTCCCGCAAAAATATGAGCGCACATTTCCTATTTGGGCTCAAGAAGCGATAGATTTAGGTCATGAGCTACCAAAACCTTATGGGTTTACCATTAACTATATGTCAATGGATCAGCCATTAGTGGTTGATGGTGTTACCTTTTCAGGTCTTGGTGATATTATTGATGACAGAGTCAGTATTAAAGGTAATGAAGCGATGCAGGACTCAGAGACGATCACTTTTAGAGCTGATATGTGGGTACTACCATTTCTAAACCTTTATGGCGTGATTGGCCAAACAAGAGGGAGCAGTATTGCCAATGTTCAAGTTGAAGTAGAAATGCCGGGGCCTTTACCGCCAGTTATTTCTGACCCTTTCGATTTTGAGCTAAATTTTAAAGGGACTACATACGGTGCGGGTGGCACAATCGTAGGCGGCATTGGCAATTGGTTTGCTTTACTAGATATTAATTACACCAATACTGACCTTGATATTATAGATGGTGAAATTAGCTCAATTGTTGTCTCACCACGCGTGGGATACCGTACCAGTGTTTATGGCCATGAAAGTCAGTTTTGGGTCGGTGCTATGTATCAAAACGTTGAGCAAACTTTTAGTGGTTATTTAACAGATATCGGTATTCCTTTAGGTGATGGTAAGTTTGAAGTTACCCAACATCTCGAAGATAAGTGGAATAGCTTAATTGGTGGCCAAATCAACTTAGGTAAGGGTTTTGATTTACTGTTAGAAGCTGGTTTTGGAACTCGTAGAAGCTTTATGGCTGGCATAGGTTATAGGTTCTAATTTGATACGATTACTGGTTATTAGTATCTTTATTTTCTTCCTTGGAGGCTGTTCAGCAGTGTCTATGGTGGATAATTATCAACAAAGTCAACTGAAAAAAGCGGGTTTTGAACCGCATCAGTTGTCGCTAGAAAGTGAAGGTGAGTTGCACTATTGGCAGGGTGGAAATAAGAGTGCTTCTGCAGTTATCTTGCTTCATGGTTTTGGTGGCACTGGAATGACCAGCTGGTACGAAATGATGCAAGATCTTGCGTCTGATTATCATGTTATTGTGCCGGATTTACTTTGGTTTGGTGCATCATTCAGTAATGCCCCGGCTAATCTAAGCAGTGAAACTCAATCTATTCAGCAGTTAATTGAAGTGCTAGCTCTGGATAGTGTCAATGTGGTGGGGATTTCCTATGGTGGATTTATTACTTTCGACTTAATGATCAATGAGCCTAAAGTTAACAAAGCGATTATATTGGCAAGCCCAGGTATTGTGTTTGGTGATGAAGACATGAATGCCATGAGTCAACGTTTTGGGCAGAGTGTGCCTGAAGCGGTGTTTGTGCCTGAGAATAAAGAAGGTGTAAGACACTTACTTGAACATACGTTTGTTAATCATCCATGGTATCCAAGTTTTATTGATGAACAAATTTATCAAGCCTATTTTGCCGACTTTCATGAACAGAAAAAGTCACTGATTACCACGTTACCTGCATATCGAGATCAACTTAACCCTGCAGATTTAAAAGGTAAGCTTCCGCCTTCATTATTAATTTGGGGGGAAAATGACAGTGTGTTTCCGCTTGAAAAAGGCATAGAATTTTCTGAGTTTTTAAATGCACCAATCATAGTTATTCCAGAGGCATCTCATGGTTTAAGTAATGATTTCCCCGAGTCAATCAGCCAAATGATCAGAGACTTTATACAATGATGTTCAATTCTCAAATTCCCGTTTTATTGTTTAGTACAGGTTTGATGGTGACATTACTCACCTCATGCTCAAGTAACGAATGGCAAGTGAGCGCTACGCCATCGAATTCAGCTGTTAGTACAGCATTAGACAATCAACCTGATCCCGTACTTTTACGTGATATTGCATTGCCACAACAAGCTGCGATGACTTTACCGACAAGTGTTCGACCTTGCTGTGCATTTGGTAATGCTCAAAAGGTGAAATTAGGGGCAATGACGATTCCATTCTATCGCCATGCCAATACTATTTCGCTGGAAGAGTTAGGTGCTCACGCTTACGAAGCAGGCAGTTTTAGCCACCAAAAATCGGCACCAGATGAGGGACGAAGTGGTGAAAATAATGGCATTGTTTATACTCGAAAAGGTGGGTTTATAGATTTAGCCCATGTGAGAGACACGGCAGATAATGCTGTCGCACTGTTTTACCAAATTCATCCTAACCTTGGAGAAAAGAAATCCATTGCATTGCCATTTGAAATTGGACCTCGAACCATTGAAATTGATAGTTTTGAAGTCAACGGATTAACCGCAACTCAACGTTGGGAACTGTCTGCAGCAATGGCAGCACGTCTAGCCTATTCAATGGCTGAAGCGCACGAAATTGCACAATATCACGGTTATCGCAGTTTTGGACCGTGGTCAGAGGCAGTATCGGCTTACTCACCTGAAGATCTCTACTCGAATATGCTAGGCGCTAAAATTGCGCTAGCAGTAATCACTAATAATCTAGCGATGACCCGCCAGCAATTCAATTATCATATGACCTCTTGGGTTGCTGCAACAATTGATTGGTTAGAACCCGTTTCAGCCAATGAAACCAATGCACTTTTTAATGTTATCGATGGCTATTGGTGGGACTCCAATGAACCCATGCCAAATAAATTTATGTTACTTAATCGCCATTATGAGTTGGGCGATCATCAATCTCCTTATTTAGTGCCGATTGATATGGCGAAAAACAGTGATATTTGGTCCGATGTTGCGGGTGTGTATAAAACCCCAAAAGTTGCTCATGATTTAAGTTTGGCCAATACAGTCCACGGCATCAATATCGATGAGGTGGCTAAGCAGTGGTTATATGTAGATGCCAAATTTGAATCGAATTTTGAACATATACCCACGTCGTTGTGGCGAGATGGTTTTAATCAACATTCATTTTTAACTATAAGCCGTCATAACGAAATATTGGATGAGCAATTACTGAATGAGCATTTAAGTTTGAATCCAGACTTACCTTTAGCGATAGAACAGACCACACAAGGTGATCTTTAATGACGTTATTCCTTCGTTTTAGTATCGGTTTTTTATTTGTGGGGCTATTGGTTTCAACTGAATCATTGGCTTCTGAGAAAGGTGTTGTTGAAAAGACTGGTAATGACAAGGTTGCTGCTAATACTGCGACTGCCGAACAAGTCTCGTATGAAAAAGAGATAGTAGAACAAACTTTACAGCTATCTCAAGATGAGGAAGATCTGGGCTGGATGGAAAACTTTTTACAAAAGCTTGGGGCTGATGGTGAGTTTGATCCAGATAAATTGATTGATTTTAGTTTTCTGCCAGGGCCTTTTTATAATCCAGAAATGGATTTAGGGGTCGGTATTTCAGCAGTTGGCTTATATCAAGTCGATCCCACTGATGAAGTGAGCCAGCTGTCATCTTTGGTCATTAATGGTTTAGCATCGATTAATGGTGCGTTAGGTGTTTCACTTGAAAATAAAACCTTCCTAAATGAAGATAATCAGCGGGTTTATTTAACTGCAGAAATATTTGATATTCCTGATGTGTTTTATGGCGTTGGTTATGATGAAAACCATCAAGATGACAACCGTGTTGATTTTGATGGTCAGTTAGTTCGGGTGAATCCAATGTATTTACATCGGTTATCCTCGCATATTTTTGTCGGCGCAGGTTTTGATTTTAATTATGCTGAAACTCGTAACATCGATGTACTTGACTCAGATGTCGACATTGATCCATTACTGGAAACGTCACGAAGCGTCGGGGTTAATCTATTAGTTAACTACGACAGCCGAGACAATGTGCTCAATCCTGAACAAGGTATAATAGCTCAAATAGATACAGGTATTTTCCGTAAAGACTTGGGCAGTAAAACCGACTTCGAAATTGTGAATGCACTTTACAGTAGTTATCATCAAATTGCTGAATCGGATGTTTTAGCTTGGCAGGTGCGTGGCCGATTTACCCATGGCGATGTACCTTGGGATCAACTCTCAAAAGCGGGTGGTGGTGACTTACTGCGTGGTTATACTTCAGGACGTTATCGTGATAAGCAAATGTTGTTAGCGCAAGTAGAGTATCGCCAAAATTTATCTGGCCGTCACGGTTTGGTTTATTGGGTTGGTGCTGGGGTAATTTCGGATAAGTTTAGCGAACTGACATCGGCAAGTGTGCTACCTAATACAGGTATAGGCTATCGATTTGAAGTTAAGCCACGAGTAAACCTAAGATTAGATTTAGCTTTTGGCGACAATGATACTGGCTTTTACTTTAATGTAAATGAAGCCTTTTAATTTCCACTTAGAATGAGTTAATCTGCCAAATTTAATATGCTAATCTAAAACACTTTTTGGGATATATTGCTTAATTAAGCGATGCTATGAGGGGGCTTTTGTGAAATGCCCTAATGAGTTGCTCTTGTAAGGTGATCTTGTAAGGAGAAGTTGTGAGTAAAGTGGTCATTTTTGGTAATTCAGGCTCGGGTAAATCGACACTCGCTAAACAATTTGCTGCTAACAAAAATCTAGCGCACCTAGATTTAGACACTATTGCTTGGTTGGCGGTAAATCCTCCTCAAAGAATGCCAATAGCAGATTCAAAAATCTTAATTGATGAGTTTTTAAACCTTCATCAATCATGGGTTATTGAAGGCTGTTACAGCGACTTGCTTGAATTAGTCTTTCCTCAAACCGATGAGGTTATTTTTCTCAATCTACCCATCTCAGCGTGCATCGATAATGCTAAAAGTCGTCCTTGGGAACCTCATAAATATGCCAGCAAACAAGCGCAAGATGAAAATTTAACTATGCTAATCGATTGGATTTCCCAGTATGACAGCCGTAGTGATACCTTCTCTAAAGTAGCGCATGAGAGATTATTTGAGCAATTTGTAGGCACTAAAACCATGCTCACTTCGAATCGATAATCTTTTAAACCAATAGCAATCAGCTAACCTTAAATGGATTGTTAATTTTGATAGATATGACAGTTAGGGTGATGGGAATTTACCATTAGCTATTGTAGTATGCCAATGGTTGCCGATACACATGCTGTGTCAGGCATCATTCCATAAAACAATAACTTATAAATGGACTGTGAATGAATTCCCCAGATCAAACTCCAACCTCTCCAAATAGCTGTATTTCAAATATCAATAACAGCACACGCCAAATGCCAGATACACTGGTTATAATATTCTTTGTCGCATTAGCGGCCGCACTATTAACTTTTGTTGTTCCCATTGGATCTTTCTCTACTCAAGACGCACACTATGTCATCGACGGTGTTGAGAAAACCCGCAGTGTTATTGATCCAACTTCATTTCAGTATGCTTTGAATGAAGCGGGGGAGCCTAAACTTGATCCCATTTCATTATTCAAAGGAAATGGCGAAATTGGTTTTTTCAATTTTGCTTTTGAGGGCATGGTTTCAGGCTCAAAATGGGGCAGTGCCATTGGTGTGATTATGTTTATGCTAGTCATCGGTGGCTCATTTGGTGTCGTTATGGCAACGGGCACCATTGATAACGGTATTTTACGCTTAATCGATAAGACTCAGGGCAACGAAAAACTGTTTATCCCAGTGATATTCAGTTTGTTCTCATTAGGAGGTGCGGTATTTGGGATGGGCGAAGAAGCCATTGCCTTTGCCATTATTATTTGTCCATTAATGATCCGCTTAGGTTATGACTCTATCTGTACGGTAATGGTAACGTACGTGGCAACTCAAATCGGTTTTGCCAGCTCTTGGATGAACCCATTTAGTGTTGCTATTGCTCAAGGGATTGCGGGTGTTCCAGTGCTATCAGGTGCTGGTGTACGTTCAGTGATGTGGTTCGGTTTTACACTCATTGGTATAGGTTTCACTATGCGATATGCCAGTAAAGTTCAGCGTAACCCTACTGAGTCGTTTAGCTATCATACCGATCAGTTTTTCCGTGATAATCAGCAAGGCAGTGTAAAAGAGAGCCGTTTTAATCTTGGTGATATTTTGGTGCTACTTACAATTGTTGGCACCATTGTTTGGGTGATTTGGGGCGTTGTAGCACATGCGTGGTTTATTCCTGAAATCGCCAGTCAGTTTTTTACCATGGGTATTATTGTTGGCATCATTGGCGTGGTATTTAAGCTTAATGATATCGATATGAATAAAGTCGCTGTCAGCTTTAAACAAGGTGCTGGGACTATGCTCGAGCCTGCGGTTCTGGTTGGGTGTGCGTCAGGCATTTTACTGTTACTGGGGGGCGCTGGTGCGACTGAGCCTAGCGTGTTGAATACCATATTGCACAGTGCGGGTAATGTGATTGGCCAGCTTCCTACCGCTTTGTCTGCTTGGTTTATGTTGCTGTTTCAGTCAGTGTTTAATTTCTTTGTCACCTCAGGTTCTGGTCAAGCTGCGTTAACCATGCCGCTTATGGCACCACTGGCAGATATTGTCGGTGTAACGCGCCAAGTGGCGGTATTGGCTTTTCAGTTAGGTGACGGATTTACTAATGTATTAGTACCCACTTCTGCTTCATTAATGGCAACGTTAGGAGTATGTCGTGTTGATTGGGGCAATTGGTTTAAGTTTATCTGGCGTTTTATACTCGGCTTGTTTGTGATTTCAAGCATCATTGTGGTGTCGGCGCATTACTTAGGATTCAGCTAGCGACTAAAGTGGTTAACTAATGTAAGTGACTAATGTAAGTGACTATCAGAGCTTAGGCTTCAGTTTTAAAGGTTAAATGAATAATTGAAAAGCGGCACGATGATATGCCGCTTTTAAAATTTAGATAGGTTTTACCTTACAGCGCAATAAAGTGTGCCCTAATCCAATATTATCGATATCTTCATCTACATATAGTCCAGCTTCACTGATCATCTTTAACATATCTTTACTGTGATACATGCGGCTGTAGCCATTCGCAATTGCTGTAAAGTAAAGCGACGTTGCGTTAACGCAAAAAGCGCCAGCTTCATAGGGTTGTCTATCCCAATAGGTTTCTAAAATACATAGCTCACTGTTAGGTTTCATTGCTGCTACCGTGCGTTTCAAAATAGTCACGATTTGTTGTTTAGAAAAACAATCTAGAAATTGACTCATCCAGTATAAGTCTGCACCTTGGTAAAAAGGCTTTTTGTCATCTAACAGATCGGTTTCAAAAGGGAGTACCCGCTCTGCAACCTCATTAGTGCGTGCATTCTCCATAGCCACGGCTAACTGCCCTGGTAAATCCATAATGGTGACTTTGACCTTGCTATCGAAACTCGTACAGGCAAATGCCCATTTGCCTGTGTTTCCGCCGACATCAACAATGTGTTGCGGTTTGGATTTGAAAATGAGTGGAAGCAGGCTGTCAAATGCATGATCTGAGTAATAATGGTCAAACTCGAACCAACTACGTTTGATTTGCTCGGGTAGCTGGCTTAATCCTGGGTATATGGTTTCCCAATCCCCTAGATGTTTTAATCCAGCAGCATTACCTTGTTTTAATGATGCTTCTAGCTCGAATAAACCTTGGTAACAGACATCATGGATAAAGTTTAAATTCTTAGAAGCCATATCATCATGGAGTAGAAAGTGACCTGTTTTGTCTAAACGATAATGGTCATCCTTACACCAAAATAGTCCCATACTCAGTCCCATATCCAGCAACACATGAATTGCATATTCCGATAATTCGTTTGCCTCAACGAGTTGTTGTAATGTCATACCTTCATCGCCAGTGGCATCGACTTGTTCAAGAATACCGAATTGACTAAGACAGCGAGCGACTTGAAAGCTAACAGGTGCAAAGGCAATTTTTTGGGCTTCAAATTTTGCATCAAACGCGGAGATTTTTTTAGGGGATTGATAAAAAGACATAAAGTGAGTCAATTTCTAGGTGTCAGATTAAAGTACGGTGATGTTAACAAACTCGATGAAATAAGAAGTTGATCCAGCTCTACTCCTTTTACTATAGTTAGTTTAGCTAGCGCTAAACAAGGGGGTTAAACCCATAGATTAATCGCCAAATACTTTTATTTGAATGTTTTTAAAGAATGTAAGGATTGGAATTAAAATGAGTCATTTATCAAGATTACTATGTATGTCGGTTGTGGGTATGTTGGTATCAACAACCTCCATTGCGCAAGACTATGACCTTGTCATCAAAAATGGGCGGGTGATGGATCCTGAAACTAACTTCGATGCAGTCGCAAACGTTGGCATTAATGGCAATAAAATTATGCTGATCACTGATGAAACTATTAAAGGCAAAGAAGTGATTGATGCTAAAGGTTTGGTTGTTGCTCCAGGTTTTATCGACACTCATTTTCATTGGACTCGCCCCATCGGTTACAAGCTAGCACTCCGAGATGGAGTGACTACTGCGATGGATTTAGAGGCCGGTGTATACGGGCCAAGAGTAAGTGATTGGTATCAAATGCACGTCAATAAGAGCCAAGTCAATTATGGTACAGGTTCTGGTCATGAATTTGCCCGAACTAAAGTGATGCAAAATTTACCTGATGAAGACTTATTAGATGCATCTTGGTCTGTGGTAAAAGGCAGATCTTCTGGTACCGCATGGTTTGAGAATGTTGCTAATCTTGATGAGGGTAATCGGATGCTAAGCATTGTTGATGAAGGGCTAAGGCAAGGCGCATTGGGCGTTGCATCAACAGTGGGTTACATGCCAGGGGCAACAGCCAGAGAAATGTACGAACTACAAAGAGTTGGTGCAAATTATGGACGGCCCACAGCTGTCCATCTTAGGTATACACCCGGTACAGCAACCACCGAGGCCAATGGCGCACAAGAAATTCTAGCTAATGCAATCGCATTAAACACACCAGCCATTATTAATCATTATAACAATCCTGGTTGGGAGTTAGTGCAAGAGTTGCTGGTAAAGTTAAGAGCCCAAGGGCATAACGTTTGGGGCGAAATTTATCCTTATGCTGCAGGGCAAACAACGATTAATGCGGCATTCATTCAACCTGAAACTTGGGTGGAAAAACTGGGGAATAAATATGAAGAAACCATGCAAGACCCGTTAACGGGCAACTTTTACACCATGAAAAAATATAAACAAGTATTGGCTGAAGCACCAGCAACACAAGTGGTACTTTATAAAATGGATCCTAAAGCGATTCCAGATTGGTGCCGCCTACCTGGGGTGACATTTGCTAGTGACGCAATGATGTTACCTGGCGGCTGGGATGATGAGCCAGTATGGGACACTCCTTACGAAGATATCCCTAATACTCACCCTAGATTGGCAGGTACACACGGGACTTGTCTGCGTTTAGCGCGTGAAGAAGGGATCCCATTAATGCAAATATTGGCTGCCTCGAGTTATAACCAAGCCAACTATTTAGGTAAAACTGGACTCGAATCAATGAAGATAAGAGGGCGCATGCAACAAGGTATGATTGCAGATATCACCATCATTGACCCAAAAACAGTCAAAGACAATGCCACTTATGCAAAAGGAACTTTGCCAACATCAGGTATTCCATTTGTCATCGTAAATGGAACGGTTGTTGTTAAAGACTCAAAAGTGCAGAAAGGGGTTAATCCAGGACAACCTATTCGATTCCCAATACAAGATAAAGGCCGTTTTGAACCATTATCGATAGAGAATTGGAAAAATGATTATTTAGTCGATGAAGAGTTTTTTCAGGGTGGCTTAGACCATGGTCATGTTCATTAACGGCTTATAGTTTAATTTATTCACTAAGTAAGTAGCCTATTTACAAACTAGGCCATTTACTAACTAAACTATGCACCAAATTATTCATGTTACAGCGTGGGGCAAACAATTTATTCTGGTATAAAAAGCCCAGCAATTGCTGGGCTTTCGATTTGAGCTAACTATTTCAATAAATGATTATTGAACGTTTTCGCTGTCACCAAATGCACCAGCGAATAATGCTGATGATAAGTAACGTTCTGCGGCAGATGGAAGGATTACAACGATATTCTTACCAGCAAACTCAGGCTTTTCAGCAATACGGTTTGCGGCTACAACTGCTGCACCTGATGAAATACCGACTAAGATACCTTCTTCTTCCATTAAGCGACGTGCCATTGCGATTGCGTCATCGTTGCTTACAGCTTCTACAAGATCAACCATGTCTAAATCTAGGTTGCCTGGGATGAAACCAGCACCAATACCTTGGATTTTATGCGGTCCAGGTGTTAAGTCTTGACCTGCTTTTGCTTGTGCAATGACAGGAGAATCAACAGGTTCAACGGCAACAGAAACAAGGTCTTTGTTTTTGCTTTTTAAGTAACGGCTTACACCAGTAATTGTGCCACCAGTACCCACACCTGCTACGAATGCAGCAACTTCACCGTCAGTATCATTCCAGATTTCTGGACCTGTGGTTTTTTCATGTATCTCTGGGTTAGCTGGATTGCTAAATTGACCAAGGATAAGATATTTAGCAGGATCTGATAGACGAATTTCTTCAGCTTTATCAATCGCGCCTTTCATACCTTTAGCGCCTTCAGTTAGCACAAGGTTAGCACCTAATGCCTTAAGCAATTTACGACGCTCAAGACTCATTGTATTTGGCATTGTTAGGGTTAATTTGTAACCACGTGCAGCAGCAACATATGCTAACGCAATACCTGTGTTACCAGAAGTTGGCTCGACTAGCTCAATTTCTTTAGTTAGGGTGCCTTTTTTCTCAGCATCCCAAATCATGTTTGCGCCAATACGACACTTAACACTAAAACTTGGATTACGTGCTTCAACTTTGGCTAACACTTTACCATTGCTTACTCGATTAAGGCGCACTAGTGGGGTATTACCTAGCGTATATGAATTGTCTTCGTAAATGTTGCTCATGGTTTGCTCCTATGTTGGCATTGTCTAATGATAATCGGTTTAGGGGGCTTTAACAGTGATAGTTTGTTATTCGTTATTCCTTTTAGTTATTAAACTAAACTCATTTATAATAATAAAGCATCTACTTATATAACAATGTCTTAGTTAAGCATGCTATTGGAACTTGGATGGTCTGACCATCACTAAATCAATAATTAGTGCTTAGTGATTAGTTTAGAAGGTAATAGACTGACGTTACAAAAGCGCAATTTATCTGTGTCTATTGACGCCTTATATAGTTAATAAGAGTCAATCCACGTCATTCTAGTTTGAGTTTTTAAGATAAGTTGTTGTTTTAATGAATATAGATACGGCAGATATAATATGAATAAAGTGGTAATTTCTGGAAGTGGTTTATACACACCTCCACACAGTGTTAGTAATGAAGAGTTAGTAGAAAGCTTTAACGTGTATGTTGATGAGTTTAATTTACAACATGAAGCTGCAATTTCAGCGGGGGAAGTCACGGCGTTATCTCACTCTTCTGCAGAGTTTATTGAAAAAGCGTCTGGGATTAAAAATCGTTATGTGATGGTTAAAGACGGCATACTTGATCCAAAAGTGATGATGCCACTGATTAAAGATACGCCATCTGATGCGTTATCAATGCAAGCAGAAATTGGCATTAAAGCGGCTAAAAAAGCCTTAGAACAAGCACAGCTGAGTGCTGAAAATATTGATTTAGTGATTGTAGCTTGTGCTTATACTCAGCGCTCATATCCTGCTATTGCCATAGAAATTCAACAAGCGATGGGAACCAAAGGCTTTGCATATGACATGCTTGTAGCTTGCTCTTCGGCAACGTTTGCTATTGTGAATGCGGTGAATGCAGTTCAGTCAGGTACGGCTTCGCGTGTATTGGTGATCAATCCTGAGATATGCTCTCCACAAGTGAATTACCGTGACCGAGACAGCCATTTTATTTTTGGTGATGTGGCAACAGCTGTGGTGGTTGAAAAGGCATCGATAGCGCAATCTGAACATGCATTCAATGTGCTATCAAGTCAGTGCTTTACTGATTATTCGAGCAATATCCGTAGTAACTTTGGTCATATAAATCGCTGCGATCCAGATACTGCGCAAAATACTGATAAGTTATTTCATCAGCAAGGCCGTAAAGTATTCAAAGAATTGTTGCCAATGATCTACCAACATTTAGATAAACAGCTAGCGCAAGAACAGATACAAGCTAATGAATTTAAACGCTTATGGTTACATCAAGCGAATATTAATATGAATATGTTTGTAGTTCGTAAACTTCTCGGTGATAATGTTATAAAAAGTAAGGCTCCAGTGGTATTAGATGAATATGCTAACACTGCATCAGCCGGGTCGGTTATTGCATTTCATAAATATAATCAAGATTTTAAAACCGGCGATTTAGGGCTCCTGTGTTCATTTGGTGCTGGCTATTCTATTGGGAGCATCATTCTCGAAAAGACCTAATAGTAAAATGGGTGAATTAATTGCGAATTCTGATTGTTGAAGATAACGAAGCTGTATCTAAAGTCCTTCGGCATTTATTAATGCAAGACTTACATTGTGAAGTTGACGTAGCAGCTGATGTGTCATCAGCTAATGCGTTATTGGAACAGCATAAATACTTTGTGGTTGTGGCTGAGTTAAACCTTCCTGATGCACCAGATGGCGAAATCGCTCAACTGGTGCTGATGTCGTATCAAACTCCTTGTATCGTTTTATCTTCAAACTTAGATTCTCGTCAGCGTAAAAAGTTACTAAAACTGGGTATTGCTGATTACGTACTAAAAGAAAATCGCTTTAGCTATGAGTATGTAGTGAAACTGGTGGCTCGCTTAGATCAAAACCAACATGTAAAAGTGTTGGTAGCAGATGATTCTGTTGTGAGTCGTAAATTCGTTAAAGTGCTTTTAGAGCAACAGTTATTTACCGTGCTTGAAGCCTGTGATGGTGCAGAGGCGATTCAAGTATTAAACGAAACGCCTGATATTCAATTGCTCATCACTGACTACAACATGCCTAATGTTGATGGTTTCGAGTTAATTCTTAAAGTGCGTGAAAAATTCAGCCGAGAAGATTTAGCCATTATTGGTTTATCAAATGACACTGATGAAAGCTTATCTGCGCGTTTCATTAAAAATGGTGCCAACGACTTTTTACAAAAACCTTTTGTTCATGAAGAATTCCATTGCCGAGTATTAAATACCTTAGACTCACTCGATATGCTGCGCAGCCTTTGGGAGCAAGCGAATCGAGACTACCTGACTAAGGCCTATACTCGTCGTTACTTCTTTAAACAACATGAAAAAGATGTCAGTGAAGCAGGGCAGTTTGCTTTAGGTTTGATTGATATCGACTTTTTCAAAAACGTTAATGATACCTACGGCCACGATGTGGGCGATCAGGTGTTGTTTGAATTTGCTAAGCGTTTAAAAAATGTATTTGGACAACACTTTACCGTCGCCCGTTTTGGTGGTGAAGAGTTTGTGGTGGCATTTAAAGGCCTCGACGGCGAGCGCGCATTTACTGTGATGGATAAATTTAGGCAGCAACTTGCTGCGCAGCCATTCGCTACAGACGCTGGTGAATTAACTGTTAACTTTAGTTGCGGAATTGCCAGCGCTGAAAACACCGATATTAATCTAGATACCATATTACATCGCGCTGATTTAGGGCTGTATGAAGCTAAAGAAGCGGGGCGTAATCGGGTTATTTATTAATGGATTTTATTTGAATAACACACATTTAAAAGGACTGCTAAGCAGTCCTTTTTAGTTCACTGATATTTTAAGTTTATTGATAGGCTCTTCAACTACTTAAAGTTGAGTTGATGAGCCGTGGTTAAGCTTTTAATTTGTCGAGGTGAACAGCTAAACTAAGTCTAAGTCTAAGTCTAAGTCTAAGTCTAAATCTAAATCTAAAACTACAGCAACCAAGCATAACTGACCTTCATAAAGTAGGTTTCATCTCGTTTGGTTAATGAGTCAATATCATCATCTGCAATTAACCCATCTGAATAACCGACATAAAATACACTTTGTGGATTGAGTTTATAACCGTATAAAATTTCATTGCCTAATTGTTGATATTGCTCATTTGGCGTTTGATATTTGTATAAATCTGGGTCGCGTTCAATATCGGTATAAACACTGGTTAAACGTAAAAAGCTGTTTAAGGTGATTTGCCAGTTAAGGCGCAAGTCAGTTAAATTCGCGGTAAATAAACGGCCTTCATCAACATCCAAAGCTTGGTATTTATGGTTCACATCTAAGATAACCGACTCAGTGATTTTCCACTCAAAAGCAGGATTAAACATGGTGACAGTGGCAGGGCGATCGTTTGCATAATCAATGTCATCGCCATAGTTCACATCTAACTCAAGTTTTAACGATTCAAGCGGGACAAAGTTAGTATAAAACCACATCAAGTCAATGGTATACATGGTGGTGTTGTCATCAATTGCTAACGATGACGTGTCTTCGCGACGGCCCACTCGGTCTTTATGAACATAGCCACTGGCAATGTAACTCTGCCAACCACCATTGAGCCTGATTGCCGCTTCGGCTTCTTGCTCTATTTTTTCATTATTTTGATTATGGGTAATATCCCAATCACCACCAAAATCAATTTTGTTAAAAAAGCTATCTGTTGGATACCAATAGTAATTACCGCCAGCGACAAACTTACTGGCATCAATGCGTTCGATAAAACCTAAGTCGGCTCTAAAATCTTCGCCAATTGACTCGAAACGAGAAAAGGCGCGCCAGTTACGTTGTTCATGGTCATAACTTATGCGGTACATAGTGTCTGAAAAGTTATCTTGTTTTTTGGTACGCAGAACACGTTCGTTATAATCACAATTACCTGTTTCACATTCTTGTGGTGGCGTTGAGCAATCATCGCCATTACAAAACTGCTGGAAAAAGTCTTCAGGATACTCGGTATCAGAAAACACATATTGAGCAGTAAAAGTGTCTTGCTCTGTGGGTTGCCATTTAGTGTCAACACTGGCGACATAGTTATGATAATTATCTGATTGTTTTGCAGTAACTAGACCACCAAAAGATAATGTTTTGCTCGGGTCAAACCGGTAACGCGCGGCGAGGTTATAACTTTCCTCTTCGATTGTGGCGACATCAGAGCTTAAATTACCAGGAATTAGAAACTGAGTTTGCTCATCATTGGCGGCAAGTACAGCGAGGGTGTGATCATCTGTTTTACTGGTAAGCTTCACCCCATAATCAGGCGAGCTAATATTTCGGGTATGTAATAAGCTGAGTTGGGTATCGAAGTAATCTTTGTTATCTAAGAAAAAAGCCCGCTTTTCAGGATAAAACAAAGCAAAGTTGTTATTCACATCGAGCTGGCCTGAATCCGCTTCAACTTGAGAGAAATCAGGGTTGATAGTGGCGTTTAATAATGTTGTTGGGGTGATCCCCCAGCGCAGGTCTAGACCGACTTCGACGTTATCGTCGTCTTCCCAAGGCTGATTTGGGTTTAACTCTCGTTGACTGTTACGTGAGCCAACTAATGAAGGAGTTATTTGAATATCTTGCCCTTGTTGAGCCCCCGCAAGACCAGTCACCGTCCCAAGCTGACATAACTGACATGACACATTTCGGTCAATCTTGTGGCTCGATATTCTATGGGTTTCATTACGAGGATAAAATCGGACTAATTCAATTCCCCAAGTTTGGATGTCTTTACTGTCATCAAAGTTAAATAACCTTAAAGGCAGTTCAACTTCAACTTGGTAACCTTGTGGCGTAAGTTTGCCGCTACTGTACCAAATACCATCCCACGCATCACTTTCTTGCCCAGTAAGCTCATTTTCTATTGAGTCATTTTGGACGCCATAAGGATTGATAAAAAATTGATAAGCCAGACGTGCATTGTTAAACGTATCAAGCTTGATACCCACTTGATCGTCACCCCAAGAATTATCTCGGTCGCGTAAGTTTGCTCTTATTTTAGTTGGGTCAATATCATGAGCAATAAAGGCAACGAATAAACTGGTTTCTGTGGCAAAAATTTTGGCATCAGTGGTCACAGGGGCTGCAATGTTTTCACCTGGTGAGGTTTCATATTTAAGCTGTACGTTTGCGGCTTGTTGCCATTGTGATTCTGATAAGTCGCCATCTATCTCAACACCTGCAGATAAGGTTGGAATAGTGACATTGAATTGTTGTGGATTACCGGCTAATACAGGGGCTGATAAAGTGCTTCCCGCCAATAACAATCCAGCTGAAAGAGTCTGAATAGAAAAGATTTTGTTCACAATACACGCTGATTTTTATGTTGTTTGAGCAATTGTCGCAAAAACTTACAAAAAGGTCGTTAATTATTTGTGTGATAATAGTTTCAAATTGTTACTACGCTTGTTGCTGAAGGTTATTGTTGAAGGTTTGGTGCTAACAAATATAAAAAAGCCCCAACTGGAAGTTAGGGCGTTTAGTCAATTCTATTTAGTCGGTTTTAAAGGTTATTCTGGGGCGATTTCAGGATGTTTATAGGCTTCACGATACTTATCCACCCACATAGCCGTAGCGCCACAAATGGCAACAGGCATTACAATGAAGTTAACAATCGGGATCATTGAGAATAAAGTCACGGTTGCACCAAAGGTATAACTGGTACCTTTCGTTTGACTTAAGGCGAATTTCATATCGTTAAATGGCACCTTATGGTTATCAAACGGGAAGTCACAATATTGGATAGCCATCATCCAAGCACTAAACAAAAACCATAAAATTGGCGCAGCGGTTTGGCCAACCACAGGAACGATAAATAAAACTAAGAAGATTAATGCTCTTGGCAAATAGTATTTAAGTTTTATCCATTCTCGGCCAAGAATACGGGGCAGATCTTTAATTAAGTCGATAGTCGTGCCAGAGTTTAATGACTTACCTGTTAGATGCATTTCGACTTTTTCAGCTAATAAGCCATTAAATGGTGCCGCTATCCAGTTCATCACTGAGCTGAATACAAATGACATCACCACTAATAAGCTGATTATCGCCAGCGGCCATAAAAAGAAGTTAAGCCAAGTAAGATATTCAGGAATTTGGCTGTTCATCCAGCCAAAAAGCTCATCTAATTTGCCTACGGCAAAATAAATAGCGGTTGAAAATAAGACCAAGTTAACCATTAAAGGAATGAATACAAAGGTGCGAAGGCCTGGCTGTTTTATCAGCTTAAAGCCATCAATAAAATAGTTAACGCCACTTTTTACGGGTTTGACTGCCATCTAATACGTCCTTGAAAAAACTGCTTATTACTGATTGTGGTGATGCATTGGTCGGAAAACAAGCCTTAAAGTGTGTTTAAGTCATAAAAATCGTTACAAAATGCAGCGTGATTGGTAAAGTTAGTAAAATGTCTTTGTCAGACTAATTGATTATCTTTCATCCTTACGGACGACCACACAAGCAAAATGCGATTAAAACAAATAAAACTTGCTGGCTTTAAGTCGTTTGTTGACCCCACCAAAATTCCCTTTAACCAACCTTTAACGGCCATCATCGGTCCGAACGGCTGTGGAAAATCCAATGTGATTGATGCCGTGCGTTGGGTGCTAGGGGAAAGTAGTGCTAAGCATTTACGTGGCGACTCGATGATGGACGTTATTTTTAACGGTTCAAGCGCCCGTAAGCCTGTATCAGTCGCCAGTATTGAGCTTAGTTTTGAAAACCTCGATGGCAGATTATCCGGCCAGTATGCCAGTTATCAAGAGATATCAGTTAAGCGTCAAGTAAGCCGTGAAGGTGATTCTAATTACTATTTAAATGGCCAGAAATGCCGCCGCAAAGATATTACCGATCTATTTATGGGCACCGGGCTTGGCCCACGTAGTTACGCGATTATTGAGCAAGGCACCATTTCAAGGCTCATTGAATCTAAGCCTCAAGAACTTCGAGTCTTTATTGAAGAAGCCGCCGGAATATCTCGTTACAAAGAGCGACGCCGCGAAACTGAAAACCGTATTCGTCATACTCGAGAAAACCTTGAGCGTCTAAATGACATTCGGTTAGAACTTGGCAGCCAATTAGAAAAGTTAGATCAACAAGCTCAAGCTGCAAAGCAGTATCGTGAGTTAAAACAGCAAGAACGAGATTTACATTCTCAGCTGCTAGTGATGCGTTATCAAGAACTGCAAAATCAAACTGATGTGATTGATAAAGAAATGCAGCAACTTGATGTGAATATCGCATCAGCCAATGCCGATGGCGAAAGCACCGAACTTACGCTGACCCAATTAAAAGCGCAATTAGCTGATTTATCAGATTCAGAACAAAATTTGGTGACTCAGTTTTATCAAGCAGGCACTGAAATTGCTAAACTCGAACAGCAATTAAAGCATCAGCAGCAGCAAGACTCACAACTTGAAAAGCAGCTACAAGAACTTATCAGTCAGCAACAGGCCGCTAATGAAGAATTACAAACGCTGACACTGCAGGAGCAGCAGCTAAAATCTGAGCTTGCTAAGCTAACGCCAACCCTAGCGCTTAGCGAGGATGAGCTGCAAATCATCGATGAGCAGTTGCATGATATCGATGAGAGTGCTGCCGACTTACAACAACATTTAAGTGTGTTATCAGATGCGGCCTCTAACGCAAAAATGGAAGCGGCATTAACCCAGAATAAACTGCAGCATCAACAATTATCGTTATCTCAGCAGCAACAGCAATTAATTGAGTTAAACACTGAGCAGCAACACAATAGTGATGAAAATAGTCAAACTGAATTAACCCAGTTAGATGCGCAGATTAGTGGCCTTACGCAACAACTTGAAATCGAAGATGAGATAAAGCATCAACTCACTGAAGAGTTAGAAGACAAACAAGCTAATTTGCAACAAGTGAGTGAGCAATATCAGCAAAATAAGCAGCACTTAACATCAATAACAGCAAGACATGAATTAATTGACCAGTGGCTTAACAACAATGAACCTGACAACAGCCAAGCGCTTTGGCAGGTTGTTGAAGTCACCCCTGGTTGGGAGCAAGCTGTAGAGCTGGTGCTTCAAGGTGTATTAAATACGAGAGTGCAGAGCCTTGTTGCTAATGACCTTAATTCTAATGAGATTAGTGATGAGCTAGGTTTTAGCATTGATGCTTCACTTGCGAGTTTAACTAAGCAATTCAGTGCACCGGTTAATCTCAGCCCTTGGTTATCTAATGTGACTTGGGCAGAAAATATCAACCAAGCTAAACAGTTACTCGCTAATGGCTTAAAAGATGACTCAACTATGGTTGCCAGTAAAGATGGTTACTTAGTGGGCCACGGCTTTGTTATCAGCAAAACTGAAGGCAAGCAGTCAGAACTTGCCTTAAAAAATGAGCGTCAGCAGTTATCTGGTCAAATAGATGAATTACAAACTCAGTTAGTGAGTGAACAAGTGTCTGTGAGTGAATTGACTCAACAAGTGGCTGATGTCCATGCACAAATGACAGCTTCTCAAGCTAAATGTCATCAAATGCAACTCGAGTGCAGTAAGCTCGATGCCCAAAGCCAAAGTTTGCTAAAGCAGCAACAGCTAAATCAGCGCAGAAGAGTCACTCTTGACGAACAAGTGGCAAGTTGTGTGCAGCAAATATCAGTTGCTAAACAGCAAATTGAGCAATTGACGCTTGAAGCAGAGCAGCTTAATAATCTGCATAAACAACAATTATCTGAGCAGCAAAAAGCGAATCAAGACTGGCAAACAGCAAGTAATCAATTGCGCGAATTTAAAACCAAGCGAAGCCAACATGACAGAGAAGTGGGACAAATTCGTCAGCAATTACAAAATTTACAAACTAAAGTTGCAGTTACTCAAGCTCAATTAGCTCAACAACAACAGCAATGCGAACGATTAGTTGAACAAATTAATCAGCTGAACTTATCTCAGCAACAAAGTAACGAAAGTTTAGGTGATAAACAGCTTGAGCAACTGCAACAGCAACTCTCAAAGCAATTAGACATCCAGCAAGCAAAGCAACAATTGTTAAATTCAAATCGCACCCAACAGGCAGAGTTACAAACTCGGCTAGATAGTGCGGTATTGATTCAAAAACAACAGCTTGGTGGCCTTCAAAACTTGACTCAAACGCTCAGCGGGTTAAAGTTACGTCGTGAAGGTTTAAAAGGTCAGGCCAATGGTCAGTACCAATTACTCGAAGAACAACAAATTAATATTCAGGCGGTGCTAAAACAGATCCCTGAAGCTGCCAAAGTCAGTGTTTGGCAAAAAAATCTGGATAAAGTAAGAGCTAGGATCAGTCATTTAGGCGCGATTAACCTTGCCGCAATTGAAGAATTTGAGCAGCAGAGCGAACGTAAAGCTTATTTAGATAATCAAGATGATGATTTAAATAAAGGTTTAACGAGTCTTGAAGAAGCTATTCGTAAAATCGATAAGGAAACTCGAAGTCGATTTAAAATCACATATGATGCGGTGAATGCTGACTTATCAAAACTGTTCCCAAAAGTCTTTGGTGGAGGTAAGGCTTACCTTGCGCTAACTGATGATGATTTACTTGAAACTGGTGTGACAATTATGGCGCAACCACCAGGTAAGAAGAATAGTACAATTCACCTCCTTAGTGGTGGAGAAAAAGCGTTAACCGCTTTATCATTAGTATTTGCCATATTTAGACTGAATCCAGCACCTTTTTGTATGCTAGATGAAGTCGATGCACCTCTAGATGATGCCAATGTTGAGCGTTTTTGTCGCTTACTAAAAGAGATGTCACAGAGTGTGCAATTTGTTTATATCAGCCACAATAAAATTACTATGGAAATGGCTGATCAATTAATAGGTGTCACTATGCATGAACCTGGAGTTTCACGTATAGTCGCAGTAGATATCGATGAAGCGGTGGCACTTGCCGACGCGGAATAAACAGGATTACAGGGTCACCAATGGAAGATTTTCAACTGGTTTTGTTTGTACTAGGTGCAATAGCAATTATCGCAGTACTAGTTCATGGTTTTTGGTCAATTCGTAAACAACAACCTAAAACCCTCAAAGACAACCCAATGACAGGGTTTTATAAAGAACAATCACAACAGCGCGATTCTCAAGGTTTTGATGCTGACGGTATTGGTGAAGTCAGACGCGTTAAAAATGAAAATGAACCAGACAGTGATACAGTTCAAGATCCAACAATGCAATCAATGTCTGCTCATAACGATGTTGAAGTCAATGAAGCTGGCTCTAAAAAAGGTATCGGTTTACAGAATCAATCTGCTGTAAATGCTCAAGCTCCAAGCTACAACCCTGGACGCACAGAACCTGTATTGCAAACTGCTGCTGCAGAACCTGCCATTGAAACTAAAGAGCCAACCATTGAGCCACATATTCCTACTCAGCAAGCGCTTTTTGCTGAAGATAGTTTCGAGTCATCTCAGCCAGCAGCGTCTGCGGCTGAAATTATTCAGCAACCTACAGAGACCTTTACAGAGCAAGAGCCAGTAATCGTAGAAGATACCTCCTCTGATTTTGGCGCTGAACCTCAGGTAGAACAAATTGCGGCTGTTGCCAAGCCTGTATCACCAGAGCCAGTAAAGGAAGAAGAGCCATTAGGCGATCCGCAAGATGTATTAGTGCTACACGTGGTTGCCCGCGAAGGTGAGCAATTACATGGTGCTGAATTATTGCCATGCCTATTGTCATTAAACTTTAAGTTTGGCGACATGGATATCTTCCACCGCCATTTAGATAATGCTGGAAATGGTAAAGTGCTGTTTTCAATGGCTAACATGTTAAAGCCAGGTGTGTTTGACCCTGACAACATGGAGCAGTTTGAGACTCAAGGTGTGGTGTTATTTATGACCTTACCTTGCCACGGCGATCCATTAATGAACTTCTCTATTATGCTTAATTCAGCACAGCAACTTGCTGATGATTTAGGTGCAGAAGTGATGGATGATAAGCGCTTAACGTGGACAGAAAGCAATAAACAACAATATTTAGCTAGAATTAGGGCTGTATCATAAACCTTAATTGATTCAATTTTTAAATGAGGCCGCGCTTGCGGCCTTATTTGTCTTTAGATGAGTGATTTTATGCAAGACATTAAAAACGAACTACAGCAGATCAGTACTGAACTTCACAGCCACAACATCCGATATTACGTTGATGATGCGCCGAGCATTCCAGATGCTGAATATGACCGATTAATGCAACGCTTAATCGCCATTGAAACTGAGCATCCAGAGCTCGTGAACAGTGATTCTCCGACTCAAAGGGTAGGCGGTGCGCCACTGGCTAAGTTTGATCAAATTACTCACCTTAAACCTATGCTTAGTTTAGATAATGCATTTGAAGAAGCTGATTTTGAAGCGTTTAATAAACGAATTACCGATAAAGTCGATACCGTCAGTTATTGCTGTGAGCCAAAACTTGATGGCTTAGCTGTGAGTATTTTATACCGTAATGGTGTACTTGAGCGAGCTGCAACCCGTGGTGATGGCGCTGTGGGTGAGGATATTACTGATAATGTTCGTACTATTAATTCAGTACCGTTAAAACTTCGTGGTGACAACTTTCCTGAGCTATTAGAAGTTCGCGGCGAAGTTATCATGCCTAAAGCCGCTTTTGATGCGTTAAATGAGCGCCAGTTAAGTAAAGGTGAAAAGGTTTTCGTTAACCCACGAAATGCAGCTGCAGGTAGCTTACGCCAGTTAGACAGTAAAATTACTGCCACTCGCGCACTAGGTTTTTATGCTTATGCATTGGGTGTGGTTGAAGGGGAA
The DNA here is from genome assembly GCF_023283825.1 of Shewanella olleyana. GTDB lineage: Bacteria > Pseudomonadota > Gammaproteobacteria > Enterobacterales > Shewanellaceae > Shewanella > Shewanella olleyana. The sequence continues at coordinate 90,025 of NZ_JAKILD010000006.1, read as the reverse complement.
GTGACTCCACTGGCTGATAGTCATTTCGGTCAGTTAAATCAGTTAAAAGATTGGGGACTACCATTAAGCCAAGAAGTGAAAGTCTGCAGTACTTTACCTGAAGTTTTTGCCTATTACGCTGACATCATGGCAAGACGTTCGGCTTTATCGTATGAAATTGATGGTGTGGTGATTAAAGTCAATGATATCGCTAAGCAAACCACTTTAGGTTTTGTTGCCCGTGCACCTCGCTGGGCGATTGCCTATAAATTTCCTGCTCAAGAAGAGATGACATTACTTGAAGACGTTGATTTTCAGGTAGGCCGAACAGGGGCTGTTACTCCTGTTGCCCGTCTTAAACCCGTGTTTGTTGGGGGCGTAACTGTATCGAATGCAACATTACATAACGCCGATGAAATTGCTCGCTTAGGCGTTAAAGTGGGCGACACCGTTATTATTCGCCGAGCGGGTGATGTCATACCGCAAATTGTGGCCATTGTGCCCGAAAAACGCCCAGCAGATGCCAAAGACATAACCTTTCCGACTGAATGCCCTGTGTGTCAAAGTTTAGTGGAGCGTCTTGAAGGTGAGGCGGTGGCTCGCTGTAGTGGCGGCTTGTTTTGTGAAGCGCAGCGTAAAGAAGCAATTAAGCATTTCGCTTCACGTAAAGCACTTAATATTGATGGGATGGGCGACAAAGTTGTAGAGCAATTAATCGATAAAGAATTAGTTCAAAGCCCAGCAGAATTATTTACCATCACCGCTTCAATGGTGACCATGCTCGAGCGTATGGCAATGAAGTCGGCAACTAAGTTAATAGCCGCAATTGATGATGCTAAAACGACGACTTTATCGCGTTTTATTTATGCTTTAGGTATTCGTGAAGTCGGTGAGGCCACCGCTGCAAACCTAGCTAGTCATTATAAAACCTTAGAAGCAATTAAAGCAGCAAGTGTGGATGAACTCATTGAAGTTGATGATGTGGGCGCAATTGTCGCTAAGCATATTTCGCACTTTTTTGCTCAACCACATAACCTAGAAGTGATCGACAAGCTCATTGAAGCTGGGGTGAATTGGCCTGCCATTGAATCTGTAGATGAAGCAGAGTTAAGTCTTAAAGGCCAAACATGGGTATTAACTGGCACATTAACTCAGTTAAACCGAAATGATGCAAAGGCGCAGCTGCAAGCTATGGGGGCCAAAGTCGCTGGTAGTGTCTCTAAAAATACTGATTGTCTTGTGGCGGGTGAAGCTGCAGGGTCTAAGTTAGCAAAAGCGCAAGATTTAGGGATTAAAATCATGGATGAAGACCAGCTGTTAGCTTTATTAAATGGTTAATCCAATACACTGAGTAAGAACTTTGACTAATAACTCTTGATTAGTAACCCCTGAGCAATAACTCCTACACCGGAAATTAGTCGGTATGGGAGTTATTTACAGTGATATTACTGTTTAGATTTGGCATCTTGCTTTTTTTATGAGGTTATGCCCTCATGTGTATTAAACAGTGACAGATTTTTTCAAATCGAAATCGTTAATAATAGGTATTCAGTGAATTTCAGTAATATCACTTGGCTTGATGAGAAAGGCCACATTAAACCGCCCATATTTTTGTATTTGATACTGATATTTCTTGCCCGTGGTTGGTGTGTGTTTGCGGCATCACTCACTCAGTTTAGTGACCGTTCAGGTTTAGTTAGGTTATTTTATCCTGACAAAAGTGACTTTTTAATGGCCTTAATTGCGGGTGTTGGCGCGGTTGTAATTTATGCGCTGATTATTGCTGAGCGAAAACGAGCACCGGAATTTGCTAGGCCTTTATTTAATAAGATTAAATATGCACTTTGGCTATTATTAATAGTCGATGCCATAATATTAAATCAACGGCTTATGCATGATGATTTTTTGTTTCGTGTTAGCTTTGCATTAGATGCATTATTTATCTTTTGGTCATGTATTTATTTACTGAAATCTAAGCGGCTGCACTATTACTTTGATGATTGGCAGAAAGAAACCAATTATCAGCAAGCTGAGAATGCAAAAGAGCGAGCTCAAGCTGAAGCGTTAGATAATGACGCTGATAATAATAAACAATTGCTTGAACAAGCAGTCGATGACCATCATATTAAACATTACCATCGACCTAGAAACAGTAGTGCGTTGTCTCAATCGCTGACACCAGATATCGATGACAGAGCGGACAAAAATGTAAAAGATTAAAATGATCAGGTTCAATTTGCCTGTTTATTATTACCAGTAGATTAAATGGATATTTCGAAGGTAAGTCATAGTGTCAAAAACGGAATCAATTAATATACCCTTGTCGCGACTGGTGGTTGGCTTAACGGTCAAACTACCTCTGTCGTGGTTCAATAATCCTTTTTTCAGAAATAAAGTCCCCGTTACTTCTCAGGCAGAGATAGAATTAATTAATAGCTTAGATATTACTTATGTCACCGTTATAGATGGTATGCATTTGTTGGAAAGCAATGATGTGGCAGAAGAAGTCGTAGTTGAAGAAGTGGTTCCAGAGTTTGATATCCAAGGGGCAATTAAAAAGTCCGTTCATTCTAGTCAGCAAAGATTTAATAAGGCTGCCAGTGATTTAAGGCCTGCTTATAGTAAAGTCGTCAGTGACCCAGAAGTATCGTATCGAGAATCAGCCACTGTGGTTGAGCAGTTAATGACCCATTTGGCAGAAAGCAAACAACCAGAAATAGTTTTCGTGACCAGTGTAGATAAAGAGCCAAGTATCACTCAGCATGCGGTGTCAGTAGCCGTGTTAGCGATGATGATGGCAAATAATATTGGACTCAGTCACAGTGAGTTACGAGATTTAGCCTTAGGTTGTGTGTTTCATGATGTGGGTAAGTTAAAGATCCCTGATGCGATAAGACGTAAACGCACCGATTTAACAACCGTTGAAATCAATTATATGAAAACTCATCCTAATCTTGGCTATGAAATGCTTGATAGGAGTGGGCTATTTCCAGCGCCAATGCTGGATATCGTACTACACCACCATGAGTTTCTTGATGGCAGTGGTTATCCTAATAAACTGACTGAAATTAAAATCCCCAAGCTTACTCAAATCGCTGCACTGGCAAATGACTATACTGATATGTTGATGAAGACAGGTTCTCCGCACGTGGCCCTGGGGATCTTGTTCAAAACTCGTGCAGGTAAGCATGCTAAAGATTTAATTCAAGTGTTAGTTAAAGTCCTTGGAATATATCCACCAGGCTCAATAGTTAAGTTATCAGACGGTTGCATTGCCAAAGTGATGATGACATCACGTGACTCGAAAAAACCTCACGTATATAGTTGTAACGATCGTGGCGGCCAAGCGTCTTTTCGCTGTTTAACTGACGAAGACGTAAATATTATTGAAACCATCAAAGTTGAAACCTTGTCTGAAAAACTACTGAGTACGTTGCAAGCCCAAAGCCCTGTCTGTTTTTACTTAAGCCATATACAAGAATAGCCATATAAAAGAGTCGTTAACGGGAAAGCCTAGCTTTTTAGCAATATGAACTTTTCTATTTTTGATTGATTTTCAGATACTTCAAATTAATTTATTACGGAATAATGAATGAACAAAATAGCAATTGTGGGTTGCGGCTGGTTTGGTTTACCTCTAGCTAAGCAGTTAGTAAGTGATGGTTACCAAGTCGCTGGCACCAAAACAACAGCGCAAGGCTGTGATGAACTAAGTCAGTATGGAATAACTGCTTATCAGCTTAATTTAAGCCAACTCAATGATGAAGTAATTGAACAAGAATCTGAACGGTTATCTTCATTGTTTGAAGCAGATGCCCTTATTGTGAATATCCCTCCCGGACTTAGACGAGGTGAGAGTCAATACCTTAATCATATTGAGCGTTTAAAGAATCTTATTGGTAACCGCCAATATCAGCGAGTTATTTTTATCAGCACCACAGGGGTTTATCCCTCTACCGATAAAGACATGAATGAAGCAGATGCTCAATCATATGATGATAAGAGTAAAATATTACTTGAGGCTGAATCATATTTCGCTGCGATGGAGAACGCTTGCATAATCCGATTTTCAGGTTTAATTGGACCCAAAAGGCATCCAGGGAAATTTTTTGCAGGAAGGCAAGATATTGCTGGTGGCAATGTAGCGGTAAACCTAGTTCATCTAGATGATTGCATCCAAGCGGTGAGTGTTATTTTCGCCGCGACGGCAAAAGGGAAAAAATTAGCAAGTATTTATAATCTTGCCGCTCCTAAGCACCCAACGCGTGCAGAGTTTTATCGCCAAGCGGCGCTTCATCTGAGTTTAGATGAGCCTGAATTTAATCAACAAATTATGCCGAGTAAAACAATTATCGGTGATTTAATTTGCCAACAGCTGGGTTTCAACTATATTCACCCTGATCCTGTCAGTATGCTCGATGCCTGCTAATAGGAATTGAGTTAGCCTTTACATGAGTTGGTGGGTTTTAAGATTGGTATTAATTCATGTTCAGGTATAATAGCCGACATATTTATGAGTAAAGGCCAATATTAAATGAGCAGCGAAGTTGCAGAGTTCCCACTATTAAGTGGTGATGAGTTTGTAGAGTTATATAAAGTATTAAAAGTACAAGGTTTAGTGGATGGCGGCGGCGCAGCCAAGCACGTTATCTCTGAAGGTTTCGTTAAAGTGAATAACGAAGTTGATACTCGCAAGCGTAAAAAATGTGTTGTGGGCGATGTCATTGAATTTAATGGCGAGCTAATTAAAATTGTTGCCAGTGCATAAGGACAAAATAATGCAATTCCCTGATGATGATAATGGTAAAATGTTAGCAGCAATGGCTGATTCTGGTATCGATTTATCGGTAGCATTAGATGTCGATTTCTTTTTAATCTTTGATGACCAGCGTGATGCCGAGTCTGCTTTAGAAGCACTCGCACAAACTGATCTTGATGGTGAGCTTGAATTAAACTTCAGTGAAGAAATCGAAAAGTGGGAACTGATTGTTTGTTTAAACATGGTGCCTACTTATGACGATTTAGTCGCTAAAGAAATTGAGCTTAATACCTTTGCACAAGAATTTGATGGCATGACTGACGGGTGGGGCGTAATGCAACATCAAGATGGTGATGATGAGTTTGCTGATGACTCTGAAGATGGTCATTCACATACCCATTAATCATTTGCAGTTAAGAAATTGTCGACAGTATATGTTATTTGCCTAAATGACTTTCGCTAATTAAATACTGTTAATTCAACTAATTGGTTGAGTTAAGTAATAGCAATATATTGACTGTTAAGCAATTGAAAACAAAAACCACCTTTAAGGTGGTTTTTTTGTGTCTTTCTATTATAGGATGGAGCCATATGCAGAATGATTTATAGATAATAATAATGATTAATGGAGTCGCATTTTAAATGGCAAGACATATTAGCTTTGGTACCCCTGTTAACGATGCCGAACGTTGGGCTTTTTCCCTGTTATCCGACGAACTTCCTGAAGATTATTTACTCCTCACTAATGTAGAAATTCCAACTCATACGGGCCAAGCAATGGAAGTTGATGCGCTGGTCGTAGGGGAGTTTGGTGTCTATGTTGTCGATGTTAAAGGCTATATTGGCCGCTTAAATGCTGGGCTTCACGCTTGGTCTTTAGATGGTCGACATGTAGATAATAGCTTGTCGAAAGCTAACTATGTGGCTCGTGTGCTTGCGGGTAAATTAAAAAATAAAATCCCAGTAGGTGTCTACGCCCCATGGTGTCAAGGCATGGTATTTGTCACGGGTCGTAAAGGCGAAGAAATCCTCGTTGAAAAAGACACTGGCAAACTGAGCATTTATACCCCTGCTAAAATTATTGCTGCACTGACCAAGGAGTGGGGCTTAACTGCGCCGCATATCCACCCTGTTACTGATACGCAAAAAGAAATGGTGCTGGATACCATTGGCCAAGTCGCACTTGTCGAACAGCGCAACAATAAAATCCAAGACTTTATTAAGCTTAAATGTTTGTTCTTACAGCAAGGGTTAGAAGTTTGGCAGTCGGAATATAACCCTGGTGGTTGGACTGCACCTTGGTTACTAAAAATTTTAGTGACTAGTCAGTTTGAAGATGCGATAGAAGCTAATTCCCATGAACAAAAGCTCCGCGATGAATTTAAGCGGATTCAATCATTGTCGGGCTGCAGTTGTGTGCCGTTTTGTGCACCGTTAATTCAAGATGGCGAACAAGTGGTACTGCCGATTAGAATGCCCCGCGGTGTGCCATTAAATATCTTTGATATTGAAAAACAAACCACTTATCAACTACTCGAAATACTGCGCCGCAGCGTGACAGGTCTTCAGCAAATCCATCGTCGTGGATATACCATTGGTGGCTGGGCTGATAACTGTATTTTTATTTCTGAAGACGCTGACGTAGAGTTCATTGATATTAAAGATTCATTGAACACCAGTGAAGACATCAAGGCATACGCTAACGCATTTTTGGACTTAGCTGAAAAAACTCTACAACCACGTATTTATCAATGGTATCGCGCAGCAGCGAAAGGTAGCACAATTGATTTAGATGCCATTCGTTGTGATTTATCAGCACTGATTGATTTAGGAGTCTGCGATACCTTACCGCAGAAAATTGAAGTCGAAAAAGGCGCAGTGGTTGATCATCACTATCGCTTAGATAAATTTATTTCTGCCACTTCACGCAGCCAATTATGGCGAGCGATGCATTTACAAGGCAATTACCCTTGTTGTGTCAGTGTTTATCAAGATGTTGATAACCAATGGCACAGCTTAAGTAACATTTACCGTAGTTTAGCGAAAATATATCATCCCCATGTAGAGCGTGTATTGGCCTTTGGTCAGTTGCCTCAGTCTGATGACCTATTCATAGCAAGAGATTGGGTACAAGGCGTTGGCCTTGATGAAGTCGCTACCATTGAAGTGGGTCAACCTCGTTTATGGTTTGTGCAACTTTTAACAGCACTACAGTACCTTCACAGTTTAGACATTCATCATGGGGCGATTTGCCCTAAGAATATTATTTGCCGTGATGAAAAAGCCACTTTGGTTAACTTTGGTATTGGCTCTGATATTGCAGCGAGTCATTATGCTGCGCAATATGCCGATCCAACATTATGGTCTGTTGAAGGCGAAGCAGAAAAAGACCTTTATGGCCTGGTTGCTAGCTTTATTGATGCGATGGCGCCTGAGTCAATTAAACAAGGCTCGGGATCTGACGCAATACTCAGAGCATTGCTGCAATACGACAAACAGTGGCTAGGCGAAGAGTTTTATGAAGCGTGTCATAAAATTTTAAAGTTTGAATTAAGAATTGTGCCTAACATGAGCTATGCAAAACAGTTAGGGTTAGATGAAATAGAGCTAGAGAACTCGGGGCTGTAACGATTATTTATTGCTAGGCTTAGGCATGAGGATAGGGATTTAGGTCTAGCAAAAAACGATAACTAATAAACAATCAATGAGGGAAGTGATGATTATTAACCGTATAACTTTGACCGACTTTAACGACATTTTGCCTTTATTTACGCAATACATGACGTTTTATGGTGTCAACTCACCTGTTAGTGAGTATGCAGCTTATTTGTCAGAGCGGTTAACAAACCAAGACGCATTTATTTTTGCCGCTTATGACGATAAACAGCAAGTTGTCGGCTTTGTACTTAATTATCAAACTTTCTCGTCTGTTGAATTGGGTAAGGTTCTCGTTCTTAATGATTTATTTGTCAACCCTGATGCAAGAAATCAAGGCGTGGCTAATAAACTCATTCAGTGTTCTATTGAGCTTGCTAGAGGAATCGAGGCTGTGCGGGTAGATTTAGGTACGGCAAAAGTTAATTTCCCCGCGCAATCCGTTTATGAAAAGATTGGCTTTGTAAAAGACACGCGTTTCTTCTCATATAGCTTATCAGTAAAAGATCATCTTCCATTCGCCTAACTTAAGTTTCTAGTTCAAGTTACTCGCTCTAGCTGCTAATTCGAGTTACTCGATTTAGTTACTCGATTTAGTTACTCGATTTAGTTACTCGATTTAGTTGCTAGCTTTAGTAAATGCGCTAATCTCAGTAGCAATCGAAAGGTGCTTGCTATTGGGACTAGTGCAATTAATTAAAAAAACAATAGTGTTAGAATAACCAAAACAATAATGACAACTAGGATAAATATGCAAATGAGTAAGCCATACGGTATTGGTGAGACTGGTCAAAAATGGTCAGATGAAAATAAAAAACAATGGTTGTCGCAACAACAAATTAAACGCAGTTATCAGCAACAAGTGGTCAGCAAAATTGATGCATTAACAGATCGCTTTAGCATTTCCCAGTACGGCGCACTTTCATACGATGAATCTAGATACCCCTTATTACTGGTTAAATCTGCTTGGGATGAAAATAAACCCGTTGTATTAATTACTGGTGGCGTTCATGGCTATGAAACCAGCGGAGTGCAAGGTGCGATTCGTTTCGTTGAAACAAAGGCTGAGCAGTATGCTGAGCACTTTAATATCATCGTAGCGCCTTGTGTCAGTCCTTGGGGTTATGAAACCATTAACCGCTGGAACCCAAATGCTATTGATCCAAACCGTTCATTTTATCCAAATAGTCCTGCTGAAGAGTCTGCTGCATTATTAAAGGTGATGGCTGAACTTAATGTTGACGTGCTGGCGCATATTGATTTGCACGAAACCACCGATACCGATAACTCTGAGTTCAGACCCGCATTAGCCGCAAGAGATGGCATCGTCAATCATAACTGGAATATTCCAGACGGTTTCTACTTAGTGGGCGATACAGAAAACCCGCAGGCAGAATTTCAGCGCGCTATTATCAAAGGCGTTGAGCAAGTGACTCATATTGCCCCAGCTGATGAAGACGGTAAATTAATTGGTGTGGACTTAGCTCAGTTTGGCGTCATTAACTATCCATGTGGAGAACTTGGCTTGTGTGCTGGCTTAACACAAGCGCAATATAAAACCACCACAGAGGTATACCCAGATAGTCCATTATCAGACGATGAAAATTGTATTTTGGCGCAAGTCGCAGCAATTTGTAGTGGCCTTGATTACTTATTGGGTAAGTAATATCGATTTAAGCTTTCGTTGCAATTGATATTCTAAATTGGTTAATTCAATCATTACTGTGTGACTGCAATTTACAGTTGCAGTTATTGAAAACCTAAAGGGGCAGTTTTAATTTATTTTGAACAAACCCTTTAATTCATTGAAAGCTAAACTAAAAACCTACTTAAATAGTAGGTTTTTTTATGCCTTCTATTTAGATCTTGCTCACGTTATCGCCTTTAAGGTGTATGTGCACGAATTGGACTGTTGTGTTGTTAGAGGTGTGTCACAGTTTTTGAAAGGAACTAAACATTCAGTTTTACTGGGGCAAATACCTAAAAGTGTTTATTTGGAACTTAATTACCACAACATGAGTATGGTTTCTGTTCGTATAGATCTCGAATCAATAGCTAAGCGTGCGATAGTTCACAACTTTGCATGATTCAAAAGTAATAAATTAACTAAAAAACAGTGCTTTATCTTAGCAGCTTGTGTGCTTTACATTGTTCTCAATAAAAAATAAGGGAGGGCGCTTTAATGGAAAACACACCGAGTAAGTCATCTACAGCACAGAAGAATAAAAAAGACTTTATTATCTTGTTTAGCAATATTGCGCTATTCGCTTTGCTATACAATTTTTTACCGTTTGAACCGGGAGTTAATACTGGTCTGTCGTTATTGATATTTGCGGCAGTACTTTGGCTAACTGAAGCCATTCATATCAGTATTACTGCGATTTTGATTCCAATTATCGCGGTCTTTTTAAATGTGTTTGATACGCAAACAGCCATGAGCAATTTTGCTAACCCAATTATATATTTATTCTTTGGGGGCTTTGTTTTAGCGGCTGCATTAAATCATCAGGGAATCGACAAACTTATCGCACAGAAAGTGCTGCTACTTTCTAAAGGCAAACTCAGTATTGCGTGCTTGTTACTTTTTATGGTCACGGCCATTTTGTCTATGTGGATCAGTAATACCGCGACAGCAGCGATGATGCTGCCATTAGCGTTAGGTATATTGCATCAACTTGAATTTAAAGATCATAAAACCACTTACTTGTTTGTACTGCTTGGTATTGCTTACTCTGCCAACATTGGTGGTATTGGTACCTTAGTGGGTAGTCCACCGAATGCAATTGCAGCCGCTCAACTCGGATTGACCTTTAGTGATTGGCTAGCCTTTGGCCTGCCTACGGTTGCCTTAATGTTGCCTGCGATGTTGATAGCTTTATACATCTTTTTAAAGCCGGACTTATCAGCACGCTGTGAAATTAAAACCGAGACTGAATCACTCACATTGAGTGGCAAGCTAACCTTAGTGGTGTTCTTAGCTACCGTATGTTGTTGGATATTCAGTAAACCGCTTTCTCAGGCTTTAGGTGGCATTAGTAAGTTCGATACCATTGTGGCGCTAGGGGCTGTTGTTGTTCTTGCTGGTCTTAAGTTAGTTGATTGGAAAAAAATTGAGTCGACAACTGACTGGGGTGTGCTTATCTTATTCGGCGGTGGTTTAACCTTGAGTGCGGTACTTAAAGCGACAGGCACCAGTGTATTCTTAGCGCATTTTGTAACGGATATTTTTGGTAATGCTCACATGGCGCTGTTTGTGATTGCCGTCATTGCATTTGTGGTCTTATTGACTGAATTTGCTAGTAATACAGCAAGTGCAGCACTATTGGTTCCGGTATTTGCAGCCATTGCCGAGCCATTAGGACTCTCGCCAGTCATGATATCTGTGGTTATTGGTATTGCGGCGTCTTGTGCCTTTATGTTGCCTGTCGCTACACCACCTAATGCCATTGTGTTTGGCTCAGGGTATATAAAACAATCTGAGATGATGAGAGCAGGTATCATCATTAACTTTATCAGTATGTTTATTCTTTTCTTAATTACTAATTTTTTCTGGGGATTTTAATTTACGCTTAATTGTTTAAGGACTTAGCCCTAGCATTAAAAAGTAAAAGCATTAGAAAAGTAAAAGTATTAGAAAAGTAAAAAGCAGCTTCGGCTGCTTTTTCACGTTTGTGGTTTAATAAAACGGTAAAATTGTTAATGGTTTCTTGCAATTAGTTTTATAAATTAGCCAATCTTACGTTTGTTAAAGATAGCTTTTGAATTTTACTTTTAAAGCAGGTCTAATGGCCTATAAATAATAATTCAAGAAAATTCCCATGTTCGAACTGACCTTACAAATCGCTATCATTCTATTCTTTGTCGCTATTCTCGCTGGCTTTATTGATGCGATAGCTGGGGGCGGCGGTTTACTCACTATTCCTGCTTTAATGTGGGCGGGCTTACCTCCAGCGGCTGCGCTTGGCACCAATAAACTACAAGCCTGTGGTGGTAGCTTTTTTGCCAGTTTGTATTTCATTCGCAAAGGAATGATTAACCTAAAGCAAGCAAGGCTTTCCATTATTTGTGCATTTGTTGGCGCTGCTGTCGGTACCATCATAGTGCAGATGATTGATGTGACTATTTTACAGCTTGTACTACCTTTCTTAATCTTAGCTATTGGTTGTTATTTCTTATTTTCGAAAAAGATTTCCGAGGATGATAAACAACAAGTGTTAACCCCAACCATGTTTGCTTTTACCGCAGCGCTAGGCGTGGGTTTTTATGATGGTTTTTTTGGACCTGGAACCGGAAGCTTTTTCGCGCTCGCGTTTGTATCACTTGCAGGCTACGGATTAGCTAAAGCCACTGCTCACGCCAAAATCCTTAATTTTGCTACCAATATATCGTCACTGATTTTCTTTTTGATTGGTGGACAAGTCTTTATTGTTTTAGGTTTGATTATGCTGGTAGGCCAAGCCATCGGCGCGACTCTAGGTTCGCGTTTAGTGATGTCAAAAGGCGTGAAGATAATTAAGCCTCTTGTTGTGACCATGTCATTTTTGATGAGCTTTAAATTACTATGGGCTCAATACGGTTAATGGTTCGATATACACGGATTGTTAGATCAAGTATTCAAATTACGATTTTAAAAAGGTTTTCATGCGCATTATTCACACTTCGGATTGGCATTTAGGTCAGAACTTTTACGGAAAAAGCCGCGCCCAAGAGCATCAATTGTTCATGCAGTGGTTATTAGAGCAAATACAGCTTCATGATGTGGATGCGCTGATTATTGCTGGTGATATTTTTGATACAGGCACGCCGCCAAGTTATGCTCGCTGCCTTTATAATCAGTTCATTGTCGACATCCAAACGACAGGTTGTAAGCTTATTGTATTAGGTGGTAATCACGACTCGGTTGCGACGCTCGGTGAGTCTAAGCAGCTACTGGAATGCCTTAATGCCACCGTTATTCCTGGTGCGTTAGATGATGTAAGTGAACACATAGTGGTTGTTAATGATAAGCAGCAAAACCCCTGTGCCATCGTTTGTGCCTTGCCATATTTACGTCCCCGTGATCTAGTGCTTAGTCAATCGGGTGAGTCGAGCACTGATAAACAGCGAAAGCTTGGTAATGAAATTGCCTCCTTATATGAGCAATGTTTCAGTGAGGCTCAGCGCATTAATAAGCAGCAACCTCAAGCATTACCTATTATTGCCACAGGTCATTTGACTACAGTGGGCGCGAGTACCAGTGAATCAGTCAGAGATATTTATATTGGTAGTCTTGATGCGTTTAATGCAACGCTTTTTCCTGATGCAGATTACATCGCATTAGGGCACATTCATCGACCACAAAAAATCGCAAAGACTGAACATATTCGCTATAGCGGCTCGCCAATTCCACTCAGTTTTGATGAGTTGTCAGGTGAGAAGAGTGTATTTTTAGCCGAATTTAATCAGGCGAGCCTTGCAGACGTTAAAGCCATCGAAGTGCCACGTTTTCAAGCGATGGCAAGCTTAAAAGGCAGTTTAGCGGATATTGAACAAGCCTTAACTGAATTTGAGTGCAAGCTTAGTGATGCTGAATCAATGACTCCTCAAAAAACAACTTGGTTAAGTATTGAGGTGGCTCAGCAGGACTTTTTAAGCGATTTACAGACTCGTATTGCGGATATTACTGAACCTTTAGCCGTGGAGGTTTTGCAGCTTAAACGTGCTCGCAGTCAGCGTCAGCAGCAAATAGAGCAATTAGATAACGAAACCTTATCAGAGTTGTCTGTGGATGATGTTTTCGCGCGAAGACTAGCCCAAGAGGACTTTTCAGAACCTGAGCAACAAGCGCGCTTATCCAGAGTGAAGTCTCAATTTAAGCAGGTGGTTGCCCAAGTCGAAGAGCGAAGCACTAACCTAGATTCTGACGCTAACTTAGATACAAATACTAGCCGAGATACAAACGCTAACCTAGATACTGGCGCTAGCAAGGTGAGTAAGGCTGACCTTGGGGAGGATAAAGCATGAAAATCCTCAGCTTACGATTTAAAAATATAAACTCGCTGAAAAATGAATGGAAGATTGATTTTACTCAGTCACCTTTTAAAGAAAATGGCTTGTTTGCCATCACTGGGCCGACAGGCTCGGGTAAAACCACCATTTTAGATGCAATTTGTCTGGCGCTTTATCACAGAACACCTCGTTTAAAAGTGATCTCTAAAACCACTAATGAATTGATGACTCGCGGCACCAGTGATTGTTTGGCTGAGGTTGAGTTTGAAGTGAAAGGCAAAGGCTACCGCGCTTTTTGGAGCCAACGTCGTTCACGAGGCCAAATTGACGGTAATTTGCAAGATGCGCAAGTTGAACTTGCAGAACTTGATTCAGGAAAAATTCTTGCTAGCCAAGTCAAACAGAAAACTGAATTAACAGAATCGGTTACGGGTTTAGATTTTGCCAGATTCACCAAGTCTATGATGCTATCACAAGGGCAGTTTGCCGCCTTTTTGAATGCTGATGCTAATGATAGGGCGGAACTATTAGAAGAGTTAACTGGCACCGAAATTTATGGCCTGATTTCAGAACAAGTTCACGTTAACTTTAGTGAAGCAAAGCAGAGTCTTAAACTGCTAGAGGCTAAAACTGATAGCGTTGAATTGTTAACTGAAACCGAAATTTCTGATAAACGCGCAGATGCACAAAAACTAGAGCAGCAATCTATTCAGTTACAAACCCAAGTGAAGCAGTATCAACAGCAGCTGACTTGGGCGCAGAGTTACTATAAAACGCAGTTGCAGCTTGATAAAAGCCAACAAGATTTAGCCGCAGCAGAAGCGGAAAAGTCAGCGCAAGCGCCATTACTTGCAAAATTCACCGCGAGTGAGCCTGCACAAATCATCGCACCTCTGTTTAGTAGCTTAAATAAGCTTAACGAGCTTCACGCTCAAGCTGAAAACAAGCAGCAGGCACTGACTCATGATCGCTTGCAGCATCAAACAAGTTTTGATCAAGCTGTGGTTCAGCACGATGTTAAACAGCTAGCTTGTGATCAACAAAAGCAGCAGCATCAGCAATTAATCAGCTTAATCGAGCTGCAAGTTCAGCCATTAGACAACAAAATTGAGCAACTGAAATTTGAGGTTACTCAGCAACAAAAGGCCAAGCAACAACAGCTCACGCAAATACAAAGTTTGGAGAGTGAGCAAACTCAAACTCACGCTGAATTAAATACCATACAGCAAGCTCAGAGCAATAATGTCCAGCTGATTGAGCGTTTCCCTCAAGGGCAGTTGATTCAAAGTCATATTGCGGTGTGGAAGCAGCAGGCGACAAGCTATGTTGGTCTAGTCGAAAAAGATAACGAGTTGATAGCTTCAATTGAGGCGCATAATCAACAGGGCTTACAGCATCAGCAGCAACTTGAACGGCATCAACATCATTTGGCGCAGCTTCAAGCTGATGCCAAAACTAAATCAGCGGCATGCCAAGCCAGTGATCAACAGTTAACACAATTGCTTGGGACAAGTTCAGAGTCTGCATTACAGGCTGAATACCAGAACCTCATTGACCAGCAAGTCTCTCGCAGCAGGTTGCAGCAATTATCGCAGTTACACTCTGAGGTGCAGCAAGAATTAACTAAAGGCTTGAATGACTCAACTCAGCTTACCGAACAGGTTGCAAAAATAGAGCTGCAGCTTAATCAAGTGCGCAGTGAATGGAGCGAGAAAAATCAACAGGTAAAAGATTTACAAAACCTGCTTAAACAAGAGCAGCAAATTGTTAATCTCACTGCCGAGCGCGCTAAATTAATTCAAGGTGAGCCGTGCGCTTTATGTGGCGCTACTGAACATCCTTTAGTTGATCAGTATCAAGCGATAGATGTCAGTGATACTGAAGTGCGTTTTCAAACTCAGTCAGATGCATTAAATATTATTAAAACCAAAGGCGAGCAGCTTAATTTTGATATTAAGCAGTGTCATAACCAGCTTGAGTTGTTAGCTGCACAGCAAACAAAGCAGCAGCAACAATGTGAGCAATATTTAGCAGAGTATCAGCAAATTATTGAACGCCTAGCTTTAAACCACCTTGCGCCAGTTAATCATGTGATTGATAGTCAATTACTTAACCAATTTGTTGAGCAATCAGAGCAGCAGCAACTGCAATTACATCAACAGCTTAGTCAAGTTCGTGAGCATAATGGTGTACATCAACAATTAGTTGAACAATTCCAACTGGCTCAATCTCAAGCGGAGCAGCAACAGCATCAGCTAAATTTACTGACCCAGCAAACCCAAACTCAACAGCAAAAATTGCAACAAGTTCAACAACAGCAACAAGACGTTCAGCAGCAACTTGCACAGCTATTAGCTGATAGCCAAACTAGCGTGCAAAATGCAGGGTTAACTATGCCTGAAATGAACCAGTTTGGATCTTGGCTAGCAGAGTTAGAGGGGCAGATAACTCAATGGCTACAAGCTATTGAGGAGCAAGGGCAATTAGCTCAGCAGCATAAGTTATCCGAGCAAAAAGCGGCGAACCTGTTAACTCAACATCAAGATATTAGTGCTCAACTGGGCGTGACTGATACTCAATTAGCGCAAGTTACCGCAGAGCTCGGTATTATTTCTAAGCAACGCTTTGATTTATTTGCCGATAAGCAATGTACTGATGAGAAACACAAAAGCCAACAGTTATTGCTACAAGCCGAGCAAGCGTTAACTCAAGTTAGTGATACGCGGGCAAGTATGCAGCAGCAACTTGATAAGGCTGTTGCTCAGCTTCAAGCGAATCAGCAACAAGTTGAGCGCTTAACTCAGGAATTAAATGACGCGAAAAGCGCGTTTGATAAGGCGTTATCCCAAAGCCCGTTTGCAAGCCAAGCTGAATTTGAGCAAGCGGTAATGCCAAGCGAGCAACGTAAATCACTACAACAACTTAAACAGCAGTTAGAGCAAGAAATCGTTAAAGCCAATACCTTAGTAGAGCAAGCAAACAGTCAATTTTTA
The DNA here is from genome assembly GCF_023283825.1 of Shewanella olleyana. Lineage (GTDB taxonomy): Bacteria > Pseudomonadota > Gammaproteobacteria > Enterobacterales > Shewanellaceae > Shewanella > Shewanella olleyana. The sequence goes on along the minus strand of NZ_JAKILD010000006.1, from coordinate 73,651 downwards.
GAATTAACTGCTCAGGGCAGTCAACTGGATTACCAGCTTGAACATGTTGATAAAACCATAGAACAAGTGGGGGAGCTTCTTCAACAAGTTGAAACGAGTCTTGCAGAAGTGAAGCAACAGTTATGGCAGGTGACGCATCAGTTACAAGAAGATGAGAGCAAACGAGCTAATCAGCAGCAATTAATTCAGCAACTGACTCAAGCAAAACAAGACTATGATGATGTGGCCTATTTACATTCTCTTATTGGATCGCAAAGAGGTGATAAATTCCGTAAATTTGCTCAAGGGCTAACGTTGGATCATCTGGTCACGTTGGCGAACCGTCAACTGGACAGGTTGCAAGGTCGTTATTTGTTAGAGCGTAAGCAATCAGAGGCGCTTGAACTTCAAGTCTTGGATACTTGGCAAGGTGATGCGGTGCGTGACACGCGGACTTTATCTGGAGGTGAAAGCTTTTTAGTCAGCTTAGCATTGGCTTTAGCGCTATCAGATTTGGTCAGTCATAAAACCAGTATTGATTCGCTGTTTTTAGATGAAGGTTTTGGCACTTTGGATAGCCAAACGTTAGACACAGCGTTAGATGCACTAGATAACCTTAATGCTTCAGGCAAAATGATTGGGGTTATTAGTCATATTGAAGCGATGAAAGAGCGTATTAGTGTGCAAATCAAAGTGGATAAGATGAATGGACTCGGAGTGAGTCGCTTACAAGCTGAATATAAGTTCGAGGCGCCAGCAAGCTAAGTTTTTATATGTAGTAGCTCAGACTTGATCTGACAGTTACCCATTTCTTGAGTCTGTAAATAATTTTTGAGTGCGGTTTATGGCTTTGGCTAAAACCGTACTTAATTCGCTAACTCTAAAGCGGCAGTTAATTTGTTCTTTGTTTCACCAATCAGTGGTTGCGCTAACTTCTGATAACACACTTTATCAAAGCATGTTACTTTCATTTATCGACTGCAGAAATACTGTTCGCTCGGGCTTTGTCTACTTCAAATTTATGCAGTTCAAACGATAGTTTATATTTTTATTAGGCTATTTATTTGGTATAACAGGTCGCTAATATATCTTCTAGTGCTTAAGTACGCATTCTGTAGGTTGACAACTTGTCGACTCGGCTTAGCTAAAAGGTATTACTTTTTTACGTATAAATGGCGGACCCGAGATTGCTTTCAGCTAACAGAGGTGAGTTACAAGCACGATTGAGTAAAGTGCCTAGCTTACCTGCATTACATCGAAAACTATTACTTGCCAGCGTATTCGTTGTTGCAGCTGCTTTGTTATGGCCAACACCGCAAGAGTTTTCTTCTCAGCGCATTCCAGTTGCTTTGGATATAGAATCCTTAATCACACAAACGCCATCAACTTTTGAAATTGTTGAACCAATCAAACCTAATTTTGAGCGTGTGATTCAAAATGGTGACACCTTAGGTCACTTATTCGAACTAGCCGGCATTGGCCAACAGACCATGTATAAGGTGCTTGAGGCTGATTTAAACGTGCTGGCATTAGATACATTGTCTTTAGGCAACCGAATTCAATTCTTTCAGGACGAGCAACAAAACCTGACCAAACTTGAGTTGTATTTTAATCCAGCTTATCAAGTGATATTCACTCGCTTTGATGATGGCACTTATGGTGTTGAAGAGATAAATATCGAAGGCATCTGGCAAAATCGTATTATTAGTGGCGAGATTAATGGCTCGTTCTATTTATCTGCTCAGCGAGCAGGACTCAGCGCCGCAAACATTCAAACCATTGAAACCTTACTGTCTAGCAAGCTCGATTTTTCGCGAGATTTACGCGCAGGAGATACTTTTAATGTATTGATGAACGATCAATACATTGAAGGGGTTTCAACTGGGAATACACAGTTACAAGCGGTAAGAATTAATACGCGAAGAAATAACGTCAATGCCTTTCAAAACGTTGATGGCAATTTTTATGATGAGCGTGGTCAAGGTTTAGCCAGCGCTTTCCAGCGTATTCCGCTAGAGCGTCAATTCCGACTATCTTCTCACTTTAACCCGCATCGTAAGCATCCTGTTACTGGGCGTGTATCACCGCATAATGGAACCGATTTCGCAACGCCAATTGGTACTCGAGTGGTTGCACCTGGAGATGGTGTGGTATCAATGATTACTAATCACCGCTTTGCGGGTAAGTATATTGTGATTGAGCACGATAATAATATTAGAACCCGTTACTTACACTTGTCTAAATTCTTAGTACGTAAAGGACAGCGAGTTAAGCGTGGCCAAGTGATTGGCTTAACAGGTAATACTGGCAGAGTGACAGGGCCGCACTTGCACTATGAATTCCATGTTAATGGTCGCCCAGCGAACCCTATGAAAGTGAGTATTGTGGAAGCGTCTGTATTACCTAAGAAGCAAATGGCAGAATTCAAACAATTAGTCAGTAGCAAACAAATGATGATGGATTTAGGTTAATCAACTAGCTTAATTATTCTTATCAATTAAAAAAAACGCTTTTAATCATTGATTAAAGGCGGTTTTTTTATTCTCTCCAGTTTGTCTCAAACTTGTTAGATTTTCCTGTATTACAGTGCTCACAAAGTATTTGTAGGTTGTTTATGTCTAATGCGAGCTCAGGGTACTTTGAGCGTGGCTTTATATGGTCAACGTGCATGATGACATTGTTTTCAGGTGAGCGACCGCAACAAGCACATTTATTCCCGTAACGAACAAATGCTTCAGCTTTTAAATTAATCCATTTTTTGCTGTTATAAAACGAAACCGTTTTGGGCTCATCAAATGGCATTAATTCCCAATCATGAAATTCGGTAGGGGGAATGTCCGGCCCCATTAGGCCAACAGAGTAACCTTGCTGCTCATGTTGCTTTAACCAGTTACGAATGGATTTTAGGGCAGATTTCTCTGATTTATAACGTTTAGTTTTACGTCCTTCAGATCTATAAGTAGCGACATACATAATAACGTCTCAATAATAATGACTTAATCAGGTTAATACGGCGTCTTACCTAATTCAATACATGTTAGTAGTAAGCGTAAATCTAATTCGAGCTGGTGATAATCAGCAGTCATATAGGTGCACAATTGATAAAAGGCTTTGTTATGGTCTTTTTCTCTAAGGTGAGCGAGCTCGTGTATCACCACCATTCTTAATAATGGCTCTGGCACATATTTAAGTCTTGATGAAATACGTATTTCGTTTTTGGCTTTAACTTTGCTGCCTTGAACGCGATTAGCATAAGTATGTAGCCCCAGAGCTTGATGACTTAGGCTTATCTTTTCATCAAAAATGACTTTTGATAATGGATCTGATTGCTTCAAATACTGCTGCTTAAACTCCATTGCATAGTCATATAGGGCTTTATCAGTGCGGATCTCATGGACCCGTGGATATCGGCTTAACAATAAGCGTTCTAAGCTGTCATTGGCGATATGGCGCTTAACTTGTTCTATGGTATTGGTTGAGTAACCAGCAATATATTTAAGGTGGGCTTGTTGTTGCTGTTTTGCTTTAACATCTTTACTGGTGACAAGGCTTGCCAGTGTATCTCTTGCGGCGATAACTTTAGCTGAGCTTGCCTTGATAGGCATTTTAGGCGGTGCTTTAGGAGGTGCAGCTCGAGGTGTTTTAGAAGGCTTATTTGAGCTCATGGGGTTAGCTCGCTAGATGAGATGTTGTGGATGAATAACAAAAAGCCTATCTGATAAACGTTAATCATTAAAACAGATAGGCTAATTGGATAAAGTCAGAATATTAGACTTTGCCGTACATGCGACGGTTTTGTTGCGCATATGCTGCTTCAAAAGCAGATAATTGCACGCGTTTTAAACCTAAAGTTTCTAAGTCAGCTTGAGGCGGATTACGCTTAAGCTCTTCTTTGATAATCACTGGGCTGATGATGCTAACAGGTAATTCAGTAATTTGAATTGCCGCTTCTGCTTTAAAGCTCGTTGCAGAACCTGCGAACTTACCTTTTTGCTCGCGTTCAATGATGACGATTTCGTCAACTTTGTAGTCTTCCATTAATTTGTGGAAAGCAAAGTGAAACTCACGGATTGATTCTGTTTCAGCCGATTTAGAAATGCTGAATGAGATTTGACGACACTCAGGTACATTGAATGTTTCAACTTCGTAAGTTAATAAGCTAATGATGGCTTCGCCACCTTTTAATTCCACGCCACAAATTTTCATGTTTCACCTTACTTTGGTACTAGTTTGATTTTGCCTAACGCAGCGAAAGCAGCATTAGGCTTAAATTGGGTTTAATCTTCGCTAAGCTCTTGTTCATCATCTTGAACAATTGAGCTATCGTTTTCGATAATTTTTACAGGCTTCGCCTTACGTCGCATCGGTGCATCACCAATATCAACACCGGTAATAAAGCGTTTGTCACGCTTAGGTGCGGTTTTAGGTTTATTGGCAGTGCTGCGTTTTTTGCTCGCTGCTTTAGTATCGCTGGTTTTAGCATTTTTGTTGTTTGCTTTAGGCTTTTCTTTTAAGCCTTTGAATTTGCCTTGTAGACCTTCTATGGTCGAAAAGTCGAAATTCTTGCGTAAAAATACTTGGATTTTCTTAAAGCTGTCCCAGTCTTTAGGGCCCACTAAAGAAATCGCATCACCTTTCGCACCAGCACGACCTGTACGGCCAATACGGTGAACGTATTCTTCAGCAAATTTTGGCATATCAAAGTTAATCACTAATGACACGTTTAATAAATCTAAGCCACGGGAAGCTACATCCGTTGTGACCAGAATCTTTTGTTGGCCTCGGCTGAACTTATCCATAATTTGGTTACGAGCTGATTGATTTAAATCACCACTTAATGCGGCAGTTTCTAAACCTTGTTCAGCAAGCAATTTTGCTAATCTGTCTGTATCAGAACGAGTCGCAGTGAAGATAATCACTTGCTTATGTTGTTCGTTCTTCAATATATGCTGCAAGAGTGCTTGTTTGTGATCTAAGTGATCGACTAAATATACACGCTGTGTAATATCTTTATGTTCGTTATGCGAGGCCCCAATAGCAACATGGCTCGGCGTTTTTAATAAGGTCGCGGCAATATCATTGATATGGTCATGATCAAGCGTGGCTGAAAACATTAATGTTTGTCGACGTTTGTGATCCGCAGCTTCATTAATAGCTTTAAGTTGCGGTGCAAAACCTAAATCAAGCATGCGATCGGCTTCATCAAGAATGAGCAACTCTAAACCGTTTAGGTAAAGGTGGCGTTGTTCTAGATGGTCGGCAATACGGCCTGGTGTAGCAACAATAAAGTGAGGGTCACGAGATAGCGACTTAGCTTGATCGTTAAAGTTCTCACCGCCTAAAATGCTTACCGCTTTATATTGGGTGTTGGCGACTAATAAGCGTAACTGGCCGTACACTTGCTGAGCAAGCTCACGAGTCGGTAATAAAATAAGTACCCGTGGATCTTTTTTAGATAAGGCTTTTGTTGATATTACACGCTGCAGCGCAGGTAATAAAAATGCCAGGGTTTTACCTGAACCGGTTTTTGATGATGCCATTAAATCTTTACCCGCGAGGGCAATCGGCAGGGCTTGCTGCTGAATTTCAGTTGGCTCAGAAATGCCCATATGCTTTAGACTTTCAAGTAAGCGTTTGTCTAAAGAAAAATCGGTAAATAACAAAGGTAAATCCCCTAAAAAATGATAGCCAGATATTATAACGTGTAAGCCTGAGATAGCCAACAGCTTAAGGCTCAGTTATGCTGCGTTTTTACTATTTAACCTGAGCTCGGGATAACAACTTGCTTTCTAGAGGTTATTTTTACTGATAACGGCGTTAAATTTGTTTGCAATAGGCCAGCTATTGACGCACAAATTTGCCTTGTTCTAAGCAAAAATATCTCTCTAGAATAAGATTGAAGGGAAATGTGTTATAATTCAAAAGTTTAACTAACTTCTTATCCCGAGTTCAGGTTATTTAAATTTCCATTAATTTCAGTTTAAGGATGTCGATAAACATGTCGGATGTTGCCAACGACTCAAGCAAGACGAAAGAATTACGCATTGGTGTTGTGCTCGGCAGTGGTGCAGCTAAAGGTTGGGCTCACATTGGCGTTTTGAAAGAGCTCGCCGAGATGGGCGTATATCCAGATAAAGTGGCGGGATGTTCTGTCGGCGCATTAGTTGGCGCGGCGTATGCCAATGATCATCTTGATGAGTTAGAAACTTGGGTGCGTGGTTTTTCAAGTTGGGATGTTTTAGGCTTGATGGATCTCAGTTGGCGAAGAGGTGGGTTAATTAGCGGCGAAAAAGTCTTCGATGTATTAGCTAGCCGCATTGGCGAACTTAATATTGAGCAGCTTAAAAAACCGTTTGCAGCCGTTGCGACAGATTTATATTCTGGCCAGGAAATTTGGTTTAAAGAAGGGGATTTACGTCATGCAGTAAGGGCGTCATGTTCAATGCCTGGATTTTTGCCGCCAGTACAATTGGCAGATCGTTGGTTGGTGGATGGTGCAGTAGTTAATCCCGTACCGGTATCCATGTGCCGTGCTATGAATGTGGATGTCGTTATCGCGGTTGATTTGAATGGTCATCGCCGAAATAGCATGCATTTGTTGCCGCAACAAATGAAAAGTCGCGCCCCGACCGAACTTGAAAAGCAGCAACAAGAAGCTACTCAGCCGGAATCGCCCTTTATGGATATTTTGGGTAAAGGCAAAGAATATATTACTGGGCTCACTGAAAAGTTTTCGATGTCAACCAAGTCACACCCGGGAATGATAGCGGTGATGTCTCAGTCTATGGACATTTTAGAGCAGCGCCATAAGCGGGCTAGATTGATGGGCGATCCACCGGATGTTTGCTTGGTTCCGCACCTGGCAGATATTGGCACAATGGAATTTCATCGCGCGGCTGAAGCTATCGAAGCTGGCCGTCAATCAGTGCGCCAAACTGCGCATTTAATCAACTCAGCTTTGGGGCGTTAGCGGTTTTAAATACCGTGGTCAAGCTCTGAATTTCGAAATAGTGCAGAGCTTGGCAGTAATATTTTTCATTTCACTTACCCTTGTAAAACTATGATCTAGATCATGGATTTATAGACTTCATTATTGCCTAATACACCATATCTAGTGTTTGTTGGTTTCTTGCTGTGGATATATAGTGTTTATATCCTGTGCATAAATGGAGTAAAAATAATGCCTGTAGTAATTAAAAGGGACGGTTGTCGGACTTTATTTGATGAGTCTAGAATTAAGGATGCGATTGTTGCTGCGATGGCAACGGCTACAGGTATGGCGGATGTAGATTACGCTGCTACGGTTGCATCTGTGATCAGAGAGCAGGTCTCAAACAAAGAAGAAGTGCAAATTCATCACCTTCAAGATCTGGTTGAAAACTTATTAATGGAAGGGCCTCATAAAGAGGTGGCTCGTCATTATATTGAGTACCGTCATGACCGTGATATTTGTCGTGAAGCTAAAAGTAAACTTAATTGCGAAATTCGTGGTTTGGTTGAGCAAAGCGACAGCTCAATTCTTAACGAAAACGCCAATAAAGACGCGAAAGTTATTCCAACTCAACGTGACTTATTAGCAGGCATTGTGGCTAAGCATTACGCTAAATCACATCTATTACCTAAAGATATCGTTGCGGCACATGAGTCAGGTCAATTGCATTATCATGACCTTGATTACGCACCTTTCTTCCCAATGTTTAACTGCATGCTGATTGATTTAGCTGGCATGATGACCCATGGCTTTAAAATGGGTAATGCTGAGATTGATACACCTAAATCAATTTCAACAGCAACGGCAGTGACAGCGCAAATTATTGCTCAAGTGGCGAGTCACATCTACGGTGGTACAACTATTAACCGTATCGATGAAGTGCTAGCTGAATTTGTGCAAAAGAGTTACCAAAAGCAGCTTGTTATTGGTAAAGAGTGGGGTGTCAGCGATGTTGAAGCATTTGCTATGGCGCAAACTGAGAAAGAATGTCATGACGCATTTCAGTCTTTAGAATATGAAGTGAACACACTACATACTGCCAATGGTCAGACTCCGTTTGTGACGTTTGGTTTTGGCCTTGGTACGAGTTGGGAGTCACGCTTAATTCAAAAGTCGATTCTAACAGTACGTATGGCTGGCCTTGGTAAAAACCGTAAAACAGCGGTATTCCCGAAATTGGTATTTGCTATTCGTGATGGTGTTAACCATAAAGCGACAGATAGTAATTACGATGTGAAGAAGCTGGCATTGGAATGCGCAACAATGCGCATGTACCCAGATATTCTTAACTATGAACAAGTTGAGCGCGTAACTGGTTCGTTCAAAACGCCAATGGGTTGTCGCTCTTTCTTAGGCACTTACGAAGAGAATGGCGAACTTATTCATGAAGGACGTAATAACTTAGGCGTTGTGAGCCTTAACCTTCCAAGAATTGCGATTGAAGCTAAGGGCGATGAAAAAGCTTTCTTTGCCTTACTTGATGAAAGAATGACATTGGCTCGTAAAGCTTTAGATACGCGTATTGCTCGTTTAGTTGGCGTTAAAGCACGTGTTGCGCCAATCCTTTATATGGAAGGTGCTTGTGGTGTTCGTTTAAACGCTGATGATGATATTTCTGAAATCTTCAAAAATGGCCGAGCGTCAATTTCATTAGGCTACATTGGTTTACATGAAACGATCAATGCTCTGTATGGTACTGAAGAACACGTGTTTGATAGCGAGTTATTACGTACTAAAGCGATTGAAATTATTAACGTGATGAAGCGTGCTACTGAGTCTTGGAAGGCTGAAACGGGTTACGGCTTTAGTTTATACAGCACCCCAAGTGAAAACTTGTGCAGTCGTTTTTGTCAGCTAGATGCTAAACAGTTCGGTGTAGTTGAAGGCGTTACTGATAAAGGTTATTACACTAACAGCTTCCATTTAGACGTTGAAAAGAAAGTGAACCCGTACGACAAGATTGACTTTGAATTACCATACCCAGAAATCACCAACGGTGGCTTCATTTGTTATGGCGAGTTCCCTAACATGCAGCACAATATTGAAGCATTAGAGAACGTATGGGATTACAGCTATAGCCGTGTGCCTTATTACGGTACGAACACGCCAATTGATGAATGTTACGATTGTGGCTTTGTGGGTGAATTTAACTGTACGAGTAAAGGTTTTGTCTGCCCTAAATGTGGCAACCATGAGCCGAGCCGTGTATCAGTAACACGCCGAGTATGTGGTTATTTAGGTAGCCCTGATGCAAGACCGTTCAACCACGGTAAACAAGAAGAAGTAAAGCGTCGCGTTAAGCATATTTAATCTATTTCGCTAAACTTGCTCAATCAAATAAGGCGCTCATTAGCGCCTTATTTTTTAAGTTTTACTGTCGTTTAAAATGACTCTTTAAGGTAAATGTGATGAATTTCCACCAATATTATCCTGTTGATGTGATTAATGGCCCTGGTACTCGCTGTACCTTATTTGTTTCTGGCTGTGAGCATCAATGTCGTGGTTGTTATAACCAGTCGACTTGGGATCCTCGCTCGGGTCATGAAGTAGACAAACAGATGGAAGATCAAATCATTGCTGACTTAAACGATAGTCGAATCAAACGCAGAGGCTTGTCTTTGTCTGGTGGCGATCCATTATTTCCTGCAAACCTAACAGCAATACTATCCTTGGTTCAGCGGGTTAAGGCTGAGTGCCCTGATAAAGATATATGGCTTTGGAGTGGTTATAAACTGGATGAAATGTCACTTAAGCAGCAACAAATATTGTCATATGTAGACGTATTAGTGGATGGTAAATTTGAGCAGGACTTGGCTGACCCAAGCCTTAAATGGCGCGGCAGTAGTAATCAAGTTATTCACGATATCCGTGATTTACTCGTTGTAAATTGAGAAGTGCCCAAAGTGACCAGCTAACTCACGACTGCAGCGTTAACAACCCGTGATATTGTCGCCAATAATGACATCATTATCAGTTCTATCAAAAACATAGTATGCAAAGCATTGATCGCTTACGCTGTATCCGGGGTAATAAACAACCACTGAGTTCCCCGGAATGTAGGGAACGCCAATACTTGTTGGCCCGCTTGAACCTTCAAATAACATAAAGCAAAAATCTTCACCGGTGACACATTGTTGATCGGGCAAGTTAACCCCTTCATCTTGCAAACTCGCCTCTAATATATAATTCAATGCATCTTGACTATAAACCCAAGGATGACCGTAAATGGTTTGAATAAACTCGCCTGAATCAAGGAAAAAACCGCCTTGTAGGTCAGTAGAATTTGAACTGCTATTACGATCGTTTTTCTCAATCCCTAGAATCGCTGCTTTTGCAAACACCAAATCATCAAATGCTTTAAAAGAACCAGATACCCCTTGAATGCCTGACGTGTGCGCTTCTTCTGATATTGAAAGGAATTTAGGGGCAGCGACCACAGCCAAAATACCGAGGATCACAATGACAACGACCAGTTCAATCAACGTAAAGCCTGAGTTAGAGGAATGATTGGAATATGTGCTGTTATTCATTAACAAGGAGTCCAAGGTTTTTGAATTAAGAAAGATAGCGGGCTAGAGCGAATGTTTACTTGTTGAATGCTATTGAAATGAAACTAAAGATGACAAAAACAATATGGTAATCATAGTGCAATTTATAGTCATTGGGCAATGGATCAGTATCTGTTCCGATAAATTGGTAAATTTATGCGCTGTAACGAGTTTTCAAGTTAGCTAATTCAACCCCTTTAGGTATATAATTTGCGTTCGAAAAAGTGTTGTTCGATATCAAAACAACTCATTGCTATCGATAACATGAAAGAATTAAGGTAATAAAATGAATTTAAAAGAAGAACTGCAAGCATTAAATGATAAAGCAGAGAAGTTTCGTCGTAAGCTTGCTGCAGCTGAAGCTCGTGAAGATAAAGCCATTATCATGCAGTTTAAGAAAGAAATTGCCACTGTCACTAAGCGTATTGCAAGTTTGAAAAACCAGCAATCGCGCCAATTGAATAAGCAAGGCCAAGAAGTTAAAGGTCTAAAATTCAATCGCGCACTGACTAAAGCTGAACAAGCTGATATGGGCAAGCTGAAAAAATCAGTAAAAGGACTTGTAGTTGTTCATCCAATGACAGCTATGGGCCGTGAAATGAATATCACTGTTGTCACCGGTTTTGCACCAGCAAAATTCTAGTCCAATATTCGAAATAGTCATGACATAAATGTCAGTTCAAGGATGAAAAGTCTCAAGGATTGAGCGTTGTCTTAAAGGTTTATCCATGTCGATTAAATATATCGCCACTTCTAAGTTACCAACGCCTTGGGGCGTATTTGCTATGCATGGTTTCGAAGATACAGAAACTGGCAAAGAGCATGTGGCGTTAACTTATGGTGAGCTAAACGCCACCGAACCTATGTTAGGTCGTATTCATTCAGAATGTCTAACGGGTGATGCTTTATTTAGTTTACGTTGCGATTGCGGTTTCCAACTGCAAACCGCGATGCAAAACATTGCTGAAAATGGTCAAGGTTTTATTCTCTATTTACGTCAAGAAGGACGTGGTATTGGTTTACTGAATAAAATCCGCGCCTATGAGTTACAGGATCAAGGCGCTAATACCGTAGAAGCCAATGAGCGTTTAGGCTTTGAAGCTGATATGCGTAAGTACGATATGATTGAGCCTATGCTTAAACAAATTGGTGTCACTAACGTTAAGCTTATGACAAACAACCCACGTAAAGTCAAAGCAATGCAATCAGTCGGGATTAAAGTTGCTGAAAGAGTGCCTTTGCAGGTGGGGAAAAACCGCTACAATGAAGATTATTTAAAAACAAAGTCAACTGAGCTAGGTCATTTGATGACTGAGCATCATTTTGTTGATGACGATAAATAATAATTAATTAAGTCAACATCTCTGTGGCCATTTAAAAGTGGGTTATCAAAATTGAAAGCGTTTAGCTTAATCAATTCTAAAAGCGTTGCAATGTTATTTGCAGCGCTTTTTATTAGTTTTTTTATCATACCTAGCAGCAATGCTGATGAGGCAAATAATCCCGATCTTTCTCATTACGCATTTGCAAATTACATTGGTAGTGGTATTTATCGAGCATCAGGGCAAAAGGCCGCTGTTGTTAATATTCCGTTTGCGTTTGAAATTGAAGAATCTGAAGATCATATTCTCACCTTAAGATTACCTATCTCATTGGGCTTCTTTGACTATTCTTTTAATGATTTACCCGAAGGCCAACTACCTGATGGTGTTGGTACAATGACCATTACGCCAGGGATTGAATATAAATGGCTCTATGATGAACAATTGACACTCGAAAGCTATTTAGATTTAGGTTACGGTCACAACTTCTCAAACTCTAGTAATGTAGGGATAGTCTCAACGGGTATATCTGCACTCTATGAATTAGAGGAGCCCAAATACTCTCCAGTGTGGGTTAACCGCATTTATTATGCAGGGTATAAGAGCAGTATTAATGACAGCTCTGAAAGTTATTCAGTGCTGCAATCAGGTATTGATTTTGGTATTGGTCAGCATTGGGATTGGGGGGATTACACAGTAGAGCCTAGGTTGTTTGTTGCAGGGCGCTGGTATTTCAATAAGCTTAAATTTATCACTCCGTTAGATGAGGATGTTCAAACATCAAGCACTTACGAAATCGGTGCAACTTTGGCTTTATCAAAACCATTTGGTTGGGGTTGGTTTAGTACCGACAGATTTGGTATTAGTTATCAAACAGACGGCGAGTTACAAGTATGGCGACTGATTTTTGAATTTCCGATGTAGTTAATATTGACATGCAGTCCTAATAAAAAGGCATGATAATTCATGCCTTTTTTATATGTTTATAATGTGGTTCTGGGATTTCTGAAGTTTAAGGTCTTTTACCTTATTTACCCCAAATACTCGCATTAACCCCTTCAGTACTTTTATCGCTATTCGACTCTTTATTTACCGGCGTATCTTTGGTGTTAGTGTTTCTTTCAACATATGGCTTTGGTGCTGGTAATGGAAGCTTGTTAGTTTTTAGCCACAAGTATTCAACTTTATCGCGAGCCCACTCCGTTTTTCGTAAAAACTTTAAACTGGATTTCACACTCGGATTATCATTAAAACAGCGGATATTAATGCGACTGCCTAATTCTTCCCAACCGTATTTATCAACCAAATCATTGACGATTGTTTCTAGTTTAATGCCGTGAAGTGGGTTATTTGCTTGTGTCATTACTCAGACTTAATTAACTAATTTGAGGGTATTATAACATCAGCAGCAATAAAGCTGAATACGGAACAAAAAGGCCTGAACAAGTTATTAGGGCGTGTTGATCTTTCAAGGTTGTTTTTGCAGCGAATTGTTGACCATTTATACAAGGTAGAGACTTTGTGGTGTAGTTATTCTACATAAAAAGTCGATAATGCAGTAAAAATGGTCAACAAACGCTGCCCAAAGGGTTCGACTAAAAGTGTTTTACTCTTTGTTGGATGATTTTCGCTTAGATGACTAGGCATCGATCCATCCGCCTCAATTAAAACACTTTTAACTCGAACAAAATTCAACCAGCAAAGATCAACACGCCCTAGTCTAAAGCTATAACTAACGAAACATTATTGTTAAGTAGGCTTTAAAGGGGCTAATATTCAGTGTCTGAAAAATGATCAATTTTTAGGGTGGCGTTTCAGGATACTTCAGAGCAAGACAAGACCTTATGTTAAATCAATCTTATTGAGTGATTGATAAGGCTATGGAAAACAGTAGTTTATTTTAACCGTTAAAATTCGTAGCTATCGTCGGCTGGAATCGCAAAAAGCTCTTCAGCAATTGCTGAAATTTCTTGAGCTGCCTTACCCTCTGGATCTATTTCCAATACAGATGAGCCACTTTCTTCACTATCATCATAAATATTACGGTTAAAGGTAACGGCATTTAGTGCAGTCAGTCCGAATGACTTCACTACATCTTTTGCCTCCAATATTCGTTTGAATTGTGATGGTAGCGCAGGGCATTGGCTGATAACGACTGTAGCAACCATTTTAGGATTGACCATCTTACAGGTACTAAGCATGTCTTCCATGTGTGGTAAGGTTTTTAAATCTCGACGTTTTGGCCGTAATGGGATCATAACGTAGCTCGCGACTGACATGGCTGCACGCATAGCAAGGTTATCTTGGCCACCACAATCGACGATGACATAGTCAAAGCGTTCACCTAAACTCAAAAGATCGTTACGAATTTTGCCGTAGAGTTGAATGCAATTGATAGGTTTTAAATCGGTTTGGTTATTTCGGGCTTGGATCCAATCAGACGTAGTGCGTTGTGGGTCACAATCAACCATTAATACATTGGCTTTAAAGGTTTGGGTTACGTACACAGCGAGGTTTTGAGCTAAACAGCTTTTACCACTGCCACCTTTTTCTCCACCTACCAGTATTATCATAGCGCGCCCTTATTTGATGAGATACGTATAAGCCTAAATTAAGCATAGTAGAAAATAACTCATTAAATCAGAAGTATTGAAATCAAAAGTAATAAAATTTGTATATCAATAATCAGATTTTTATAAATGGAAATCTAACTTACTATTGGCGAGGTATCAAAGTAACTGCAATGCAATATGAAAACTTTGTGGGTTTGCTTCACAGCAACGGCAAACTTGCCCTTTAATGGTATTCTGTTTTTCTGTGTTGTGGTTAAAGGTAATGGCGATCAAATCTCCAAGAGCAAATGCTTGTTTGTAATCTATCAAGATACCTTTACGGGCTAAATCAATGCAGACACCATAATCTTCTTGGGATTCTCCCTCTGCATTAATCCAATGCAATAAAATGCGCTCGGCTTCCATATCAACTCGTAGTGAGTTTCGTTTTTCTTCAAATCCTGTGGGTTCATTAGACATCGCCGCGTCGCTCCGTGTTTGCTATTTTTATTGAGCATAATTAATGCACTTATTTATACTAATCACAATCAATAAAAAAAGCGATAAGTTAGTCACTTATCGCTTTAATTTATAAATACTGTCGAAATAGAACCAGCTTTAGTTAGTGGTCTAAATCTTTATTCTTTGGATAAGGGAGTTTGAGTTGTCCCCAGCGAATAACAATAACTGTACAGGCTAATACTATTGTAGATATTGATATTGCTAGGATACGCCAGTCATCCATGCCTTTCATATCAAGAATTAAGTAACGGGCGAGGGCCACAATGGCGATATATATCGGCATTCGGATCGGCAGTTTACCAGACTCTAGGTAATTGACGACCATCGCGAGTACTTCTAAGTAGATAAATAATAGAAGTAAATCAGCTAGTTCTACTGTTCTTATTTCGAACATATGCAGAATCTCTTCGCCGATAGCAAACACTGTCGCAACGGAAATAATAAATAAAACGACGTGTTCAACACTCTTTAGGCTTTTGATGCCTATTTGGCGAAGGATAGGGAGCGACATATTGATGTTATCTCTTGTTATAAATCTAATTGATAATTCAGTATATTCTGCTAGGCGCCAGTTTGCTGAGTGATCCAGATCAAAAAAGATAAATTTATATGATTTATACAATAAGCCATTGATAAATCGCAGACATAAAAAAACCGCCAACAACAATTAAGTCTGGCGGTTTTATGTTCTAACGGTATGTTGTTAGATGAGTGATTAGCGCTTTAGGCCATCATTCAACAAAGGGCGCATAATTTTGACTAATTCTGAAGTCACTTTAGGCGAACCTGCAACAACGTTACCAGAGGCTAGGTAATTATGGTTACCAGTGAAATCTGTAACAGTACCGCCAGCTTCACGGCAGATTAAATCGCCTGCTGCGATGTCCCATGGCTTAAGACCGATTTCGAAGAAACCGTCTAAACGACCAGCCGCTACATACGCTAAATCAAGCGCAGCAGAACCTGCACGGCGAATGTCAGCACATACAGGGAATACTTCACCTAGAATGTTCATGTAGGTTTCAGTGTGTTGACGTGATTTGAACGGGAAGCCAGTACCAATCATGGTATTAGCAAGTTCGTTTACGCCCGTTACGCGTAGGCGGAATTCATTAACTTTAGCGCCTTGTCCACGTACTGCAGAGAATAATTCTTCACGAACAGGATCGTAAATAACGGCAACTTCAATTTTGCCTTTATATTGAACCGCGATAGATACTGCGAAATGAGGGATACCACGAACGAAGTTGTTGGTACCATCCAAAGGATCGACTATCCATACATAATCTTTATTAGAACCACGGTTTTCACCGTCTTCTTCGCCAACAATCGTATGATCTGGGTAAGATTTACGAATTTGGTATGTAATGGTAGCTTCTGCTTCCTTGTCTACACTTGTTACAAAGTCATTTAGACCTTTTGAATCAACTTCAACTTTGTCGAGTTCAGTATAGGCGCGCATAATAGTTTGGCCCGCAGCGCGTGCAGCGCGCGTGGCAATAGTCAGCATCGGATGCATAGCAATCCCCTGGATGTTAAAGAACGAATAAATCAGCCGCGTAATTATACGCATTTTGACAGGTTTATCAAATGCAGATTTTCATATAAGGAATTAATTACAGCTTGTGTTACTATCCGCAAATAGTTTTTTAGACAATTAAAGTAGTTTCATGCTGAGTAATATACGTGTTGTTTTAGTCGGGACATCGCATCCCGGAAATATCGGTTCTACCGCTAGAGCCATGAAAACCATGGGCTTATCAAATTTATACCTTGCTGAACCAAGAGTACAGCCAGATGGTCATTCTATTGCACTTGCAGCAGGTGCAGCAGATTTAATTAAAGATGTGACTATTGTTGATTCATTGTCTGAGGCAATTGAAGGTTGCAGCTTAGTGATAGCGACAAGTGCTCGCAGCAGAACATTAGATTGGCCTATGCTTGTTCCGAAAGAAGCGGGTGAAAAGTTAGCGCTTGAGAGTTTAAAAGGTCCTGTGGCGATTGTATTTGGCCGTGAAAATCATGGCTTAAGCAATGAAGAACTGCAAGAGTGTACTTACCATGTTGCTATTCCTGCTAACCCAGAATACAGCTCGCTAAACTTAGCTCAAGCGGTGCAAATCATTTGTTATGAAACCCGTATGGCCCATTTAGCGTTAGATGAAAAAGCGACTTTTGAAGAGGAATACCCACTTTCAGAAGACTTACAACGTTTTTATGTGCACCTTGAGTCAACGTTAACCAAGACCAACTTCATTATCAAAAACCATCCTGGTCAGATTATGACTAAGCTAAAACGCTTATTCAGTCGTGCCCGTGTTGAGACCGCAGAAATGAATATTCTGCGAGGTATTTTGACTTCGATAGATAAAAAAATGCCAAAAGAAGACATCAAAAATGATAAAGAGTCGTAAGTGGCTGTTAGGGTCATTTAAAGTAAAAAATCTATAGTGGTAAAAAGAAGGGCAGTAACATGGGCGTGATAGCGCGATTGAAGGAAGATATTGAATCTATTTATCACCGCGACCCTGCGGCGAATAGTAGCTTCGAAATTTTAGTAAATTATCCTGGCATGCATGCGATTTGGATACATCGCATTAGCAATAAGCTTTGGAATGCTAAATGGCATCTGCTAGCACGATGTTTATCGACTTTCTCACGTTGGTTCACTGGTATTGAAATTCACCCTGGCGCCACTATCGGTCGTCGATTCTTTATCGATCACGGCATGGGCGTAGTTATTGGTGAAACGGCTGAAATTGGCGATGATTGTACGCTTTACCATGGTGTTACCTTAGGTGGCACCACATGGCAGGCTGGTAAACGTCACCCAACGCTCGAAAATAACGTTGTTGTGGGGGCGGGAGCGCAAATTCTTGGCCCAATCACCATGCATGATGGTGCAAGAGTAGGCTCTAATTCTGTTGTGGTTAAGGATGTGGCTAAAGACACGACTGTAGTAGGTATTCCAGCGCGTGTTGTTGCTAAACCATCTGAGCAATCGAAAGAGCAAACAGAGCGACGCAGCGCAATGGCGAAAAAGTATGGCTTTGATGCTTATGCGGTTTCACCAGATAACCCAGACCCTGTGGCAAGTGCTATTGGTCAAATGCTTGATCATATGCATTTAATGGACTCGAAGGTACAAGAAATCTGCCAAGCGGTGCAAACCATGGGCGGTGAAGTCTGCACTGAAAAGCTACCAGAATTGAACGTTGATGACTTTAATGAAGCTGAACAAGAAGCTGCAGAAAAGCGAATACAAGAAATCGATAAATTTGACCCCATTATTTAGTGATTAGACTTGAAACATCACCAGTCGATACCCATTTAAAGGTGTCGACTTTTTTATTTTTAGGTCGTCAGGTTTTCTCAGTCATCAGTTTTTTTTGACATACTGCAGTTTTATCGCATATTCGGTCAATTAATAGCGGTCTAGCATTGAATGTTGGGATATAAAAAGGTTAAATACCCCTGCAATTTTTAAGACCTTAATTGTTAGACGCGAACGAGATATAATACTTGAGTAATTTAGTGGGTTAAATACTTGACTAATTTACTCGGGTATGGTGAAATTGCCCTATAGTATATGGGAGCAAAAAACGTTATGAAACTGACATCAAAAGGTCGCTACGCAGTGACAGCTATGCTGGACGTTGCTATTCACTCAGCCACCGGGCCAGTTCCCTTAGCGGATATCTCTGAAAGACAGGGAATATCGCTTTCCTATCTTGAGCAACTCTTCGCTAAGCTGCGTAAACATGGTCTTGTATCAAGTGTTCGTGGTCCTGGGGGCGGTTATCGTCTTGGGCAAGAAGCGAATGAAATCTCTGTCGGCATGGTCGTGCATGCTGTAGACGAGTCAGTAGATGCGACTCGTTGCCAGGGAAAAGGGAATTGCCAAAGTGGCTCCCGTTGTCTCACCCATTCGTTATGGGGAGATTTAAGTAAACAGATTTCAGAATTTTTAGATGGCATTACACTTGCTGGATTAATGCATAAACGAGATGTTCAATTTATCTCTTTAAAGCAAGATGAAATGCAGAATGAGCACAGAGTAGTTTTATAACTTTGTGTTGTTGTATCGATAACAATTATATGTACGTTGTAAGTGGTCACACAGATGACTGCACAGTACGGAGTGTATGATGAAGCTTCCTATCTATTTAGATTATGCCGCAACAACCCCTGTCGACAAACGTGTTGCCGACAAAATGGTCCAATTTATGACAATGGACGGTGTGTTTGGTAATCCAGCATCACGTTCTCACCGTTATGGTTGGCAAGCCGAAGAAGCAGTTGATATTGCTCGTAACCAAGTGGCTGATTTAATCAATGCTGACCACCGTGAAATCGTTTTCACATCTGGTGCTACAGAGTCAAGTAACCTTGCGATTAAAGGTATTGCGCATTTCTATAATAAGAAAGGCAAGCACATCATCACCAGTAAGACTGAACATAAAGCGACTCTTGATGCTTGTCGTCAATTAGAGCGTGAAGATTACGAAGTGACTTACCTTGAACCAAGTGACAATGGACTTATTCCATTATCAGTGATTGAAGGTGCAATGCGCGATGACACTATTTTAGTCAGCATCATGCATGTGAATAATGAAATTGGTGTTGTTCAAGACATCAATGCAATTGGTGAGTTATGTCGCTCAAAAGGTATTTTCTTCCATATGGATGCTGCACAAAGTGCAGGTAAATTACCGATTGATGTGAAAACAACCAAGGTTGATTTGATTTCTATCTCTGGCCATAAAATGTATGGACCAAAAGGGATTGGTGCACTATACGTGCGTCGTAAGCCGCGTATTCGTTTAGAGTCACAAATGCACGGCGGCGGTCATGAGCGTGGCATGCGCAGTGGCACATTAGCAACACACCAAATTGTTGGCTTAGGCGAAGCAGCTGCTATCGCTAAGCAAGATATGATTGAAGACAATGCGCGCATCCTTCGTCTACGTGACAAGTTATGGGCAGGTATTAAGCATATCGAAGAAACCTATATCAACGGCGATATGGAACAACGCTACTGCGGTATCTTTAATGTGAGCTTCAACTTTGTTGAAGGTGAGTCATTAATGATGGCGCTTAAAGATTTAGCCGTATCATCTGGTTCAGCTTGTACATCTGCAAGTTTAGAGCCTAGCTATGTACTACGTGCATTAGGTTTGAATGATGAAATGGCACACAGCTCAATCCGCTTCTCAATTGGTCGTTTTACCACTGATGAAGATATCGAGCATGCAATTAAAGTAATTGATGACTCTATCGGTAAGTTACGTGAAATGTCTCCACTTTGGGAGATGTTCAAAGATGGTATCGATCTGGACCAAGTTCAGTGGGCACATCACTAATACATTATTATCGATAGCGATAAACGGAGCAGAATTGTTATGGCTTACAGCGAAAAAGTAATCGAACATTATGAAAATCCACGTAACGTGGGTTCATTTGATAAGAATGATCCTTCAGTGGTAACAGGTATGGTTGGCGCACCAGCATGTGGTGACGTGATGAAGCTTCAACTAAAAATCGGCGAAGACGGTATCATTGAAGATGCTAAATTCAAAACTTATGGCTGTGGTAGCGCAATCGCTTCTAGCTCACTGGTAACTGAGTGGGTTAAAGGTAAAAGTGTTGATGAAGCAGCAACGATTAAGAATGCTGACATTGCTGAAGAACTTGCATTACCGCCTGTTAAAATCCATTGCTCTATTTTAGCCGAAGACGCTATTAAAGCAGCATTAGATGAGTACAAATCAAAGCAAGACAAGTAATACCGGAGTTAAGATGGCAATAACAATGACCCCAGCTGCGGCTGAACGAGTGAAATCTTTCCTAGTTAATCGAGGAAAAGGCTTGGGTTTACGCCTAGGGTTAAGAACATCTGGCTGTTCTGGTATGGCTTACGTGCTTGAGTTTGTTGATGAAGCAAATGACGATGATGACGTTTTTGAAATTGAAGGCGTTAACATCATTATTGATGCAAAAAGCTTCATCTATCTTCAAGGCATTGAATTAGATTTTGTTAAAGAGGGCCTTAACGAAGGATTCCAATTTAACAACCCTAATGCCAAAGGTGAATGCGGTTGTGGTGAAAGCTTTACTGTTTAGCAGTGGAGCTTCGCTCAAATTTACCAACAAAGAGCATGATATCTGCCAATGAATTACTTTGAATTATTTCAAATAACACCTTCCTTTGATATCGACACCGCCAATCTTGCAGAGCGCTACCGCGAGCTGCAAAGGGCGGTTCATCCCGATAAATTTGCTAACGAGTCTGAGCAACAAAAGTTGCTTTCTGTGCAGCGTACTGCGCAGGTTAATGACGGTTATCAAACGCTAAAAAATCCATTAAGACGTGCAGAGCACATGCTGAGTTTACGTGGAATCGACATAAGCCACGAAACTACAACAGTTAAAGATACTGCTTTTTTAATGCAGCAAATGGAATGGCGTGAATCCCTTGAAGATATCAAAGACAGTCAACAAGCTGATGAATCAATTGATGATTTGTATCAGTCATTTGCTGACTTTGAAAAGACACTTTCGCAATTACTTGCGCAATTATTAGCAGTTGATACTGAAGAAAATAATTTTTCTGCAGCGGATCAAATTAGAAAGCTAAAATTTATGGCAAAATTGCAGGATGAACTCGCAAGAATTGAAGATTCATTACTAGACTAATCAATTGCGCTGTTTTTATAACAGCGTTTTATTATTTCTATTAGATGAATGTTGATTACTAAACAATTGGAATACTATGGCCCTTTTTCAAATCGCTGAGCCCGGTCAAAGCGCCGCGCCCCATCAGCATCGCCTTGCCGTGGGTATCGACCTAGGTACAACAAATTCATTAGTTGCGGCTGTCAGAAGTGGTGAAGCATTAACTTTACCTGATGATGACAATCAGCATTCTTTACCTTCAGTAGTCCATTACGGTGTGGATAGCATCGAAACTGGCGCCGCTGCGCAAGTTAAGTCTGCTCAAGATCCCAAAAATACCATAGTTTCAGTGAAGCGTTTTATGGGCCGAAGCCTTGCCGATATTCAATCAGGTGAGCATCAACTTCCCTATGAATTAACAGCCAGTGAAAATGGTTTACCTATTTTCAATACTGCAAATGGTGCGGTAAATCCGGTACAAGTATCTGCAGAAATTCTTAAGCCACTTATCACTCGCGCTGAAAAAACATTGGGCGGCGATTTAGAAGGTGTGGTAATTACCGTACCAGCTTATTTTGATGATGCGCAGCGCCAAGGCACTAAAGATGCTGCAGAGTTATTGGGCGTTAAAGTATTACGTTTATTAAACGAACCTACTGCTGCAGCCATTGCTTATGGATTAGATACCAAACAAGAGGGCGTTATTGCCATCTATGATTTGGGCGGCGGCACATTTGATATTTCAATTTTACGTCTGAATCGTGGCGTATTTGAAGTATTAGCTACAGGTGGCGACTCTGCATTAGGCGGCGATGATTTTGACCACCTGTTACAAGCGCATTTACAACAAACACTTGGACTGACTGAATTGTCAGCTTCTTTATCGCGTCAGTTATTAATTGAATCGCGTCGAGTTAAAGAGCAGCTAACAACACTTGATACCTGTACAGCATCTATCACGCTTGAAAACGGTGATACTGTTAATGCTGAAGTGACAAAAGCTGAATTTGAGTCATTAATTAGCTCTCTGGTTAAAAAGACGATAGCAAGTTGTCGCCGCACAATACGTGATGCAGATGTCACTGCTGATGAGATCATTGAAACGGTAATGGTTGGCGGTTCTACTCGCGTCCCATTAGTGCGTGAGCAAGTCGAGAACTTCTTTAAAAAGACACCTCTGACTTCAATCGATCCAGATCGTGTTGTTGCCATTGGCGCAGCGATTCAAGCGGACATTTTAGTCGGTAATAAACCTGAATCAGATTTGTTATTACTGGATGTGATCCCGCTTTCTCTTGGTATCGAAACCATGGGCGGATTGATTGAAAAAGTCGTCACTCGTAACACGACTATCCCGGTTGCCAGAGCACAAGAGTTCACAACATTTAAAGACGGCCAAACAGCAATGGCTTTTCATGTTGTTCAAGGCGAACGTGAGTTAGTTGATGATTGTCGCTCTCTTGCTCGCTTTACCCTTAATGGCATACCTGCATTAGCAGCGGGTGCTGCACATATTCGAGTAACATTCCAAGTCGATGCTGATGGTTTACTCAGTGTTACGGCAATGGAAAAGTCTACTGAAGTGAAAACGACGATTCAGGTTAAGCCATCATTTGGGTTATCTGATACCGAAATTGCCACTATGCTAAAAGATTCAATGAAGCATGCAAAAGATGATATCACTCGTCGTATGTTAGCTGAGCAACAAGTTGAAGCCTCAAGAGTGGTTGAAACCTTGAGTGCTGCATTGGCCAAAGATGCCGACTTACTTAATCCGCAAGAGCAAGCAGAGATTAACGCCGCCATTGAGCAGTTACAATTAACTGCTCAGGGTGAGGATACCGACGCTATTGAAAAAGCGATTGAAGCATTGGATGCACAAACTCAAGAGTTTGCTAATCGTCGTATGGATAATTCAATTCGAGCAGCGCTGAAAGGTCAGTCTGTCGATAATATATAGGTGATGAAATGCCACAGTTAGTTTTTTTACCACATGAAGAGCTGTGTCCAGATGGAGCAGTTGTTGAAGCCGAAGTAGGCGAAACCATTTTAGATGTAGCATTAAAAAATGGCATCCACATTGAACACGCCTGTGAGAAATCAAATGCATGTACTACGTGTCATTGTATTGTGCGTGAAGGTTTTGACCAACTTGAAGAAAGTGATGAGCTAGAAGATGACATGCTAGATAAAGCATGGGGTTTAGAGCCTGAGAGTCGTCTGTCTTGCCAAGCTAAAGTTGTCGACTGTGACTTAGTGATTGATATTCCTAAGTACACTGTCAATATGGTTTCTGAAGACCACTAGAGATAAGTTTAACGAGACTCTTTTCTATGGGTTATCTTCTAGGGTCATCTTCTATGGGGAATCTCTAAGGGTTTATTATCTAGAGATTATTTCTAGAAATTATTTTATAAAAAGAACCTTAGTATAAAAAATATCTTCGTTAGAATATTTAAAAAGGGAATAACAGTGATGTTATTCCCTTTTTTATATGTATACGATCTAGCGCCGAACAATAGTTATCTTTCGTAATCGATTAATTTACTGCTTTATGAAAAGAAAGCGTCATAATCTTCAAATTGAGGCATCTGGCCTAAACCTGCTAACTCAATAATGGCTGAACCTTAACATCACATTATGGGAAAAGGATATTTACCAAACTATACCGGCAGAGACGCAGGCAAACTGATTTGTTAATCATTTTTATGACACATCTATAGTTTAATTAAAAAGGAAAGAGGGAGAATAATTTGGATGTTAATCTTCTGCTCATGTTATCTTTAGTATGATTATGTCATTGAGTTTGTCGCTCTGATTTAATTGTATTTATTGTCTTAATATTCAACTTTTAAAGTGGGGTTATATGAAGTTATTGTTGGTCGAAGATTCTGAAGCATTACGTCGACCAGTGGTTAAAGCCCTAAAAGCTTCAGGGTTTGCAGTTGATGCTACAGGCGATGGCCAAGAAGGCTTATGGATGGCGCTTGAGAATGACTATGATGTCATCATTCTCGATATTATGTTGCCTGGTTTGGATGGTCGCGAAGTGCTTAAGCAGCTTCGCGAAGTCAATAATGAAACGCCGGTGTTGTTTCTCACGGCCAAAGACTCAATCGAAGATAGGGTCGCGGGTTTACGCTTAGGTGCTGATGATTATTTAGTTAAGTCTTTTGCTATTGAAGAACTTATCGCGAGAGTTGAAGCCTTAGCAAGGCGTAAATATCAACATCGTTCACCTAAGCTAATGGTTGCCGATCTTGTTTTAGATAGATCAGCAAAAACGGTGTTACGAGCAGAACAACCCATTGTGTTACCTTCTCAATTATATGCCTTATTAGAGTACTTGATGCTACACGCTGATAGCGTTATTTCCCGAACTCAAATAGAGCACCACATTTATGACGAACAAGTTTCTCCAACCAGTAATGTTGTAGATACTGCTATCTGTGCATTAAGAAAAGCCATTAGTGTTTCTAAAACTAACCCGCCGCTTATCCATACTCGTAGAGGAATGGGTTATATGATCAGTGCGCAAAAACCATGAAGAGTATTCGCTGCAAGTTGCTGCTTTGGCTTGTTCCTGGCTTTGTCATTGTTGCTATATTAGCTGGCTCAACCTTATATTTTACAGAACAGCGAAGATTGAAAGCCAACCTTAATAACGAGCTCAATGAGTTCTCTCGTATCATGAAGCTAACTTTGATGAGACCTGCTGCTCGTTTTGGTCCAGCAGCAGCCATAGAACAAGATTTTGCTGCTAGCACGGTATTAAAACTTAATGATGTAGAAAGTGGCTATTACCTTCAAACGTGGAATGAAAATGGTCAAACACTACGTAAATCAGCTAGTTTAGGCAGTGAGCAGTTGCCTCGTTCCCATGCTCTAGAAACTGCAAGCAGTAATGATGGTATTGAGTTCGATAGTCAGTTAAGTTTTGGCGGTGACATTCGGGTCCATTCGTTTTCATTAAAAGGCGGTCCAAGAAGACCTGCATTAGATGTTTCTGTTGCTATCAATCAAGATGATATCAATCAGCGATTAACTGCTTTCTCAATACAATTGATTGTAGGTGGGGTATTTTTTTGTGGTTTACTATCAGCAATACTCGTCTTTGCGATTAAAAGAGCGTTAATTCCTATACAGAACTTGTCTGAACAAGTTGCTAATGTTGAAGCTGGTTCATTACATAATCGGCTCATTGAAACAGATATTCCAGTTGAAATTACGCCGCTTGTCGCCCGATTAAATCAGCTATTGGCGAGATTAGAACAAAGCTTTTCTCGAGAACGTCAGTTTAACAATGATTTAGCCCATGAACTACGTACGCCATTGGCAGCAATGCGAACCACGAGTGAAGTGGCTTTAAAATGGCCTGAGCAATCTTCTACTGAGGATTTTCACTACATTGCAGAATCTGCGGCGCAGCTGCAACAGACTATCGATAGTTTGTTGTCTTTAGCGCGAATCGGAAATTCTGGTGCACAAACCTTGTCTGAAGACGTTAATATCGCCGATCTAGTTGCTGAATGCCTGTCGTTGTACACCAGCCAAATGCAAGAGCGAAATTTGGCCACTAATCAGTTAGTGAAACATGACTTTATCATTAAAAGTGACCCAAGATTGCTACGGGTTATTATTTCAAACCTAATCAGTAATGCCGCTGAATACGCTCCGACAAATAGTAAAATAAGTATCGACAGTGAAAGTCGTGATGCTGTTATTCGTGTGGTAAATGATGCTCCCAATCTTAGTCGTGATGATTTAAGTACTATGTTTGACCGACTGTGGCGCAAAGACGAAGCTAGAACGGATAGCAAACATGTCGGCTTAGGTTTATCAATTGCCTATACCGCAGCACAAGCTTTATCTCTTGAGCTCAGCGCAGAGCTTCACGGCGAACAGTTACATATGAGTCTAAAGCTTCGCAATTAACCCTCTTTATTATTGGTTTCAAACCCATGCTCATCTTCCGCTCATCTTTGCAAGTTTAAGATACCAAAAAGTTAACAACTTATTGGAGCTGGACTGTGATAATCAAACAAAAAACTAAAAGCACACTTCGTATTCTTTGTTCTGCGATATTTACTTTCTTATTGTTGGGCTGCGGAGGTAGTGATAGCGACAGTACAACAATTGAAAATGATGAAACCACTATTCCTGATACAGGCGGTGATACTGGCGGCTCAGATGGTGATGGAGATAAAGGCGATGACGACAGTGGTGATGAAGGTGAAGATGATGAAGGCGAAGATAATGGAGGAGGAACAGGAGAAGATGGCAGTGAAGAACCGCCACAAGATTTCAACCTTGGTATGGCTGCACTGAATGATACTGGGATAGGTTTTGGTTCAGATTATGATAGAAACGGCAGTGATTGCAGCACCACTATTACTGCTAGTGATAATGTAACTCCTCTTGATCAAGATTGTAGTCAAGGCCGAAGCGCTGCGGCAGATTCAGATTCAAATGGAGCAAATGGCTTCGACTTTACTCGTATTAATGCTGATGGCTCTGAGTATAGTGGCAGTGGAAATTACAACTCGGCTCCTTGGTCTTGTGTACGTGATAACCGCACCGGATTAATGTGGGAAGTAAAAACCCGAGATGGCGGTGTACGTGATGCTGGAAATACCTATCGTTGGGGTGGGCTCACTGCACTTGAAAGACAGGATGCCGAGCGAGAAGGTGATTATTACGACGACTGGAATGGCTTAATAATAACAACTAACGAAGAAAACCTTTGTGGCTACAGTGACTGGCGTGTTCCAACTAACAGCCATTTGATGTCAATCGCACATTTTGGTGCTTCAAGTCGTTCAACTAAAATTGATAATGATTACTTTCCTAATACCGTCAGTGATTTTTACTGGAGCTCGATGCCATATCGCGGCGAGCATGGGGAGTTTTATGCTTGGGCTTTTCAGTATGTATTTGGTAATAATAAAAATATTCAACGTTATCAATCTGCAGCATTACGTTTAGTTAGGATCATTGATCCTGTTTCAACATCGAGCAGCATGCAAGAAACGCCAGATGAGCGCTATACCGTTAATGAAGATGGAACGGTTACAGATTTAGCCACTGGACTCATGTGGGCTCAGTGTGTTGCAGGACTGGATGGCACGCTCTGTGATGGCGGTACTGCTGAAGCTATGGATTGGGGCGATGCGTTAGCTTATGCGCAAAGTCATGATTTAGCAGGTCATAGTGACTGGCGCTTGCCTAACAATAAAGAGTTATTTTCCCTGATTGATTTCAATACCGTTTCACCGGCGATTAATTTGAATATCTTCCCTTCAACAACTCAGGAATACACTTGGAGCTCATCACCTATGATTGAGTTTTCACAGGATTCTTGGTTTATTAATTTCAAAACAGGGTTAAATTGGTTTAAAGGCCGAAGCGATGCAATGTTAGTGAGAGTAGTACGTTCTGGCATTGACGATTTACAGCTTGCTGAGGTTGATATTCAAGAAGGAGAGGGCATCATCAGTGATGATGGTTTAGGTACGGTATCTGGCAGCATGGAACCTGTTGATGTTCACGCTCAAGTGCTGATTAATGAACAAGGCTTAACGGGCGATCCAACCGTTGGCCGCGATTTACCTAACATCAATGACGCCAAAGCCCAATTAGGTAAAGCATTATTTTACTCTAAACGCTTAAGTGGCGAATACGATACAGCCTGTGCATCTTGTCACCATCCGGTGCTTGGCGGTGGTGATAATTTATCTTGGCCTGTGGGTTATGACGCAGTCGATGTATTCCATGACTTTAAGCCCAACTTACTGGGTTCTGGTCGTTACTTTAATGGTAGTGATGCAGACGAGCTTGATGGTTATCCTGTCATTGGCCGTAACGCGCCGACAATATTTAATCTAGGGTTGATGGATCGTGGCTTGTTTTGGGATGCTAGAGTAGAAAGTGTGTCAAACACACCAGGTGCTAGAGGAACTGACGCAGGAATTATTACGCCTGATTCCGCCAATACAAGTACTGCAGATATCAACATTCCATCAGGCGCTTCTTTAGCAAATGCACAATCGCGTTTCCCAACCATTACCCATAACGAGATGCGTGGCGATGAGCCTCTTGGAACGAGTAATCAGGCTTATCGAGACATGTTAGCTGAACGATTTGTTGGCGATAATCAGTGGGAAGAGTTATTCCTAAGCGCTTTTGGTAGTAATACCATTACCTTCGATAGGATTGCAGAAGCATTAGCAGCATTTGAAGAGTCGATGGTTTTCGCTGATAACCCGTGGAAAGAATATGTGGGAGCGCTTCGAGGTGAAGCGAATAAAGATATCAACAGCTTAAGCTTTGACCAAAAAGTGGGTGCTGTTTTGTTTATGACCGCTGGCGATGAAGGCGGAGCAGCCTGTAGTCAGTGCCACTCAGGTGATAATTTTACCGATGAAGAGTTTCATGCCATTGGCTTAGGTCAAGTTGGTCCAGGGAATGGTGATGACAACCAGTTTGTCACAGGGAGTGATTTCGGACGTCAGAATGTAACGGGTGATATAGGAGATGCGTATCATTTTCGTACTTCGCCGCTGCTTAACGTTGCCGTGACGGGGCCTTATATGCACAACGGCGCCTTATCGACATTGACTCAAGTGATGGATGTGTATGGAAACCCAGGTGGTGCGATGAATAATTTACTCGGGATCAGCACCATACTTAATGCTAATGCTTCATTCAATGAAATAGGTAATGCTGAGTACTGTGAGCTAACTTCGGTAGTGGATATCATGAGTAAATATGGCGAGAGTTGTGAGCAGGTTTATAACAACATGAATCCTTATGCGTTCGACAATACTCGCTTTTTGTTCCGTCAAAGTTTTGATGAAACAACTTCTAATTCACCAGCGCCAGAAATCGATATCAACATCGATCAATCTAATACCGTAGTCGAGTTCATGGATGCACTAACTGATCCTTGTGTTACCGATAGAACTTGCTTACAGCCGTGGATTGTTGATGAAAGTAATTGGCAACAACACCCAGACTACACCAGTAACCCGAATTTGATACTGCTTGGTGAAGATAAAAATGGTTCACATTTATAAAATGGCACGATGCAGCATAAAGTTAAAACCGATTTCTTTTAGCGAGTAAACACATAACTGCTCAAGTGTATAAAGGAAGCAATGGCAGCAGGCCATTGCTTTTTTATGTATTAGAGCGAGTCCGCTGTAGACACTTTTTTAAGGTTTACTGCTTACTAGAGATTATATTGCTTATAGTGCTAATTTGAGTTTGAGTTAGAGTTTGCCTTTGATAACTTGTATGATGCGATGAGTTATCCGAACCTTTGATTTTGAATGGAATAGTCAATGTCAGTACCCGATTTACGTCCAAAACAAAAACGCAGTCAAGAAACCCATGATAAGTTTCTCGAATCATTACAAAATGCCCTGCAAGTAAAGTACTTC
The DNA here is from genome assembly GCF_023283825.1 of Shewanella olleyana. Taxonomy (GTDB): domain Bacteria; phylum Pseudomonadota; class Gammaproteobacteria; order Enterobacterales; family Shewanellaceae; genus Shewanella; species Shewanella olleyana. The sequence goes on along the minus strand of NZ_JAKILD010000006.1, from coordinate 43,621 downwards.
GAACACATCAGTATAAAAGAGTTAGCTGAAGGCGCGGGGGTGTCTGTAGGCACTTTTTATAGAAGGTTTGAGAATAAGGAAGCCTTATTGCCACTATTGTATGATGCTTTCGGAAAAGAACTCGGTGAGTGGATTGAGGAGATGGAAGCTCTAGAGTGTTCATCACTTGAAGAGCAAGTCACGATATTGTGCGAATCGACTCACATGTTTCTTGATGCGAGAAAAAGTGTCTTTAGAACCATCCATTTAAACGCGAGGTTGCACTCAGACACGATATTTGCCAATCCCACACTCGATAGAAATGAAGCATACAGTCGCCTATCTAATTTATTATTAAAATTCACTCATAAAAGCAGTCAAAAGTCAGACTCTATGAAGCAACATGCTGCTGATATGGTGATATATATGATGATAAATGGCTTACTTGATAAGATATTATATCCAAACCTTACCCCAGCAATCGCTTGTTCGATGTCGCAAGCAAGTTTTGTTGAGCAACTGCCTAAAATGTTAGTTAACTATTTAAAGCCATGCTTCAGTGAGCTCTAGTCAAACAATCTGGCTGCTGAAACTGAAACATATCAAATAAGCTCACTTTATATAGTGCAGAACAGCTTGAGGTTAATCACAATTTTCGCAGAACCTAAGTCACATGATGACATTTTGATTATGTGATGCTATTAACCCTATGCATGCTGACGTAAATTTCGTATAATCCGCGCGAATTTAAAACCCTATATCAAGAAGGAAGCTTTTCATGGCTATCGAACGTACTTTTTCTATCATTAAGCCTGATGCTGTTGCAAAAAACCACATTGGCGCTATCTACAACCGTTTTGAAACTGCTGGCCTGAAAATCATCGCTGCTAAAATGGTTCACTTAAGCAAAGAGCAAGCTGAAGGCTTCTATGCTGAGCACAGCGAGCGTCCTTTCTTCGGTGCTTTAGTTGCATTCATGACTTCTGGTCCTATCATGGTTCAAACGCTTGAAGGCGAAAACGCTGTTCTAGCTCACCGTGAAATCTTAGGTGCTACTAATCCTGCTGAAGCTGCTGAAGGTACTATCCGTGCTGATTTCGCAGAAAGCATTGATGAGAACGCTGCTCACGGTTCTGATTCTGTAGCATCTGCTGAGCGTGAAGTTGCTTACTTCTTCAGTGCTGAAGAGTTATGTGCACGCACTCGTTAATTCTTAATTGAATTATGTTAAAAGGAGCCTAATGGCTCCTTTTTTGTGCCTAAAAATTGCTGATAACGTTTCGTACTTCTATTCCAACCCTATTCCGAACTTATAGCCATTTTAAAGATAGATCTTTCTTTGTGCTTCCAATGAAACCGAGATTTTCTCATCACAATATGTGAATAAGTATTCCTTTTCTAGCAGCTGAAAATGCAATTCTCTTCTAATCAGCTTGAGTAATTACTCTTTTCAAACCTGACTGAATGTCGCTTAATTGTTAAATAATAAGCAAGTTCAACTTCTAATTATTAATTTTATTGTGATTTAAAAATTATTTTCCAATTAAAAGCTGTTACTTAAGTTGATTTTTTGTTAATTTCTTAAGGTTTTAAGATCTATATCTTAACTTGTATTTTAATCAACTTGGCCTGCCAGTTTAATATTTGATCTAATTTAATGTTACCATTAACTTATGGTTTACATAATTCGTTATTATATTTAACTTTGTGATGTTGTATTTTTCTAAGCGGTTGTTTTTTATTGTTTTAACAAAATATTAACACATGTTAAGGTTGAAGTTGTATCAGAGGTCTTGTGCTTGGTTGTTAATTTGTAATAGATGTTGACTATTGTCATTTTATTTAACAATAATGCTCTCGGTTGATTAAAATATTAACCTAAAAACAAAAAATATAACGTCGTGACTTTATGTTTGATTATGACGAAGGGAGTTTATAATGAGTTCATTATCTTTAACAGCTAAGGCAATCCGCCGTGGCTTTTTGACAATAGCAGCAACAACTGTCGCAACAGGTTCAGTTTTTTCAGGAAGTGTTATCGCTGAAGAAGCACAAGCTGAAAAAGTAGAAAGAATTGCAGTAACGGGTTCACGTATTAAACGTACCGATATGGAAACTGCTAGCCCAGTAAGCGTAATTGATGCATCAGCTATCATCGCTTCAGGTGCAACTTCTATCGATGACGTACTACAGAAGATGACATCTTCTGGTGGCGCAATGACAAACGCTGCTGTGAATAACGGTTCAGGCGGTAATGCACGCGTTAACTTACGTGGTCTAGGTTCAAACCGTACACTAGTACTTGTTAATGGCCGTCGTATGATTGCATCTGGTACAGGCGCAGCATCTTCAGTCGATTTAAACACTATTCCAGTTTCTATGATCCAACGTGTAGAAGTACTTAAAGATGGCGCTTCAGCTGTTTACGGTACTGACGCTATTGCGGGTGTGGTAAACGTTATTTTAAAGCGTGATTTCGATGGTTTTGAACTAAACGTTCAAACTGGTTTGTCTGGTCAAGGTGACGCTGACGAATCAAGCATTGATTTCACTATGGGCAATACCTTTGATAAAGGTAATGTTGTAATTAACGCTCAGTACACTAAGCGTGGTGATGCAAGTCAAGCAGACCGTGACTTCTCTGATTGTCCTATTGCTGAAGGTGATGACGGCCTATATTGTGCTGGTAGTGCATACTCTGAAGGTGGCCACATTTGGGGAGATTACCTTCATAACATGACCAAGAGTGGTCAAGATGAAGAAGGAAACCCAATTAGCATTATTGGCGATGCTGGCGAGTATGGTCAATACATCGACGATGGTGAAGGAAAACCTAAATTTGAATACTTCGATGGTAAATCAGAAGCAGATTTAAGTGGTAAAGGTGGTGATTACCACGAATTTACAAACGATGACCGTTACAACTACGCTAAAGACAGCTTCTTATCTACGCCGATGGAGCGTTTAAACCTAAGTTTTGCTGGTACTTACGAGCTTTCAGATAACGTTATGTTTTTCTCTGAAGCAATGTACTCTAAGCGTTGGTCTGATCAACAAATGGCGCCTCAGCCAATTTGGAATGGTTCTCCTTGGGAATACAAGCCAATGTCTGCAGGTGGCTTTATGACTGATGATCTACTTCCTTGGGTTCAACCAGGTGAAGAGTTAAGTTACGGTCGTCGCATGGTTGAGTCTGGTTCTCGTGATTTTTCTCAGGTTGTTGATACTATACGTTTAGTTGCAGGCTTTGAAGGTGAGTTCGACAATGGTTGGACCTGGGATGCTTCTTACAACAAAGGTAAGAACGACTCAGTTGATACATTAGCTAACCTACACAATATTGGTTCTATCAACGATGCTGTACTAGAAGGCGATTTTGACCCATTCTTACAATCTTCTTGGATGGGCGATAGCATTGCTCCATTTATTTACACTGAAGTTAATTCGGGTGGAAGTGAGTTAGATATTGCTGCGCTTTCACTATCTGGTGATATCGTAGATTTACCTGCTGGTACTATGGCATTTGCTGCTGGTTATGAATTCCGTAAAGAGTCTGCTTACTACACGCCTGATTCGTTAACTGCTCAAGGTCTTGCAAATGACCCACGTGTAGAAGCGACTGCTGGTTCATTTGATGTAAATGAAGCTTATGTTGAGCTTGCTATTCCACTAATCAGCGATATCCCTTTACTTGATCAAGTTGATTTAAGCGCCGCGATTCGTTATTTCGATTACAGCACTTTTGGTGACGATACTACTTGGAAGTTAGGTTTAACTTGGCGATTATATGATGATTTAATGCTTCGTGGTGTGCAATCTACAGCATTCCGTGCTCCAACTGTATCTGAGCTTTACGGCGGTAAGTCTCCATCATTTGATCAAATTGTTCATCCAGCAACTGAGCAAACTCAAGCAGAAGTCACTGTAGGTGGTAATGAGCTCCTGACTCCAGAAGAAGCTGATATCACGACTCTTGGTTTAGTATATTCTCCAAGCTACGTTGATGGTTTATCTTTAACTGTTGATTACTATGATATTGCAATTACAAATACTATTACTTCAGTTGATTCTAATTATGTTGCTAATCAGTGTTTAGATGCAAACGGTAACAAAATCAATGAAGGTACAGCGCTTTGTCAATCAGCTAATATCTCTATCGATAACACTGGTCGTATTGCATTTGATAATGGTTTACAAAACATTGGTGAAACAAATACTTCAGGCTTCGATATCAACATTGCTTATACTTTTGATGCTTTAGGTCTAGATTGGAGAGCTGGTCTTGATACGTCTATCCTAGATACATATGAAGAATTCGACCAAGACGGTAACGCGGTTGATTACACTGGCTACATCACAGGTGGTGTTGGTGCATACGCTGAGTTAAAGACTAACTTTAACTTAACTGCATCAGGTGACGATTGGTCAGCGACTTATGAAGCTCGTTACATTGACGGTATGGATTCATTCGCATGTAAAGATGACCCAAGTGACTGTTATGCACCTTCTGTTGATTCAATTGTTTACCACGATATCTCAGCATCTTACGATATCAATGAAACAGTTAGATTGTCTGGTGGTGTGAACAACGTATTAGATGAAGAGCCTCCTTACTACACAGGTAACAACGATTCAAATACTGATCCATACACTTATGATGTACTAGGTCGTTACTTCTTCGTTCGTGCAAGTGTGAAGTTCTAAGTAAAATTTAATATTTAAATAAACTCGTTAGTAAAATCCCAGTCGGTATATATCGGCTGGGATTTTTGTTTTTCACATAGAATTATGATTTTTTTTTACTGTATTGAACGTCAGTTTTCTAGCCTTAATTGTTTACCCTCTTAAAATGTTTCATTTTGCTATGGCGGCTTAACTGTTTTGTAACCTCTGTTTGTTTTTGTATCCCTGAATATTGCTTTGGCTTTGGTTTTATACGCAGCAAACCTAAGTTTTTGATTATTTTGCTTTTTACTTTTTATTCTTTGAGTGCAGCAGCTTTGCTTTGTATCAGTTTGTTCTTGGTGGGTTAAATTTGTGTTTCCGATGTTGAATGATTTGTTTTGTTTTAACAGTATCAGGTTGAGGTTATTAACTTAGGTTTAACCAAATAAAACAATAAAAAGTCAATGTGTTAGCAAAACTAACATTCAGGGAGATTTACATGAGTTCATTAACGTTAACAGCTAAGGCGATTCGTCGCAGTATTTTGGCTGCTACAGCAGCATCGGTAGCTTTTTCAGGTGTAGCATTTGCTGAAGAAGCAGAAAAAGTAGAAAGAATTGAAGTAACAGGTTCACGTATCAAGCAAGTGGATATGGAAACAGTTTCACCTGTTACTGTCATCGATGCCGCGGCTATCGCAATGACCGGTGAAAAAACGGTAGCTGATGTATTGAATAACTCAGCAATCAACAGCTTTGGTTCATGGCGTGGTACATCTGGTTTTGGTTCAGGTGCAAGTTCTACAAGTAGCGTAAACCTTCGTGGTTTAGGATCGTCGGCTACATTAGTATTATTAGATGGTCGTCGTTTACCTGGAACCAGCTCAAGTTCTGGTGCAGAAGCAGATACCTCATCAATTCCTATGTCGATTGTTGAACGTATTGAAATATTACGTGATGGTGCTTCTGCCGTTTACGGTTCAGATGCCGTTGCTGGTGTAATTAACATCATTACTAAAAAAGAGTTTGACGGCGTTTCAATTGATTTAAGCCATGAAATGCCTGAAGTAGAAGGTGGTGATGCGACACGTTATTCTATTGCAACGGGTTATAACACTGATAAAGGTAATATTACCCTAACTTACGAGCACTACGAAGCCGATTCGGTAATGGATCGTGATATCTGGCGTATGGATGATCCTACATATAATGCTTACAGTTCATTCAGTTCTGTACCAAATGGAGCATCTGACTCAGGTTGGGTTGATAATAGTGCTCTATGCGGCGAAGTAGAGAATACTGTGGGTATAGCAGATGGTCGTTGTTTATACAGTTTTGGTGCTGTAACAAAATTATTTGGTGATGTTTCTCGTGATTCTGTGCTTTCTAACTTTAGTTACGATATTACAGATGATATTCAATTCCGTGGTCGTGCTTCCGCTTCTCTTGCTGAAACAAACACACGTTATGCTGGTACACCTGTTTCAACCAATTTCCCAGTAATGTCGGCTGATAATCCATATAACCCTTATGCAGCAAACGGTGGGGAAGATATCACTGTTTATATGCGTTCTGTACAAATTGGCGAACGTGATACGTTAACTGAAACAAATAACTTTGACATTTTGGCAGGCCTTGTTGGTTTTGCTGATGTTGGTAATGGCATTGATTGGGAATTCAATGTTCAGAACTCTCACTCTACAACAAATTCTTTCAACTATAACTTAGTTAATGACAGTATTGTTCAACGTGAAATCGATTCTGGTGAATATGACATCTTTAACACTACTGGAATGTCATATAATGATTGGAACTCACAAATGACGCAGTTGTACTCTGCTGCTGCTCATACAGGTGTTTACCAAGGTAAGTTTGAAAGTACGCAAGTTGATGGCTTAGTTTCTACACTATTACTTGACGGTGATAATGTGACAGTTGCTATGGTTGTAGGTGCTGAATATGAAATGATTGATTTCAAACAAATGTCAGATCCTGAATCAGCAGCAGGTATCATTTCTGGCGGTTCAGGTGGTGATGACGTAGATGCAACTCGTGATCGTACAGCGGGTTATTTAGAGTTCCAAGTTGGGCTTCCTGCTGATTTTGAAATTTCCGCAGCGGTTCGTTATGAGCGCTATGAGCAAGAAGGCCAATTATCAGGCCCTGAAGGTGTTGTTGTTAACTCTTCTACTTTTGATGCGGTAGTACCAAAGTTAGGTGTAAGTTGGCGTCCTGTTGATTCATTATTGCTACGTGCAAGTTATGGTGACTCATTCCGTGCACCAAACATGGGCGAAATGTTTTCTTCTCAAGCGTTAAGCTTTGAAGATGCATTAGACAATAAGTGGTGTAATACTCCGGGTAATAATGATGAAACATACTGTGATCCGAATCAGCAGCATAAAACATGGTTTGGTGGCTACAGTGGCCTTGAGGCTGAAGAAGGTAACTCGTTCACTGTCGGCGGTGTTTGGAACGTAACCGATGCATGGAACATCGAGCTTTCTTATTACTCAATCACATATGATAATAAAATTGAAGCAGTCAGTGTTGATGACCTGTTACGTGATGAACTTCGTGATGGTTCATCTGAGTCAATTATTCGTGATCCATCAACAGGTAAAATTTTATACATGGAGTCTGGTTACCGAAACATGGCAACTGTAGAAACTTCAGGTATTGATTTTGTGACTGCTTATAATTTTGAAACATCGGTTGGTGATTTCAGAATTAAAGCTGATTTGTCTCACATTCTTGATTTTAAGGAGCAGACAAATGAAGAAGCTGAATTAGTCGATTATGCTGGTTTACAGGACACTCCTGATTTGCGTGGCAACCTAGCATTTAGCTGGAATTACGATGATTACTCAGCAGCTTGGTCAACAGTTTATATCGGCAGTCAGTCAGCTCAATACTATCGTGATCTATACGATTATGATGCATACGCTGATTACAGTTCTTACTTCAAGCATAATGTTCAATTTGCTTACAATCATTCAATGAATGGTTCTGTTACAGTGGGTGTTAACAACTTACTGGATGAAGAAGCACCGACGTTTTATAACTATGCTGATTACCGCGACGTAAACACAAACCTATATGATGTTTTAGGTCGTACTTACTATGTTCGTATAAATCAAAAGTTCTAAACTTAATGTCATAGTTTAAAACTAAAAACCTCCGCTAGTCGGAGGTTTTTTTATGGTTAAAAATTAGTTTAAAAAGAAATAGAGGACTGCATTAAATGAGGAATTTTCGCTGGGAAAAATTTGAGGTGAAATTTAGTGGCTTAAACGCAGTTCTTGGCGGTGTTCGTTACGGTGTTTTTCATCGCAGTGGGCGCAACGTTGTTCTGTTGGATCTGCAGCTAATCTATCAGGTTCAATTTCAGACTCACAATCGGAACATAAGCCATATAGGCCAAGTTCAAGTTGGCAAAGTGCTGCATCTAATCGAGTGAGTTGACTAAATAGAGGGCTGTCGGTTAGTTTTTGTTGACTCATTAATTCAATGAGCTCAGCCAAGCTCATGTTAAAGTGAATTTGAGCTGCACTATTCACATTAACCTGCTGGTTAAGTTGATGCACCAACTCATATTTAAGTTGTGCTTCTTTTTGCATTAATGTTTGTTGTATCTCTTGAGTGCTCACAAAAGGGCCTAATGACTTAATTGCTTTACTGGATATGTAGTCTAACGCGAAACGATACTATTGTTATGATGGAGATCAAACCAAGGCTTCATTTTAGCTAACGAACATTAAGCTTTATTTAAAATGAAACCTAAATTTGATTCAACGCAACTATTTATCGATTATGTTGGTCATAAGCTTTTTCTAAAATAGCCACGATATCATCTGTGGTTTTCATGACTCTCAACTCTCTAAACAGGACATCAGCTTCTGGATATTGCTTATTGAGGTAGGTGAACCACTGTTTCACTCGAGCTGGGTAATAATCCGATTTTTTACCATTAAGTTGTTTTTGAGTGTAACTGAGTAATAAGCTCAAGGTTTGCGACCATGTATAAGCCGCTGTGCCATCTTTAATGGTTGCAGCTAAGTTGGGTAGGGAAATTGCGCCGCGCCCAAGCATGATATTGTCACAACCTGTCACTTCCATGCAGCGTTTAGCGTCATCAGCATTCCAAATTTCACCATTGGCAATCACCGGGATAGGTAAGCGTTCACGTACCTCTGTGATGTACTCCCAATAAGCTGGAGGTTTGTAACCGTCTACTTTACTGCGTGCATGAATAGCGAGCTCAGTGGCGCCGGCTTCATATACGGCTAACGCATTTTCCATAAATAACGATTTATCTTCAAAACCTAAGCGAATTTTGGCAGTGACAGGTTGCTCGGCGGGTACGGCATCGCGCATGGCTTTAACAATGTCATGAATAGTATCTGGGTATTGCAATAACACTGCGCCGCCATTACTACGGTTAACCATTTTTGCTGGGCAGCCAAAGTTGGCATCGACACCTTGAGAACCCAATTCAACGGCGCGCTGCGCGTTTTCTGCCATTACACTTGGGTGTTGCCCCAGTAATTGGATACGGACTGGAGTGCCAGACGCGGTGAAACCACCATTACGCAATTCAGGACACAGTTTGTAGTACACCTTTTCGGGAAGCAGTTGACTAATAACGCGTACAAACTCGGTAACCACCAGGTCATATGGGTTAATTTCAGACAATATTTCTCGCATCAAATCATCAATGACGCCTTCCATTGGAGCTAATACTACGCGCACGGCTGAACCTGTTGTAAATAAAAGGAGCGCCATTCTAGCGACTTTAGCTTTTTATACAAATTCATTTCGAACCAATGAAAAAATACAAATAAGTTGAAAAAGTAATATTAATCTTAAATATCATGTTGATACATCAATATTTTACACTATGGTTACAAATAACCTTGGCTTTCTAGCAAGAATTTCTGAAAATAATTATGATTTAGATCAATTTTTGTGAAATAAAAGTAAACAGTTGTAGGTCTATTAAATTGTAAGCCAGCACTGTTAGTTGTTGGTCACCATTATAAAGTTTGAATATAAGGAAGATTATTATGAACTCAGTAAAACAAACTACAGTAGCAATGGCTTTAGGTGCAGTGGTATTAACTGCAGGTGTTTCAACTTCAGTTGAAGCTAACCCATTTGGCTTTGAACAAATGAATGCCGGTTATCAACTTGATGGTGGCGAAAGCAAATCTAAAGAAGGTAAGTGCGGTGAAGGTAAATGTGGCGGTGATAAAAAAGCCACTGAAGGAAAATGTGGTGAAGGTAAGTGTGGCGGCGATATGAAAAAAGCCACAGAAGGCAAATGCGGTGAAGGTAAGTGTGGCGGCGACATGAAAAAAGCCAAAGAAGGAAAATGTGGTGAAGGTAAGTGTGGTGGCGACATGAAAAAAGCTGCCGAAGGTAAAGCTAAAGAAGGTAAGTGTGGCGAAGGCAAATGTGGCGGTAGCAAGTAATCTATTTTTAATAGCTTACTGATAATTTGCTAGCAACCTTTAAAGCTTATTGATATATAAGGTAATAGCTAACAATATGTCGTCAAATAAGGCCTGTTTTGCAGGCCTTTTTAATTGATAAAAAGTAACAAACGGAGTGTTGTAATGGCAAAGCAAGCAACAGTGGGACTGGGTTTACGCCGAGAGATGCTTGACGAGTTTTGTCAGCAGGTGCCTGACGAAATCAACTTCTTTGAAGTGGCGCCTGAAAACTGGATGACCCTAGGCGGAAAGTTTGGTAAGCAGTTTAGACAATTAACTGAGCAGCACGAGTTTTTCTGTCATGGCTTGTCTTTATCCATTGGTAGTCCAGAGCCTCTTGATACCGAGTTTGTGAAAAACATTAAAGCCTTTCTCGATTTGCACCAAATTGAAATTTATTCAGAGCATTTAAGCTACTGCTCAGGCACTGGTCACATGTATGATTTAATGCCTATTCCTTTCACCCAAGAAGCTGTGAGCTATGTTGCTAAGCGGATAAAGCAAGTCGAAGATATTCTAGAAAGACCATTTATTCTTGAAAATGTGTCATTTTATGCAGCGCCTGGCGCGCAAATGAATGAACAAGAGTTTGTTAATGCAGTGCTTAGTGAGGCCGACTGTAAATTACTGCTGGATGTAAATAATATCTATGTGAACTCAATTAATCACCAATATGATGCCGCAAAATTTTTAGCGTCAATGCCAACAGAGCGTATAGAATATATGCACATTGCTGGGCATTACCAAGAAACACCAGAATTAATGGTTGATACCCACGGCGCGGATGTTATTGATCCTGTGTGGGCATTACTGCAACAGAGCTATCAACAACACGGTGTATTTCCTACTCTGTTAGAGCGTGATTTCAATATCCCAGAAACGCCAGAATTGTTATTAGAAATAAATCAAATTCATCAATATCAACAGCAAGCGATAGCTTCTTTAAAGACAAGGAGTGCTTAATGACTTTTATTGACACTCAACAGTCGTTTATGGACTACATTCGCGATCCCAGCAACCCATTACCTGAAGGTATGAGCGCCGAGCGGATGACTGTGTATCGGGAGCTATTTTTCAATAATATTAATGGCTTTGTTTCTAGTGCTTTTCCTGTATTAAAATCCTTATACACTGAGGATGCTTGGCTTAAATTAATTCAACAATTCTTTGTCAGTTTCGATTGTAAAACGCCAATCTTTATCGAGATCTCCCAAGAGTTCATTGCGTTTTTACAAACCAGTTATCAGCCACTGGATTACGATCCGCCATTTATGGTCGAACTGGCACATTACGAGTGGCTTGAGTTATATATCGCCACTGTTTTTGATAATGAAAATGAGTTGCCTATATCAAGTGACATGATCACCGAATTGCCATTAACCATGTCGGTTAAAGCGACGGTGACGCAATATCATTATGAGGTTCAACATATTAGTGTTGATTATCAACCTACAGAACCTAGTGAGCAGCCACACAGCTTTTGCGTTTATCGAGACGACACTGATGAAGTGGTGTTTTTACAACTGAACCCATTAACAGCGCAAGTGTTGGCGTTTATTAACCAAGCTGAAACTTGCTACTTGAGTGATATTATTGCTTGGCTACAAAATGCTTACCCTCAGATGAGTGCGGAGGCTTTATCAAATGGCTGCTTGCAAATGCTGCAGCAATTGGCTGAAAAGGGCATTATTTGCAGCTTAAACCAAACTGATACAACAGAATAAATGGCACAGTTATTTTAGGGTTTTTATTGGCAACCTTTTTACTTACAATAGCGCGAATTTTGTGATCTAGTTCACGCTGCCAGAAGGTGGTTAACATTACTCTTAGGAATCAAATAACATGAGTCAGCCGTTTAAAGACCCATTTAACATTTTGTATTTTATTGGTTTTATCCTTGTTTTGCTTTTACCTACATTACCAGCTTCTATTTCAGCTTTGAGACTTGCAGGCTTAATTTAACTGTTAATCTCAGTTATTATACCGACCTATTTTTGATAGCATCGGTTACCCAAAAACCATTCTATTGAATGGTTTTTTTGATTTTGCTTGGAGTGTTATGTCGTTAAAACGCGGCTTTTTCGTCATTGTTGGTTTAACCAGTGTCACGCTAGGTACCATTGGTATTGTAGTGCCATTACTGCCAACCGTGCCTTTTATCTTACTTGCAGCTTATTGCTTTGCCCGTTCAAGTGACCGACTTCATAATTGGTTAATGACACATCCATGGTTTTCCCAAGGGTTAAACGATTGGCAAAATAAGCGTTCAATGAATAAGAAGTTAAAACGCAAAGCCATGATAATGACCACACTGAGTTTTGTGGTGAGTATCGCTATTGTGCCGTTATTGTGGGTACAGATAATGTTAATTTGTATGTTATGTGCTTTATTACTTTTTATGTGGCAGATCCCAGAGTTAGATTAAAAGTTGCTGGTATTTTGCTCGTTAGTTGCAACTGTCATCAAACATGCTTACTATCAGCCAAATCGAGTGATATGCCAGATACTATTTTTACAATTTCAGTTTAATCTGAATTGCCATAGTGGCTATTAATCCATTCCTTTTTAAATAGACAAATCAATATGACTATGAATCCAGCAAGTTTAGCGTTAATCAAAGACAGCATTAAAGCCATTCCTGATTATCCAATTCCAGGCATCATGTTTCGCGATGTCACTAGCTTATTAGAAGATGCAGAAGCATATAAAGCCACTATCGCTTTATTCGTTGACCACTATAAGTCGCTTGGATTCACCAAAGTTGTTGGAACCGAAGCTCGTGGTTTTTTATTTGGTGCGCCATTAGCCCTTGAGTTAGGTATTGGTTTTGTTCCTGTTCGTAAGCCAGGCAAATTACCAAGAAAGACCATTGCACAAACATACGATCTTGAATACGGCAAAGACACCTTAGAAATTCATGTCGACGCCATCAAACCAGGTGACAAAGTATTAGTCGTTGATGATTTGCTAGCAACTGGCGGTACTATCGAAGCTACGGTTAAGTTAATTCGTGAACTCGGTGGTGACGTTGCTCATGCTGCTTTTGTTATTTCACTGCCTGATATTGGCGGCGAGAAACGCATTGAAGCATTAGGCATTGAAATCTTGACCTTATGTGAGTTCGAAGGCGAGTAATCCTTAGCCAAAATATAGCTATTAAGGGCAGTGCATAAATGAAGACCATTTAGCGCTGCTTTTTTATGCCTGCTGTTTAATCGAACCTGTATTTTTGTCATTATCTGAGCCGTTCTTATTCGCTAATTTAGGTTCATCCAACTTAATTAGCGTATAGCGATTAAGTTAGTCTAAATCTTCGCCAAACCCGCTCGTTAAATAGCGTATCAATAGCGTGTCTTTCACTTGCATGTTATTGTTAAATTTATTTTCGGGTACTGACTTTAGAAACCGCTTTTAGAAACGGTGTTAGATACGTTTTTAGAAAGAGCTTTTGAAATATAATGTCGCTAAATCATCCCGTTTTAATTTGAAGCTTGGGGAATTCCATGTCTTATCAGGTGTTAGCCCGTAAGTGGCGCCCTGCAAAATTTGAAGAAATGGTAGGGCAATCGCATGTCTTATTGGCTCTTACAAATGCATTAACTCAGCAGCGCTTACATCACGCATATTTATTTACAGGCACTCGAGGTGTCGGTAAAACCAGTTTAGCGCGGCTATTTGCCAAAGGCTTAAACTGTGAGCAAGGCGTAACATCAACGCCGTGCGGTGTGTGCTCTAGTTGTGTTGAAATTGCCCAAGGGCGTTTTGTTGACTTAATCGAAGTCGATGCGGCGTCGCGCACCAAAGTGGATGACACCCGCGAATTACTCGACAACGTCCAGTACAAGCCTTCACGTGGACGCTTCAAAGTGTACCTTATCGATGAAGTACACATGCTCTCTCGCAGCAGTTTTAATGCTTTGCTTAAAACCCTAGAAGAGCCGCCAGAGCATGTGAAGTTTTTACTGGCAACAACCGATCCGCAAAAACTGCCTGTCACTGTGTTGTCTCGTTGTTTGCAGTTTAATTTAAAAAGCCTTTCTCAAGACGAAATCGCCAAGCAGCTTGATTTTATTTTGACTCAAGAGCAACTTGAATATGAACCACAAGCGTTAGACTTACTCGCTAAAGCTGCTAATGGTAGTATGCGCGATGCGTTAAGCTTAACCGATCAAGCCATTGCGTTTGGTAGTGGTCAAGTCATGCACCAACAAGTGCAGTCGATGCTAGGGAGTATTGATGCACAGCAAGTCCTTGCACTACTAAAGTCGCTGTGTGATGCCGATGTGGCTAATTTGATGCAGACTATTCAGCAGGTGCTTAGTTTTGGCGCTGACGCAGATGAAGTGCTGCGTAGTTTACTTGAGCTACTTCATCAAATTACCTTAACTCAATTTGCCCCTGCTGCAGCGCAGCAATCACTATATAGTGAACAAATATTAGCCTTTGCTCAGCAATTAGCTCCTGAGCAAGTGCAGCTTTATTACCAATTATTATTAACTGGTCGTAAAGAACTTGCTTTTGCACCAGATCCTAAATCAGGATTAGAAATGGCATTACTGCGAGCTATTGCTTTTGTGCCAGAAAAGCCGGTTAAACGGTGGCACACAGATGATGCCGCAGAAATATCACTTCCAGCAGCGCCAAGCCCGCAAGCTATTGCAGCAGCGGCGCAAAAGCCTGTAAATAAGGCTGAGCCACAAGCTGAACAAAAAGCTGAGCCAAAGTCAGAAGTTAAACCTGAAGTTACAACTAGCATGGCCGAGCAAGCTCAAGCACCTTCGAGTGTGAAAGCTGAAGCCTCAGCTAGTGTTGATGATAACCCCCAATCTGAGGAAGCTGTAGAGCATAAGTCAGATGAAGCACTCGCAGCAGAGCAGTCGATACTATTAAGCCAAGCCAGCAGTTTAGGTTTTGAGCAAAAAACGGTAACGGCAACAGAGCAAAGCAAACTGCCTGAAGTAGTAAAAACGACTGAAGAAAAGGCTAACACTCAATCCCAAGTGAGCGAGCAATCACAAGCCTCTTCAATTAATGCTTCATCAAGTGACTCTTCGTTTAATAGCTCATCACTCAGTGATAGCGACGGCATGCCAATGGATGCTTATGAGCAATTTGCTCAAGCGAGTTCTGAGGCATCAATGGATGATTATCAACACGATGATATGAGTTCATTTTCAACATCTTCGTTTGATGAAAGCCAATTATCAGCGAGTAATGTCACTGACAGTCAGCAAACTCAAGCTGTTGAAGCAAAAGCAGCGCCAGAACCGACAGCAGAAGAAGCGGCCGATTTAGATGCACTGCTTGATGCTGTTTTGGCAACCAATGATTCATTAAAAGCTGATTTAACAACGCTTGCCACAGAAGGTGAACAAGCAAAAAAGCAACAAGCGGCAGCGAACCCTAGTATTAAGGTACCCGCACCACGCAGTAAAATTGCCGCAGAAGGACATGCATCAACTGACTCTAACTCACAAGCTGAGTCAAATGAGCAATCAGATGATAAATCAGCCATTGCGACTTCGGTTGATACGACTTCGGTTGATAGTGATACAGCCTCAAATGAGAATGATAGACCGCCTTGGGATAAGCCTGAAGGCGCTATTGAACCCGCAATGGCCAATGCTCAGGCTATTAAAGATAGTGCGGCTCAAGAGGTTGAGACTCATGTCACAACATCTGAAAATAGCCCATTATTAGCTGAACCTCAGATTGCAGCATCAGTCGAATTAGATAAAGGCAATAACGCTGAGGCGGGTCATAGTGGTAATCAAGCGCCTAGTGTAGCTACTCCAACGGCATTAGCCGTAAGTGGTGAGCATGAAATATCCGGTGATGAGCTAGACTTACACTGGTATAAAGTGATGGCATCACTCAGCATTGGTGGACGTGTTCGGCAGTTAGCGGTTAACTCCGTGTGTCAGCGTTTAGATAATCCGATCCCGCTGCTATTAAAGCCAGACCAAAAGCATTTGGCTGCAGATGTTGCCATTGAGCAGTTACAAAACGCGCTATCAGAGTATTTGGGTGAGCCGACAACTGTGTCAATTACCGTTGGTTTGGACAGAAAACATGAAACACCACTAGAATTAAGAAAAAGATTCCATCGTGAATTATTAGCTAATGCAAATTACGCTTTAATTAATGATGACAAAGTACAATGGATGTTCACACGATTAGCTGCGCAGTTAAATCCTGATACCTTGGTGTATCCAGCAGAGAAGTTACAGGCCATTGGCCAACAAATTCCTGCTTTAGGCGCTCAATAATCACACGAAAGCGCTAGCAGCTTCAAAAGTTTGATAGCAATAAACTGAGATTTATTGCCAATTTATTTTTTTTCAGTAAGATTAGCCCCACTTTGGCTGCTTGCTAATAACCTAATTAAGAGAAAAGACTATGTTTGGAAAAGGCGGTATGGGCAACTTAATGAAACAAGCCCAGCAGATGCAAGACAAAATGGCTAAAATGCAAGAAGAGATCGCTCAGTCAGAAATGACTGGTGAAGCGGGTGCAGGTTTAGTTAAAGTGACCATGACTGGTGCACACAACATTCGTAAAGTTGATATCGATCCTAGCTTAATGGAAGACGACAAAGAAATGTTGGAAGATCTTATTGCTGCAGCATTCAACGACGCAGCTCGTCGCATCGAAGAGAACCAAAAAGCTAAAATGGCAGAAGTCACCGGCGGTATGCAATTACCTCCTGGAATGAAAATGCCATTCTAAGACTACAAGTATCTAGCTAAGCAATATGCAGAGCTAGAAGCTAGTTAAAGTTTAAACGAAAGCCCAAGTCATCGACTTGGGCTTTTTTATGCTGATTGGTATAACTTGGCTTTAGGTTTTTAATTCGTAACTAAAATAGGCCTGTAGTCTATAGTAGAAATTTTGGTGGTGTACATGACAGCAGTTGAGCTGATTTATTGTATAAGGGCTTATAGAATATAAGGATAGGCTGCACGTATCTGGGGGAGATACCCCAAAAATGATTAATAAGTTAGAAGCTTACTTAAAAACCTTTGAAAGTATAAGTTAGCTAAATCGTGTCTATATATTAATAAGTTAACTCATTTAAACTTCATTGTGTATAAAGAGAAAGCTGACTTGTCGCTACAATACATGCGGTGCAATACATTCAGTGAAATTGCCAGTGTAGAACAGAAGAGTTGAACATGAGAGTCTAACGGTTAATGAGCTATAGCTGCCTTTAAATTCTTACACTGAGTACAAGTACAAGTACAAAATACATACACAGCATGATCTAGGAACATTTAATATTATTTATTCCACAGATGACGAAAGAACTAAAGTGAACATCAGCCCTTATGAAGACCCTTGTTTATACCTTATTTGCATTACTTGCGTTTGCTGGAAATTCTATTTTATGCCGAGTAGCATTGGGAAATGACCTTATTGATCCAGCCAGCTTTACTGCAATTCGGTTATTATCAGGAGTTGCGGTATTAGTTATTATTATGCAATTGGCAAGATTTAAGCGTGTTAAATTTGCAGGTGAACTAAGTCAACAAAGCCAACACAGCAGCAATCATGCATCTGCAGGTTTAATATCATACCGTCCCCAAGCACGGTCTAAAGGAAGTTGGAAAGCTGCCTTGATGCTTTTTGTTTATGCTTTAACTTTCTCGTATGCATATACCTCACTAGATACAGGTACTGGAGCGCTAATTTTATTCGGCGCAGTGCAAATCACCATGATTGTTGTCGGTGCCATTTCAGGTCAAAAACTGCATTTTTCTGAGTGGTTTGGTGTCATGATTGCCTTTTCAGGTTTTGTTTATTTAGTCATGCCTGGTGCGAGTGCGCCTTCAATTTCAGGTTTTGTATTGATGGCTGTGTCTGGTGTTGCATGGGGCTTTTATACCCTTGAAGGTAAGCAGTCTAGCGAACCTATCAGTGATACCAGCTATAACTTTATCCGCACCTTACCATTAGTGATCATTTTATCGATTGCCACTATCCCATTCTCGACAATAACACCCACAGGAATTTTGCTAACGATAATCTCTGGCGGCCTCGCATCAGCTGTGGGTTACGTTATTTGGTATGCGGCATTAGCAGGGTTAACTGGAATTCAAGCCAGCGTGGTTCAATTACTGGTACCGGTTATTGCGGCAATTGGTGGGGTGATATTTGCTGATGAAGTGTTTTCTTTAAGGCTCGGAATATCATCATTGGTGATCTTGAGCGGAATTATGATAGTGCTTTTAGGTAAGCACTATTTAAGTAAACGATAGTTAGGCAAAAAGTACGCAGGAAAACAGACTTAATAACAAATGCAGCTCTTTGAGTTGCTGATTTATATCAAATTATTCCACCTGTCTATATTTATATTTATATTTGCATTTGCTTGATATTCCTTATTAGAATCTCTGACTCTACTTTTTAATCAATCCTGTAATCACCGTTTTAATTTTCCTTTGTTTAACTCGCACTTTTCCTTTAAATATCAAATTTCTCATAGCCTTATAAGTCAAAGTTTTGAAATTTATTGTTTTTAAATTACCTCACACTTAAGTACTCAATAGTTAACTTAAGGTTAAAGATATTTGACATGAACAAGAAGTAAGCTTAAATTAACCACAAGTTAAATATCTTTAACATGGAGTGAGGTTAAATTAACATGACGAATAAACAGAAGTTATATCAATGGTTACAAGAAACCAGTTTTAGAGAAGTCACTTTGTCGGTGGACTTTTTGGTTACCGCATACATTTTCTATATTTATCTAAGTAGAATGTACTATGCCAGTGCTGAAGAGCTTGCATCGACCGTGTGGCTTTCAGGCGTTTTACTGGAAATCATCATTTACTCAGTGGTGCTAATGGTATTGAGTTATATCGTGCTTGCTTTTGTAAGTGATGATGAATTGAATCAACCGATGGATGTAAGAGAAAAACAAATTGATCTGGTGGGTTACAAGTATTCAGCGATGATTTTACAAGTTGGGGTGATTTTAGCCATTGTGCAGTACGGTTTAGATAAACAAGCTGAAACCATTCTTTTTGAGCCTATTCCCCATTTACCATTACACATATTGTTGGTGGCATTTTTGACCGCTGAATTGGCACATTATGGCGTGCAGCTCTACAAAGGTCGTACGGGAGAGATTTATGGGTAAAAATGATCAAGAAGGTATGGGTATTAGCAACTCTATTCGTACTTTGCGGTTTTTACATGATGAAATGACTCAAAAGCAGCTCGCTGAGCAAATTGGAGTCACTAGACAAACAGTAATGGCTATCGAGTCAAATAAGTATTCACCTACGTTAGAGGTGGCATTTAAAATTGCTGAGGTATTTAATTTACCGTTAGAAGAAGTGTTCCGTTATCGCTCAGACAAGTAGCGAGCCATCATGATTTATGACAGGCAGGCTAGTATTGTCTGTATTGCTGACATATGGACGCAATAACTCTTTGCAATCTTTCTCGCTTGAGATAATAATTCACCCATTCCTTTAGCTGGTCATCTGTAATCCAAGCTGAAACATTATATTGAGTGCTGCGGCACTGCTAAGGCCATTATTAGTTTATGAAATTTAGTCCACTTGTTGATGAGTTAATTGAGTCGTTACGATGTTTACCGGGGGTGGGTCCTAAATCCGCTCAGCGTATGGCTTTTCAATTATTGGAACGTAATCGTAAAGCAGGGCACAAGCTTGCCAATGCGTTAGAACGTTCAATGAGTGAAGTTGGTCATTGCCAAGCGTGTCGTACCTTTACTGAACAAGAGCTATGCCCAATCTGTAGTAGCCCAAAGCGTGGCAATGCAGGTGTTATTTGTGTGGTTGAAACGCCAGCAGACGTATTAGCGATTGAAGCTGGTGGCCATTTTATGGGGCGCTACTTTGTGTTGCTTGGCCATTTATCACCACTTGATGGTGTTGGGCCTGAAGAGTTGGGCCTTGCATTACTTGAAAAGCATTTGTCGTCAGAGGATCTCACCGAGCTTATTTTAGCCACTAACCCGACGGTTGAAGGCGATGCAACAGCGCATTTTATTGCTGATATTGCTCGCCGTCATAATGTGGTCATCAGCCGTATTGCACACGGCGTGCCAGTGGGTGGTGAGCTTGAGTATGTGGACAGCACCACATTGGCATTATCATTTAACGGTCGTATTCCGTTATAGGGCGGTCTCTGCTTTATATCAAAATGGAGTAAATCGTATTTTTAAGGGCTAATTTAGCCCTTTTTGCGTTTTTTTTAGCCATCAGAAAAAAAACCCCTTGAAAACGTAATTTCACGCCCCATTTCCTAGGTAACAAAGAATTTTAGTCTTATTGAAAATACCGTATCGGTTCGATGAGACTGCTGTATTAACGTTAAACCAAGGGAAATTTTCATGTCTCAACAAGAAACACATGGCTTTCAAACCGAAGTAAAACAACTTCTTCATCTGATGATCCATTCTTTATATTCAAATAAAGAAATTTTCTTACGTGAACTAGTTTCAAATGCGGCCGATGCTGCTGATAAGTTGCGTTACCTTGCCTTAACTGACAACTCCTTATTTGAAGATGATACCGAGCTTCGCGTTCGTATCAGTACCGATAAAGAAAAAGGCACCGTTACGATTGAAGATAACGGTATCGGTATGACACGTGATGGTGTAATCGAGCATTTAGGGACTATTGCTAAATCAGGTACTGCTGATTTCTTCAAAAACTTATCAGGTGAAGAGTCAAAAGACTCGCAACTGATTGGTCAGTTCGGTGTAGGTTTCTACTCTGCATTTATTGTTGCTGATAAAGTTACGGTTCGTACTCGTGCTGCTGGTGCTGATGTTAATCAAGGTGTTGTGTGGGAATCAGAAGGCGAAGGCGACTTCACCGTTGATACCATCACTAAAAACAGCCGTGGTACTGAAATTACGTTGCATTTACGTGACGAAGAGAAAGAATACGCAGACGATACTCGTTTACGTTCAATCATTACTAAGTACTCAGATCATATCTCAGTACCTGTAGAAATGTTTGAAGAAGGCACGCCAGCCGTTGAAGCGACAGAAGAGGGTGGTGAAGCGATACCTGCGACTGAAGGTCAATGGAAGCCTATGAACAAAGCGACTGCGCTTTGGACTCGTAGCAAGTCAGATATCTCAGATGAAGAGTATCAAGAATTCTACAAGCACATTTCACATGACTATGGTGATGCAGCAACTTGGTCTCATAACCGTGTAGAAGGTAAGCAAGAATACACTAGCTTATTGTATATCCCGAGCAAAGCGCCATGGGATATGTTTAACCGTGATGCTAAAAACGGCCTTAAATTATTTGTTCAACGCGTATTCATCATGGATGACGCTGAGCAGTTTATGCCGACTTACCTGCGTTTCGTTAAAGGGTTAATCGACTCAAACGATTTACCGCTAAACGTGTCACGTGAAATCTTACAAGACAATAGCGTTACTAAAGCACTGCGTGGTGGCGTGACTAAACGCGTACTTGGCATGCTTGAAAAAATGGCTAAAAACGATGCTGAGAAGTATCAAGCATTTTGGGCTGAATTTGGTCAAGTGTTAAAAGAAGGCCCAGCTGAAGATTTTGCTAACCGTGAACGCATCTCTGGGTTACTTCGTTTTGCTTCAACGCATAATGACACAGCTGTTACTGACGTATCGCTAGATGATTACATCAGCCGTATGAAAGAAGGCCAAGATAAGATTTACTACATCGTGGCAGACAGCCATGAAGCCGCTGCAAACAGTCCGCATCTTGAATTATTGCGTAAGAAAGACATTGAAGTGTTATTAATGTCAGAGCGCATTGATGAGTGGTTAATTAACCATTTAACTGAATTTAAAGACAAGAAACTGCATTCTGTGACTCGTGGCGATTTAGAGCTAGGCGAGTTAGAAGATGCGGCAGAAAAAGAAGCGCAAGAGAAACTTGCCGGTGAAGCTGAAGGTTTAGTTGAGCGCATGAAATCAGCTTTAGGCGCTAAAGTGGCTGATGTTAAAGTGACTTCACGTTTAACTGATACGCCTGCTTGTGTGGTTGCTGGTGAAGGTGAAATGTCATCGCAAATGATTAAGCTTATGCAATCAGCAGGTCAGCCTGTACCTGAGTCTAAGCCTACATTTGAAATCAACCCGCATCACCCATTAGTTGAGCGTTTAAACAACGAACAAGATGAGTTGTTATTTGCTAACTGGGCAGACTTATTACTGCAACAAGCTCAGCTTTCTGAAAAAGGTAGTTTAGCAGATCCATCAGCATTCATTAAATTGACTAACGAAATGCTAGTAGCAAGCTTGAAGTAAGCTTAGGTTATTTTGCATATACAAAAAGCGGACTGAGTGTCCGCTTTTTATTAGCATTCATTTTTAGCCAGTGTGATACTGGTGAAATGACATTGCGATAAGGATCCACCATGGAACATATTATTAATTTAACCAAAGAGAACATTCAGCAAGTTGTTGATGCCTCAATGGATAACTTTGTTGTCATGTCTTTTTGGGCGCAGCAACAGCCTGAAAGTGTGCAAATGATGCAAGTGATGGAGCAACTTGCCAACGAGCAAGCAGGTCGCTTTATTCTGGCAAAAGTAAACTGTGAAGCTGAGTTAGAAATTGCCAACTATTTCCAAATTCAAAGTTTGCCGACTCATTTGGTGCTCAGCAAAGGCCAGCCTATTGATGGTTTTGCAGGCACGCAAAGCGCCGCGCAAGTCAACGAACTGCTAAATAAGCATTTACCTGGCATGTGGGTACAAGATTTAAATGCCGCTAAAGCAATACTTGTTGAAGAAAACCCAGCTAAAGAAAAGCTTGAAGAAGCATTAGCTTTACTTAAAAGCGCTTATGCAGATTCACAGCAGAAAGCTGAAGTGGCCTTGGTGTTAGTTGATGTGTATCTGCAACTTGGCATTTTAGCCGATGCGAAAACCTTACTGGAAACGATTGGTCTTGCTGATCAAGACAGCTATTACCAAAACCTTAAGGCGAAGCTAACATTGGCTGAAGATGCGGCTGATACGCCTGAAATCCGTCAGCTACAACAAGCTTTACAACAACAACCTGATAATGCCGATATTTCAATTGATTTAGCTAAAGCGCTGAACCAAGCCAATCGCGGAGAAGAAGCACTAGAAAGCTTATTTGTGATTTTACAAAAAGATTTGTCGGCGGCCGATGGCAAAGTTAAACAAGTGTTTATGGAAATACTTACGGCTTTAGGGCAGGGCAATACCTTAGCTAATCAGTATCGCCGTCGTTTGTATAGTTTGTTGTATTAAACACCAGCCATTTAAGTACGCCGCGACGTATTAGATATTGGTCTAACTCTTTCGCTTTTTGCCTTCTAAAGACAGGCTAAATGTGCGAGAATCGCGGCCTAAAAATATGAAAGCAATAAAGAGGACTTTTGAGATGCGCATTATACTATTGGGTGCCCCAGGTGCCGGTAAAGGCACACAAGCTCAGTTTATTATGGAGCAATACGGTATCCCACAAATCTCAACTGGTGACATGCTACGTGCAGCGATTAAAGCTGGTACAGCATTAGGCTTAGAAGCCAAATCAGTGATGGATGCGGGCCAGTTAGTATCAGATGACCTAATTATTGGTTTAGTTAAAGAGCGTATTGCACAAGATGATTGTGTGAAAGGTTTCTTATTAGATGGTTTCCCACGCACTATTCCTCAAGCAGATGCGATGGTTGCTAACGGTATCGAAATCGATCACGTAATCGAAATTGATGTACCAGACGAAGAAATCGTTAAGCGTATGAGTGGACGTCGTGTTCATTCTGGTTCTGGCCGTGTTTACCACATTGTTTACAATCCACCTAAAGTGGAAGGTAAAGATGATGTGACGGGTGATGATCTATCTATCCGTCCTGATGACGAAGAGACGACTGTACGTAAGCGTCTTGGTATTTACCATGAGCAAACTAAGCCGTTAGTTGAGTACTACGGTAAAGTTGCTGCTGAAGGTAACACTCAATACACTAAGTATGATGGAACACAAACTGTTGCAGCTGTTAGTGAGCAAGTTAAACAGTTACTAGGTTAATCGCCCAGGTTAATCAATAAAGTTAAGTGTTAAACAATGGCATCTTGTTGCTGTTGTTCATAAAAAAGCCTGCATTGCAGGCTTTTTTGTTCTTAGTGTTAAGTTAACTACGTTTGATCATATTAATTTAATCGTAAGTCATAATAAAAATTGAGTAAATTTTATAACTTTGATAACGGTGAATTGGTATCTTGTCTAGTTCAATCCCACAGTACTTTTACACTAGAATGCTGCTCGTGAAATCAGTATTTAAGTATCCATTATGAGTTATCAGGCTTATAAATGAATCAGTGTTCATTTTCTTGAGTAATCTTGTTTTATAGGTACTTATTGTTTTTTCGCTTAAAAATAATTTGTGAGATATTTGCTTATTTGTCATTCCTTTGCATAAATAGCAAAAAACAAGTGACTCTCTTTTAGATAAACTAACATGTTCGGTTCCGGACTCTAATTTGAATAAAGTAAAACCTGAAAGTAAAAAGTTAATCGCGTTAACTATCTCTATTTTATTGGTTTGTTTAGAGATTAAACCATGACTTCCAAGTTGCTGTAATAGGGTAGTTGCCTTAGGTAATTTTAGGTCTGAATAACACAAAATCTTTGTGTTTGATGTGAACTTACTAAAGTTTGCAATTAAATTAAAACCTTCATTTTTATCAATCTCTGGCTCAATCATCATTAGATCAATCTTGTTATTTTTGGTGGCTTGTCTTGCTTCATGGACTGTAGTTGCTGTTAATACCTTAGCATTGCTGTAATGACTATGAAAAATGCCCAATAAGCTATCAGCTAATATTGGGTTTGGTTCGATAATCAAAAATGTTAAACAGTTATGCGTTGGCATTTTAGTAACCTCTAGAGCAATAAGAGCTATAGATAATACGTAATACTAAATGCATATTGGGAAAACCAGCTTTTCCAATTTAACTGATGAATACTGATGCTAGAGACTTTCGATTACAGGGCGTTAAGAATTAATGCTCACAAAATTCCTTACCCGTAGATACACCATTTTTGATACTTTCAATAAAATAACCTGTTAGTACGTCATCTACGCAAGTGTTACTTTCATTTAACTTTGATAGGCAAAGTTTAGTGATTTTTTCAAATTCATTTATTTTATTAATAATTTTAAGTAGTACTGAAAGATGCAGAAGTGACTCTTTTGATAACTGGTTATAATTCTTAAATAAATACATGATTTTATAAATCGCTGATTTAATATTATTGCTGTGCAATTCGCTATGTGCTTGAAGTAATATATACAAATGCTTTTCATTTGAATTTTTATTCGAAATATCTAATGTGAAAAGTTTGTTTATGTCAACAGATTTACTTGTTTTGCTTTTAATGAATAATAAGGAGGTGATAAGGTAGTAATCACTCATAAAATTATTTAAGTGTGTATCCTTAACTAACTTTTTATAATGTAAATATAGTTCTCTTGCTTCTGAGTATCGGCCAGTAATCATATATAAATGTGCTAAAGTTTGACACCTTGAATAATTGTTGGCTGTGGTTTCGTTTAATTTTTCCAGTAACGCAATAGCTTGTGTAATCTTTTTTGATAAAATCAAGACATTCACTTTTACATCAAAAAACTTTAATGGCACATTCTTATCTTTCTCTGAGATTAGCTCATCAATTTTTATATCAGCATTATCAATATCTGATAATGACAATAAACTTTGAATAACGCCAACTTTAGCCCAATCTTCATCGTAGGCCTTTACGGATTTTGAGTATAACTCTAACGCTTGATTATGCTTGTTAGCGTCGTTCAAAATTTGGCATTTTAATTTGTCATAATAATTTTTGTTTTTATTAGTTGCACGTATTTTATCGAGTATTTTAATGGAGTTTCTATGATTTCCTCTATTTTTCTCTAAATAAACACCTTTAACTGATTGCTTAACTTTTAACTGTTTCATTACTCTATTTTTAAAAAATAAACCTGTATAAGGTTTTAATAAATAGTCATCAATATTCATATCCAAAATGCTATAAATAACATGTTGGCTTTTTTCTCCTGTTAACATTATTAATGTACAATAATCAGGGATTATGCACTTATATCGTAATTCGTCGATAAGTTGGATCCCACTTATACCTCTTCCAAGGTTGATGTCACATATAACGAGATCCATTTCAACTTCTGTACAGATTTGTACTGCATTCGAGGCTGTTTTACTAGTATAAATACAATTGGTATCAATTCCCATACTCTTCAGTAATAACTTAATACTGGCCAATATGAAGCTTGAGTCGTCAATGATAATAGTGTTAATTTTCATCGGCTACGTCAATTGAGTTTTTATTTTGGTACATTAATTTATCAGCACGACTTATAGCTACATCAAAGCTTTCTTCTGCGCTATATTCTGTGCAGCCAAACGAAATATCTACATTAATATTCGTTGAAGGAATGACTCTAGTTTGTAAATTAACGATTATTCTGTTGATTAGCGAAGTTGCATCGGCTTCTTTACATCTTGCTATTATCAGAAATTCATCGCCACCTAAGCGTATTGAGTCATCACTTTCTCGAATACTTTCATGAATCGCCTGATCAATATATTGAATTGCTAGATCCCCTATAGAATGGCCATATGTATCATTTATAGTTTTTATGCGATTACCATCTATTAAAATGATAGAAATTACGCCACCATTTAATCTATGGTTCTGATTTCTCTGCAAAAAATAGTCACTTTCGAGCAGTTTTCTGTTATAGGAGCTAGTTAAAGAATCTTTGTAGTTCTCCATAGATAACAAGCCATTTTTCGCTTTAAGCTCTTGACTGTTCCTTAACATTAGTCTTAAAACAAAGGTCATTATAAATACTAATATTACAGTTGGCGCATTTTCACGAATTGGGTACGTAAGCGGAGAGTAAAGTACCAGGTTCAGGCCTTCTGAAGACATTTGGGATGTCACTTTTGACAGTTTGTCGTCAAATAATGCTTTTTTAGATTTTAATCGAACTGTTTGGGTTACATTCTTACCCTTGATAACTTGACTAATATCTATTGTGTAAGCATTGGCAAAGGTGTCAGGTAGAGTGTGTATAGAGGTTATCTTCCCATAAAGTTTATTATCAACAAAAATAGGCTTGTAATAGCTATAAGCTGTTTTATCAATTTCTTCTAAAAAAATTTTATTATTTAGGTCTTTAATATTAAAGTTATTTTCAAGGCATTTTTCATCATTCCAACAGTGAGAGTTATCATTTATTTTTGAAATCACTCTAGGCCTTGTTAAAGAGTACCTTGTAAATTCATTCTTTGATGTTCTGTTGAAAATATCTAAATATATTTTGTTGTTTTCAATTTCATTAATGCTAAATTTATTTGAGATGTCTTTTAGTGTGTCAATAGTTAGTTCATTGTTTTTTGAACCGTTTTTTATGGCATATTCAATTATCTCTGACTCTAGAATGAAATTACCAAGAACTAAGTTTGCGTTGTTAAGTAAAGTTGTTCTAAGTTGTATGTGTCTTTCATTTTCATTAAAGATGCCAAGAATAAAAATAATTGTTGCAAAAACAAAAGTCACAATTAATGAGAAATAAAGGTTTTTCCATATATACTTTTTTAGTATTGATTTATCAAACGGTTTTATTGATTGCATTTTAATTTTACACCTATAAATTAACGTTAAACTTTGTTAACTCTATTGGATTATTTACTGAATACTTTTTGAGAACTCTAGCTTTATAAGTCGAAATTGTTTTTTGACTTAAATTAAGGTTAACCGCTATTTCACTATTTTTAGAACCACTAAGTAGCATCGTGAGAACTTGTGATTCTCTATTACTCAATACAACATTTTTTTCTGATTTTTTAAAAATTTTATATCCAGCACTAATGATATTAATTGAATCAATTAATGACTCTGTTGCTTGGGTTTTAGCTATAAAACCGTCCATTCCAGCTCCCTGAGATGCTTCTGACAGAACAGGGCTGTCTTCAGAGGAAATACAAAGCGACTTTCCTGTAAAGCCTAGTTTTTTTAACTCTTCAAAAAAGATAAATCCATTTGTCTCACTGGAACCTAAATTGACATCTAAAATCAAGAAGTTAGGGTTTATTTCTTTATAAGTTTTAAGTGCATCACTTATATTTGTGGTTGAAACTGCTAATTCTACTTTGGGGTCTGTTTTTAATATGCTTTCAATCGCTTTACAGATTAGAGGGTGGTCATCTAAAGCAAGTATTGTTAATTTGTGCATAAGCTTTCCTTTACTGCATGATATAAAAGTTTTCTAGTTCAGCAGGCAGCATAGGTTTACCAGTAAAGAAACCCTGATATTTGTCAATCCCAAGAGAAACTAAATGATCTAATGTTTCTTTATCTTCAATGCCTTCAGCGACGACGCTTAAACCTAGTTGATGGGCTAATGCAATTGACAATTTTGTTACAGTATCGGTTGTATTATTATTTGCACAATCAAAAATAAAACTTCTATCAATTTTTAATTCACTAAATGGATAGTTAACAAGTTTTTTTAGAGATGAATACCCTGTGCCAAAATCATCTATTGAAAGCTTAACTTTATTATATTTTAGTTCGCATAAGTTCAATAGCATTTGCAATGTTTCGCTATATACATCTGACTCAGTTAGCTCTAGAGTTAACAAACTTATGTCAAAATTAGTTCTATCTATAATTGAGTTAATTACTTTTAAAAGTGCAGGGTGCTCTATACACTTTTGACTTATGTTGACTGAAACCTGGCAAGTAATATTATATTTTTTGCAATCATTTATGGCATTACTTAATACTGTTTCAAATAGCTTCATATCTAATTCAATATTATTTTCGCAAAAACTTAAGAAGTTTATTGGAGACAATATGCCATATTTTTCATGTTGCCATCTGACTAATGCCTCAACACCCTGTAAATCATCAGAATTTTTACCAACTTGAGGTTGGTAATAGTTAATTATGTCCCCATTAGCTAATGCACTTTCAAAACTATCAATGTCGATATTCATTTTATGTCTTTTTGCTTGAATACCCTTAATCATGACATTCGTTAGAATTCTTTCAAAATCAGATTTGTAAAAAGGTTTTTTTATTATATCAAAGTAACTGAAGCTCTGATGGTAGCTCATAGACTCTATAAGCTGTAAAATATCATCTTCCATTGCGGTAACGACGATGACTGCAATATCGCAGTGAAATTGATTCAAATATGATATTAATTGAATGCCACTTGTATTTGGCATATTTATATCTGTGATAACAATATCAAATTTTTCATTTTTTAGTTTGTTGATAGCTTCTGCACCATCATTTGCTTCTGTTATATTCTTGTAACCTAAGCCTCTTAATATCATTGATATTGCAATTCTTTGGAATTCATCATCTTCAATATTGAGTATTTTGATACTGTTCAAGTTATACATAGTTACAAACCTTTCGTGTTATGACTAATGACATCATCGATGACCATAATTAAATCGTTTATTTTTTTTAAAGTCTTTCTAGTGGTTTGTTTTTCTGTAAAAAAACATTCAATATTTTTACATTCCAACTCAATAGCCAATGTACATGCAACGCTAGCAGCTCCTTTTATCCTATGAACATGATTTAATAGTTCCACTAGATTATCTTTACTATTTTTAAGTTTTTTTTTGTCATCCATTAAGCTGCTTATATAGAAAGATTTTAAATAGTTAGCATCATTCCTGTTGAAATTACAAAGTTTTATTTCTAGATGTTCATTTTTATTGTAAGGTTTGTTATCTGCTTCTAAATAAATATTTGTATTAAACTGTTTTGATTTATCTATATTGGTATATGTTGGCAATTTAAACTCCTCAATATTCAGTTTTAAAACCGATATCAACCTAAAAATAATTAACACGCATTTTACTTATATAACTATTACTGTCAATGTTAAAATAACTTGACCTATGGCGCTAAGTAATTGATATTTAAGGTTTAGTCGCTGTGTAGGAATAACCTTACACAAAGTTAGGTTAATTCTTAGTATGTAGGTTATTTTTTCTTAATAATTATTCAGAATATTCTTTATAGATTGTTATTCGATTTTAATGCAGTATTATTTTAAATAGATTAAAATTCATCAATAATGTGACTTTATGCTTAAACGTATTCCTTTTCTTTTTCTCTTTTTTGGTTTGTTTTTCACTGTGTATGTGACTGTCAGTGAGTTTAATTTCTTTTTTAAAGATTTAAATAGTCGACATCAATTAAAGTCTAATAAAATTTTTGAATCAATTGATGATATGTTTTTGCAGCATGCTCTAGTTATACATTCATTGCAATCATTTTTAAATTCTTCCGAAAATGTCACTAAATCTGACTTTCACTCATTT
This sequence comes from Shewanella olleyana, assembly GCF_023283825.1. Classification (GTDB taxonomy): domain Bacteria; phylum Pseudomonadota; class Gammaproteobacteria; order Enterobacterales; family Shewanellaceae; genus Shewanella; species Shewanella olleyana. Next base: position 13,098 of record NZ_JAKILD010000006.1, on the reverse strand, counting down.
TCTAAAAAATTACTTAAAAGAAAAGCTGCATTTGCATTTACATTAACGCCAAATAATAAAGTTTTTCATATCTCAGATAAGAAATTATTATCTAAGTTGAATAATTTAACTAAGCAGGTTAATGCTGATGGTATAACAAGTATTTATTTTGAGGGTTATACGGTTTTTACTTTTAATACTCAAGATAAGCAGGCTCCAATACTTGCCTATGCAGTCTCTCACGAAAGAATACTTGAAAGGTTTGAAACTAATGTAGATCTATGTATTGAAATGAATATAAATGAAGTAGTGTTAAAAAGTCAGAGATGTTTATCTAATAAACCTAGTGCTATTCTGGAGTCCTTTAAGGTTTCAGATATTAACTTTAACTCTTCAAGTGATTTTTTATCTAAGCTCAATCCAACAGGTGAAGGATATTCATATAATATTAAGACGAATTTTTATTTTAAATTTGATCTGTTTTTTGAGTTTTTTACTATTTTACTGTTAATTTTTCTTCTGGGTGTTGCTATGTCAACTTTGTTGTTCATATTTGTCAGGAATAGAACGTTAATTGATAGCATTAATGCCAGTAATCGCTCGAAAATTGCCTTGTTATCAACAATTAACCATGAAGTTCGCACCCCCATAAATGCAATATTAGCATATGCAAATTTACTGCAGGAACAATCAAACAAGAGTATAGAACAAAGTAAAATTATAAATAAATTGTCGTGGGCCGCTAACCTACTAAAATCTGTTGCTGATAATACATTAGCTTATAGTAAGGCTGAAACTGGAACATTGTCACTCAACAATGAATTAATTAACATAAAAGAGTTTATATCTAAAATTCAGGATTATTATGTCCCTATAAGTTTAACGACGAATAAGAAGCTTATTTTAAAGGTTAGTGATGAACTACCAGATTGTATTAATATCGATATCACTAAGTTCTTCCAGTTATTGACTAATTTAGTTAATAATTCTTTTAAATATAGTACTGGAGAGACTATCGAGTTGCACATTGATCTGTACTCTAAAGTTAACAATAATTCATTCTTGCGGATATTAGTGAAAGATTATGGCAAAGGTATGCCTGAAGAGTACCGAACTATACTAAGTAACCCTTTCATTTCGAATACGACTCCAACAACATCGGGCAATGTTGGTATTGGTTTGGGCTTATTTACTTGTAAACGTATTGTGGACTTTATCGGAGGAAAGTTCCGTTTGTCTAGCCACTTAGATGAAGGGACACAGATTCTCGTTCGCTTTCCGTGCTTTTTATCGAATCATGAAGTTATTGATGTTGCTGAATACCAAGGATATAAAGTGCTGATGGTTGATGATAATCCCTTCAATTTGGAAGCTGGCAGGGTTTTTCTAAAAAGTCACCAGTTTGAAGTGACTACAGCCAGTAATGAATTTGAAACTTTAAATGCACTTTCTAAATCATGGGCTCAAATCATCATTGTAGATTACCGGTTAATCGAGACAGATGGATTGAGTTTGATAAGTAAAATCCGTTCGCTTTTTCCTAATATGGAAGCTATTTATTTTATTTTATCAGCTAATGACAAAGATGAAATTGAAGGGTTTGATTCTATTACCGATGTTGGTTTCCTTCAAAAACCATTAAATATAGATATATTTTATAGTCACTTAATGAGAGCTAGACTCAAAGAGTTTTATTGAGTGAAAATTATGTTGGGTAAGTAATCATCTTAATGCGTTGCTGATTGCTTTGATAACATCCTTGCACATTGGTGATGAGGAAAGGTTTGATTTTACATTCAGGTGAATACTAAGATCTGACACATTATCATAATTGGGCATAGGTAAAGATAAAAATCCCTCTGATTGCTTAGCAAACTCTACCGGCGCAAGCATAAAAAGATCACTGTTAAGAACAATACTTAAAGCTGTTTGGTAGCTTTCTATTTCAATTTGTTTTTTTAGGTTAAGACCATAAAGATTGAGTTTATCGTTGATGATATGCTTATGATCATTCCAACCGGGCAACATCATACGAACCATTCCTCTTTCCTTTAATTCTTCGATATTGTTAGCAGGATAGTCTTTACTAGTGATGAAAGATAATTCAAATTCCTTAATCAATATTTGTCTAATGCTTTTATTTCTTTCCGGATTAAAAACATGCAAGCCAAAGTCAACTGTTTCATCTAGGATTGATTGCTCTGTATGCTTATTCCAACTTTTTACGGAAATTTGTGCTTGAGGGAATATGGCGACTAAATTTTTATAAATCTCATAACCGTATGCTTCTAACGTATGGGTATTAATAGCAATTTTTAATCTGCCATTATAGTCGCTGGCCTTATATTCTTTTGGTAATAATGCCTCCTCAAATTGGTTAAAAATAATTTGTAATTTAGGAAGGAAGGTTTTTGCAAAAGGGCTAAGCTCATTTTTTCCGTTTACTCTTTGAATAAGTGGATCGTTAAACCTGTCTCTTAATTTCGCTATATCTTTACTTAATGCCCCTTCAGAGCGATTTAATCTTTGGGATGCTGTTTTCAGATTTGGACTCTTTGCTATTACAATAAAGTTATATAGTAAGTTATAGTCGACATTCATTATCACTTTCTCCCAATTATTCAGTTACTTGTAGACAATAGCATAGTTTTGGTAACAGGTTTATTCTCATTATCAATTATTCATCATGGTTTTGTGTCATTTCATAAAGTCTGACTTTAAGTCAGATATGTGATTTAAAAGGTTAAATTCATTAAAAGTAATTTATCCCTTTTTAGTTACTATGATATAATCGATCCCCTTTTTTTGAGCCTAGTTATCGTGTTTATTGACTATTACAGCACGATAAGTTGGTTAGAAATTCAATTGATACATTCATTCCGCTGCACGTATGCAAATTCATGAGAACCTATTATGAAGTTTCCTGGTCAACGCAAATCTAAGCACTATTTTCCGGTAAATAACAGAGACCCGTTACTGGCTCAGTTAACCCAGCAAGAACAATCAGTATCGACTTATATTTGTGGTATCGATCAAACCTTGGTTGATATTGAAGCTAAGGTAGAAGACGAGCTACTAAGTCGTTACGATCTGCCAAAGGGTAATTCAACCTTAATCGATGACCAACAAGCTCATGAGCTATACCACGAGCTTAAAAGCAATGAAATGATCAGTGATGAATTTGCCGGTGGCACGATTGGCAATACGGTGCACAATTATTCTATTTTGGCCGATGACCGTTCAGTGTTATTCGGTGTGATGAGCCAAAATATCATGGTAGGTAGCTATGCTTACCGCTACCTTTGTCATACTTCTTCTAAAGTCGATTTAAACTATTTACAACCTGTTGATGGCCCAATTGGTCGCTGTTTCACGCTTATTTCTGAAGACGGCGAACGTACCTTTGCTATTAGTAAAGGCTCAATGGACAAACTTAACCCTGAGTATATCGACGAAGAAGTGATTCAGAATAGTTCTGCTTTGGTGATTACTGCTTATTTAATGCGCGCCAGTGAAGGCGACGGCATGACTTCAGCTGCAATGCAGGCCATTGAATATGCTAAAGCTGCAGATGTACCAGTGGTATTAACCTTAGGTACTCGCTTTTTAATTCAAGAAGATCCAAAGTGGTGGCAAGACTTTATTCGTGAAAATGTGACTATTTTGGCGATGAATGAAGATGAAGGTGAAGCGTTAACTGGTTTTAGCGATCCGTTATTAGCAAGTGATGCAGCGCTAGAGTGGGCAGATATGGTGCTATGCACAGCTGGCCCGCTAGGCTTATATACTGCAGGTTACACAGAAGACACTGAAAAACGTGCAACTAGCCATCTTTTATTACCAGGGGCGATTCCAGAATTTAACCGTTATGAGTTCTCACGTCCTAAATTAAAAACAGATTGTGAAACCCCAATTAAAGTGTTTGCGCATATTTCTCCTTATATGGGCGGCCCTGAACTTATCCGTAATACTAACGGCGCAGGTGATGGAGCATTAGCTGCGTTATTGCACGATTTATCTGCTAATACATTCCATAAAACCAATGTACCTGGGTCAAGTAAGCATCAACGTGACGGCTTGTGTTACTCATCATTTTCGCAAGTGTGTAAATACGCGAACCGAGTTGCTTATGAGGTTTTAGCGCAACATAGCCCGAGACTTTCACGTGGGTTACCAGAGCGCGAAGATAGTTTAGAAGAGTCTTACTGGGAAAGATAAGTGAAGATTTGATGAAAAGGCGACCATAGCAATATGGTCGCCTTTTTTGTTTTTAATCTACAAGGTAAATTCAGACAACTTGTGCTTGTACCTGCGGTAAATTTCAGTAGGATGTTGGGTACATTGGTTAACTACCTCATTGTAAGTAAATCGAGCTGAATAGCGCTTACTACAGATTTAACAGTTAAATTGGAGAGCATTGTGAAGGGACAAATCTTAAGAGAAATGAAAGTACTTAAGGCGATTGAACCAGCTTATGAAATTGAACGTCGTGTAGCGTTCCTTAAAACTAAATTGGTTGAAGCCCATGCTCGCTGTTTAGTATTGGGTATAAGTGGTGGCGTTGACTCATCAGTTACAGGTAGACTTTGCCAGTTAGCTGTCGACAGTTTGAATCAAGCCAATCCTGAAAATGCTTATCAATTTATTGCGGTGCGTTTGCCTTACCAAGTACAAAAAGATGAAGATGAAGCTCAATTAGCTTGTCAGTTTATCCAACCTTCTAAACAAGTTACCGTAAATATTGCAGATGGTGTTGTTGGCGTACATAACGCGACAGTATCTGGTTTAGAGGATGCTGGTATCACTGTTGCTGAGAATGACAACCTTGATTTTGTGAGGGGCAATGTTAAAGCGCGGATGCGAATGATTGCCCAGTATCATATTGCTGGGCTTACTGGCGGTTTAGTAGTCGGCACCGATCATAGTGCTGAAAATATTACTGGTTTTTATACTAAGTTTGGTGATGGCGCTTGCGATTTAGCGCCTTTATTTGGCTTGAATAAACGTCAAGTACGTCAATTGGCGAGCTTTTTAGGTGCGCCAGAAGTGCTAGTGAAAAAAGCGCCTACAGCTGATTTAGAAGATGATAAGCCGCAACTTGAAGATGAAGTGGCACTTGGATTGACTTACGATCAAATAGATGACTTTTTAGAAGGTAAGTCTGTTGATTCAAGTGTAGAAGATAAGCTCATTGCTATTTATAAACGCACTCAACATAAACGTCAGCCAATTCCGACCATTTACGACTAGGCTTGATTGTTTATATAAGCAACATCCGTTGATAAAAGTTGATTAGTTTATTAACGCTTAGTCGTTTATACAGCCAGACTGTTTGATGTAATCACGAAGCTCGGAAATGAGCTGGTTTGGAAATTGACGATAGTCTAAATATGGCGCAATAAGTATTTGCTTATGCGCCATTATTTTTTGTTTGTCGCCAAGGACTGTTACAGTTTTACTATCTGTTAAGTGAGTAAAATGTCCTATGCTAGTCAAATCATCAGTCAAATCATCAGTTAAGTCATCAAATGCTTGCTGACCACAAATAATGTGAAACTTGGCGTTTACGCATAACCTATTAGCCTTGATAAAAAGTGCTGTTTTCAAGCCAGTATCATTGATCTTTAACACTTGATTTCTGTGGCTACGCCAGCTGTCTTGATTGTTATATAACACGGTAATTTTTGCCATGATGGTAAAAATTTTACGCCAGTGATTGCCGTTCAACTCGATTAGCTTTTCGATATCTATATTGAGAGTGCTATCAATTTCGCTATTAGTTTCAGTATCAATCTCGATATTAGGGCTCGGCATGAGTGGAAAGTTTGGCAGGTAAAAGGCAATGTCTGGATTATCGACACCCATTTTAAAGCCAGAGTTTTTATCGTTATACAGGTCTGATGTCATATTAATGTCTGTGAATTCAATCATTTTTATTAGATTATCACTATTGTAAGGTAGACTCTAATAGAGAACACATCATGGTTAATTAGCGCAGAAATCAACTCGGTTCATAAAGCTTGCCTACTGACTTCAAGGATAGATAAATGAAAGCGATTGTTATTGGCTCAACTAAGCAACTGCTATTTTTTGCAATTTACGGCTTCTTTGGCAGTATCATTGTTTTTCTAGCTGCTGCAGTGTGGTTGCTTAATGCTCGCTCAGAACTTGATCTTTGGCATACTACCGAGCTGAAACATGAATATCATCAACAATCTGGCTTAAAAAACTTTGATGAGTACATGGCACTTGAGAAGGATTTATTTAGCGAACTCGATAATAAGATTTATCAAACCTATCAGCCAAGTAAACCTTCACCAATCAATCGCTATGAAACGGGCAGCTTGTCAGACCCTAGAGTGTGGCAGACCAACTGGAACCGTTCATTTGAGTGGTCTAATCCTTCGGCTGAATACGGTGTGTTGTTTATTCACGGTATGTCTGATTCGCCCTATGCGATATCCCATTTAGCTAAACACTTTCGGGATTCTGCTTATGTGTTAGGCCTAAGACTTCCAGGACACGGCACCATTCCTGCTGGATTAACCGGGATAGCTTGGCCAGATCTTGCTAGCGCGGTAAAACTTGCTACTGAGCACATGAAAAGTAAGCTTAATGGTAAGCCTTTATATGTTGTTGGTTTTTCAACGGGGGCAGCGTTGGCATTAAATCTCGAGTTGGAAAATAGTGCTAAGACTGTTTCGGGTACTCTTTCTATTGATTCTGTAACGTCTAATGATTCAGTAAGCGCTAGTAAGCCAGAAACTATTCAACCTGTGTATTCGGGGATGGTATTTATATCACCAGCTATTGGTCTTCAGCCCATTGCTGCCGGCGCTAAGTGGCAAGCGATGTTAGGCAATGTATTAGGTTATGAAAAGCTATTTTGGAACAGCATTTCTGTTGAATATGACCCGTTTAAATACGCCTCATTTGCGGTGAATGCCGGTGATGTGGTTTATCAACTATCACAGCGGAATTATCAAATCACATCGACAATGAACAATCGGCAATTACAGGCATTGCCGCCTATACTCACCTTTCAATCATTGGCTGACGATACTGTGTCTTCTACTGCTGTAGTGGATCATTTATACCAATTTTTACCTTCTGATAAACATGAACTTGTTATTTTTGATATTAATCGTAACCCAAATAACCGCCAACTTATCGTTAATGATCCTATGGAAGAGATGTCATCTATATGGCTAATTAATGCCATGAACTATAAGCTAACCATGATTGAAAATGACATTAAACGTGAGCACTATGTTCAACAAACTAGAGTTCAAAAAACTAGTATTCAACAAAGCAGTGTTCAAATGACAAGTGCTCAACAAACTACCTCCCAGCAAGCAATTGTCCAACAACATGAAATGGGGGGGGGCGATAGTCAAACTTCTAAGCCATTAGCGCTTGAATGGCCTCGCGGGGTTTACTCACTTTCCCATGTAGCATTGCCTTTTCCTGAATCAGATCCTTTATATGGCCCTAATTATCTAAAGGAAACAAACCATATTCAAATTGGCCAAGCGAAATTTACTGGCGAGCGAGGATTATTTGGGATCCCCGCTGCTGAAATGTTAAGGCAAAAATGGAATCCCTTTTATCCATTTATGATTGAACAAATGGAGGCATTTATTGAGCCTTAATTTCCTCTGAATCTTCATTAACCACATTAATAATGACTTTGTTTCTACCTTGCTCTTTAGCAGTATATAGGTTGTCATCTGCGATTTTAATCCACAAATCTATCTCAGGTGAGAAACTCGCATTTGCTGTGATCGCACCAATACTGGTGGTAACCGAGAACACTTGGTTATCTGTAGGTGAGGTGATAACAACTTCGGAAAGTTTTTGTTTGAAGTTATTTAAGTGTTGCTCAATTTTAAGCGCATTGGATAGCGGTAAAATCAATAAAAACTCTTCACCGCCATATCGGGCAACGATATCAGTATCACGTTTAAATTCATTTTTAAGCAGTTTAGAAACCACTCGTAAACATTCATCACCTGCTAGATGTCCGTAGGTATCATTTACTTTTTTGAAAAAGTCTAAATCGAGAATAACGATTGTAATTGCATGTTCGCCACGTAAACAAAAATCCAATAACCCATCAAATTTATCTTCGGCATAACGGCGGTTTTTTAAACCAGTAAGTGGGTCTTCGTCCACCAGTGCCAATAGTTTTTTATTGGCTTGCTCTAACTCATCGGTGCGAATCGCTACAGTTTCTTCCAATTCGAGTTGGTGCTTCAACAAAGCCCGTTTACTGGAAGTTAAGCGTTCATACAAATTAAATACTTCTTTAGAGGAGTTTTCATCGATAACTTGTCTTTTTAGTGCTTCATTACTCATTTGTCCAAATTGATTCGCGACAATTTCTAATGGGGCAGTGAGTAACTGGCATACTTTTCTCGAAATTAATGAAGTGAGGATAATTGAGATAATCAGCAGTATAAATGTACCCAACATCTGGGTTTCGGCTGTTTTTAATAATGGCGAAAGTGGCTGAAGTACATAAAGTTGCCAACCATTACTCAATTGCTTTTTGGTATAAACATGATCAGGTGAAGTGGCTTCTAAATTATTAATTTTAATCACATCTAACGCAATGTGGTACTGGCCTTTATCATTTGAGTACTTAAACTCTTCGTGTTTAGTTAATCCAAGTTCTGATGTGGCATAAATAATTTGATTATTATTATCGACTAAAACAAGTAGTTCTTTATCACCAAAGTTATTTTGGTTATCAATACTGGAAAAGAAGCTTAAATCAAGTGAGCCTTCGATAATACCTGTTACTTTGGTTTCGTTGTTGCCATTGTAAAACGGTGCGCTTATGGCAATGATTGAATCGTTACCAAATCCTCGCCCTTGAAATACTGGTGAAACGTATACCTGACGGTTGTGAAATGATTCAATGAAATAATCTCTATCTTTAATCGACATATCCTTGATGATGTTATTTTCATCTAACATCATCACACCTGGGCTGCCTGCAACCACTTGGGCTTTATCATTAGCAATAAGCATGGTGATAAAACTTGGATAGTTACTGTGTAATTTACTCAGCATAGGTTGCCATTCATCACTGCTCGTATTGGCTAAGCTGAGAAAGTTTGCTGCGTATTCGACAACTTTTATATGGTTATCAATATATTGCTCAGTAGCGTAGCTTAAGTGAACCGTAGTATCGGTTAAATTTCGATGTAATAGGGTTTGCTGTTTATCTAAGAATAAATAATTGAATGTCAGCGCCGAAATTAACAGACATAAGGTCAGCATAAGCGTCATGAAATAGGTGACTTGATCATTAAAAGAGCGGCGAGCTTTAGCAATACTTTGGCCATTGAATGACCAAAGTTTGGGTATTAATATAATGAGTAATGAAGCTAAGCTTGCGTAGATTAATCCGTTAATCCCTTGTTTTATAATAGCAAAGGGCATATGGCTGTCAGGTAAATCACTAAAGGTTTTCATATAAAGGTAGGTCAGTGGCATACCGATAGTTAGCCAGTAGAGCGCGCTACCATATAATGGATATAAGCCTTTCCTGCGAGAATAACCAATAAACAAAGCTTCGACACCGAATATTAAGTAGACGTGAGGGCTGTCCCAAGTCAGCATTAAACCTGAAGCGCTCAAAATAGCAGTGATTAAGGCATACCAAGGTCCCAAAATAACTGCAGAAATAATGGTAAAAGTATTACCTATCACCAATTGAACATTGGCAAAAATGGGGATGGGGTAACAGTTGATGGCGAAACCGAGTACACCAAGAACAAGTGCAAAAATAAGGTGTTGTGGATTAATGGATTGCTTATTCAATGAATCATCCTTGTCATTATTATAAAAAAATACTACCTGCCTTATTCAGCTAGTACAAGCCTTTGACGTGATTAGGATCATTTTGTTTTATGTCATCAGAAAGACTTATAAACTCATGAGGCGCTCTTTACTGTCCACGCCAAAGTCATTCGCCACTTTTTTTTAGTTGATAACCTGATAGTAAGTTAGCCAATTGCTTGGTTTGTGGCTGATTCAGCAAGGTGATTAATGTCTGCAGCTGACGTCTAAAAAAGATACTTTGGGACATAACAAACTCAAATGACTCGGTAAGCTTGGGAATAAAGTGCAGGCCACTTTCTACAGCAACCGCCTGACAACCAAAGCCAATGTCGGCGTTACCTCGAGCTATATAAACTACAAGTACACGCTCAAGTTGAGCAGTAGCGATATAAAATGACATTGATATTGACGTTTTGTTCGGTAAGCATTGCTCTAAATGATGTTGGCTTCCCGCTCCCTTTTTGTCGTGAAACCAATCTAAGCGGCTACTGGGGAACTGCTGTACTATTGTCAAAAAGTGAAAGCATTTCTCGACGCGCCATCCCTCTTTTTACTTTCGCTATGAATACTTCAGACGTCAACATAATCCCTAGACAGTGACCCTTAATAAATATTCAGTAAAAGCCATTCTGGTATGTTAATTTTTTCGATTATTCAATCTGTCAGTAATCAGAGCATTCTTCGGTGGCTCTTATTTCCAACGAACTTAATTTACTCCTTTCTAAAGAGGATATGATTAGTATTCTCTCATTAAGTTTCCCTGCCTCAATATCTTAAAAATGGTACACCCACAACAAAACGATTGTGTGTTTCCTCGTTATTTTATTAATTTCCATCTATTAGTTATCTATTTCTTCATCTTTCTCATCATTTTAATACTTTTTTAATTCGACCTTGGTCTAAACAGGTAGCATTGCCAATATAAGTGTTAAATCAAATTAGGTTGGTTAAGTTGATGAATTTAATGTTTTTATTGTATTGGCACTTTGCCGTGCATCCTTAGCTATAGACTAAGGTCGTGATTGTCGTCACATTTTGAGTTGCTAGATTAACAATCGACTTTAAAAATAATTAGCACAGGGGAGTCACAATGGCTTTTGAAAATGAAGACAAGGCAAATGGATATTGGAGCGAAAATTTACGATTAGTTTTAAAACTACTCGCAATTTGGGCGTTTGTATCTTTTGGGTGCGGCATTTTATTAGTGGACGTACTAAACGAAATTACTTTTATGGGGTTTAAATTAGGTTTTTGGTTTGCACAACAAGGTGCCATGTATGTGTTTGTTGCACTAATTTTTGTGTATGTAGCGAAAGCGAATGCTTTAGACAAAAAATATGATGTACACGAAGACTAAGGAATAAATCATGGATGTTCAAACGTTAACTTATCTCATTGTTGGGGTCACTTTTGCCCTATATATCGGTATTGCCATTTGGTCTCGTGCTGGTTCTACTAAAGAATTCTATGTAGCTGGTGGTGGGGTTCCACCAGTCATGAATGGTATGGCAACTGCAGCAGATTGGATGTCAGCGGCATCATTTATCTCACTTGCAGGTATTGTCTCATTTACAGGTTATGACGGCTCAGTTTATTTAATGGGTTGGACGGGTGGCTATGTTCTGCTAGCGCTATGTATGGCTCCCTATTTACGTAAGTTTGGTAAGTTTACTGTGCCAGACTTTATCGGTGACCGTTACTACTCACAAGCTGCACGTACCGTTGCAGTCGTGTGTGCCATCTTTATCTGTTTTACTTATATTGCAGGTCAAATGCGTGGTGTAGGCGTGGTGTTCTCTCGCTTCTTAGAAGTCGACGTGGAAACCGGTGTATATATTGGTATGGCTGTGGTGTTCTTCTACGCTGTATTAGGGGGCATGAAAGGGATTACTTATACTCAGGTTGCTCAGTACTGCGTACTTATCTTTGCCTTCATGGTGCCAGCTATTTTCATCTCAGTGATGATGACAGGTCATATTTTACCTCAAATCGGTTTTGGTGCTGAAATGGTTGATGCTGCAGGTAATGGTACGGGGGTGTACTTACTTGATAAGCTCGATGGATTGTCGGCTGAACTCGGGTTTGCCCAATATACCGAAGGCTCGAAGAGCATGATTGATGTGTTCTTTATCACGGGTGCATTAATGTTCGGTACGGCAGGTTTACCACATGTTATTGTTCGCTTCTTCACTGTGCCTAAAGTTAAAGATGCACGTGTTTCTGCAGGTTGGGCATTAGTATTTATTGCAATCATGTACACAACAGTTCCAGCATTAGCAGCGTTCTCTCGTGTAAATATGATTGAAACAATCAATGGTCCAGATTCAACTGGTGTTTCTTATGAATCAGCGCCTGAGTGGATTAAGAACTGGGAAAAAACAGGTCTTATTACTTGGGATGATAAGAATAATGATGGCAACATCTATTATACCAATGGTGATGCTAATGAAATGAAGATTGACCGCGATATCATGGTACTAGCAACTCCTGAGATTGCTTCACTGCCTGCATGGGTTATTGCACTTGTTGCAGCGGGTGGCTTAGCTGCAGCACTTTCAACATCAGCAGGTTTATTATTGGTTATTTCGACTTCGGTATCGCACGATTTATTGAAGAAGAATTTAATGCCGGATATTTCCGATAAGGAAGAGCTCAAGTATGCACGTATTGCAGCAGGTTTAGGTGTTGTGATGGCCGGTTACTTCGGGATTAACCCTCCAGGGTTTGTGGCCGCGGTGGTAGCAATTGCATTCGGATTAGCTGCATCATCACTGTTCCCTGCAATTATCATGGGTATCTTCTCTAAGACTGTGAATAAAGAAGGTGCGATTGCAGGTATGTTGTCTGGCCTACTATGTACAGCGGCTTATATTGCTTACTTTAAGTTTATTAATCCAAGTGCCAACGTCAGTGATAACTGGTTCTTAGGTATCTCACCTGAAGGCTTTGGTTTGGTGGGAATGTTCATTAACTTTGGTGTTGCATTTGCAGTAACGAAAGTGACTAAGAAAATACCTGATGATGTGGTGGCAATGGTTGAGTCAATTCGTTTCCCTAAAGGTTCAGGTGAAGCGCACGATCACTAGAATCATTGATTAATCGAATAGCATTAACGTATTCGGAAATGCTTTCACTAAAAGAGCGCTTAGGCGCTCTTCAGATTAATGACAAACCCCCACTTTTTTTAAAGTGGGGGTTTTATTTTATTGGTTTATACGCATTTCACGACGTTTATTTAAAAACACATCTTGAGCAATATTGTTGGTT
>NZ_JAKILD010000005.1 GCF_023283825.1 Shewanella olleyana | reverse complement strand
TCCTTTCCCCCGTAGGGCGTATGCGGTATTAGCAGTCGTTTCCAACTGTTATCCCCCTCGACTGGGCAGATCCCTAGGCATTACTCACCCGTCCGCCGCTCGTCAGCAAAGAAAGCAAGCTTTCTTTCTGTTACCGCTCGACTTGCATGTGTTAGGCCTGCCGCCAGCGTTCAATCTGAGCCATGATCAAACTCTTCAATTAAAGTTTTGTTGTTATTACCCGAAGGCAACAACGGCTCAATGAATTCTGATTACATTATGCAGACTCGGAAGAATCTACATCCTGTTTGTTACATATTGCTATGAACACTCATCACTTACGTGATTCAGAAAATATTGATAATAATTTTGATTGCTGCATTCTTTACGAGAAAGAGTGAGCAATTTCGATTAACTCAACACCTGTGAGTGTCCACACAGATTACTTGATAAATTGTTAAAGAGCGTTAGCGCATCTCGGTAAGCCCGAGTGGCTAGGGATGCGTATTTTACGCAATTCCCGTTTCGCGTCAAGTCATTTTTAAACTAATTTAAAAACTCTTTTAAGCGTCACTTTACAGTGAACTGATTTGGCGTGTACACCATGCTATTGCGTGGTTTGCCGTGTCAGTGGATGCGCATTATAGGCAGATTCTGAAACACCGCAAGCGCTTTTTTAAAATAATTTCAATTATTTTAAATCTTTCTATTTAGCCACAAGCTAACCACTATTAATCCACAGCCTTATCCACAAACCGACTTTTAGTGGCTGTTTCTTATACTATTTTTTAGATATAAAAAAAGCAGCTAATAATAGCTGCTTTTTATAATCACGAAATAAAACCTAATTTAGGTCAACTTACCATGACATTGTTTGTACTTTTTACCTGAACCACATGGACAAGGATCATTTCGACCAACCTTTTCACCATCTCGGATGACAGTTCTTGGCATTGCTGCTTCAGCTTCTGTTTTATCAGTTAATGCTTCAGAAGCAGCATGTTGATAATCACGTTGGATCTTAGCTTCTTCATCTCGACGGCGCTGCTCCATTTCATCAACATCTGACTGAGCTTGTACTTGTACTTTAGATAGCACACTAATAACGTCTAATTTAAGTGACTCAAGCATTTGCTGGAATAACTCAAATGACTCACGCTTATACTCTTGCTTAGGATTCTTTTGAGCATAACCGCGTAAATGAATACCTTGACGCAAATGATCCATCGCAGCTAAATGTTCTTTCCATAAACCGTCTAGAGTTTGCAGCATGACAGCTTTTTCGAATTGGCGAAGTACCTGTGCACCTACCATTTCTTCTTTCGCTTTGTATGCCTCACTCCAACTGGTTACGATTCTTTCACGTAGCGTTTCTTCGTGTAAGTCTTCTTCAGTATCTAACCATTGTTGAATAGTTAACTTAAGACCGTACTCTTGTTCTAAGCGCTGCTCTAAACCAGGTACATCCCATAACTCTTCAACTGACTGTTGAGGAATGTATTGATCAATTACAGTGCTAATCACATCTTGTTCAATGTTTGAGATAGTATCTTCGATACTTTCTGCATCCATCAACTCATTACGTTGTGAGTAAACGACTTGGCGTTGGTCATTGGCAACATCATCATATTCAAGTAATTGCTTACGAATATCGAAGTTACGCGCTTCAACTTTACGTTGAGCATTTTCAATTGCACGTGATACCCAAGGATGTTCGATGGCTTCGCCTTCTTCCATACCTAGCTTTTTCATCATGCCAGTGACTTTATCTGATGCGAAGATGCGCATTAAGCTATCTTCCATAGATAAATAGAAGCGTGAAGAACCAGCATCACCTTGACGACCTGAACGACCACGTAATTGGTTATCAATACGACGAGATTCATGGCGTTCAGTACCAAGAATGTGCAGACCACCAGAAGCTATAACTGCATCATGGCGAACTTGCCACTCAGCTTTAATTTTAGCGATTTGATCTTCGGTTGGATTCTTCAGCGCTTCAACTTCAACTTTCCAGTTGCCGCCTAATACGATATCCGTACCACGGCCCGCCATGTTTGTTGCAATAGTCACAGTACCTGAACTACCAGCATCGGCAACAATTTGTGCTTCTTTTTCATGGAACTTTGCATTCAAAACTGAGTGAGGGATTTTTGCTTGCTTTAATAGCGTGGCTAATAACTCCGACTGCTCAATTGATACTGTACCCACAAGTACTGGTTGGCCACGTTCACGGCAACCTTTAATATCAGTAATAATTGCGTTGTATTTTTCAGTTGCAGTTAAATAAACCAAATCAGCCATGTCATTACGAACCATTGGCTTATTTGTTGGTACTACTACTGTGTCTAGTCCATAGATATGCTGGAATTCAAATGCTTCAGTATCAGCAGTACCCGTCATACCCGCTAACTTCTCGTATTGACGGAAGTAGTTTTGGAATGTGATAGACGCTAAGGTTTGGTTTTCATTTTGAATATTTACACCTTCTTTAGCTTCAACAGCTTGATGTAAACCTTCAGACCAACGACGGCCTGGCATAGTACGGCCAGTATGTTCATCGACAATAATCACTTCGCCATCTTGAACAATATAGTCAACATCGCGTTCGAATAATTTATGCGCGCGAAGTGCTGCATTTACGTGATGCAATAAAGAGATGTTGGCGGCAGAGTAAAGTGAATCACCTTCATTTAACACGCCAAGCTCGATAAGAAGTTGCTCTACCTTTTCTTGACCACGTTCAGTGAAGTGAACTTGTTTTGCTTTTTCATCAATACTGAAATCACCTTCACCAATCTCATCTTCAGTATCTTCTTTCTCTTGAACGATAAGGTTAGGGATTAAGGTATTTACTTTGATGTAAAGCTCAGAACTGTTTTCAGCAGCGCCAGAAATAATCAATGGTGTACGCGCTTCATCAATTAAGATCGAATCGACTTCATCGATAAGTGCATAATGAAGAGGACGTTGAACACGCTCTTGAGGAGAGAATGCCATATTGTCACGAAGGTAATCGAAACCAAACTCATTGTTAGTACCATAGGTAATATCTGAGTTGTAAGCTTCTTTCTTCTCAACTTGGCCAAGACCCGCAACGTTAATGCCGACGGTTAAGCCTAGGAATTCAAAAAGAGGACGGTTATTTTCAGCATCACGACCCGCAAGGTAATCATTCACGGTAATAACGTGAACACCTTTACCAGTTAAACCGTTTAAGTATGCTGGAAGTGTTGCGGTAAGTGTTTTACCTTCACCCGTTCTCATTTCAGCAATACGGTTACTATCTAAAACCATACCACCTAATAATTGGACATCGAAATGACGCATTTCGAATACACGCTTTGATGCTTCACGTACAGTAGCAAAAGCTTCAGCCATGATAGCTTCTAATGTCTCACCATTTTCAATGCGCTGACGAAACTCTGCTGTTTTTGCTTTTAGTTCATCATCTGTCAGCTTTTCATATTCAGCTTCTAATGCGTTAATCTTAGTTACAACTTTACCAAGGCCTTTCAAGGTACGGTCGTTACGACTGCCGAATACTTTTGTCAGTAATTTGCCTAACATCTTAATCACTTATCTCTTGTAGGTTGAGCTCAAATGAGCGACTTAACCGAAAATGTTATTAACTAGCCTTGCGATAGACGAACTTTCTTGGATCTATTTGCTGTCCATTTCGCAACACTTCGTAATGCACGTGGGGACCGGTTGACCGGCCTGTGCTACCCATACTGGCAATTTTATCGCCTTTGGCAACGACGTCACCTAGGTTTACTGACATAGATTTATTGTGTCCATAACGAGTGCGGTAACCATTTCCATGATCAATTTCCACAAGCCCGCCATAACCAAGCATATTTCCTGACCATGTAACCACACCTGCAGCAGTTGCAATTACATCGCCGCCTTCCTTACCCGCAAAATCAATGCCTTTATGCAAAGTTCTACGACCATTAAAAGGGTCATTTCGTAAACCGTAGGGCGAAGATAACCAACCTTTAACGATTGGTCGCCCTGATATATAACGTTCTTTATCTATATGGAGATTAGTTGCCACGGTTTCAAGTAGTGACAACTGAACATTATTATTATCAATTCTGGAGGCCAACTGTGACATATCGTCTAACAGTTGGTTTAGTTCGACGCCAGCGCCTATTTCACTCAAACCACCAACCCCGACTTCAGTAGAGAAGTCGAATTGATCTTCAAGTAAATTATTTTCGGCAACTTGCTGGCCTAACGCTTCAAGTCGAGTAACGTTAGCTTGCATTCTTGCGACGTGGGCAACTAAAGTGCTTAATTGAGTTTCTGTCGCTTTTTTGAGATTAATGACTTGTTGTTTTTGCTGTTCGCGCAGTTTTTGATTTTCATCAACTTTGGTTTGCTGCGCAGCAAAACGATCAGCACTCTGCTGGTAAAGACCAGTTCCTGCCGCCACTAAAAGGATAGGTAGAAGTAACCAACGTTTGCTAGGGTGCCAACGTGTTACTCCATTTCGACCTTGAATAAAAACTGTTACACTCATAGCCTAACTCAGCCATCTTATTATCATATGAAAAAGCCCCCTCAAGATCTCAGTAGATTACTACATCAATCGGGAACATTACCGGAACTCGCTGAGAAAGCAGAACTATTAAATCAACTGAATACTTATGTAAAGCAGTGTTTAAATGGTCCTGTTAGTGAACAGCTAAAAGTCGCTAATCTTCGTCAGGGTGTTCTTGTTATTGAAACTACTTCGGCTGCATGGGCTGCTAGAATAAATTTCCAAAAGACCAAACTACTGCAACAACTTCAGGAAGAAACGCTTCCAATGCTTACCGCTATAGAGGTTAAAGTCAACCCAGGGATAGCAATTACGCCAAGTAAAGCACCAACTAATTATGCAAAAATCAGCCCTGTTGCTGCAGAACACCTGCAGACATTGGCTGATCACGTAGAAGGTTCACTAGGCGAAAAACTAAAACGGCTGGCTGCATTAGCCAGCCGTAATAGGCAATCTTAATTTTTACGCTAAAGATACAGCGCCTGGCACCATGAAGCTCAGTGGTACATCAACTTCATTTTCAAAGCTGACTAATTCCCACGCTTCTTGTTGTGCAAGTAATGCTCTAACCAATTGGTTGTTTAGTGCATGGCCTGTTTTATATGCACAGAACTCACCAACAATGGCATGACCTGCTACATATAAATCACCAAACGCATCAAGAATCTTATGCTTAACAAACTCGTCCTCATATCGCAGACCGTCAGGGTTAAGGACACGATACTCGTCAAGCACTACAGCATTTTCCATGCTGCCACCTAGTGCTAAATTATTAGCACGTAGATATTCGATATCTTGCATAAAGCCGAATGTTCTAGCTCGGCTAATATCTTTAACAAAAGCAGATGTTGAAAAATCCATCACCATATGCTGTTGACTGCGTGAGATCTCAGGGTGATTAAAGTCAATTTTAAAATCGACTCTAAAGCCTTTAAATGGCTTTAATTCTGCCCATTTGTCACCGTCTTCAACACGAATGGTTTGATTGATTTTAATATATTTCTTAGCTACCGATTGTTCTTTAATACCTGCGCTTTGCAGTAAAAAAACAAACGGACTTGCACTGCCATCCATAATCGGGATTTCAGGAGCATCAACTTCGATAACGGCGTTATCTATGCCAAGGCCTGCAAGTGCTGCAAATAAATGTTCGATAGTTGAAATGCGAACACCTTCATCATTCACTAATGCCGTACACATAGTTGTTTCACGGACAAGATTAGCCTTAGCAGGAATTTCCACTGCTGGGTTTAAATCTGTACGTCTAAGTACGATACCAGTATTGACAGGTGCGGGCATAATGCACAGAGTTACCTTGTTGCCGGAATGCAATCCGACACCAGTACTCTTCACCATTTTTTGAACAGTTCTTTGAAAAATCATTCAGTTACCCGTTTTAATCACTTTAAAATAAACATTCTTGAGCTACATATACTGAGTTAACCCAGTAAGCTGAGGCGGTATACTACCATAAAATTGTCTTTTCACAAAAAAGAACCCTTTAAAGTCTTTTTATCCGTCTCTACTTACATAAGCAACATTTTATCAACATCTTAGGTTTTTAGATTTTCATTTTTACTATCAGCAACTAATCAGCTTGCTTACGTAAAAATGCTGGAATATCTAAGTAATCGCCATCAACTCGTGCTGCAGGTTGCGCAGCTTGTTGAGGAGCTGGAACTGCATTACCCGTTGGCGCAACGTAACTTGCTGCAGCTGGCTCTTCTACTGGCTCAACTTTAGGCTCAATGACCGGTGCAGGCTCAGGGCGTGAAACAGGCTTAGTGACTAATTGAATATCAGGCTTTTTCTCAGCACCAATACCAGTAGCAACAACTGTTACACGTAGCTCTTCACTCATTTCAGGGTCAATAACAGCACCAACAACCACAGTCGCATTGTCTGAAGCATAAGCTTTAACATGGTTACCCACTGTTTCTAGCTCTTCAATACTGATATCCATACCTGCAGTGATGTTGACTAATACGCCACGCGCACCAGCTAGATCAATATCTTCAAGTAATGGACTTGCAACAGCTGCTTCAGCCGCTTCTTCAGCGCGATCATCACCGGTTGCTACGCCTGTGCCCATCATGGCATTACCCATTTCTGACATAACCGTTTTCACATCGGCGAAATCCACGTTGATTAAACCTGGGCGAGTAATTAACTCTGCAATACCTTGTACAGCGCCTAATAAAACATTGTTCGCCGCAGCAAATGCGTCAAGTAATGAAGTGCCTCGGCCTAATACTTTTAATAACTTTTCATTAGGAATAGTGATCAGTGAATCAACATGTTTTGCTAGCTCTGCAATACCTTGATCAGCAAAAGTCATACGCTTTTTGCCTTCAAAAGGAAAAGGTTTTGTCACAACTGCAACAGTTAAAATACCTTCTTCGCGAGCAATTTCAGCAACAACAGGCGCAGCACCCGTTCCGGTACCACCGCCCATACCTGCAGCGATAAAGACCATGTCAGATCCTTTAATCGCAGCGCGGATGTTTTCTTTATCTTCAACAGCAGCTTGGCGACCCACATCAGGATTTGCTCCAGCACCAAGACCTTTAGTGACATCGCGCCCTAATTGAATTGTTGAACCAGCACCTGATTTGCGTAATGCCTGAGCATCCGTATTCGTTACGATAAACT
Source organism: Shewanella olleyana (assembly GCF_023283825.1). Lineage (GTDB taxonomy): Bacteria > Pseudomonadota > Gammaproteobacteria > Enterobacterales > Shewanellaceae > Shewanella > Shewanella olleyana. The sequence goes on along the minus strand of NZ_JAKILD010000005.1, from coordinate 181,333 downwards.
CAACACCTTCGATGCTGTGTTTAACCATATGTTCGACAGCGTTACCGCCACCACCACCGACGCCGATGACCTTGATCACCGCTTCGTCATTATGTGTGTCCATGATCTCAAACATTGTCTGATCTCCGTTTGTCTGCGTTATTAAAATTCACCCTTAAACCAGCTTTTGACCCGATTCAAAAGACTGGTAACCCCTTGACGTTCAGGACGCTCGAACTGACGTTCGATAACGCGTCTGGCGCCATAATGAAGCAAGCCTATACCTGTAGAATATATAGGTTGATCCACGTATTCATTTAACCCTTTTACTGGCAGCGGCGACGCCACCCTAACTGGCATACCGAAAGTCGCTTCAGCAATATCAACTGCACCAGTAATCGATGCGGTTCCGCCTGTTAATACTATGCCTGCAGCTATTTGATCTTCTAAGCCACAGTCAGTTAATTCTTTTAATACCAGTTCAAATAATTCCTGATATCTTGGTTCCACTACTTCCGCCAATGTGTGACGAGACATACTGCGTGAAGGACGACCGCCTACTGATGGCACTTCAATGCTATCTTCACGGCTCACCATTGAGCTTCTCGCGCTAGCAAATTGCACTTTAATTTGCTCAGCATGCGTTAATGGCGTTCTAAAAATTTTGGCAATATCACTGGTAACTTGGTTACCTGCAACAGAAATCACGGCGCAATGTCTAAGGGCGCCATTGGTGTAAACAGCGATATCTGTTGTACCGCCACCAATATCAACGATGCAAACACCTAGATCTTTTTCATCATTGGTTAACACTGAATCAGCTGACGCAATGCCTGAAAAAACCAAATCATCGACGGTTAAACCACAGCGCTCAACACTTTTAGTGATGTTCTTTGCCATGTCATTTGCACAGGTGACGATATGCGCTTTCGCTTCCATTCGCATGCCTGACATGCCGATAGGACTCTTAATACCATCTTGAACATCAATTGAATATTCTTGTGGTAACACGTGCAAAATACGTCTTTCCGTTGGTATTTTTACTGAACGTGCAGTATGAATAACGTTATCAACGTCTTCTTGCGTTACTTCTTCATCATTAATTGACACCATGCCATTCTCGTTCTGACATGCGATGTGTTTACCTGAAATACTTAAATACACTGATGATACTTGGCAATCAGCCATTAGCTCAGCCTGGTCTAGTGCACGCTGGACACTCTTAACAATAGAGTCCAAATCATTCACGCCACCTTTATCCATACCACGGGAAGGGTGATTACCTAAACCGACCACGCTTATCTCACCGTCAGGCAGCACTTCACCAATGATCACTGCGACCTTGGACGTGCCAATATCTAAGCCTACGATAAGATTTCTTTCCTGATTTTTGGTCATTTAGTGTCGACTCTCTGTTTTAGTATCATCCCAACCAACGGCGACTCCGGTGTCATAGCGCAAATCGATCGTTGCTATTGGCTTTTCATTACGTGTTATTTCAGGATAAACATTAATAAATCTTTGGATTCTCGACATCTTGTCTTCTCGTCCTAGTTCGAGAAGGATGCCGTTATCTAACGTTGCATGCCATGCATGCCTTGGGCTTAAACTTAAGCTTGCGAGTTTAAAACCATTAATACTTAATAAATCAGACAATTGCTGATAACTGGTTAACACTTCAGAAGACATTTCTTCTGGGCCTGAAAGCAAAGGCAAAAGGCTAATGCTCTCATGGGTCTGTGCAGCAAACACTTCACCATTAATGTTAAGCCAATCATCACCATTCCAATGTGCTACTGCATGCTGCTCTTGCAAGGTCACCTTCAGTTTTGCAGGCCACTCTCGTCTAACGGATGCATGGTAAACCCATGGTAATGCTTCTAACGCTTGTTGTACCTCACCTACATCTGCACTAAAAAAGCTTCGTTCCATTAGTGCCTGCAATGCCGCTTGTATTTCAGCATCTGAGGTATAAATTCTTTCGCCTTTAATCGCCACTGCATCAATGGGTAAAGCATCAGCATCGTTGAGTAAAACATTCAACTTCAATCCCGCCCAAACTATGGTGAGCAGTACCGTCAGCAAAAACAGTAAGCCTGTATATAAGTACCAATTGACTTCACTCAAATGGCCTTTCAGTTGGCGTGCTTTATCACTCCACGCCACAGTTACTGTATCTCCAAACTGTACACTGTCACTTTCATTAGGCAATTCACCATTATATCCAGCATGCTGACTGTATTAAAGCTTATATTTACAGACAGTTATAGTACAAAAAATGTTCATCACATTTAAGTGGTGAAGGTCCAAAATTATTTATCAAAACCTAAATTGCTCGATGCTAATAACTTTGATAATGCGCCAATATTACCCGCACCTTGCGTCAGTAATAAGTCACCTTCTTGCAATACATCTGGCAGTACATCTGTTAATAATTCAGGTGATGCGACAAAAATCGGGTCCACTTGCCCACGTAGCCTGATTGAACGACACAAGGCACGACCATCGGCTCCAGGGATTACGCTTTCACCCGCGGCATAAACATCTAACAGCAATAAACCGTCAACTTGTGATAACACTTCAACAAAATCTTCATACAAGTCACGTGTTCGACTAAAACGATGCGGCTGATACGCCATCACTAAACGCTTATCCGGCCAGCCAGCTCTAGCAGCTTTAATCGTTGCTAAGACTTCACTTGGGTGATGACCATAATCATCCACTAACATCACTTTGCCATTAGCGGTATCAAATTCACCAAGGTGTTGGAAACGTCTGCCGATGCCTTCAAATTCAGCTAACGCTGCAACAATAGATTCATCATCAATATCATCTTCACTAGCAACAGCAATTGCAGCTAATGCATTTAACACGTTATGTTCGCCAGGAAGATTTAACACAATATCTAAATCATCACGGTTTTTACGACGAACACTGAATTGGCTCTGATGACCGACTTGTTTAAAGTTCAGCGCTTGCACGTCGGCAACATCACTAAAGCCATAAGTCACCACTTGTCTGCCAACCCTTGGCATAATTTCTTGAATCACTTCATCATCGATACACATCACAGCCACACCATAAAATGGCAGGTTATGTAAAAAGTCCACAAATGTGGTTTTCAACTTTTCAAAATCACCACCATAGGTGTCCATGTGGTCAGCTTCGATATTAGTGATCACACTGACCATAGGCTGTAAGTGTAAAAAGCTCGCATCACTCTCATCTGCTTCAGCAATCAAATAACGACTAGTACCTAAACGAGCATTCGTACCTGCACTGTTAAGTAACCCACCAATAACGAAAGTAGGATCACGCTCAGCTTGTCCATACACGCTTGCGATTAAGCTGGTTGTCGTTGTTTTACCGTGAGTGCCAGCGATGGCAACTCCGTGACGATAACGCATAAGTTCTGCTAACATTTCCGCACGGCGCACGATTGGAATACGACGCTCTTTTGCAGCAATGATTTCAGGGTTTTCTTTATCGATTGCAGTCGAAACAACAACGACATCAACATCAGCAACGCTTTCAGCCTGATGACCAATAATGATCTTGGCGCCTAAACTCTCTAATCTTTCAGTAACACTGTTAATGGCAATATCTGAGCCACTGATTTGATAACCTTCATTCACTAACACTTCGGCTATCCCACCCATACCTGCTCCGCCTATTCCGACGAAATGGATTTTTTTAATCCTTCTCATCTCTGGGATCATGGTGCGTAACTGGGCGTACTTTTCTGTTTTAGTCATTTCAATCCTTTCGTGCTAATTCAGCACAAATACTCGCTACACGTTGGGTTGCATCTAACACTGCAACACTTCTGGCCTGTTGTGCCATCTCTGATACAACGTGTCTTTTTTCAGCGAAAAGGGTTAACTTTTCAGCTAAATTTTCTGCGTTTAATATGGTTTGCGGTAATAAAAATGCCGCACCGGCTTCTACTAATACTGAAGCGTTCTTTGTTTGGTGATCGTCTACTGCATGTGGATAGGGCACCAAAATACTGGCTCTTCCCACCGCTGCTAACTCAGAAACGGTTAACGCTCCTGAGCGACAAACAACAATATCAGCCCAGCGATAAGCGGCTTCCATGTCATCTATAAATTCTGCCACATTGACACTGGCTGCTTGACCCTTGTCTTGATATTGGCTTTTTACGGTAGTCTGATTTCCTTTGCCTACCTGATGCCAAACCGTAATTGAATGTTGTTGGCTTAATTGCCCTACAACATCAGGCATGACATCGTTAAAAATTTTGGCGCCTAAACTGCCACCGACGACTAATACTTTTAACGCTTCATCGTCACAAACCTTGGTTTTTTCTCCTAATTCGATAAGCTCTTGTCGAATTGGGTTACCTACAACCTCAGCATTGGTTGCCGGTAAAAAGGTATTTGGAAAAGCACAAAGTACTTTACTGGCAATACGAGATAACAACTTGTTGGTCATCCCTGGAATTGCATTTTGTTCATGCAAAACTAATGGAATACCAGAGAGCTTTGCCGCTACGCCACCAGGGCCGCTAGCAAAACCACCCATACCTAAAATCACATCAGGCTTGTACTCATTAATAAACGCTTTAGCTTGCATGATTGAACGTAAAATCTTAAACGGCGCTGCCAGCTTTCTGATGATACCGTTGCCGCGCACGCCTTTAATATCGATGAACTCAATATCAAATCCATGCTGAGGCACTAAACGCGCCTCCATCCTATCAGCAGTACCTAACCAACGTACTTGCCAACCTTTTTTAGCTAATGCTTTTGCCACTGCTAACGCCGGGAACACATGTCCACCCGTACCGCCAGCCATCACCAATAATTTGGGTGCATCAGTCATATTAGGGCTCATTTCTTTACTCTCCCTTGCACCGCTTGTGTCAAACTTAGCCGCCTTTCGTAATCGATTCGTATCAATAGCATCACGGCTGCAGTCATTACCCATAAGCTACTGCCACCATAACTAATAAAGGGCAGTGTTAATCCTTTTGTGGGTAACATCCCAATACTTGCGCCGACGTTTACAACTGTCTGGAAACAAATCCAAATCCCGATCCCGTAGGCCAAATAGCTTTCAAATGGGCGCTGAATACTTAAACATAAATTGCCTAAACGAATTGCTCTGAACGCTACAAAAAACAACACGGTTAATACACAAACAATGCCTACAAAACCTAACTCTTCACCAATCACAGCAAAGATAAAATCTGTGTGAGCCTCAGGCAGGTATGACAGTTTTTGAATACTGTTGCCTAAACCTTGGCCAAAAATATCGCCGCGTCCATAAGCCATCAGTGATTGGGTTAGCTGATAACCACTACCAAATGGGTCTTCCCATGGGTCCAAAAAGGACGTAACCCGTCGCATACGATAAGGCTCAAACACCACTAAAAATACAAAAGAGCCAACACCAAAAATCATCAAGACTAAAAAGTCAAAAATCCTAGCTCCCGCAAGGAATAACAAACTGACAGTACAAACAAACAGTACAACGACAGTTCCTAAATCCGGCTGTGCCAAAATCAACAAAGCAAATAATGTAAATACAATAATGGGCTTAATGAAACCTTTACTGTTTTCTCTTAATTCGCCATGTCGACGTACTAAATAACCCGACATGTAAATAATGAACACAAACTTGGCAATTTCAGCAACTTGGATCCTAACAGGCCCAACCGATAACCAGCGTGTTGCCCCATTTACCGTTGTGCCGACAACTAAAACGGCTACCAACATGAGCAGCACTAACAGCACTAAGTAGGCGCTATACCTTTCCCAGAACTTCAGTTCTATGTTCAGCACTGCATAAGCAATAACACCACATCCCATCAGATATGCCACATGGCGATAAATAAAATGGAACGGATTTTCTGTCAGCTTTTGAGCTTCAGGCATAGAAGCTGACATCACCATAATAAAACCAAAAGCTATCAAGCCAACAACGGCGACAAACAAACTCCGGTCATACAACTGATCACTTGGTGAAGTTTCAGATAATATATCTGGCCAAGACCTCTTTAGGACTTGTTGGAATAAGCTAAGTTGCTGCTCACCCCTCGCCATCTTCAATCTGCTCCACTAATTGCTTAAAGTGATGGCCTCTTTCCATGAAGTTCTTGTACATATCAGTACTGGCACAAGCTGGAGATAATAAAACGATATCCCCTGAAAAAGTTATTTCAACTGCTTTTGCCACTGCTTCTTCAAGGTTATTAACCGTAATACTATCCGCTTTTAATGCAGCGATTTTTGCGCCATCTTTGCCAAAGGTAATCACTTGAGTCACATTGCTAAGCGAAGCTTCAAGCTCTTTAAAGTCTGCACCTTTGCCTTCGCCACCGGCAATTAGAATCAAATCGCCTAAGTGGTCGCTTAACCCATTTAAAGCCGCAACAGTTGCCCCTACATTGGTTGCTTTGGAATCATTGATGTATGTAACGCCTTGCTTAAGGCCCGCCATCTCACATCGATGCTCTAAGCCCGCAAAATTTGATGCGATATCAATCATAAAGCGCTTATCAATACCGCAAGCATCCGTTAGCGCCATAGCAGCTAACAAGTTGGCTTGGTTATGGCTACCGATTAAGCTGACCTCATGTAAATTCATGATTTCACTTTCGCCATGTAATATCTTGCCATCTGCAATGCCCCATTCATCACCTTCAGGAACTCCTAAACCAAACGTATTTTGATTTGTTGGCTCATCAGGAAATGTCAGTTGATCATCGCGATTAAACATCACGAATCGGCTTTGCTGATATAGACGTAATTTTGCCGCTCGATACGTATGAATGTCATGGTATCTGTCCATATGATCTTCACTGACGTTCAAGCATGTTGCCGCAATACAATTCAAGCTGTGGGTCGTTTCTAATTGGAAACTCGATAATTCCAATACAAAATACTCAGCATCTGTAGCAAGTAAATCCAATACAGGAATGCCGATATTGCCGCCCACCGCGACCTTTTTACCAGCAGCTTTGAGTATGTCGTAAACCAGAGTCGTCACGGTCGTTTTACCGTTTGAGCCAGTAATCGCGACCACACAAGGAGCCCTATCAGCTACCGCTTGAGCAAACAGCTCAACATCACCTATCACTTCGATACCCATATCAATCGCTGCGCGAATTTCAGGTGTATCAACCGCAATGCCAGGGCTAACAATAATATGTTGTGCTTGCACTAAATAACGACACACAAACCCGCCAGTAAGTAGTTCAACATCAGGGAATTCCTGCGCTAACGTATCTCGGCCAGGCGGTGCTCGTCTGCTATCCATCACCAATGGTGTAATACCTTGGGACATCAGATAACGCACAACAGATAACCCTGTTGCACCTAACCCCAAAACAATATGTGAATAGCTTGATTGCATTGCTTACTACCTTAACTTAAGGGTTGCCAGTCCTAGCATGACTAGGAATAACGAAATAATCCAAAAGCGAACAATCACTCTTGGTTCTGGCCAACCTTTTAATTCGTAATGGTGATGAATCGGTGCCATTCTAAAAATACGTTGTCCACGTAATTTGTAAGAACCCACCTGTAAAATCACCGACACTGTTTCCATCACGAAAACACCGCCCATAATCACTAATAACACTTCTTGACGGACTAATACCGCAATAGCACCAAGACCTGCTCCAAGTGCTAATGATCCAACATCACCCATGAATACTTGAGCAGGGTAAGTGTTAAACCATAAAAATCCTAAACCAGCACCGACTATCGCGGTACATACAATTACCAGCTCACCTGCATCTGGCAGATGCGGAATATGTAAATAGCTAGCAAACTGCGCATGTCCTGATAAATAGGCAATAAGAGCAAATGCTGCAGCCACCATAACGGTTGGCATAATTGCTAAGCCATCAAGACCATCAGTTAAATTCACAGCGTTACTTGCACCAACAATGGTGAAGTAAGCCAGCACGATATAAAGTAAGCCCAATTGCGGCATCACATCTTTAAAAAATGGCACGACTAACTGAGTCTCGCCAGGTATTGTCGCTGAACTATATAAGTAAAAAGCAACGGCTAAGGCTGCTATTGATTGTGAAGCATATTTCCAGCGAGCAATAAGCCCTTTAGAATCCTTTTTGACGACTTTGAGGTAATCATCAAGGAAGCCAATACCACCAAACGTGCCTAAAACAAACAACATGACGATGACGTATCGATTCGACAAATCACCCCACAATAATACACTGACAAAAATCCCCGCGAGGATCAGTAAACCACCCATAGTAGGGGTTCCGCGCTTACTGAAATGCGACTCTGGCCCATCATTTCTGACGACTTGACCAATCTGCAGTAGTTGCAATCGCTCAATCAACTTGGGACCAAACCATAAGCTAAAAATTAGCCCCGTCATAAGCCCTAAAATGGCTCTTAAGGTCAGATATGAAAATACATTAAACCCACTGTAAAACTGGGTTAAATACTCAGCTAAATAAGCCAGCATCTAAACAAACTCCCCGCGCCTATTGGCATTTAATAATTCTTCGACCACAGTTTCCATCGCTGCGCTTCGAGAACCTTTAACTAAAATAGTTACATCATCCGGTAACTGATTTATCTTTTTCATTAATGTTTTAACGAGTATATCTGAGTCACTATAGTGCTCAGAACCAAACGCTTTACTAGTTGATTCAGTGAGTTGTCCGCAACAAAACAGGTCATCGATTCCAGCGAGCTTGGCTTGTTCGCCAACCTCAAAATGCAAAAGGGCGCTATTGTCACCTAATTCACCCAAATCTCCCAGTACTAAACACCGAAAACCGCGAGTTTGTTTTAACCAGCTGATCGCGGCATCCACAGAAGTCGGGTTGGCGTTATAACTGTCATCAACGAGTAAGATCCGCCCCATCTTGTGCGGTACCATTCTTCCTTTAACGGGCGTTAACGAACTTAACCCCGTTACAATATCTGCAACAGGGATATTTAAAGCGATACAAATGGCGCTAGCAGCTAATGCATTACTGACTTGATGTAAGCCTGCTAATGGAAGTTGTACTGGATATGAATGACCCGAAACCAATAAAGTAAACTGATAACAACCAGTATCATCAGCAACAATATCAAGCGCTTTAATATCAGCGTCGATAGTTTCAGAAATAGAAAACGTCAGTTGCTTAAAGGCCGATGCTTTTTTTACCATGAAATCAGCAAAATCATCATCAGCATTAATAATGGCAGTACCGTCTTTACTTAGATGATTAAAGATTTCAGACTTTGCCTCAGCAACGCCTTCAATTGAACCAAAACCTTCAAGATGAGCACGGCCGACATTATTCACTAATGCCACCTGAGGCGTCACTAAAGATGAAGTATAATTAATTTCACCCTGATGATTTGCGCCTAACTCAAACACACCATACTCATGGCCTTGCTCAAGTCTTAATAGTGTTAATGGCACACCGATTTCGTTGTTAAAATTGCCAGCAGTAAACAACACTTTATGGTGCTGAGTTAATATTGTCGCAACGATTTCTTTAACCGTCGTTTTGCCATTAGAGCCAGTCAGTGCAACTGATTTAGGATTCACTTGTTGACGAACAAATGCACCAATAGCGCCCATGGCTTTTTGCGTGTTCTCGACAACAAGCTGTGGAATATTGACATCAAGTTGTCGCTCTACCAATAACGCTTTGGCACCATTTTCGATTGCTGTTTCAGCAAAGCTATGGCCATCAAAACGTAAACCTTTTAAGGCAACAAACAAACTGCTTTCCAGCATTTTTCGGCTGTCACTGGTTACATCATTAATGGTGATGTCAGCGCCGATGAGTTGAGCGTTAAGCTCAGCAGCTAAAGTTGATAATTTAATCTCTATCATCAGATGCCTCCTGTTTTGACAAGAGGTTGCTCTGCATCTGGACTGGTTAACATCAGGGCTAATGCACGTTCATCGTAATCGACTCGGCTACCAGCGATTTCTTGGTAAGTTTCGTGCCCTTTACCCGCGAGCAAAACAATATCGCCAGCTTCAGCCAATTGTGACACCGCTTTTATCGCATCAATTCTATCGACCTCAACTAAGGCTTGCTCTGAGTTTGTAAACCCAGCAACCACATCGTTAATAATGCTCATAGGATCTTCACTACGAACATTGTCACTGGTAACCATCACTTTATCTGCATATTGTTCAGCAGCTTGGGCCATTAATGGACGCTTACCTTTATCTCTGTCACCACCACAACCAAATACGCACCATAAGGTGCCTTCGCAATGAATACGCAGTGCTTTTAATGCATGCTCAATCGCATCTGGTGTATGTGCATAGTCAACAACTAATGTTGGGCCATTAACTTGATTAAATCGCTCCATCCGTCCAGCGACAGGCTTAAGCTGAGGCACTAACGTTAGTAGCTCATTCATCAACTCTCGACCAGCGGTTTGGGCGTTTAACGAGCTTTGTAAATACAAGGAACCTAAGGCAGCAACAAGATTAGATAAATTAAAGTCGCCTAGAAGCGGCGAAGATAACTGCCCTTTCAATAATTCTGAGTCAGAGTCATTAATGTCTGCAGGGTAATACAAATCACATGTCACCCCTGCATCATTAAAACGCATATTGTCGGTATAAAAGCGCGCTAAAGGATGTTTTTTAAGACTGAAGCCAAACATATTGGCCGACTTAAGCTCGGTAAACCAACTCTCACCAACAGCATCATCAAGGTTCAGTAAGCCCTTTTTAACACATGCAAAAGTAAACAAGCGCTTTTTAGCCGCGCCGTAAGCATCCATGTCACCATGATAATCAAGGTGGTCACGACTTAAATTGGTAAACACAGCTGTATTAAAAGGCACTGCTTCTACGCGGCCTTGCACTAATCCATGACTAGAGACTTCAATCGCACATGCATTAACATTTTGCTGCTGAAACTCATGTAGCTGTCGCACCAGAGTAATGGCATCTGCAGTTGTATTACCACTATCAATCAAGCTTCCCCAAACACCATTACCAAGCGTGCCCATCACAGCGGCTTTTTGCTGTTTCAACGTCACTAGCTGGGCAATAAGCTGACTCACTGAGGTTTTACCGTTTGTCCCAGTAATCCCAATGATCGCCATATTTGAATTAAGCAAAGGATATAACTGCGCGGCGACTGCCGATAATTGACGACTTAACTGAAAAAATGAAACTAATACTACGCCAGAATCATGATGATTCACTTGGCCATGCTCATCAGGGTTATCGGTATGAATCAACGCACCAAGGGCACCAGCATCAATGGCCTTGTTAATAAATTTTCTACCATCTACTTGATGGCCAGGTAACGCCACAAACAAGCAACCTTGGCTGACTTCACGACTATCTAAAGTCATTGAAGAGACTGACTCACGGCCAGCATAATGAAACCAAGGAGCTAATAAATCACTAAGAAGCATTATTCTGCCCTCCTAGCGATAGCAGCCAATTCAACTTTTTCTTTCTCATTTAATGGCTCTACATTGAGCATCTGTAATGCTCCGGACATAATTTTTGCAAAAGCAGGACCAGCAACATCACCACCGTGGTAGCGATCGCCTTTAGGCTCATTAACTACAATCGAAATCGCTAAACGAGGATTGTGCACTGGTGCCACACCAGCAAATAGCGAGACATAATCATCGCCATATCCACCCGCTATTGATTTACGACTAGTACCGGTTTTACCTGCAATAGGGTAGCCATCAATATGGGCTTTAGTCGCTGTGCCGCCACGTTCTGTCACCCCAACCATCATTTCCATGACATCTTTGGCCGTCTGCTCGGAGATCACTTGCTCGCCACGAGGCGCTTGCTTTAACTTGAGAATCGATACGGGATAAAGCACTCCACCGCTGCCTAATGTGGCATACATTCTTGCTAGCTGAAGTGGTGTCGCTGTCAGACCATAGCCATAAGATAACGTCGCACGTTCAAAGTCTGACCAACGGCGACGATCATGAATAAGGCCCGCGCTTTCACCAGCCAAATTAATACCTGAATAGTTACCTAGCCCCATAGACTGGTAGGTTCCAAGTAACTCTTGAACTGGCATAGATAACGAAACCTTACTGATCCCGACGTTACTGGATTTCACTAAGATTTTGTCTAAGGTCATGTTGCCGTAGTTGATTGTGTCGCGAACTTGTCGTCCACCCACTCGCATCCAGCCTGGAGAAGTATTAATTAAATCATTGCGCTCAACAGTACCCGCCTCTAATGCTGCAGCGACCACGAACGGTTTTACGGTCGAGCCCGGCTCAAAGGTATCCGTCAATGCGCGATTACGCATGCGATAGGATTGTAAGTTTTCACGGGAATTTGGGTTGTAAGATGGTGTGTTAACCATTGCAAGGACTTCGCCTGTATGCACGTCTAATACCACCACAGACCCTGACGTCGCTTGGTTAATTTCTGTTGTGCGCTTTAACTCACGATAGGCAAGTTGCTGAATACGCTGATCGATACTGAGCACTAAATCATTTGAGCTCTCACCTTCTTCAACGATATCTAGACGCTGAACCACTTTACCATCGCGAGACTTACGTACTTTTTGTTTAGAAGGCGTGCCTGTTAGCCAACTGTCATATGCATTTTCAATACCTTCAATACCGACATCATCGATATTGGTTAACCCAACCAACTGTGCAGCGGTTTCACCCGCAGGGTAATAACGGCGAGATTCAGATTTTAAATAAATGCCCGAGATTTTTAACTGCTTGATGTATTCAGCAACAGCTGGCGTCACTTGGCGTTTTAAATAGATAAATCGACGCTTTGGATCGCGCTGCACTTTATTAACGATTTTATCGACAGGCTCATGTAACACATCCGCAAGCGCTTTCCAGCGACGCATGTCTTTAAAGGCATCTTTATCGTGGGAAATTTTAGGATCGGCCCAAACCGCGCGAACTGGTACACTCACTGCCAGCATTTCACCGTTTCGGTCTGTGATTAAGCCACGCTGTACTTGGTTGCTACTGGTTCGTAGCGTACGCATATCACTTTCGTGACGTAATTTGTCCGGTTCAATAATTTGAATATAAGCTGCTCGAGCAATCAAAGCGGTAAATAAAAGCAAAACAAAACCAACCACAACGAATAATCGCCACGGAATTAGCTCTGGATTTAACTTACGCTTAGCTTGTCTGCTCATTATTTAAACTTGAGTTAGTGACTCAACAATCCCTATTCTATCGAGCTCTTTGACTGCAGCCCTGCTATTACAACCTAATCTACGGTAACCGAATAACCACTTCTTCTTTGGGTAATGGCCTCATCATTTTTAAATCTTTAGTGGCAATTCGAGTCACACGACTGTGTTCCGACTTAGATTGCTCTTCCAATAACAAGTTGCGCCATTCAATGTCTAATCGGTCGCGCTCTTGTAATAAATGATCCATCTGCGAAGTTAACTTACGGGTTGCATGACTGGTATAAACCACACCAACTGCATTGATGAGTACGACCATCGACATTAATAAAATCCACTTATGTCGCCAAATATCAGCGAGTACAATACGTGATAATTTTATTGATGATTGCCCCAAGTTAACCCCATTTATCTTTCAATCTATACAACACTAACCCGTTAAATGAATAGCAGATTAGCGTCATCATTTACTGTTAATAATCAAGACGCTGCGCGACACGAAGTACCGAACTACGTGCACGAGGGTTTTGCTCAATCTCAATATCTGAAGGCTTCATTGCCTTACCCATAGATTTAAGCTTTCTTGATTTATTGATTTCAGCTTCAGTGATTGGCAGGCCATGTGGCACACTCTCACCTTGGCTATTCTTACGAATAAAGCGTTTCACCATTCGATCTTCTAACGAATGGAAACTGATCACAGACAAGCGACCTTCAGGCGCCAGTACTTCAACAGCACCTTCTAATGCTTGCTCGATTTGCTCAAGCTCACTGTTGATATAAATTCGAATCGCTTGGAAAACACGAGTAGCAGGATGCTTGTTACGCTCTTTATTTTTAGTAATACGAGCAATTAAATCAGCTAAATCTTTGGTTCTTAGAAAAGGCTTTTCATCACGGTCAGCCGCAATACAACGAGCAATATGGCGCGAGTTTTTCTCTTCACCATAGGTTCTAAATACCCAAGCCATATCTTCAATATCAGCTTTCGCAATCCACTGGGCAGCAGTTTGGCCTTGGCTGTTATCCATACGCATGTCTAATGGCCCATCGCGTAAAAAGCTAAATCCACGCTCAGCATCATCTAATTGCGGTGACGACACACCGAGATCCAGTAACACACCATTGATTTTGCCTTTTAGGCCTAGCTCAGTAACATATTCAGCCAACTGACCAAATCCACCATGAACAATCTGAAAGCGAGGATCGTCAGCAAACTGTTTTGCAGCTTCAATTGCTTGAGGGTCGCGATCGATAGCAATCAAGCGACCATTTTCACCGAGTTGACTCAGCACATGCCTAGAATGACCACCACGTCCAAAAGTGCCATCGATATAGATGCCATCTTCATGGATATTCAAACCGTCAACGGTTTCTTTTAGTAGTACAGATAAATGGGCAAATTCTTGGCTCATCACACTCTTCTTAATTGGTTATTTATAATGAAAAATTAGCTAATCTTTCATGGTTAGCGAGATCTTCAGCTTGGATCAACTCATGGCTTTCATCCATTTGTGTCTGCCAAGCGGCCTCATCCCACAATTCAAACTTGTTCAATAAGCCCACCAGCATGGTTTTCTTTTGTAACCCTGCATACTGTCTTAAAGCTGGAGGAACAAGCGCGCGTCCATTACCATCTAACTCACATTCATGAGCGTGGCCTAATAATCTTCGTTTCATGGAGCGTTCAACTTTGTCGGTGTCAGATAGCTGCATTAACTTTGCTTCTATCAATTCCCATTCGTGGATCGGATAGATCAATAAACAATGCGATTGAATATCTACTGTAATAACAACGATACCTTCGTGCTCAGAACGCAAGGATTCTCGGTATCGCATTGGAATAGCGATCCGCCCTTTTGCATCCATGTTTATCGCACTAGCACCCCGAAACACAGTGATTAATTCCTATTAATTGTTATTAAAAATCCCACAAATATCCACAATTCCCCACAACCCTTAAGTTTAGGGATACAACACAAGTATTGTCAAGGGATGAGAACATTAATTAAATCCAGTTCTGAAGCGGGTTAGCAGCAATTTATTATTAAGGAGTTCGAGGTGGAGAAAAGTGGTTTATAGGCGGGTAAATGAACGAAACCATAGACATAACAGCATTCATATCAGTAATAAATGTGGGGAATTTGATCTAAAATGTGACTTTTTTCATATAAAAATAACAATAAGCATCGATCTAAGCTGAATTATTAATTGATAAATATCCATCCAATGTGGGATAGCTCACTTTCTGAAAATAATATCTGCCAAGTATTTCAGATATCGCTCCTAAATTGAAACGGCTTAACATTTTAAGTAATTTAAAATAAATAGATTAAATATTAATCAACAATTGCCGATAAACTAATAATTGTCGATATACTAATAGTTAGTAGATAACGTGTAGTAGATAACGTGCATTTTGATTGAGGAGGCTAAAATGAGTTTAGACAGTATTTATGCCATTACCGCCAGACCACCACGACAGGTAGATGGAGTAAAAAGAAATGTTAAAAAAGTCAGCGATAGTGATTCTATCTCCGCTGACAGTCATGAAGCGCCTCAATCTCAACTACCACCAGAAAACAAGTTAGCGCAAAAAAGTACTAGCTCAAGTAAAGCTTCTAAGCAGTCTGGTGACGACTCAATCATTAAACACATCGATATCGAGGTTTAATTTGCCAGATATAGAAGTTAAACCTCGAATATCTCAGAGCTTCAGCAATTAGGTATTAAAGCCTAATCACCTTAATACCAACACTTCAAAACGGTTAAATTCAACCGAATACCGACTTGAGCAATTGCAGATTAACCTGAGCTATTATTTTGCAATAGTTTGCTGTACCGCCTTCTGCCAACCTTGATATAAGTCTGTTCTCACAGCGTCATCCATTTGCGCAGAGAATTGTTTATCAGTAATAGCAATGTTCTTAAGTTCATCAGTTGATTGCCAGAACCCAACGGCTAATCCAGCAAGATAAGCAGCGCCCATCGCAGTGGTTTCTGTCACTTGAGGTCGAATAACATCAACATCACTGATATCAGCTTGAAACTGCATTAAGAAGTCATTAGCAACGGCGCCACCATCAACCCTTATTTGTTTAAGCTCAACACCAGAGTCTTGGCTCATCGCTTCCAGTAAGTCTTTACTTTGATAAGCAATGGCTTCTAATGCGGCGCGAATAATATGGCTTCGGTTAACGCCACGGGTTAATCCCACAATGGCCCCTCGGGCATCGGCATCCCAGTAAGGCGCGCCTAAACCGACAAAGGCCGGCACTAAATAAACACCATGGGTGTCTGCCACTTTATTGGCAAAGTACTCAGTATCTTGTGCATCTTGAATTAAGCCCATTTCATCACGCAGCCACTGGATCACTGCGCCGCCCATAAATACCGCGCCTTCTAGAGCATAATTAACCGATAAATCACCACCTATACCTATGGTGGTCAACATGCCATGGGTAGAAGCTACCGCTTTCTCGCCGGTATTCATCAATAAGAAACAGCCAGTACCATAGGTATTTTTGGCCATGCCAGGTTCAAAACACAGTTGACCAAACAGCGCTGACTGCTGATCGCCCGCCATGCCTGCTACGGCAATCTCACCTCCTGCAATACTGGTTGTGCCGTAAACTGCACAAGAGGGCTTAACTTCAGGAAGCATAGCGCGAGGAATATCAAAAGCCTGCAGTAGCTTTTCATCCCATTGCTGCTGATGAATATTAAACAGCATAGTGCGGGATGCATTTGTCGGTTCAGTGACATGCACTTTACCTTGGGTGAGTTTCCACACCAACCAAGTGTCAATGGTGCCAAATAGTAAGTCACCCGCTTCCGCTTTCTCACGGGCACCTTCAACATTATCCAGTAACCACTTAATTTTACTTGCTGAAAAGTAAGGATCTAACACTAAGCCTGTGGCCGATTTTATATAATTCTCTAATCCGTCAGCTTTAAATTGCTGGCAGATAGCTTGGCTGCGGCGGCACTGCCATACAATCGCATTATGGATCGGTTTACCTGTATGTTTATCCCATACAACAGTTGTCTCACGCTGGTTAGTGATACCGATTGCGGCAACATCATCACAACTGATCCCAGCTCTTGCTAACACCTCGATTAACGACGAGCTTTGAGATGACCAAATCTCCATCGGATCATGCTCAACCCAGCCGGCTTGAGGGTATATTTGGGTAAACTCGCGTTGGGATACAGCCACCATATTGGCTTTATGATCAAAAACGATAGCTCTTGAGCTGGTTGTGCCTTGGTCGAGCGCGATAACATATTTCTTCGAATTCATGATTAGCCTATCAATGCAGGTGGTGCTGTAATAAATATCTCTGCACCTTAATTGCTTTATCATAATAAGTTAAGACGGATACTGCTCAATCACAAGCCTGATAGCAGATGTAATGCAAGTTATTGAAATAAGATGTATATAACAAACATAAAAAAGCCCCGCATTTGCGAGGCTTAAATCTAAATCAGCAATTTACGCCAACAAACTACATCTTGTAGCTAAATTGAACACCAACTAACCATACGTCAGCTTCAACATCACCGCTGTAGTTAACCGACGCTAAACCCAATAAGTCTTGAGTTTCGTCAATCGGTGCATCACCCACACCTTTAATATAAGTTACGGCAAAATCAACTGTTAGATTTTGAGTCGCTTGGTAGCCAGCACCCGCACTAAACCATAAACGGTCAGAATCAGGAATAGTCGTCGAACGGTATTCGTCCTGCGCAGCACCTTTATCTAATGCCATACCACCACGTACTAACCACTTGTCATTCAACTGGTAAGTGGTGCCTAATGCAAAGCGCCAGTTATCTTTAAAGTTCTCTTCTTTTACTAAGTCAGACTCAATTGGCAACCCTGTTTCAGGATCGATTGGCTTAATATCACCAGGGAAATAAGCAACTAACTCTTCAAACGTGCTCCACTGAGTCCAATTAACACTTGCGTGCATTGCCCAGTTGTCAGTGAATTGATGATGCGACGCAAGCTCTGCAAATGCAGGCAATTCGATAGGTAAGTAACCTTCGATGTAAACATCTTGGCCGCCATCATAAAGTAAACCAGAAGCATGACCATCAAGCTCTAATTCAACACCACTATGATAAGCAAAACCTAAACGGTGAGTCTCATTGATTTGCCAGCTCGTACCTAACTGCCAACCGAAAGCAATATCATCACCTTCCATGTACTTCAGACTTGCACCAGCTTCAGGAAGCATTGGCGCTAAATCTGGTACCGCTTGTTTTACACCGTCAATCCAACCTGGCATTGATGCGCCGACATGGCCTTCACCATAAACAATACGAAAACCTGCACCTACACTAAATGCTTCATTGATTTTGTAAGCAATATTCGGATTGAACTCAACTGTTGTAATACCAGTTTCATCACCAAAAAGTGCAGCGGGATGAGTCGCGTCAAGCTCGGTTGCTAGACCATAGTTAGAGTTTACGGCTAAACCCCAAGTCCATTGATCATTAAGCTGATTTGAATAATAGAAATTAGGCACAACTGCACTGCCAGCGAAGTCGATAGCATCAGCAGGCATTGAAATAGGATCTGGACCTAACAATGGAGAGCTAATGCTAACATCACCAACAACATCAACATTTGGCATGACATAAATAGCACCACCAGAAAGCTGACGGCCTTCAAGGTAAGTTAACATTGCAGGGTTTCTAGCTTGAGCTGCTGCATTGTCTGCCATGGCAGCTTCACCAGCGAAAGCACGGCCTAAACCAGTCGAAGAATATTCAGCTAACTGAAAACCAGCCGCATTCACTTGAGTCGTTGCCCCGAAAAGCATGGCACTAACTGCCACAGTCAATATTGTTTTTTTCATTATTAGTCCCTGTATATAGCAAATCTTATGTTTGCCTAATCTCTTACATCATTAGAGCAATTGCTCCATTTGAAATCGCGGCAAGTCTACTGATACAGAATAAATTTACAACCAAAAGCCATAAAACAGAGTAAATAACTACAAAAAGACAAATACTAAATATTTTAAGTGACCCAAGTCACACAGCAATTACCCAAACAAACCCATTTTGAATAATTTATTCGCTAAGACTTGTGTCACACATCAACAACAGAAAGATTAAATATATATTTATCATATAGATATAAGGTTTAATATGTTAAACACCAGTACGCTTAAATTGATAGTGATTTAAACTAAGTTTTTACCAAACAGAAACCAATTATAGATATATCATTTAAATTCATAGCCTTATTGCGACATCATTTTCTTATTGCAATAAAAAAGCCTCTACTGAATCCAGTAGAGGCTTTAACTAATATAAACTTGGTACAGGTGTACGCTTAAATCTTATCACTTAAATAATGACGCATTTCCTAATCAAAAAATAGCTTAACTCGGCACTCTGATTAAGCTAATAAATGACACGCCTTTTACTATCTACTATTCGCTATTAAGCTCGCCAAGCAGGAATGCTTGTTTCGTAATCACTAATGGCCGCCGCATATTCAAGCGTTAATCCAATAGCATCTAATCCGTTTAACAGCTTGTGTCTTGCAGATTCTGCAATAGTAAAACTGAACTCGCTACCAGATGGAGATGTCACAGTTAATGACTCTAAATCAACAGTAATATTAGCACCTTCAGTGGCTTCAACTTCTGCCATTAGCTGATTAACTTGATCATGGGTCAGCTTTACAGGCAATAAACCGTTATTGATTGAGTTACCGTAAAAGATATCGGCAAATGTAGGTGCTATCACCACTCGTAAACCAAAATCAGCTAACGCCCATGGCGCATGTTCACGGCTTGAACCACAACCAAAGTTTTCTTGAGCCAATAATACCGAAGCTCCTTTATAGCGTGGTAAGTTTAGCGAGAATGTCGGGTTATCTTGCTCACCTGCTTCATCTAAATAACGCCAGTCATGGAATAAGTGCACTCCAAAGCCATCACGGGTCACTTTTGATAAAAATTGCTTCGGAATAATTTGGTCAGTATCGATATTAGCGCTATCAATCGCCACCGCTAGACCAGTATGTTGTGTAAAAGCTTGCATCTGTTTGTCCTTTGGGTTGACGGTTAGTAAGGCTTACGAATATCAACAAAGTGGCCTGCAATCGCAGCTGCCGCTGCCATCGCTGGGCTCACTAAGTGAGTTCGACTACCACGGCCTTGTCGGCCTTCAAAGTTACGGTTACTGGTCGATGCGCAGCGATCGCCTGCTTCTAAGCGGTCATCATTCATTGCCAAACACATTGAACAACCCGGTAAGCGCCATTCAAAACCCGCCTCTAAAAAGACTTTATCTAAACCTTCTGCTTCTGCCTGCAACTTCACTTGGCCAGAACCAGGAACCACAATGGCAACAACGCCATCTGCGACTTTACGGTTTTTAGCGTGATGGGCTGCAGCACGTAAATCTTCGATACGAGAGTTTGTACACGAGCCAATAAACACTTTATTGATCGGAATATCGACCATTTTAGTGCCTGAAGTCAGGCCAATATATTCAAGTGCTTTTTCCATGCTGCCACGCACAGTCGCGTTAGATTCTGTGGCAGGGTTTGGCACTTCAGCATCAATCGATACCACTTGGCCTGGGTTTGTTCCCCAAGTTAATTGCGGCGCAATATCAGCGGCTTCAAGGATAACTTCGGCATCAAACGTGGCACCCGCATCTGTTTTCAGAGCTGTCCAATCTTTAACTGCTTGGTCCCAATCATCGCCTTTTGGTGAAAATTCGCGGCCCTCAAGGTAATCAAATGTAGTTTGATCTGGCGCAACCATACCTGCTTTTGCGCCCATTTCGATAGCCATGTTACATAAGGTCATACGACCTTCCATTGATAAGGCTTCAATAGCTTCGCCACAAAACTCAACCACGTAACCTGTACCGCCATCCATACCTAAACGACCAATAATCGCCAGTACGATATCTTTTGCGGTAATGCCTTCAGCGACTTGACCACGAACTTCCACTTTCATGGTTTTGGCTTTTAACTGACGTAAGGTTTGGGTAGCTAAAACGTGCTCAACTTCAGAAGTACCAATACCAAATGCTAATGCACCAAATGCACCATGTGTCGCGGTATGTGAGTCACCACAAACAATCACTGTACCCGGTAGGGTAATACCAAGCTCAGGGCCCATTACATGGACAATACCTTGGTTTGGATGATGAATGTCATAAAGCTTGACGCCAAACTCTTTACAGTTTTGCGCTAAGGTTTCCACTTGAATACGTGCCATTGGGCTCATTGCATCAAGGCTTGCGCTCAAGGTAGAGATGTTATGATCCATGGTCGCGAAGGTTTTTTGCGGCGCACGCAACTTTCTACCTGCGGTTTTTAAACCACTGAATGCTTGTGGCGATGTCACTTCATGAACAAGGTGACGGTCGACATAAATAATCGGCGCCTCCGCTTCTGGTGATGCTAATACATGCGCATCCCATACTTTTTCATATAGAGTTTGAGCAGCACTTACTTGAGAAGCCATTAGACACCTTCCTTAACAGCGTTAGCGATAAAGTCACCCATTTGGCTGGTTGATTTGGCATTATGACGTTCATCAGCACCCAATAGTTCACCGGTTAAATAACCTTGTGAAAGTGCTTTTGTCACTGCGCGTTCAATAGCACTTGCCGCATCTTCAAGTTTTAAACTATGACGCAGTAATAACGCCGCTGATAAAATTTGTGCTACTGGATTAGCAATACCTTGCCCTGCAATATCTGGGGCACTACCACCAGCAGGCTCATACATACCAAAGCCAGAACTATTTAAACTGGCTGACGACAATAAGCCCATAGAACCAGTCAACATGGCAATTTCATCAGAAATAATGTCACCAAATAAGTTTGAACATAGCATGACATCAAATTCATTTGGGCGACGTAACAGCTGCATAGTCGCGTTATCAATATAGATATGCTCAAGCTCGACATCAGGGAAATCTTTAGCAACACCTTCAACCACTTCACGCCACAATACTGAACAGGCTAAAACGTTAGCTTTATCAACTGACGTGACTTTCTTGCTGCGGCCTTCGGCTGCTTCAAATGCAATGCGAGCAATACGTTCGATTTCACGTCGGCTATAACGCATAGTATCGAACGCTTCTTCGTCAGGCCCTTCACCTTGGCGACCTTTTGGCTTACCAAAGTAAATGCCACCCGTTAATTCGCGGACACATAACACGTCAAAACCACGAGACGAAATATCACTGCGCAGCGGCGACATGTGTTCAAGCCCAGTATGTAACTTGGCAGGACGTAAATTACAGAATAAATCGAAGTGACCACGAAGTGGCAATAATGCCCCACGCTCAGGTTGATCGTTAGGCGCTAAATGTTCCCATTTAGGACCTCCAACACTACCGAATAGCACGGCATCTGAAGCTTCACAGCCTTTTAAAGTTGAATCTGGCAGTGGGCAACCATGGTTATCAATGGCAATACCACCGACATCGTACTCAGCATATTCAATGTCTAGTTCGAATCTGGCTTCTACTTCTTTAAGCACTTTACGTGCCTCAGCCATGACTTCAGGACCAATACCATCACCTGCTAATACTGCTACTTGATAACTCATACTCCACCTAACTCCCTATCTTTATGAATCTGTTGTTTAAAATCAGCGACCTTATCGGCGCGGTAGGTCAAGTTCATCACATGCACTAAAGCTTGTGCTGATGACTCAACCACATCTGTCGCTAAGCCGACCCCGTGGAATGTCTGCTTATTGTATTCAGCAGTAATATCCACCTGACCGAGTGCATTTTGGCCTTCGCCTTTAGCACCTAATTTGTAATTAGTAATATTAATGGTGCGATTTGTTGCACGTGCAATGGCGTTATACGCCGCATCGACTGGGCCATTACCTGTGGCTGCTTCGGTAATTTCTTTACCATCGACCACAATACGCACGGTTGCTGTTGCCACACCTTCAGTTGAATCTGAATGCACCATTAAGTGCTGCAGCGAATAGTTATCATCATCTTGAGTTTGCGCTTCCATGAACACTAACGCTTCAAGATCGTAATCAAACACTTGGCCTTTCTTATCTGCCAAGTTCAAGAATTGTTCGTACAAAGTATCCATATCGTAATCGGTTTCTTTGTAGCCCATTTCTTCCATACGGTGTTTAATCACATGGCGGCCTGAACGAGAAGTCATATTCAAGTTGTTACGGTTCAAACCTATGCTTTCTGGTGTCATGATTTCATAAGTATTCTTGGCTTTTAGCATGCCATCTTGGTGAATACCTGATGAATGAGAAAATGCATTAGTTCCCACCACAGCTTTGTTAGCTTGAATAGGCATGTTACATAGCTGACTCACAAGCGATGAAGTACGGTGAATTTCTTTGGCATTGATATTACTTTCAAGGCCCAATAAATTCTTACGTGTCGCAAGGATCATCGCGATTTCTTCTAATGAACAATTACCCGCACGCTCACCAATACCATTCACGGTACACTCAATTTGACGAGCACCATGCTCAACCGCAGTAATCGAATTCGCCACAGACAAACCTAGGTCATCGTGACAATGTACCGAGATCACCGCTTGGTCGATATTAGGTACGCGATTAAATAAGGTTTGAATAATACCGCCAAATTCACTCGGCACAGTGTAACCCACAGTATCAGGGATATTAATGGTACGTGCGCCCGCTTTAATGGCTTCTTCTACCATGCGGCACAAGTTATCAATGGGAGTACGACCGGCATCTTCACAAGAAAACTCAACATCATCAGTAAAACGGCGCGCATATTTAACCGCGCTTACGGCCATTTCTAATACATCGTCAAACGAGCGCTTTAACTTGCTCTCAACGTGAATGGTCGAAGTGGAAATAAAGGTATGAATTCGGAACTGATCAGCAACAGCCATGGCTTGAGCGGCAGCGTCAATGTCTTTTTCAAGTGCACGAGATAAGGCACAAACACGGCTATTTTTAATCGTTTTAGCAATGGTTTGTACCGACTGGAAATCACCAGGCGATGACACAGGGAAACCCACTTCCATAACATCAACACCCAAGCGTTCAAGCGCCAGTGCGATTTGAAGCTTTTCTTTCACAGTTAAACTTGCTGCTAACGCCTGTTCGCCGTCTCTCAATGTGGTATCAAATATTATGACTCTATTGGACATCAGTTTTCTCCATCGAACCTATAGTTCACGTAAAAGTTTGCTCGCCTAGCTAACGATTTCATCCTGTGACTTGGTAATACTTAAATCCAATTCGTTAGCTGTAAATGTTCGTTTAAATTGTCAGTTTTTAAAATCAATCGGTGTTAGAAACAAAAAACCCCGCGGCTGTTAGCGCGGGGTTTGTGAATGCCAGTAAACTTATTTAGCAAGTAACACAAAGGACTCCGCGCAAATATTGCGTAAGAGAAGAAGGAGACCTAGGAGAATGTTACCACTATAAATATTCATTAAAGTTAACTAATTATTCTTAAATTAAAATTTTCTATACCCACTTTTTAACGTGACCAGCCTGCTGTGTCAACCCCAATTTATTCATCTTTTAGCCATTAGCAAACATAATGTTGTAGGTTTGCCCACCACAAATTGAGTTAAACCAATTCATTTGAGCTATGTATCGTGCCGTAAAGCTTGATATACACTGATTTAAGCATTTATTTTCACTCAATTTTACCGTGGTTGAAAATAGTCACATCAATGGATAAAACTTGCATAAAAAAATTGAAAGCGACTAAACAAAAATTGTTATATCAAATATGAAACTAGCTTAATGCGATTGCAGTATCTGCAAGCATAGATAGGAATTTGTCAGAAAAGATGATTGTTCGAAAATAGAGACATAGCACTCAGTGAATACTGAACTTAGTTAACCTGAACTCGGGATAAGAAGTTAGTTAAACTGTTGAATTATTACATGTTTGCTTTCAATCTTATTCTAGAGAGATATTTTTGCTTAGAACAAGGCAAATTTGTGCGTCAATAGCTGGCCTATTGCAAACAAATTTAACGCCGTTATCAGTAAAAATAACCTCTAGAAAGCAAGTTGTTATCCCGAGCTCAGGTTAGTTATTCCTATTGTTTTTCGGCAACAAGAGCTGTTACTAGGGCCTGTGATGACATTGATTTACAACAGCTAGAGCAATTTAGTTTTCAATCAAGTATTGGCTGATTTCATCTAAAAAGGCATTACCAAAGCGGCTCAATTTACGCTCACCAACACCATTCACAGCCAACATCTCACCCGCACTAGTCGGTACCATGGCTGACATTTCGGCTAAGGTTGCATCATTGAACACCAAATACGGGGGTACGTCGTGTTCTTCAGCCAACTCACGGCGCAGTAGTTTAAGGCGAGCAAACAGTTTACGGTCATATTGCTGCGGTGCACGAGATGAACTGTTGCGGCGCTTGGTGGTCACTAACTGAATACGAGGCTCTGCAAGTTTTAGCTTCACCTCTCCACGTAACACGGGTCTTGCTGACTCATTAAGCTTAACCGATGAACCACGGGTAATGTCTTGGCTCGCTAAACCTAAATGGATCAGCTGGCGGGTGACCGATAACCAATACTCATGACTCTGATCTTTGCCAATACCCCAAGTGGATAATTTGTTATGGCCACGATCCATCACGTTAGCGGCTTTTGAGCCACGCAATACGTCAATGACCTGATTCACACCAAAATATTGTTTAAGCCTAAAGATACAAGAAAGCACCTTTTTAGCATCTTCAGTGCCATCATATTTCTTAGGCGGATCAATACACACATCGCAGTTACCGCATGGCTTATCAGCGCTTTCGTCAAAATAATGCAGTAACACTTGGCGACGACAGGTTTGCGCTTCTGCAAAGGCTGCCATGGTATTCATTTTGTGAAACTCGACATCTTGCTGAGGGCCTGGTTCTGACTGCTCAATCAAGTGCTTCACACGACCAATATCTGCAGGGTCAAATAGCATGTAAGCTTCAGCATCTAAACCATCACGGCCAGCACGACCGGTTTCTTGATAATAAGACTCGACGCTTTTAGGAATATCGTAATGCACCACAAAGCGTACATTGGACTTGTTAATCCCCATACCAAAAGCCACTGTCGCGACCACAATATCGATTTTGTCTTTTAAAAACTTATCTTGAATATCAATGCGTTCTTCTTGGCTCATACCTGCGTGATATGCCGCAGCGCTGAAACCTTGCAGTTTTAAGCGATCAGCCACCTCATCGACTCGGCGACGGCTGCTGCAATAAATAATGCCATTACTTCCTTTTTGCAGCTGTAAAAACTGTTTGAGCTGATTAGCAGCATTGAGTTTTTCAACCACTGTGTAGCGAATATTAGGTCGATCAAAACTGGATAATAAACAAAATGGATTAATGCGCAAACGCTGGCAAATGCTATCGCGTGTAGCCTGATCGGCCGTTGCAGTAAGCGCCATTAGCGGAATATAAGGGAATATTTCTTTCAACTGACCAAGCGCGGCATATTCTGGTCTAAAGTCGTGTCCCCACTGACTGATGCAATGGGCTTCATCAATGGCAAACAACGACACATTGAGCTCATGCAACCGCTCAATAAAATCTGGCCTTAATAATCGCTCAGGTGAAACATAAAGCAGTTTAATCTCGCCTTGATGCAAACGACGTAAAATCGATACGGTTTCATCACGAGGCAATGATGAATTCAAGTAAGCCGCTGCGACACCCGATTGAGTCAAGCTATCAACTTGATCTTTCATCAATGAAATCAGTGGCGAAACCACCACAGTCAGCCCAGGTAAGATTAACGCTGGCAGTTGGTAGCACATACTCTTGCCGCCACCAGTAGGCATAATCACTAAGGTATCTTGGCCACTTAGCGTCTGCTCAATGATCTCCCGCTGTCCTTCACGAAAGTCACGATAACCAAAAATTTGCTGTAACTGATGCCCAAGCACATCCTGCGCTTCATGCTGAGTCGCGTTGGGTGTGACTTCGATTTGATCTACTGCTTGGCTTGAGCTTGAAATAGGACTGTCCATTTTTTGGGCTGAAGATAACGAGCGTCATTTTAAAGCACTGCTGTGCAGATGTCTCGATGCAATGTGGTAAACCCGAAACTAACTGCTCAAATATGCATCATTGATTTTATAAAGCTAATTAAGTTAGATTAAATACTCTATCAAGGAGCAATCATGCGTAACGACATGAAACTAAAATAATAAAGGCCATTCATGACAACAGAAATTCAATTAAATGCGCTAAAGCAAGTTGCTGAAATATTTGATAAACATGTTCCATTTCATAACCTATTGGGATTAGAAATTAAGCGCTATGATACTGAAGGCGTGGAAGTTGTCATTCGTATGAAACTCGAACTCATCGGTAATATTCACCAAAACATTCTTCATGGCGGCGTAACGGCTACTTTATTGGATGTGGTTGGAGGTTTAACCGCATTTTCAGGGTTAGTCTCAAGTCGTGAGGATTGGACCATCGAGCAATTAGAAAAACGCTTAACCACTTTAGGCACCATTGATATGCGGGTGGATTTTTTACGTCCGGGTCGCGGCGAAGTGTTTACTGGCACAGGTTGTGTTATTCGCTCAGGCAATCGTGTGTCAGTTTGTCGGATGGAGCTGCATAATGAAGAAGGAACCCACTTGGCCTTTGGCACAGGTACTTACATGGTCGGCTAATATCGTGGACTCATATGATGGGCTAAGCGCTAGAATGATGGATTAATACAAGAGACTAGGCGCTAACTACGATGAACTAGCCCAAATGGTACTAGTTCATCACATGCCAGTTAGGCAAATGAACAAAATGATTATCCGAATAACTTGAGTGATCCTCCCCAGCAACCTACAATCGCCCTCTCTTTTTTCTGCGTTGTGGGTTCCATGCAAGATCTTGAACACCGTAAAGGCATAGCCCTTGCCATTTGTGCCTATTTCCTTTGGGGAATAGCACCACTTTATTTTAAATTATTAAGCGATGTTTCTGCATTTGAAACCTTGGCTCACCGTGTGGTGTGGTCATTTTTCTTCATCATTATCTTAATGCAGTTTATCGGTGGGTTCTCGCGCCTGAAACTTGTTCTGAAACAGCCCAAGCAACTGCTGGTGTTAACAGTAACCTCAATACTGATTGCTGCTAATTGGCTGATTTTCATTTGGGCGATTAATAATGACCACATTCTAGATGCTAGCTTAGGCTATTTTATTAACCCATTATTCAATATGTTACTTGGCATGGTGTTCTTGTCTGAGCGCTTACGAAAATTACAGTGGGTGGCTGTCGCGCTTGCCAGTATTGGCGTGTTATTTCAGCTTATCTCGTTTGGTTCAATTCCATTGGTATCACTAGCTTTAGCCTGTTCTTTTGGTTTTTATGGCTTATTGCGCAAGAAGGTCAACATTGATGCTAAAACAGGTTTATTGGTTGAAACGGCTATTTTACTGCCAGTGGCGTTAGGTTATTTAATGCTGACCATAGACACTGCCACTGCCAACATATTCACCAACGACATGACGATGAACTTAACCCTTATCGCTGCCGGTATTGTCACCACAGTGCCTCTATTATGTTTTGCAGGCGCTGCGATGCGTATTCCGTTGTCTATGCTAGGTTTCTTCCAATATATTGGCCCGAGTATCATGTTTATTCTGGCGATATTTTTATACAAGGAACCCTTCGATATTGAAAAAGGCATCACCTTTGGCTTTATTTGGAGTGCGTTAATTATCTTTACTGCCGATATGGCATTGCAACGTAGACGTCGCATCAAGCAAACTTAGGGGGTCAGCTCAAAAAAGCTGGCTTCAACTATTCCTGCAAAGCAGCGATTTTGGTCATGGCTGCTTGCGGGTTTTCCACTGATAACAGCAGCAAATAACCTTTGTCTGTTGGCACCAAAAGCACTTGCTCATTACTCGTCACCGATACCAACGCCTTGTGGTCATTTTTAAGCGTAAACCACCCCAAAGAGTATCCTGTTAAGCCTAGACCGTTAGTTCGTCTACTAGGGGTGAATTGAGGCGCCTGAGATAGGTTGATTAACTGCGCTTGCTGCCAATCCACCTCACCTGCCTCAAACTCTTGACCATATAATGGAATATTCACCTCAACTGCGCCCGACTGACTCACAGATACCCTTGCTTGACTCGATTGATACAAGGTCAGCGAAAACAAAGCGAATACCGCAATAATGATCCCTAAGCTCGAATAAAACGCCGCACTTGGTAATTTTTTTACTTTCAGCAGTATCGTTAACAGCACTAAGCCAATTAACAAGCCAATAAAATTCGCCATGGCATTACTAGAGAGTCCAGCAAGTTCAATATTCATCATTTTCCCAAAGGCTTATAAGTTTTAATAGCGAGCTGTTATTTTTGTCGAGCATAACAAAAATGCCACCCATGCATGACCATGAAGTGGCATTTTATTACCCTAAAATTTTTAGGCTTATAAATCTAACGCTAAAATTTTTGATTTACGCTGGAAGTTATATAACTGCTTTTTCACATTCGGCAGCGCATCAACATCAACGATATTAAATCCATGCTCTAAGAACCAATGAATACTGCGCGTGGTTAACGCAAACAAACGTGAATACCCGCGCACTCTGGCTTGACCGATAATATTATTCAGTAACACACTGCCGCGATCGGCATCGCGATAATCAGGATGCACCACCAAGCACGCAAACTCTCCGGCATTATCTTCTTCAAACGGATACAACGCAGCACAACCAATAACTAAGCTATCACGTTCAATCAGCATGAACTGCTCAATTTCCATTTCCAACTGCTCACGTGAACGACGCACTAAAATGCCTTGTTCTTCTAACGGACGGATTAAATCCAGTACCCCACCAATATCGCCAATGTTAGCCCGTCTTAACCGTTCAGCACTTTCGGTAACGATTTGAGTACCAATACCTTCACGGGAGAATAGCTCTTGCAGCAAAGTACCATCTTCAAGGTAACTGACTAAGTGACAGCGAGGCACCCCATTTCGACATGCATCAATACTGGCCTTTAAGAACGCCATAGTGCCCACACAAGCTTGGCCCGATTGGTTCATCTCATCCCAAATGGTTTGCGCACCATTTGGCATAAGTTCAGCAATCACTTCACCCGCTTGGTCTAGAATACCGTGCGTGCTACTAAAGCCGATAATCTTGTCTGCTTTTAATCTTATCGCCACTTGGGTGGCAACCTCTTCAGCAGTTAAATTAAAGCTCTCACCGGTTACTGACACCGCCATAGGGCCCATTAGTACAATACAATTGTTGTTTAGCTGACGCTCAAGTCCTTGGGTATCAATACGGCGTACTTTACCGGTCAGACAAAAATCAACGCCATCATCAATCCCAAGAGGCTGAGCAATGACAAAATTGCCGCTGACTAGGTTAATTTGTGCATTTTGCATCGGCGTATTACCTAGGCTCATAGATAGCCTTGCGGTAATATCAAACTGCACCGCACCCGCAACTTGCTTAATCACTTTTAGCGAGTCTTCATCAGTGATACGGACGCCATTGTGATAAGAAGGTTCAATGTTTGCGTCATGAAGCGCTGCATCAATTTGCGGCCTCGCACCATACACCAATACCACTTTGATACCGAGTGAATGCAATAATGCAACATCATTTAAAATGCCGCGAAATTGGTTATGTAATAACGCTTCTCCGCCCAGCATAACCACAAAGGTTTTTCCTCTGTGAACATTAACGTATGGTGCTGAATGACGGAACCCATCAACAAGCTCTGTGGTTCTTAAAGGCACATTAACCCCTAACAAGTAATCGAATCGGTTTTATTAGCAAACCCGCCAATAAATATAATTAATCAATATTATTGCATTTAAATTCACTTTAAAAGCTTTATATCGTATTGATAATGACTTTTTAATCTTTAACTCATGAATACTTATTGAATCTGTCTAACTGTAAGCAGTTAAATTAAGTAAGTTCATTGCTCCAAATTGCGTTAACAAGCTTAAATGCTGAATTCGCGACCTATGAATAGGCGACACTTCTAGTATATTTGTGGGCTCATAAGCTTGAACATAAACAGCAAAGTAGCTGCTTTAAATGCTTTGGCAGCACTAGCTATAAACCTAGCTTGTTTTCATACCACTTGCCTTTAGACTCACAAAGCGGCAGCCTAGAGACGCAAGATGACAAATTAAAGTCGAATAAAGGTTTAACCTACTAACGCACTGTAAAGTTATCTTGCTAGTTTTCATCAGACGTTTCAGTGATGGCGGGTAAAGTTCTGATAAGACAAGGGAAGATTTAGGGACGTAACACTCAGAAAGGAAGAATTAGATAAGCAAAGGGTAAAAAAAGGCCAAAAAAAAGCCCCAATAAAGGGGCTTTTCAAAAGAACAAAATCAATTACTTGATTTTAGCTTCTTTGTACATAACGTGCTGACGAATAACTGGATCAAATTTCTTGATTTCCATTTTTTCAGGCATGTTACGCTTATTTTTTTCAGTAGTGTAGAAGTGACCAGTTTTAGCACTAGATACTAATTTGATCTTCTCACGATTACCTTTAGATTTAGCCATTTTCTATTATACCTTCTCGCCGCGGGCACGAAGTTCTTTAACTACAACTTCAATACCTTTTTTGTCGATGATACGGATACCTTTAGTAGATACACGTAGTTGCACGAAGCGTTTTTCTTCTTCTAACCAAAAACGGTGGTTTTGTAGGTTAGGTAAAAAACGACGACGAGTCGAATTTTTAGCGTGCGAACGGTTGTTACCAACCATAGGCTTCTTGCCAGTAACTTGGCATACTCTTGACATGTCAATCTTCTCCAAAAACAATTTTAAAACGCTCGAGCATTTATGTGCCTCGTGTGGCCGTCGCCCGAGGCACAAAGAGGGCGCATTTTATACACGATAACAAAACTAAGATCAAGTATTGTTTATAATATCCATCCGCG
The DNA here is from genome assembly GCF_023283825.1 of Shewanella olleyana. Classification (GTDB taxonomy): domain Bacteria; phylum Pseudomonadota; class Gammaproteobacteria; order Enterobacterales; family Shewanellaceae; genus Shewanella; species Shewanella olleyana. The sequence goes on along the minus strand of NZ_JAKILD010000005.1, from coordinate 149,280 downwards.
TTCAGCGAAGGAAACTATCTCTTGATCGCCTACAACCATATGATCCAAAAGGGAAACATCGATAGTCGAGAGGGCTTTTTTTAATCTGTCAGTAATTTGCCGATCTGCCTGACTTGGCTCTGCAATGCCAGACGGGTGATTGTGACACACTATGACTGCCGCAGCCTTTTTCTCCAGCACAAGCGTCACCACTTCACGTGGATAAACTGATGCCGAATTAATCGTTCCGCGGAATAATTCTACAAACTGAATCACTCTATGTTGGCTATCCAACAATAATAACGCGAACACTTCATAGGATCGGTCTGCTAATTGTCTCATTAAATAGTCCCGAGTTAAATCAGGATTTATTAAAATTTGTCCTCTATTCATATTTTCTTCGAAAATTCGCTTAGAAATCTCCGATGCCGCCTGTAATTGCGCATATTTTACCGGCCCAATACCCGCCAACTGACACACTTGAGACTTGGGCGCTGCAAATAATGGCCTTAATCCACCAAATCGACTGATCATCCCTCGCGCTAAATCGACCGCATTATGTCCTGCTAATCCGTTACGTAATAACACCGCCAAAAGCTCAGCATCAGATAAATGCCCTGCACCGTGCTTTAATAATTTATCTCTCGGGCCTTCTCCATCAGGCCAATCTTTAATTGCCATAAACACTCCCTTGTTTATTGGGCTATATATTCATAATTAGTTTTGCTGTTAACAAACTAAAATTAACTCCGTTGAGCAATGAGTATGGCCTAAAATTTTAATTTCGGATCATCCCCATTAAAGCCGTTTGTGATATCGTAGCGGCAATAAAGCGAATAGCAGGATTGAGCAAAACATGCTGACAAATAAAAAAGTCCTTTTAGGAATTGGTGGCGGTATTGCAGCGTATAAAAGCGCTGATTTAATTCGTCGTCTTAAAGAACGCGGCGCAGATGTCCGTGTGGTGATGAGCCAGAGTGCAATGGAGTTTATTACTCCGCTAACCATTCAAGCCTTGTCAGGCCATCCTGTTGCCTCAGATTTGCTTGATCCGGCAGCAGAAGCGGCAATGGGACATATTGAGTTAGCACGTTGGGCTGATGTGGTAATCGTAGCCCCTGCCACGGCTAATTTAATTGCTCGTATTAACGCTGGCATGGCTGATGAGCTATTAACCACCACATGCTTAGCAACCGAAGCGCCTGTAATTATTTGCCCAGCAATGAATCAGCAGATGTATCGTAATCAAGCGACCCAAGAAAATCTTGCTAATGTCGCTCGCAAAGGCATCACGGTGTGGGGCCCTGCCAGTGGCGACCAAGCCTGTGGCGAAGTCGGCCCAGGACGCATGCAAGAACCTCTAGCCATTGCCGAGCAATTGGTGCAATTCTTTGGCCCTAAACCACTAACAGGTCATAAACTACTGCTAACTGCAGGCCCAACGCGCGAACCTATCGATCCAGTGCGATACATTTCGAACCACAGCTCTGGCAAAATGGGCTTTGCCCTCGCCGCTGCAGCAACCCAAATGGGCGCTGAAGTCACCTTAGTCACTGGACCCGTTAACTTAGCAACACCACTTGGTGCAAAGCGTGTTGATGTCGAGTCAGCCCAAGACATGCTTAATGCAGTAATGGATAATGTTGATAACCAAGATATTTTTATTGGCTGCGCTGCAGTAGCAGATTATCGACTTGCTGAAGTTGCCGAGTCGAAAATTAAGAAGTCATCAGAAAATATGCAGCTTGCGCTTGTGCGTAACCCTGATATCTTAGCCAGCGTTTCAGCACTGACTAAACGACCTTTTACTGTAGGTTTTGCTGCAGAGACCGATAACGTAGAAGAATATGCCCGTGGCAAGCTTGAACGTAAAAAGTTGGACTTAATTGCCGCTAACGACGTATCAATAGCAGGCCTTGGTTTTAACGCTGATGCTAATGCGCTACATGTTTTTTGGAAAGATGGTAGTCAACAACTGCCTGTAACCGATAAACTGACGCTTGCAAAACAATTACTTACTCTGATAGCGACAAAAATTAAAACATCATGAAAACACCTGTAGAACTTAAGTTACTCGACTCTCGCATTGGCGGAGAGTTTCCGTTGCCAAACTATGCCACACCAGGCAGTGCAGGTATGGACTTACGCGCCATGATAGATACCACTATGGTTATCGAACCTGGTAAAACCGTCCTGATCCCTACAGGTATTGCCGTGCATGTTGCCGACCCAAGTCTTGCAGCCGTGATTTTGCCGCGCTCAGGTTTAGGCCATAAACACGGTATTGTACTTGGTAACTTAGTGGGCTTAATCGACTCTGATTATCAAGGCCCATTAATGGTGTCTTGCTGGAATCGCAGCGATGAGCCATTTACATTAGAAATCGGCGACAGATTAGCTCAGCTGGTATTTGTCCCTGTCGTACAAGCACAATTTACCTTAGTCGATGAGTTTGATACCTCAGATCGTGGTGAAGGCGGATTTGGTCACTCAGGTACCAAGTAACCTTTACAAGTAGTCACAAGCCTAGGAATAACAAATGGCGGCTAGCCCAAAAATAAACCGTCGTGAGCACATTTTACAATGTCTCGCGCACATGCTGGAAACCAGCCCTGGCCAACGTATCACCACTGCTAAATTGGCAGCGGAAGTTGGTGTTTCTGAAGCGGCGCTTTATCGCCACTTCCCAAGTAAAGCAAGAATGTTTGAAGGCTTAATCGAGTTCATCGAAGATGCCATTTTATCTAGATTGAACATCATCATGGATGAAGAGAAAGACACCATGAAACGCTGTGAGCTAGTGCTGCAGCTATTACTGGTCTTTTCAGAACGTAACCCTGGTATTTCGCGAGTACTTAATGGTGATGCGTTATTAGGTGAAAATGAGCGTTTACGTAGCCGTATTAGCGGCTTATTCGCTAAAATTGAAACTCAAATAAAACAAATCCTCCGTGAAAAAACCTTACGTGAAGGTCATGGCTTTAGCTTAGATGAAGCCATCTTAGCCAACTTATTACTCGCCATCGCAGAAGGCAGAATAGCTCAATTTGTTCGCAGTGAGTTTAAACAAAAGCCAACTGAACATTTCGATGAGCAATGGCAGTTTGTTCAGCAACAGCTACTGCGGAGCTGATAAATAGTGCAGCTAATAAATAGCAGCAATTAAAGCACTCAATAGAGTGCTTTTTTAATCCCTCAAATTAATATCTCATCCGCATCAGTGGTTTTCAAAACAAGCATAAAACAAATACTTGACTAAAAAGGTCGGCCTTTTTTATTTCAATAATATTAATTTGACTCAAATCACGCTATTATCCCCATCCCTTATGATTGCTACGCATTAAGCACAAGTAAATTTGCTTCGTCAGCAACAAGGCGATTTATAACATACACTCAGTAATACGTATTGCCCCTGTGGTTGGAGGATAAGATGGCATTAAGTGAAGCCGCGTTAAAAGTTAAAGCAGCACTGACTGAACAAGGGCTTGAAACCCCAATGTTGCCGCAAACTCGAACTGCAGAAGAGCGTAAAGAAAAGATTGAGCATCACATGAAAGAAGTACTGACGTTAATGGCGTTAGACTTGTCAGACGATAGCTTAATGGATACGCCTCGCCGTATTGCCAAAATGTATGTGGATGAGATCTTCTCTGGTCTTGATTACCAAAACTTCCCTAAAATCACTGTCATCGATAATAAGATGGGCGTTGATGAAATGGTCCGAGTACAAGACATTAGCCTTACCAGCACCTGTGAGCACCACTTAGTGACCATTGATGGCTTTGCGACAGTTGCTTACCTGCCGCGCACTAAGATTATTGGCCTGTCGAAGATTAACCGCATTGTGCGCTTCTTTGCCCAGCGCCCACAAGTGCAAGAAAGACTGACTCAACAAGTACTGGTTGCGTTGCAAACTTTGCTTGAAACCAAAGATGTGGCGGTAAAAATGGATGCGGTACATTACTGCGTAAAATCGCGCGGCGTGATGGACTCCACCAGCTCAACCACCACCACAGCATTAGGCGGGATTTTTAAATCTAACCCAGCCACACGTGCCGAATTCTTGCATCAATCAAAATGCTAGTTTGAGTTTTAAAACGAATTAAATTAAGCATATTTTAGAACGTGATAGACAGAATCAAAAAAGCCAGACATCAAGTCTGGCTTTTTGCTTTTAGCTTTTAGTAAAGTGAGATGAGAGATTAAATACCGTATTGCTCGCGGTAAGCACTCACTGACGCTAGCTCTTTTTCCATACCTGGTTTTTCAGATAAGTAGCTGATCAAGTCAGACAGCTTAACGATAGACACGATGTCACAGCCAAAGTCGCGTTCAACTTCTTGAATCGCTGACAATTCGCCTTTGCCTTTTTCTTGTCTATCAAGTGCAATTAACACACCCGCTAAGCTTGCATCGTGTGCAGCAATGATTTCCATCGACTCACGAATAGCAGTACCCGCGGTAATCACATCATCCACTAGCATCACTTTACCCGCAAGCTCGCTACCCACTAATGAGCCGCCTTCACCATGCTGTTTTTTCTCTTTACGATTAAAGCAATATGGCACATCCACATCGTGATGATCACATAAAGCAACAACCGTAGTTGTCGCAATCGGAATGCCTTTGTAAGCAGGACCAAACACTAAATCGTAATCGATACCAGAATCAACTAATGCAGCAGCATAAAAACGACCTAAACGCGCTAAATCACGACCTGTGTTAAATAAACCCGCATTGAAAAAATAAGGGCTAGTACGGCCTGATTTTAAGGTGAACTCACCAAAGCGTAATACCTGACGCTCAAGAGCAAATTCAATAAACTCACGTTGATATGCTTTCACATTATCTCCTTAACACTGTTATCTGTTGGGTAATCTTTTTTGTAATAAATACAGCTTAAAAAAAGGGCCACCTTATTCAAGCAGCCCCTTAATCAAATACGCTTTAGCTTAATGCCGCTTTTTGCGTATCGACAATTTCGCGAATGCCATGCTTCGCAAGCTCAAGTAAGCTTAATAACTCTTCGTGGCTGAACGGTTCACCTTCGGCAGTGCCTTGGATTTCAATCATCTTGCCAGTTTCAGTCATCACAACGTTCATGTCAGTTTCAGCAGCGCTATCTTCGATATATTCTAAATCGCAGATTGGCTCACCTTTGTAAATACCTACACTAACAGCAGCAATTAAGAACTTAAGCGGGTTAGTTTTTAAAATGCCTTTACCACGCGCCCAGTTTAATGCATCGACTAATGCAACACATGCACCGGTAATTGCAGCAGTACGAGTACCGCCATCAGCTTGAATCACGTCACAATCGATAACGATCGTGTTCTCGCCTAAGGCTTTCATGTCTACTGCAGCACGTAAAGAACGGCCGATTAAACGTTGGATTTCTTGAGTACGACCAGACTGTTTACCACGTGCAGCTTCACGTTGCATACGGCTATGAGTCGAACGAGGAAGCATACCGTATTCAGCAGTTACCCAGCCTTGGCCTTGGCCTTTAAGAAAACGCGGTACGCCTTCTTCAAAACTTGCAGTACATAAAACTTTAGTGTCACCAAATTCAACCAACACCGAACCTTCAGCATGAGCTGTAAATTGACGAGTAATCGTAACTGGACGAGATTGTGCAGGTGTTCTGTCGCTTGGACGCATATGCATTTCCTATTGTGTGGAATCAGTGACTAAATTGAGCGCTAAACCTAAGTATTAAACCTAAGTATTAAACCTAAGTTTTAGCTAAAATCGGGGGGCATATTATCGTTTGTAGCCCCTTCAAATAGCAGCTAACAAGATAAACCCACAACCAACGCTCATAATTGAACAGCATTATAGTGACTTGTTAGCCTTGATGCCACGTCAAACAAAACCCTTATTGGATTTTTATTAACAAAACGGCACACTGGTCAATGGAATGTGACTCATGCTTTAAGGGAAATGATGAAAATAGCCATCTTTGGTGCAGGTTCAACAGGATGTTACTTAGCGGGCGAACTACTCATGGCAAAGCTCGATGTCAGCTTAATTTGTCGCGAGCGCATTAAACGCAGCATTATCGACAACCAAGGTTTCACGCTCACAAGTTACCAAGGCTTACATCAAAAAGTCATGCCGAACGCGCTGATAACTGAGCTTGACGCTGACACTCCCAGATTCGATTTGATTTTTGTCACCTTAAAATGTCATCAACTTAGCAATATAACTGAGCAACTACTGCAGTTAACCCACCAGCAAAGCACCATAGTATTGATGCAAAATGGCTTGGGCAGTTTAGATGAAGTTAAGCAAGCATTCGCTAACGCCCCAGCGCAGCCAAGGCTGCTGTTACAAGGCATTACCCCGTTTAATGTGCTGCAAAAAGAACATGCCACCTTTCATAAAGGCACCGAAGGCCAATTCACTTTTGCCAACACGCCCCATACGCAAACTATCCAACAAGCAATGCTTTCAGCTGGCTTAAGCTGCACCTTAGTAGAAGATATGGCGCCGATCATTTACGGCAAGCTACTGCTTAACCTAAATAATGCGCTTAATGCGATTACTGATGTGCCTATTAAGCAGCAATTGAGTAAAAAACAGACCCGTAAATTATTAAGCCTCGCGATGAAAGAGTGGCTAAGCGTGTGTAAAAAAGCCCAGCTTCCATTGGCGAAATTTACTATGCTGAAGCCGCAATGGTTGCCGCTAATATTATCTTTACCCGACAGCCTCTTCACCCTGCTCGCTAAACAAATGCTCGATATCGACCCACAGGCTCGCTCGTCTATGTGGGAGGACATTCAGGCGAAACGTAAAACCGAAATAGACTATTTAAATCAAGCCGTGGTCAAACTTGGGCAACAACATCAGGTTGCTACGCCTGTTAATGCCGCTATCGTCAGCGCCATTAAGCAGCTAGAACAAGGCCAAAAGGTCGATATTGAATCACTCGCTTAGTCGGCATAAAAAAGGCCGCGACTTAATTAAGTTACGGCCTGTTTTGTTTTGTCAGTTCTCTTTTGGCAGAACTTTATCGTAAAGCCTTACTTTTGCTTTTTCACAAACGGTAAAATAAGCAAAGCGACACCCACAAGTAAAAACGGAATACTCAGTAGCTGCCCTGCACTCATGGCCCACTCAGTGGCATAAGCTGCTTGCTTCACTTTCACCATTTCAATCGCCCAACGGGCACTGAATACGCTACATAAGAACAAGCCGAATATAACGCCGTGCTTTTCTTTTAGGTTAGTAAACTTGTACACAGCATAAAGCGATATAAAGATAATTAAGTAGCTAATCGCTTCGTATAACTGCGCAGGATGGCGCGGTATTAAATCCACACGCTCAAAAATAATGCCCCAAGGTTTAGTGGTCGGCAGGCCTAATATCTCAGAGTTGGCAAAGTTTGCCATACGCACAAAGAAGCCAAATATCGCGGTCGCAATCGCTAATCTATCCAGCAAGAATAAAAATGGCATATCGGTTTTTCGCTTGTAATAATACAGCGCTAATATCGCCCCTAATCCGCCGCCGTGGCTGGCTAAGCCGCCTTCCCAAATCGCCAAAATCTTCATCGGATGGGCAAAGTAGTAACTCGGATCGTAAAAGAAACAATGGGCCAAACGCGCACCAACAATAATCCCTATCACACAATACATCAGCAAGTTATCTAGCGACTCAACATCCAAGCCTTCTTGCTTGTACATGCGCTTCATTACCTGAAAACCACTGGCAATCGCCAATGCAAATAACGCCCCGTACCAATGTACTTTAAGACCCATAAATGAAATTAATACTGGGTCGAGATTCCACACGAAATGGTCCAATTGCCTACTCCAAAATTTGATAACACCTTAAATCCGCAGATCTAAGTTGGTGATTGAGCCTACTATAAACAATTCACTTAACGAATTCGATGACAAACCCATCGATAACGCCATTTAACAGGCCGAGATAACCCAAAGCGATAAACACTTCAGTGATGTGACCGTGTAAAACGGGTTAAGTTTCGATAATTAAACTGAATTTACGTCTGTTCGCTTTGACCTTCAATGCCAGCAGACTATAATCGACAACACACTTGCTGCTAACTATTCAGGGCTCAACCATGATCCAAAGTATGACCGCCTACGCTCGCATTGAGCATAAAGCCGAATGGGGCACTGCCTCTTGGGAAATCCGCTCAGTCAATCAACGCTACTTAGAAACGTACCTACGTTTACCAGAGCAAATGCGTAGCCTTGAGCCAGTATTACGTGATCGCCTACGTAAGCGCTTAAATCGCGGTAAAGTTGAGGTCAATCTACGTTACGAACTATCTGAATCTGGCAGCAGCGAAATGCGCCTAAACCAAGACTTAGCCAAGCAGTTATTAAACGCAGCAGAATGGCTTAAAAAAGAAGCTAATCAAGGCGAACTGAACCTAGTTGATATTCTCCGCTGGCCTGGTGTTATGGCCGGTGCAGAACAAGACATGGGCGAAATCAATAAAGATTTACTCGGCGCATTCGACGGTGCAGTGGCACAATTTATCGAAGCCCGCGGCCGTGAAGGTGAAGCCATCAACGCCATGCTACAAACTCGCCTCGACCAAATCGTTGAGCAAGTTGCAGTAGTGCGTGAGCACATGCCAGCAGTTATGCAATGGCAACGTGACAAACTTACCAACCGTTTAGCCGAAATCACTGGCGAACTTGATCCAGCACGTATGGAACAAGAAATGGTATTACTTGCACAAAAGATGGATGTGGCAGAAGAAATGGATCGCCTTGACGCACACGTTGCTGAAACGCGCTTAATCCTTAAAAAAGGTGGCGCACAAGGCCGCCGCTTAGACTTCATGATGCAAGAATTCAACCGCGAATCTAACACCCTAGCGTCTAAATCAATCAGCGCAGAAGTCACTGCCGCAGCGGTAGAGCTTAAAGTATTGATTGAGCAGATGAGAGAACAGATCCAAAACGTAGAGTAATTAGTCTCTATTTACGCTCAAACGATAAGCCCAGCGAATGCTGGGCTTTTTATATGCTGCAATCTCATTCAAAGCACTGCACAAAAAGAAATGATACTCGAACGAATAGCACTCAAGCTTAGCCACTAACATTAAAGTAGTGACTGACTCCCCACTCAAAAGTGTACTTTGTTACTCTTTTAAAACACATTAAGGTACATTCGCACTAAAGGTGTACAATATTACACTATTTAACAGAAATAACTTTCATCCACTTCAATAGTGTAGCTTGTTACACCTTTATCTTGATAAGTCGTATATAAAACACTAAAGTAACCGTATGTACACTTTTTAAGAGAAAAAAAATGGCCTCTCAACTCGATCCCAGCAGTTTAGGCAAGCGAATTAAAGACTGTCGTAAAGCCGCAGGTATGAATCAGGAAATAGCCGCATCATTTTGTGGTGTGACGAAGAAGACCTTGATTAGAGTCGAGAAAGGCGAAGATGTGTACTTTTCAACAATAATTAAAATCCTCAATGGTCTTGGCATCAAGCTGACCGTTAATACACCTAATAGTAAAATGGGTGGCAGCAATGAATGGTTCTAACGTTCACACTCTAGAAATGCATTTTAGAGACATGATTATTGGTGCGATAAGTTTTGATAAAGACACAGAACAATTCTCTATCGAATACACTCAAGCTTGGCAGGAAAATGGCTTTCCAATTTCACCCAAACTACCACTTGATGGCCAAGCTAGTAGCTCTCAAATTTCCATTTACTTAACTAACCTACTTCCTGAAAATAAGGGACTTGATCACCTAATTGAAGCCCTTGGCATTGCCAGAAGTAATACATATGCTTTGATCAAGGGCATTGGGTTTGATACCTCTGGTGCAATATTGTACCTCCCAGAAGGCACTAAACCACCAGAGACTTCTTTTACCCCAATTAGTAAAGCCGACCTCATCAAGCGCATCGAAAACCCTGAATATTGGCCGATGGAAGTTTGGGACGGAAAACCACGCCTTTCGGTGGCGGGCGTTCAATCAAAGTTAAATCTATTTCACATCGATGATGATTACGGCTTTGGTGAAGGAGAACTCTGTTCAACACATATCATTAAATTTGAAAAGAACAATCAGCAGCATCTGGTACTCAATGAATTTATGACCATGACACTGGCTAAACTTATTGGCATGCAGGTAGCCGACGTTGAGATAATGCCAATTGGGCAATACAAAGCATTGTCTGTCACCCGCTTTGATCGCCTATATGACTCTACGCATCATAGAGTGATGCGTCGTCACCAAATCGATGCATGTCAGGCTTTAGGTTATTCCGTCGCAAGAAAATATGAACGACATCTGGGAAGTGGTCGTGACGTGCGAGATATTCGTGAAGGGGTGAGCTTAGAAAAGCTGTTTAGCATCGCTGAGTACTGCGCTAACCCTGCCCAAGCCAAGTTCGACATGCTTCGTTGGACAATCTTTAACTTGCTCGTATGCAATGCTGACTCACATGGCAAAAACTATTCATTCTATGTAACTGCTAATGGGCTTGAAGCGACTCCATGGTATGACCTTGTCAACGTGCAGATGTATCCTGACTTTGATCAAGAACTAGCAATGGCGATTGGTGATGAATTTGAAGCCAATAAGATCCACGCCTATCAATTAATGACATTTGCAGAAGAGTGTGGAATTAAACAAAACATACTTGAATTAACCCTCAAGCAAATGGCAAAAGCAATCATCGACAATCTGGATAACGTGGCAAAACAAGCTGGAGAACTAACGGAAGCAGAATTTGCGTATGCAAAAGCCTATAAGCAGTCCATTAAAACACGATGTGAATACTATCTTGCACAAGCTGAAGAGATAAAACATATCAAGCTGTAGCTGAACACTCTAACGTCTGAATCAATCAGTGCAAAAGTCACTGCAGCAGCGGTAGAGCTTAAAGTATTGATTGAGCAGATGAGAGAACAGATCCAAAACGTTGAGTAATTGGTTTTCTCTGTGTTTGAAACTAAAAAACCAGCTAATTGCTGGTTTTTTGTGAAGAAATAATTCCAAGTGATAAAGTTTAATCCAACCCGATTTATTTATTATTTGTCATTGTTTTTATCATTTGGCTTGCCACAGCATCTACAACTTTCATACATACCGAGTTACCAAATTGCTTGTAAATCTGTCCTTGTGAAACAGCATCTACAATAAAATTCTTAGGGAAACCTTGCAAACTTGCACATTCTTTAGGTGTTAGTTTTCTTGGATTTTTCCCCAGTTCCTCTTGGTCAATCAGGATTTCAGAGCCATCTTTATAATACCGGGCACTAATAGTGCTGGTATATTCACTTTCCTTATTGAATAGTGAATAACCAAAACCATTACCTTTTGTTTTATGAGCTTCTTTACGCTTTTTATGACCTGCCCACAATCTATCTGAAATAGTAAATTTATCTTGTTCTTCTGTTAACTCTGTAAGATCTTCTAAAATATCGCCTAAACGAGTGGGAGTTTTAGGAGGTGTTGGCCAACTAAAAGCTTCATCAAAATCGACATCTTTATAGTGGTCCTTATCAAACCCGACTATAAATACTCGCTCTCTGTTTTGAGGCACACCAAAATCAGCAGCTCTTAGTATTTTATAATCAACCCAATAATTGAGCTTTTCACTTAACGCATGTCTTGCCTCTTCGCTCATTGGTACATCTTCTGGGATATCTTGGGTATGTTCACCACGGATTATAGCTAAAATAGTTTCGAGCGTTTTTCCTTTGTCGTGCCCTTTTAACTGCTTCACATTTTCAAGAAGGAAAGCTTTAGGTTTCTTGTCCGCTAGAATTCTTTGGATCTCGAAAAACATCGTTCCTCGAGTATCACTGAAGCCTTTCTTTAACCCTGCCTGTGAAAATGTCTGGCAAGGGAAACCACCGAGTAACACATCGTGATCGGGAATATCTTTTGTTGGAATTTGAGTTATATCGCCTTTTGGCATTTCACCGTAGTTAGCTAAATACGTTTTTTGAGCAAACTTGTCCCATTCAGAGGTGAATACGCATTGTCCACCTTCCTTTTGAAATGGCAGGCGTATCCCGCCTATGCCTGCAAATAAATCAATAAACTTAAATTTCACCTCTGAAAGTGGGTCATGACTAAAAGGCGCTTGTTGTAGTTTCTCGCTCATTTTTTCTTCGAGCATGGTTATATCTAACCATTTTTTAGGGCTGGGCTTATGCTCTCCAGACTCCCATCCTCTTACCGTTCTTTCGCCTGTTGATGCCATTCCCAGTAAATTAGCGAACTCAGTTTGACCTAAGCCAAGGTTTTCTCTTGTTTTTTTGATATATTCTGCTTTGGTATTTGTTATATGATTCATTAGCACGCTTAATTTATCCGGTTTATTACCCGGATGGTAGCACTAGGTACTAAAACTGACAAGAGACAAGGTTATATATGTTTGATAAACGAATGGACGAGTTTGCCATGGAGTGTAAGGCACTCGATGATTCTATGGATTTTAGTTACTTAAATCTAGCTCCATCAATAAGCTTTTCGAATACAGGGAGAAGAGGTGAACCTAAATATTTCTCTATATCTCTTACTCAGTTAATATCTGTTTTTGAAGATATTAATGCTCATTTTGATGAGTTTGAACCAAATCAACATTACGTTGAGGGTACGTGGCGTGACCTGTTCTCTCATTATTTAACTAACGAAATAGTGAATGCTCTGTCTACAGTTCAAACTCTTCCTTTATTTTCTGTTATTAACAAAGTTAATCATATTGTTAATGGAATAGAAGAGCCGTTCATTTTGAAGACAATGGCGCTTTCTCCAGTACGCATATCCAATGTGGTTTCGTATTTAAAGACACAACTACCAAGTAATGAAGAATACCTTAAGAGTATTAGTAACTTCACTGGTATTAGTGAGAACAAAATCTACTATGGTGCACCAGGTACAGGTAAAAGCCATAGGATTGAACAGCGAGTAAATAATAATAATTCAGTAAGAACTGTATTTCATACGGATACTCAAAATAGTGATTTTGTTGGCTGTTTAAAGCCTAGTATGTCAGAAAGAGGGATTGAGTATTCTTTTAGACCTGGCCCTTTCTGTTTGGCTTTAAAAAAAGCTTCTTTGGACTCTAGTAAATCTATATATCTAGTGATTGAAGAAATTAACCGTGCTACCGCAGCTGCTGTTTTTGGTGAAACGTTCCAATTATTGGATAGAGCTGATAACGGTAGAAGCCAATACTCTATTGATATCACTGATCCTGATATGCAAACTTACCTTGAAGAGCATGCCCCCAATGTTCTCAAAGGTGGCAGATTATTTATCCCTGCTAATCTATCATTTTTAGCCACAATGAACAGTAGTGACCAAGCTGTAATGCCTATGGACTCTGCATTTAAGCGCAGGTGGCAGTTTGAATATGTAAGTCTAGAAAGCGTCGAGTACCCTCAAGGTGATTTTACTATTTCAGATCCTACTGGTGACTTAATAGTTAGTTGGGAGAGCTTATCTAAAACTATCAATATGCTTCTTAGTGAACAGGAACATATTCCTGAAGATAGACTGCTTGGTCCTTGGTTTGTATCTACGAATGAACTGGCCAATCCTATTGAGGCTCTTGCTGGTAAAATAGTGATGTACTTATGGGAGGATGTTCTGCGCCATGGTGGTCGAGATACCATATTCAATACTGATGTATACCCTACACTCTACAAGCTCGTAAACGGTATAAAATCTAATGAAAATATATTTAGCGACACCTTTATATCGGAGTTGAAAAGCCTGCTAGATGCTGAGGTAGGTGAGTAAATTGATAGAAATTTACCATGACCGAAGTCATCTTAATGAGGTTCCAAGCGATATAAAAGCTGTTTTGAAAACTCATAAGTTATTGTTAGATAAAGATAGGCGCATTCAATTTTGTGGGATGATTGTAAGTGATAATCAAGCGCATATATTTTTTCCGCGCAATTCTACATTAGCAACCACAGCTTCGGTTAAAGAGAATGCATCTAGACTTTTTGTTCAAGCTATTTATAACTTTTCTCTTCAATCTAAAGCTATTAAATACGCTGATGATGATGGCGCAGGTTTTATCGGCGACTCGCAGCTTGGTCTAATTATTTCTTTACTTAAGGACTATCAAATAAACGGTCTCTATAGCCATAGGCTTGTAGAGTCCGTGTTTAACTCTGGCAAAACTAATTGGAGTAAAACAATAGCTAAATCGATGGCCTTCCCTAGTAAAAATGGGCCGTTGTATTTTGATACTTGGGGGACTAAGCATAGCTACAGCCAAGATAGTGAGGTTACTAGGATTCATGCAGCTATTATGAAGCAGTTAATTAGTCGTTTTGGCTGGTTGATATCCGGTAGCTTACAAGTTAAAGAACTAGAACAAGTCCCTAATCCCAAGTCAGATAAAGTTCCAATACAGTTATCTATGTTAAATAAGGAGTTACAAGTTACTTATTCTGACCGTGATATCTGGTTACTAACCCAATTAAAGCGCTTTATTAGCCAGCAACGAGGCAATAAACCAGTAGCTGAAGTGATGGGGCTCCGTTCATTCCATGTTATGTGGGAGCACATGCTTTGCAAGGTGCTTAAAAATACCATTGAGGTTAATACTCTATTACCTTCACCTGCCTATCTGATGCAAAATTCTGACGGAACGGAATCAATTGTTGATGCTAAAAAGAATTCACAGCGGACGGATATAGTTTTAAGGCGACCATATACTGATGAGTATAGTGTTGTTGATGCTAAGTACTACGGTGCTTCTTCTATTGCTTCCGTACCGGCTTGGGCAGACTTAGTTAAGCAGTTCTTTTATGTAACTGCATTGAAAACAATAATTCCAGACAATTCTTCAGTGAGTAATGCGTTTATATTTCCAGGTTCAGAGTCAGGCCCTATCAGAAAGGTTCATATGCGTGATAAATCATCGGGTGCAGTTTTAGATCCCGAGTATCCACCTATTACGTGCTATTACGTATGCCCTAATGACGTCATGGCTCACTATGTTAAGAATCAAAAAATGGAAGATTTATCTGAATTGTTATTTGAGTGAAAACTGCGAGTAATAACTCAGCCTGCACTATGGCAATTGTGTATGTGTGAACTCCCCCAAAACAAATAAACCCAGCTTTCGCTGGGTTTATTGTTCATTGAACTAACTCAATACCAATGCCAATTCAACTTCAACTTTAACGCATAGGCATTATTGCTCTGTGGTATTTTTGTACACCTTGCCGTCTTTCATGATGATGCGGAAGTTATCTTCCGGGTTAGTCAGCACCGTCAAATCATTTAGTGGGTTACCATCAAATAGCCATTCATATAATCATCAAGCGTGGCCATTACCATTCCTCTTTCCAGTGTGGTCCAGTAACTTTGTTATCATCACTGACTTTCTGGTTTTCGGGATCAGTACCTCTCACCTTAATGTCGAGTTCAAGGTTTAATGCGGATAAGATTTTAAATAAGGTTTCTACTTTGGTTGAATCAGGGCTTTGGTTGTATCAGGGCTTTGCTCAAAGCTTGAAAAGGTATCTTGACGAATACCCACTTTACTTGCCACTTTGCTTTGAGGCAGCTTCATATTCAATCGTGCATCTTTAAGGTATGCGCTGAGCTGCTTTGAGTTTGTCACCTTCATATTTTGTACCTATAACGCTTATATATCACTCTCTTTACACGCTACAACAGGTAAATCAAGATTTACACGCTATAGCAGGTAGAGCAGCACTTCAAATGAGTTGATTTATTTGTCGCTTTACTACTGGTCAAAGCTGACTTAATTCTTGTCTATGCTACAGTGAGCTTTCCAAGCAAATTACTACCAAGTTATCGATATTTAAGAGGGTTTTGTGGAAAAACTGGCTATCGTCATTGATTTTTTAGCAAGCTATAAGTTGTTTGTTACCGTTTTAATCATTCTATTTTTATCAATGCTTAAACGCTTTGTTGTGTCGAAAATCCGCGGTGATGTCGCTTTTGTTAGCGAAGATCAACGTAAGTGGATGTCGCGGACTAAAAACGGCACCTTTATCTTAATTGTGGTGGTGTTGTTTATCTTGTGGCAAACCGAGATCAACAAGTTTGCCCTGTCGGTCACCGCGATTGCCATTGCTTTTGTGGTGGCTTCGAAAGAAATTATTTTGTGTTTTACTGGCTCGATTCAGCGAGCGAGTTCACGCTCGTTCGTGATTGGCGATTGGATTGAAGTGGGTAAATTGTGCGGTGAAGTGATTGAGCACAACTTAATGGCAACGGTGATCCAGGAGATTGACTTACACCACGGCCAATACCATTACACGGGTAAAACGGTCACCTTCCCTAATAGTATGTTCTTCAGTTATGCGGTTAAAAACCTTAACTTTATGAAACGCTATGTGTACCACAGCTTTAGTATTATGGTGGTAGACTTTGTCAATTTGTACCCGTTATTTCCCTTACTTCACAAGAAGATAGAGGCGCATTGTGAGGACTTTCACGAAGTTGCCACACGCTACAATTATGTGATTGAGAAACATGCTGGGGTCGATTTACCGGGGCCCGAGCCGCACATTCACGTGAATAGTGGCCCTGCTGGTGAGCAGGTTGTGCATATTATGATTTTCTGTCCAACAGAGCGCGCAACACACTTAGAGCAAGATATTAGAAAAGATTTTATGGAAATTTATCACACGGCCTTTCCTAAACCGGATAAGGTTTAATGCAACAACAAACGCAATAACAAATGCAATAAAAACCACTCAATTGAGTGGTTTTGCTTATATAGACTTAAGCCTGATTAACTCAAACTTTTTAGAAGCTCATTGTCTTAAAATAAATAAAAACTTACTTAGCCGAATGCAGTACATCATGTAACTGATGCAAGTCTTTCACTTCAAACGTTGGAGTAATGCCATCCACTACATCTTTGCCATGATGATTGAGCCAGCAGGTATCAATGCCAGCGTTAACTCCGCCTAAGATATCTGAGTGCAGGTTATCACCCACCATCAATACGGTGTTTTTATCAGGATTGCCCATGAGTTCGAAGGTGTGCTCAAAAATGCTCACATCAGGTTTTGCTTTGCCAAATTGCTCTGAAATCACCACATGTTCAAATGAGGCTTTAAAACCTGTGCGCTCTAAGCGAACATGTTGCAGCTCAGTAAGACCATTGGTAATAATGCCTAAACTCGCTTTACCTTCAAGGCTTGAAACCAATTGTTTCGCCCCTGGCAGCGGCTGACAAATATCGGCCATGGCGGCTAAAAAGTCACTGTTAAGCCTTTTGGTGGTCACGCCTAGTTTTTGCGCCCAATGTAAAAAGCGAGTGTGCTGCAACTCGGCAGCGTCGATTAAGCCTTGCTGGTAATCAACCCACAGCTGTTTGTTTACCGACTGGTAAAACGCGTAATCAGTAGTATCAAAGTCGATATCAAAGCGGGAAAACATCAGCTTTAACCCTGCGAAAATATCGAAATCAAACAAGGTTTCGTCAGCGTCAAACAATATCCATTGGTACTTCATTGCTAGCCCTTAGGGTTTTAGATAATTAACAGCAGGATGCTTGCACAAGATGAGGTGATACATATACCTTTTAGCACAAACTCAAAACTGCTTTTTTCAAACAAGGCTTTCTATTCAAACAAGGCTTGCTATTCAAACAAAGCTTTAAGTGTCGATTCTTGTGCGACTAAACTTTTGAATACGGTCAGTTGATTGGCTGCACGGTCAAGGTTATGGCCTTCACGGTGGATACCAAAATACACATCACCGTTTAAATGATCAGTTAAAAAGCGCGAACCCAGCATAAGCGCCATCACTTTAATGCCTAACCACAAACTGCGTTTTTCAATTGGCGTTAAAATATCAGCCAGTTGCTCGGTGTAAGCTTCACACGCGGCGGCGATAATTTCAGGCCGCGCGATGACGTTATCAAGCGCGGTGGAGTCTTCTTCCTCTGGCGAGCAAAATGCGCGCACCATGTCACCAAAGTCATACATTAAGAAGCCTTTCATGCAGGTGTCGATATCAATCACGGCCATGCTCGACATATCACGCTTATCAAACAACATATTGTTGATTTTAGTGTCGTTATGACAAATGCGCAGCGGTAACTCGCTTTCAATTTGCTCGAGCTCGTCAAACAAGTTTTGTTGCGACAAGGCAAGTTCTGCCCACTCACGGCAATCTACCAGTCTGCCAGATTTGTCATCGGCAACGGCTTGCTTAAGCTGCTCAATACGTTGAGGGAGATTTAAAAAGTTCGGGATAACATCTTCAAGCGTGTTGGCGTCTAAGTCACTTAACGCATGGGCAAAATGACCAAATGCACTGGCCGCCCTTTTGGCTTCATCTTGATTGGATACCACTTCAATGGTGTGACTGTTGGCTAAATAGCGAATCGCACGCCAAAAGCCTTTATCGGCTAAGTCGACGGATAAGCTGCCATCTTTTAACACTACAGGGGAAATCACGTCGAGTTGATACTCGCCATTGCTGGCTTTTTGAATGAGGTGATGGCTGACTTTTGCGGCATTGTCGATTAACACTTCTGGCTTGGTGAACACAGTGGTATTAATTTGTTGTAGCACCATCTGGCCAGTTGACCATCTTACTAGGTAAGTTTGGTTAATATGACCATTGCCTAACGGCGAAACGCTCGCATTTTCATCAGTAATTCCATATAAAGGCAGAATTGTTTGCCTAATAAACTCAACCACCCAAGTCTCCATAACTTTTGTTGCAAGCGGGACAGTTTAATACGATTGATATAAAGCACAACACTTACAAAGTGTATTTTACTGAGTATTACATTTAGCTTGGTGTAATACTCTGTAACTGACCTTATAAACCTTTAAGGTATTTTTCAAAGGCTGGCTGGCTTGATAACGTTGCTTGGCTGCCTTTCAAACTGAAGTTATAGCCGCACAATTTAAAGCTGCCACGCATGGCAATACTGTCGATGATTCGTTTGTTATCTAAGGGCGAAAACCTTGCTTCGGTGCCACTGTCTGCCATTAAATCCACCTGCATTGGGCGGAATTTACTGCCATCGTTGAAAATCATTTCGGCGCAGCGGTTATCACCTTCGGCAGTATCTAAACGCCAAATAGGCTGAGCATCCCCCTCGTCCCCTAACCAGCGCAGCACTAATACGTCTTGTTGTAGTATCAGCCAAAAGCCATCGGGTAGTTTTACGCGTGCGGTTTCGTTAATGGTTTCTGGTTGAGCTATTGGGGCAATCTCTACTGGTTCTTGTTCAACCTCATCACCTGAAAATAACAGGCTGATAAGATAAATCACTAAACTTATGGCTAATACTACGCCTAAACCTTTAGCCACCATCATTAATGCTTTTTGATTGCTTTGCGCCCAAATAAGCCAAGATTTTAATAGCTCTGATAACGAGCCTGATTCTAATGCGCCGCGATCGACTCGATAGCTTGGTTTATCATCAGAGGCGTAAGCTGACTCTGTATCATCGTGATTTTGAGCAGAATAGCCTTGTCCTGAATCACCAAAGTCAGATGCTGTATCTGACTCTTCTTTATATACGGTTTCTTGCTGGTATCCAGGTTCAAAATCTTGATCGTACGCTTGTTCGTCATCAAATCCCGCATCCAAACTGCCCGAATTTAGATTACCGTGACCAGTTTCCCCCATCGTTGGCTCTCGTCTGCGACGCGCTTGGCCAGATACTGAATCCGATTTTACATGTGGTCCGTTGTACCCCATGACATAGGTCATTTTACGTTGATTGGTTTTTGGCGCAGGTAACCACGCAAAAGCCGCACTGACTAATGCAGCTAAAATAAATACAATACTGCTCACAACGGCAGGAAAACTCAAACTCAGTGATAAACTGAATATCAATAACAAAGTGAGCGGAGCGGCAATTAAAGAATTAGGTTTAGCAGCGTCTTTTACACGGCGTAAACTGCTTAAGCCACAAACAGGCAGCGCGATAGCAGCCGCTATTAAGGTCACCACTGTATTTGAAAATAATAGCGCGATGATCAACACAAACACTAAGCAGCTTAATTGAATGGCTAAGGCTCTTAGGCCATTGTCTCGACCTTGACGACAAAATAAGAATGCGATTGACACGAGAAATCCTACTATCTAAAAAATGATCTGTTGGCAGACTAAACAATTTCACCGCTAAAGTCAGTGAAACCGTGTAAAAATGACATAAATTAATTCTAAAAACGTCAATTTGAAGCTAAATCACTTCGAAACCACAGCCAGCCCGATTTTTAATTAAGGTTAATTTCAGTCTGTTAGGCTGCTAAGCTTACGCTGCAAAGGCCTTTGATAACAATTTCCCGTCGTATTGGCCTAACGGTGTAAGGATAGATTTCTGCACTTTTCTCCATCACAAATCTCGCAAATTGCATCGCTTTGAGTATAATACTCGGCCTGATAAATAATCTGGTTGGAAATTGCACTATGAGCGCTCGTGGAAATCTATTTATTGTGTCTGCCCCAAGTGGCGCCGGTAAGTCTTCACTTATCTCTGCATTATTAAAAGATAAGCCAAGCGACATGCAAGTGTCAGTGTCTCACACCACCCGTCAGCCTCGCCCAGGTGAAGTGAATGGTCAACATTATCACTTTGTCTCGGTTGAAGAATTTAAGGCATTAATTGCTGAAGAAGCTTTCTTTGAATGGGCTGAAGTGTTTGGCAACTATTACGGCACCTCCCGCAAGGTTATTGAACAAACATTAGCAAACGGTATTGATGTATTTTTAGATATTGATTGGCAAGGCGCCGAACAAGTAAAAAAACTCATGCCTGAAGCAATTGGGGTATTTATTTTACCTCCTTCGAGAGCTGAGCTTGAACGCCGCCTAACAGGCCGTGGTCAAGACAGCCAAGACGTGATTGATGGACGTATGGCTGAGGCCGTATCTGAAATGTCACACTATAAAGATGCAGATTATATTATAGTAAATGATGATTTTGATGTCGCTTTAGGCGATCTTTGCGCGATCATTCGCAGTCAAAGATCAACCTGTGCTAGTCAGATCCATACTCACAATGATATGATTAGCGATCTATTGGCAGATTAATTGTCATAGTGTACAATTTTGCGTCATTTTTTCCCATATATAACACTGGAGTTTCACCACATGGCTCGCGTAACTGTAGAAGACGCCGTAGAACAAATCGGCAACCGTTTTGATATGATCCTGGTTGCAGCGCGTCGTGCACGCCAAATCGCTGTGCAAGGTAAAGACCCAATGGTTGAAGAGATGAATGATAAGCCAACGGTTATCGCTTTACGCGAAATCGAATTAGGCTTAGTCACCTCTAACACATTAGACGCTGATGAGCGTCAAACTGTTCGTGAACGCGAAGCAGCTGAAATTGCCGCTGTTGCAGCAATTGCTGAAGGCCGTTCACTTTAAGGAGTAGCGCCACTTGTATCTGTTTGAAGGTCTTAAGGAGTCTGCGTCAGGTTATTTAGAACCCGCGCAAGTAGAATTACTCAAGCAGGCGTACATTGTTGCGCGTGATGCCCATGAAGGGCAAATGCGCACAAGTGGCGAACCCTATATTACCCATCCCGTTGCGGTAGCCCGCATCGTGGCTGACATGCGTCTTGATCACGAGACATTAATGGCAGCCCTGCTTCATGACACCATCGAAGATACCCCAGTTACTAAAGAAGAACTCACTGAGTTATTCGGCGTTACTGTGGCTGAACTTGTCGAAGGCGTGTCAAAACTCGACAAAATTAAGTTTCGCGATAAAAAAGAAGCCCAAGCTGAAAACTTCCGCAAGATGATGATGGCAATGACGCAGGATATCCGCGTTATTTTAATCAAGCTTGCTGATAGAACGCATAACATGCGTACTTTGGGGGCATTACGTCCTGACAAACGTCGTCGTATTGCTCGCGAAACCTTAGAGATTTATGCGCCGATCGCCAACCGTCTTGGTATTCACAATATCAAAAGCGAGTTAGAGGATTTAGGTTTCCAAGCCTACTATCCAATGCGTTATCGTGTGCTTAAAGAAGTGGTTAAAGCAGCCCGTGGTAATAGAAAAGAACTGATTAACAGTATTGAAGCTGCTATTACGACTCGCCTTGAAGATGCCGGCATTAAAGGCACCGTCAAAGGTCGTGAGAAAAACCTTTATTCCATCTATCGTAAGATGAGCAATAAAGAACTGCAGTTTCAAGAAGTCATGGACATTTATGCGTTCAGAGTCATGGTCGATACCATTGATACCTGTTACCGCGTATTAGGTGCCATGCATGGTCTTTATAAGCCACATCCTGGCCGCTTTAAAGATTATATTGCCATACCAAAAGCCAATGGTTACCAATCATTGCATACCTCATTATTTGGCCCTCATGCGGTTCCTGTTGAAGTACAAATTCGTACTGAAGAAATGGATCTGATGGCGGACAAAGGGGTTGCTGCTCACTGGATGTATAAGAGCGGCACCAATAGTTCACAACAAAGTACCACTCAAATTCGCGCCCATAAGTGGATGCAAAGCTTGCTGGAACTGCAACAAAGTGCCAGTAGTTCGTTTGAGTTTGTGGAAAACGTTAAAACCGAACTATTCCCTGAGGAAATTTACGTCTTCACCCCTGAAGGCCGTATTTTAGAATTACCCGTCAACTCGACTGCTGTCGATTTTGCTTACGAAGTGCATACCGATGTAGGTAATACCTGTGTTGGTGCTCGTGTTAACCGTCAAGCTTACCCGTTAAGCCAACCATTAATCTCCGGTCAAACCGTTGAGATTATTACTGCCAAAGGCGCCCGCCCTAATGCGGCGTGGCTAAACTTTGTGGTAACCGGTAAAGCCCGTGGCAAAATACGCCAAGTCTTAAAGAGCTTAACCAGTGACGATGCGGTAGCACTAGGTAAACGCCTATTAAATCACGCTTTGGGTGAAACCAAGCTTGATAGCATAGATCCAGATCTGCTCGAAAAAGTGATTTCAGAAACCAAGCATGACGACTTAGCTTCATTACTTGCTGATATCGGTTTAGGCAACGCCATGAGTATTGTTATTGCTCAGCGTTTGTTAGGTAAAAAACTGACAACAACCAATAACGATGACGACACCGAAGAGCACTTGATGCCGATCCGTGGTGCTGAAGGTATGCTAGTGACCTTTGCTAACTGTTGTCGTCCTATTCCAGGTGATGCCGTTGTTGCCCATGTAAGTCCAGGCAAGGGCTTAGTGGTCCATATGGAAAACTGTGCCAACATCCGAGGTTATCAAGGCGAGCCAGACAAGTATATTCCAGTCCATTGGGATAATGTTGAAGGCGAAACTTACCAAGCAAACCTTCGAGTTGAGATTGTTAACCATCAAGGCGCTTTGGCTAAAATTACCAATATCATCGCAGCTGCTGGCTCAAATATTCATAACTTGAGCACTGAAGAACGTGATGGTCGAGTTTATTTAATCAATCTGCGTATCTCGGTCGACGACCGTGTTCACCTCGCTAATGTAATGCGCCGTATTCGTGTATTACCGGAAGTCTTGCGTACCTCACGTAATCGCTAGTAAGATTGCTAACCTAATATCTCACTTTCCTAAGCTGAATAACTCTAACTTTATGAGTCAGCTTAGGTTTGTTTGCTGATTTAACTCTCCTAACTGACTCACTCGGTTTAGGTGTGTTTGCATCTTTTATTCATCTCGCAGATTTTAAATTCGTAGAGGGCGTCATGGCAGAAAAAATCATTATCGCAACCGATAAAGCTCCACAAGCAATTGGCACATATTCTCAAGCTGTAAAAGTAGGTAGCACTGTTTACCTATCGGGCCAAATCCCACTCGTACCAAGCACCATGGAAATGGTTAGCGATGACTTCTCTGATCAAGTGGTTCAAGTATTTGAAAACTTAACTGCTGTGACTGAAGCTGCTGGCGGCACCATGGCTGATATCGTTAAGCTAAATATTTTCCTGATTGATTTATCGCACTTTGCCACTGTAAATGAAATTATGGCGCGTTATTTCACTCAACCTTACCCAGCACGAGCTGCAATTGGGGTAAAACAGCTGCCAAAAGGCTCTTTAGTCGAAATGGATGGAATAATGGAGATCTAGGTCACAAACCGACTTTTCCACTACAGGGCGCCTAATGGCGCCCTTTTTATTAGAGCTATTACTCGATAGTGGTTCACTTTTCAGCGAAACCTGCTAGTTTATTAGTCGTAATTACCTAAATTTTATAGGTTATCGTTTGCGCAGGTATCTTTATAAAGCCATACTGATACCAATCTTATTCAATATCTTACCGTTCAATGGGGGCTGGTCGAAATAAGCTTTAAGGTTTTTCATCCAGTAATAGCCATTCGCTTTTACTGCATAAAGCCCATTTAAAGCTAATTGAGACTGGTCTGAACTGCTTAGATATTCAATCCGATTACAATAGATTATTGCGTTAATGACATTGAAATATGTACGTCCTACATTAAAACAAAAACGAACACGGAATTGTCGATGGAAAATCTAATGAAAACGCCGGTAGAAATGTTATCGCACTGGGTTGAGACTCAAGGCGACACGGTATATTTACGCCAACCAATTAATGGTCAATACGTTGACTTTACCTGGCGTGAAGTACAACAAAAAGTACAGCAAGTAGCGGGCGCGTTACGTCATTTAGGCCTTGAGCCAGGTGATAAAATTGCTGTGTTATCAAAAAACTGCGCCGAGTGGTTTATCACCGACTTAGCCTTAATGTATGGCGGCTATATCAGTGTGCCAATTTATCCGACTGCCAACGCAGAAACGATTCGTTATGTCCTTGAACATAGCGGCGCGAAAGCCATTTTCACGGGTAAATTAGATTACTGGGCTGATCAAGAAGCCGGTGTCGGTGGCGAAATTCTACGTATTTCTATGCCATACGAAACTATGCCCGCTCAGTACCATTGGGAAAAGTTCCTTGAATTAGGCACCCCACTCGTTGATGCACCTACGCCATCAGCTGAGCAAATGATGACGTTAATTTATACCTCAGGTTCAACCGGTAAACCTAAAGGTGCAATGCAGACCTTTGGTAGCTACGGCTGGACTTGTGAGGCGGTAGTGCGTGATTTAAAAACCAATACTGCAGATCGCTTATTGTCTTACCTGCCTTTAGCGCACATTACTGAACGTGTGGCTATTCAAGGCTCGTCTTTCTATTCAGGCTCTTCGGTTGCATTTGTTGAAAGCCTAGATTCGTTTGTGGCTGACGTTCAGCGCTGTAGACCGACAGTATTCTTTTCAGTGCCGCGTTTATGGACTCTGTTTCAGCTCAACATTATTAATAAAGCGGGTGAAGCTAAACTGGACTTCTTACTTAAAATCCCCATTATTAGCAGCCTAGTTAAACGTAAGATTCAAAAAGGATTGGGCCTTGAGCATTGCCGCTTATTAGGTTCTGGTTCTGCGCCAATTCCGCCGACACAATTGGAGTGGTACAACAAAATTGGAATGAATATCTCAGAAGCTTGGGGTATGACCGAAAACTGTGCTTATTCAATTATTAACTTCCCATTCGATGTCAGTAAAATTGGCACCGTGGGTCGCCCAGTCGAAGGCTGCCAAGTGCGCCGCACTGATGATGGCGAGCTAATGGTTAAAAGCCCTGGTTTAATGACGGGCTACTATAAGCAAGAAGAAGCCACCAAAGCTTGTTTTGATGAAGATGGTTTTTTCCATACCGGTGATTTATGTGAAATCGATGAAGATGGCTACATTTCAATTACTGGTCGTGTAAAAGATAACTTTAAAACCTCTAAAGGTAAGTATGTTGCGCCAGTGCCAATTGAGCGTAAGTTAGCCCAAGATTCACATATTGAATTGTTATGTGTGATTGGGTCTGGTTTACCACATCCTGTGGCCTTAGTGCAGTTATCTGAAGGCTCAGCTTTGCAACCTCGTGAAGAAGTGCGCTCATCGCTTAAAGCAACACTTGATAGCATTAATCCAAATCTTGAATCACATGAACATGTGGATGCTGTTGTTGTGGTGACTGAACCTTGGACTGTTGAAAATGATGCGCTAACACCAACGTTAAAAATTAAGCGTCATGTACTTGAAAAGCAATTTAGCGCTAAAGTTGATGGTGTACGTGGTGCTAAAGTAACTTGGGAAGACGAGCTGTAACTTGCAGGGATACTTTCGACATTGATTAACCTATTGGGCGCACTATTTAGTGCGCCCTTTTTATTGGCTGAATTAACGAAATTTAACCCTGCAACCACTAAATTAAATTGCGCAAAGTACAAAAGGCTCTATGCTTGCCATCCTTTTCGATTTACCCCACTTGTGAGCGTTAATCATGTTAATTCTACTATCGATTATTGGCGGTTTTTTAATCCTAACCATAGGAGCTGAAGCCCTAGTGCGAGGTGCGAGTCAGATAGCACTAAAATTAGGACTGACGCCGTTAATCATCGGTCTCACCATTGTGGCTTTTGGTACCAGTGCACCTGAGCTTGCGGTCAGTGTAAAGTCTGCGATGGCGGGCAATAGTGGCATCGCATTAGGTAACGTAATTGGCTCAAACATTGCCAATATCGGTTTAATTTTGGGTATTACCGCACTCATTCGTCCAATAAAAATTGAATCACAAATGGTGCGCCGTGATATTCCAATCATGATTGCCGCTTCAGTGCTGTTTTGGAGCTTATTATTAGATGGGGGCTTAAGCATTTGGGATGGAATGTTGCTGACAACCTTGCTCGTCGGTTACTTATCTTTTAGCTATTTTACTGCAGACAAGCAAAGTAATGACGAAGGTTTAGCGGCGAATTCACAAAGTAATTGGCTATCAATAGTATTAATCATTATTGGTATTTCTATGCTTGTGGGCGGTGGTATTTTATTTGTTGATGGCGCGGTTGCTATGGCGAAATCGTTTGGCATTAGTGAAGTGATTATCGGCTTAACCATCGTCGCGATTGGGACAAGCATGCCAGAGTTAGTTACCTCTATCGTTGCGGCAATGAAAGGCGAAAGTGATATTGCCATTGGCAACGTTATTGGCTCAAACCTATTTAATATCTTAGGTATTTTAGGTGTAACAGCGTTAATTCATCCAATTTTGAACAGCGAAATTAGCTCCCTTGATTGGTTCACTATGATAGCGCTGGCGATGGTATTACTGCCTTTTGCTTATACAGGGCTGCGTATAGGTCGCCGTGAAGCTAGCTTTTTAGTTCTCAGTTATCTTGGTTATATCGGTTATTTAGTCTTGCAAGCGTAAGGCTTCACTCCTCTTTTCAAACACAGGTCTATTTCAAAGCCAGTCTTTTAAACGCTAGCCTTTTTCAAGCGCCAGTCTATTGATGCAATAGGCTGGCGTTTTGCATTTTACGCCATTGAAAATACATCCATGACATTTGTCACACCAAACTGATGACGTTTGTGCCTGCACTAATTTAGCCAAATCTTGAATACTAGCTCTGTACTAAAAAACAACCCACACTAAATTGAGTTAAACGGAGTTAATCATGAAAACATTATTTATCGCAGTAACCTTGTCATTAGTCAGCCATAGCAGCTTGGCAGATATCAGCGCAATTGATGCCGCTGCCAACACAATGAACATCAATGAGCTTAAACAGATTAGTGAACAAAGCGTGGATTACGAACATGCTTATGCAGAATACCGCACAGCAATTACAGCGAATATTGTTGGTCAACGTAGCGTTTCAAAACGTGCTCTTGATGAAGCACAATCAACCTTAGAAAGTATTCTTACTCGTGAAGATGATGCTGAATCAATGGCATTACTCGCCTCAGTTTATGGCATGCAAATATCAGCAGACCCAAGCAAAGGGCAAATATTAGGGATGAAATCTGGTGTGCTACTTGAGCGCGCAGAACAGTTAACACCTAATAACCCTCGCATTGCACTAGTCAAAGCCATGAGTGCCTTTTATACCCCTACGGAATACGGTGGAGGCATGGAAAAAGCCAAACAATTTGCTTCAGTTGCCATTGAGCGTTATCAAAACCCTTGTGATGACATTTGCTGGGGACACAGCGAAGCGTATACGTGGCGTGGACTTGCTCAACAAGAGTTAGGTAATCAACAAGGCGCAGAGCAAGACTGGCAACAAGCTATCGATATTGATCCTAAATACGCATGGGCTAACTTTCTGTTAAACCCACCTGCAGCTGAATAACCCAATATTAGATAACGATAGCAACTGCTACCCATTGTTAATGAGTAGCAGTATGTTAACTTCTTAAGGAAAGGTTATGAATAACCCACAATTATCAGCCAACAAACAAGGAATGGTTCACAAGGATATGACCACTCAAGATATTTGCCACCCAGAAAGAGCTTATAAGCAAAAAACAGCATGGGTGTATCTGATCAATTTGATTTTTTACTTTATTCCTTTGTATTTTTTACAGGATGATTTATTAAGAGTCAGTGTCAGCCTGCTGCTGTTGGTGCCTTTTTTATATAGCTACTTTTGGGCATATAAAAGTTCATCAACAAAGGCCATTTACCCCATCGGCTTAATGCTGTTCACGGCGAGTATTGCCGCCCCCTTTACCGCTGGTGCAATTTCATTTTTCAGCTTTGCTGCGTTCTTTATTGGTTTTTTCTATTCACTTCGCACAGCTGTGATAAGTTTTATCATTATTTCGACTTGGCTGTGGATACTTGATTACCTAGTTGGTTTTCAGGGCTATTACTTCCCGCTTTATGGCATGCTTATCGTGTTTGTTGTCGGTGTATTTGGTGTCATCGAGCACAATAATGAACGAGTAAGACGCCAACAGCGCCAATCTAAAGATGAAATCGCCAGTCTTGCGACTGCATTAGAGCGTGAACGTATTGCCCGAGATTTACACGATATTATGGGTCACAACTTGTCCTCAATTGCCCTTAAAGCCCAGCTGGCTGAGAAGTTAGTTGAAACAGGCAACTTACCTTTAGCTCAAGAGCACCTTAAGCAGCTTGCTGATATCGCTCGAGACAGTTTAAGCCAAATACGCCAAACCGTATCAGACTATAAACATAAAGGGCTTGCCAACACGCTACAGCAATTAACCGAGCTTTTGCGCGAGCAAAGCATAGAGGTTCATGTCAGTGGCTCGCTGCCGACTATGCCCAGCTTAGTCGAGTCGCAATTAGGACTGATGTTTACAGAGCTGGTCAATAATACGATTAAGCACGGCAATGCGACTCAGTGTCTGTGGCAATTTGAATCAGCTAATGACCAAATCAACATTCAATTCAGTGACAACGCTGCAGCTAAAGACATTGTTGAAGGCAATGGCATTAAAGGTATAAGAGAGCGTGTTGAGCTACTTGCTGGCCAATTTAGTTATGATATTACCGATGGATATCGATTCACGATTTCACTGCCTCTATCCACTGATAGCTTTACCGAATCCAGCTGCAAATGAAGAATCTAATAAGGATATTAATTAATGAAAATTTTGCTGGCTGAAGATCAGGCCATGGTACGCGGTGCACTTTCCGCGTTATTAACACTTACCGATGATACTGAGCTTGGCCAAGTTGAAGTGACTGAGGCAGAAGATGGTGCTCAAGCAATGGCGTTATTAAAGCAGCATTCATATGATTTACTGTTAAGTGATATTGAAATGCCGCAACACACAGGACTTGAGCTGGCCCAATGGCTACAAGGTTTTCAAGCCGAATCAGACCACAAAACCAAGATTATTATCTTAACCACCTTCGGCCGTGCAGGTTATATCAAACGTGCATTAAGCGCTGGTGTTGAAGGTTTCTTGTTAAAAGATGCGCCAACTGAGAGCTTGCTCTCTGCGATTAAGCAAGTGATGTCAGGCAAGAAGGTCATCGACCCTGAACTTGCCATAAGCGCCATTGGTGATATCGACCCGCTAAATGACAAAGAACGCAAAGCCCTAAGGCTTGCCAGTGAAGGATTAACCACCAGTGATATTGCAGCTCAATTATTTATTGCTGAAGGGACGTTGCGAAACTACCTGTCGGAGGCCATCAGTAAACTCAATGCCACCAATCGCATCGATGCCGCCCGTATTGCCAAACAAAAAGGCTGGTTATAGAGTCGCTTAGCATAGAATTGGGTAATATTATTGCCTTGTTTTAAAACTCTGCTAAGATAAGCCATATATCTGTATATATTTACAGTACTATCGTCCCTAGCAAGCATTAACGCTGAATAGTGAGTTGGATAACTCTTGGGATAACTCTATTTAGTTAAACCCTAAAAGAGTGAAAGGTAATTCGTAAATATAGTCGTCACTGACAATATAAAGGCATTGTGGATTTGCAACCATTGGATCAGGTTCCTATAACCGACTTAAAAGGCGTCGCTAAAAAAGTCGCTGAAAAGCTCGAGAAGCTGGGTATCAAAACAGTACAAGATGTGCTGTTTCATTTACCTATGCGCTACGAAGACCGCACCCAAATCTACCCTATTGCCGGATTATACCCTGCCATGTATGGCACCGTTGAAGCTGAGATTATCTCGACTCAAATTGTCCCCGGTCGCAGACGGATGCTGACCTGCACTATTGCTGACGACAGCGGTATGCTGACATTACGTTTTTTCAATTTCTCTGTCGCCCAGCGCAATGGCATGCAAAACGGCGCCATTATCCGTGCCTATGGCGAAATCAAACGCGGCAAACGTCACTTTGAGATAATTCATCCAGAATACAAAATTATCAAAGAAGGCGAAAACCCTGCCTTAAGTGATTCACTCACGCCAATTTACCCATCCACTGAAGGCCTCAAACAAGCCAGTTGGATCAAGCTTACTGAGCAAGCACTTAATAAATTGTCCCAAGGCGGCCTAAGCGAATTGCTGCCAATTGAGTTGCAGCCCAATAACATGAGTATTGGCCAAGCTTTACAGCTTATTCATCGACCACCCAATGATATTGCCCAAGCCGACTTAGAGCTGGGTATGCACCCCGCGCAGCAGCGGTTAGTGCAAGAAGAACTGTTGGCTCACAACTTAAGTATGCTTAAACTGCGTCAGCGAAACAATCTCGATAAAGCTGTGACTTTGCCAGCGACAGGCCAGTTATTAAATCCATTTTTAACCTCTTTACCCTTTAAGCCTACTGGCGCTCAGCAAAGGGTTGGCGCAGACATTTCGCTAGATATCGAAAAACCAACCCCTATGATGCGCTTGGTGCAAGGTGATGTTGGTTCAGGTAAAACCCTTGTGGCTGCACTTGCCGCACTGCAAGCGATTGAAAACGGCTACCAAGTCGCCATGATGGCGCCCACTGAACTGTTAGCTGAACAACATGCGGTTAATTTTGCCGCTTGGTTTGAACCTCTGGGGCTAAAAATTGGGTGGCTTGCGGGTAAGTTAAAAGGTAAAGCTCGTGCGCAATCCCTTGCTGACATTGCAGATGGCAGCGCTCAAATGGTGATTGGCACTCATGCTATTTTTCAGGAGCAAGTTAGCTTCAACAAACTCGCGTTAATCATCATTGATGAGCAACATCGTTTTGGTGTGCACCAACGTTTAGGTTTACGTGAAAAAGGGGTTAGCCAAGGTTTTCATCCGCATCAATTGATTATGACCGCGACCCCAATTCCGCGTACGCTGGCAATGACAGCTTACGCTGATTTAGAAACCTCAGTGATTGATGAGTTACCACCAGGGCGTACTCCTGTGTCCACCGTTGCTATTAGCGATAACCGACGCGATCAAATCATTGAACGAGTAAAACAAGCGGCGCTTAACGACAATCGACAAATCTATTGGGTTTGTACCTTAATCGAAGAGTCGGAAGTCTTAGAGTGCCAAGCTGCTGAAGATACAGCAGAAGAACTTAGCCGCTTACTGCCCGAGCTTAAAATTGGCCTAGTACATGGGCGCATGAAAAGCGCCGAAAAGCAGCAAATAATGGCCCAATTTAAAGCAGGTGAGCTACATTTATTAGTGGCTACCACAGTCATTGAAGTGGGCGTTGATGTGCCCAATGCCAGTTTAATGATCATTGAAAACCCAGAGCGATTAGGTTTAGCGCAACTTCATCAATTACGTGGCCGAGTAGGACGTGGCTCCATTGCCAGTCACTGTGTATTACTTTACAAAGCCCCTTTATCTCAAACGGCCACCAAACGTTTAGGTGTCTTAAGAGAAAGTAGCGATGGCTTTGTGATTGCTCAAAAAGATTTAGAAATTCGCGGCCCTGGGGAAGTGCTCGGCACTCGTCAAACTGGGCTGGCTGAAATGAAAATTGCAGATTTAGTCAGGGACCAGTATTTAATTGAGAATACTCAAAAGCTAGCAGGACATGTGATGCAGCAAGTCCCTGATAATGTTGATGGCATCATTCATCGCTGGTTAGGTGATCGCCAACAATACGTACAAGCATAAATTATTGTTAACCTAAGTCTGTTATCACTAGACAAGCGTTAAGAATATTGCAGAATGAGATTTGAGCTTAAGGTTAAATACTTTTATCCCGTGTTCAGTTCCACTTTCGGCGTTTAAAGCTAAGGAATAGAAATGCAAGTCAATCAAGAAGACAGAGCGACACCACAGTCAAACAAAGCCAGTGGTAGCAATGCAGGCGTCATCGGAATCACTGTAGCCGTATTATTAGCGGCTGCGGGTTATTTTTATTTTACTTCAGAGAAAGAACCTGAAGTCATTGAGCCTATTCCGGTTCAACTACCTGAACCTGTGCCTGAGCAACCTATTGAGCAAGAACCGATTGAAGAAGTGATTGTAGAACCTGAAGTCATTGAGCCAGAAGTGCTTCCTGCCGAACCTGAAGTGGTGGTTGAACCATTACCGGCACTGACTGAAAGTGATGATTTTGTCGAGCAAAAGACCATCGATATGGCTGATGGCATGAAAATCGAATCGATCATTTTGAAAAAAGATATTGCCCGCCAGTTTGTAGTATTTGTCGATAATATGGCCCAAGGTGAAGTCATCCGCAAAGCGAGCCCATTAAAAGGCCCGAAAGACAGCTTTAGTGTGAGTGAGATTACCAACAAAACCTATTTAAACCCAGACAGTTACCACCGCTACGATTTATACGCAGATATGATTTCAGGTATGAATGACGAGCAACTGGTTAGCACCTTTGAAGAGCTATCTCCTCTATTTAATCAAGCATTTGATGAACTAGGCTATGGTGACATGACCTTTGAAGATCGCATGCAAGATGCATTTAAAATGATCTTAGCTGCACCGATTATCGAAGATCCTATTGAGCTTTCGTCAATCAGTGTGAATTATCAATTTGTTGATACTAAGCTTGAAGCCCTACCCAACGTGCAGAAATTCATGGTACGAATGGGGCCAGAAAACACACGTAAGATTAAAGCTGCCGTTAGAAAACTACAGCAAGAATTAGCAAAATAAGTTATTGCTATAAAAGCTTAATTATAAATTTTAGTGTAGTTAAAAATTAGGTTTTACCGTGTAAAGAAAGTAGTGGCATAAGTGCCGCTACTTTTTTATTTTTCAGCCATTGAAAAAGCTTCATCAAATCGCAGGTATTACGGTACAATCTGATAGCGATTTTAGAACAGCTAGTTAATACCAATT
Organism: Shewanella olleyana; assembly: GCF_023283825.1. Taxonomy (GTDB): domain Bacteria; phylum Pseudomonadota; class Gammaproteobacteria; order Enterobacterales; family Shewanellaceae; genus Shewanella; species Shewanella olleyana. Next base: position 115,797 of record NZ_JAKILD010000005.1, on the reverse strand, counting down.
CTATCTATCCAACAGCACAAAATTCTCAGCTAGGGATTACTGAGTCATATCAGAGGCAATGTAGTGCAATTAGTATTTGATATTCTTTCGTGGGGCGCCTGGTCTGTCGACTTTCAAGATAAAGAAAGCTGGCTCAATTGGGATAATAACGTCACAGCGTCATCAGACAATAAAACATCCCCTGCATTAGCTCACGTTCCCGCTATGCAGCGTCGCCGTTTTAGTCGTTTAACTAAAATGATGTTGACTGCTGCCCATGATTGTCAGCCTGCTAACAACTGTCGTAGTGTATTTGCTTCAAGACACGGCGAGCTCACCCGCACTCTCGGGTTATTACAAGATATTGTAAGCAAAGAAGCCTTATCTCCCCTCGCCTTTAGTCAATCCGTGCACAATACTGCCAGCGGCATTTATGGCATGGTGAGTGGTAATACAGCCGCCTCAACCTCTATTGCAGCTGGCGAAGAAACCTTATCTCAAGCAGTTATCGAAGCTTACGCGCAACTCGTAGAAAACCCTGCGCCAGTATTATTGGTGTTTGGTGATGATCCTGTGCCACCTGTTTATAATCAATACACTCAAGAATTTGAGTTGCCGTTAGCATTAGGCTTGTATTTAGCGCCTGCAAATAATGATAAGCAACCTGCTATTGCGCAGCTTACCTTAACCCAAACAGCCTTGCCCCAAACAGCCAGTGAGCCAGATAGCGACGATACAGTAAAAGCACTCACCTTTGCTGAACTCATCAACGCCATTGCTTGCCAAAAATCATTATCGGGCCAATTGTGTCATTGGCACTGGCAGTTAACTCAGCCACTTGAACCTGACATGCGATAACCTCTGATGAGCCAAACTCCAGAAAATAGCCACTACCATGGTCAAGCTAAACCTAAGCCTTTCCCTTATTTAACGGGTATAGCTTACATCCCACGCTGGATTGGCGGAGTGATGTGTTACGTGGTGTTTGGCCTAGGGGGCTTATTGAGCTCACTTACCGTTTTACCTGTACTACGTTTTTGGCCAGGTTCAAAGCAGCGACGAATCGCCAGGGTACAAAAAGCCGTACACATCATGTTTAAAGGCTTTGTGTGGATGCTCAGCTTTACCGGACTCATTAAAGTTCACAGTCAGCACACCCAAGCATTAACGAATGCTAAAGGGGTGATTGTGATTGCAAACCACCCCACGCTCATCGACGTTGTGGTATTAATCAGCCTAATGCCTAATGCGGGCTGTATTGTTAAACAAGCTTTGTGGCGTAATCCATTTATGCGAGGCGTTCTCTCGTCTGCAGGTTACATCCCAAATCGCGGCGCTGACCTACTTTTAACAGATTGCCAGCAGGTGCTAAATCGCCAAACCAATTTGATCATTTTTCCGGAAGGCACCCGCACAGTGGTTGGCACTAAATTTAATCCATTTGCTCGAGGTGCGGCTAACATTGCTATTCGCACTCATACTGACATCCTCCCAGTAATGCTCCATGTCGATGTGGCTGGACTCACTAAGCAACAGCCTTGGTACGAGCCTCCTAGGCAAACTGTAAATATGTCAGTAGAAATCGGCGCAGCTTTTGACCACCTGAGGTATGATACTAGTCAAAGTAGTGACGCAAAAATGGCTCGAGTACTAACCAGAGAGTTAGAGCAGCTTTATTCGCAACAGATAACCGCGCTACCGCCGTTTTCTGTAACGACGAAGACATAATTACAATCAACAAAATTAGAATATGAATATGAATCTACATAACGAAATTAAACAACTCATTATCGACTGCCTCGATTTAGAAGATGTCAGTATTGATGATATTGAAACCGATGCACCGCTTTTTGGTGAAGGTCTGGGGTTAGACTCGATTGATGCACTTGAATTAGGCTTGGCAATTAAAAAACAATTCGACATAAAAATCGAAGCAAACTCTGATGCCACAAAAGCTCACTTTTTCAGTGTTGCTAGTTTAGCTAGCTTTATCGAATCTCAGCGTTCTTAGGAGTTATCATGCAAAATCGTGATCAAATCCTTGAGATGTTGACTCAAATCTTAGTCGATGAATTTGAAATCGAAGCTGAAGATATCAGCCTAGACGCCTCGCTTTATGAGTCATTAGATTTAGACAGTATTGATGCCGTCGATTTAGTGATTAAGCTACAACAGATGACTGGCAAGAAGATTCAGCCAGAACAGTTTAAAACCGTGCGCACGGTTGAAGATGTAGTGAATGCCATTGAAGGCTTAATGAAAGACTAATGGTGCTGCTACTGCAAATCGTGACTGCCATCGTCATTATCTGTTACCCGTTAGCAGTTTACTTTGGCTTGCAGTACCTTCCACCAGGCACTATCGCGTTATTGCTTTGTGCGATATTAATTGCTCGATTGGTGCTAAATAAACAGCAGTTAAAAACCATGGCGCTCCCGATATTAGTGGGCATTGGATTAACCGCAGCCAGTTTTATCGCCAAACGAAACGATTGGTTGTTGTACTACCCTGTGGTGATTAACTTAACCATGCTGGGTTTGTTTAGCTACTCGCTAAAAAATGGCCCAAGCATGATTGAACGCTTGGCTAAGTTAAAAGAGCCTGATTTACCAGACTCGGCCATTCCATATTTAAATAATGTCACTCGACTTTGGTGCGGATTATTTATCATTAACGGTTTAGCTGCGTTTTATACTGCAGAGTTTGCCACATTGGAATTGTGGACACTTTATAATGGATTAATTGCCTATATCTTCATGGGGTTATTGCTCGGTGGAGAATGGATATACCGCAACTTTTGGTTGAAAAAACATGAATAACTTGCTGATAAACTGGCTTAATACGGGCCCTAAAACGCAACAACTGATTAGTTTCAATCATCATGACATCGTAACGGGTTCGTTGTTTACCGCCCATGTTGCCCATTTATTTGAACAGCTCAATGCGAGCCCAATAAAGCGTTGGTTATTAGCTGCTGAAACCAGTGATTTATTTGCTGCTGGTATTTGCGCAGCCTTACTTGCAGGTAAGCAAGTGGTATTGCCTTCAAATACCCAAGGCGGCACATTAAACGAGCTAAACCATGCCTTCGATGGCGTAATTGCCGATCAGCCATTATCAGAAGTTAAGCATTTTATTTTATTAAAAAAAGAAATGGGGCTTGCCAATAAACCTTGGCCGCAATCATCACAGATTGGTGATTTAGTCCTATTCACCTCTGGCAGCAGTGGTGAGCCTAAAGCCGTTGAAAAATCCATTGAACAACTCGATGCCGAAGTCAGCGTACTTGAAAGCACTTTTGCTTCAAGGTTGCCCCAATGCAGTGTGGTTTCGACCGTCTCTCACCAACATATTTATGGTTTACTGTTCAAAATTTTGTGGCCATTAGCCGCCAGTCGCCCTTTTTTAAGTGACTTAATTGAATACCCTGAGACCTTGAGTTACTACATCGCATTAATGCCAAACCTTTGTCTGGTGAGTAGTCCTGCTCAGTTATCACGGTTACCAGAAGCCCTTGAGTTTGAACAACAGCAATTGGCACCCAGCCTTATCTTTAGCTCAGGCGGACCACTAAGCTACGAAGCATCACAGCACATCCATACCTGTTATGGCCAGTTCCCTATTGAAGTCTTTGGCAGCACAGAAACCGGTGGTATTGCTTACCGTCGTCAAATGTCACCAAATCGAACTTGGCTGCCATTCAGTAAAATTGATATTTCTGCGGCGCCAGAAGATGGCGCACTGATGATCAAGTCACCTTATTTGGACTCAGATTCCGAATGGTTCAAGTGTGATGACAAAATTGAACTTGCTGCCGACGGTCGCTTTAGTCTGCTGCATCGACTAGATCGCATCGTTAAAGTTGAAGAAAAGCGCTTATCACTGGCCCAAATGGAAAGCTTATTGTGTACTCATCCATTTGTAAAAGAAGCGGCAGTGGTGCAATTAACAGAGCCTCGACTGATGCTTGGCGCCGCCATTACGTTAACAGATGAAGGCCTTAGCCAACTTGATGAATCAGGTAAGTTAAGCGTTAACAATCATCTTAAAAAGCATTTATTAAGCGAGTTCGAGCGAGTGACATTACCTCGTCGTTGGCGCTACCCAGAAACCTTACCACTGAACGAACAAGGTAAGCGTATTCAAACGGAATTATTAACAGTATTCAATGATGATTAAATCAGCTTTACCCGAAATTATTGCTCAGCAAACCACTGACGAAGGGATCTGTTGGCAAATATTTGTCGCTGCAGACCTCGACTACTTTAAAGGTCACTTTGATGAGCAAGCTGTGTTACCTGGCGTGACCCAACTTGATTGGGCTATTCAACTGGGTTGTCAGGCTTTTGGCTACCAAACTGAAGTCGCAAGCCTTGAAGTGCTTAAGTTTCAGCAGCTGATGTTGCCTGATAGTCAGGTCGAATTATTTATCAGTCATAACCCTGAAAAATCTAAACTGACCTTCAGTTATCGTGATGGTGACAAGCGTTATGCTTCTGGCCGTATTGCGTTAGCCACGACTCAAGATAAGGAAAGCCATTCATGAAGCTGGCTCTTATTATTCCTAATTACAATCATCAACAAGCCATTGCAGATACCTTAATCGCTTTGGAGCCATTTGGCCTACCTTGTTATTTGATTAATGATGGTAGTAATGATGAAACCCGTTACTTATTGCAATCACTCGCCGAACAATATGACTGGGTAACCTTACTTACCCACCCTTTTAATCGTGGCAAAGGCGCAGCTGTGACTACAGGACTGCGTGCAGCATTTGCCGATGGCTTTACCCATGCATTACAGATTGATGCCGACGGTCAGCACTGTTTAGACGATATTCCAACCATGATTGAAGCCATTGAAGCGCAGCCACTTGCGCTGATTTCTGGTAAACCCCAATACGATGAATCGGTGCCAAAAGGCCGACTTTACGGCCGCTATATCACTCATTTTTGGGTGTGGGTTGAAACCTTAAGCTTTGATATTCAAGACTCCATGTGCGGTTTTAGGGTTTACCCTTTAGCCGCAACAGAGCAGCTTTTTCGCGAGCAAGCTTTAGGCGAGCGAATGGATTTTGATATCGAAATCATGGTGAAATTGCACTGGCAAGGTGTACCTGTCATCCACATTCCCACCAAAGTCATTTACCCTGAAGATGGCATTAGCCACTTTCAGGGCGTGAAAGACAATATTCGTATCTCGGCAATGCATACGGGATTATTTTTCGGCATGCTGAAACGGTTACCGAAAATACTTTCAAAAAAAAACGCTAACAAACATTGGTCTGCTATGGGTGAACGTGGCAGCTATTGGGGAATTAAACTCATTGCCGATAGTTATCGTTTAGGCGGCCATTGGCTGTGTAGAGCCATTATGTATCCTGTTATTTGCTACTTCTTCCTCACTGGAGTCACAGCAAGAACAGCGTCGATGGATTTTTTACGCCGCGTAAAACTCAAACACCCTCAGCATGAGCAATTATCAGATCCCATCACGTGGCGAGATAGCCTTAAGCATTTCTTTGCTTTTGGTAATGCTGCCTTAGACAGAATTGATGCTTGGTGCGATCGGATTAAACTCGCGCAAGTGGACTTCCCCGACCGACACGTTTTAGCCGACCAAGTGGCATCTGGCCAAGGTGCGGTTTTATTAGTGTCTCATCTTGGTAATCTCGAACTGTGCCGCGCTATTTCAATCCACCAGCAACAAGTTAAGGTCAATGTTATGGTGCTCACAAGCCATGCAGCAAACTTTAATAATGTACTTAAGCAGCTAAACCCAAATAGTGATTTAAATCTGATTCAGGTCAATGAACTTGGTCCAAGTACCGCAATGCTACTGCAAGATAAAATTGCCGCAGGCGAGTTAGTGGTCATCGCCGCTGATCGCACCTCATCCGATACTGCTGGACGGGTATTTTATAACGACTTTATCGACCAGCAAGCTGCATTTCCTCAAGGCCCATTTATTCTTGCAGGTCTACTTGATTGTCCGGTTTACACCATGTTCTGCTTGCAAGAACAAGGTCGTTATCGTGTCCATGTAGAACACTTGTCAGACAGCTTAAAAGGCCCTCGTAAAGGCCGAACTGAACGATTAGCTCAAGCTGCCACCGAATATAGCCGCCGCCTTGAGCACTTTGCCACCAGCCAACCGCTGCAATGGTTTAACTTTTATGATTTTTGGCGTCGCGACGAACACTCACAAAGAGTGCAGTCTGAATCGACGCAGACTAGAAATGAGACTAAAAATAACCCTAGTCAGTCACAGCAAAATCCATCTAATACTCAGCAGGAACAGTAATACCATGAGCCAATCTACTCCATCTTCAGCATCATCGACCTTGGCAACGGTAAACTTTGGTCAGCGCTCGATTAGCTTAGAGCAAGTCGTCAGTGTCGCTAAAGGCGCACCTGTTAAGTTAACCGACACGCCGCAATACCAAGAATACATTCAAAAAGGGGCCAGATTTATTGATAGCCTACTTAACGAAGAAGGCGTGGTTTATGGGGTGACAACCGGTTACGGTGACTCATGTACCGTGACTGTTGGGCTTGATTTAGTCCATGAATTGCCGCTGCACTTATCTCGATTTCATGGTTGTGGTTTAGGTGATATTTTCTCGCCAATGCAATCTAGAGCGGTTATGGCCTGCCGATTAAACTCACTGGCAGTGGGTAAATCTGGCGTCACTTATGAGTTATTACAACGCATTGAGTTATTGCTCAATCTTGATATTACGCCCGTTATTCCTGAAGAAGGTTCAGTAGGAGCTAGCGGTGACTTAACCCCGTTATCATACTTAGCTGCGGTATTAATTGGCGAGCGAGATGTGGTTTATCAAGGCAAGCGCCGCCCAACCAAAGAGGTGTATGCTGAGCTCAATATTGTGCCATTAACGCTGCGACCTAAAGAAGGCTTAGCGTTAATGAACGGTACTGCAGTGATGACGGCTTTAGCCTGTTTAGCTTATGATCGTGCCCAGTACCTTGCTCGCTTATCAAGTCGTATAACTGCAATGGCGTCGCTTACCCTTAAAGGAAATTCGAACCATTTTGACGACATCTTATTTGATGCCAAACCTCATCCTGGTCAAAATCAAATTGCCACTTGGATCCGTGAAGATTTAAATCATCACACTCATCCAAGAAACTCAGACAGATTACAAGACCGATATTCGATTCGTTGTGCACCGCACATCATTGGCGTGCTGCAAGATGCATTGCCATTTATGCGCCAGTTCATTGAAACAGAATTAAACAGTGCCAATGACAACCCTATTGTTGATGGCGAAGGTGAGCATATTCTTCATGGTGGACACTTCTACGGTGGCCACATTGCCTTTGTAATGGATTCGATGAAAAACACCGTTGCCAACTTAGCAGACTTAATTGATAGGCAAATGGCGCTAGTGATGGACCCGAAGTTTAATAATGGTTTACCGGCTAACTTATCTGCATCAGTGGGCGCTCGACAAGCGATAAACCATGGTTTCAAAGCGGTACAAATTGGCGTATCCGCTTGGACGGCTGAAGCGTTAAAAAATACCATGCCAGCCAGTGTCTTCTCTCGCTCAACAGAGTGTCATAACCAAGATAAAGTCAGCATGGGCACTATCGCAGCCCGAGATTGCATGCGCGTATTGCAGCTCACTGAACAAGTAGCTGCAGCGGCATTATTGGCCATGACTCAAGGTATTCACTTACGGATTGCGCAAAACGAGTTGGCTCAGGATTCGTTAACGCCGTCATTGGCAAAAACTGTTTCACAAGTGAGCGAAGATTTTGAGTTGTTGACTGAAGATCGCCCACTGGAAGCGGTTTTACGTCAAACCGTTGAAAAGATTCAACTGGGTCAGTGGGAGGTTTGCTGATATGAAAGCCATTTTCAGTACCGAGCTTGCCATGGTAGTGCCGTTTCATGATGTCGATTCAATGGGCATAACTTGGCATGGTAACTATTTGCGCTACTTTGAAGTCGCACGCTGCAAATTACTCGATGAACTTGGCTATAGCTATCGTCAAATGATGCACTCAGGCTATGCTTGGCCGATTGTTGACACTCAGCTTAAATATGTAAAAAGCAGTACGTTTGATCAACACTTGATTGTTCATGCAAGCATTGTTGAGTGGGAAAATCGACTGAAGATTAATTACCAAATACGCGATGCTGAGACCAATCAAAGGATCACTAAAGGCTATACCATTCAAGCTGCTGTAGAGATAGAAACAGAGGAGCTGTGCTTTGTCACCCCGCCTGTGTTTAGAGAACAAATTCTGCCACACCTTGAAGACGGTGAAATCAAACAAACATTAGCCGCAGAACTCGCTGATTATGCCAGCACGAGCAATCAGCCTGTTAATCAAGAAGTCGATAGCCAATGAAGCTGCTAATTGCCTTAATATTCAGCCTAATATTTAGCATAGCTATAAGCTTAACTACAGCTAGCGCAGAGCCGATTGATAAAACGGAACAAGCGTTAACCAGTGAGCAACTCACGAACTTGTTCACCACCCATGCAACCAATGCTCAACTCACGGTATTGGCGCAAAAACTACAGCTTGGGCAACAAGCTAAAGGCGAGTTTAGCCAAACTCGTTATCTCGCTGTACTTAAGCGGCCTTTAAAAAGTGCTGGAATATTCATTTTCAACCAAGATACTGGCCTTTTGTGGCAACAAACATCCCCTTTTGCTAGCACTATGGTGTTAAAGCAAAACACCCTTATTCAACAAGACAGCTTTGGCAATATTTCCCATAGCCAAGCCAATCAAGTTAGCTCGGCAATGGCGGAGCAATTACCCCAATTGATGCAGGCACTGCTAACAGGTGATCTTGACGCTTTAGCCCAAGATTTTGAGTTATTTATGCCTTCAACTCGTTCTTTTGAAGACAGTTCAGTAAAGCGTCCTGAAAATAGTCTCGCTGATTCTGGCAACTGGCAATTAGGATTAGTGGCTAAAAATCCCTTAATCAAACAAGCGATTGGTGCCATGGTGCTTGAAGGAGGCGACATGGATGGAACTAACCAAATTAAACGCCTCACGATGTTATCCACTCAACCAGATGATATCTCCACAATAGCCAGCGATAAAACCATCATCAGTTTTACCAATGTTGTTCAGCAGCTTAGTCAAGACGATATTCAACGCTTTGCGCTTTATGAAGCTAGCGATACTGATAGCGAAGCAAATTAATGACCAAACTGGTTAATTGGTTTACCTCACCCAAACAAGCCTATACACGTTTTATCGTTTGGTTGTTGCTGGTTGTTGCCGTTGCCGCTTATGGTGCAGCGCTCTGGCAGTCAGGGGCAAAAATCCAAAGTAACATTTTGGCTATGCTGCCTAAAATCAGTGAAGCGCCGCTAACGCAAAAAGCTTTAGACAGTGTTGAACTGCGACTGGCTGACCAAGTTTATATTGGCTTGGTCGCTGATGATAAACAGCAGGCAATCACTGCTGCCACCAAGTTAATCGAGCAATTACAGCAATCACCTGAAGTATTTACCGATATCCGCAGTGGCGATAGTCAGCAAATGCAGGCTTTAAGTCAGTATTACTTTGATAAACGCTTCTTTCTACTCACGGATAAGCAGCAAAAATTACTGGCAGACAGTGAAAATTCAGACCAATGGCAGCAGTTACTGTTAGCAGCTCAGCAACAGCTATATAGCAGTTTTGGCTATGCAAGCAGTGCACTGTTAGCCCAAGACCCATTACTGTTATTCCCAGATAATGTCATGGCGCTCGTGCCTTCAAAACAGTTAACCAGCGAGCAAAATATTCTTTTAGGCGAGTATCAGAATAATTCTGATACTCAAACGACTGTAACTGCCGAAACCAAAACTGCAGCAATTGTTATTGCTAAGGGAGTAAAAAGTGCTTTTAATCCAGATGGTCAAGCGCAACAAATTGCAGCACTCACTGATGCCTTTAGCTCAATCAACGCGCTTTATCCTGATATAGAAGTTATTAAAGCTGGCACCCTTTTTCATGCACAGGCGGCAACTGAAACTGCAAAATTTGAAGTATCGACCATAGGCGGGCTGTCCTTGCTCGGGGTCATGTTGTTAGTGTGGTTGAGCTTTAGAAGTATCATGCCGTTATCCTTGGCATTACTGACTTTATCCAGTGGTTTTTTATTTGCTGTTGTCGCGACCTTGTCCATCTTCAGCGAGTTACACCTGCTCACTTTGGTATTTGGCACCAGTTTAATTGGCGTCGCTATTGATTACAGTTTCCATTTTTATTGTGAAAAGCTGCTGCTTAAAACCCATAGCGCTACGGACGTTATCAAACGGATTATTCCCGCCATGACTCTGGCGTTATTAACCAGTGCAATAGCCTTTATTGCTATCGGCTTCACGCCATTTCCGGGCATGCAGCAAGTAGCCATATTCTGCGCCGCAGGGCTGTTAGGCGCGTACTTAACTCTAGTATTGGCCTACCCGCTACTCGCGAACCATAAGTTACCTGCCTCATCTCGGATTTTGCTCAGAGCAGAAAATTACCTGCTGTGGCTCTCGACTAAGTTAACTGCTAATCCTAAGTTCAGTGTTAATCCTAAGCTCAGTGTTAATCCTAAGCTCAGTGCTAAACCTAAGCTCAGTGCTAATAATAGTAACCACTCTATGAAGCTTGCTTTAATCAGCTTAGCTATGGTGGTTTTTGTCGTTTTAGGTTTATCCAAACTCACCAGTAATGATGATATTCGTAATTTGCAGCAAAGCCCTGCCAATATTACCGCTGAAGAAAACAAGTTAAGACAAGTGCTCAGTGGCGGCACAGATAACCAATTTATCTTGGTGAGTGCTGATAGCGAACAAGCACTATTAACCGAGTTAGCGAGTGCATCGACCATGTTAACTTCAGCGGTTGAAGCACAAGAGCTAACCAGCTTTGTCAGTTTAAGTCGCTATTTACCCAGCGCCGAATCGCAGCAAGCAAATTACCTAGCTTACCAGCAGTTATACCTAAAGCACTTAGATGAGATTATTGAGCAACTTGGGTTAGATGAATCTATACAATTGGATTTACTTACAAGCCTTGCGCAGTCAAAAGATAACCTTATCACCCCAGATGAAGTCTTAAAAATTGCAGGTAAAGACTTAGCTAGCCTTTGGATTCAAGCCGATGACAGCATTAATACAAGAGCTGATATAAAAGCAAACTCAAGAGTTGAACAGTTTGGCAGCATTATCTTATTAGGCGGAATTAAAGACTTAAGCGCGTTAAATACGCGGGTGGCTCAAAGCGGTCTTTCAGTACAGTTAGTGGATAAAGTCGCTGAAATATCCCAATTGATGGCCAAATTTAAATGGCTCACTCTAGCGCTATTAGTCATAGTATGCGCTATTGCAGTGTGTATTTTTAGCTTCAAATTTGGAATAAAACTGGCCATAGGTATCGTCTCTATTCCAGCTTGTTCAATACTGATGACGTTAGCATGCATAGGGTTTGCAGGCTCACCACTGAGTTTATTCCACGCATTAGCACTTATTCTCGTGCTAGGAATAGGTATTGATTACAGCTTGTTTTTTGCCTCCGTTAAATCCACCTCACCTGCGGCGGCAAGTGGCGTAATGATGGCGGTATTTATGTCAGCTTGCTCGACCTTATTGGCCTTTGGTCTGCTGGCATTAAGCCAAACCAATGCAATTCATTATTTTGGTCTGACTTTATTATTTGGCATTGGATTTACTTTTTTACTCGCCCCACTCATCAGCATTAATACTAAAAAATAACCAGAGAAGTAGCACATTATGGAAAATAACCCGTTCGGTTCCCGCAAGGATGCACAAGAGAATCAGCGCAATATTAATGTCGATGTCGTCATCATTGGTGCAGGCCCGTCAGGTGCGATAGCCGCGAGCTTGCTCCACAAACAAGGCAAACAAGTATTAGTGCTTGAAAAACAGCACTTCCCGCGATTCTCCATAGGAGAAAGCCTACTGCCATACTGTATGCAGTTCATTGAGCAAGCAGGTATGTTAGAAGCGGTTGAACAAGCAGGGTTTCAATTTAAAAATGGCGCAGCATTTCGTCATGATGGCACTTACACCACGTTTAACTTCACCGATAAATTCACTGAAGGACCAGGAACAACCTTCCAAGTTCAACGTGGGCAATTTGATAAATTACTCGCGGATACTGCAGCTTCACAAGGTGTTGAGATACACTACGGTCACAGCGTTAACGAGATTGACCTAGGGCTTAATTCGACTTCTGAGCCCAAATTATCAGTAACAGACGAGCATAATAATACCTATCAAGTCACTGCTAAATATGTGCTTGATGCCAGTGGTTTTGGCCGAGTATTACCCCGATTATTAGATTTAGAAAAACCGTCAGACTTGCCTGCTCGCAGCGCCATTTTTACCCATATTGAAGACAATATTACCGATCCTAACTTTGATCGAGAAAAGATCTTAATTAGCGTTCATCCAACTCAAAAAGATATTTGGTATTGGCTAATCCCTTTTAGTGATGGACGTTGCTCAGTAGGCGTCGTGGCTGAACCTCACTTGATTGAACATCATAAAAGTGATGTCGAGGGCGGACCTCAAGTAGAGCTCGAGCAACAGCTATGGCAACTCATTAATGAAGAACCAGGCTTAGAGGCACTACTGGCCAACGCTAAAGTGTTGCAACCATGCGCCAGCCTAAAGGGTTACTCAGCCAATGTTTCTACACTTGCTACATCGCAGTTTGCTTTACTGGGTAACGCGGGTGAGTTTTTAGACCCAGTCTTTTCATCGGGCGTGACCATCGCCATGCAGTCAGCTTCAATGGCCGTTGAAACCTTAGTCAAGCAGCTTGATGGCGAGGACGTTAACTGGCAACAAGACTATGCTCAACCTTTAATGCAAGGCGTCAATACCTTCCGAACTTATGTACAAGCTTGGTACGATGGGCGTTTTCAGGATGTGATTTTTTACGAAGATCCGAATCCAACTATAAAACAAATGATTTGTTCTATCTTGGCGGGTTATGCTTGGGATACTAAAAATCCATTTGTAAAAGACTCAGAACGTCGACTTAATATGATTGTCGACTTATGTCGCGACCACACTAAAGCGAGTTAATTATGCATCGAGTCATTCATTTTTCGATTGTGATAATAGCCTTATTGGTTTCAGGTTGTAGCCAACAATTGCTGCGCCAAACCTGTGTTAAATTGACGCCTGAAGTCAATTATTGTCTGGCGCCGATGCTCACAACATCAGCAAGTGACGAGCAAATATTAACTCAGAAAATCAGTTTCACTCACGGTGAAAAACATCATGAATTATTAACTCAACTTGAACTGACACCCACAACAATGACTATGGTCGGCCTAGCACCAATAGGCCAAGCACTATTTACCGTTACATTTGATGGTGATGAAGTGTTAAGTCAGCAGAACGTATTAATGGGTGAGGATTTTAAAGCTGAGTATTTAATGGCAATAATGCAGCTGATATATTGGCCTCATGAGCAAGTTAATCCTTATTTCAGCCAAGGCGAAATGCAGGAAGTGGACTGTGATAAAGCTCGTTGCAGCGCATTAATAGTCAATAATAACCGCGCTATCACGATTGATTATACCCATGAAAATCCATGGGTCGCCGATGTGGTTTTACATTTCCCAGCGGCGAATATCACCTTAACGATATCGCCTTTGCTTTAAGCTGTTATTTAAAGCATTTATTGAAACTATTGATGGCAACCACAGATAAAGCCGCTGATATAAACCATTACAGATAAGATAAAATGACTATGCCCAAGCGTTGTTCCATAGCAATTACACACATTGGATTATGCACTCCAATAGGACATACACCAGAATCAGTGCTAGCAAATTTACTGGCTGGCAATACTGACGCTATGGTGCCTCGTGATGACTTAATGTTTAATGCTACCACCCGCGTTGGCGCAATCAATGATGCTGATTTATTAACTATCCCCGATGAACTACAACAATATAATTGTCGTAATAACCGCTTATTATTTACTGCAGCATCGCAGCTAAAATCCAATATTGAACAAGCCAAAAGTGCATTTGGTAAAGATAGAATTGGCGTTGTGTTGGGTACCAGTACTTCAGGTATTTCAAAAGGTGAAGCAGCACTTGAGTATCATCAACAACATGGTCAATTTCCGCCAAGTTATCACTATGCTCAACAAGAACTGGGCAGCACCAGTGATTTTTTACGAAAACTCTATGACGTAAACGGACCTTGCTATACCGTTTCAACCGCTTGCTCATCAAGTACTAAAGTGTTTGCCAGCGCACAGCGATTACTCAAGGCTAACTTATGCGATGTGGTTATTGTCGGCGGCGTAGATAGCTTGTGCCAGTTAACCTTAAACGGCTTTAACTCCCTCGAGTCGGTATCAAAAGGCTTATGTAATCCTTTCAGCGAAAATCGAGATGGCATTAACATTGGCGAAGGAGCGGCTTTATTTATTCTCCAGCTTACAGAGGCTGAAAATACTCAAGCTCAAACCGCTAAGGAAGTGTTATTAGCAGGTATCGGCGAGTCATCTGATGCTCACCATATTTCGGCACCCCACCCTCAAGGTTTAGGGGCGATTGCGGCCATGAAAGCAGCATTAAATGACGCAGAGCTTACAGCTAGCCAAGTGTCATATGTTAATTTACATGGCACAGCGACACCTAAAAACGATGCAATGGAGTCCATCGCCATGCATCAAGTATTTGCTGAGCAAACAGCGAATAACTCTGCTAACGATGACCCAGCTAAATGTAACTTAGTTAAACACAACTTAGCTGAATATGACTCATCTAATTCATTGCCATTATGCAGCTCAACAAAACCGCTTACTGGCCATTGTTTGGGTGCTGCGGGAGCGATTGAAGCGGCATTTTGTTATTTATTGCTAAGCTCCTATAACAGTGATCAGATGCTGCCACCGCAAGTGTGGGATAAGCAGCAAGACCCAAACAACCCAGTGTTACCTCTAGTCACACCAGCACAGTCAACACCACTCAATTATATAATGAGTAATTCATTTGCTTTTGGTGGCAGCAATGCCAGTATCATTTTTGCCAAAGCAGGAAATCAAGATGTCTGAAAACATGACCAATAAGTTTGCGAATAACAATGAAAATATGCTTGCAGATGAAAAATTGCTAGCAAAAGATATTGCTGAGTTTGTCCCCCATAGAGCGCCAATGATCTTGATTGATAGCATCATTGAACATCAAGCTGATAGCCTGCTCACAGAAGTAGTGATAACCGAACAAAGTGCCTATTTTAGCGCTGCGATTAATGGTGTTCCCAATTATGTCGGCATTGAATATATGGCGCAAAGCATCGCTGCCTTAGCCGGTGTTGAAGCTCACTTAAGACATGATAAAATTCGAGTCGGTTTTTTATTAGGTACTCGCAAGCTACTTATGCATCAACCTCATTATCAATTAGGAAAAGCATATCAAATCAGCGTGACTAGATTGTATCAAGAAGACTCAGGCTTAGCTGTTTTTGATTGCCAAATAAAGGCAGATGAAACCCTTATTGCCTCAGCAAACGTAAACGTATTTCAACCGCAAGATACTCAAGCTTATATAAAGGAAAGTTCGGTGTAGCAAGCCATGGGCATATGCTCAATAAAATAACAATAATCTGGCACTGCACTAAATGGAGACAAGATGACAACAAATAAACGCGTATTAGTCACAGGCTCAAGCCGTGGTATTGGCAAAGCAATTGCCCTCAAACTGGCAAGCCAAGGTTTTGATATTGCAGTCCATTACCACAGTAATACTAGCGCTGCAGAGCAGACCCAAGCAGAAATTCAAGCCCTAGGCGTTAATGTCAGTTTAATTGCCTTTGATGTCGCTGACCGAGCTGCTGCTAAAGCAAAAATTGAGCAGGACATTGAGCTACATGGAGCCTATTACGGCGTGATTTTAAACGCAGGGATCACCAAGGATACTGCCTTTCCTGCCATGACAGAAGATGAGTGGGATAGCGTTATTCATACTAATCTTGATGGTTTTTATAACGTTATTCAGCCAACCATTATGCCAATGATCCAAGCCAGAAGCGGTGGACGAATTATTACTATGGCTTCGGTATCAGGTATTGCCGGTAATCGTGGCCAAGTGAATTACAGTGCTTCCAAAGCCGGACTTATAGGCGCAACTAAAGCGCTTTCTCTTGAGCTTGCCAAACGAAAAATCACCGTCAATTGTATCGCGCCTGGTTTAATTGAAACCGATATGGTCAGCGATTTTCCTAAAGAGATGGTCAATCAAATCGTGCCTATGCGACGTATGGGTAAGGTGAATGAAATCGCAGGCCTTGCCAACTTCTTGATGTCTGATGATGCTGCATATATTACTCGCCAAGTCATTTCTGTAAATGGAGGCATGATATGAGCCGCAGAGTGGTTATTACTGGCATAGGAGGCGTTTCCGCATTAGGTCATGACTGGCCAACTATCGCTAAGCGATTACAAGAAAAGTATAACTGCGTTGTGACCATGGCTGAATGGGATAAATACCCATCACTCAATACTCGCCTAGCCGCGCCAATTACCGACTTTGTGCAGCCTAAACATTACTCTCGCAAGAAAATTCGCTCCATGGGGCGAGTATCTATTATGGCTACCCGTGCCAGTGAAGTCGCTTTAGAAGATGCTGGTCTGTTAGGTGATCCTATCGTGTCATCAGGAGAAATGGGTATAGCTTACGGTTCATCGACGGGCAGCACCGAGCCGATTATTGGCTTTGGCGATATGCTAAAAAATGGCGATATGTCAGGTATCAATGCCACCAGCTATATTCGCATGATGGCACATACCACCGCTGTTAACGTTGGGGTTTTCTTTGGTCTTAAAGGCCGAGTTCACACCACAAGTAGCGCATGTACCTCAGGCAGCCAAGCCATAGGTTACGCCTTTGAAGCGATTAAGTTTGGTCAACAAACTCTAATGCTGGCCGGTGGCGGTGAAGAGTTATGTCCCACTGAAGCTGTGGTATTTGATACCTTATTTGCCACCAGCACCAAAAATGATGAGCCACACACCACACCTAGACCTTTTGATAGCCAGCGCGATGGTTTAGTCATTGGCGAAGGCGCTTGTACGCTGGTGCTTGAAGAGCTTGAACATGCCAAGGCCCGCGGCGCGAAAATATATGCTGAACTAGTGGGGTTTGGGACTAACTCTGATGGCCTGCACATCACCCAGCCTAATGCTGATACCATGGAAGTCGCCATTCGACTTGCACTAAGCAATGCTGCAATCGATGCGAATCAAATTGGTTATATTAATGCCCACGGCACAGCCACAGAACGAGGCGATATTGCAGAGTCAAAAGCAACCCACTCCGTATTTGGTCAGCATACTCCGATCTCATCCCTTAAGAGCTACACAGGTCATACCCTAGGCGCATGCGGCGCATTAGAAGCTTGGGTCAGTATTGAGATGATGAATGCCGGTTGGTTTGCCCCAAGCCTTAATCTTGAAGAAGTTGACCCAGAGTGTGCACCACTTGATTACATTAAAGACCAGATTAGAGAGCTTAATACCGATTACGTCATGAGTAATAACTTTGCTTTTGGCGGCATTAATACTTCATTGATTTTTAAACGTTGGCAGGCATAGTGTGTTGAACTTAAAGGAAGTATCCGCTTCCTTTAAGAATTAAATTACAAATTTAAATTACGTTTAATGACTGTAAATGGCCTTTGTAAGAAGTTGGCTGGCCTCTTAACCATTTAGAATACAGCCACTTTTCACCAGATGTTACTGGCATCCCTTGATGTAAGGATAGCGGTAAAGGAGAAAGGCTATTATCGGTATTATTAAAGACGACTAATTGTTTCGCTTTGGGGCTCAAGGATTTTTCTAATCGAGGAAATCGAGTTTCACCTCCTTGTTCAACATCATTCAAATAAATTAATACCGTTTTAAACCTTTGACCGCCATCTAGCATCGCTAATTCAGAACCAGAATCATTAGGATGGAAAAAATCATAGTGCTCTTTATATTCTTCACCTGGTAAGTATTTCAAAACATTACTAAGCTCGCCATTTTCAATCGAAATATTAAAATACACCGCAATTTTTTTCTCTATATTCAATAAAATCCAATCTTCAATAGATGGCTTAAACTGAGCAACAGAGCCTGTTCTAACTTTACTGATTCGAGTTTTACCCGTTTCACCATCAACAACTTTAGAACGCTTAATATCAGTTTGTGCTCGATCTATTAACCATCGACACTCAAAGTCAGTGAGAAAATCATCAACCGTGAATAAGTTAATTTCCTGGGCGATTAACTTATACGATAACTTAGATAAATCAGGCCTTCTTAGATCACTAAAATTTGAAATACTGATGACTTCTGCAGGAGAACTAAGTTCTGATAACCATTTTTGAACCGGAGGCAGGTGCGCATAACAACTTAGTATACTGTAGGCTTTTTGAGCGTCGCCTTGTTGATAATATAAATTAGCCGCAACTATAATTGCCGACACATCTTCTTCAACAACAGCCTCAAATAAAAACGTTTGAAATTCTACTCCTACTTCTGGATGAAAATATAATAAAAATGCGGCTTTATAATTTGCTCCAGCAACTTTTTTCTTAGTTAACGAAAATAAATAATCTAACCCTAATGAAGGTTGCTTGCGGAGCAATATATCTACGTACAGGAGTTGCGCTTCTGGAATGGATAAGTCAGCAAGAGGTTTAAGCTTTACTTCCGCATCTGCAAAACATCCCTTTTTAAGCAATTGATTAACTGATTCTAATTGAGCAACAGATTGTTTCATCACAGAAGCACTTCTTAAATATTGTAAGAAAAACGAACAATTATAGTACTATAGAATTTAACTAATATGTACTGAGCTATTAAGCTGGTTTTACGCGCCTATACAGGATAATAGTCACGACTTGGACAGGATAATAGTCACGATTTGGGCTAAGCAGTCACAGTAATAAATTCCAGCAAAAGGATTTGAAATTAAATTTTAAGGATTTGTAATGAAGTTATTTATCAAAACTCTATTATTAAGCACTATTCTTGGCTGCTTTATTCTCAGCCCAATAACGTTCGCTAAAACCTATACGACGGAAGAATACCAACAAATTTTTGCAGGGGATGATACCCACAAGCAACAACGAGCCATTGAGTCGATGATTTTAATGGGTCTTGAAGATCCTGAAATCTATAAAACCATCCAAACGAAAATTGAAACCCTGCTGCCGACAGCCACCGATAAATACGTCATTGATAATATCGCTTGGTTAACAAAAGGCTTGGGCTTTTCAGGCGACCCGCAATATCGAGAATTTCTAACTAACCTCTCTGCAGGCGACGCCCATAAGAAAATCAGAAAATACGCTAAACGTGCAGTTAATGATTTAAATAAATTTGAAATTTGGAATGTCATTCTGCAAGACAAAACAGGTTATGACGACAGCCAACCTCACCGCCAAAATGTATATGCCGCAGCACTGCGTGGTGATGATTTAGAGTTAATGCGACTAGCAGCTAAACGTATTGCCAATGAGTATATATTTGACGATTACATGCTTGAACAGCTCGTTAAGCAGTTAAAACCGATGCGCCTGATGGACGATAGCAAATTAGCCATTGATACCTACGCCTGGGTGACGCGCGCGCTTGCAAGTTCAGGCAATGAAAAATATAAACCTGTGGTTGAAGAAGTTGCTGAAACAGCAGATCAAAAGAAGCTCCGTAAATACGCAACCAAGTATTTAAGAAAGTTCTACTAGCCATTATTGTCATTTCCCCTCATTAAATACACTACAGTTTTTTACGCTGTAGTGCTTTATTTCCCCATATTGTTGCTAAGCAAGTACAAACTTAAATACCTATCATTCATAAACTTATAGCTTGCAAATGTTTGCCCCATAGGTTTAAAACCCTTTTAATAAATATCTTTGCCTAACACCAATAAAGTAAAACAGACTTGATTTGCACCAACCATTAGAATAATCTTATTTAATAAAATCTAATTGACATATTTACCAACACTCTTACCAATACGCCTAATTGCGATATTTATTAATTAACTGGAGATCCCTCATGACATATCCAAACTCATTAGCCAGCACAACAAACACACCGCTCCAGCTTGCCGGAGTGCAGAGCACGGATATTTGCTGGCAACTGGTGAAACAAGGCGCACCATTAATTGATGTGAGAAATCCAGAAGAATTCGCTGCAGGACACTTACCAAATGCGATAAACGTTCCTCTAACAGAGCTCAGCCAATGGTTAGTTAATCACAAGTCAAAGCAACAACAGTTTGTTGTTTATTGTGGTGCGGGGATCCGTGCACAAAAAGGTTGCGATATTTTTGAAGCCGAAGGGTTTAGCTGCGCAGTTAACGCTGGAGCCATGAAAGACTTACTCTGTTGTGAGTCACTAAACGCTTAATCTCTATTGAATGCTAAATCACTATTGAGCAATTAATAACTAAAGTACAAGCCACTAAACGTTGAGCAAAGCTTATCTGCGCAATGCAGCCGCACTTCAAGTTTCACTTTGACTTTGCCGCCTGTGGCTAACGGTGCAAGTGTAATGTCTTCAGGCCAAATCACGGTTACGATAGGATCTTCTGTAATTGGGGCGTGATAGCGGATATTGGCGTCAGCTAAAACAATATTACCTTCAACACCCGCTATTTGTTGTTGTAACCACAACATCCCCCATCCTGTCAGGGTCATTAGGGTATAAATACTGCCTGCAAACATGGTTTGATGAAGGTTAATATTAGGAGCCATAGGCGCTGTCACCGTAAAGCGATTGCCGTCATAACTCATGGGGGTGACTTGCATAAACTGACTCACAGGAATGGTTTGGTGCCATGTCTGTTTTAACTCAAGTAATAAAGCCGCTATTTCTTGAGTATTAACAATCTTATCTCCGCTCAGTTCTCTACTTTGTTCTCTACTTTGTTCAAAGCTGAGTTTTAAATCTTCTGAGGGGTTTTGAACTGCAGTTTCATAACCAGAGGCCGAAGGCGTTTTAGAGTCAGTTGTCATAAAGCTGTATCGTTAAACCTGCAAATTAAAGGTCACAGGACCATCATTTAGCAGTTCGACTTTCATATTCGCGCCAAATGATCCCGTTTGGGTCGTTACGCCTTGTTCACGACAATAAGCCACAAACGCTTCGTATAACTCATTAGCTTGTTCTGGAGTCGCAGCACAAGAAAAACTAGGGCGTAAACCTCTACCTGTGTCGGCTGCTAAGGTAAATTGAGAAACTACCAACAGCTCGCCACCAGCTTGTTGAAGATTCAAGTTCATCTTGCCGTTTTCATCACTGAAAATACGGTAACCGATGACTTTTTTAGCCAGCTTTTGCATCTTTTCGATGTCGTCATCTTTCTCGACACCTAGCAGTACTAATAAACCTTTACCAATACTGCCAGTAACGTGTTCAGCCTGTTCAGAATCATCGCCTTCAGAGGCAATAGTGACACTGGCGTGTGCCACTCTTTGGATTAACCCAATCAATGCTTTTTCCTATTATGTTCACCCAATTGAAAGTGAACATATTCTACAATATTACGCCCCAGTGTCAGGCTTTATCACAGGAATAGGCTTAATCAGATTTTCTGAACCTTTAGGAAAGGATTTAGCCACTTGTTTAAGACCTTCATCAGTCCATAGCATAAAACGACGTAACTCTTCTAATTCAATCGAATCAACAAAGGTTGCTGCGCCTTGCACTTGAATCACGCCACCATTTTCACGAATGACAAACTTAGCAAAATTTAGTTTCTGGTTTAATTGCCCAATTAACACCAATAACTCTTTACTACCGTGTAATTGCGGGTGAACAGCAAACAAACGGTTAGTTAAAATTCTGTCTACGCCTTGTTCACTCATACTTGGCTGTAATACAAATTGGTTATCACCAAATTGTACAGCAACACTGTTAGGGCTGAGTTTAGTGGCTAAATAGCTTGATTTTAATAAAGTATTGTAGAGTTCATCAGCGGCTTGTTGATCTGTCATACCCGCCATATTAATCATTTTCGGCGCAGCATGAGTTGCATCGGTTTCAGCCGAATTATCCGTTGTAGCACAAGCTGTCAAACCTAATACACATGCTGCAATAATCAATTTTTTCATTTTCTATCCTTGTTGAGTACAGCTGTATAAACTCTTCATTAGAGTCAAAACAACTTAGATTTTATTATTATTTAACACTTACATAGCAATATACCGTTTAGAAACTAATTAAGCACAACTAAATAATTCATCTCGGCAATTTTATATTATTACGATTGTCCCTTTTCACTTGCTGGTTTGTTGTCATTCGTGGCTTTATCGTCATTAACAACTTTAGCTTCGATGGTCTTCTCTATTTCAGTCTGGGGTTGTGTTTCAACATTGCTTTTTTTAAGCGAAAAAATGCCAGAGTCTAAATACTCAGGTAACGCTGCGGTAATTTCCGCGCCCAAAAGTACAATCACCCAAGATAAATACACCCAAACAAATAAGATAGGAATCGTTGCTAACGCGCCATAAATGGCCTCATAGCTCGGAAATTGAGTGACATAAAAAGCGAAACCTTTTTTGCCGGCTTCAAACAAAATGGCCGCGACAATCGCGCCAATTAACGCATGCCAAAAATGGACCTTTCTATTGGGCACCACCATATACAGCAATAAAATCGACGCCACTGAAAACAGCATAGGCAAACGCTCAACCAACCAAGTCATTAATGCAGATATCTCACTACTATCAAATACCTTTAGCGACACTACATAAGAGGTGGCGACAATACTTGCCCCCATCAATACTGGTCCTAAAGTTAATACCATCCAGTACATTGAAAATGACACCACATATGAGCGTTTTTCAGTGGTTCGCCAGATATTATTTAACGCTTTATCAATGGCAGATATCAACATCAAGGCTACAACCACCAGCGCCATCACACCCACAAACGTTGCCTTAGAGGCATTATCGACAAATTCATTAATGTAAATTTGCACTGTATCACCTGATGCCGGCATGAAATTACTGTAAATGAAGCTTTCGATTTGACCTCGGATCCCAGAAAAACCTGGGAAAGCCGACAACATAGACATCATCACTGCCACCATAGGCACTAATGATAATAAAGTTACATAAGCTAAATGCCCTGCTTTGACATTAATTTGATCTTCCAGCAATCTGGACTTTAGATGAACTAAAAATTGCCAAATACTAGCACTCATATTTTTTAAATACGCTACATCTATCTTATTTGTCACAATATTCTCAGATTATTAATTTCAATTACGCGTTTAACTTCGTACAATGTTATAACACGATAGTTACACTCCTAGGGAGCAATTTAATGTCTCAACAAGGTTCTGCTGGCAATGTTATTGCCGCAATTGCCAGCTTCTTTTTCCCAGGTTTAGGCCAACTGGTTCAAGGACGCATTATAGCTGCAATTCTATTTTTCTTAATTACAGCAGTAGGTTACTTCTTTTGGGTTTTAATTATCCCAGCGATTATTGGTGCTGTCTTTCATCTTTGGAGCGTTATTGACGCTGCCACATTTAAATCAGACTAGTCCAACGACAACAATAAAGAGAGTACAAGATGAAGAAATGGATATCACTCGCAATCCTAAGTGTCAGCTTATTATTAAGTGGCTGTCAAAGTGCCTATTATGGCGCAATGGAAAAAGTCGGTTATCACAAGCGTGACATCATGGTAGATCGCGTTCAAGAAGCGAAAGAGTCTCAAGAAGAAGCCCAAGAACAATTCAGCTCAGCACTAGAAGAAATGCAGGCTTTGCTGGCTTTTGATGGTGGCGACCTTGAAGATGCTTACAACAAAGCCAAAGATGAGTATGAATCAGCTCAGTCAGCAGCTGATGAAGTGGGCAGTCGTATCGATAAAGTAGAAGATGTAGCAGAAGCTTTATTTGACGAGTGGGAAACTGAAATTCAAGAGATAAGCAAAGCGAGTCTTAGACGTAACAGTACCAATAAGTTAAACGAAACTCAGCGCTCTTATAATTCCTTAGTGAAGGGAATGCGCCGTGCAGAAGCTAAAATGCCGCCAATCTTAACGGCAATGAAAGACAACATGCTTTACCTTAAACATAACCTTAATGCTCAAGCGATTGGCGCGATTAAAGGTGAGTTTAATAGCTTACAATCTGATATATCAAGTTTGATCACTGAAATGAATAAATCGATTGCTGAATCAAATAAATTCATCGAAGCGATGGAGCAAGGCTAGTCCAATTTACGTTAACTGGCTAAAGCTCAACTGAAAGGCGTAAATAACCACTTACGCCTTTTTTATTGCCTTTTATAATGGCTTAGCTGAAGTCTGCTGAAAGAGCACAAAATACAGACAAATGACTTTAGCAATCAATCTATTTGAATTATATTTCAGTTTAGTTGTTACTAGTTCGCTTTGATAGAGCGACTACAAGTGGCTGGCAGCTAAACTTCATCGATAGTTTTAGACTGCAGTCAATTGACAAGTTACCAACCTATAATACTGCCTATAAAAATTAATAACCAAATTAACATGCATTCTCATTAGGTGAACAAGACACAACCGAAGCACTGATCCCTGTCAGTGTTTCTTGAACTTCAACCATAAATCCACTCAATTCAACTAACTCTTTCATCTTGATAAAATCATTATTTTGCTGCGATTCAAACTGAAACTTATCACCTAATGTAAATAGCTTTTCTCGGGCTAAAACAAGATGATTACTGTTAGCATCTTTAAGCTGTGTAAAACTAAAATGCTGCTGATTATTCGAATCAATAAAATCGACTTCAGCGAAGACTTCTGACCCATCAGCAAAGGTAATCACAATGGGAGGAGATAAATTTTTCAATGGTATATTCGCTTGAAGGCTAGCTCGCTCACCTTGTTGCCACTTAGCTAGAAATGCTGAATATTCATATTGGTATTCTTGTTGCCAATTAGACATCAACTTGTTGGCGACATAGTGATTCTGAGCCAACTCCCAAGCCGTATTAGCGACTTTTGGATCAGCCTGTATTTTTTGGCGTTGAAAAAAGTCTAATTGATATAGCTGCTCAGACAATAAAATGACTTTCTCGCGTTCAATATTGGTGACTTTTAGTGGTTTTATCGAAGAGCCATCTTCCATCTTGCAATAGCCTTTTGTCGCCGATTTCCAATAGTCGCTACACACTTCCACTTGCAGCTTTTTGACATCAAATTTACGTACATCAAATTGATTAAAATTAACTACGTTAACGACTTTTTGCTCTCTGTCTTTTAGGGCTGATAATGCGGCTCTGTGGTACGCTTGATTAGAATCACATTCATTGCATTGAATATTAACGATGGTATTGAATACGTTGGCCATAACTTGAGGGCTGAGGAGTATTGCTAATAAAAAAAGTAACGCACGAAGCAAACTATTCATTGAGTAAAAGTCCATTTTCTCAGAGTTAACACCAGTCATTAAAGGCGCTAATGTTAAGATGCACTTGTTATCAATGCACCAGTTAAATGTGTAGTTGTTATAAATGCAGTTATTATAAATGCAGTTGTTAAAAGTACTGTTGTTATAAATGTAGCTAACTTAACTCATTACTAGCGTAAACGATTCAGTTATTGTTTCGTATAAACTTAAGGTTGAAAATTCACCTTGTCTTTTCCTTGCTAGAAACTAAGCCGTAAATGCGATCAACAGCCATCCAAATCTCGTGCAACTAAAGGGACATCTCCAGCAGCTTGTGGTTCTGAGTAACGTATTTCGCAATCATTTACTGAGTATTCAGCGGCAGGTCTGATGCGCAGTCCTGTTCGCCCTGCAATGTCATAAGGAGTAATTTCGAAGTCATCCCCATCAACAATATTAATCGCGCGGGCAATACCTGCTTCAGTATGTCTCGGATAACCATAGGCTAACGTTATATTTTGCCCTTCAGCCTTAATAGTATTTCCATTACCAGGCCCTTCAGTTTCATCACAATCAGCACTAAGTACGCATGATGCATAGATTAAGTCTTTTGCACTTCCAATCGCACCTGAGACCCCTTGCATTTGGCCTGCATAGGCATCTTCTTTTAAACTAATAAACTTTGGCGCCGCTATCACTGCAAGCACCGCCAAGATAATAATGACCACGACAAGTTCGATTAACGTAAAACCGTTTGAGGAAGTTTTACCTTTAAAAATAGATTCTGTAACGCTTATTGGCATATAACCTCCTGACACTACAATATAAATTCTAGTATATTTTTGAGAATTCACGAACTAGCAACCATCACTTGATTTTTACCTTGATGCTTAGCTTGGTACATTGCGGTATCTGCGCGGTGAATTAAACTGTCGGTATCTTTATCTGTGCCATTAGACAATGCCAAACCAATACAGGCACTGATAATAATGACTTTATCCTCAACAATCACAGGCTCTGAAAACAATTGCAGTAGCTTCTCAGCTGCGCATTCAGCAGCTGAAATCGAATCCATGTTTGGCATCAATATAATAAACTCATCACCACCGTATCTCGCTAAAATATCATCAATCAATAAGTGCTTATTGACCTTATCTGCTAGTGCTTTTAATAACTCATCACCGATGCGATGACCATACTGATCGTTTACACCTTTAAATCCATCTAAATCAATAAACAACAATGAAAAGTGCTTATTCTGCTGTAATAGCTCAGCAATTTTAAAACGAATAGCAACTCGATTAGCTAAACCTGTCACAGCATCATGATTAGCCAAATGCAGCGCTTTCGCTTGAGCTTCAGCTAAGTCGGCAGTGCGGTCAGCAACTCTGACCTCTAATTCTTCACGGCCGTTGCTTATCTCTAATGACATTTGCCTAAAACTATCAAATAACTTGGTAAATTCAGCGGTATGAATACCGCGAGGATGACGTTGACCCCCGTTAGTGCTGACATCAATTATATCTCGGGTTTTCGCCGTCAAAATATCAATCGGGCGAGTGATGAGTCCAACTATCCACCAGCTAAAAATACTGCATACTATCAGCGACACTAGCGCTACTAATAAAGTAAATTTGATCACAACAAAAGCACGCTGTTCTAACTCAATTAAGGGTTGCGGGATCATCACGCCCCAGCCAGTTAATGGCACCACATCAAAGCCTGCAATCATGTCATCTTTTACCGCTGGCGAATAAAACTGACTAACCCCACTTTCCCCATTCATCATCTGCTGCACAATGCTAATTTTACTGATGTTTTTAGCCTCTACTTGCCACTGGCTATTGGGGTGAGCCAATACATTACCTTGCTTATCAACTATGGCGGCGTGGCCTTTATTGCCAAACATAACCGCAGATTGCAATTGCTCAATATATGTCGCATTCATCGTCGCCAACCAAATACGCATATCTGGAGTTTGGCGGATCATATATAAAGTTGGTTGTTTAACTCCAGTCTTATGGAGGGGCGTAAAGTGTGCTTGAGATAAATCCGACAATTCAAATGGGTTAGCGGGGTCTGTCAAACTTAACGGTTGAGATTGCAGATCGCCATACACGACAGCTTCACGTTGGCCTTGCTGATTAAATACCCCAATAGACACAACATCAATGGTATTAAGTAAGGTAAACATATCCTTAGCAACACCTTGGCTATTATTAAAATTAGTCACGGTCGTGAATATAGCCAGTGCATCCATGGCATAACGGTTCAATGCTTTAGTGATATTTTGAGCGAGTAACAAGTGCTTGTCATGCACCATATTATATTCGTTTTCGAGGGCTGAATTAGCAGACCACAATGAAATTGCCGTAATAGGGATAAGTGACGTTAAAATCATCACCAAAAATAATAAATGGCGAAAAGGTAATTTCATCGAGATTCCATGCTCAGGGGGGTTAAATATCAATACGTCTTATGAAGACCTTTTAAATGTCTTATCACGCCGCATAACCACATTTAATACCAGTCAATTCAATTTGAAACATAATGTTACAAACACAAGTTCGCATTGTTACATACGCTTAAAGAGCGTTCAACCATAAGCTTACACATCTGAATAGTTACTCTAAAAAGCACCTTGTGGTTTGGTTATTTAACCTGAACTCGGGATAATAAGTTAGTTAAACTGTTGAATTATTACATGTTTGCTTTCAATCTTATTCTAGAGAGATATTTTTGCTTAGAACAAGGCAAATTTGTACGTCAATAGCTGGCCTATTGCAAACAAATTTAACGCCGTTATCAGTAAAAATAGCCTCTAGAAAGCAAGTTTTTATCCCGAGCTCAGGTTATTTATATAAAACCCAAACCATTAACACCTTAATGAAAAACACCGTAACTAAATGGTTACGGTGTTGACTCAATATAATATGGGAGCTTTGGGTTAATGATGCCAATCTGTCATTTCACTGATGAGATCAACTCTTTGAACTAATGGAATTGGGTTCAGATTGGTAGTGCTTACCATTAATGCGCTCAATGATTTGGGTTGCCGTTAAATCATGCACCACATTAATCACTGTTGATGCCGCATCTGTTATCGCACCTAATACCACTAAGATTGGGATAACCTCTAAAGGCAACCCTAACGTGGTGACAATGAATATCTCGCCAAGAAACGCGCCCCCTGGCACTCCACCAATAACAAAAGCAGATAATACAGAAATCAATATCGTTAGCATGAACACATCACTGGTGAACTCCATTCCTAATAGCGAATAGATAAACACTATCTTCAAAGCAGTGATCATCGCCGCGCCGCCTTTATTAAGATTGACTAATAATGGCAAACTAATTTCGGCAATTTGCTCGTTTAAGCCCATTTTGCTGGCACTTCTGATATTGACTGGCAAAGTAGCTAAAGACGAACTGGTGCCTAATGCTGTGACAGCGGGCTCAAGCATATTTTGCCAAAAACGTTTAACACCAGTTATGCCTCCACCCAACCAAGCATATAAGGTTGAACCTAAGGTAAGATAAACTAGAGTTGCAACTAAAAATAACCCAACAGCCCTTGCAAACGTGCCCATTAATTCTGCATCTTGGCTTGCCATTGTGGCTGCAAAGTAAGCACCTAAACCTAATGGAGCAAGATACATTAATATCGAGATAATCTTCATGATGACAGTATTTAAGCTATCCAGTAGCGCAGACACTTTTAAACCATCTGCACCCGACTGACCAATGGCAATGCCACTGATCACCGACATGATGATCAGCGCCAAAATATTCGACTTCGATAGCAAGCCCACAAAATCATTAGTGGTGAGTAAACTCACAAAGTCCATGCTGCCAGTCGTTTCGACCGTTTCACTCAGTTCCAAGGTGACGCCTTGAGCTGGATCGTATGCAAGTGCCAACAAGACAATGCCGATGGCGGGTATCATCGCCATGACCACTGAGACTGCCATTATCGATGCGAGAATTGAGCCTAATTTCTTTAAATCTGTCATTTTCGCAATGGATGACATCACACTGACAGCCACTAAAGGCACGATAATCATAAACAGAAGATTGAGAAAAATTTGGCCGATGGGTTTTAACTTAATGGCAAAGTCTGGTAATACAAACCCAAGTAAACCGCCAAGCAGTAAAGCAGTTAATAAAATGATTGAAGAGCGATAAGCTTGAAGGGCATTCCACATAAATTAGATCCATTTAATGTTGTGTTGCTAATTATTGCGCTTAACTTAATAGTCAGAATAATAAAAAAGCCTGCAACTAGCAGGCTTATTTAACCATACGCTAATTAAAGCACACGTTAACGATGTACACGACCTCGCCCTTCTCTTGCCATTCCCGATTGACGGGCTTGCCGAGAACGATTCAAGCTTTGGTGATCAAAGCCACCACTTGGACGACTACGGTTTATCGAATTATTCATATTCGATGGCCTTGTCGATGGTCGCGTCGACGGTATATTCGACGGGAATGACGAAGAAGGTCGACTTGTCGGTAACGTTGACGGACGAGTACTAGGTTGTGTACTAGGCTGAGTTGTAGGCCTAGTACTCGGTCTGCTCACGTTAGGGTTACTAATGTTTGGGTTATTAATGTTTGGTTTACTGACATTTGGTTTACTAACATTGCCCGTCGCTGGTGCTGTATTCCATTTACCGTCACTGCGGTTTTCCCATTTCCCCTGATTATCCCTAGCGACGTTGCCATGTTTGTCAGCAAAAACGTCATTACTTCTGTCTTTATTGTAGGTCGCCTTTTTCAGGTTTTTGTTGGCAACTGTAGGGTTAGCTAAACGATCCCGAGTGGCAGGACGATTATATAAATTATCCTTCTTACCCATTCGGTTTCCATTAATGCGATTACCATTAATGTTTGCTGAGTTCATCCGATTAGAAATCTTAGTCCGATTACCCACACTAATGCTGTTGCCAATATTGATATTGCCAGTGTTAATCACCACAGGGCGACGATAGCCACCACCGTAATAACCTCCACAACAACGGTAAGGTCTATGGTATCCATACCCACCGCCCCACACCACACCAGCGCGGAAAAAGCCATTGCTCCAACTTACGCCTACATTCCAGCCAGTCCAAGGGTTATAGCCTACATGTAGGCCCCAGGTAGGTGGGCGAGGATAGTAATAACGCCCTCTGTATGGCGGGTAATACCAACCTGTACCATAAATTGGCACGCCGTAATATGGATACGACCACATATATCCTGGAGTATACCCAACATACACCACCTCAGGCGTCGAATCATATACCTGCACGTATGTGGTGTTATATACAGGAGAGCTTGCAGGTATTTGGGCTATTTCTTCATTAGGAATATCATCAGCAACAACCCAAGGGCCTTTTGCTGATGCAGACGTAAACCACACCCCATTGTCGACGGCGTAATACACTTTGTTGATCAATAAAACTTGGGTTGAAGTATTAACGGCATAAGAAACTGAAGTGCCTGTTACCGCCTCGAATTTAGGTTCGCCATCGTATTCAACCTCAAGCTTGGCCTCATCACGCTTAATCGCTGCTGTTTGCGGAATTTGTGCATCTAACATGGCTTGGTTAGCTTCATCAGTGCCAGCTACTGACACTCTTAAACCACCAATATCTGACTCAGGAGGGATGTCTTTAAAACTCTCTGGTAGTTTGTCTCCGCGAACAAATGCCCAAGGGCCAGCTTGTTTTTTTGATTTAAACCAGCGACCTGACAGTAATACATACATATCACCTGATGATGTTTCGCGGATCCAAGCTGTCTCGGTGTTACTCACATAAAGTAGCTTGCCATCAATTAAACTTTTCCAGTTAGGTGAACCATCGGTAGCCACCACTTCTGTGGGTTTATCTGAGGTGATAATATGCGGCGCATTGGCTGTGCTTTTAGCAGGCTCATCTTCTTCAGTATTCACCATGCTCACTAAATCTTCTGGAGGATATAAAGTAACCTGCCAAGGGCCCATGGGATCTTCAGCGACATACCAATAGGTACCGCTACTTAAATATAACTTTTTCGATTGAGTATCACGGGCAACGGCAAAAGGCGTGTTAAGAATACGCTCATAAGGGCTATTTTCAATTTCACTAAACTGTGGCTCGCCATCATAAGACAGTAATACACTTAACTTGGTGCTGAAGATAATCTCTGGCGCGTCATTCTTAATATTATCTAAGCTGCGCTTTTCTTGTTCAGCCGTCTCTAAACTGGCAGATAAACGCTCCATCGAGATTTCAAAGCTAGTAGTAGCTAATGCTTCAGAAACAGTATCAGTAAAGATTTGTTGATCTTCTTCTGTAGAGGATGGCCAGCGAACTTCGGTGACCTGGATATTTCTAACGGTAGTCACATCATCATTAGTATCAATTCTGGCACTGAACCAAAACGCACCAAATACGGGATCTGGTTGATCTTTTATCTCAAAAGACATTGCTGCACGGCTTTGCAATACATTACCGTCAAGGGATTCAGGCTGTGGTTGATAAACCACTAACGTGCCCAGTTTAGTATCAACTTCTTGAGGCCACTCAAGTGCGATGGCAGAAAAGGATGAAAGACAACACACAAAAATACACAAAAATTTGAAAACCACTTCTGGTAGTTTTACTTTCATAACAATTCCTTGGCGATGTTTCGTTACCTTAACGCTAGCATAGTTGAAGAAACTTTAAACAATCTTTATCTTTTTTTACCTTGGATAGTGAAATAATAACGCAGCAATAAAAAAGCCCTCGATGATTATCATCAAGGGCTTTCAATTTTTTAGCCTATGGCCAATTTACATGAGCGTTAAGCTAAGGCTTATAGGCTGTAGTAAAGTTGGAATTCCATTGGGTGAGTAGTACGAGATACTTGCTCACACTCTTCTTCTTTAAGTGCAATGTAAGATTCAATAAAGTCTTTACTGAATACATCACCTTTAGTTAAGAATTCGTGGTCAGCTGCTAAGTTTTCAAGTGCATTCTCTAGAGAAGTTGCAACTTGTGGGATCTCAGCCGCTTCTTCAGCAGGTAGGTCATATAGATCTTTATCCATTGCTTCACCTGGGTGAATCTTGTTTTGGATACCGTCAAGACCAGCCATAAGTAGCGCAGAGAATGCTAAGTATGGGTTAGCGGTTGGATCTGGGAAGCGTGTTTCAATACGACGTGCTTTCGGGCTTGGTACCACTGGGATACGGATTGAAGCACTACGGTTACGCGCTGAGTAAGCTAACATTACAGGCGCTTCGAAATGAGGAACAAGACGCTTGTAAGAGTTTGTGCTTGGGTTAGTGAATGCGTTCAATGCACGAGCGTGCTTGATGATACCACCAATATAGTAAAGCGCTAGTTCACTTAAACCAGCGTACTTGTCGCCAGAGAATAAGTTAACACCGTCTTTAGCTAAAGATTGGTGAACGTGCATACCACTACCATTATCACCAACAATTGGCTTAGGCATGAATGTCGCAGTTTTGCCGTATGCATGAGCAGTGTTATGAACAACATACTTCATGATTTGGATTTCATCAGCTTTGTTTGAAAGCGTGTTGAAACGTGTAGCAATTTCGTTTTGACCCGCTGTAGCAACTTCATGGTGATGTGCTTCAACAACTTGACCTAATTCTTCAAGAATTAGACACATTGCACTACGAATGTCTTGTGATGAATCAACTGGTGCAACTGGGAAGTAACCACCTTTAACGAATGGACGGTGACCTGTGTTGCCGTCTTCGTAGCTAGTACCTGAGTTCCATGCCGCTTCTTTCGCATCAACTTTAACGAAAGTACCTGACATGTCAGTACCAAACTTAACGTCATCAAATAAGAAGAATTCTGGCTCTGGACCAATTAATACTGTGTCAGCAATACCAGTAGACTTTAGGTACTCTTCAGCTTTCTTAGCAATTGAACGAGGGTCACGTTCGTAACCAGTCATTGTCGCTGGCTCTAAAATGTCACAACGAATAAGACCAGTCACTTCTTCAGTGAAAGGATCTAATAAGAAAGAAGAAGGGTCTGGCATTAATACCATGTCAGATTCGTTGATGCCTTTCCAACCGTTGATAGATGAGCCATCGAACATTTTGCCATCTTCAAAAAAGTCTTCGTTCACTTGATGAGAAGGAATAGAGACGTGCTGCTCTTTACCTTTAGTGTCTGTAAAACGTAAATCTACAAACTTAACTTCTAGTTCTTCAATTTGTTTTAGGATTGATTCAACTGACATTCTTAAGCCTCCGGTAGGGTAAAGGGTTGTCCCTTAATGTAATCTTGTTATTCGTCAGATGTAATATCTGCTATGCGAATTTGTTCTGTTAAAAGCGAATTCCATGCCAGAAAGATAAGTCACTGATTTTTATTCCAATAAAAATATCTTAGTTTCATACAACAGCAATAACGCACAACTTCGGTGCACCACTATGAGCATTAATGGTGCAAAAGTCCATTTCGGTGCAGCCCTTTCAACGGCATAATTGATCTCGTTCATTAAAGCGTCACTTTATTGCGGCAATATGATCCTTTTTGATTTTTATCTTCTATCTTTAAGGTTTAAATTTTTACAAAAAAACAAGTGTTCAAAAATAATCCTATCTACTCAAGCCTTGGTGGAGTAGAATGGCACGCTTTTTTATGGTGGCTATAAGTAAGTAGTCCCTATGAACTCCTATTTTTATTTGATGGTATAGAGGTTTTATCCGTGTTAGAGAATTTACGTAACATCGCCATTATTGCTCACGTTGACCATGGCAAAACGACCTTGGTAGACAAGCTATTGGCTCAGTCAGGCACCCTTGAAAGTCGAGGCGAAGCCGCAGAGCGTGTAATGGATTCTAACGATCTTGAAAAAGAGCGTGGTATCACCATTCTGGCTAAGAATACCGCCATCAAATGGAACGACTACCGTATTAACATCGTAGACACTCCTGGTCACGCCGATTTCGGTGGTGAAGTAGAACGTGTTCTATCTATGGTAGATTCTGTTTTATTATTAGTCGATGCAGTTGATGGCCCAATGCCACAAACTCGCTTCGTAACTAAGAAAGCATTCGCACAGGGCCTTAAGCCAATCGTTGTTATCAACAAGATTGACCGTCCTGGTGCTCGTCCAGATTGGGTTATTGACCAAGTATTCGACTTATTCGACAACTTAGGTGCAACTGACGAACAGTTAGATTTCCCTATCGTATATGCTTCTGCATTAAATGGTTTCGCAACATTAGATCCAGATGAAACAAGCGAAGACATGACGCCACTTTTCCAAGCTATCGTTGAGAAAGTATCTTCTCCTGACGCTGATGCGGAAGGTGAGTTCCAAATGCAAATTTCTCAAATCGATTACAACTCATATGTAGGTGTTATCGGTATTGGTCGTATCAAGCGTGGTAGCGTTAAAACTAACCAACAAGTAACCATTATTGGTGCTGATGGTAAGAAACGTAACGGTAAAATGGGCCAAGTATTAGGTTACATGGGTCTAGACCGTCACGAAATTGCTGAAGCTAACGCTGGCGACATCGTTGCAATTACCGGTCTTGGTGAGCTAAAAATTTCTGACACTATTTGTGCTCCAGGTGCTGTTGAAGCATTGCCTGCACTTTCTGTTGATGAACCAACACTAACCATGACTTTCCAAGTAAACACTTCTCCGTTTGCTGGTAAAGAAGGTAAGTATGTAACTTCACGTAATATCCTTGAGCGTCTAGAACAAGAGTTAATTCATAACGTTGCATTACGTGTTGAAGAAACTGAATCTCCAGATCGTTTCCGTGTATCAGGCCGTGGTGAATTACACTTAGGTATCTTAATTGAAAACATGCGTCGTGAAGGTTACGAGTTAGCTGTATCACGTCCAGAAGTTATCGAAAAAGAAATCGATGGTGTAATGTCTGAGCCATACGAAACACTAACGGTTGATGTTGAAGAAGAACATCAAGGTGCTGTAATTGAAAAATTAGGTACTCGTAAGGGTGACATGCGCGACATGCAGTTAGATGGTAAGGGTCGAGTACGTATCGATTTCGTTATCCCTAGCCGTGGTTTAATTGGTTTCCAAACTGAATTCATGACTGCGACTTCTGGTACTGGTCTTATTTACCATTCATTTGACCATTACGGTCCTGTGAAAGGTGGCGATATTGGTCAACGTGCTCGTGGCGTATTGATTTCTAACGCAACGGGTAAAGCACTGACATTCGCATTGTTTAACCTTCAAGAACGTGGTCGCCTATTCATTGGTCACGCTGCTGAAGTTTACGAAGGTCAAGTAGTTGGTTTACACGCTCGTGCAAATGACTTAACAGTTAACTGTTTGAAAGGTAAGCAACTTACTAACATGCGTGCATCAGGTACTGATGAAGCACAAGTACTGACTCCACACATCGAAATGACACTTGAGCAAGCGCTTGAGTTTATCGATGATGATGAATTAGTAGAAGTAACACCTGAGAACATTCGTGTTCGTAAGCGTTACTTAACAGAAAACGAGCGTAAGCGTCACAACCGTGGTTCTTAATCGTTATTAATCATTATAAATGATTCAAAAAACCCGCTCAGGCGGGTTTTTTATTGCCTGTAACTTACTCATTTACCATATTAAACCGTCATATTAACCGAATTTATTTTTCCATCTAACCTATAACGATTAATTACTTTATATTCAAGTTAAACGAATTTATATTCAACGATATATAACACTATTTCAATTTAAGTTTATCCAGCAGGAGAGCTGTAATGAGCGTAATCTCACAGGTCGATGTGGCCACACAAGCCAATGTTTACTTTGACGGTAAAGTCATCAGCCGCACCATCCACTTTGCAAATGGTAGCCACCAGACCCTTGGTGTCGTGCTTCCAGGTGAATACGATTTCGACACAACACAAGCTGAAGTCATGAATATTACCTCAGGCAAATTTGATGTTTTACTGCCAGAAGCCAGTGAGTGGAAAACCATTGTGGCAGGTGATCTATTTGAGTTAGATGCCAATGTTAACTTTAAAATTCGCACGTCAGAAGTGAGCGAATATCGCTGTCAGTACAACTAATTAGCAAAATTGTATGCTTGTAATTAACTAGGGCCTGTTGATCTTTCAAGGTTATTTTTGCAGCGGATTGTTGGCCATTTATACAAGGCAGAGACTTTGTGGTGTAGTTATTCTACATAAAAAGTCGATAACGCAGTAAAAATCGCCAACAAACGCTGCCCAAAGGGTTCGACTAAAAGCGTTTTACTCTTTGTTGGATGGATCTTTGTGAATAAAAGATGCTTAGATGACTAGGCATCAATCCATCAGCCTCAATTAAAACGCTTTTATTTCGAACAAAACTTAACCAGCAAAGGTCAACAGGCCCTAAGCAGTCCTCTAGTAATTGCTGATTTTTTGTTAAAAAGAGGCTAGAATTAAACTGAATAAAGCTAAGGTGAAGGAACCTCCAATGCGCTCGACTCTAATGACCAGTTTAATGACTAGCCTAATTATCAGCCTGATTTTGTGTAGTATGGCTATCTCAAACAGCCATGCAACCGTTTATCGTTGGGTCGATGAAAATGGAAAAGTCCATTATAGTGATGAACCCAAAGAGAATGCGGAACCGGTCGAGCTAAGTCAAAACACCCAAAACAATATTTCGGTAACCATTCCTAACGAAACACAGACCAATACCAAAGCCGCAGAGCCTATCACCTACCGCGTGCGCATTGTTAATCCAACTCAAGAAGAAACCATCCGTAATAACCAAGGTAACTTTACCGTTGTCGCCAGCGCCGCACCTGAATTACCTAATGGTTACCTGCTCGCTTTATATATTGATGACATCCTTTATGGTCAACCTCAACCCAGTGCAATCTTTAATGTCACCGAAGTTAATCGAGGCGAACATAATTTAGTGGTTAAAATTTTGACCCAAAACGGCAAAGTCCTTGCATCAAGTTCTGCTAGAAAGATATTTTTACATCAGACATCAATTGCATTGAAGCCAAAGCCAATGCCAAGACCAGCTAAAAACTGATATTTATCATACAGATAAAACATAGCGGTTAAGAGTATTTGCTGTTGATTGTCGATGTAGAATAAGTTGCGCAGCGCACCAAATTGGTGCAACATAATAGTGCACTCTCATTATGCAGGACAATTGATGGACACAAATAATCTGCTGAATCATTTAGTTACCGCGGTTTTCGTTATTGATAGCGAATTACGGCCTCGTTATGCCAATGCGGCAGCTGAACAGCTGCTTGGCGTTGGTGCAAATAAGCTACTTGAACAGCGCCTTCCTGAGCTTTATCAATTTATGGCTGTAGAAAGTCAATTACTGATTGATTCAGTCAATGCCAATCAAGGCGTTACCGTCAATACAGCTGCACTCATAACCTTAGATGGCGTGCACCATATTATTGATATCACCTTAAGCCCTATGGAAAGCGAAGATAACTTAAGCTTATTAGAGCTTCGTCAGGTGGATCAACAACACCGAATTCATCAACAACTCAACCTTGATGCACAGCAGCAAGCCGCCCAGTTTTTAGTGCGTAATCTAGCTCATGAAATTAAAAACCCCTTAGGCGGCCTTCGTGGTGCAGCTCAATTATTGTCACGAGAACTCGCTGAACCTGAATTAAAAGAATTTACCGATCTCATCATCGAGCAGGCTGATAGATTACGTAATTTGGTCGATAAATTATTAGGGCCACAACGCCCAACTCAGCATACTGAGCATAATATCCACCAAGTGGTGCAAAAAGTTCTGAAGTTGATTGAATTAACTTTGCCCAAAAATATCACCCTCTCCCGCGACTACGACCCTTCCATTCCAGATATGAGTATGGACTCAGACCAAATGCAGCAAGCGGTATTGAATATCGTACAAAATGCAACTCAAGCATTAGAGCGTCAAGGGGGAGAAATACTCATTCGAACTCGAACTCAACATCAGGTCACCATAGGCACTCAAAGGTTCAAGTTAGTGCTAGCGTTATCAATTATAGATGACGGTCCGGGGATCCCTGCCGAGTTATTAGATACTTTGTTTTATCCGATGGTAACAGGCCGTGATGAAGGTTCAGGTTTAGGGCTGTCAATTGCACACAATATCGCTCGATTACACGGAGGTCGAATTGATTGCGTATCGGCACCAGGGCACACAGAATTTACTATTATCCTGCCATTACAATAACATGCCATTGATGGCTATAGAGGAAGTAACATGAGTATAAGCGAACAAGTTTGGATCCTCGATGACGACAGCTCAATTCGCTGGGTTTTAGAAAGGGCCTTACTAGGTGCTAAAATATCTACTGCCAGTTTTGCTGCCGCAGAGTCATTGTGGCAAGCATTAGAAATATCACAACCGATTGTGATTGTGTCAGATATTCGTATGCCAGGTACTGACGGGCTAACCCTGCTCGATCGCTTACAAATGCATTACCCGCACATTCCTGTGATCATCATGACTGCGCATTCAGATTTAGACAGTGCCGTCAGCGCTTATCAAGCGGGTGCCTTTGAGTATTTGCCAAAACCGTTTGATATCGATGAAGCCATCGCACTAGTAGAGCGTGCACTGACTCATGCAACCGAGCAAGTTCCTGCACCAAGTGCAGAACCAGAAGTAGTCAAAACCCCTGAAATTATTGGTGAAGCGCCATCTATGCAGGAGGTGTTCAGAGCCATTGGCCGCCTTTCTCGCTCATCGATTAGTGTGCTCATTAATGGGCAATCGGGGACAGGTAAAGAGCTCGTGGCTGGCGCGTTGCACAAACACAGCCCACGAAAAGATAACCCATTTATCGCACTAAACATGGCTGCTATTCCTAAAGATCTTATCGAATCAGAATTGTTTGGCCATGAAAAAGGTGCCTTTACTGGAGCGGCAAATGTACGCCAAGGCCGCTTTGAACAAGCCAATGGAGGCACATTATTTTTAGATGAAATCGGTGATATGCCACTTGATGTGCAAACCCGTTTATTACGTGTTCTGGCTGATGGTCAGTTCTATCGTGTCGGTGGTCATATTGCTGTGCAAGTGGATGTTCGAATTATTGCCGCAACCCATCAAGACTTAGAATTACTGGTGCAAAAGGGCGATTTTCGTGAAGATTTATTCCATCGTCTCAACGTTATCCGAGTTCATCTACCACCGCTGTCACAGCGTCGTGAAGATATTGCTCAACTGGCGACTCACTTCCTCGTCTCTGCCGCAAAAGAAATTGGCGTTGAACCTAAAATACTCACCAAAGAAACTGCCACTAAGTTGGAGCAGTTACCGTGGCCAGGTAACGTCAGGCAACTTGAAAACACCTGTCGCTGGTTAACTGTGATGGCTTCTGGTCAAGAAATTCTGCCTCAAGATTTACCGACAGAGCTATTGAAAGACCCAGTAAGTGCTGGAGAAAGAGTCAATGGTGTATCAGATTGGCAAGTGGCATTAACCCAGTGGATAGATGAAAAGTTAGCTGCTGGCGAAAGTGACTTACTCACCGAAGTCCAACCAGCCTTTGAACGTATTTTATTAAAAACTGCGCTTAAGCATACTCAAGGCCATAAACAAGAAGCTGCAAAACGTTTAGGTTGGGGACGAAACACCCTAACGCGTAAATTAAAAGAGTTAGAAATGGATTAGTTTGGCTACAACCATCAATGCCACAAAGGATAGCCATTGCTATCCTTTTTGTTTAATAAAATCATTTCCAAATTTGAGGTACGTAAATGACCGGTAAAACCATTATTGTGATGGGGGTGTGTGCTTGTGGTAAAAGCACCATTGGCGAAAAATTAGCAATTAGCTTGAATGCTAAATTTATTGATGGTGATGACTTACACCCGCGGGCTAATATTCAAAAAATGGCTCGTGGCGAGCCGTTAAATGATAATGATAGAGCGCCATGGTTAGAGCGCGTTCGAGACGCGGCTTACAGTATCGAATCTAAAAATGAAACCGCCATTATTGTTTGTTCTGCACTAAAACAGCAATACCGAGACACTATCCGTGAAGGTAACCAGCAAGTGGCATTTCTATACCTTAAAGGCAGTTATGATTTGATCTTGGCGCGTATGCAGGCTCGAAGTGGCCATTTTATGAAACAAAACATGGTCGATAGCCAATTTGCTACCTTGGAAGATCCTAGTCAAGAAGACTTGGTGGTGACTGTGAATGTCGATAACAGTATCGATAATATTGTTACCGAAGCAACTGAGCAATTTAAAAAACTAGGTTATTAGGCCGCTTCCAAAATACCAAACAGATATAAAAAAGCCGCTAACAATGCAAATTGTTGGCGGCTTTTTATTAATTCCATCAACCTATAGCTAGGCTTATAACCAAGTAAAAAATCAGTTAAGCAAGGCTAGTCTATAGGGTCTTGGTGAATTATCACCTCAGCACTATCAAATGCATCTCGCAACCGCTGTTCAGTCTTATCGGTAATTTCGTGTGCTTCTCGCAGTAATAACGAGCCTTTAAGCTCGATGTGAAACTGAATAAAGGTTGTCTTGCCCGCTTGGCGAGTGCGTAATTCATGTAAACCATTCACCCTAGGATCTTGCTTAACAATCTCGACGATTTCTGCACGGGTTTCTTCATCAAGCTCTCTATCCAGCAGTGACTGAATTGAGCGATAACCTAAATCAAGTGCTTGATGACCGATGTATAACGCAATAAGTACTGCAAATAAACCATCTGCCCACCACCAGCCATACTGCGCTAACACTAAGGCTAGTAACACTGCGCCGTTTAAGAACAAGTCTGACTTATAATGCAGTGAGTCGGCTTCAACCACAGTGCTGTTGGTTTTAGCTAAGGCCTTCTTTTGAAGAAGTACTAACGCAAAGGTCATGATAAGGGCAATGATCGAAACAACTACGCCTAAACCAGCATGAGTAACTTCAACAGGGTTAAACAGTCGCTCACCACCATAAAACATCAGCAAAAAAGCAGAACCAAGAATAAAGGCGGATTGAGCAAGAGAGGCTAAAGGCTCAGCTTTACCATGACCATAGCGATGATCATCATCAGCAGGTAGAATGGCATAGCGAATTGCAATGAAGTTAACGATGGACGCTAGTGCATCAGCAAATGAGTCGGTTAATGATGCAAGCATACTCGCTGACCCTGAATAGAGCCAAGCGAGTAGTTTTA
The DNA here is from genome assembly GCF_023283825.1 of Shewanella olleyana. Taxonomy (GTDB): domain Bacteria; phylum Pseudomonadota; class Gammaproteobacteria; order Enterobacterales; family Shewanellaceae; genus Shewanella; species Shewanella olleyana. The sequence goes on along the minus strand of NZ_JAKILD010000005.1, from coordinate 74,273 downwards.
TCACGATAAGGATTAAGGCTGTTGCTACCGCAGCACGGCTCGCCAGTTTAACCCAAAAATCGTACTCTGAATCTTTTGTCATAATAGAGGTAATCACGCATCATTTAGCTAGATAGTATCCCTCTATTATAACTGACTCCGTCAACTATTAACCACGACCTTTACCTTTGACTTTAGTAAAACGTGAGTCAAACTTCGCTTTTTGCTCTTCAGTCAGTAATTGATAGATTTCGTTTTGCATTTTCATGAAGTTCTTCATGCCTTCTTTCTGCTTAAGTTGCTTAGCATCAATAATGGCTTCAGCTTGAGCATCGTCAAAGTTTGCATTGCTGATCAGCGCTAACATTTCAGCTTTATGAGCAGCACGCTCTTCAGCTGATGGACGCTCGCCTTTCTCAGCTTTGTACTTGTCAAAGATAGCGCGTACGTCAGTTCTTTGAGTTTCAGTTAAATCCAAAGAGCGAAGCATTTTGCGTACACTTTTGTGCATACTTTTACCGTGGTGTTTGCCACCATGAGCGCGTTCACTTTTTTGCTGAGTTTGCTCTGACTGTGCAGTCAACGTGGTTGTATCTGCGGCGTGTACTTGGCCTGCTAATAACACTGAAGAAGCAACAAGGGCTAATAAACTGCTTTTTACTGTTAAACGTGATTTCATAATTTCACCTATATATTTGCTTAATTCATCATGTGAATAATGGTTACCAGCGCTTTTATCAATTAGGGTAAACAGCACTGTTAACAGAATTTGGTTTCGCTTTACCAAGGTGACTTATTCAAAATTTGTTGAAGTCGTTTTTGGTATGAAGCTAGTTTAGCCAATGCAATGTCAGTTAGGGTTATGAGTCGGTAAAGCTATGTAAAGATCTCATTTCTAGCAGAAAAACAATTCTATAAAGCAGAATGGGAGCCAGTTCACGTATATCAAAACGAATCATTTCCATACTGAACAAAATATATAAGTTATGTATCAGAGATAACAGAACAAAGCTCAGTTTAACTAAAGCAACACATACTTTAGCGACTGAGGTTCTTGTTAATTCTTTTTGGTGTATTAGTTGAGGTTATGGATGAGCAAGTTTTTCACCCGCATTATGATGTTTTTCTGCTTAATTTTTTCTGTATCGGGCTTAGCGCAAGCCAATGATTCCGATATTTGGGTCAACAAAACCGCTACCGAACCCTCGGTAAATTTACATTTTTTCTGGTCACAGACCTGCCCTCATTGCCGTGAGGCGCATCCTTTTATTGATGCACTTGCCGAGCGATACAGTTGGATAAACTTGGAAGATTACCTGATTAGCGAGCCTGGTAATGTTGATAAGTTAATGGAAATGGGGAAACAAACCGGTGTAGAACCGAAATCGGTTCCCTACTTTGCCGTTTGTGGCGAAGCTATTATTGGTTACAACAACCATGATGTGACTGGGCGCTACATACTGGAACGCCTTGAAGCTTGTTATCAAAGAAATGGTGGCACTGCCGATATGCAAGATGTGATGGCAGACTTTTATGAGGATAAAACCACTGCCGATGCGCCGCTATTTGCAACCTGCAGCGACGATTCAGATCCAAATAACCCTAGCACTTGTGGTATGGACTTTGGCGCTGCCACAGGTGAGCAATCAAGCATTGATTCAAAGCCTCACGTACAACCTGTAGATATTCCGCTTATTGGTGCTGTGCAGCCTGAAAAAATGTCACTGCCAGTATTAACCCTTGTACTGGCTGGTGTTGATGCCTTTAACCCTTGTGCTTTCTTCGTTTTACTATTTTTGCTGAGCATCATGGTTAACGCAGGCAGCCGCGGTCGTATGTTACTTGTTGGCGGTATCTTCGTATTCTTCTCAGGGTTTATTTACTTTATCTTTATGAGTGCATGGCTCAACTTATTCCAACTGCTTGGTGGCAGTGATGGAGGTTGGATTATCACCGGGGCAGGATTAATCGCCCTGGTGGCCGCCTTGGTGAACATCAAAGACTTTTTCTTCGGTAAAGGGGATGTCAGCTTGTCCATGTCAGTTGAAAACCGAGGCAGCTTAATTAAACGCATGGGTAAGCTATCTAAAACCAGCTCATTGCCAACGCTGATATTTGGCTCGGCTGTACTGGCGATTCTTGCTAATGCTTACGAGTTATTGTGCACCGCTGGCTTCCCGATGATTTACACCTCTGTACTGTCAATTTCAGGCTTAGATACCGTTGAACGATACATGTACTTAATTGCCTATAACATTATTTATGTTATTCCGTTAGCAACCATAGTCATCGTGTTTTCAGCGACATTAGGTAAACGTAAACTCACTGAAAAAGAAGGTGAAGTACTCAAGCTGATGTCAGGGATCATGATGCTAGGTTTAGGCAGCATGTTAGTCATCAACCCAATGGCATTGCAAAACGTGGTGTTCTCTGTAGGGCTTATCGCAGGTTCAATTTTACTGACTTACATCATTGTCAAAATTAAACGCTATAAGCAGAAGTAATTTAGCAATAGTTGACTTCCATTGTTCAATTTTTTGATGAACGTTTAAAAGCGAGCCCTTTGGCTCGCTTTTTCATGATTTTTGAGACAAAGAGAAATAGCCGCTGCGCCTGTTTATGCCTTATTGAATAAACTATTATTTTTTGAATTGATAATGAGAAGCTGCAATGGATTGTGAAATAAATGAATTGTGAAATAAGTGAATTGTGAAATAAATGACTCATCAAAACGTACTGTTGTTCCCACTTACCTCAATCCGCTAAAGTTGCCGCGGGGTATTATCAAGTTCTAATTGATACTGTTTCTTGCCATATGGGCTTTTTCTATTGCTATTCCTAGCTATAATTTATTCATACATCGCATCACTTATTCAATGCACCTCAAACGTATTATTGAAATAACTGCCTACCGAGACCTTAAATATGACCTCATCCAAAGCTGCTTTAACCATTACTATTTCTCTTTGGGGTAGCACTTTTGCCTCTCAAGCATTAGCGGAAACCGCGCCGCCACAATCAGAAGTCATCACCCAAAGCGAAATTCAATGGGGTTATTTGAATCCATTACGTGGTGATAAAAGTCCTGGCGCCGCTAACCTTTGGGGTGACCGCACTAAAAATGTCCCAACAGGCATGTTAGTCAAATTCAATAAAGGCTTCTCGTCGCCACCGCACATTCACAACATTACCTATCGTGGTGTGGTGATTGAAGGTCAAATGCATAATGATGACCCTGATGCTGCCACTATGTGGATGCCAACGGGTTCATTTTGGACACAACCAGCAGGTGAGAACCACATCACCTCAGCCAATGGTGAAGCCAACATGATTTTTTTAGAAATCGATAGCGGTCCTTATCTTGTCAAACCATCGGATCAGCATTTTGATAGCGCAGAGAAGCCAATTAACCTGCACGAATCAAATCTAGTTTGGTTAGATAAAACTGATGTGACCTTTGTGGATGGTGACCAAGCTGAAATCACTTCACTTTGGGGAAGTAATAAAGCGGGTGAACTTGGTGGAGCAATGATTAAACTTCCTGCCGGATTTAAGGGCACCATTAAAACAAATGCACAGGAGTTTCGCGGGATAGTCATTAAAGGATCTGTTGAATATCAATCTGTAGAAACTGACACAAGTAAGACCCTCGCTGCAGGAAGTTACTTTGGATCTACAGGTAAGTTTGATCATGAAATAACAGTTTCTGAAGACGGGGCAACTATCTACATCCGCACTGATGGTAAATATAAGGTTGCAGCCCAGTAACCGCGATCCCCTGAACCATCAGGCATTTTTATTACTAGCGACTCAGTGTAAAAGAGTGCAATGTTACTAAACTTGGATCTTCATTCGTTATATAGTGTGATTAATTAACGAGTGAGGATCAAAATGAGTCGAATTTTATTAGTTGATGATGACGCTGGCTTATCAGAATTACTAGCCCAACTTCTTGAACTAGAAGGGTTTGATTTAACCCAAGCATTTGATGGTCAACAAGGCCTCGACTATGCCCAAAACCAAGATTTTGATCTAATCCTACTTGATGTCATGTTGCCAAAGCTTAATGGCTTTGAAGTCTTGCGTGCACTCAGAACCCAAAAGCAAACTCCAGTGCTAATGCTGACTGCCCGCGGCGATGAAATTGACCGTGTAGTTGGCCTTGAAATTGGCGCTGACGATTACCTGCCAAAACCGTTTAATGATCGTGAACTTATCGCTCGTATGCGCGCTATTTTAAGGCGTTCAAGCCTGACTCAAACAGAGAACAATGAGCGTGATGTAGTGACATTTGGCGATTTAAGCCTAGATCAAGCTAGACAAGAACTGTCTTGTAATGACCAATTGATTATTTTAACTGGAACTGAGTTTTCTTTACTGCATAGCTTAATTACTCAAGCGGGTGATTTAGTTACCAAAGAGCAGTTAAGTGAGACTGTTTTAGGTAAAAAATTGATGCCTTTTGATCGTAGTTTAGATATGCATTTATCTAATTTACGTAAGAAGTTACCAGAGCGTAGCGATGGACGCCCAAGGGTGAAAACCATCCGTGGTAAAGGCTATATCTGGATCCCATAATGAAAGTGCTTCCTTCAATAAACCGTTTATTTGTTAAATTGCTGCTGGGCTTTTGGTTATGCAGTTCGTTAATTATCGCCTTTGTCGGCGTATTACCGCTTCTGCAACAAAATCACGACCAACAACCGCTTTCCCATAAGCAAAAAAAGTTACTAAAGCATGCAGCACAACATTTTATTGAACAACCTGAATTATTAGAAAATTCACGAGCGCTTAAACGACTATCCCGCCATCGTAGTCCTGAAGGTAAAATGCTCAAGTTTTACATTCTTGACGATCAAGATCGAGTGTTAAACCATAAAAAGGTCGCTCGAACTTTTCGCGAGTTTTTACTGCTGAGCGAAGATCACAAAGATCCCATAAGCCATCAATTTCGTACTGAGCTTATCTTCGGGCCTTACAGTTTTAATGCTGGTGAACACCAATACCGTATTTATAGTCGCATCGCCGATAATCACCCTAAACCGTGGTTTTTCTTTTTTAATGATAATAAGTTGCTCACCGTTGTCATTGCGATGCTAATGTCTGGCATGCTTTGTGGCTTATTAGCCTGGAACTTAGGTAAGCCTTTACGCTCACTGAAACAAAGTGCCAATGCCCTTGCCAGCGGCGACTTATCTAGTCGAGTTAATAAAAAGGTAGCTTCTCGCGGTGATGAAATTGGCGACCTTGCTCAAGCGTATAACAGCATGGCTGATGCCATCGAAACCATGATCAACAACCAACAACGGTTAATGGGCGATATTTCCCATGAACTGCGTACCCCACTAACAAGGTTGCAGTTATCACTCGCTCTTGCCCGTAAAAAAGAGCAAGGCAGTGTAGAGATAGAACGAATTGGTTATGAAGCTGAGCAATTAGAAGATTTAATTTCAGAGTTACTCACTCTGTCCCGAGTGACGATTAGTAATAGCGAAAATAAAGTCCACCTTGAGCTAGCTGAATCTTTAAGCCAAATTCTAGATGATGCTGAGTTTGAAGCTGAGCAACAGCAAAAGCGTTTGGATATTGATATACCAGAATCTATCAGCTTAGATCATTACCCTAAGTCATTATCTCGTGCTATTGAAAACGTGCTGCGTAATGCCATTCGTTATGCTGAATCATCAGTTAATATCACGGCAATAGAGCAGCAAGATAACGTGCTTATTACCATCAGTGATAATGGCCCTGGTATTGATGAAGCTGAACTTCAAGAAATATTTAAGCCTTTTTATCGCCCAGATAGCGCTCGAGATCGTGAATCTGGAGGTTGGGGATTAGGCTTAGCGATTACCCAAGCAGCCATAAAGCTGAATCAAGGAAGTATCAGTGCCAGTAACCTCGCTCCTCATGGATTACAAGTTAATATCACCTTACCAGTGAAGATGCATAGTTAAGCTTTACCACTTCTACTGCCATTAAAGATGAATGGCTGATTAACTCAGTTCGATTCCCATGACTGACTTAATCCGCCATGTCTTTCACACCTTAGCATGTTTGCGTATAATTCCGAGCTCATTCAATCAAGGTATCAATCATGTTTAATATTGCGCTATATGAACCAGAAATCGCCCCTAACACCGGCAATATTATTCGCCTATGTGCTAACAATGGCGCTAAATTGCATTTGATTGAACCACTGGGATTTGATTTAGAAGAAAAGAAGCTTCGCCGAGCAGGGTTAGACTATTCAGATTTAACCAATATCACTCGTCATAAAAACTTTGATGCATTTTTAGAAGCCATGGCTGGTAAACGTATCATGGCTTGTACCACTAAAGGCAGTCGCCCACACAGTGAACTGGCTTTCGAAAAAGATGATGTGTTGTTATTTGGCCCTGAAACCCGTGGCCTGCCAATGGAAATCATTGAGTCAATTCCAACAAGCCAACGTTTACGTATTCCTATGGCTGCCAGTAACCGCAGTTTAAACTTATCCAACTCAGTTGCAATTATCAGCTATGAAGCATGGCGTCAGCTTGATTACGCAGGTGCAGAATAGTCATTTGCTGATTGAGCTTAGCTCTATGGCACGGTTCAGTTGATATTAATGGCTGCTAGTCATCGCAGTTTAAACTAATCTAACTCAGTTACAATTATTTATCAGCTACGAAGCATGGCATCTGCTCGATTACGCGGGTGCAGAATAGTCATTTACTGATTGGGCTTACTCACTGGACTCAATTCAATCGCGCGAATAAGTTGGTACTGCTCGCTATCGTCATCGAGATAGTGAGCGCTTTGGCGCCACAGCCAAGTCCTTAAGCTCTGCTCAGAGCCACTGCTCCCTTCCACTGCTACAACTGAAGCTTTTGGTTCAAAACTCAAGCGAATTAATGCAGGTCGCTGGTTCAATTTCCCCTTACCCAAAAAAGTAAAACTATCACCGCGCTGATATAAGCTAAATAGCTGCTCACGATCTTCGCCAACACCATCGGTATAAGTCAGTAACACCTCACTGCCCTGCGATCTAAACCACCACACTTCACTATTAGGGTTACTGTCACCACGACTTACCGTCAGCATTAGATTGCGCTTATCTGATGAGCAAATCGCAGATGTTGTCACTTCTCTTGGCGCTACACCATGCTTAGCAGCTGAACCTTGCCAGTCACCATCGAGTACTGGACAAAATTGACTGATATCAACCTTGGCAGCTGCGGCGATTGGCGAAATGATGACAGCGACGAGCATCACCACTAGTGCAGTCATCGATATAGCCTGCGATAAACGAGCTTGATGCAACATGAACAACTTGACCTTTCGTAATTGGAACTAGCAAGAACACTATTTTATTTCGACCAATATTTCAATCTTACTCACCAGCTGCAAATAATGACATGTAATAACGATCTTTTAGCAGTAATCTCTAGCAATCATTAGTAGCAATGAGCTGTAAGCCACGACAATTCAGCCATCATACTTGAGCCATAAAAAATGCCTTTCATCTGCGACGAAAGGCATTTTAGTTAAGCACTAACATAGTGCAAAAACTTAGGCTTAGATTTGGATTTAGCTTTAAACTCAGTTACTGACCAAAACCTACATCCGTCATGTTGATTTGAGTCACTTCGCCATACTCTTTGGCAATGTCAGCCACTTTGGCCGCGTTACCAATCAGTACAAACTGCAGATGTTCTTGAGGGAAGTAATTGCTAATTAGGCGTTGAGTTTCTTCAAGTGTTAACCCATCAACCTTAGCTTGAAACTCATTAATAAATGAATCATCAAACTTGTAGATATACATGTCTGCCATCAAGTCAGCCAGCTGACCGCCAGTTTCAAACTTAGGTGGGTATTGACCTTTCACATAAGCTTTCGCTGAATCTAAAGTGGTTTGGTCAATTCCTTGTTCCCACAAACGAGCATAGGTTTTTAACGCTAGGTCCATGGCTTCTTTAGTGGTGCTAGTTTTGGTAAAGGTACTGACTTGAAACATACCCGAATCAGAAAACGCACTAAAACCAGAGCGAGCACCATAAGTCAGACCTGCGTTGACACGTAACTCATCATTTAACCATGAGGTAAAACGGCCACCAAGAATGGTATTGACCACAGTAAGCCCCACATAATCTGGGTTATCGCGGCTGATACCTAAACCACCAAAGATAAAGGTGGTTTCAATCGCATCAGGCTTATCCACCAACAGCACTCGGCTAGATAACAAGCTTGGTAAATTTTGACTTAAATCCGGCTGCACCGCTTTTTCAGTGCCTTGCCAATTTCCAAAAGCTTGGGTTAATTTCGCTTTCATTTCAGCAGCGTCGAAGTCACCGACGACATTAATCGCCATATTACTTGGCTGATAATAGCTTTTATGGAATGCACGTAACTGAGCAATATTAATCTCGGCTAACGAAGTGCTATTGCCAGTAGTTGGATTAGCGTAAGGGTGCTGACCAAATACCATCTTAGTGTAGTATCTGCCAATTACAGCCCGAGGGCTTTCTTTCGCTTGTGATAAGCCGACAATTTCACGCTGTCTGAGCTTTTCAAACTCAGCGCTATCAAAGTCAGGCGACATCAATACGTCTTGCATAATAGCTAGAACCGTATCGACATCTTTGCTCATAAAATCAGCGCCAATCAAGGTGCTTTCACGGCCTGAAGCAGTATTGAGGCTAGCGCCTAAAAAGTCGATAGTCTGCTCAATTTCAGCTTTAGTTTTACCACCAGCGCCAAGCATTAAACTCTTGGCAGTCATGTACGACACACCTGAAGTGGTATCGTTAACCGCGCCAGCACGCACAACCGCATTAATATTGATAATCGGCACTTCAGACTGCACCATAAAGTTCACTTTAAGGCCGTTATCTAAAGTCATCGATTCGTACTGCGGCATACTAAAACTGCCAGTATCAACCGTTTTAGCGCTGTCATTGGTACTCACACACCCCGTTAACGCTAACGTGCAAGCTAATGCGATAGCTGAGACTGTGGTGTTATTGCTAAATCTTGAAAGTGAAATCATTGGTCAGCTCCTTCTGTTGCAGCTAACACACCCACTGTGCGATTGGCCTTACGTAAATAGGTTTGCGCCACACGTTGGATATCTTCAACGGTCACTTTGTTATAAGCCTCTGGTGCACTGAATAATTTTTCATAACTGCCGAAATACAGCTCATAACGTCCTAAGGTATTAGCGCGACCGTTAATCGTTTGCATGGTGCGGTAAAAATCCATCAGCTTGATATTTTTCACTTTCTCAAGCTCATTTGGGGTGACGCCTTCCAAGCTAATGCGATTGATTTCAGCAATCATATTGGCTTCAAGCTGCACAGCATCAACACCTGAATTGGCCACACCCATGAAGTAAAATAGGTTCGGGTCAAATGATAATGGTAAATACGACATCACGTTTGACGCCACTTGCTTATCAACCAAACCTTGATAAAGGCGTGAACTATTCCCTTCACTGAAAATGGTGTTTAACAAATCTAACGCGTAATAATCTTCATGCTTAGTTGAAGGGACATGGTAAGCCAGCATCACATTGGGTGTGCTCACTGAGGCTTTTTCAACAAATACCCGGCGCTCACCTTTTTGCAAAGGCTCTACAGTTCGTACAGCTTTTGGTGGCGTTTGTGCTGGGATAACACCAAAATATTGCTTAGCGAGTTTTTTCACTTCAGCCACTTTGACATCACCAGCAATCACTACCACAGCATTATTCGGTGCGTAATAGGTTTTATGATACTGCTGCAAGTCTTCTAAACTCCAAGCGGCAATATCAGATTCATGTCCAATCACAGACCAGCTGTATGGGTGCGCTCTAAATGCCGCGCCTTTCACTTCTTCTTGAATGGTGCGCCAGTTAGAATTTTCAAGACCTGTGGTGCGCTCCGATTGCACTACACCACGCTCGCTTTCAACCATTTCAGGATTAATATCCAAATTAGCGATACGATCAGCTTCTAAATCAAAAATGGTTTCTAGTGCATTCGCAGGGAACCAGTCGGTATACACTGTGATGTCTTCTGTGGTGTAAGCATTATTGGCTCCACCAGCGGCTTCCATCGTACGGTCAAACATTTTAGGGCCGTACTTTTTAGACCCATTGAACATCATGTGCTCAAAAAAGTGCGATATCCCAGTAATACCAGGCACTTCGTTACGAGAACCCACTTTCCAAAATAAATACATGTTAGCGTTAGGGATACTGCTATCTTCTAACACCATAATTTTCATGCCATTGTCTAATGTAAACGTGTTTACATCTTCTTGAGTGGTGGCGTTGGCTGTCACGCTCACCCAAGTTGTCAGTAATACCACTAACGCGGTGATTCTGCGCTTCATGATTGCTTCCTTTTTTATAAATCGTAAATTATGACGATTAGTTAACCTATATTCGGCTTATTTACTCGCGCCTAATGCTGTTAAGGCAAGTTGAGTCATGGTTTGTACGCCAACTTTTAGCGCACTTTCATCCACATAAAATGCCGGTGAATGGTTACTCGCTACTGTGGCAGGATCTTTTCCTTCGGGTGTCACCCCAAGAAAATAAAACAAACCTGGGGTTTCTAGGGCGTAATATGAAAAATCTTCTGCACCAGTTATCAAACCCGGCTCAATTAAATTCTCACCGCCCACCACACCACGAATAACTGGACGCATATCAGCCACTAGTTTCGGGTCATTTACGGTAACAGGGTAACCCGCATCAATCTCAGTAATCGCAGTTGCGCCTAATGTTTTAGCAGAAAGCTCGGCAATTTCAGCCAGCTTAACTTTAATCTCAGCGCGCATATCTTGATCAAAGGTACGGATAGTACCAATCAGCTCTACTTCATCGGGAATGATGTTTGAACGAATACCGCCATTAATGGCGCCAAAGCTCACAACAGCTGGCGCTTTAGTCACATCAACTTGACGGCTAATAATAGTTTGTACGCTATTAATGATTTGTGCCGATGCCACAATAGGGTCGACACCGCCCCAAGGGCGAGAGCCATGAGTTTGGCGGCCTTTAACCGTAATGGTAAATGAATCTTCAGACGCCATCGCAGGGCCAGAACGCAGTCCAATCACGCCAGTCGGCAAACTTGAAGTCACATGCATTCCAAACACTTGATCTGGTTTACGTTTAGCAAATAAACCTTCTTTTAGCATGAGTTCAGCGCCACCTTCTTCGCCAGCTGGTGCTCCCTCTTCTGCAGGCTGGAAGATAAACATCACATCACCTGCAAGGCTATCTTTTGAGTTAACGAGGTTTTCCGCCACTCCCATTAACATGGCCACATGAGTATCATGGCCACAGGCATGCATCACGCCAACGGTTTGGCCACGGTAGGTATCTGTAGCTTTTGATGCAAAAGGTAAATCCACTTCTTCGGTGACTGGCAAGGCATCCATGTCGGCGCGAATACCGATAAGAGGCCCAGGCTTGGCGCCTTTTAATATCGCGACAACGCCAGTATGAGCCACGCCGGTTTGCACCTCTAAGCCTAAAGACTCAAGATGAGCAGCAATAACTTTACTGGTTCTAAATTCTCGATTAGATAATTCAGGGTGTTGATGTAAGTCGCGGCGCCACTCAATCACTTTTTGTTCTACATCCGCAGCAAGCATCGCTGCATCTGGGGTTTTAGCCATTATTGAAGGAGCAAAAGAGCCTGAAAGGGTCGCAAGACACAAGGCCAAAGTCGTGAGGCGCATATTATCATCCATGGTTATTATCGTTTTTGATGCATTTCAATCTACAGGGTCTGGCCGAAGTTGTTAAATAGTTTGTCAAACCAAGCCCTAAGAAATTGTTTCGATTTGTTTACTTAGTGAACTGTTCGCTTTATAAAGAAGCATGAAAATGAATCGAAACCAGCAAATTAAGCTCGAGTGAGTCGAAATTAAGGGCCAAGTGAATGGCAGCTAAAAGTCGAGTAAATAGCAGTTAAGGGTCGCGCCAATGGAAGTTAAGTTTAATCAATTTATCGCTAAAAGCGGCAGTGTCAGCCTTGATATCCCAGATTGGCATATTCAGGATGAGTCATGGGCGGTATTCTGCGCTCATAACGATATTGGCTCTATTATTGGCGATTTACTGTGTGAGCCTGATAACCCAAGTCATCCGGATAGCCCAAGCCATATCGCTGATATCACTTCAGGCAGCCTAGATATATCTTCGCATCGTATTGCTCAGGTGTCGCTGACAGAGCAGCAAAGGTTATTGGCCTTAGAGCTTGAAGATGATGATACTGACTTTGTTAATGTCGTTGATAAAGGCACTACTGTGTTGGCGCTTATTAGCCAACAAATTGGTCCGTGTAGCAAAAACAAAGAGATATTAGTTAACTCGCTACTCACTGAACTGGATTTAACTCATTTAAAAGATCGCGGTTTTCATGAGCTATCCACCGGTGAAACTCGCCGAATTATGTTGGCACGCGCCATTGCGTCACAACCCGACTTTCTTGTACTAGATAATCCCTTTGCAGGTTTAGATGTTGAACATAGACAATCTCTGGCGACTTACCTTGCTCAACTCAGCATTCCTATGATGGTGATATTTTCTCGCGAAGAAGATATGCCGCAATGGATAGAGCAAGTGGCTATTTTCAGTCACGGAAAATTAGACAGTATTATGGATAAAGCCAGCTGGAATAGTCATCCGGTTATTGGCCAAATTAAGTCACAATCGAAAGTACAGAGCGAGTTAATGCTGGCACTGATGCAACGTCACCGTCATCAAAGTCAGTTTGCCGATCCTGTGTTTGAACTTAAAAATGGCAAAGTGGCTTACAGTGATATAACCATTTTTACTGACGTGAATTGGCGCATTGATAATGGCCAGCACTGGCAGGTCAAAGGGCCAAACGGCTGCGGTAAAAGCACCTTGTTAGGCTTGATATTTGGTGATCACCCACAATGCTATAGCAACGATATTCAAATATTTGGTAAACAACGCGGCAGTGGCGAAACCATTTGGGAGATCAAACAACACATAGGTATGGTGTCATCAGCATTACATCTGCAATATCGCGTTAATTGCAGCGCGATTGACGTGATTTTATCTGGGTTTTATGACTCTATCGGTTTATACCTACAAGCCAGTGTAAAACAGCAACAAATAGCGCAAGATTGGCTCACCATTTTGCACATGGAAGCGTTGGCAAATACCCCCATCAAACAACTTGATTATAGTCAGCAACGGTTATTACTAATCGCGAGGGCACTAGTGAAACAACCGACATTGCTGATATTAGATGAGCCCTATCAAGGGTTAGATTACTTAGGGATAAGGTTAGTGAGAAATACCCTTGAGTTGATAGCACGAGAAAACCTTAGCCAGCTATTGTATGTGTCTCATTACCATGAAGACCGTTTAGCTAGCATCAATAATTTTCTCGAGTTTATCTATGATGAAGACACCGATGGCTATAAAGCCCTGTTGAGTTAAGGTTAGGCCTGTTTCACAATGCCGATAAACGGCGAAATTGAATCAGTTAATCTTGCTCTTCAATTTTGCGCTCTTTGGCCGCCGCTTCTTTAGCTTCACGCAGATACTTATCAGCCCGAGACTCACGCTCTTTAAACTGAGCTTGGGACTTCTCTATTTGTTCTTTTTCCCATTCGCCTGACTCTTGGCGTTCCAGAATTTCTTGCTCGCGCGACTGAGTATCACTGGCTGCTTTGCGGGCTTTCTCTAGCTGGCTTTGCTCTGTCTTTTTTGAGTCAATTCGGCCTTGGTCGGCTTGCTGGGATAAGGTCAATCTAGGTTTATCGCTGGCAGTCGCAGGTAAGCACAATGCCAACAGCAACGTGGTAACAAGCACCATAAAGATCTTAAACAACCCTTGTGTATTTACGATTAAATTCGACATACTGTTTAGCTTCCCTGTAATTGAGTCTTACTGTTCCTGTTCATACCGCGCGCGCACCGCTGCTGGCATCGCATCTAGCTTATGTTGCACCATCGCATCAAAAGCTGCAAACATAGGCGCTATATCCAGTGTTGGGCTAATCGCTTGCAGCATATAAGCAGTAGCTTCAAGGGTTGATAAACTGTCACTACGTTTAGCCTTGCGAATACGGTATTGCGACCCCCCTTCAAATTCAATATGCAGTGCTGGCAATGCCATTAACCACGGGTTAAGTTGCAGCATTTTAAATGCTTTACGCCAAGTGCCATCAATCAACAGAATAATACAATCTTCGACAGCACCGGAGTCAGCAGCACTTTGGCTCGTTTCATTTGGGTACACGAGATAAACAGGCTTAGAGGATTGCTGTAAATATGTTTGCAGCTCTGCAAAGTCATCTGCCGTTTCCCCAACCACAACCTGGGTGGCAGGCAAGGTTAAACACAGTAATTTAACTGTATTTTTGGCATGCTCAACTTCTGAAGGATGCTGTAAAACAATCACTTCAGTTTTAATCGACATAGGAGACACACTATCGCAAATACAGGTTGTTGTTGGGTAACCACAAGCTTCACAAATGATTCTGATACTTCACCTCTATTAACGCAGCTTTGAACACTTTAATGAGAACACTATTAACTCATTGCAGATTTACATCTTGAGCCACTATTTTAGCGCTAATTAGCTGTGCTGTACCAGAAACAACAATGCCGCTGAGTGTTAATCAGCGGCATTAGCTTAAATAATATGTTTTCTAATGGATTAATGCTCTGGGTGCACTTGCTCCATATGCAAATGACTAAGGCTTTTTAGTGACATCATTACCAGTAGTAATAAAGACAAACCACCCATTAAAAAGGCAATGGCATAAGGTGCAGTAATATCAGTCATTTGTACTAAACCTGCTAGCACTGATGCACCACTCATTTGAATACAACCTAACATGGCAGCGGCAGTACCTGCGCGTTCACCGAAAGCTGATAATGCCATTGAAGTGGCAGGGCCAAGTAAAATAGCGAAGCCAATACATAACAGCATCATAGGTAACATAAAGCCAAAGCCAGCCGCTAAACCTGATTGCGGTCCAACTAATTGCATTACTACTTCTAAGGCTGCAGCTAAAAACATCATTGCCAGAGCAACAATTACAGCTGGGCGATTTCCAATATGCTTAATTAATACAGGCGCAGCAAAGCAAGCTGCGATATTCACAGCTGCATTCAAACCAAACAAGCCACTAAAGGCAAGTTCACTGATCCCCAAATGGCCAATCAGCCACATAGGTGAGTACGATACATAAGTGATAATCGACGCCATTGCAATCATACAAGTGCTGGCATAAAACAAGAAATGTGCATCACTTAACACAGGCTTATAGCGGGCCCAACGGTAAAGTGCGCCACTGGTATCGGTATTGTCTGGGCGAGTTTCAGGGAACTTCAATAATACGATCGCTAACACGATAATCGCGTAAAGCGCCATAAAGATAAAGGTTGAACGCCAACCAAATTGCAATGCTAATAAGCCACCTAAAGTCGGTGCTAATGCTGGAATCACACAAATGGCGCCATTTAAATAACTGTACATTTTGACGCTTTCTTTACTGCTATAACAATCACGTACGGCGCTGAATACTACAATCGAGGTTGAGCAAGCCGCTAAGCCTTGAAGTACGCGGGCAATTTGCAGCACTTCAAACTCTTGCGCCATAGAACCGAGAAGGCTGCTAATGCCATATAAAACGATACCAAATAGCGCAATAGGACGGCGACCAAAACGGTCAGCTAATGGGCCAATTAAAATCTGCCCGAGTCCCATCGCAAATAAGAATAACACCAGTGTCGACTGCACCTGACTACCACTTACCCCATACTCAATTGCCATAGTTGGCATTGATGGTAAATAAATATCGATGGCCAATGGGCTCAATAGCACCATAAACATCAGCGTGGGCAATAAGTTACGTCTCATTTATTCTAATCTCTTTCTTAAGTTCAAATATTGATTCAGGCGCGCATTCTAGACTACTCATGGTATGAATAGAAATGGTATGATTTCCTAAGTAAATTTCCCCTGAGGAATATCATATGAATATCGATAATCTCGCTAAAATTGACTTAAACCTGTTGGTGATATTACAAGTTCTGCTCGAAGAACAAAGCGTCACCCGCGCTGCGAGTCGATTACATTTGAGTCAGTCAGCTTTAAGCAAAAGCCTTAACCGCTTAAGGCTCACACTGGACGATCCTTTATTTCAGCGCACCGCCCACGGTTTAAAACCAACTGCTCATGCCGTGCAGTTAGGTCATCAACTACCACAAATTTTGCAAACCTTGCATCAACTCACTCAGCCGCCGACCTTTGTACCTGCCAGCAGCCACCAACATTTTTCATTCTCTATGGTTGAGAGTGCCTATGAAACATTACTGCCTTATTTCATCGGCAGAATTTTACACGATGCACCCAACGTAAAACTCGACTCTTACGTCTGGGCAGAGAAATCAATCCAAGACTTACAACTTGGCCAAATAGATTTTGGTATTGCGGGGCGTGATACTCACCCTCAAGCAGATTTGAAAATTGAACAAATCCCAGATGGCATTGAGTACCAAACATTATACAAGGATAAGCAAGTATGCTTAGTACGCAAAGATCATCCAATGTTAGACGTGATCCGCAACAAAAAATGGGACTTAGATAGTTATTTGAGCATGTCTCATGTACAAGTTCGCTGTGAAGGCAACGATTGGTGGGCGTTGGATTATCATTTAGCCGACTTAAACTTACGTCGCCGGATCAGTACCACAGTGCCTGATTTTTATGGTGCAGCCAGTATTTGCGCCCATAGTGATTTGATTTTTACCCTGCCATCGAGCTTTTCTCGTCACGCAGTCAAACTGTACCCCCTTGAAGAAATCCCATTGCCGTTCGATTTTATGCCGATGGCTTATGTGTTGTTATGGCACGAACGTAACAGTCAAGCACCTGGGCATTTGTGGCTAAGAAACATCATTTGTGAAAGTGTCGCCACAGCACTAAAGCAACCCGAACTTGAAGTACTGAAATAATCTTATAAATATGAATATTTGTATTGCTCAAACCACTAATATGAGTAGCACTCATGATCCAACATTAATCAGGATTAACGTGACGATAATAGTGCTTTTATTGCACACTGATGGTGTCATCACTGTAAATAGTGATTTTATGAAAGGCCGAAACTGTATCCATCGCCATTTTGATACACACTCAGCCAGCTTAATTGAGGAACATCAATGAACTTTAATCAGTTTGTAAATCAAGCACAGGTCAAACAACGCGTTGGCACTATGCACCCATTTTTAGCGCTATTGTCGATAATTGCTATCGCATTAACCACGATTGTATTGCTACCATTTTTACTGGTATTCGCTCTAGTGAGCTTTATCGGACTTAACTTACTGGGCCGTAAATACCTAGCACCTAGAATGCAGCCCATTTTCGGAAACCGTTCACAGCAAGACGAAGTCTACCGTGATAATCCTAATGTAGAGCGCGAGCATTCACTGTATAAGTCGGAAATGTTTAAACGTACTAACCCAACATCTGGTGGCCGCACTTTCGAACATCAAGCAGACTAAACATTTATATTGTCAGTGAACCTTGATCCCCCCGAGGTTGATTGACCATGATGTTTATTAAGGCTTATGAGAGTTTATAGCTCAAACTAAAACACCGCCAAATGGCGGTGTTTTTTTATAATTAAACTGGGTATTTATACACTGACGACTCAACTAGAAAATGCAGTTCGCGGTGCTCTTTCACACCTTTCACGAGCAACAGTTATCGCATGTCGCCCCTTGTTGGGAGCAGTTTTTAATGTTGGGAAAGATCCAATTTCTCTAAAATACCTAACACCATTACTTACACATTCATTATAAATTGCTTTCTCTTCTTTTATTTGGTCTTCAGTTTTTTTACAAGCGGTTAGGAGTAATATCACTAATATAAACGTAGTTCCTTTTGCAATCATAATGATTTTTCATTCCGTGATAATTAATATAAAGATAATAAAAACAATGACTAAAAATAATATTTAGAAGTATCTCATAATGTACTATCTATTATGAACGATTACCATTTTGAAACTAAAGTCGTGGCGCTTCGCCCACACCAGACCAAAAGGGAGTGAACGGCAACTCCCTCTTGGATCACCCACCCGCTCCATTGAAGTATTGTTCCCTCAATCTTATAAGTGAATTTCCTAACGCCTCAGATTCGCCATCCATGGCTCAATCTAAGGCTAACTCGGCATCCATGCCGAGCTCACGAAAATTCACTTAACGCTCTCGGACACTTCAAACGGAGAACATTTAGCCTGCAAGTTCATCTCTTATTTCTAGATAAAATTAAGCGATAAGTATTAAGAATTTATCGCTTTTTTGAAATAAGCCTGGGTATTCCTAGATATTGAGATCATGAAGAAAATCGCGTGAGTCTGCCCATATATGGCCAGCTAGCTTTCGAGGGGAAGTATTGTGACTTAATCAATCTGTACACCAATATGGGGTATACTCCCCTTAATATTAATTGGTGTAATATTAAGCCAATATCCCTTGTGCATGAATCAAAGATTTAAGCTCTTCATCACTGGGTTTTAGTGCAATAACATTATCAATTTGAATTTGCAGCGATTGCCAAATCGGCTCGATGATCTCTGCTTGTTCATCGTTTGCATATTGTTTAGCAAGCTTAAGTAATGACGCTGACTCCACCACATCAATGCGTTTAAACACACCGTCTGCCAGCGCGACGCTGAGCTCTATCATTGCCGGTACACTGCGGCCGTAGTTAATCACATCGCGTAAATAACGCTCTGCTAAACACACATCAGCGCCCAAGCCTGAATCATCGTTTAACATATGCTGGGCGCGAGTAAACATGGCATCTAGTTGCCCTTGTTCTGCCGCTTCTGCTAACCAATGCTCGCTGGCATTCGGGTTTGCTTCACAACCTTCGCCATTAAATAACATTAAGGCTAAGTGATACTGTGCATGAGGGTAACCTGCTTGTGCCGCCTTATTAATCCACTCAAACGCTTTATCAAGTTGCTGTTGCTGGTAATACAACACGCCAAGGTTTGACATAGCCTCAGTGTTTTCGGCCATTGCAGCTTGTTCCAGCCAGTCAGCCGCAATAGTTAAATCAGCACTGAAGTTTTCGCTGCCAACCAGATAGAAAAAACCTAACAAGGCTTTAGCTTCTACTACATCCGCTTTTGCCGCGCGTTCAATGGCCAACTCACCTTCAACGACTTTTTTGATACCGTTATAACCATGAAGTAGCGCAACCCCATGTTCAAACAAGGCTTGCTGGTGCTTATCTGATGCCAGCTCAAACCAATTAGCAGCCTGTTTAAAGGTACTTTCTGATTCGGCATGCTCTACTGCTTGCTGATCAAGAGATTGCTCTTGTTCTTG
Source organism: Shewanella olleyana (assembly GCF_023283825.1). GTDB lineage: Bacteria > Pseudomonadota > Gammaproteobacteria > Enterobacterales > Shewanellaceae > Shewanella > Shewanella olleyana. The sequence goes on along the minus strand of NZ_JAKILD010000005.1, from coordinate 54,919 downwards.
CTGCATCAAGGCTTTGGACTTTAATGACATCCCTACAAGATACTGGGCTTGATGATCATTGTGCATCACCGCTTGATAGCAAAGCTCCCGACCCACGAATGAATCAAACGCTTCAAACTGGAATTCAGGGGCTTTCTTGCGATGCACCTTAGGGTAAAGCATAGTGATCAACGACAAGATATTCTTGATGGTCTTTTCGGCCAGCGAGACTAATTGCTCTTGGGTTAAATGGTATTTTTCAGGGTGGGCACCGCGATTACCGTCACTGCGCAGTCGATGCAATGCGCGGGTAGTAGGCACATCAATATAACGCATTCGATTTAGCTGCTCGATGCGGTCATATAGGTTTGGGCCATTAAACTTAACTGAATTTTTTTCAGCTAATAATGAAGTAACTTGATGGGTAAAGCTGCGGACAAACACCAAAGCTTGGGTGGGAATATCCCTGACATAACTCTTTGCTTTGGTGTAATCATCCACAATTTCAGCTGAGAAGCCGCCAATAAACTCAATATCATTTAACACTGGCGGTTACTCCTCTGCTGTCATTCACTATTCAGTTAGATTTCAGTGGTATCAGATTCACTTTCATCGGTATTACGGTTAACCATATACAATCTAAATAGCGCAACGTTAACGAATAGTCCTAAAAATGCGAACAAGGTATCAATAATAACTTGTAGCGGGAATCCACCGAATTCGGTTAACTGCAAGACGATGCCACCGACCATTGAAAGCGGTAGATATAACATCAAAATCATCATCGTTTTCAATACGATTGGTGACGAAAACTTAAAGCTACTTTTAATGGCTTCTAATGGTGAGACACGCTCAACAATGACCATAAAGTTAACGTAAGCAAGACGTGCGAACAGATAAAAGCTGATACTTAAACCAATAATCCAAAATGGTCCAAATACTGCGAATAACATCACTGGCGCTAAAATCGCTAAACCAGAGAATACCCCTGCAAGTAACAGTGGCGGCACAAAGGTAAAGCTGTTTTTCAGCACTAAACCTGGAGTAACTTCGTGTCCGCGTGAACGAACTTCCAGATATAGCGTTAATGCTGCGATAAGCAACGAGAAGATAAGTAATAGCGCCATCATAGCAGCGCCGTGGATTGCGCCAAATTGTGGCACCTCAACTTCTGCTTGTGTAGCCAGTTCACTACCAAGCCACACTTGGATCATGACCTGAATTAATAGTAGTGGCACTGTAAGTGATGCAAGCTGCGCCACGTGGTTACGGAAGAAATTATATGCTTCAGTCAAAATTGCAGACAATGACATGGGGTTTCCAATAATCTAAATAAGACAAAATATGCTGCTAAGGATACCGAAAAAACGCTGTTTTTGCACAATTGATATCGTTGCAGCGTAAAGTTAGTTAAATCATTTGTCACATTTTTGTGAATAACGTTAAAATGGTCACAGGATCACGAAAACTAACCTTTAATCATTCAACATGAACCACAGGATGGCCACGATGAAATTAAGCCCAGCAGTAAGTCTTTTAATCGCGATGTTTGCAGTTACTTCACCAGCACAAGCGGGTTGGTTAGACAGTGTTTTTGGCACTGAAGAAAAGAAAGTAGAAAAAGTAGAGACTACCGCTGATGCACAATCTGCTGATTTAGTTGGCAATGTGATGTCACAACTTGGACTCAGTAAAGACCAAGCTGAAGGTGGTTTAGGTTCATTGCTAAGCCTTGCCCAGTCTAACTTAGGTGACTCTGATTTCAGCCAGTTATCAAACAGTATTCCAGGTGCTGATGCCCTTTTATCTGCTGTTCCTGCTTTATCTTCAGATGACGGTATGTCAGGACTTTTATCTCAAGCTGGTGATTTAGGTAAATCTTTTGAAGGCGCTGCCATGGTATACGATACATTTGAAAAATTAGGTATCAAAAAAGAATACGTGGCACCAATGGTTGATATCGCTAAATCTTACTTAGAAACTAATGGTACTGAAGGGACAACTGATTTGTTAATGAAAGGTCTTGGCTCACTGCTTTAATCTTGATGTAAATAAAGGATTAATTTTAATTAATGCCGAGCCATTCGCTCGGCATTATTGTCTCTGTTAAGCTTAATCTTATCTTCATTTTCAAAACTCACTATTGCGGCAGCGTTTTGCCGTCGTTTAGGAGGCTATATGATCGCGAAATTAAAACAATTTTTACAGTCGCACGCCCAAGCAACGACTCCAGAAGACCAGGCACAACAACTTAAATTAGCTGCTGTAAGTTTATTGCTTGAAGTCATGTATGCCGATGAAACCTTAGATGAGCAGGAAGTGGCTATGCTACCAAGTATGATAAGTAGCAATTTAGATATTAGCGCTGCTGAAGCCAATGAGCTCATTGGTGAAGCAAAACTTGTGCAAGGCAATGCAACCTCGCTATATGAATTTACCGCTGAAATAAATGCTCAGTGCTCCATTGAGCAAAAGCAAAAACTACTGCTTTGCATGTGGAAACTTGCCTACTCGGACGGCAAATTATGCCGTAATGAAGATCAAATCATTCGCCGCACTGCCGACTTACTTTACTTAAAGCACAGTGAAGTGGTTCAAATGCGTAATATTGCCATGGAGCAACGTTAGTCTAAATTCTGAGTCACTCAATAACGGTTTTAACTGCAGCGCCACTTTAATCGAAAGTAGCGCTGTTTTTATTTGATAAGTGCTTTACCTAAACGACTTGTTTACGTAATTGATGTTGCTTTTGCCAATACATAAATGGCGCTATCAACAAGACTAAAATAAATGAATACAGCATGTTTTCAGCCAGTGCGATACCCACTCCGATACAAAAAAGACAGCCTCCTATAACCAAAGGTAAATATCGCTTACTAAGTAACTTGGCTGCTGACAACATGGTGAGCAAATAGATAATCACGAATACGCCGTTACTCCAGGCAATTAAATCCTCAAGTTTTTGCTCTGTAATAAAAGTGAGCGTAATGACTACGGCCATAGTCACTAAAATGGTCATTAATGCTCGCAATGGCACACCAAATTGATTGAGTTGACTAAAATAACGAGGCAACACACCCTCTTTACTGAAACTCCATAGTAAACGCGCCGCACTAGCGCAATAGACATTCACGGTGGCAATTCCACTGGCGATACCTAAGATACCAATCACCTGCGCGCCCATTCCCTGCCAAACCATATCGCCCAATAGCCCATCAAAGGTATGGATCATAGCAAGACCTGCTTTATCGCTAGGCACCATCAGTAATAACAAAGTACAAATCAGATAAATGATCCCCACCAGCACGGTGCCCATCATCATCGCAGGTAACATGTCTTTTTTAGGGTTTTTAAAGTCATTCGCTAAATGGGTCATGGCTTCAATACCTAGAAAACTCCAAAAACCAATCCCCATTGCTAACATCACTGTAGACATTTCTGGTGTTGCTAAGCTTGCTAAAGTCTCAACTTCACTGACATTAGTACCACTAGCGCCAAATAACACGGCAACCACAGCCACAATGGCTAAGGTCAGCGCAAATTGCAGCTTGGCCGACACTTGAATGCCGCGATAATTTAAAACTAATAGCACCAACACGATAGCCAGTTCTGCAGCAAGCTGCCCCCAACCTGTGATAGAAACCAACGCATCCATGAATTGGAAAGTCATTAAAATCGCCGCTGGTGCACCTATAGGAATAACGAATAAGAAGATTAACCCTATGGTTCGGCCAGCAGTCGTGCCAAAGGCTTTCTCGATAAAATAGGCAGGCCCTGCAGCATGAGGGAAACGACTAGCGAGTAAACCAAATACCACCGCCACAGGCAAAATGGCGACAGTTAAGATTACCCATGCTAATAAAGCGCCACTATTTGCCACTGCAATGGTCATTTGCGGCAAAATAAATACCCCTGTACCCAGCAAAGTGGTGGCCATCAATCCGGCACCTTGCCAGCGCCCTATCGTTCCTGTAATTTGATTCATTGGCTTATTCTATGGTGAAGTTTGAAAGAATTATAAATTTAATTTGCTAAACAAACTGACGTAAACGCCCTACAAGATCACTTATAAAACCGACATTATGACGGAATAGCTAATCTTTACCCACAATATGACGGCCAGTAAACATTAAGCGAGTAATAACATGGACAAATTTGATCAACTCATCATTACGGCATTACGCGCCAATGCCCGCCAAAGCATTTCTCATATTGCAGAATCTGTGAGTTTATCACGTAGTGCGGTCACTGAGAGGATAAAGAAACTTGAACAGTCTGGAGTCATTCGTGGCTATCAGGTGCTATTGAGTGAATCGCAAAAAGAAGGTGTCTCCGCTTACTTTGAAATACAGCACGAACGCGCAAATTGTGCTGATGTTGTTCATGTGTTCCACGGGATACCTGAAGTGATTACTTGTCAGGGGATTACAGGGGAAATGGATTTACTGGTATACGTGAATGCCCGTTCGATGAAAAGGTTACATGAAATTCGTGAATTTATTGATGCGCAAGCTGACATCATTAAAATTAAAACGCACGTAGTAATGAGCGAGTGGATTAACAATCAGGCCAGCAGCCAACCGAATCAGCAGTAAAACTCAGTTAGCTGGTCCAATATGGATTAAACGAGTTGCTTACCAATCTCTAATCCTTTGCCTCTTAAATCACCAAACTTATCAGCGGCGCCCGATATGTCCATTTTGATGATTCCAACATCATTGGCCTGCATCGATAACCAGGTGCCAAACGCATCTGCGACACGTGAGTCATCCCAATTTCGATTAATTAAATGAGATAAATATAATAACGCTGCGGGTTTGGATTGTGGGTTAGCCGCTAACGGATTGCGCTGAAACTGAATGCCTTGAACCAATGAAGGTGCAAAATTCCATGTTTTAGCCAATAAAGCACCCACAGAAGGAGCATCAGTTCCCAGTAACTTCTCTTCTAACTCTTGTTGAACACCGCCAACATCCACTGCAGCCTTTATTTGTTGAGCTAACTCAGGTTCGGCAGTAGCGATAAGTAACTCACCAATTTTATGTAAAATTCCACAGGTAAAGGTTTCATCAGCGGCAATATCGCAGCGCTTAGCTAGCTCTTGTGAGTACAAAGATATTTCGAATGTTTCGCCCCAAAAGCTGGCTAAATCGAATCCTTCTACTTTTGGCACAGCCCCCACAACTGCAGAAGCAATCACTAATGTTTTAAGCGTTTGTTGGCCTAAACGGATCACTGCTTCCTCAATAGAACTCACTTCACGATTACGACCAAAGTGGGCAGAATTGGCCAACCTCAATACTCGAGCACTTATCACCGGATCTTGTGCTAATTTTTCAGATAAGTTTTTAACTGAAGTATTGTCATTATTAACAGCATCGAGTAACTCACTAACGGCTTTGGGGAGACGGGGTAAATCATTTATTTTTTCTAATAACGCAGTAGATTCCATATCCAGCTTCCTTTTTTGAATAGTTTTATCAATCATCCAATTAAAACTAGTTCAAATTTAAAAATTCAGCCAAATAAACTCAGTACTAAAAAACTTTGTTTTTTAGGATATTTTTGTCAAAATCCAACCAAAATCTTAGATATGCCTTCTTGTAAGGGTTACACTCAATCATCTAACTAAATTCTTATTAGGTGATACAATATGCAAACAAAGCCAGCTGCCGACATCAATTTGCTTTGGGGTGCCTTAATCCTTGAAGAGCTTGCACGGCTTGGTGTTAAACACGTTTGCATGGCGCCTGGTTCTCGCTCTACGCCACTCACGCTCGCAGCTGCCGCGCAAGATAAACTTGAACGTCACCTGCATTTTGATGAGCGTGGTTTAGGCTTTATGGCACTTGGGCTTGCCAAAGCCAGTAACAGCCCAGTTGCCATTGTCACTACCTCAGGCACTGCGGTAGCGAATTTATATCCAGCCATTGTTGAAGCATGGCTGACTCAAGTACCGCTAATTGTATTAAGTGGTGATAGACCACCAGAGCTCATTGGCTGCGGAGCTAACCAAGCGATCATCCAACCAGCCATTTTTGCTGATTACGCTAAACAAGTAAATCTGCCGACACCCGATATTGCCATTAGTCCTAATACCTTATTAACCACAATAGATGAAGTCGTCAGCAATCAAACTCAGCCAGTGCACTTTAACTGTATGTACCGTGAGCCATTGTACCCAACGGAATTAGAAACCTTATCCCAGCTAGCAACATCTGCTTTATCAGGTTATGTCACTCCTATTGCTGACTGGCTAGGCCATCAATTCCCATATACCGACTACGGCCAAGTCTCAGCATGTAACTTACCGACTGAAGACACCATGATGCGCTTTGTTCATGGTAAGGGTGTTGTAGTAGTGGGCACATTATCGCCACAGGATAATCCGCAGCAGATCATTGAGCTTGCTCAAAAGCTTGGCTGGCCGATTGTGGTTGATGCTCAATCTCAGCTAAGACAGCATCCCAGTGTGATTGGTCATATAGATCAGCTTTTACTCAACCCCAAAGCGGCTAAATTTGTTGAACAAGCCGATCGCGTTTTAGTGTTTGGTGGCCGATTTATTTCTAAAAGGTTAATCAGCTTTATTGCCCAGCAGCAATGGCACAGTTACTGGCAAGTGCTACCAATACAGCAGCGCCTTGATCCTAATCATCAAGCTAAACGAATTTGGCAAGCCAGTGTGTCGGCTATGTGCAGTGCAAAATGGCCACGTTCATCAGATGCCAATTGGGCCCTGCCATTAATTGAGATGAATCAACAATTAGAAGCTTTGCTGACTCAGCATATTGATCAAAGTAGCTTTGGCGAGCCACAAGTTGTTCGCCAAATAGCCAAAGCCCAAACATCACAGCACCAATGGTTTATCGGCAACAGCTTACCGGTTCGTTTATACGATATGTATTCTCCAATCACTTGCGAATCTCCCCATATTTATACTAATCGCGGCGCATCAGGTATTGATGGATTAATCGCAACGGCAGGCGGTATGGCGCTAGCCACTAAACAGCCAAGCACCCTTCTTATAGGCGATATATCAAGCTTGCACGACCTCAATTCGTTAGCCATCACTAAACAAATTAATAGTCCGTTTGTGATTGTGATTTTGAATAATGATGGTGGCAATATTTTTAACTTGTTACCTGTGCCTAATGAAGCAGTAAGAGACGAATATTACCGCTTAAGTCACGGACTGGAGTTCGGATATGCAGCTGCTATGTTTGGCTTGCCGTATAACCAAGTGGACTGTTTAACGAGCTTTGATGACGCTTATGCCGATGCGATGGCCTTTGCAGGTACTTCAGTGATTGAAGTGAATGTCAGCCCGAATCAAGCAAGCGATCAAATAAAGCTCATTGCACAATGGGTGAAACAACACTAATGCCAACCATTAAACGTTACGGTGACACAGCTTTACCAGCACTGGTTTTATTACATGGTTTTTTAGGTTCTAAAGAAGATTGGCAGGCGAGTTTGCCAATTTTAAGCCAGTATTTTCATTGTATTTGTATTGATTTACCAGGGCATGGCGAGAATGAACAAATATTGCCAAGCCCTGGATTTGAAGCGCTCGCAGAAACCATCACCTCTAAAGTGGCTCACCTAGGTTACCCGCAATTTCATTTGCTGGGCTACTCATTGGGCGGACGCGTAGCACTACACATTGCCAAATTTCATCCTCAAGCGCTTTTAAGCCTGATGCTCGAATCCGCACATTTAGGTTTATGCTCTACCCGAGACAAGCAAGCAAGGCTGAAACACGATCAAAAATGGGCAGATAAACTCGCTAACCAACCTATCAAGTTATTTTTAAACCAATGGTACCAGCAACCGGTATTTGCTGAATTAGACGCAGCTTCTCGCGAACAACTGGTTAATATTCGCAGTAACAATAACCCTCAAGCCTTACTGCATTGTTTTCAGAGTACGTCGCTTGGTCTACAAGATAATGGCCAAAAAGTACTGAAACAATTACACTGCCCGACATACCTGTTGGTGGGTGAACAAGACAGTAAGTTTTCTAAGTTGGCTGAAAAATGGCAACAGAAGCTCGATTTATCTGTTATCACTATTCCAAATAGTGGCCATAATACCCATAAAGCCCAACCACAGATGTTCGCAGCGAGGGTAATACAGCTGCTTTATCCATAACTGCTAGCCAAGCGTTAAGCAGTCGGTACTCGATATAAAAGGACGAACGCTTCATGCACACTGATGACCACTCTTCTGACGAACTTGAATCATATCAGCACTCAAGTTCTGAACAGGCTAAACCTGCCGTCATCAGTGAGCTTACACTGCACCGTTACCAAATCCCATTGTCACCAACCTTGCCTGTGGCAACTCAGCGAATAGATCAACGCTTTGGTCTCATCGTTAGTGCCAAATTAGACGACGGCAGAAGTGAGCGCGTAGAAATCAGTCCACTGTCAGGCCAAGATGTTGAAGGTAAAATCCTGACAGGCTTTAGCAAAGAAACCCTTGAACAGGTTATCACTTCCCTTGAACTTGATTTACCTCAGTTAATCAGCAAACCGTTAACTGAGTTAACCACTTTAGCTGAGAAAATAGACCTACCCTCCGCAGCATTTGGACTCAGCTTATTAGCACTTAAGTTCAATCCTGCGTTCCAATATGCTCATGTGGATCATCGCAAAATTGGTTTATTCTACTACCAAGCTGAAATGACCGATGAAGCCTTAACAGCACGCATCAATGCACTACCACTGCGAACTTATGCGATAAAAGTTAAAGTTGCTCAGGCTGAAATTGAACAAGAAATTCGATTCATTCATCAAATATTAGCCATCAATCCAAAGCTCAAATTACGCCTAGATGCCAATCAAGGTTTTAGTGCTGAGCAAGCGATTGAGTTTTTAGCATGTCTGCCAAAGACGAGCATTGAATACATCGAAGAGCCTTGCAACACCCTCGAGCAAAATTTACATGTTTATCAAGCGCTGAAAATCCCTTTCGCACTCGATGAAACCCTAAACGATGCCCACTACCAATTTACTATGCTTGATGGCTTGGCAGCGTTAATACTCAAGCCAATGATTATCGGTCATACCAACAAACTCAGTCAGCTGATTGAAACAGCTACCGAGAACGGCGTTCGCTGCATATTAAGTTCAAGTTTAGAGGCCAATTTAGGTATTCAAGATTTAGCGACGTTAGCTGCGCTGTTAACCCCTGATGAGATCCCAGGTCTGGATACTTTAGCCAGCTTTGAAAAGCCGTTAATAGACCCGAGCAATCAATTAAATCCGCAGGTCACTCAGTTAATGAGTCGCTATACTTGTGACTCTTAAACACAAGCTTGCTACCGCTAAATAGGGGTTGTGATGATTTCTCCGCTGCACCAAACGGCTTTAAACTCACCTGAAGCAACGGCTATTCAGTTACCAACGACTAGCCATCATTATGCTTGGCAGAATGTCAATGAAACAGTCAACAATGAAACTGCTAACAATGAAGCTGTTAAAAATCAATCAGTAAGTCATCACACTATCAGTTACTTGCAGCTGAGCCATATCGTTTCAAACCTCGTTGAGTCGCTAAAAGTCCAGAAGGTTAGCCGAAATAGCCGTATCGCTTGTATCAGCAGCAATAACCTTGAAATGATTTGCCTATATTGGGCATGTGTTGATATCGGCGCTATCTTTTTACCCATATCTCCTCGCTTTCCTGCATCGCAAGTCGCTGAGTTGTGTCAGCGATTTGAAATCGGCTACTTTTGGTCTGAAACCATTAATGTTGACGTCACTAATACTGAACTTATTAGAGATAATTCAACAGACAAGACAGCTGAGCCTGAATTCGCGGCTACTTCACAGCTTAAACTTGAGCTAACTGACAAGCCGTTTAGCAAAAAAAATACACTTAGCAAGCCAACTGTAGATGCGGATAAACCGCTTAATATCATTCTCACTTCAGGTTCAAGTGGCAAGCCTAAAGGCGTAGTGCATTGCTTAGCAAATCATATTGCTAGTGCATCGGGTTCTGCCGAAAATATTCCATTAACACTAAATGACAGTTGGCTATTATCCTTGCCGCTGTTTCATATCGGCGGCTTAGCCATTATTAACCGCTGTGCGTTGGCGGGCGCGGCACTGGTATTAAGTAGCAAGCATGCTTTATGGCAACAGATCACCGATGCAGATATTAGCCATGTGTCGTTAGTCGCTGCACAGTTAACTGAGATTTTAGCCCAACAACCACAGGCATTAGATAAGGTAAAAGCACTCTTGTTAGGTGGCGGCGCTATTGAGCCTCATTTAGTCTCAGCACTCGCTGATAGGCATATTAATGCTTATTGCAGTTACGGTATGTCTGAGATGAGTTCGCAAATCACCACTGCATTGATTAACCCACAAGGGCATTTAGGTAAGCCGCTCAACAATAGGCAGCTAACTATCCGTGATGGTGCAATTTGGGTTAAAGGTGAGTGTTTATTTTTAGGATATTTAACACAAGGTAATACTCAGCAGTTGCAGCAGCAAGTCGAGCACTCAGAACAAGCTGACAAGCAGCCACAAGAGCAAATACCACTATCAAAAGCTATAGATGAACAAGGCTGGTTCAACACCCAAGATTTAGGCGAGTTCGACGCCGATGGTAATCTTCTCTTGCTTGGCCGTACTGATAATATGTTTATTTGTGGCGGCGAGAATATCCATCCTGAAGAAATCGAAGCAGCAATCAAGGCCCATCCCTCGGTCCAAAATGCCATTGTGTTTGCACAAGAAGATCTCAAATTCAGCTTATTGCCAGCAGCGATTATCCAACTTAAAGCCAATGCGCAGTTAAACGGCCCGTCTACTAGTGAATTAGACGTTAGAGAGCCAGAGACTAAAACTACAGAGGCTCAAACCTCAGAAAATAGGCTTACGACATTCACTGCAGCTGACATTAATTCAATAGAAGAATTAGTGCTGACAAAAATTGCTCGCTTTAAACGCCCGCGCCATTACTACACTTGGCCTAATGACGTAGAAACCACTGGCCTAAAAATCCCCCGCAAAGCCATTATTGCTGCAGTTAAGCAGCGGATAACTAAATCATAAATCCAAACTAAAACTATCAGCCAGAAGCCATAAGCCATAAGGCTCAAATTTCAGTCATAAAAAAACCTGCCGTAGCAGGTTTTAATGGTTTCGTTTCAGGTTGAAACGCTGGAAACTAGATTTCCATACAAGACTTAAGCTTGTTCATTGCGTTCTTTTCAAGTTGTCTAATACGTTCTGCAGACACTTGGTAAGTCGATGCTAATTCTTGCAATGTGGTTTTATCATCATCTAACCAACGCGCACGTAAAATATGCTGACTACGCTCGTCTAATGTTTTGATTGCTGAAAATAAACGTGCTTGAGAATCAGATTCCCAATTTTCGTTCTCAACTTCAACCGCTACATCTGAAGAATGATCTTCTAAATAATGAACAGGTGCAAAATCAACACTGCTGTCATCGTTATTGTCGCTGGCTAAATCAAATGCAGGATCTTGCGCCGCCATACGCGACTCCATTTCGGTGACGTCTTTTTTAGACACCCCTAGATTCTCTGCTACCATGCCGACTTCTTCATCGCTAAACCAGCCTAAACGCTTTTTAGTTTTACGAATATTGAAGAATAGTTTACGTTGCGCTTTAGTGGTTGCGACTTTCACAATACGCCAGTTTTTAAGCACGTATTCATGAATTTCAGCTTTAATCCAATGCACAGCAAAAGACACTAAGCGAACGCCAACACCAGGATCAAAACGTTTTACCGCCTTCATCAAACCGATGTTACCTTCTTGAATAAGGTCAGCTTGTGGCAAACCGTATCCAGAATAACCTTTAGCCACATGCACAACAAAGCGCAAATGAGACATAATCAATTTCTTTGCAGCTTGTAGATCGCCGGTTTCTTGCAAGCGCTTGGCGAGCTCATGCTCTTCTTCCGCCCCAAGCATCTCGATGCCTGTGACTGATTGCATATAAGCTTCTAAGCTGCTACTTCCCCTAGGGACAGTGAGTGACATAGATTGCGATTGAAAGGCCATTAAAGCTCCTACTATTACTGCGTTTTTAACACTTATCTAACTTAAAATATTTTAAGTTAAGTGGTGAACTATCTATTATCGGACAACATATGTCAACAGTGGTTCAACACAAGGATGCACACAAAATGCGCGCTGAATTATATTCTGCTGAATCCAAAGCAATTGCAAGTGAACAAATGTTCATTTTTAGCCCAAAATAATCTTACCAACGTATTCTACAGACACAGTACGACAGTAATATTAAGAAGGTTCAATTGCGCGTAGATGCTGTCTCACCGACAAATAAGAGCCTAACCAGCCTAAAAATGACGCCAGTAATACCAACTTAACTAACTCAGCAAAACTTAATGCCTGAATTTGCAGTTGGCTGCCATATAAACCAAGCAGTTCAGCTAGAGCTGAGTCGAGATACCAGACAAGAAGGTTAATGATGATCCAAGCGAGCACGCCGCCAATCACCCCATACCATATGCCTGTGTAAAGGAAGGGCCTTTGAATAAAGGCTTCAGTTGCACCGACTAATTTCATGACTTCGATTTCGGTGCGGCGATTCATAATCGCTAATCGAATCGTATTACCAATGACTAGTACCACAGCTAATACTAATAACGCAGCAATCGCCAGTACCGTGCGCTCAATGAGTCTCACCATGGCTTGCAGCCGTTCTAGCCATTCAATATCTAAACGACCAAAACTCACTTCTGGTTCACGCTCAAGCTTTTCAAGTAATTGTCTCGCACCTTCTGGGCTTGAATGACGCTCTAAAGGCGTTACTACAACCACTGCTGGTAAAGGGTTGCTGTCTAAATAAGATAGTGCTTCACCAAAACCTGAAAGACGTTGGAATTCTTCTAGGGCTTGATCCCGATTGATGTAATGCACCACATCCACTTCGGCGTAAACATTAATCCGTGAAATCAAACTTTGTATTGATTGCTCACTGCGGCCTTCATTAATGAATAAAGAAATCTCGGCTGCGTTATCCCAAGACTGGGTAATATTCTCAGCATTTTTAACCAGTACTTGCAGCGCAGCCGGCAAACTCAAGCTGACGCCAAGAACGGCCATGGTCATCACTGAAGACACTGGGTTACGCCACAGCTCACCGATGCTCGCCATCGCTTGCTGTACGTGGCGAACAAAAAACATCACCAAGCGTCCAGTAAAAGGCAGTTTGCTGGCAGTAATTTTAACTTTATTGGTCATTAAATCTGCCCCTGACTTTCAGCTGAATAGATTTCATCACCACCAAGCATTTTGCCTTGGCGTAAAGTTAACGTGCGGTATTTCATTCGCGCAATTAACCCCAAGTCATGGGTCGCGATAAGCACACTGGTACCAGCATCATGAAAGGTTTCAAATAAACGTAGGATATCCATCGATAACTTAGGGTCTAAGTTACCTGTTGGTTCATCGGCAAGCAGTAAAGGAGGTTTATTCACAATCGCGCGAGCGATGCCAACACGTTGCTGTTCACCACCCGATAGCATCACGGGTAAATGACGTTCTTTGCCATAAAGGCCAACCATATCTAATGCGCCAGCAACACGTTTACGAATTTCACCGTGAGAAAAACCTTCAATCACCAATGGCAGCGCGACATTATCGAATACGCTCTTATCCATTAATAAGTGATGGTTTTGAAAAATCATGCCGATATTACGGCGAAGGTACGGCACATGTTTTTTGCCGAGTTTGGCAATATCATGGCCGTTAATAGAGACTTTACCCGCACTCGCGCGCTCAATCACGGTGATCAATTTGAGCAAGGTACTTTTACCTGCGCCAGAATGTCCGGTTAAAAAGGCCATTTCACCTTGTTGGAGATGAAAATTAACTTCTGAGAGTGCTTTTTGGCCACCCGGATATATCTTACTGACTTGCTCAAAATGGATCATATGTGACTATTCTGCCTTATCCTGACTAAATAATGCTTCGATAAAATCGTTTGAATTAAAGGTACGTAAGTCATCAATCTGCTCACCCACACCAATGTGGCGAATAGGGATATTAAACTTATCTGCAATGGCGAAAATCACCCCGCCTTTTGCCGTGCCATCTAACTTACTAATCGTGATACCTGTAACGCCTACTGCTTCTTGGAAAAGTTGAGCTTGGCTAATGGCATTCTGGCCTGTGCTTGCGTCCAAAGTTAGCATCACTTCATGGGGTGCATTCGGGTCTAGTTTCTTCATGACGCGAACCACTTTCTTAAGCTCTTCCATCAAGTGACTTTTGTTTTGCAAACGCCCTGCTGTATCAGCAATTAATACATCAACATTACGTGCTTTCGCCGCTTGCAGCGCATCAAATAGTACCGAGGCACTATCTGCACCAGTATGCTGTGCGACCACAGGGATTTCATTGCGCTGTCCCCATACTTGTAATTGCTCAACGGCTGCCGCACGGAAGGTATCACCCGCAGCTAACATGACAGATTTGCCTTGTTTTTGATACTGTTTTGCTAATTTACCAATGGTGGTGGTTTTACCCACACCATTTACACCGACCATTAAAATAACGAATGGACCATCGGTATTTTCTGGCACTAAAGGAATCGCAACAGGGTCTAGGATGGTTTGCATTTCATCACGCATCAAATCATATAATGCTTCAGCATCTTTAAGCTGCTTACGTGATGCACTGTCCGTCAAACTATCAATCAAACGAGTGGTAGTTTCAACGCCAACATCTGCAATTAATAGTTGTTCTTCTAGCTCTTCAAATAAATCGTCATCGATTTTCTTGCCGCTGAAAATCCCCATAAAGCCACTACCAATGTTTTCACTGGTGCGCTTAAGGCCACGTTTAAGACGGGCAAAAAGACCTTCTTTTACGGGTTTAGCTTGAGGCTCTGGTTCTGTTTCTTCAGTTTGAGCTGCTTCATCTTCAAGGCGCTGTGCTTCTAAACGTTCAGCCTCAATACGATCAGTTTCAATACGATCAGCTTCTTCTTGTGCTAACTGCTCTTCTGCCAAGCGAGTTTGTTCAGCAACACGTTGTTGCTCAGCTAATCTATCTGCTTCAATTTTTTCTTGAGCTGCTTTTTCTTGAGCTGCTTGCTCAATGGCTTTTTGCTCGGCAGCAAGACGTTCAGCCTCTATTCTTTGCGCTTCCGCTTTTTCTGCCGCTAAGCGTTCAGCTTCTAGACGCTCAATCTCGATGCGCTCTGCTTCTAAACGGGCTAACTCGACGCGCTCAGCTTCCAGTCTCTCAGCTTCCAGTCTCTCAGCTTCCAGTCTCTCAGCTTCCAGTCTCTCAGCTTCCAGTCTTTCCGCTTCAAGCTTTTCTGCTTCGAGCCTTTCTATTTCTAGTCTTTCTATTTCTAGTCTTTCTGCTTCAATTCTTTCTTTTTCAAGACGGCTTTGCTCTTCAACACGCTGTTGCTCAGCTAAACGCTCTGCTTCAGCATGTTCTTCTGCTGCTTTTTGTTCTGCAGCAAGACGTTCGGTTTCAAGTCTTTCAGCATCCAAGCGCTCTGACTCTAAGCGATCTGCTTCAGCTTTATCAGCTGCGGCTTTTTCTGCTAAGGCTTGTTCTTGAGAAGAATGGTCGGCAACTTGTTGCTCAACAGTCGCTTGCTCAGAGGTTTGTTCTACACTTGTAGTATCGATTTGCTCTTGTGCGTTCTCGGTTGTAACGTTCTCTTGTTCTTTGGTTTTGTCTTTACGAAACCACGAAAAAAAACCTTTCTTTGCCATGTCTACTACCAGTGCTTATTGAGCTAAAAAATTCGGAAAAATATTCTCGATAACCTATTACCTATAATGTCACAAGGATTGCTCACCTTTACGCATCAGTTTGGTATAAAATATCGAGTATTCTAATTGGTTGCATAGTCTACCACTTTCTTTGTTCAGGCAAAATCACGAGGGCAAAATGTCCAAAAATAAGTCCGCCAGCGGCCAAGTCAGGATAATTTCAGGACAATGGCGTTCACGAAAACTTCCTATTCATGATCTTGAAGGTCTTCGTCCAACCACAGATCGTGTACGTGAAACCTTATTCAATTGGTTAGCAGGCGATATCAGTGGTGCAAGAGTATTGGATTGCTTTGCAGGAAGTGGCGCCCTCAGCCTAGAAGCATTATCTCGCTATGCAACTTACGCTCGTATTTTTGAACTGCAAGCCAGTGCAGCTAAACAGTTACAACAAAATTTACAGACATTAAAATGCGAAACTGCCGATGTTGTTAATGGTGATAGTTTAGCGCTGCTAGGAAATGGCAATAAAGATAAAGGGTTTGATATCGTATTCGTCGACCCTCCTTTTCGAAAAGATCTCGCCAATAAAACCATTGCATTGCTGAATGAAAAACAATGGTTGAACGAAAATGCACAAATTTATGTCGAAACGGAATCCGACCTAGCTCATCTCGAAGTCCCGAGCACTTGGGTTGAACTTAAACAAAAATCGGCGGGGCAAGTCACCTACCGTTTATTCCAATATCAAATCGATTAAAGGTTAACGATGAAATTTTTTATTCTGGCAGGTAAAAGCTTTACTCTGCTTACTTGGTTCGTGATGTTTTATAACCTGTTCATGCCATTTGAGGGGCAAGTGAGCATTATTCTCAACATTCTGTTGCTGATTACTGCTTTTATGCACTTTTTCCAATTGCTGATTTTCCATACCATGTTCAGCACGCTACTGAAGCTTAAGTTTGTGGATTTCATTAAAGTCTATTTCACTGGTGTATTTGGGCTGCTTGAATATCGTCAGAAAGTTATCGACTTACCTAAAACTGAAGGTAAATAATTAATCAGACAACTTATAAAATTCAGTGTATAAGCCTCACATTCGTTTTTATGGTTTACCCACTTTAGATTCGTTGGCAGAATTATGTGGATTTTCAAAGCAGCAATTACAAAGACGATTGCAGCGTAATGGCCTTAGTTTCACTGAATTAATGCGCTACATTTTAGGTAATCTAGCGATTAAATATATGATTGAAGGTAAGCCAGTTGCAGAGATTTCGAATTTGCTAGGTTATGCAAGTGTGCGCAGTTTTAATAAAAGCTTCCAGCGCTTTCACCGCCAAACACCCACTCAATACATTGAAAAAATTCATCAAAAAAGCCCTCAATAGAGGGCTTTCATAAACAGGTTTCGCGATTTACTATTTATAAACTGGTAGTAAATCTGCCATTGCGAGTAAATGACAAGCAGCAGTTAACACACCGAATAGAATAACCACCACCACTAATGGGGTGCCACCTGGTACTCTGAAGCTGTTCTCATCAGGGAACATTTTACGCGATTTATAGGCCATCATGGCAGGTACAATTGCCGCCCAAATAGTGGCTGCTAATGCCGCAAAACCAATCGCGATTAAGAAACCATTAGGGAACAATAATCCTAATACCGTAGGCGGAATAAAAGTCACTGTCGCAGTTTTTATACGCCCATTAACTGATTCATCAAAACCGAATAAATCTGCTAGGTAATCAAACAAGCCTAAGGTGACCCCTAAGAATGATGATGCTACTGCTAAATTGGCAAATAGAGTCAGCATAGTATTCAGCCATGCATTAGACATCACATCAGACAAAGCACCAACCAATACGCCCATATTACCGCCTTGAGCAATAATATCGTTGAACTGACTGCGAGGAATATTACCCATAGTCGCCACTAACCAGCAGCTATAAATCACTAACGCGATAAAAGTACCAATACAGATGGCTTTAATAATTAAGCTAGGCTGCTTGCCATAATACTTCACTAAACTTGGCACATTGCCATGGTAACCAAAACTGGTTAAACCAAAAGGAATCGCGGCTAAAATATAAGGAGCGAAACTCGCTTCACCATCTGGTACTAATAACTTAACGCTATCAACATCAATCAGTAAATTACCTACCGCGAGGAAGAAGGTAATGATCATACCGCCCAGCATAATCGTGGTAATACGGTCAACGACCTTGGTACTGATCATCACAATACCAGCCAGTACAAGGGCGAACACTAAGCCGGCAATACTTTGCGGTAAATGGATCCCCATACCTGACAAGGTGTGATTCACAATGGATCCACCGCCACTAATGTATGCGTAAGTCAGAATATATAATACGAAGGTAATTGATAGACCATTAACAATACGCCAGAACTGACCTAAAGTGACTTTAGTTAACGTATCAAAACTGTCCCCTGGTTTAAAATGTAGATTGGTTTCAAGCAGCATTAAGCCTGAAACCAACATACAAAACCAAATACCGACCAGCATGGCAATAGAATAGCCAAACCACATGCCAGCACTAACAACTGGAAGGGAAAACATACCGGCACCCACTGTGGTTCCGGCAATAATCATTGCGCCGCCTAACAAAGATTTAGTTTGTGGCTGCGTTTGTGTTGAACTCATAAAGTTATTCGTTACCCATGTTCCATAGTCACACTGTCGACTATGGTTTTACGAACAGATAATCGCAACATGCCATTGGCATGATCGCGGATTCGGATGACAGCAAATTGATTGTCACTACCCGACAAGTGCCCTAATTCTTTTAATTTTACACTCAAATTATTGTAGAGTTTTTTATCATAAAACTCTGGCGCAGTAATTCCGTGTAAAGCACCTAAACGCTGAGCTAACGTGTGGCTCGCGCTTTCTAGATCTGAACGTTCAATATCCGGTTTGTAAGCCAGTAAATTAAAGATAATCGCGTAACGTTGTAATGTCTCACTGACAGTTTCAGACAATAGCATTAACTGGGTAATATTACCTTGATTGACTTCAAACTCATCACTGCCGCTGATCAAACCTTGTTCCACGAATAAGTTTAAAACATGGTCGACATAAGCCGGTAAATCTTCAATACCCATGAATAACTCAGCTTTGAGTAATGGGTAAAAATCATTAACTATGCTGTGAATGCGTTCACGGCTATGTTCTTCATACTGGACTAAGCAACTCGCGATTAATGAAGGTACAGCCATTAAATGAATGATGTTATTGCGGTAATAGCTCATCGCGATCACAGCGTGTTCTTCAATGGCAATAATTTCGCCCAACTTATCCGACGTAGAAGTAAACTTTTTCAGCGATAAACACTGATCAACCACTTCAGTTGGATTACCTTCAGCTACTGAGGTGTAACCTGTATATGGCACTTCTTTTAACAGCTTGAGGTATAAATCTAATTGTCTTTCAAGCTCACTTCGCTCTAATGCATTTTGCTCAGAAGCCAATAACACCATACTGGTTAAAGTAACAGAACTCGCCGCAGCAGCACTGTTGATATTGGTCATCACTTTATTAGCTAACGTGTTTACTGCAGGTGTTAACCAAGTAGGTTTTTGCTCAGGATCTTGAGCAATTTCCTCACGCCAATCTGGCGCTTGTTGGGTTAAGAATTGCTGCACGTTAATCGGTTCACCAAAGTTCACATAACCTTGGCCAAAGTTACCTAATTTACGCAGTGCACCAAATACCTGCCAAACAGATTCTTTCTGTTTTTTCTTACCACTTAACTCTTTGTGATAAGTCGATACTTCCATTACGTGATCGTAGCCTAAGTAAACAGGTACTAAGGTCACAGGACGCTCAATACCTCGAAGTACGCTGTTCACAGTCATGGCTAACATACCTGTTTTCGGCGCTAGTAAACGACCCGTACGAGAACGACCGCCTTCAGTGAAGTACTCAACTGAATAGCCTTTAGCAAATAACTGATCTAAATATTCGCGGAACACAGCAGTATAAAGTTTATTACCGTTAAAACTACGACGAATAAAGAAAGCACCACCACGGCGGAACATCGGCCCAGCAGGCCAGAAGTTTAAGTTAATTCCTGCTGCAATGTGCGGTGGAACCATACCTTGATAGTAGAGGATATAAGATAATAATAAGTAATCCATGTGGCTTCGATGACATGGCACATAAACAATTTCATGACCGTCATGGTGCAGCTTTCGAACTTGCTCAGCACTTTTAATACTGATGCCACTGTATAGCTTGTTCCAGAGCCAAGTTAAAAAGCGCTCAGCGATGCGGATAAGGTTATCTGAATAATCAGCGGCAATTTCATCAAGGTACTCAATGGCTTTTTCACGGGCTTTTTCTTCAGATATCTTTTTATTTGCCGCTTCTTCTTGAATCGCTTTAGTAATAGATTCAGATTTTAGCAGCGAGTTAAACATAGCCTGACGATTCGGCAACTGCGGCCCAGTCATTACTTTGCGCTGACGTCTGAAATGAACTCGCGCAACACGAATAAGTTTATGGGCAATACTGACATCAGTGCCGTGCTCATCTGCCATATAACGCAGAGACATCGCGTTAGAGAATTGAATAAAGTTATGACGACCTAGAAATAAAATCATTAACCACTTACGCAGCCAAGTCGGGTTTTCACGTTCAAAAACCGCTGCGGTCATAGTGTCATCTTCTTTACCAGGAATACGTCCCCAATAAAGGCTAACTGGCACCAATTGAATATCTAACTCTTTATTCTTTTGGTGTAAGTCGAGCAGTTTAGTAAAGTTTGCAACGAATTTCTCACCGCTATGGCGTTTACCAAACAGAGGTTTGCGACCTTCAACACACACAATTCTTGGTGTATTTAATCCATCAATATCCAGTCGTTCATAGGGACTAGGGAGATCATACTTTGCGGTAATTTCATTTAGCGCCGCGATATCACTTAGCGACTCAGTCTTCATGACATAGACCACTGGCTTGTCACGGTCTAAGTTTAAGTCAGCGAACGGATCTTCAGGCACAACAACACTGTGTACCATGAGTTTCTGGATCCAACGCAACGATTTAGCAATGATAGAGTCTGGTTTTAGCATGAGTATTCGCATTATCAACAACGATTTATTGCGCATAGGATACCAGAATCTAGATGGGATTCACTATCCTGCTGTAATGTAGTTAACAATTGAGCAGCAATGTCCCCCCTCCAGCCCCCTCAATAGATAAGCAATTAAGTTGCGCTTTTATGCTTATCATAAATCATCAACAGTACTGTATAAATATACTGTATCGATAGAAAACCACTGTTTAATCACATCAAATGAAGTTTCCAAAAAAGAAAAATTGTAATTACAGCAACCTAATAAGTCTCTGTTTATAAATGATATAAAATAAGATTGATATTAAATCAGCAAACCATTACTGGCTTATTGTCAGAATTTCATTGGTTAATACTTGCGCGCCCTTAAATACTGTATATAATGACAGTCACTGTATAAAAAAACAGGAATCAACATGAGACCTTTAACGCCACGACAAGCTGAAATTCTAGAACTAATTAAATGTAATATTGCCGAGACAGGTATGCCACCCACTCGTGCCGAAATTGCCGCTAGATTAGGCTTTAAAAGTGCCAATGCCGCAGAAGAGCATTTAAAAGCACTTGCGAAAAAAGGTTGCATCGAAATCATCCCTGGCACTTCACGCGGTATCCGCATGGTGCAGGAAGAAGAGGAAGTTGAAGAAGGCTTACCTCTAATTGGTCAAGTTGCAGCGGGTGAACCTATCCTCGCAATGGAACATGTTGAGCAATACTTTCAAGTAGATCCTGAAATGTTCAAACCTAATGCTAATTTCTTATTACGCGTTCGTGGCGACAGTATGAAAGACATTGGCATTATTGAAGGTGACTTACTGGCTGTGCATAAAATGCAGCAAGCTAAAAATGGCCAAGTCGTTGTTGCTCGTGTTGATGATGATGTCACCGTAAAACGTTTTGAAAAGAAAGGTAATCTTGTTTATCTCCACGCAGAAAATGAACAGTATTCACCGATTAAAGTAGATTTAACTTGCCAGAGTCTGACAATTGAAGGACTTGCTGTTGGCGTTATTCGTAATGGAGGTTGGTTATGAACACATTATTAGGTAATGCACCACGTCATCCAGGTTTATGGATGGATATGGCATCAGCAACGGCGCCAGTTAAACAAGGTATTGAAACCAAACAAAGTGCCAACCAAGGCTTAACTGAACTCACTCAGCTTTGTGGTCAATTAGCCGTATTAAGTCAGCAAGGTCGTTGGATTGTGTTGATTAATCCACCTCATATTGGCTATAAGCAAATACTGGCTAACGCCAATGTCCGTATGGATCGAGTATTACTTGTTCATACCAAAGATGAAGTTGAAACACTGTGGGCAATGGAAAAAGCATTAACAAGTGGTACATCCAGTGCCGTTATTACTTGGACAACACCACTTGATGCCCGCGATAATCGCCGTATTCAGTTGGTTGCCAAAAGCGCTCTTGCGCAAGGCGTTATCATTGAAGATGTAAATACTCACTTACATGATCAACACATGAGTGACAATGCTCCGGCAGCGCCAACAAGATTAAATTTGTCAGCTTTTCATTAAGCCAGTCTCTCTTAGAAAAGCCCTTCACGAGTGTGAAGGGCTTTTTTTGCGCCTTTTTTCAGCAAATTAGATGATAAAGTGATCTTGATCAATATTTAATCTCCAAGTAATGTAGTTAACAAGAGGGTAACAATTTGCTGTCACTCTTGAGTTAGTAAAATGATAAAAAGCTACAAAACGCTGTAAAGATTGTGCTGGTACCATGCGGTATAGAAAGCCTTGAATAAAAAGCGTCAATTTAAGAATTGAAAAGTTCAGTATTAGGTACAAGTGTGGCCACCATAACCCAATAAAATAATCGAGTATTGATACTCGCTGCCACCGTGTACTTTGAAGTGATCAAACTTTTTCGGGAATAGAAAAGTTTGCATAGAGCAGAGTATTACTGTGTGACTTTTCCTTGTAATTGCAAATCGCAATTGGCAGAGGAGTGGTCTTGTGAAGCGATTGTTGTATGGATTAATGGGGCTGCTGGTTGCAGTACCGCTTACTGCGGCTGAAATGCCGCTTAACATGACACAAGGTGTGACAGAAATCAGTGGTAAGGTTTATGACCTCCATATGATTATTCTATATATCTGTTGTGCGATTGGTGTTGTGGTCTTTGGGATCATGATTTACTCAATGATCTATCACAGAAAATCAAAAGGCGCTGTGCCTGCTGACTTTCATGACAGTACCAAGGTTGAAATTGCATGGACTGTCCTGCCATTTATCATCCTTATTGGTATGGCAATTCCTGCCACTAAAACTCTGATTGCTATGGAAGATCCTAGCGATGCAGATTTAACCATTAAGGTTACCGGCTCTCAGTGGAAATGGCATTACAGCTATTTCAACGAAGACGTCGAATTCTTCAGTTTACTCTCAACCCCTGCAGAGCAAATCCAAGGTTCTGCTGAAAAGACTGAAACTTACTTACTGGAAGTCGATAAGCCGCTCGTTTTACCTATTAATCGTAAAGTTCGATTCTTGATGACCAGTGATGATGTTATTCACTCTTGGTGGGTACCTGCATTTGCGGTTAAAAAAGATGCTAACCCTGGTTTCATTAACGAAGCCTGGACAAAAATCGATAAAGTCGGCACCTATCGCGGCCAATGTGCTGAGTTGTGCGGAAAAGATCACGGCTTTATGCCAATCGTGGTTGAAGCGGTTTCTGAAGCCGATTATGAGCAATGGTTACTTGACCAAAAGCAGTTAGCCGTCGACGCCAAAGCTGCAGCTGAGGCCTCACTTTCGCAAACACTCACCTATGACGAGTTAATGGCTCAAGGTGAGCAAGTCTATATGGGCGTTTGCGCCGCATGTCACCAACCAAACGGTGCTGGTCTTCCCGGTGTATTCCCATCACTTATTGGTAGTCCACTGATTAAAGGCCCAGTAAGTGATCATGTTGATATTGTGGTTAATGGTAAACCTGGCACTGCGATGCAAGCATTTGCTAAACAGCTTACTGCTGCTGAAATTGCTGCTGTTGTGACCTACGAGCGAAATGCTTGGGGTAATAACTCTGGCGATGTAGTGCAAGCAGCTGATATTAATGGCGGCGGTTCAACAGCTGAAACTAGCCCTGCTAGTGACAGTGCTACACCAGTGACCTTACCTGCAACCGCTGAGCAAGTAGAGCAAGTAGAGCAAGCTGCAACTGAAGCGGTAACCGAAGTGGTAGAAGAAGCAAAAGCTGAAGTCGTACTAGATGATTTAGCCATGGAAGACTTAATGACCATGGGTGAGCAAGTCTACATGAGTAATTGCGCCGCATGTCACCAAGCTGCAGGCACAGGATTACCTGGTGCTTTCCCTTCATTAATCGGTAGCCCAGCCATTACAGGACCTGTTGAAGGGCATATTGAAGTTGTCGTCAATGGCAAAGCGGGTACAGCAATGCAGGCATTTGGCTCTCTACTCACACCGCAACAACTCGCAGCAGTAATTACCTATGAGCGAAACGCTTGGGGTAATGATTCTGGAGATGCTGTACAGGCTTCTGACGTTGATGGTCATGGAAAGTAAGGGATTAAAATGAGCACTATTACACAAGATACAACCGAAGCTCATGATGGTCATTCTCACGATGACCATGGCCATGATGATCACCATCATGGCGCGCCGAAAGGCATCATGCGCTGGATTTTAACCACTAACCATAAAGACATTGGCTCATTATATTTATGGTTTAGTTTCATCATGTTTCTCACTGGCGGTGCAATGGCGATGGTTATCCGCGCCGAATTGTTCCAGCCAGGATTGCAATTAGTTGATCCAAACTTTTTCAACCAAATGACCACAGTTCACGGACTGATCATGGTATTTGGTGCCGTTATGCCTGCCTTTACGGGTTTAGCTAACTGGCTTATTCCAATGATGATTGGTGCGCCAGATATGGCACTGCCTCGGATGAATAACTGGAGTTTTTGGATTCTGCCATTCGCGTTTGCCATTCTATTAAGCTCACTATTTATGGAAGGCGGCGGACCGAACTTTGGTTGGACCTTCTACGCGCCACTATCAACGACTTATAGTCCTGATACCACGGCATTATTCGTCTTCTCAGTACACATTATGGGAATAAGCTCCATTATGGGCGCGATTAACGTGGTCGTGACTATTGTGAATATGCGCGCACCGGGTATGACATGGATGAAGTTGCCACTGTTCGTTTGGACTTGGTTAATTACTGCATTCTTATTGATTGCCGTGATGCCCGTACTCGCAGGTGCGGTCACCATGGTATTAACCGATAAATACTTCGGTACTAGCTTCTTCGATGCTGCAGGTGGTGGCGATCCTGTGATGTTCCAGCATATTTTCTGGTTCTTCGGTCACCCTGAAGTTTACATTATGATTTTACCCTCCTTCGGTATTATCTCAGCGATTGTGCCAACCTTTAGCCGCAAAAAGCTATTCGGTTACTCATCCATGGTTTACGCCACCTCAAGTATTGCGATTCTGTCGTTCTTGGTATGGGCGCATCACATGTTTACTACGGGTATGCCGGTATTCGCCGAGCTATTCTTCATGTATTGCACCATGTTGATTGCGGTGCCCACAGGGGTAAAAGTGTTTAACTGGGTCGCGACGATGTGGCGTGGTTCAATCACCTTTGAAACGCCGATGTTATTTGCTGTCGCCTTTATCATCTTGTTCACTATTGGTGGGTTCTCGGGTCTGATGCTGGCAATTACGCCTGCAGATTTCCAATACCATGATACTTACTTCGTGGTTGCCCACTTCCATTACGTGTTAGTGACCGGTGCAGTGTATTCCATTATGGCTGCTGCTTATTATTGGCTGCCTAAATGGACGGGCCATATGTATAGCGAAACCTTAGGTCGCTGGCATTTCTGGTGTAGCACCATTTCAGTCAATGTGTTGTTTTTCCCAATGCACTTCTTAGGACTTGCGGGCATGCCGCGTCGTATTCCTGATTATGCAATTCAATTTGCTGATGTTAACCAAATCGTCTCTATTGGTGGGTTTGCATTTGGTTTATCGCAACTTATCTTCTTAGCTGTTGTGATTAAGTGTATTAGAGGCGGCGAGAAAGCAGCAGATAAACCTTGGGAAGGCGCTGAAGGTCTAGAATGGACCATCGCAAGTCCAGCACCTTATCACTCATTCACTACACCACCAGAGGTAAAGTGATATGAGCCAGCCAACAAAATCAAACCGTAAATTACTCATAGGTCTCGTACTGGGCTCTATTGGTATGTTCGGCTTTGGTTTTGCACTGGTACCGCTTTATGACGTGCTGTGTGACACCTTGGGGATTAACGGAAAACCCCAAGGCACCGCGAGCAGTTATGAAGCGGTGGTCGTTGATAAAGATCGCACCATTACTATTGAATTTATCGCCCAAGTACAAGGCAGCATGCCATGGGAGTTTGGCCCTAAGGTGAACAGTATTAAAGTTCACCCAGGCGAACTGACCCGCACTGCATTTTTAGCAAAAAACCTTTCTGCTAAACCCCTTGTCGGCCAAGCAATACCCTCGGTATCGCCTGGTCAAGGTGCAGCGTATTTCAATAAAACCGAGTGTTTCTGTTTCAATCAACAACCCCTAGCTGCAAAGGCTGATGCTGAACTGCCATTAATCTTTTATGTGGATCCAGACTTACCAGATTCCATTAAAACTTTGACTCTCTCTTATACCCTCTATGACATCACAGACAAACAAACTGCGGCCATAGAGCAAGGAGCAGCAAGATGACAACTAAACATGAAAACTATTACGTGCCAGCGCAAAGCGTTTGGCCCATTACCGGCGCTATAGGATTATTCCTCATTGCTTTTGGCGCAGGTTCTTACGTTCAACAGTTAGCCACTGAAGATACTTCAGGTGGTTACATCCTAGTGGCTGGTATTGCAGTCATTATCTTTATGCTATTTGGCTGGTTTAAAAATGTCATTGATGAATCAATGTCAGGCTTATATTCAGCCCAAATGGACCGTTCATTTCGCCAAGGTATGAGCTGGTTTATTTTCTCTGAAATTATGTTCTTCGGGGCATTTTTTGGGGCTTTATTCTACGCCAGAATGGTGGCTATTCCATGGTTGGGTGGTAGCTCGAATAATGCCATGACCCATGAAGTTTTGTGGCCAACGTTTGAAGCCATGTGGCCATTAGTTAAAACCCCTGATGGCACCACCACAGAAGCTATGCCTTGGACAGGATTACCGCTTTATAACACCCTTATCCTTTTGGCTTCTTCGGTCACCCTGCACTTTGCCCATGTGTCACTAGAAAAGTCTAAACGTAGCGCATTAAAAGTCTGGTTAGGCTTAACCATTTTATTGGGTATCGGGTTCTTATTTTTGCAGGTTGAAGAATATGTTCACGCTTACCAAGAAATGGGGCTAACGCTTTCATCTGGCATCTACGGAAATACCTTCTTTTTGCTCACAGGTTTCCATGGCATGCACGTCACACTGGGGACGGTGTTCCTGATTATTCTGTTCTGTAGGGTACTCAAAGGTCATTTCACCCCAGAAAGCCATTTTGCCTTCCAATCAGGCAGTTGGTATTGGCATTTTGTCGATGTAGTTTGGCTCTGTTTGTTTATTTTTGTCTACGTCATTTAAACAAACTAATAAGGCCTTGGATTAGGGGTTACCCAACCTAATCCTAAGGCCAGTAATAACAGCATCATCACCAAAGCAGAAAAGATAACTCGGCGTCCTAAATACTGACTCATTGGTTGTTTATTTTCAGCTTTAACCATAATAAACAAGGCTCTAGCTAGATTAAATAATATGAATACAAGCAGCAGTACTAATACAAGCTTGAAAATAACTAAGGTATCCATGGGCTCTCCTTTGCGAGTCTGGCGACTATCTACTGGGTTATTGCTGCTTGTTACTGTGAGTGTGTTTTGTATTTTGGTCAAGTTAGGCGTTTGGCAACTTGATAGAGCTGAACAAAAAAACGCGTGGCAAGCGACCTTGTCAGCCAGACAAGCAGCGAGTGAATTAAGTTTTGATGAATTACTTGCTTTTGATGCTGATGAAAGACTCAGTGGTTACCGTTTAAACGTCAACGGGACTCCGGTTAACCAGCAAATATTACTACTCGATAACCAAGTATTTGAAGGTCGAGTGGGCTATTTAGCCTACCAAGTATTTCAAATTTCAGATTCTGATTTGCAAGACTCAGATTCTAATTTCCAAAAACAGCCTTGGCTAATGGTTGAATTAGGCTTTGTTGCAGCCAATATCGATCGTCGAATTTTACCTGATATTACCCCAGTACCATTGTCAGCCATTGATCTGACAGGTCGTGTTTATCAAAAACAGATTAATCCTTTAAGCCACCAGCTCCATGCAGAAGACGGCAATGTGATGCGTTTTCAAAACCTCAATTTAGCGGCCTTAGCTGAGAAAATAGGCCACCCACTGGCACCAGTAGTACTGCAGCCAGATTCAATTCCTAACCTTGCATTACCTAAGCCTTGGACACCGATTCCATTATCAGCCCAAAAGCACCAAGGCTACGCGCTGCAATGGTTCACTATGGCGGCGGTATTTTTATCACTGATGCTATGGATTGGATGGAAATACTTATTAAAAGCGACACCTGAAAGTGCAACTCGTGGCACTAATAGCAAGACAACTAGCAAGACAACTAGCAAGACAACTAGCAAGACAAGTGAAGACCAATAAAACCAAACTAATAAATTAAGCCGTAACAAGAGGAGCAAGTATGAACTCCCCAGTAAAACCTAAAAACAACAAGGCATTGTTTGCCCTAATACTGGTATTTATCTTACCAGTGGCCGTCGCCAAGCTGGTATTAAGCATGGACTTATACAATGGCGCAGCAACCAATAAAGGCCAACTCATTCCGCCAGAGGTGAGCTATCAAAGCTTATCCATGGAAAACCCGCATCCACAATCTTGGCAGCTGTTATATCTATTACCTAAAGACTGCCTAGAACAATGCCAGCAACGTTTATACGTGCTGCATCAAAGTCACGTGGCTTTAGGTAAACATCAAGATCGCGTCAGCCCTATTATCATGCTGCAACCTGATAGCGATACTGCAATCCTTGAAAAGCTCCAAGTGCCATTTGAAACCGCCAATGCGAGCCAAGCCATCATTGCAATGATGACAGAGCAGCAAATGATTATTGTCGACCCGCTTGGCAGCCTAGTGATGGAATATCCTGGCATCATCGGCGAGCAAGAGAATATGGCTCAAGGCAAATCAATGATTGCCGACTTGCGTAAGTTATTGAAGTTGTCGAGGGTCGGTTAATGGATATAAAAAACCTCCTCAAATTCACCTTGGTATTTACCTTTGCCGTTATTTTGATGGGGGCTTACACCCGCTTATCAGATGCTGGTTTAGGTTGTCCTGACTGGCCGGGTTGTTATGGTCATATTGGTGTACCTAGTGATGCAGCCGACTTGGCTAAAGTAGAAACCAACTTTCCTGAACTCACTGTCGAGCCTGAAAAAGCTTGGCTAGAAATGATCCATCGATACATCGCTGGCACATTGGGTCTGCTGGTATTAACCATTTTAATTATCTGCTTAAAACGTGCTGATGCACCGAAAAAGCTGCCGATCTTCATTTCCGCACTGATCTTATTTCAAGCGGCATTAGGCATGTGGACAGTCACCATGAAACTGATGCCCATTGTGGTGATGGGGCATTTGATTGGCGGCTTTAGTTTATTCGCTTTGCTGTTGTTACTTTATCTGCGCACCAAACCCTTACGGATCCCCGGTGGCGACCACTACGCCAGAAAACTCGGCCCATTGGCGATGGTGAGTTTGGTGGTGTTAGTAATTCAGATCATGTTAGGTGGCTGGACATCATCAAACTACGCGGCGCTCGCTTGTACCACCTTGCCAATATGTGAAGGCAACTGGATGGAAAACTTGCAGTTTGCTAAAGCCTTCTCGCCATTTCAAGGCGATCATCCCAGCTTTGAATATGGCGTACTTGAGTACCCTGCGCGAATGACCATACATGTCACTCATCGAGTTTGGGGCGTGATTACCGCCATCAGTTTATGTTGGCTAGCGTTTAAATTACTCAAAGCACAATCATCAATCATGCGACAAAGTGCATGGGTTTTATTTGCCCTTGTGGTGTTACAAGTGGGTTTAGGCATTAGCAATATTGTAATGCACTTGCCTTTAGGTATTGCAGTCTCACACAACGGCGGCGCAGCGTTACTGTTGTTAACCGTTATCTTCATTAACTATGCGCTGTGGCGTAAAGCATAAGCAAGGATTCTATTATGGCTAAATCACTATCTTTACCCGTAAGCGCGACTAAAACGGCTAACGCAGCCCAAAGCAGCACAGCCAAAGTCGACTCGTTGCAATGGCGCGCTTACTTTGAAATGACTAAACCTAAAGTGGTCGCCCTGATGCTACTTACCGTGCTGGTTGGCATGTGCTTGGCACTCCCAGGCGCCGTGCCGCTGCAACCCCTTGTTTTTGGTATGGTAGGTATTGGCATGATGGCTGGTTCTGCTGCAGCCTATAACCATTTAATCGACCGCCGCATTGATGGCCTAATGGCACGTACTTATAACCGCCCACTGCCTAAAGGCAAATTATCAGCGGTTAAAGCTGTCACTTTTGCCACTACATTAGGCTTAGCTGGCTTTGTTATTTTGTACGCTTTAGTGAATCCACTCACCGCTTGGCTCACCTTTGCCAGCTTGATAGGTTATGCCGTGGTATACACAGCTTATTTAAAACGTGCGACGCCGCAAAATATCGTCATTGGTGGCTTAGCAGGCGCCATGCCGCCACTACTGGGCTGGACAGCAGTGACCAATGAGTTTCATGGTAATGCGCTGTTATTGGTTATTATTATTTTCGCGTGGACGCCGCCACATTTTTGGGCATTAGCGATTCATCGTAAAAAAGAATATGCCAAGGTTGATATCCCAATGCTGCCAGTAACCCACGGCGTTGAATTTACCAAAACCTGTATTTTGCTTTACACCTTCTTGTTAGCTGTTGCCTGTATTTTGCCAGTACTTGTTGGCATGTGCGGCCCTGTATATTTAGTGGGTTCAACCATGTTAAGTTGCGGCTTTATTTATAAAGCATGGCAGCTTAAATTCCATGACAAACCCGGTCTGGCGATGGATGTATTCAAGTTCTCTATCTACCACTTAATGATTTTGTTTTTGGTGTTACTTGTCGACCACTACCTTTGGGTTAATTAATGAAAAAAATCATGCCGCAAATTCTCAGCAATAAAGGGCTAATTAGCAGTAAAGAGGAAGCATTTTGAAAAAGATAATCGCACTGGCTGTGATGATGTTAGGTTTAGGCGTCGCGGTGGCTGTTAATTTTTCGCAGCCTAAGCCACTCGAACTTGCCAGCAGCTATATGTTCGACCAACCAAGAGCATTAGCGCCATTTACATTGCATGACCAACTGGGCAATGAGTTTACTAATCAGCAACTACTGGGCAAATGGAGCTTGGTATTTGTTGGGTTTACTTCGTGTCCTGATGTCTGCCCAACGACGCTGAATAAACTTAATGCGGCTTACCCAGAATTACAGTCGTTATCAGAAGATATTCAGGTGGTGTTTGTATCGGTAGACCCAGACAGAGACTCGCAAACAAAGCGCTTAGATTACATCAACTTTTTTAATAAAGACTTTAAAGCAGTCACCGCAGAACATGCACAGTTATTCCCGTTCACCCGTGACCTAGGCTTTGCCTACGCCATGGTTGGAGACGGCGCGGATTATCAAGTAGACCACAGTGCCAGCTATGTTTTAGTGTCACCCCAAGGGGAAAAATACGCAGTGTTTAAACCCAAACAACAACCAGGGAAGATTCCACAGATTTTAAACAAAGAGCTGGTTGCAGATCTGAAACAGATTATTGAAAGTGCCTAAGACCTTGAATATAAGATGGATATATAACAAAGCCTCAATACGGAAATATTGAGGCTTTGTTGCTAGTTGAAGGCTTAGCGCTAGTTGGCTTTGAAAAAGCTAGAATCAGTGTTTGACATTATCTTATTCTAAAAATCACATTGATCTTTCTTCTTACATTTTTTGATGTCAGATGGTACTAGGTACTGGATCATACATATTCGTCCAATCAAATAATAAATATGTATCAGATTCCCAGGATAATTTCTGACAGGGAACTCCTAATCGTTTAGCTAAGTCCAGCATAGTAGGTTTATATACTTCAGGAAACGCATCCCCAAGAACTATTGAATTTATACATTTTATTAGGTCCACAAATATAAAATCTGTCTTTACTTGCGGGCGCATTAATGTCAAAACAACCCTGAATTCATTCTCATCTTTATAGTCAGGCTGCTTGTTGAATAGCAAAGGTTGTAAATGCACTTTTATATGATTAAGTGCAATATTATGATTACTAGTATTATCTAGTTCAGGTGTAGCGACATCTAATCCGTGTATTTTTGATTTTAAATTAGGTTCATCATAAGATACGTTTCTTGCATTTATAATATGAGTTTCACCATATTGTTCCTGCAGTTGTGCTAGTAACTTTGACTTTGATATAACAATGCAGATGCCACTATGGTTATCTCCATATTGTGACCACATTCTAGATTTTAGAATACTATGTGACACCAAATTTTTATCAATAAACTCATTTTGGCAAAATGAGATAAACTTGATGTCTTTCCACAGTAACTCATCGATTAAACCAGTGAGTTCATCAATTTGAGAACTATGCCTAGCTTCCCACCTCCAACCAGTTGCAGCCGTTTGCTTAGGCTTATATTCTTGAGGATCATTAGTCATAGAAAATCCACCAAGCCTCAGCGAGCATTTATCTAAAATATGTTCGATAGCTGTTTCTTTTCTTGTAAAATGAAACAATGCATCATCAGAAGATAAAAATTCTATTTGCTCATCAAAATAATTGTACTTTAAAAACAAAATCACTCTCCAATAGACTCTTGATTTACTTGAGTAACCTATAGCTACTTAGATAATCCTGCATCATTTAACAGTATATTAAAGTTGTGATGAAAAATAGTGTTGCCTATGGCAAAAAGCGTATGCTAGATAATTATGATGAGAACCCCCAATGTCATCTCCAAACTTCGTTTGAATTAGGATCAAGGTCGTGGCGCTTCGCCCACACCAGACCAAAAGGGAGTGAACGGCAACTCCCTCTTGGAACACCCACCCGCCCCTACGAAATTTTCTGAAAAGCGAAAGATTTCAATGGGGACTTTCATAGCGTTAAACTTTATCAGTAGCCCGCTTCGGCAAGCTACAAAAATCACTAACGCTTCCGATGGGGCGTCCCTTCCCCTCGAAAGCTAGCCAGACATCCATGTCTGGACTCACGTAATTTTCTTGCTTACCTCAATTCAAATTGAACATTTAAGCTTTAAAAATAATTTATCTAGCTATGACAAATGAACTTGCGGGCACCATGATTTCCGTTGGAAGTGTCCGAATGCGTTGAGCTAATTTAGCATGAGGAACAACACTTCGTCGGAGCGGCAAGAGATGGGGGGCGAAGCACCACGACCTTGATTTGGCTTGTGCTCAAGAAATTACTCTTCAATAGCACTCGCTGAAACAATTTATTGAACCGGCTCAGACACAACAAATGAACCTGCGGGCACCATGTTCTCCGTTGGAAGTGTCCGAATGCGTTGAGCTAATTTGCGTGATGGAGGCAGGACGCCGACATAGCCTCAGTTGAGCCATGGATGGCGAGTCTGAGGCGGTAGTAAATTCGCTCATTTAGCATGAGGAACAACACTTCGTCGGAGCGGCAAGGGTGATGCAAGAGGGGGATTGCTGTTGTTTCCCCTCTTGCTCTGGTGTGGGCGAAGCGCCACGACTTTGATTGTGCTTTTGCTCAAAAAGTAAACTTATTTAGCCATCAAGCTAAACCAAAAGCCTAAACCAAAAGGCTATTCTTTTGGCCAACTTCCATCATTATTAGGTCTTACCCAAGCTTGGGAAAACCAATAATAGCCTTTTTGGGTTTTACTCGGTGCAGTGCAGTTATAGCGACTACGACCTGCTGGTAAATTCGCTGGTGCTTGAATACTGAACTCAGTTTCAGTCAACCATGTTGGCTTTTTCGCGCCTTGTCCTTGGACAAAACACATCACCTGATGGGGGTAAATATCAGTGATATCTAACTCGACTTTTAACTCAGGGCGCCAGTTGCCTGAGGTTAATAAAGGATCGGTGATATTTTGCTTAACCACTGGCATGTTTAAGCTCGTAAATTTAACTTTTAAACTATCCAAATCCGCATAAGGTCC
Source organism: Shewanella olleyana (assembly GCF_023283825.1). Classification (GTDB taxonomy): domain Bacteria; phylum Pseudomonadota; class Gammaproteobacteria; order Enterobacterales; family Shewanellaceae; genus Shewanella; species Shewanella olleyana. Next base: position 20,792 of record NZ_JAKILD010000005.1, on the reverse strand, counting down.
TGCCACAGGAAAGCGTGGTAACGCGGTTAAAATGGAATATTTACCCGCTGCGCCTGATTGTTGGCCTAAACCAATAAAGTCATGCTGCTTAAGAATGTTTTCAACGTCGGCATTGTACTCACCATAAGGGTAAGCCAGCATTTTAACGCTCTGACCTGTGTGCTTTTTAATTTCAGCTTCGGTATCTAATAAATTGTTCTCGATACGCGTTAACCATTGCTGATGGTTTTCACCTTCAAGCTTACGATTCAAATGCTCATGCCCCCAACTGTGGTTGGCAATGGTTGCACCATTTTCCGCTAGTTGGTTTATCTGATCCCAGCTCATCATTCCTGCATAGCCTTTTTCAATCGGCTCGATAGAAATAAATAAGGTGTATGAAAAGTTATGCTTAGCTAAAATTGGCGCTGCAGCATCGGCAATGCTCTGATAACCATCATCAAAAGTAATCACAATACTTTTATCGGCTATGGGCGTATCTTGTTTTATTGCATCTACCGCTTCTGTCAGACTTATGATGGTAAACTCATTATCTGCAAGATATTGCATCTGCTCTTCAAATTGCGCCGGTGTCACACTGGTGCTCGCTGGCGATGTTTCGGATACGTGGTGATATTGCAATATCACCACCGCGCTGGCATTAAATGAGAATAACCACATTAATCCCAAGAGACTTTGTTTTAACATAAGATTCCTATGTCCATAAAAGCATTATTATTTAATAGCCAAAAAAACCGTCAGCTATTTGCTTTAGCATTGCCGATGATTTTATCCAATATCACTATTCCGCTATTGGGTTTAGTCGATACCGCTGTCATTGGTCATTTAAGTGAAGCCTATTACTTAGGCGGTGTGGCGCTAGGTAGCACAATTATTACGTTGATTGTCTGGCTATTGGGCTTTTTGAGAATGTCGACTACGGGTCTAGTCGCCCAAGCTTATGGTGCTAATGATAACGTAACTCAGCAAAAATTGCTGGTTCAAGGTTGTAGCTTAGCGCTGATATTCGGTTTTAGTGCCATCATTTTACAGCAACCTTTGCTTGAATTTGCCATGTATCTAAGCCAAGCCAGTGCAGAGGTTAAGCACTTCTGTAGTGAATACGTCAATATTCGTATCTGGTCTATCCCGTTCGCCTTACTCAACTTAGTTCTCCTTGGCTGGCTGTTAGGTAGACAAGCTCCTAAAGCTGCGATGTGGCAACTCATTATCGCTAACATCGTTAATATCATTTTGGATGTGGTGTTTGTCATTGGTTTTGAATGGAACGTAAAAGGCGCGGCTTTAGCCTCGGTTATCGCTGATATTTGTGCTTTTACTGTCGCTGCGGTGATTGTTAAGCGCGCCCTGTATAAGCAAAGAGATTTCAACTTAGGTAAATTATTCGTCCACCTAAGCTTTAAAGGTTACTCGCAATTGCTCAAGCTTAATCGCGACATTTTTATCCGTAGTTTATGCCTGCAAGCAAGCTTTACCTTTATGACCTTTTACGGCGCAGGCTTAGGTGATGACATCATTGCAGCCAATGCGGTATTACTGAACTTATTAATGCTAATTTCCTATGCGTTAGATGGCATTGCTTATTACGCTGAGGCGGAAGTGGGACGCGCTGTTGGACAAAAAAATCTGCCGCTATTGCAAGAATCGGTATTACTGGCAGGCTATTGGTCTGCACTATTTTCTCTGGGTTTCTGCGTTCTGTTTTATTTTGGTGGCAGTGGCATTATCAGCTTACTCACCAGTATCGAAATCGTGCAGCAACAAGCCAATATTTACTTAATTTGGTTAGTGTTTATGCCGCTACTGGCATTTGGATCTTACTTGTTTGATGGGGTTTATATTGGCGCCGCCCAAGGTCGAGCCATGCGAAATAGCATGATAATTGCCACGTTCGTGGTGTTTTTCCCTTGTTGGTATCTGCTGCAAGACTTTGGGAACCACGGTTTATGGGCTGCCATGAGCGCCTTTATGTTGTGCCGCAGCGCCTCACTTGGTCTTCATTACAAGTACAGTCAGGCTTTCAAGCAAATATAGCGTTTCGCAGAGTTGCAAACCAAAAAGATGAGATAAATAAAAAGGCCCTAACGTAATCACAATACGCTAGGGCCTTTCACTATAACTCTGTATTCCCTAGTGCTTAATCCACTAGGGTGTAACCAATCATTTATTAACCAGCTATCTATTAACTAGTTATCTATTAATCATAAGGTTAGCGATTAGAACTTAGATTCAAATGCCAAGCTGAAGTGTCTGCCGTCACCAACCATAACGTCAGTATTAGTACCACCAGCTAAGTAATCAGTGTCGAATAAGTTTTTAATATTAAAACGAACACTCATGTCTGTATTTTTAACAGCAAAAGTGTATGCAGCACCTAAGTCAAAGCGAACATAGTCATCTTTAACAATGGTATTTTGGGTATTCGCAAAACGCTCACCCACATAAATTGCGCCAAAGTTTAATGCAAAATCATCGTTAACTTCATAACGAGTCCAGATGTTTGCAGACCATTCAGGTGCATCAACTGGGGTTTTGCCGTCAAGTTGCTCAGTATCTTCTGCACTGGTTTTGTATTGTGCATCTAAGTACATCATGGATGACGTCATGAATACTCTTTCACTGACTTGACCTTGTGCGCCCATTTCAAAACCACGGTGATGTTGCTTACCACTTTGAGTCGTAATGTACTCATTGTCACCAATTGGTTGTTCAAGCTGTTCACGTACTGTCACGTTTGACACTGTGGTATCGAATACCGCACCGGTTAACAGTAAGCCACCATCATACAGTTCCCATTTAGTCCCGATTTCGTACTGCTCACCGTACTCAGGGTCTAGATCCATACCATCATTTACATCGTTGTCACTGCTCACAACTGACTGTGGGTTGAAACTTTTTGAGTAATTCGCGTAAATACTGCCGTTTGCGCTAGGCGAGTAAATAACGCCAAACTTAGGTGATACTGCGTAACTATTCTCGCCTTCACCGTCTTTCTTTTGCTCATCATAACGAACACCAGCAAGTACTTGCCATTCGTCATTAATGGTCATTAAATCTTGAACATAAAAACCATAGTGTTTGTAGCTAGACTCACTTAAGTTTTCCACTGTGTGGTAGTCTAAATCAGGTTTAGGCACATCTTGACCAGGAACAACCATTTGCGCATCGCCAGTATCACGTTTGGTACCGTAGTAATAATCAAGAATGTTAGCGCCGACTAATAACTGATGCTCCATACCAAAGGCATTCACGATACCCGTAAAGTCCATGTAGCCTGTTTTATACTGCCAATCGTCAAAGCGATCGAATGCTTTAATTTGGTAACCCTGAGTTGGATCCGTTGGATCCATGCCAGCAACCATCGTTGGTGACGAATCTAAACGCTGACGAGTAAAGCTCTGATGGTTGTAACCTGTGGTCAGTTTCCAATCGTCTGAAATGTACCAAGTTAAATCTGCGCCTATATTCTCAATATTGTTATCTGTGAAGGCCCAAGACATATCCCAGATATCTTCACGGTCACCCACTAAGTCTCCGTTATCATCTAACCAACCACCTCTGTCGATGCCAGTTTTATCATCGGTGTAGTCGTATTTAACCGACAACATCACATCTTCGTGTAAGTCGAATTCAAGGTTAAGATAACCTAAAAAGCGATCGCGCTCTTGGTTCTCATCACCATTACCATCTTGGTATTCACGCCAGTACTTAGTGTCTTGCTTAACTAATACTGTGCGGTAACGGATAGATTCAGCTTCGTTAAGTGCGCCACCAGCATCTAATTGAAAGCGAGTTGAACCTTCTTGATCAGTATCAATAGCCACATCAAATAAGCTCTCATAAGTCGGCTTTTTGTTGACCATGTTAATCAAACCGCCAGGACCTGATTGGCCATAAAGCATGCTTGATGGACCTTTTAGTACTTCTACTTGTTGTAGAGTTTCAATCGGCTGTACATAGTGAGAGAACTGTTGTTGGCCATTGATAAGATAGCCACTGCCTGAATCTAATTCGAAACCACGAATGTTGAATACTTGACGGTTCCACTTTTCACTACCGCCAGTCACACTTGAGTCATTGACTAACACTTCAGAAAGGTTTGTCGCAAGCTGTTCATCGGTAACAAAGTCAGGAATGACATTTACTGATTGTGGTGTGTCCATCAAATCAATATCACCGCGCATTGCGCCAGATGATGAACCGACTTTGTAGTTATTGAAGTTCATACCAGTAACTTGAATACGCTCGATATTAGCAACAAAATCTTGACTCGTTTCAGTGTCATTTTGTGCTTCTTCAGCAGCCAATGACGCTGATACTAAACCTGCTACAACAGCAAACGCAATGGGTGAAATTCTCATACAAAGTAGACCTTAATCTGGCAGTAATCGTTAATGAGATGGATTATCATTTGCATTCATCGTTTTGTGAAGTGTTTTCGTAAGCAAGAGTAAAGAAGTGTGAAGGACCGCACTAATGAGAGTAAATTTCATTACTAATGTTGAATATTTATTGCATATTAATAGAAATTAATGTTGCAACCACCAAGTTACTTACCAGAAACACCACCAACCAACAACCAAACCAACAACAGACCAAACAGCAAAGCGCAATCATAACAATAAATTAACAACAGTGTCGAAGATGGAGTCAGTTATTATTTTTGTCGATGTACTTTAAGGTTCAATTCAAAACAAACGAACCTAAAATGAATAGTTATTCAATTGTTAAATATTCGACGCCTGGTTTTTAATGTTAATTTGTGAGCTATTTAACACTATATGCTTCCTTTACACTTCTTTAATTGAACAAGGAAATGAGATTAATTATCATTCCCAAGAATTTTAACGAAGTGCTTTTTGTTGCTTTACAACAAACCGTGCTTTCATCCATTGGCAAATGCCAAGAACACTCTGAGAACATCAACATGAATGTAGTCCCTGCTTTAAAATGGTTTCATAACTGGGTTGGTTTTGTAATCAGCATTTCAATGCTGATTGTATTAGTCACAGGTGTTTATCTTGGCGGTATGGACATGCTCAAAAGAATGGATGACAAAGGACAGCAATATGTTCCGCTAACCATTGAGCAAAAAGCCAAGGCAACTGAGTTTATTTTTGAAAACTACCCTAAAATGGCCAGCGTGCGCTTTCCAACCGAACACACCCCTTACCTTGAAGCGGCAACCCGAGGCGAATCTATCGCTTTTGATAGTGACTTCAACGAAATTCATCATCATAAAGTCTCAGAGATCCCACTGTGGACCACCATGTTCTGGTTACACAGAAACTTCTTATTAGGAGATTTTGGTAAATACTTAAACGCGTGGGCTTCTTTGATTGGCGGGCTAGTCACATTAGTGGGTATTTATCTTTGGTGGCGTATCCGCAAAGGCTTTAGATTAAAACAATCAATTCCTACTGATACGCGCTCAAGTAGCTTAGTGAAAAGCCACATTCAATTGGGCTTATTTATCTCAGTACCATTATTCTTATTATGTATTACTGGTTTTCTAATCACTTATAAAGGTCTGTGGATGGATGCATTAAAGCATACGCCTGTAGCAGAAGTGCAATACCCTATTAGCCAAAAAAGTGACTGGCAGAGCCAACTGCAAACAGCCCAAGATATGTGGCCTGAATCGTTATTAGTTTCAGTAAGCAAGCCAAGACAGAAAAAAACTGAGCCTGGCGCTGAAAAACCTAAAGGACCACAAGAACTGAACTACAGTATTGGTTTTGATACCCACAGCGACGTTTGGTTGCGCCAAGCTGACAGCATCACCATGAATTATGAGCAAGGTAAAATTCAATCAGCGTTATTACATAGTGACAGATCGTTTGCAGGAAAAGTCGCCACGTTTGTTAGACCGCTTCATGATGCGTTAAACATGCCATTTAAGTACGTTGCATTTATCACTGTTATCGCGTTTATCGGTACTGCGATTCTATTATTCAGCGCAGTGACTTTTTACCGCCGTATTTTCAAAAAGAAGCGTAAATAACTGAAACTCAAGCTCAAGCTTAACCTCAACTCAAGCTAAGTTTGCTTCACACAAAAACGGCTTACTGATAACAGTAAGCCGTTTTTGTTTTCTTAAACCTTGAGATTATATCTAACTCACCCTGTGAGATATGGATTAATCTTCAATGAAAGGGGTGACAGTCCCTGCTACCGAGTCATAAACAATCTTGATTTCTGCACGATTTCGGCCTCTAGTATCTCCCAGTGTTCTTAATACATAAGTACATTGCGTCGCACCAGTGCCACCGTCAGCTGTATGACGATATGATTCAAAATCAACATCATCTGATGTATTTCTAATGGCAACGCTAGGTGGGTCTTCTATCAATGCATTCCACAAATCCACACACCCAGCCTGACCTTGACCAATATTAACTGGGTTCCCCATTGGGTTACCTTTGCCTGTGCCTAACGGATAGCCAAAGGCATTCATATCTAAATCATCATTAGCAAAATCGGGTAAATCATTCATTGGCTCACTTCCACCAATAATTTGCCAGCGAGTATGGGCAAAGGTAACAGACTGCTCAAACGAAGCCGCAACAGCCTGAACACGACTGATTTCAGCATCGCGCTTAAGATCGAAAAATTTACTGACTGCAATCACTGAGAGCACAGCCAGAACAATAATCACTACAACCAACTCAATTAAGGTAAAACCTTTTGAACCAGCTGCAACATGATGAGTGTAAGATTTATGAGTATGGGAAGGGTTTGACACACAGTGCTCCTTATCGTCACCTTGTTATAGTTATAACACATGCACAACATTAAGGCGCTTTCTCTCAACCTAAAGAATGAAAAACTTATCCAGCCTGAAAGGTTTTTTACTCATAAAATCAGACGCTTTCTATATTAGGCAACCCAAATAGGCTATTTTTATTTGTATGTATCTCGCTTGTTCATCATGCTGACACCTCGGCCATATACGCTTTTACAAGCATAAAAAAACGCGACCAATTAAGCCGCGTTTTTGTGTCTATCTCATTGATAAAAAATCACCGAAGTGATTACTGGTATGAGTGAGAACCATGCTGGTGATCTGTTACGTCTTTAACGCCAGAAAGTTCACCTGGGAACATGTCTAGTAATTGCTTCTCGATACCATCTTTCAAGGTGATATCAACTTGAGAACAACCATTACAACCACCACCAAACTGAAGTACTGCAGTACCTTCTTCAGTGATTTCAACTAACATGATGTTACCACCATGGCTTGCTAACTGTGGGTTGATTTCTGATTGAATCACATACTCAATACGCTCTTTCAACGGTGCATCAGAAGCCACTTTACGCATTTTTGCGTTAGGTGCTTTAAGCGTTAATTGTGAGCCAAGTTGGTCAGTCACAAAATCAATGCTCGCTTCTTCTAAAAATGGTGCACTCTTTTCATCAACCATGGCACTGAAACCAGTAAATGGTAATTCAGTATCGTCAGCTTCAACAGCATCTGGTGGACAATAAGAAACACCGCACTCTGCTTGAGCGGTACCTGGACTGATGACAAACACACGGATATGAGTGCCTTCAGGTTGATCGGCCAGTAATTTTACAAAATGAGCCTGAGCCGTATCAGTAATGTTGATCATAAAAACTGCTCCGTTGGGTAGTACTTGAGTAAGAACCAACTTAATTAAGAATTGACTTAAATAAGGTAGTACTTGAGTAATTTAGTAGGTTTAGCGACATGATACTCTTAGTTGCCTCGGCTTTATAGTCCTGCATGTGGCAACTGTGACAAAAAATAACCTCTTTCGGTCGGTTTTTAATGGAGATTTAAGGCTAATCACTTTATTGTTATTGCACGGTTTTCTTTTTATGATCTTGTTTCTCCTATGATTAGCTTACATGTCTTGCTCGCTCGTTTGTCAGTTAGAACACTGGTAACTTTTTTTACCTGCCTGCCTTTTATGGCATCTGCCAGTGATATTTCTCCCACTGAGACCCATATTGAGCAACGATTACAAGCAGAAGATATTAATCCCCGCCTCACCCAGCCTGCGCAGTACTTAGGGTATCCACTCGGTGAATGGCATTTGCGTCATGATCAAATAAACCATTATTTGCAATTACTTGCCAGTGAAAGTGAACGAGTATCATTGGATTCAGCAGGCTTTAGTGAAGAACGTCGTGAGCAAGTGACTGCGGTCATTACCTCAGAAAAAAACCAACAAAACCTCGCCGATATCATCGAATACAGAAGCAATATTAAATATGGCACCATGCAAACCAACCACAGCAATAAAAATCCTTTAGTGGTATGGCTTGCGTACTCAATTCATGGTGATGAGGCCAGTGGTGCCCATGCTGCAATCGCATTAAGTCACTATCTTGCAGCGGCCAATACACCTTGGATAAAAGAGTTATTAGACAATACGGTGATATTGCTTACGCCCACTCAAAACCCTGATGGGTTTGATCGCTTTTCAAACTGGGCTAACAATAATAAAGGCAAGGTCATTGTCACTGACAATAACCATCGCGAGCATAACCAAGATTGGCCTGGTGGGCGCTTTAATCACTACCTCGCTGACTTAAACCGAGATTGGTTGTTCTTGCGCCACCCTGCATCACAAGGTCGAGTGGCTTTTTTCCATAAGTGGCAGCCGCACTATGTGGGAGACTTCCATGAAATGTGGCATCAACAATCATACTTCTTCCAGCCTGGTGTACCTGATCGCGTCAACCCGTTAACATTGCCTGCCAATCAAGAACTATCTAACGAGTTAGCCGATTTTCATCGCCAAGCCCTAGATGAAGTTAAGCAGCCCTATTTTAGCGGCCAGATGTTTGATGACTTCTTTTACGGAAAAGGTTCTACCTACCCAGATATTAATGGCGCTATTGGTATTTTGTTTGAACAAGCCAGTTCACGTGGCCAAGCTCAAGACTCTCCAAACGGCGTCGTTACCTTAGCTGACAGTATTGATAATCAATTTGCCACTTCATTATCTAGCCTTAAAGGGGCTCACGCACTGCGTAAAAAGCTTATGGCGTACCAAACTAACTTTTTCTCAAGTAATGTTAAGCGATTCCGTGACGGTACACAGTCAGGCAAATTAGTTAAAGCCCATCATGGTTCAGCGCACATTACAGAGTTGGTTAGTATTCTTGAGCAACATAAAATTAGCTTTAAATATCTAACCCAAGCCTTTGAAGATGATGATATTAACTTCACCCCTCAAGACAGCTTGTTTATTCCTGATAGCCAGCCACAACATGATTTACTGCAGGCTTTATTTGATAAGCGCACCGAATTTAAAGATGAAACTTTTTATGACATATCCACTTGGAACTTTGAGTCTGCTTTAGGCCTTAGCTTGGTCGATGAAGCTAAACCCAGTGACAAATATTTGTCTGATAAGCCCACTTTTAGCATCACGCAATCAAGTTACCCGCAAGACAGTGTGGCGTTAATGATTGATTGGCAACAAGCTGCAGCAGCCCCAATGCTTCAACAACTGTTAAACCAAGGGGTATTAGTAAAGTACGCCTTAAAACCTTTTAGCCTTTATCCACATACGTCAGCTGAATCGACAACTAAATCCGCCAGTAAATCAAAGTCAAAAAAACAGCCGACCGCTTTTATTGCCGGCAGTTTACAAATTCCGCTTAAGCAGCAAGATTTTACTGCAGCGGAGTTAGCTAACATCGTCGCTACTGCAGCTCAAAAACACCAAGTCACCGTTGTCGCTTCAGCCAGTTCACATACGGCAACAGGAATGGATTTAGGCAGTGATGATTTTATTAAAGTAAAACCTGTCACCCCGCTTATCATTACCGGAGCCGATACTAATGCATCTGAGACAGGACAACTTTGGTATTACCTTGATAAAACCTTAGGTATTCCAACCACCATGGTGAACACCGAGCGTTTAGTATCGCTAGATTTATCTGCTTATAGCCATATCTTTATGGCTGACGGTCCCTACAACTTGATAAGTGATGGAACATCTAGAAAACTCGGGAAGTACGTATCAGAAGGCGGCACTATCGTGGCGCAAAAACGTGCCTTAATCTGGCTCAATAAACGTAATATTTTGAATTCTGAACCCAAAAGCAAACGTGAATTAGCCAAGCTCTTTAGCACGACAGGAATGAAGTTTGGTGACCAGTCCAAGCTTAAGGCTCGTCAATCAATCGGCGGCGCAATTGTATCGCTAAAATTAGATAGTACCCATCCTGTAACTTTTGGCTTGCCTAACCCACTGCCTGTAATGAAAAACCGTGAGATTAGCTTTAACCTCACTTCAACGCCGTTTATCGTGGCGGCGGAGTATGAGAATGAGTTATTAGTCAGTGGTTTTCTGGCCAAAGAGTATCAACGCTCATTTGCTAACACACCAGCAATGATTGTTGAAACCAAAGGTAAGGGTAAAGTTGTCGCACTCACCGACAACTTATTATTCAGAAATATTTGGCTTGGATCTGAAAAGGTTTACGCCAACTCACTGTATTTTGTGCCTAACATCTAATTGCTCGTTTCATATCAAGCCTGGTGCTTCAGCTCTTGCTAAGCACCAAGCTTGTACATGTACGTATTCGGCTGTAAACAGTTTGCTGATTTCATTGATAGTGGTGCCAGTTGTCACCACATCATCAATCAGTGCCACTCTTTGATAGGGGATATCTTGGGTTAAACTGAATGCATTGGCGCAATTAATTCGCCTTGCTTTGCCATCGAGACCTGCTTGAGCTTGGGTATCCACATGCCGAATTAATAAGCCGTCATCCATTTTAATCCCCAATTGCTGACTCAACGCATTAGCGATTAACCAAGCTTGGTTAAATCCACGTGATTTTAACCGATTAGCATGTAGTGGTACTGGAATAATCACTTGAGGCAATTGGATGAGCTCTCTCGCCACTAAATCCATCACTCGAATGGCGAGTACCTGAACTAGCGCATGCAATGGTGCGCATTGTTGTTGATATTTTATTCCAGAGATTAACTCACCAAGGCCTTGATGGTAGCTGCAAGGCGCGATGACCCATATAGGCTCGCTTCGCTGACAGTGACCACAATAACGCTGCAGTACTGTCATTGTTTTACCACAACCTAGGCAAGCTTCATCTTGATATAAGCCTGCAATAAGGCAGCTTTGACAAATCCCCGTTTGCGGCCTTTGCTGGCCATATTGATGAATATCCTGACGACACAATAAACAGCGGTTGGGCAGGTTGTGTAAAATGGCATATTTAATCGAACGTAAGCCTTTATAACAGGCTTGTCGGAGTTGCCAATCCATATAATATCCTTATCCTGTATGGCAAATAGCTGAAGACCAACCTTAAGGAAATCTAGTGCAGCCTCAATTACCTAAGCTACACGTTCACACTATTGGTGAAGGCCAAGATCTCATTCTGCTACATGGTTGGGGAGTGAACTCTGCCGTTTTTAGTCCATTACAAACGGCGCTCAGTGAGTATAGAGTGCATTATGTCGATCTGCCCGGATTTGGTGATAGCGTTGAAAATAGCGGTGATATCACTGCTTGGGCTGCACAATTGGCTGAGCAGTTACCAAAAAAAGCCATTTGGCTTGGTTGGTCATTAGGTGGTTTGGTGGCAAGCAAAATTGCTATTAATCATCCTGACTCTGTAAAAGCATTAATCACTGTGGCTTCATCGCCTTGCTTTATGGCTCAAGAGGCGCAAACAGATCCTGACCAAGCAAGTTGGCCGGGAATTGCACCAAAAGTCTTGGCGCAGTTTTCCGAGCAATTACAAGTCAACCTTGCTAAAACGGTTGAACGCTTTTTAGCGATACAAGCCATGGGCAGTGATTCTGCAAAAGATGATATTGTGGCGATTAAGAAACTGGTTTTAGCCAAGCCATTACCTAGTAAGACAGTACTCGACCAAGGATTAGGTATGTTACGGACCGTAGATTTACGCACTCAGCTAAATAATATCCAGCAGCCATGGTTAAGGGTTTGGGGCAAATGTGACGGTTTGGTGCCAAAAAAGATCATCACTATCTTGCCTCAAGCAACAAGTATTAAAGACGTTATTCACAATAAAGCATCCCATGCACCGTTCATTTCACACCCAGAAGCTTTTTTGAGCGAATTACTACCATGGATCAAAAAACATACAGCCTAAACCTATAAAACCACTTGCAAATTGACTATAATTTAAACGTTATTCGTTAATGCTTAAGTGAGTTTTATGCTGGTTGTCACCAATTATCCCCAAGTACCGATTGCGACAAGTAATGTTGCAACCGATCTTGCGCGCGCGGATAACCAACAAGCTAAACCTATATTACCGCCTCAAGAATTATCTAAAGCGCATCAAGAGCGAGCTTATAACCAACAAAATGAACGATTAACTCGTCATGAAATGCTTGAGCAAAAGCAGCAACAAAAGCAATCTGCTGAGCAACAACAAACTCAGCAACAACAAACTCAGCAACAAGTTTTAGGTCCAAAAGGGATTTTTCCACAGTTATTGCGCGTTGCAGCTAATAGCAATCCAACTATTCAGCGCCGTGATATCCAACAGAAAAATGCTCAGTCGACCAATGTTGAAGCAGAGAAAACTACCAGCAAGGATAACTCCCGTGCGATTCAAAGCTTATTATTAAATGACGCCAGCGAAGAGCAATCTAACGCTTTTTACCAACAACTTGGTGAACGTGTCGGTCAATTTTATCAGCAACAAACAACGCCTTCAGATCAGAACCAACTGTTTGCCTTAGTGTAAATAAACCATAGTGTAAATAAACCATAGTGTAAATAAACCATAGTGTAAGCAACCCATTCAGCTCATTACTGTCTTTATTGGCGAGCAGCTTAAGTATCTAACGCTCACCTTGCCATTTATATTTACAGGCTGAAACTGTAACCCCTTACTATTAATTGACTATCCCCTCTAATTACCAATTTTTATTTGATAATATTTCAAACATTACCCTGTTTAATCGTTTTGCAAATAAGCCTACTATAGTTTCATCAAACGAAAACACACTCAGATGATTACGTTGTTTCTGTTTCAAACTCACAAGCTATAGGACATCTCAACAATGACTAAATTAACTATCGTTGCCAACATTATTGCGAAAGCTGACAAAGTTGAACTCGTTAAAACAGAGTTATTAAAGCTGATTGAAATCACTCGTGCGGAAGCGGGTTGTATTAGTTATGACTTACATCAGGACAATGAAAATCCTGCTCATTTCATGTTTTATGAAAACTGGGAAACGCGTGAGTTATGGCAAACGCACATGGGTAACACACATTTGGAGCAATACATGGCTGCGACTGAAGGCGCTGTTGAGCAATTCATTTTAAATGAAATGACCCAAATCGCATAAGTTCAACTTCATCATCCCCACATTTTTATCGCTAGCTTATTTATGCGCTAAATCCTCATTGATTTAGCGCTTTTTTATTGCGCCTATATTGTTTTCCCAATACCAATAAAAGAGTCGTTTAGGGGACTTTCTGGCAATACAGCTTCTGTCATGGACATATTCGATTTTCGACAAGCCTCTACCAAGCCCCCTTCGGAAGCTGAATGATTACTATCTCATATTACTAAAAGCTGACCTCGAAATAACGGTACTTATTGCACTTTATTCATAGGTATGACTTTTTCAAGCTTACCCATTGATTCAGCGAGTAAATGAAATACAAAAACGATTAACTAACGGGTTTCATAAGCTATCTAACATCAGCTCCTACAACCTTCCCCAATTATGATAATAATCTTTTTAATTCAGCATTTATATTTCATCAAGACGTATTATTGAGTATTACTAACTATATAATTATATTGGAGTAGCAAATCAATTTGACGCAGATGAGGGAGGCAAAGATGACAATATCAAAGTATATTTTTGCCGCTGTTATTGGCTGTCTATTAGGTAGTACTTTCATTGTAAAACATACACTTGCCAAAGATATCGTGATTCTTAACCACCCCGCCTCAGAAAATGACTCTCGATACCAATATAGCTTTGAATTAATGCAGCTGATTATGGAGCAAACTAAAGCAGATTTTGGTGACTGGGAGATTACCCATTCTGAAGTCTTTATGACACGAGATAGGGTATTAAATGAACTCATCTCTGGAGAATTGATTAATGTGATGGCTGAAGCCCCAAAAATGGGCTGGAATGAGTCATTAATCCCTATCAAACTGCCCATTCGAAAAGGTATTCAGGGCTTCAGAGTTTTCATCATTAAGCAGCAGCACTATGAAGACTTCCAAAAAATTCAAACTTTAGCGCAACTTAAAAACTACCCAACAGGATCAGGATCATTTTGGTCGACCAGAAAAGCAATGGAATTAGCTGGTTTCGATGTGGTTGTGGGTTCAAGTTATGATGGACTATTTCATATGCTTGAACGCGGACGATTTACCAGTTTTGGCCGAGGGATCAATGAAGCTTTTGATGAATTAGACAGTCACACACAAGCTTTTCCCAATCTAGTGTTAGACGATAAAGTGCTATTGTATATACCACTGATCACGATTTTCTATGTCTCCCCTAATCAGCCTAAACTAGCAAAACGAATAGAAACAGGAATGAAGCGCATTATTGCTAACGGCCAATTTGATCAGGTTTTTTATCAGCAATATTGCCAACTTATTCATAAGACGCAGTTGAATAAGAGAGTGATTTTCGAAATCGATAACCCTTTGATGAAAAAAGACGAATTATTGCGTATGAGGCAGCAAGGCTTGATGCTTTCGCCAACAATGAACTTTGATGAAGTTTGCCAAATTTATACTGACTAAACTGAGCATTTATCGTTATTAAAACAGTCAATAAACAATCTAAGCTCAAAACTAAAGGCTCTAAAACTTAAAACCTCAGATAACAGGGTTATCTGAGGTTTTTTATAAACTAATGACTAATGACTAATGACTAATCGTCAGTACTTAAGCAGTTATTTCTTTAATTTGGCAAAGGCATTAGCAAAGGCATCACCCATTGCCGCATTGGCAGGGGCTTTAGCCTGCTTACGTTGACCGCCCTTAGCTACAGGCTTATTACCAGCAGACTTACTTGGCTGGCCTTTATTTGATGAAGCAGGCTTGTTACTGCTCGCTTTAGCTTGTACTGGCTCATCTAAGCGCATACTTAATGCAATGCGGCGACGCTCAGTATCAACTTCCATCACTTTCACTTTAACCACATCACCTGCTTTAACTATGGTGTGAGGATCGCTGACAAATTTGTCAGTTAACGATGAGATATGCACTAAACCATCTTGATGAACACCCACATCAACGAATGCACCAAAGTTAGTCACGTTGGTCACCACGCCTTCAAGGATCATTTCGAGTTTAAGATCTTTTAACTCTTCAACACCTTCTTTAAAGCTAGCTGTTTTAAACTCTCCACGAGGATCTCGCCCAGGTTTATCAAGTTCAGCCAAGATATCGGTAATGGTGGGTAAACCAAAGTCTTCAGTGACAAATTCAGCGGCATTAAGTTGAGATAACAAATCAGTATTACCCATCAACTGCTCAATAGTTTGCTGTTTTGCCTTAGCAATCGATTCCACTAATTTATAAGCTTCAGGGTGAACAGAAGAGCCATCTAATGGGTTTTTCGCTTGATGAATACGTAAGAAACCAGCCGCTTGCTCATAAGCTTTAGGCCCTAAACGTGCCACTTTTAATAACTGTTTACGTGATTCAAACTTGCCATTCTCATCGCGATAGTTAACGACATTTTTAGCTAAGGTTTTATTGAGACCAGCCACTTGAGCCAGCAATGGCGCTGATGCCATGTTCAAATCGACCCCAACACCGTTTACACAGTCTTCAACCACAGCTTCAAGAGAACTCGATAATTGGCTTTGACTGACATCATGTTGATACTGACCGACTCCAATTGATTTTGGTTCAATCTTCACCAGCTCTGCTAGCGGATCTTGTAATCGACGAGCAATGGACACTGCGCCACGAATCGAAACATCAAGATTTGGGAATTCATCCGAAGCAAGTTCAGAAGCTGAATACACAGAAGCACCTGCTTCACTAACCATAATCTTGGTCAATTTAGGGTGGGTTTCTTTCATAAAGCTAATCACTTCGGCGGCTAACTTGTCAGTTTCGCGAGAAGCGGTGCCATTACCAATGGCAATCAGCTCAACCTTATGCATTTTAACTAGGTTAGCCAAAGTACGGATCGACTTATCCCATACGTTTTGAGGCGCATGAGGGAAGATGGTGGTGTGGGTAACAAACTTACCCGTGTTATCCACAATGGCCACTTTAACGCCGGTACGAAGCCCAGGATCGAGCCCCATTGTTGCTTTAGCGCCTGCAGGTGCTGCCATAAGCAAGTCACCTAAATTGCGAGCAAATACATTAATCGCTTCCGCTTCAGCACGTTCACGCATTTGGCTAATGAACTCGGTTTCCATTTGCAAGGCAATTTTCACCCGCCAAGTGGCCGTGACCACTGTTTTTAACCACTGATCGACTTCAGAATCGCTCAATTTTAAATTAAAGTGCTCAGCAATAATCACCACACAATAGCTACTTTGAGCCACTTCTGCTTTAGGATCGGCGTTCATTGATAAACTCAATACACCTTCATTACGTCCTCTAAGCATGGCTAACGCACGGTGTGACGGAACCTTAGTGATCGTTTCAGTATGTTCAAAATAATCGCGGAATTTCGCGCCTTCTTTCTCTTTACCTTTTACCATGCGGCTTTCAAGTACTGCTTGCTGACGCAAATGCTTACGTACCTTTTGTAATAAATCTGCATCTTCAGCAAAGCGTTCCATCAAGATAAAACGGGCGCCATCAAGGACAGACTTAATATCTGCAAAGCCAGCTTCAGCATTAATAAATTCGCTCGCTTTAGCATCCAATTGGCTTTGACGGTTAGCTAACAAATATTCAGCCAGCGGCAATAAACCTGCTTCAATCGCAATTTGGCCTTTAGTACGGCGCTTAGGTTTATAAGGTAGGTAAAGATCTTCAAGACGGGTTTTGCTATCAGCAGTATTAATGGCCTGCTTTAACTCTGGGGTAAGTTTACCTTGGGTATCGATACTAGAAAGAATCACTTGCCTTCTTTCAGCTAATTCCCGCAAATAACCTAAACGGCTGTCTAGAGTACGTAATTGGGCATCATCTAAGCCCCCAGTTGCCTCTTTACGATAACGAGCAACAAAAGGAACGGTAGATCCATCATCAAGTAACGCGATAGTCGCTGAGACTTGTTGCTCACGAACATTGAGTTCTTGAGCGATAATTTGAGCAATACTAAGCATAAGGGTCTTATTCGGCGTTGAATAACAAATATCGCCCAAAGATAGCATAATCAGCCAAAAACGTTTATTGAGTTTGTGCTTTTTCGTCTTATTTTACTTGTAAAATCACACTAACATTGACTTAAAGGCACGTTAAATTATTTGAATGATATGTCTCATATGCGACATATATATTTAGAATACTACTTTGCAGGTATAAACAATTAATAATATCCTAATTATATTATATCGACACAATTAATAATCATTCTCAATTGTATCAGCTGATACATTTATTTAATCTCAAACTTATAGCATTCAAATGGATTTTAATTTTAGGCTTTCAACATAATCAGTTGGACTACTCCCTATAGTGCTTTTGAAGTGGCGACTAAATGTTGATAAATTTTTAAATCCGCATTCATAAGCTGTTACTTTTACATTGAGATCATTTTTACTTAATATTGAAATAATATAATTAGCTCTGACTTTTTTTATTATACCTTTTACACAACAACCTTCAGCCTTCACTTCACGCTGCAAACTACGTGCGGATATTCCTAACCTATTAGCCAAAGAAACCAGGCTTAATTCTGCCGGTGGAATCGTTTTCGCTGCAGCGTTAATTCGTTCTATATTAGAGATGCTATTCTCATTATAAGGCAGCATTTTTATCCCATCTCGATGATCTTTTTTGACAAAAACAGATAGGTTTTCGCAATTAAATTTCACATTAGCCATTAATTCAACGTTACTTCCATAAAAACCACTACTAAAAGGCAACTCAATGATTAAGCTGGATTTATCTTCATTTTCCAGTTTTAAAACATGCATTACAGATGCATATATAAAAAGATCGCCATACTTAGCCGCTAGACTTTTCTTGGCTCGTTTTGATACTAAGCCAACACTATCGTCAGTCTCAATGCTGTGCCAATTAACATCTGAAATCTGGTTATAAAATTGGGTAAAGGCAAGCAACTTACTGGCATTACTCACATTACTGGAAAAATCAATTTTAGTGAAACTTTCAATTCTTTGAATAAAGTTCTTTACAAAATCAAAGAAAAAAATATGGTTACTGGTATTCTGTTCAATAAAATTAAATAAGTTAGTTATAGTATAAAAACCTATTAAATCCTCATCTGACAAATATTGAAAATGCGAATATTCATCAGGCAGTTCAAAATTAATTAACTCACAATATTCACATACCATTTTAGTATGAATTGCTGGCCTACATTTATATTTGATCATATTTGTAACTTTTATTTAAACGAATAGTAATACCAAAATATTTTAATTTTTTTTGCCAGCCCTGATACGGATCTGGATCACAAATGTCGTATTTTGATAATCGCTATTCTTCGATTTGAAAATCAGATATCTCTAAAATACCCCCTATTGATTATTCCATTTTTATAAATTCGATTTAATAAGGTCTGGTGACATGATGAACTGGTGTCGAAACATCCTAGCTTCTATCAGTGTAATACTTTACTTATGTACATTTAATGCCGCTGCTGCGCCATGGGATGACATGACGGGTGACGAGGTTTCTCAAAAACTCGTTGAGAAGTTCGCTGAAGGTAAGTATTCCCCTAAAGGCGCTGATAGCTGCTTAATGTGTCACCAACGCACTGAAGGTGTCGCTGACATTTTCAAAGGCGCTCATGGCGACTTAACCAGTAAAGATTCACCAATGGCGGGCCTGCAATGTGAAGCCTGTCATGGTCCTCAAGGCAACCACAACCGTGGCGGCAAAGAGCCTATGATTCAATTTGGCAAAAACAGCAAATTGGATGCACCAACCCAAAACACTGTCTGCCAAGGTTGTCATAACGACCCAGAGCAAATGGCTTGGCACAGCAGCACCCATAATCTGGAAGAGATTGCCTGCGCCGATTGTCACGTGGTTCATGCCGCGAAAGACCCAGCTTTAGACAAGCTCACCGTTAATGATACTTGTACTTCATGTCACACCCGCGAAAAAGCGGACATGAACAAGCGCTCTGCTCACCCAATGAAGTGGGACCAGATGACCTGTATCGATTGTCACTCTCCACACGGCTCTATGTCTGAAAGCGCACTCAACAAGCCAACCGTTAATGACACTTGTTATAGCTGTCACGCTGAAAAACGCGGCCCAATGTTATGGGAGCATGCACCTGTCACTGAAAACTGTGTCACTTGTCATAACCCACACGGTAGCGTTAACGAAGGCATGCTCAATAACCGTGCCCCTCAGTTATGTCAGCAATGTCACGCTGATGACGGCCACGCAAGTCGCGTTGTACTACAACCTGGAATGGATGCCTTTGGCGGCGGAAAAAGCTGCTTGAATTGTCATAGCCAAATCCATGGTTCTAACCACCCAGCCGGCAGCTTACTGCAGCGCTAATTAGGAGCCATAACATGAACTGTAAACTGAATTTAATTACCGCTTCTTTATTGGTTGCATCAGCGCCATCAATGGCGGCTAACTTTGCCGTCGGTAATGCCAACACTGACAACCTTAATCAAGAAAAGTATGAGTGTAAGCGTTGTACTAACACAACCGGATATAGCGGTAGTGTGGATATCTCAGCAGGCTACATCGACAGCGACGATGTCCACGCTGCCAATGCATTAGGGACTGACCAAGAGGGCTTTGTCACTGCCGTCAGTGGTGATATTGAATACCAAGGCGAGCAGGGTTACCAAGCACGCATTCAAGCCCATCAACTCGGATTTGAAAACAGCACTGCTAACATCAGTGTGGGTCAAAAAGGCTTGTTTAATGTCGATGCTGACTACTCACTGATTACCACTTATCAATCGGGTGATGCGCAAAGTAATCTGTATTACGATGACGGCATGATGGTGCCTGGCGACACTTATGTGTTCGAGCTTTCACAGCAACGTGAAAAAGTCGGTATTGGCGCGGATTTCAATCAAGACTTTTATCAAGGCTATGTCCGCTTCGATACCGAAGATAAAACCGGTTACAAGAGCAGCAGCTTAGTCAGCCCAAGCCCGGTTAACTTTGGTCAACGTGTAGACTCAACCACTGATTCATTTACCGCAGGCGCTGCGTTAACCGGTCAAAATTGGTTAACTGAGCTGAGCTACTTTGGCAGTCAGTATAAAAACAATACCGACCACTTAAGCCTGCCAACCTATTACGATGTCTACGCGGCAACACCCGATAACCAAGCACACCAAGTGTCGTTATCCGGTCAGTACCAACTTGACCGCACTGTCATGTCTGGCCGCTATATTGTCGGTCGGATGATACAGGATGATGACTTAATTCAAGTGGCGGGCAACCCAATCCAAAACTGGGATGGCGAAGTGGATACTACCGATGCCAACATCCGCATCACTTCAATGCTCAGCAACCGTTTACGTGTTGGCGGTAGTTACGACTACAGCAACCGTGAAAACAACAGCTCAGTGTTTGAATTCCAGCAGTACAACTTCGATAGCGTCAGTGGCACCTTTAAAGAAAACGTCGCCACGGATGTGGAGCGTTCAACCTTCAAAGTGAATGCCAGCTAC